>NZ_FNVG01000045.1 GCF_900107935.1 Vibrio hangzhouensis | reverse complement strand
CGCATCCCACTCATGCCAAATGTCTTCCCGTCCGAATGCAAAAAGCCCCGCTACAAGAGCGAGGCTTTTTTGAAAGTGGTCGGTGAAGAGGGATTCGAACCCCCGACCCTCTGGTCCCAAACCAGATGCGCTACCAAGCTGCGCTATTCACCGAGATTGTTGTCATGAGTCTTGCTCAGCAACGGATGCGTATATTACTGATTAATTTTGTTGAAGCAAGGCTTTTATAGCAACTTTTTTATTTATTAAGTCTGTTTGCTCAGCATATAACCAGAAGCACGAAAAACGTGACCAAATACACACAGTGACATACAGGTTATTAACACACCAAGAACAATTGATCCAGATCAGTGTGCAATTTAACACCAAAAGTTAACGTTACCCCTGTCATTAATACTTTGGAGGAAACATGGACTTTTGGCTTGATCTCCTATTTGGTAATCCAGTCGGCCTCTCTTCAATGATCGTTATCTTTGGAGCAATTGGCTTAATGCTGTTTTACGGTGGTTTCTTCATTTACAAAGTAATGAATGACAAATCTCCTCACTAGAATCGCTTAGCTTCTATTTTGAATAGAAAACCGCTATGCACCGGGGTGGATCGCCTGTTCACTCCGGTTTTTTATGCTCTCACCTTCACGTAAACTTCGTATATACTCGAAAGCAAATTGGCTTATTCGAGATGCAGTCATGTCTCAAGACGATGAACTAAACCTATTTCAACAAATGATGGGCGATGTAAAGCCTCTTCAAAACGATACCGTCGAACTGAAAAAGTCCCACCAGGTCTCAGATGCACAATTAGCGAAGCGAGAGGCGGCACTGTGGTTGTCGGAGCAAGATCCGGAATATCTGTCCATTGATTATGCGCCAATGGTCAAACCCGACGATATCATTGAGTTCAAGCGTGACGGCGTGCAGGATGGCGTCTACCGCAAACTGAGGTTAGGCAAATACCCACTTCAAGCGAAACTCGATTTGCATAGAAAAACCCTGAAAGAAGCTCGTGACGAAGTCGTAAAATTTCTGCAGCAGTGCATGCGCATGGATATTCGCACCGTGATCATTGTACACGGCCGTGGTGAAAGCTCTAACCCACCAGCATTTATGAAGAGTTTTCTGGCTCACTGGCTGACACAAATTAAGGATGTACAGTGTGTGCACAGCGCACAACGCTTCCACGGAGGTAGTGGGGCCGTCTATGTCATGTTAAGAAAAAGCCAGGAAAAGAAGCTCGAAAACCGAGAACGACATCAAAAACGCATGAGTTAAGTGACTTAGTTCGCTGTTGGGTATAAAATACGCGACCTTAAAATCAGACCTAAATATAGAGTGAATACTTCGCATGCAGAACACTGCCGACGGAAAACGTCTCAACAAGTACATTAGCGAAACGGGGTTTTGTTCACGCCGTGAAGCCGACAGGCTGATCGAGCAACAGCGCGTGACCATCAACGGAAAAGTGCCAGAAATGGGCACCAAAGTTCTTCCTGGCGATAATGTTGAAATTGATGGTAAGCCAGTACGCAGCAAAGAGAAGCCAATCTATATTGCTTTAAACAAACCCACCGGTATTACCTGTACCACAGAACGTGACGTACCAGGTAACATCGTTGACTTTGTTGGTCACCACAAACGCATTTTCCCGATTGGTCGTCTGGATAAGCCGTCTGACGGATTGATTTTTCTGACAAACGATGGGGATATCGTCAACAAAATCCTTCGTGCAGGTAACAACCACGAAAAAGAGTACGTGGTTCGTGTCGATAAGCCTGTCACCAAAGATTTTTTGAAAAAGATGTCCTCCGGCGTCGCCATTCTCGATACCGTCACGCTACCCTGTCAGGTAACACAAGAGACCAAGTTTTCTTTTCGCATTACACTGACTCAAGGGCTAAACCGTCAGATCCGTCGTATGTGTGAAGCGTTAGGTTACGATGTTCTCAAACTGCGTCGCGTACGCATTATGAATGTCTCTCTGGACGGTATTCCAAATGGCAAGTGGCGCTATTTGAGTGAAGAAGAAGTCGCGGAAATTCACCGTCTGTGTGAAGGTTCTGTCAGTACTGAAGAAGCCTCTCGCAAAGACGCCAAAGGGCGCCATATTACAAAAGCGACCGATGCAAAACTGCATGATGCCCGTCGAGAAGCAAAAAAAGAGAAGATGAAGACCTTCTCTGGACACGGTGCAGATGAGTTTCGTCGCGGACCAAACCAGAGCAAACGCCGCAAGTCTGATTCCGATAAGCCGCACAGTGGTAAAGGTCAGAGCGCTGGCCGCGCCAATCATGGTAATAAGTCAGGACAGCGCAAACCGGGTAAGCCAACTTCTTCCAAACCAACCCAGTCTAAGCCACGCGTAGGTGGCACCTTGTCGTTGAAAAAGTAACGGTTTAAGCCTCACAAAGGTTAACAAACTTTGCACGAGTTAGTGTCGCCAGATCGGCTGGCGCTAACTCAATTTCCAGCCCACGTTTTCCTGCACTCACGCACATTGTCTCCCTGTACTGCGCCGAAGTATGGATAAAAGTTGGCAGCGCCTTCTTTTGCCCCAATGGACTGATCCCACCCAGTACATAGCCCGTGGTCTTTTGCGCGATCTCTTTGTCTGCCATTTCAGCCTTTTTGCCCCCTGCTGCTTTTGCAGCTAGCTTGAGATTGAGCTTTTCTTCCACTGGAATAACCGCAACTGCGAGATTTTTCGGTTCACCATTGATGGCGAACAGCAGGGTTTTAAAGACTGAGTCGGGATCTTGTCCCAGCGCTTCCACCGCTTCCAGGCCGTAACTATCATGTCTTGGATCATGATCGTATTGATGAACGGTGTGTGTGATTTTCTTCTTTTTGGCGAGATTGATTGCCGGTGTCATTCTATTACTCCGCGAAACATTGCCGTCCTGCGCTTTTTCAGCAAAGAAAAAGCGGTGCCTGTTGGCACCGCTCTATTATATCGACTAAAACTTGTTTAAAGTCTAGTTCTTATAAACCATCTCACCTTTAGGCAGGTATTGGTTCACATCGATAGGGCTGTTCGCTTCCAGGTACTCTTTCAGTACTTCTGCGTCAACAAAACCCGTATTCACGTGACCAGGGTGACCTGTTAGTTTCGGATACCCGTCACCACCAGCCGCGTTGAAGCTTGGTACCGTAAAGCGATACGTTGCTTTTGGATCCAGAGCTTTGCCGTTGATCTTAACGTCAGACACCGATTCCTTACCTACAGTCATTGAAATGCCTGCAAACTGAGCGTACGCACCTGAGTCTACTGGTTTGGTTGCGACCACATTGAGGTAATCAAGTACTTCTGCACCTGTCATGTCGGTATAAGTGATGATGTTGCCGAATGGCTGAACAATCAATACGTCTTTGTATGTCACATCACCTTCTGCAATAGAGTCACGTACACCACCTGAGTTCATTACCGCAAAGTCGGCTTTCGCGCGCTCCATGTGCGCTGTACCAATTAAACGGCCCAGGTTAGTCTGGCTAAAGCGAACCACGTTACGGTCACCTTCAAGCTTACCATTGGTGTTCGCGATTTTGGCACCAAGCTGCTCCTGACCTTTTTCCTGGAATGGCGTCAGGAATGCCAGCATTTCTGCATTCGGTTTGATTTCGTCTTCAACCAGTACGCGCTGACTTTTCCCATCAACTTTGATTTTCTTCTTCAGGTTTACAGGGATCAGGTCATAACTGACCATGTTGAGTTCACCATTTGTGAACTCATAGTCCGCTCGACCCACGTATTTGCCCCACTCGTAAGCCTGAACAATCCAGGTCCCATTTTGAACATCTGGTTTACACTCATCACTTGGTTTGAAGTTTTTCTTCACAACATTAGGGCCTTCCATACAGACAGGCTCTTGTGAGTGACCACCAACGATCATATCTAGGTCACCTTCATTCAGGTAACGCGCTAACGCGACATCGCCCGGTGCGTTAACGCCGCGCTTGCCATCTTCATAGTGACCCATATGCGTCACCGCGAAGATAAGATCTGGTTTTTCAGTCTCTTTTAGTTCTGCGATCAGTTTTTTCGCTTCTACCTTAGGATCACGAAACTCGATGTCACCGATATATTCTGGGTTGCCAATCTTAGAAGTATCTTCCGTTGTCAGACCGATAACAGCAATTTTGATGCCTTGCTTTTTGAAAATGTGGTATGCGTCAAACAGACGTTCACCAGTCTTCTTATCGTAGATGTTCGCCGAAAGCATAGGGAAGTTTGCCCACTCTTTCTGCTTAAACAGAACTTCTAGTGGGTTGTCGAACTCGTGGTTACCCAAAGCCATAGCATCGTAGCCAATCATGCTCATACCTTTGAAGTCTGGCTCTGCATCCTGAAGATCGGACTCCGGAACACCTGTGTTGATATCACCACCAGACAAAAGAAGTACGCTACCGCCTTCAGCTTCTACTTGAGTGCGAATGTCATCGATCAACGTCTTACGCGCCGCCATGCCATACTCGCCGTATTTGTTTTGCCAGAAGCGACCGTGGTGGTCGTTGGTATGCAGAATAGTTAGCTTATAAGTTTCATCAGCATTCCATTCTTGCTCAGGTTGAGTTGCGCATCCTGCTAGTGACGCGATGATGGCCGCACTTAGTACGGATTTAAACATAAGGCTTTTTTTCATTGTCATACCTTTGAACTTTGGGGGGATCCACTGCCTAGAGCATTTTAGTAAACGCTCGCACTGATTGCCGATAGGAATCGAATAGACGTAAAGAGAAACATCGGCAAAATATGCGATAGTTTAAATTAACACTACAAACATAACATTCTCATTTCACTTTTTTGTAGTCTATGTCACAAGTTGCATTGCTTGTGACTATAAAATCATCAGGATAAATATCTGATTCAAAATAAGGTTAATGAAATGACCGGGGGATAGCGAGGGATTCACTCGTTACATAGTTGTAATTCTGCGTAAAAACGATTGCTCAACATATTTAGTAAACATAAAAAAAGCCAGCCCTAAACGGACTGGCTTTTTATACATAACCGAGCTGTAAGCAATACGACTATTTAATGTCGATGTGCTCAAACCCTTTAATCAAATCATCCAACGCCTTCATTTGTGCCAGGAACGGTTCTAACTTATCTAATGGCAGAGCCGATGGACCGTCACATAACGCTTTGTCTGGGTTTGGGTGAGCTTCAATAAACAAGCCTGCAATCCCAGTAGCCAGGCCTGCTTTAGCAAGCTCGACCGTTTGCTCACGACGACCGCCTGAAGCTGCCCCCGAAGGATCGCGCATCTGTAGCGAATGGGTCACGTCAAAGATGATTGGACTGCCATTAGACGCTTTCTTCATCACGCCGAAACCAAGCATATCCACAACCAAGTTATCGTAACCATGGCATGAACCACGCTCGCATAGAATGATCTTGTCGTTACCACACTCAGCAAACTTGTCGACAATGTTCCCGACTTGTCCAGGGCTCATGAACTGAGGTTTCTTTACATTGATCACAGCGTTTGTCTTCGCCATAGCTTCCACAAGATCCGTTTGACGTGCCAAAAATGCTGGTAACTGAATGACATCGACAACATCAGCCACTGGCTGTGCCTGCTCTTCAGTGTGAACATCAGTAATGATCTTCACACCAAAGGTATCTTTCAGCTCCTGGAAGATCTTCATACCTTCTTCCAGACCAGGCCCACGGTAAGAGTGCACGGAGCTGCGGTTAGCCTTATCAAACGATGCTTTAAACACATACGGAATACCCAGTTTTTCTGTCACCATCACGTAGTGTTCACAGATCTGCATCGCCAAATCACGCGATTCCAGCACATTCATTCCCGCAAAAAGAGTAAAAGGCTTGTCGTTGGCTACTGGGATATCACCCACGTGTACTGTTTTCATTTCCATGTTGTAATCTCAATTTTAGTGAAGCGTGACAGGTGAGCGATTAATCGCTGATACCTGCGTTTTCAACAATTCTATAGCAGGGTCATCGGGGCACTGTTCAATGAAATATTGAAAGTCTGTTGCCGCTATTTGATGACAATCCAACTGCTGATAAATATAGCCGCGATCGCGGATTTCATACGGGTCGTCCGGAACAAAAGTCAGTGCAAGGTCAGTACAACGTAGTGCTAATGTGTACTTTTCTTCGCGTAACAAGGCACTTTTCAATAACGCCAACCAACGACCAATTACCGTTGGATTATCGGAAGTGGCCAGGTGCTTGGCTTCAAGTTTAACCAAAGGACCATCATTGCCAATTAACCAGGCATGAAGGCGCTTCTTACTAACATACTCGCCATCATAAGGATTGATATAGACTGGCGCTTCGCCAGGCCAGTTAACCTTGACCAGAAACTGGGTTGGGAAGGTCACCGCCTCAAGGGGCATTCCGAGTTTTCGCCCCAAATAAAGCAGAATCGCTCCCAAACTGACCGGAATGCCTTTACGTCTTTCCAGTACTTTGTCGATGAACGCATTCTCCGAAGAGAAGTAAGCGTCATGGTCTCCACAGAATTGCCACTCGGTGTAAAACAAACGAAGTAGCGAGTCCAAACGCTGCTTGTCATCACGTTCATGAAACAGTGACTGTTCCGCCTCTTTTGCCAGACGTGCCAGCTCTGCTTCCGCCCAATTTTGTTGGGTATCAGGATCCACCGCTTTGTTTAAGATCAGTGCACCTTCAACCAACTCGATCGCATCAAAATCTTCGTCAAACAGTTCAATCATTGCCTACCCCATCAGGAACGGCGTCTTAAGCATAGCGATTTTGCCTGCCATCATCAGCCATCCCAGCGCACCCAAAAATGCGCATGTTCTTAATAAATTGTTCTTTGCTAGCTTAATCGTGAAAAAGGCCAGAGCAAAATAAGCCATAATGCAGGTCACTTTTTCTGTCATCCACGGCGCTGCGTCCGTGAACGGAATAAAACCGGTGATCGCGATCAAGCCAAAGCCTGATAGCAACAACAATGAGTCATTGATATGAGGAAAGCGCTTCAAAAATGGGTGATTCACCTTCGCGGAGTTAGCCACAATCAGTCCAAAACGTACTGAAAGCAAAACCACAGAAATGGCGATTGTCATCATGTGAAAATGCTTTAATCCTTCATACATAGCTACTTCTCTCTATTTCTCTTATTGGTTTACGAGTGCCACTTTCCGAGTGTCACTCTATCGTTGCCTGCATAGTCCTGTTCAGTGACTACATCGCTGAAGCCGTTCTCAAGCAAAATACCTCGTACCGCCGCTCCCTGTTCAAACCCATGTTCAAACAGCAGCCACCCGCCTTCTAACAGATATTCGGGCGCTTGGGCGGTGATGGTCTTAATATCAGCCAGACCGTTCTCTTGAGCAATCAACGCCGTCGAGGGTTCAAATCTCACATCACCCTGAACGAGATGAGGATCATTTTCGTCAATATAAGGAGGGTTAGAGACAATGATTGCAAATGTGTGTCCGCCCTCAATGGGCTCAAACCAACTTCCCTGGCAAAACTTAGCATTGTTGATGTGAAGCTTAGCTGCATTGCCCTGAGCCAGTGCCACCGCCTCTTGCTGATAATCGACACCGGTTACCGCACGATGCGGCAATTCAGACGCTAGCGCAAGCGCAATTGCCCCGGTGCCGGTACCTAAATCGAGGATTTCTCCGTCCAGACGTTGCGCTCTCTCTAGCGCCAGTTCCACCAGACGTTCGGTGTCGGGTCTCGGGATAAGAGTGCTCGGTGCCACGTTAAGCGGCAGTGACCAGAACTCCCGTTCACCCATGATGTAAGCGACCGGTTCACCTGCTACGCGTCGGGTCATCAAGGCATCAAATGCGCTGGATTCAGTCTCGGTCAGGCACTTCTCTGGCCAGGTCAGCAGGTAACTGCGTGGCTTATCCAGAACATGGCACAGCAACACTGCAGCATCAAGGGCTGGCGAATCACTGCCCGCCTCAGAAAGAACAAGCGATGCCCGTTTGAGCACCGCTTCTATCGACATATCTAAAGACATGAATTAGTTGTTCTCTGCCAGCGCAGCCAGCTGATCGGCTTGGTGCTCTTGAAGCACTGGGTCGATAAGGCTTGCCATATCACCTTCCATCACTTCATTTAAACGATAAAGCGTCAGGTTGATGCGGTGATCAGACACACGGCCTTGTGGGTAGTTATAAGTACGAATACGGTCACTACGGTCACCCGAACCCAGTAGGTTACGACGAGCATCAGAAACCTCTGCCGCGCGGCGAGCTTCTTCTGCTTGAACGATACGCGCCGCTAGAACCGCCATCGCTTTGGCTTTGTTCTTATGCTGTGAACGCTCATCCTGACACTCAACCACTGTACCTGTTGGTAAGTGGGTAATACGAATAGCTGAGTCAGTGGTGTTAACGTGCTGACCACCCGCGCCTGATGCACGGAAGGTATCAATCTTAAGGTCCGCCGCTTTGATTTCTGGCAGATCCGCTTCTGGGATCTCAGGCATTACCGCTACAGTACAAGCAGAGGTGTGAACACGACCTTGCGATTCTGTCTCTGGAACACGCTGTACACGGTGACCACCAGATTCAAACTTCATTGTGCCGTAAACTGCGTCACCAGAAACTTTAGCGATCATCTCTTTATAACCGCCCTGCTCTGACTCATTGCAGCTCATCACCTCAATACGCCAACCTTTTTTCTCTGCAAACTTAGAGTACATACGGAATAGGTTGCCCGCGAAGATACCCGCTTCGTCGCCACCCGCGCCAGCACGGATTTCCAGGAAGCAATTGCGTTCATCATTTGGATCTTTCGGCAGCAGCAGGATTTGCAGTTCGTCGGTCAGACGTTCAATCGCAGCTTTCGCGTCTTTGATTTCTTCCTGCGCCATTTCGCGCATTTCTTCATCGTCTTCCTTCGCCATCTCTTCAGCGGCTTCAAGATCTTCCTGAGCTTGTTGGTAGGCTTGGAAACACTTGGTCACTTCTTCAAGCTGAGAGTACTCTTTTGACAGAGCACGGAACTTGTCTTGATCACCGATCACATCAGGATCACCAAGCAGGTGTTGAACTTCTTCGTAACGTTCAACCAGAGTTTCCAATTTAACTAAAATGGAGGCTTTCATAATTGCAGTCTTATCTCAGGGTGTGGCTTATTTAGTCTGGTCTAAGCCCAAACTTTGTCTGATGACCATGAGCTTAGCAGGATCGCCCTGCTCAGCGGCATCTTGTAGCGCTTTTGTCGGCGCATGAATAAGCTTGTTTGTTAATTTATTACTCAGCTCAAGCAGCAGTTTCTCTGGGTCTCCCCCGGCAGCTAGAGCTTGTAAGCTTTTTGAAAGTATATCTTGTCTTACGTCGTTTGCTTCTTTACGGAATTCTCGAATACTGTCTACCGCCTGCAACGAGCGCATCCAGGTCATGAATTGAGCGCTTTCTTCACTCACAATCGCTTCGGCCTGAATGGCTTCCACCTTGCGCTGCTCCATATTGCTATCGACGATTGATTGCAGATCATCAACGGTATACAGATAGGCATCGCTTAATTCACCCACTTGCGATTCAATATCACGGGGGACGGCAATATCGATCAATAGCATTGGCTGGTAGCGGCGCTGTTTGATGGCGGTTTCCACCATACCTTTACCGATAATAGGCAGTGGGCTTGCTGTTGAGCTAATGACAATGTCCGCTCTTGGCAACACATCCGGTATTTCATTCAAGGCAATCACTTCAGCGCCGAACTCAGAAGCAAGCACTTCAGCACGCTCCTTGGTTCGGTTAGCTACAATCATCTTCTGGCAACCGTGGCCTTCCAGGTGCTTGGCGACAAGCTCAATGGTTTCTCCTGCCCCGACCAGTAACACGGTAGAGTCCGCGATAGATTCAAAGATCTGTCTTGCCAAGGTACAGGCAGCATAAGCCACAGAGACCGCGCTGCCACCAATTTCGGTCTCAGTACGCACTCTTTTCGCCACTGAAAACGTTTTTTGAAACAGTTTCTCGATGCCACCTTCTACCGATTGGTGCTCCCTCGCATCACCGTAAGCTTGCTTAACCTGTCCCAGAATCTGCGGCTCGCCCAGTACTAAGGAGTCCAGACCGCAAGATACGCGCATCAAATGCTTGATGGCCGCCTGGTCTTCATAAACATACAGCGAAGGTTTAAGTTCTTCTGCCGAAACATCGTGAAAGCGAATCAGCCAGTCAATCAATTGCGATTTGTTGGCTTCCCCGGTATCACAATAGATTTCGGTTCGGTTGCACGTTGACAAAATGACTGAGCCATTAACATTGGTATTCTCTTTTAGCTCATTCAGTGCTCTATCGAGTTTTTCTGGCGGAAACGCCACTTTCTCTCTCAGATCGACTGACGCTGTATTGTGGTTAATACCAATAGCAAGCAAAGACATGTAACGCGAATTCTCTGATACAGGTTTGACAAATAGGTCAGAATTTTACTTGATGGCACCATTTATTGAAAGACTCTTACCAATTGTTTTCCTGAGTTTGTGGGATTGATGCTATAGTCTTTCGAAAATGTATTGAATTTGAACAATAATCCATCACAAAAGTTATTTTCTATGTACAAACTACATCGTCGCCTCTTTTACCTATTAACCGCAATGTTTGTGCTCGGCTGCAGTACCTTACCCCCCGAACCAGAAAGCGTAGAGTGGCAGGCTCACCGTTCGCAATTGAAGGCTTTGACCCAATACACCGCCAACGGTAAGTTGGGTTACATATCACCTGAACAGCGTCAATCCCTCAATGTACACTGGACCTACTCGGCCAACTTAACTCAGGTCCGCCTCACCACTTTTTTGGGTCAAACTGTATTCAACCTAACCTCGACACCCAATGGCTCTTTTATTGAAACCTATGACGGACAAAAGCTGTCGGGAAAAAATGTCAACGCGCTGATTTATCAATTGACTGGCTTAGACATACCTATTGAGCAACTCAGTGACTGGTTGATTGGATTGCCAGCGTCTGCCGACCAATATCAGCTGAATGAGTTCAACACTGTCGGCAGTTTGCAAAAGCAACTCGCTAACAAACATTGGGAACTGGACTATAACGAATATCGAAGCTTCCCTGTCGACGACCATACCTACTCACTTCCAATGCCAACCCGAATGCAATTACGCCAAGCGGACACCAAACTGAACCTTGTCGTTTCTAAATGGACTCTAAAACAGTGACACCAAAAGCAATGATCGCAGAATCAACAATATGGCCCAGCCCGGCAAAGCTGAACTTATTTCTTTATATCACCGGCCGACAGGCCAATGGTTACCATGAGCTGCAGACCCTATTTCAGTTTATTGACCTTTGTGATGAGCTAGAAATCACCGCCAATAACAGTGGAAACATCACCCTCTCACCTGATATTGAAGGGGTCAAAACCGAAGATAATCTGATTTGGAAGGCCGCGACTGCCTTGCAAACAAAAACTCGCTGCTCCTTCGGTGCCCATATCAACCTAGACAAGATTTTGCCTATGGGCGGTGGAATTGGCGGAGGTTCATCCAATGCTGCCACCGCACTTGTGGCACTGAATTTTCTCTGGCAAACCAAACTGACCACGGATGAACTGGCCGAAATAGGTTTGGCGCTCGGCGCGGATGTTCCAGTTTTTGTACGCGGATTTGCCGCTTTTGCGGAAGGGGTTGGTGAAAAATTGTCCCCTGCGATGCCAAAAGAACAATGGTATTTAGTGATAAAGCCCCAAGTCAGCATTGCGACGGTCGATATATTCACACATCCTGAACTAACCAGAAACACGCCAAAGCGAGCATTATCAACGCTTTTGGACACCCCTTACGTAAACGATTGCGAAAAAATTGTCCGAATGCTGTATCCAGAGGTTGATAAGCAACTTTCATGGCTGCTACAATACGCGCCGTCAAGATTGACGGGGACCGGATCTTGTGTCTTTTCCGTGTTTAACAGCAAGGAAAGTGCAGAAAAAGTCCTTGATATGCTACCTGACAATGTCTCCGCTTTTATAGCGAAAGGATGCAACCGCTCCCCTTTATTAGAGACCTTGGCTAACTATGAATTAGCCCTTTTACAATCTGTTTAAACTGGACGCAACCCTGAGGTTTCCACCGTGCCTGATATGAAGCTATTTGCTGGTAACGCAACACCTGAACTAGCCCAACGTATTGCTGACCGTCTATACATCTCTCTTGGAGATGCTACTGTTGACCGTTTCTCTGACGGCGAAGTCGCTGTTCAAATCAATGAAAACGTTCGTGGTAGTGATGTATTCATCATTCAGTCAACTTGTGCGCCAACTAACGACAACCTGATGGAGTTAGTGGTAATGATTGATGCAATGCGCCGCGCTTCAGCAGGCCGTATTACTGCTGTTATTCCTTACTTTGGTTATGCTCGCCAAGACCGTCGTGTACGTTCTGCCCGTGTGCCAATTACTGCAAAAGTTGTTGCAGACTTCCTTTCTAACGTTGGTGTTGACCGCGTACTTACTATCGACCTACACGCAGAGCAGATTCAAGGCTTCTTCGATGTACCTGTAGATAACATCTTCGGTACTCCAGTGCTTCTTGAAGACATGGCTGAGCGTGGTCTTGAAGATCCAGTGGTTGTTTCTCCTGACCTAGGCGGTGTTGTTCGTGCTCGTGCTACCGCTAAAGCACTAGGTGATATCGATATCGCAATCGTCGACAAGCGTCGTCCACGTGCTAACGTATCTGAAGTTATGAACCTAATCGGTGATGTTGAAGGTCGCGACTGTGTGATCGTTGATGACATGATCGATACAGGCGGTACGCTATGTAAAGCGGCAGAAGCGCTGAAAGAGCGCGGTGCTAAACGTGTATTCGCTTACGCAACTCACGCGGTATTCTCTGGTAACGCAGCGAAGAACATTAAGAGCTCCGTTCTAGACCAAGTTATCGTGACTGACTCAATCACGCTATCTAAAGAGATGGCAGCTACAGGTAAAGTTACTCAGCTAACTCTATCTAGCATGCTTGCTGAAGCAATCCGTCGCATCAGCAACGAAGAGTCAATCTCTGCGATGTTTACTTCAAAGTAATCTTCGTCTAGAACTAAAAAACCACTTCCCTTCGAAGTGGTTTTTTTGTATTCACATTTTTTTGTGCCAACTTAGTGTGCTATCATACCGCGCTTTTGAGATTCAAGAGAGATCTTAACGTTGACTCAGCAAATAAAATTGCTTGTAGGCCTTGCTAACCCTGGACCTGAATATGCGCGAACGCGCCACAATGCAGGAGCATGGGTTGTCGAGGAACTCGCTCGTATTCACAATGTTACGCTAAAGAATGAAGCCAAGTTCTTCGGTCTCACAGGACGAATCCTGGTGAACGGCAGTGACTTAAGACTGTTAATTCCAACGACCTTCATGAACCTGTCAGGTAAAGCCATCGCGGCACTGGCAAAGTTCTACCAGATCAAGCCCGAGGAAATCATGGTGGCTCACGATGAGCTAGACTTGCCTCCGGGTGTCGCCAAGTTTAAGAAAGGCGGTGGTCATGGCGGTCATAATGGTCTGAAAGATACCATTAGCAAGCTGGGCAACAATAAAGAATTCTATCGTCTGAGGATTGGCATCGGCCATCCAGGACACAAAGACAAAGTGTCAGGTTATGTACTCGGTAAAGCGCCGGCAAAAGAACAAGAGTGTCTTGACGCTGTCGTGGATGAATCGGTCCGTAGTCTCGACATCTTATTAAAAGATGGCCTGACAAAAGCACAAAATCGCTTACACACCTTCAAAGCTGAATAAGGTTTACAATCATGGGTTTTAAATGTGGCATCGTTGGTCTACCAAACGTTGGTAAGTCAACTCTGTTTAACGCACTGACTAAAGCTGGTATCGAAGCAGCAAACTTCCCGTTCTGTACTATCGAACCAAACACAGGCGTCGTACCTGTGCCAGATCTACGCCTAGACGCGCTGGCAAAAATTGTTAATCCGCAGAAAATTCTTCCAACTACGATGGAGTTTGTAGATATCGCGGGTCTTGTTGCCGGTGCTTCTAAAGGTGAAGGTCTTGGTAACAAATTCCTCGCTAACATCCGCGAAACTGACGCGATCGGTCACGTTGTTCGCTGTTTTGAGAACGAAAACATCGTACACGTTGCTGGTAAAGTTTCTCCTATCGAAGACATCGAAGTCATCAACCTTGAGCTAGCGCTTGCTGACCTTGATTCTTGTGAGCGTGCAATCCAGCGTAACGCCAAGAAAGCAAAAGGCGGCGACAAAGACGCTAAATTTGAGCTAACCGTACTTGAAAAACTGCTTCCAGTTCTAACTGAAGGTGGTATGGCTCGTACAGTTGATCTAGCAAAAGAAGAACTCGCAGCCATCGGCTACTTAAACTTCCTGACGCTCAAGCCAACCATGTACATCGCGAACGTTAATGAAGATGGTTTTGAAGACAACCCATATCTAGATGCAGTACGTGAGTATGCAGAAAAAGAAAACAATGTTGTTGTTGCGGTTTGTGCGTCTATCGAATCTGAGCTTTCTGAGCTAGATGATGAAGATCGTGAAGAGTTTCTGGCAGACATGGGCATTGAAGAGCCTGGTCTTAACCGAGTGATCCGCTCTGGTTACGAACTACTGACTCTTCAAACCTACTTCACGGCAGGTGTAAAAGAAGTTCGCGCATGGACTATCCCAGTCGGTGCAACAGCACCTCAAGCGGCAGGCAAAATCCACACAGACTTTGAAAAAGGTTTCATCCGTGCAGAAGTTGTTGGTTATGACGACTTCATCCAGTACAACGGTGAATCTGGTGCAAAAGATGCGGGTAAATGGCGTCTAGAAGGTAAAGAATACATTGTTAAAGATGGTGATGTTATTCATTTCCGCTTTAACGTATAAGCTATCGAGCACCTAAAACGATTAAAAAGCCAGCACCTGCTGGCTTTTGTTATTTTTCAAGGTCTGCGAGAGCTCTCTATCATCCATTTGCTATCCGAAACAAACCCATTAAAGTTGTCAATTCATTAGCAGATTTAGATCATAAACAGAGCGGTTTGATTAAAAAAAACCCGAACGGCACTTTTTCGCAAATTTCTTCGCAAAAAAAGTTGACGCATCAAACTCAACTCCGCATAATGCGCCCCGTTCTCAGCGATAAGGCAACTTTCAAAGAGAATCAACAATATGGAAATGGCTACGTAGCTCAGCTGGTTAGAGCACATCACTCATAATGATGGGGTCACAGGTTCGAATCCCGTCGTAGCCACCATTTCCTAAACACTCTTATTTCAGAGTAGTTAGGAAATAATGCGGAAGTGGCGGAATTGGTAGACGCACCAGATTTAGGTTCTGGCGCCGCAAGGTGTGAGAGTTCAAGTCTCTCCTTCCGCACCATCTTTTAGAAATAACGTTTACTCGTTGTTTTCTGCAGGGCTATCGCCAAGCGGTAAGGCAGCGGCTTTTGATGCCGCCATTCCCTGGTTCGAATCCAGGTAGCCCTGCCACTTTTAAAGTGGCAAGTTTTTGAAAAAAAACGTTGGCACAAGAGACGAGTTTGTATTATATTCTCTCGCTCTCAAGAGTGGCTACGTAGCTCAGCTGGTTAGAGCACATCACTCATAATGAT
>NZ_FNVG01000003.1 GCF_900107935.1 Vibrio hangzhouensis | reverse complement strand
CTCTAAAGAAACGAAAGCGTAGCGATGAGCTGATCCACCACTCAGACAGAGGTCTCCAATATTGTTCAGGAGAATACCAAGCACTACACAATAAACATGGGGTAAGCTGCTCCATGACTGATGGTTATGACTGCTATCAAAATGCTCTAGCAGAACGGGTCAATGGGATCTTAAAAATGGAGTACTTACTGAACAAGCCGAGTAACTTGAGTGAAGCTCGGAAAATGGTTGCAGAATCAGTGAGACTCTATAATGAAAAGAGACCACACACGGCTCTAAAATACAAAACGCCCGATGAAGTACATCGAGCGTTTTAATCTAAAAAGTGTCAACCCATATCAGGACGGGTCACACTAATTTGTCCAGATTGCGACCAAACAACTCCAATCGCCAGCCTTGCATTACGTCAGGCAATCTGGCCGGATCACGGTCATACTTCCAAACCCAGGAAAGGTATTGATTGAGTTGCTTCTTCGACGCCAGAAACTCATTCGCCAATCCGCTGTGCTGCGCCGCTTTTTTCACTTCATCTTTTAGTTTTTTGAAAGCCTGTTTGTAGCCAGGAAAGTCCATCAGACGTTCAATCTTGTCGGGATGCTCCTCTTCCGGGGTCTGCTGAGCTCGCTTAACGATAGCCGCAATTCGCTCCCCGTGGCGGCGAATCGCTCTCGGATCCACCCCTTCTTCTTCCATTTTCTTTGGCTTGGTCAAACCGAATCTGGCGATAGTCCAGAGCTCTTGCTCCTTAATGACAAAATTCAACGCCAGGTCGCGTTTTAACGCTTCATTCAAGCGCCATGTAGCGAGAGGCTTAAGCACTGCTAACTGCTTACGTTTTAACTGCCAGGCCCCTTTAATGTCCAGATAAGCGTTGTCAGGGTTCACAGATTTAATGCGTTTTTGCATCAGCAGCTCTGACTCCTGCTGCGTTGCATCCCACCAGTCTTTGGCTTCGACTTGTGCAAACAGCTTGAAGTACAAAGGCCATAAGTAATGTACATCAGCTGCAGCATAATCCAGCTGTTTGTCCGTTAATGGACGCGCCACCCAGTCTGCTCTGGACTCGCTTTTATCGAGTTCAATACCCAGGTACTCTTCCACCAACGTGGCGAAACCCGTTGAAAGACCATGCCCCAGAAAGGCCGCCATGATCTGAGTATCAACCATAGGGAAAGGCATACAACCAAAGCTGTTCTGGAACACCTCCAAATCTTCACCACAGGCATGCAACACTTTCAGCACAGAGGCATCCAGCAGCAATTCTTGTAGCGGAGTGAAATCACTGATAGATAGTGGATCAATAAGTGACAGTTGCTCACCGTCGTACAGCTGAATCAAACCCAGCTTTGGGTAGTAAGTACGAATGCGCACAAACTCTGTGTCCAACATAACTACATCGGACTCACGAGCCTGGTTACACACCGACTCCAATTCGGCAAACTCTGTTACGATTTTATATTCCACTCAATCTCTCTTAAAAAAAACAATGCCAGCACTGAGGGCTGGCATTTTAGCATTGATCGTATTGAAAGGTTAATGTTAAACCGTTTTTTCTGACGTTTTCGTCAGCTTGGCGTCGTTCTCTTCTCTCAACACTCGGCGCAGGATCTTACCAACGTTGGTTTTTGGCAAATCTTCTCTGAACTCGACTCGTTTCGGGATTTTGTAGCCAGTCAGGTGTTGACGACAATGGTCGATAAGCTCTTCTTTTGTGAGAGAGGCGTCTTTCTTCACCACAAAGATCTTCACAATTTCACCGGACGCTTCATTTGCTTCGCCGATGGCCGCCACTTCCAGAACTTTATCATTCAGCGCCACAACGTCTTCAATCTCATTCGGATAGACATTAAAACCTGAGACCAGAATCATGTCTTTCTTACGGTCAACAATGTGCAAGAAACCTTCGTCATCAAACTGCACGATATCACCGGTTGATAACCAACCCTCCTGATTAATGACTTCTTTGGTTGCTTCCGCTCGTTGCCAGTAGCCTTGCATCACCTGCGGACCACGCACCTGCAGTTCCCCTTTCGAGTCATCAGTCACCGGATTGCCTTCTTCATCAACGATTCGAACTTCTGTCGACGGCACAGGCAAACCAATAGAGCCATTATATTCGGCCAGATCATGAGGATAAGCGGCCACCAGCGGAGAGCATTCCGTCAGACCATAGCCTTCAAGCAACAAGCAACCTGTGCTTTTCTTCCACTGCTCCGCAACGGCACGTTGTACTGCCATACCGCCACCAACGGATAGTCTTAAGCCACGAAAATCGAGTTCATGGAAATCTTCGTTGTTGAGCAGTGCATTAAATAGTGTGTTTACCCCTGTGATGGCGGTAAACGGGTACTTTTGCAGCTCTTTAATAAAGCCCGGTATATCACGTGGGTTGGTGATGAGGAGGTTCTGGCCCCCCATTTCAATGAACAACAGGCAGTTTACCGTCAGTGCGAAGACGTGATATAGCGGCAATGCCGTCACTACCAACTCACGCCCTTCATTGAGTACTGGTGAATACATCCCCTTCGCCTGCATCACGTTGGCAATCATATTACGGTGGGTCAGAATCGCCCCTTTCGCCACGCCTGTCGTACCGCCGGTATACTGTAGGAAAGCGATATCATCGCCCGTCATAAATGGCTTAACATATTGAAGGCGACGACCTTTATGCAGTGCCTTTTTGAATGAAATCGCGCCTGGCAGATCGTATTTAGGCACCATACCCTTGACGTATTTCACGACAAAATCCACCACGGTGCCTTTCGCTGTTGGCAGCATTTGCCCCAGACTGGTCAATACGACGTGTTTGATTGGTGTATTTTCCACCACTTGTTCAAGCGTACTGGCGAAGTTGGAAACAATGACAATGGCTTTGGCATCGGCATCATTCAACTGATGTTCGAGCTCTCTTGGGGTATAAAGCGGATTGACGTTAACCGCAATCAGGCCTGCACGAAGCACACCGAACAGTGCTACTGGGTATTGCAGTAGGTTTGGCATCATGATCGCAACGCGATCGCCTTTCTTAAGTTTGAGCTCATTTTGCAAATAAGCGGCAAAGGCTCGACTGCGCTCCTCCAGTTTACGGAATGTCATCACCGAACCCATATTCATAAAGGCTGGCTGGTCAGCAAATTTATGCACTGACTGCTCAAACATTTCGACTAAAGAAGGATACTGATCCGGATTGATGTGCTCAGGCACGTCACTTGGGTATCGCGAAAGCCAAGGTTTATCCACAATTATACTCCTTGCGTGTAAGGTCACTCTTTCGTATTCACAGATTTCATTCACATCGAAACAAAGTTTAAAAACTTGTTAACAATCAAAAGCCCTGTGAATGTTTTTATTATTCCTGCCATTACAACACAGCAGACCAGTTTGCGCACGAAAGACTCAAACACTTGTTTAATTTTTGTTAACTAGTCCAAGTATTAGTTCAACGACTTCTTGAGGGGACTCTAAATGGCAATGGTGATCACCCTCCACTTGCACAATTTGCGCATGGTTCAATAGGGATAACCAATGGGCTTGGCGCAAATACGGATAGCCTCTATGCCCTAAGATGATCAGGTGAGGTACTGTGATGGCAGCCATCACCTCCTGGGCGTGCTGCTCTGTCATTCGATAGACCGACTCACACTTGAGCTTACCGTCATGACGCCAATACCACTGACCTCCAATCTGGTGTAGATCCCGCTCGACAATCGGCGTTACCGTCTCAGCATCGAGCTTGGTCGCTCGCATTCTCATCTTTATTGCATCTTGTTTCGATGGGACGGGCTTGAGAGACTTATTACGCCAACGCTCGCGACTCTCGATCCCTTTGCGAAGTCGCTCAACGCCCAGATCGGCGGATTCTGCCAATGGAAAGTGCGCTTCAATTTGAACTAATCCCGAGACTTTGTCAGGAAAGGCTGCACTATAGCAACTTGCAATCAATGCACCAAGTGAATGTCCTACCAGATAAACATCAACCGCTTGGATTTTAATCAATATGCGGTGAAGATCGTCAATATAGTCGTGAAAGTTATAAAAATGGTGTTCACTCTTATGGCTTGAATGGCCATGACCTGACAAATCCAATGCAATAACGCGCCAGTTCAGTCGCTGCTGCTCGATTCGCGAAAGCAGCGGGAGAAAGCTCGCGGCGTTGTCCATCCAGCCATGAATAAAAACGACCGTCTTAGCGGTCGTTTTTGAGGCTTCTAATTCGAGATAGGCGATGGTTCTGTCATCGATTCTGACAGACTTCTCCTGAAGTTCTGAATGCAAGGTTACTTCACCTCTTTAATAACTCGCCCCTGAGTCGGGCCGTAGTAAAAGTCATCACAGTAGTACCCCCAGCAAGTACTGAACGCACTGGTATGCCGGTTGATGATCAATCGCTCTTCCACCCGCCACAAATATTGGCCATAGGCCTGAATGACCGGAAAGTCGGCTTCAAATTCCCCAACTTTTCCGCGCTCTACGCCATCTTTGTTGCCACCAACGGTAATCAATCGTCCACGGGAGTAGGTAACCGGATCAACAAAACCATCAACATAGGCGATAAAGCGGCCGTTTGGCTCCTGATCGATATCCGGCTTACCGTATTTATCAATGGGAAGATTAACAATTTCAATTCGAGTTTGATCCGGTAGGTTCTTCACGGTATCAATGACCCCGCCGAGGCGTACTTCTGTCCCCTTCGCCGCATCCACTACCAGTTGATACTGCGCTGTTACGTTTTCATTGGTGGTGGCTAATTGCTCTGGGAGACTGCCGCACGCACTCAGTAGCGCACTTAGTCCCATTAGACTGCCCAACTTCGCCAGCATTTTCATACTTGTTACCTTTAAATGCAAATTGGTCACTTAGGTGTATTTTCATATATAAATATCGACACCGAGTAACTGTTCAAGTTCCTCTCTCTTGGCACGATTCATTACATTCATATAGGCTTCGAGGGCTTTCCTGGAGCGGCCTTCAGGCAGATCATACTGAACCTGAGCACGCTGTACGTCCGCCTCCGATACCTGTTTAACGGAATGGGCAACCGCCTGAGCTACTTTTGTGACTTGAGTCGATTGTGTAGTCGATTGGGAGCTCTGAGACGTAGACGCCTTGGACACCGCCTTCTTGCGATTGGCTTTCTGTGTCTGACGTGAAGTGGGTGTAGACGGTAGACCGTTAATCGAAACCATAGGATCAGCTGGCTAAAGTGCAACGACACTTTAGCCTTACCTTATCATTCTCTGCCAGGGAGTTTCTTCCAGGCCACGGTGTCACGCAGGTAAACCGGGCTGGCTTCTTCAGCAGCAACCGTGTTGCCCTTTGCCAGCTCAAATTGCGCCAAAAACGCGATGTCCTGAGCCTCAGGATACAATACCGCTGTCGGCTCGGTGGTGATAGCCAGCGTTGTCATTGCGTCAGAATAAGCATCCCAACCTGTGCCCGCTCTGCCCCAACAACCCTCGTCTTCAGTCAGATTGTCTACCAGAACGGCAGGTGGCACTACTTGTTCATGGTCGAACTCACTCCAGTCGCCACACTCCATACGCTCAAATCGGCCCCAATATACCTCATTCATTCGCGCATCGATCGCGCTGGCAACCTGAGTGGTGCCATTTGTGCGATATGCTCCCTGCGCCATCGCTTTCAATGTTGAAATACCAATCATTGGTAGCTCTGCACCAAAACCAAGCCCCTGAGCAATTCCAATGCATATGCGAACACCGGTGAAACTGCCCGGTCCACGAGCAAACGCCAGTGCATCCAACTCCGATAACGTCAGGCCAGCTTCCTTCAGTAGTTCATCGACCATTGGCAGTACCTTCTTCGTGTGGTCACGAGGCGCGAGTTCACTGCGAGTGTAAGTCTTATCACCAACAAGCAGAGCAACTGAGCAGTTTTCTGTTGCGGTATCGATGGCTAGAATTTTGTTAGTCATTTAGTTCTCAATATGTTCTTGTGCTGCACTCGATGATGTTTCCAGTGCAAGAAACTGTTTTATATTTGCAAGATCCCGAGTTCGCGGGATTGGAGGCAGGCTGGCCAAAAACGTGGCGCCATATTCTCTGGTCACCAGGCGATTATCACATATGATGAGTGCGCCTCGATCTTTCTGATCACGTATCAGTCTCCCCACCCCTTGCTTTAGCGTAATTACGGCATCGGGCAGCTGAACCTGTTGAAACGGGTCCCCCCCCTGCAACTTACAATCCTCAATGCGTGCCTTTAACAACGGATCATCAGGTGCCGTAAACGGAAGTTTGTCGATAATAACACAGCTCAGCGTGTCACCTCTAACATCTATTCCTTCCCAGAATGCGCCCGTCGCCACCAATAGTGCATTACCCAGCTCCATGAATTCGGCCAACGTTTTCTGTTTACTAGTTTCACCTTGAAGTAACACGGGTAACGATAAACTCTCTCGAAACTTTTCCCCCAACTCACGCATCATGCTATGCGAGGTACACAAGAAGAAGCAACGTCCCTGATTTTGTTCAATCACCGGCGACAACATTCGTACCAGTTTATCGGCGAGCCCCTGACTGTTCGGCTCCGGTAGATAGCGCGGAACGCATAATCTGGCCTGACTCGGATAGTCAAATGGGCTCGGCAGCGAAAACTGTTGCTCAGGAACCAGCCCTAATCGGGAGGTAAAGTGACCAAAATCATCAGATACGGCCAAAGTCGCAGAAGTAAATATCCACGCCCCCCCCTTCATCTCCACCTGTTCATGGAATTTATCGGCGACCGTGAGAGGGGTAATATGCAAACTAAAATGACGTGGCGACGTATCGTACCAATAGGAGTAACCCGTAATTGTCACATCACAGACTCGTTCAAGACGTCCTTTGACCAGAGTTGCACGCTCAAACGCCGTATCCAACAGCTGACTGCGCCCCAAAGCAAGCTTAAGTACATCAATCACCAGATTCAGTGCATCGAGCAGACGATCCATCTCGCGCTTAATGCTCGGAGAGGCAATTGCATCACGCCAGTTACCCCGAAATCCGGTGTCTCCCAACACAATACGCATATCCATTGCAGCCTGAGACAACCGGTCACCTGCCTTTTGCAACTGACGCATGTCTCTGGCTTCAGTGCGATAACCAATCTCGATGTCTTTAGCCAGATCCTGGATTTGTCGACTCGAGATCGACTGACCAAAGTACTGACTGGCAATATCAGGGATCTGGTGCGCCTCATCAAATATGAACACTTCCGCCTCGGGGATCAGCTCGCCAAATCCCGTTTCCTTGATGGCAAGATCCGCCATAAACAGGTGATGGTTCACCACCACCACATCAGAATCCAGGGCACGTTTACGCGCTTTGAGCACGAAACAGTCCTGATAACTGGGGCACTCTTTACCCAGACAATTATCGTTGGTGGACGTGATCGTCGGTATGACAGGACTGTCTTCGGCTATGGCATCACACTCACCCAAATCCCCCGATTTGGTCTCGGATGACCAACTGCGCACTTTGACCAATTGTGATAACAGGTCGGTCTGGGTCTCGGTGGTATGACTTTCCACCATTTGTCGGCTAAGCCTGTCCAGACACAGGTAGTTGGAACGCCCTTTGAGCAGGGATACCTGGCCGTGAAATCCCAGAGCTTCGACCATCAAGGGTAAATCACGATGAAATAGCTGCTCTTGCAGATTCTTTGAACCGGTACTGATGATGGTTTTTTTGCCACTCAGCAGCGCTGGCACCAAATAAGCAAACGTCTTACCTGTTCCCGTTCCGGCTTCGACCACCAACTGTGATTGATTGGCAATGGCCTGTTCAACCGCCTCCGCCATATCGAGTTGTGGTTGCCTCGGCTGGAACCCAGGAATGACCTGTCCCAATGCTCCGTCAGAAGCGAAGGCTTTTGTAATTGTTCGTGAAACCATTTGCGGCTGCTGCTGGGTAAATGATGGGCCTAGTATACCCAATCCATCTGCAGTTCAAAATTGAAAAGGAGGCATGCAAGCCCCCTTGGTCTGATGACGTAATGAAGAGAAAGTCAGTATTTATTGAGATAACGGGTCAGCCACCCCGGAGCATTCGGTTCACTCTGTTGTTTTAACTGTTCCGCTGCCTGAGTGGGTGATACTTTGCTCTGCCAGAGTTCATCAAGTTCATGAAGGTCGATGACTGAATCTCCGACGAGCTCTGAAACTCGCTGTTCATAGAGTTTGCGCGCGAGTAGTTCTTTGTCCATAGCACTCTCCTGAAGCTGAATTGAAAAAGTCCAACAAAGCCAGAACAACCTTTGAGCGATCCAGACTGACTTCTTTTGTTGAAACCTAGCTCAGAATAGATTAATAATGTCGGATAGATTGCGTACAACCTCAATAAACGCACCAATTTAAATCCTCACATTCGTAAAATTAGACGCACATCAATATGTTGCACTATTACCTGATATTATCCCTGAATTCAGTATTACGAAGAGGTACAGTTTATATTTCACGGAAGCGGTAAATCATGGAAAAGAAAACCTTATTGACGCATTGTAATGATGCTCCTGGACTGATCTCTAAAATCACCAACATCTGTTACAAGCATCAGCTCAACATTATTCACAACAACGAATTTGTGGATAACACCAGCGGCCATTTCTTTATGCGTACCGAGCTGGAGGGTTATTTTAACGATGAAACTTTTCTGGCCGATCTGGATCAAGCCCTGCCAACAGGCGCCAAACGAAAACTCGTTGGTTCATCACGCAAACGCATCGTGATTCTGGTGACCAAAGAAGCGCATTGTCTGGGCGATATTCTGATGAAGAATTTTGACGGCAGTCTGGATGTAGACATTGCTGCGGTGATCGGTAACTACGATATCCTGCAGGGACTGACTGAGAAATTTGACATCCCTTACCACAGTGTGTCACATGATGGCCTGAGCCGTGAAGAACACGAAGCAAAAATGCTGGAAGCCATCGATCAGTACGATGCCGACTATCTGGTATTGGCAAAATATATGCGCGTACTGACGCCGACCTTTGTTGAGAAGTACCACCATAAGATCATCAACATTCACCACAGCTTCTTGCCAGCCTTTATCGGCGCGAAACCTTATCAGCAGGCTTATGACCGCGGGGTCAAAATCATTGGTGCAACGGCGCACTTTGTTACTAACGACCTGGATGAAGGACCTATCATTAAACAGGATGTAATTCCTGTAGACCACAACTTCAGTGCCGCCGACATGGCTCAAGCTGGACGAGATGTTGAGAAAAACGTGCTGTCCAAAGCCTTGAACAAAGTCATCAATGACCATGTCTTTGTCTACGGCAACAAGACCGTCATTCTCTAACGGTTATTCCCGGCGCTTCTCTCATAAGGGAAGCGCCTTTCAATTTAGTAACGATCGCCCTTCGAATAATCGACTTGGTAACCTAGGTCATCCAGCAACCCTAATGTCACCGGACCAATTTTGGCACCGTTTGCCATCAGCTCTTCTGTCATATCCGGTACTGGCTGACCGTTCTGGTTGTATCGCGGTTTGTCTTCAGCCCACTTTGAATCATACAAATGCCCTCCGTCGTCACTGATGGGTAACTCGCTATAATTAACAGAATACTGCTGATTGAACTGTTTAACCGCCTGACTGTCACGAACCAGAAAGACTTTTCCGAACTGTTTGTCGTGACGCGTGTAGTCCATCGAATACGCCCCGACACCAAATACATGCCCCATTTCATGCAGAATATTGGCTCTGAACTCGATGTTGTCGAACTCGGGTTCATAGGTGTGACTGCCGATAAAAACCGATCCTTGGGTTGGGATCAGTCGCCAGTTCACATCGATTTCAGACTCAGGCCCTGCCATTCCATTAGCGTCCGCTAGTGGAACCACATAGACGTTGATACCAAGCGAGTGATGTTCAACACCATCAACAGCGGTAAGCACTTGCAGCCAGCGTTCTGCTGCAACCTCGTATGGTGAGATGTAGTTTGACGTCCACACAACTTGTTCACCATTGTGAAGGGTCAGGCGATTACAAAAAGTTAAATTGAGATCAATGTGCCCGTTAGACACTTGTCGCTGTTGGCTGGGTTTGCAGCGTGGGTTTTCTGTATCAAACTCGGTGGCTGATACCGAGAGCGCGAAGCATATGAAAACAAGCCCTGATCCGATGTGGAGTGTTGATTTGATCATCACGTGTCAGTTCCTAAAAGACGATGTTGACTTATTGAGTCTAGTCTTAAACAACTGGGTTATCGGTAAGGGCTTGTCGCTATATTGTGATCACCGAGCCGATTCGGGTCATGCTCTTCCAGACGGTTAACTCAATGCCATGCAGAAGTTTATGCCGACTGTTCAGAGGCCACAATGCGCTTCAAACTGTGTGGGTGCAGCTTGATACAAATATTGTCATGCTTAAAGGCGACCGTCGGGTTGGCCAGCCGTTCCCCTTCCCCCTTTGGGCTGGAAAGCTTCATGCTGATGTTAAGGGTATCCAGTTGTTCGAGGCTTTCAGCCAGCGCAGGGAAGATATCTACCAAATGCAGCAAGAACGCTTCCGCTGTCGTTGCCGATGACGGAACAACAAACTCGACATGTTCCCAATCTTCCACTGGGTGAGACTTACCGATGGCAGGGTAAGGCAGCTCCAGACACTCAATCGACCACCCATGACTTTTTACTGGTTGATTGAACGCAAGCACAACAATAGGTCGACCGTTAATTTGCGCTTCAGAAATCACCTGACCGTAGGGTAACCATGCCTGATGCGCTGCTTTCGCCACCTCAGAATCATTGATTCTCAAGGCAATGTGGTCCGCTTGATAACTGGATAAATCCATAGATAACTTGCTGCATAAAGCCTGAATATTATCCAGAAAATCATCAATTTTATTCAGCATCAAAGAAGGCACTAATCCTTTTTCTATCAGGGTTTGTTGCATTTTTTCCGGCTCGTTTTGGTCATCAAACACCAAATAGTAGCAGGATTTAGTCAGAATCAGAAAAAATACAAACTTTCCCCCTAGGTCAGCGGCGCTAAAGTTGCTATTATGTGCGCCAATTTACTAGATTAAATCCAATTCCAAGAATTGAAGCCAAGTTTTGAAGGAAATGCGTGTGAATATCCAAGCACTGATCAACGACAAAGTATCTCAGGCTCTCGAAGCCGCTGGCGCACCTGCAGGCAGTCCTGCGGCTGTTCGCCAATCAGCAAAACCACAGTTTGGTGACTACCAAGCGAATGGTGTAATGGGCGTTGCTAAGAAGTTGGGCACTAATCCACGAGAATTCGCGCAAAAAGTTCTGGATGTTTTGGACCTAGATGGAATTGCAAGCAAAACTGAAATTGCTGGTCCCGGTTTTATCAACATCTTCCTAAGCGAAGAGTTTCTAGCACAGCAAGCCGACCAAGCTCTTGCTGATGCTCGCCTAGGTGTAGCGACACAAGCGCAACAAACGATCGTTGCAGACTACTCAGCACCAAACGTTGCAAAAGAGATGCACGTTGGTCACCTTCGTTCAACCATCATCGGTGATGCGGTTGTTCGTACTCTAGAGTTCCTTGGCCACAAGGTTGTTCGTGCTAACCACATCGGTGACTGGGGTACTCAGTTCGGTATGCTTATCGCAAACCTAGAGCGCGTTCAAAAAGAATCTGGCGAAGTGTCTATGGAGCTTTCTGACCTGGAAGCCTTCTACCGTGAATCTAAAAAACTGTACGATGAAGACGAAGAATTCGCAGTACGCGCTCGTAACTACGTAGTTAAACTACAGAGTGGTGATGAGTTCTGCGCTGAGATGTGGAAGAAACTAGTTGATATCACTATGATTCAAAACCAGCGTAACTACGACCGTCTAAACGTATCGCTTACTCGCGAAGATGTGATGGGCGAAAGTATGTATAACGACATGCTTCCAGCTATCGTAAAAGATCTTCAAGAAAAAGGCCTAGCAGTTGAGGATGACGGCGCGCAGGTGGTATTCCTTGATGAATACAAAAACAAAGATGGTGAGCCAATGGGCGTTATCATCCAAAAACGCGACGGTGGTTTCCTATACACCACCACTGATATCGCATGTGCTAAGTACCGTTATGAGCAACTAGGCGCGGATCGTGTACTTTACTTCATCGACTCACGTCAGCACCAGCACCTACAGCAGGCATGGACTATCGTTCGTAAAGCAGGCTACGTACCAGAGTCAACAACTCTTGAGCACCATGCGTTCGGCATGATGCTAGGTAAAGATGGCCGTCCATTTAAGACACGTGCAGGCGGTACGGTTCGTCTTGCTGATCTACTGGATGAAGCGGTAGAACGTGCTAACGCGCTTATCGAATCTAAGAATCCAGAGCTTGCGAGCGAAGAGAAAGCAAACATTGCTAACACTGTTGCGATGGCAGCGGTTAAGTATGCCGATCTTTCTAAGCACCGTACCACTGACTACGTGTTCGACTGGGACAATATGCTAGCGTTCGAAGGCAACACTGCGCCATACATGCAGTACGCATACACTCGCGTGGCATCAATATTTGCTAAAGCTGGCGTTTCTATGGATGAGCTTGCTGGCGACATCAAGATCACTGATGAAAAAGAGAAAGCACTAGTCGCTAAGCTTCTACAATTTGAAGAAGCGGTTGAGTCAGTGGCTCGTGAAGGTCAGCCTCACATCATGTGTAGCTACCTGTTTGAACTAGCAGGTCAATTCTCTAGCTTCTACGAAGCGTGCCCAATCCTAATCGCTGAAGACGAAGCTGTGAAGCAAAGCCGTCTACGTCTTGCTGCACTAACGGCTAAGACCATCAAACAAGGTCTGGATCTGCTAGGCATTGATACGCTAGAACGTATGTAATGCCCCACTAAAGGCATGACGGTAAAAAGGTTGGCGTGAAAACGTCAACCTTTTATTTTATCTGCAGTCCGACTACAAATCCCGCATGTTAAGATATACTGAATCCACTTTATCGACCACGGAATGAGAACATGAGTTTCGAATTACATCCACAGTTGGCAAAAGACACAACGGTACTGGGTCACTTCCCGCTTTGCATTGCGCTATTGAGCAAAGACAGCGCCGTTCCCTGGGTCATTCTGGTACCCAAACGCGAAAATCTTAAAGAACTGCACCATTTGCCAATGCAGGAGCAACAGCAGTTTTTACTTGAATCTCAGGCGGTCAGCCAGGCGCTTGAAGCCACTTTCCAGCCGGATAAACTCAACTTGGGTGCCTTAGGCAATATGGTGCCGCAACTTCATATCCATCATATCGCCCGTTTTAAGGACGACATTGCCTGGCCTGGGCCTGTGTGGGGAAACACCAAAGGCGAGCAACGCAGCGATGAGGAACAAGCTGAGCTCATGACCCGTATCGGCAATGTACTCTCCCTGAGTAGCCTGTTTCAGCGCAGTTAATCTCCCCGCCCGCTGATGTTAAGTGCTGGCGATAAGTTGTTTAGGTTAAGTCAACATCAATAAAAATAGCCGCTTCATTGAAGCGGCTATTGTAGTCTGTCTTCCAGTTATTACATTCTGACCGTCACTGACAAAGCATCGGTTCGGTTAAGCGAATATCGCACCCGAGTCACCTGCTGGGATTGGTTCGTATCCAACATTCGGGAGATCGTGCCTTTGCGAATCCATACCGCCAGCATTGCATCAACACCATCTTCACTTAGGGCAAACTTTTTCGCCAGGTCGTGCCGACTCGCACCAGGGTTATGTTCAATATAGTGTTTTAGCTCTGACAATATCATGCCACCTGGACCTCTGGTTCAATTTGCTTTCTCCCCTGACGCTGCAGTAGTTTGAACATCAGAATGCCAGCACCCAGTATCACCGCAATCCAAAGTGCACTTGATGCCGGATGAGCTGCAAAGTGTGTGATCTGGTAGTACAGAGTCGCGCCACCATAAGCCAGGCCCATGGTCCAGAGTGCGATAAAGCGTGCGTACTTTTGACCAAACTCTTTTACGTATGCCCCCATCGCTGCGACACAAGGTGTATAAAGCAGAATAAAGATAAGGTAGGCAAATGCCGCATTGCCACTCACAAAATAGCCTTTCAGATTACCAAAAATAGAGCTATCCACTTCCTGTTCTTCCGCTACCGCATTGCTGTCAGACAAGTCACCAACATCCACTCCCAAAGGATCAGAGTAGCTGAGTGCCGCCAAATTAGCAGGAATAGACGCCACAGCTTCTTGCAAGCTGCCGATCAAGTCGTATTCAGTCTCTTCCCCCTCCTCTGAGGTATAAAGACTGTTCAGTGTGCCAACAACCGCTTCTTTGGCAAAAATACCGGTAATAATACCCACAGTCGCAGGCCAGTTGTCTTGCTGCACTCCCATAGGCGCAAACACGGGCGTCACTACTTGTGCCGCTTTAGACAGTACCGAATTTTCGCTGTCTTCATTGCCAAATGAACCATCAGTACCCACAGAGTTAAGGAAGCTCAGAATAGTCACCACTACCACTATGGTTTTACCCGCCCCCAAAACAAAACGTTTCAGCTTCTGCCAGGTTTTGATCATCACATTCTGGAATGTAGGCAGTTCATAGTCCGGCATTTCCATTACCAGGCTGTCGCTCGATCCCGGATAGACAGTGTGCTTCAACACAAGGCCTGTAAACACCGCAGCGATGATGCCCAATACATAAAGAGCAAACACCACATTCTGTCCACTTTGCGGGAAAAAAGCCGCCGCGAACAACGCGTATACAGGCAGGCGCGCACCACACGACATAAATGGTGCCATTGAGGCTGCAAGTTTACGCTCTCGCTCCTGATCCAGAGTACGCGTGGCCATAATAGAAGGTACGTTACAGCCGAAACCCAATACTAGTGGCACAAACGCCTTACCTGGAAGACCAATTTTCTGCATTACTTTATCTAAAACGAAGGCTGCTCGGGACATATAGCCAGAGCTTTCCAAAACGGCCAAAAACAGATAAAGCGCCGCAATTACAGGAATAAAGGTAGCAACCGTTTGAATACCACCTCCAACACCGTCTGCAATCAATGTCACCAACCAGACGGGCAAATGATCGTCAAGAAGATAATGTCCCCCATCAACCAGGAGTGCCCCTACACCGATATCAAAAAAGTCGATGAATGCGCTACCAATGTTAATCGAGAACATGAACATCAGGTACATCACCACAAAGAAGAACGGTACGCCGACCCACTTGTTAAGAATCAAGGCATCTACTTTCTCAGTGAAGCTACGGCTTAACTTTCCTTCACTACGACGCAGTTTCTTGCACTGTTCATGTAAAAAAGTGTACTTGGTATCAGCTACTTGTAGGTCGATATCAAGCTCAGTTTGCTGACCTGCCAGCGCGATGGTATCTCGTTGTTCCGATGTCAGAGCATTCAGCACCATGACGTCATTTTCCAATGCCCTGATCGACAGAGCTCTTGGATTCACTGACTCTCCGGCAAAGACGGTTTCAACTTTAGCGATGGCCTGTTCCATCTCAACACCATAATCAATGTTCAGAGCATCCAGAGTAAGCCCCTGGACAACAGTCTTATGCAGACGCTCTTTCAGGTTACGAACCTGGTCTTTATCGGTCGCCGAAAGGGTCATGACCGGACACCCTAGTGCCTTTTCCAACCCTGCTATATCCAACTTCACGCGCTCTCGTTTCAGCGCATCCATTTTATTTAGGACCACAACCATCGGGCGACCAAGCTCACGCAACTGAAGCGTCATGTATAGGCTGCGCTCCAGACTTGTCGCATCGACAACGTTAATGATCAGATCGGCCGGATGGGTCAAAACCGCTCGCGAAGCAATGGACTCATCAATACTGTTGCCGTCATTGCCACTATCCAGAGCGTAAATGCCCGGTAAGTCCGTTAGTTGGAATTCATCACCCGCGTGCTGATATTGCCCGGTTTTCTTTTCAACCGTGACGCCCGCCCAGTTTCCCACTTGCTGTTTAGCCCCCGTCAGGCCATTAAATAATGTGGTTTTACCGCTGTTGGGGTTACCAACGGTAAGGATTGTGTAGTTCATTACAACGACTCCACTTCAATGGATTGGGCAATGGTGTTGCGTACCGCTAAACTCACTCCACGAACTTCAATTTGCAGTGGGTCACCCATTGGTGCGCGGCGGATCACTTTAACTTCGGTATTTGGTAATAGTCCCATTACCATCAGCTTTTTTCGTACGTCGTTTGATAGCCCAGTGAGCGCAGTGATTTTGCCACAGCCCCCAATATTCAAATCAGCAAGTTTCATTAGATTCACCCAAACTATGATTGGTAATGAGAAATATTAACATTAACACTAATTTTAAAGGTGAAAACTAAGATCCCGCTTTGCGCCAAATCAATTTTGCTCAATATGCAACTGTAATATTTGTCAAAATGTGTCCGTCAATTACGTCAATTTGTCGGCAACAAACCGCTTTCTGTAACACACCAATCACGTACCAAAAAACTAAAATAAGATAAAATCAATATAATTCAATTAGTTAAACATCAAGGTAAATAATGTCGCAAAAGTCATGATAACTTGCCGTTTTTTTTATACGTGAACTAAGTGGAAATACTTATAGTGAACACCAACAGAGCAAACCTGCTCCTGTTAATCGAAATTCCAGAGGTGATGTGGAAAACCACATCACTCCGGCAGCAAGCGAAGGTGTCATTGGCACCCGCGGTATGGTCCCCCGGCTATGCCGCGAATTTTTTTTCTCTCCTCTCTCTCAAAGTCGTTCCAACCTGCTACTTTTCTGATTTGTAAACCATTATTCTAATCACCATAATCATTACTATGTGTTTGAATGGAAGTGAATACTATGGTTAAACTGAATGGTGATGTTGGAGAAAGCTTTGGACCTTGGCAAATGGGACAAGACGAACTGCTCATTCCAGTATTGGACATGGCCAATATCGCTTGCGGTTTTCATGCTTCGGATCCAGATGTGATGGTCAGAACTATCGATCTTTGCCTGCAATACGAGGTGACAATTGGTGCTCATCCTGGATACGCCGATAAAGAGGGATTTGGGCGACGCTCGATTCCCATGGCCAGAGACGCCCTCATTCACTCGGTTCTGTACCAAATTGGTGCACTGCAATCACTAGCTGGGTATCGCGGCGGTACTGTGAGTTACTTCAAACCACATGGTGCGCTTTATAACGACATGCTGGTATCACAAGAGGTATTGAGTGCGATGTTCACAGTGTCTGCAGTGTCGGGACTGCCTGTAATGATGCTAGCAACTGCTGACGCTGAGCAGCATCTTGAACACGCCAATAAAATGGGAGCTTCTCTTCTATTTGAAGCCTTCGCCGATAGACGCTACCTCAGTTCTGGCCTACTGGCTCCACGTAGCCTGTCTGGCTCTGTCCTCCACGAAGAACACACGATCCTGTCACAGGCAAAGACCATTATAAAAAGCCAGCCTCTGAAGACACTGGATGAAGGAGAGGTGCAACTGACTGCCGACACTCTCTGTGTTCATGGCGATAATCTGGCATCAATCAGTGTAGCAAAAGCGATCAAAGCACTGCTACAAAATGAGGAGTGATACATGACCAAACCACGTTCAATTACTCCGGTCTCAGAATCGGCATTGATGGTCTATTTCGCCGATACCGTGGACATTTCACTTCCGATCTCGATTGGTCAATATGCCACGCAATTAGAGCAGACATTTGGCGATGCGCTGTTAAACTGTACGCCGTCCTATACCTCTTTGTTGATTGAGTATCACCCTTTAAAGGTGTCAGAACTGCAGATCGTCCAATGGTTTCGCACCACAGACATCACTGAGGTTGTGGACAGAGATACCTCCTCTTTAGTCACGTTGCCCGCTTATTATTCCCATGAAGTGGGGCCAGAGTTGGTGTCCATGTCACAAACTTTGTCTATCCCAATTGAGCGCATCATCGAACTCCATTCCCAAACCACTTACACGGTCTGTGCCATCGGATTCGCCCCCGGATTTGCTTTTTTGGCTGAGGTCCCTGCAGAGATTCAAGTCCCACGACTGGTAACTCCGAGAGCTAAGGTACCTAAAGGCAGTGTAGGCATTGCCAATCATCAGACTGCAGTGTATCCCAGCGCTACACCTGGAGGATGGCAGATTATCGCAAACTGCCCCATTTCCTTTTATGACCCATTGGCCCCGCAAAATTCACTCCTCAAAGTGGGCGATAAGGTGAAGTTTGAACCCATCGATAAAAAAGAATACTTTGAGCTAGGGGGACAGATATGCCAGAACTGGTCATAGTAAATCAGAACCATCATGTCACTTTTCAGGACATAGGCCGCTATCATTGTGCGCGCTACGGCTTGAGCCAGGGAGGAGCCGCCGACCTTTTGGCGCATTGCTGGGGACAAAAACTACTTGGCAATTCGGTTCATGCTACCAGCCTGGAAATTCTGTTAGGAAGAGTGAAATTGCGCGCCAATGGCGATTTGATGCTGGTGTTGACAGGAGCAGATTGCAACGCTTTCAACGCCACAACTGGCAGCCACATCGCCCCCTGGCAACCGTTCTCGCTAACCAATGGCGAGGAGATCCACTTAAGAATCCCTAAATCTGGCCTGCGTAGTTACCTTAGCGTGGCTGGAGGGTTCGACGTAGTACCGTTTATGGGAAGTACCTCTACCGTAGAGCGAAATCACATTGGCGGGCCACATCAGGGGCTGGCATTGCAACTTGGTGACCGTCTCGCTATCAGCCCAGAGCCAAACAACTCTTTGGCCGTCATGCCCACTTCCGCGATTCCCATTTATGCCCATCATCAAGAGCTTCGTCTGATCCCTGCTTTTCAATACTCAAAGTTACCGCAGCACCTCATTGACAAAGTCTTAGCCACCACTTACCGAGTCACCCCCAATAGCAACAGAATGGGAGTAAGGTTAGAATCGCTGGAACACGATGAACGCCCGGACGAAGCACAGCCTTTGGGATCATTGATCTCGGAAGGGATAGTTTGTGGCGCAGTGCAGCTCCCCCCAGATGGCGATCCCATCATCATGCTACAGGATCGACAGACTTTGGGCGGCTACAACAAGTTGGGCACAATAGCATTTCGCGATCTACCTACTCTCGGGCAAATGCGTCCAGGAGACACTTTACGATTTGTGCTTACCGACCTGGAAATCGAACGTGTGAAACAGCGGGCGTTTTACCACTATTTCGGTCTCTGATCGCCGAACCATTACCTCAGGCCCGGCAGGAACTCAGGCCTGAGAGAATCGATGGTTATGCGTCAGCGCCATCCATTATGGCAAACTTTGATGGAGGTAAGCCAAAATAGAGCTTGAAACGCTGAGAGAAGTACGAGGGATCATTAAACCCGCACGCAAACGCTACCTCTGCCACTTTCTCTCCCTGAAGCAACATCTCACAGGCCTTTTCCATTCTGACGTCGGTGAGATAATCAGTAAAGGTGATACTAAACAAAGATTTAAAACGACGCTGAAAGCTACGTTCAGAGATAAACAGTGATCGGGACACTACCGCAGTGCTGAAGTCTGGGTCACTGTATTGTTCGGCTACCAATTGGGTGACTTGATGTTTCCAGCTTTCATATTTTTCCCTTCTGGTTTCGGTCACCGCAGGAACCGTTAACGTTTCGTTCTTGCGGTTGTCTGATGAAGGTAATACTGTTGTCGGTTCGTCGATCGCACCGGACAAGATCCAGCGAATCACAATTCGATTTTGGCCCGAACGCTCAACCGGCCTTAACTCACCACCTGAATTATGAATATGATAGGGCAGGCTGCTGGGACTAAAATCCAACTGATTGACCGCAGTTTCACCCGTCAGGTCATTGTGACTGTCACTCATGTTTGGTAACGGTAAACCGCTGTCTTCAAATGTAACGGATAATTTGGTGCCGTCATCATCAAGGGTAATACTCAGAGATTGTCCCCGAACCAGACGCCTCATTGCATTGGCTAAAATCGTGTTAAAGATAATATCCAGATTACAAGCATCAACAATAACGTGGTCATGCTGAGCCTGCATGTTAAGCTCAACATGAATCCCATAACTATCCAGCTCTTTTTTCCACGCTGACAAAGTAAACTTCAAAACGTTGGCAACCGGACAGATACTCGATCTCTGCCCTGACTCATCAAAGATAGCTCGGACCTTATTCAGACTGTCAGTCTTCTCGGCTGATCTAACCATAACACTGGCGTTTTCAAGGCGAAATTGGTGTGAATGACTAAGAGCTTGCTCGGTCAGTTCCCGCAATACCGATTGACGTATTTTGAACGCCTTTCTCAACTGCTGGTTATTCCCCACCAATACGCGACTTTGATGCTGTAACTGTTCCGTTTTGAGTGCTACTTGAGTTTTCAATACCGCGTTCATGGCTTGAATTCTTCGTGACCGCCAATAAATGAAGCTCGCCGTTGAGACAACAAACACCATCAGCAGCAATGCATAAAACCAACGGGTCATATACCATGGTGTCAGAACCTTAAACTCAAAGACTCGATAAACACCATTGCTCTGCTGACCAGAGACGGCTATTTCAAGGCGATGCTCACCCGGATTAGGCTTATCAATATTGAGCTGCCGCCCGGTCAATCCTTTCCACTCAGAACCATTACTTCGATAAATGAGCGTGCTGCCCTGAATTGCGGGCCACAAGCTGAGCTGTAGTGAAATGGAGTCACCATATTCTATTTTTGGCATACGCTCAGTTAGATCAGCCAGTCGAACGGCAGAATTATTCACAGCCACCTTAGAAACGAGTACCGATGCCTGTGGTAATTGCAGGTTCTGCAAATAACGAGCATCGAATTCGACAATGCCATAGCGAGAACCTAAAATCACATCCCCGCTCACCGGGCTGTAGCTGCAACTTCCATTAATAAACTCATTGTTAATAACACCATAGGGAGCACTGATATGCTGAACAATATTCCCTTGTTGCTGGTAGGCGGTGATGCCAACCGAAGTCACTAACCAGGTCGCATCCTCACTGCGAGTAATGCATATCGGCCGAATGTTATCCTGATACAAGGGCAGAGCTTGAAAAGACAGATCATTGAGCGATAGTGAAAATGCTCCGTAACCACTGGCCACCCAAACCCCGTTGTTGGACGATGAAATCTCTATAACACTTCCGAAGGGCTCACTCTGACGAACAAATCGACTTTGACCTTGTTCAATGAGATAAAGACCGTGATCGGTACCGACCACCGTCAATCGTTCGCTCACCACATCAATTTCGGTTATTTTTGCAGGTAAGTGTTCACTTATGGCCCAGTCTACCCCAAAGTCTTTTACTGTCTGAGTCTCAATATTCATGGTCATGAGACGAGAACCGTTGCTTAACCAGAGGGTTGCATCTGTACCGACCGCTATGTGGTCAACGTGAGTAGGAAGGCGGTCTACCTCCTGACGAAGTGTCGTGACCCGATAGCGAGCTAAATCCAGTTGCAATAATCCTCTGTCCGTTGCAAGCCAAAGTAACTTTTCGTGCTGAGCAAGCGACGATACTTTCCCCCAAAAAACCAAAGTCGACACACCTGCCCCATCAACCGAGTACAAGGCGGTTGGAGTAATAACCCAGTAGCCACCAAGAGGGTTAGCGACTACCTCAAGTTTCGCCTCCAGACGGTTAATGTCGTCTTCCACCGACACAGACGAACGGCGGAACAATTCGTTATACTCAGAGAAGTAACGCACCCCATTGTCTGTGGCTATCCACATACCGGACATCTCATCTGCAACAAGAGAGTAGATTTTCTCTCCCGCTAACCCAAAATCATCATTCTCGTTAAAGGCCGCTTTATCAATATGCTGTGTTGCTTTATCTACTAGAAACAAACCGTGCTCAGTGCCAACCCAATAGTGTTTACTCGATTGCTCTAACGTGAGTACGTGGGAGTGTTCGGCTTGATAGTACCGGCCTTGTTCAGAAACAAAAGAATAGGTTTCAACGCCGTCGGTATAACCAATTAACAGGGTTTGGTCATCGGTGGAGTAAAACAGTCGGGTTACTTGTCCTGTGTGCTGGGTGACGACTTGAGCCAGTCTGACACCATCCCATTTAAACAAACCAATGCTTGTCCCCAACCACCACTCTCCGTCAACTTCAATTGCCGCTCGTATGTTTATTGCCGCACCACTATAAAAACGTTCGAACTCCGATTGTTCGAGTTTAAGTACCTGTCCCAGTTGTTCGTCAAAGGCATAGAAATAGTCCTGGTCAGTAAACCAGATTTTATTCTCATGACTATCTATTTTCTGGATATCTCGTGTAATTTCAGCCTGATACACTAGCTTTGATTTACCTAATGCTTGCCTGGAATACACTTTATTGGCTTTGGCGTACCAGAATTTCCCCTGAGTAAATGTAACCAACTGACTGTCAAATGGGGCGTCATTCAGTTCGGTAAAGTTGTGGCCATCGAAGAAGCGGACTCGGTTATGAACATCAATCGACCACAAACCTCCCTCCTCTCCTGAGAAAAGTTGCTTTGCTGCCAGAAACTGTCCTTCGGACTGCAGTTTTAAAGGATAAAAGATGGGGGGTAACTCAGAAGCCAAACCGGGGAGTGAGAAGATGGCCAAAGCAGACAACAGGCATACCTTATAAATTAAGGCAACTATGCCCCTCAAGAAAGTGTAAGTCAGGCGGCACTCTCTTCGATAATGAAGCGTCAGTTTTGTAATAGGATCCTGATGGCAGTGACTCAATGTAAAACCAGTTAATTTGCATCGATAATTATGTACAATTTAATGGATTTACCCGGGCATAGAAAGGAAATTGTGTGACTCAACGCATGTAAATGGCGAGTTGATCACACGCTTTCCGATGGATTTATCAAAAAGCGCACAATTTCCCTAAGCTGACAACGATGCCATCAGATTTATCTGGCATAGCTCACTTACTGAGCAAGACACGCGGTGAAACTGCCAGATATGGACTGCAGGAATGTAAAATAACTGCCGGGCTGAATGTCGATATCCGTACCTAGTGGGTCAAGTGTCCCAATCGAAGTACCCGTGCCTCTTGTTACCGATTCAATCACCGCTGGAGTGTATTGAGGTTCTGCAAACACACATTTGACCTGCTGCTCTCGAAGAGTGGTTTTGATAGAAATCAGTGTTTTTGCACCGGGCTTACGCTCTGGGCTGACGGTAAAGTGCCCCAAATTACTCAGGCCAAAATGGCGTTCAAAATAACCATAGGCATCATGAAAAACATAATACCCCTCTGACGTTATTGGCTTCAGTTCAGCCTTAATCGTAGCTAACGTGCTATCCAGCTTCGACTCAAACTCAGTTAATTTATCGGCATATGCCGCTTTATTGGCTGGATCCAACTCACTCAATTTGTATGAGATCGCTCTGGCGACCTGACGAGTCTGCTCTGGACCAAGCCAGATGTGAGGATCATAACTGCCGTGATTGTGACCTTCATGGCCATGATCATGACCGTCTTCTTCACCATACTCACGCAGATCCAGACCTTCAATCTGTTGAACGGTCAGGACGTTAGGATTACCTTCTAACGGCTTTTCCAGAAAACTCTCCAAATCATGCCCAAACCAGATGATCAACTCACTGCTGCGCAATTTCTTTATGTCGGATGGCTTCAGCGCGTAGTCGTGAGGCGAAGCGTTTGCATTCAACAATGATGAGGTACTTTGTCCTTCAAGGATCAGTTCATTAGAGATCATTTCAAACGGTTTTATACTGTTTAATACTTCAAAGGCTTGCGATTTCATTGGAAGCAGTGTACTAAGTGCCAGAATTGGAATGTAACGACGCATATGACCTCAAATTGTTTACTAGCGAGTGATGGCCTGAGATGTTACATTATAACAATAAGCAATTGCAAATGAGTTCTATTCATGACCGAATTGATCAAACTTGACAGTGTCTCTGTCGAGTTCAGCAAACGCCGTGTGCTCGATAACATCAGCCTGACGATAAATAAAGGGCAGATCCTTACCCTTATCGGCCCGAACGGTGCCGGAAAATCGACGTTAGTCAAAGTGTTACTTGGACTGCAAAAGCGCTTTCAGGGACAAATCAAGCGTTCAAAAAGCCTGAAGATAGGTTATGTCCCGCAAAAATTAAAACTGAACGATACATTACCGTTAAATGTGGAACGCTTTCTGGCACTTGCTGGTAAATACAGTGCTCAGGAACGGCAGGATGCACTTAAGTTAGTCGGCGCTGAACATCTGATGAAAAGTAACATGCATCAGCTTTCCGGGGGTGAGAATCAGCGAGTTCTGTTAGCCCGGGCATTGCTACAGCGACCCGATTTATTGGTTCTTGATGAGCCGGCACAAGGGGTTGATGTTCAGGGTCAAATCGATCTGTATGAACTGATTGATACCTTGCGTCATCGCTTCGGTTGTGCCGTGTTTATGGTATCTCACGATCTTCACTTAGTGATGGCAAAATCAGATGATGTTATTTGTCTTCATCATCATATTTGCTGTCAGGGCAGTCCGCAGACCATTACTCAACATCCGTCTTATATCGCCCTGTTTGGCAGTGCTACCAAAGAGACTCTTGCATTTTACCAACACCAGCACAGCCATCATCATCATGATTTGTCTGGTGAACCGGTTAACGGAGACGCCGCGCAATGCGCTCACCACGACCATGGACATGCCCATCATGATTGAATTTTTGCTTCCTTCTTTTGTCGCTGGTATCGGAATCGCGCTGATTGCCGGACCACTTGGTTCATTCGTCGTCTGGCGCCGCATGGCCTACTTTGGTGATACGCTCGCCCACGCTTCGTTGATGGGACTGGCTCTGGGCTTTCTGTTTGATATCAACCTCTATCTGGCACTGGTGATTTGCTGTATGGCACTGGCGGTTGTGCTCGTTACCTTGCAGAAACAGAAATTGGTAGCGACCGATACATTGCTGGGCATCCTTGCCCACAGTGCTTTATCTCTTGGTTTGGTGGCAGTGAGTTTTCTCGATAATATCCGTGTTGACTTAATGAGCTACCTGTTTGGTGATTTATTGGCGGTCTCTCCGACTGACCTGATCTATATCTATGCCGGGGTGGCTTTGATAGGCGCATTACTGTTCATATTCTGGCGCCCCCTGCTATCGACCACAGTAAATGAAGATCTCGCAGCGGTAGAAGGGGTAAATGTCGACTTAATGCGCCTCATCATAATGCTCATGGTTGGCCTGGTCATTGCTATCGGTATGAAGTTTGTCGGAGCTCTGATCATGACTTCACTGTTGATCATTCCTGCCGCCACAGCACGTAAATTTACTGTCACACCAGAGCAAATGGCACTGACGGCGTCAGGAATCGGCATAGTCGCCGTCTTCTGTGGGCTGAGTTTATCCTGGTTTTACGATACGCCAGCGGGACCTTCTGTGGTCATCAGCGCCGCTGCATTCTTCCTGCTCGCACAATTAGTCCCATCTCGAGATTAACAATACGCAAAAAAAAGCTCCAGCCTAAGGCTGGAGCTTTTTTCATTAGTAAGTAATTACCAACCAGTAATTTCTCGTAGACCTTTACCGATGTCAGCAAGGCTTTTCACTGTTTTCACCCCAGCGGCTTCAAGCGCTGCAAACTTGTCTTCAGCCGTACCTTTACCACCAGAGATAATCGCGCCAGCGTGACCCATACGCTTACCTGGAGGCGCGGTTACACCTGCAATGTAAGAAACGACCGGCTTAGTGACGTTGTCTTTAATAAACGCCGCAGCTTCTTCTTCCGCTGTACCGCCGATCTCACCGATCATTACAATCGCTTCTGTCTCAGGATCCTGCTCGAACAGCTTCAGAATATCAATAAAGTTAGAGCCCGGGATTGGGTCACCACCAATACCAACACACGTAGACTGACCAAAGCCTTCGTCTGTCGTTTGCTTAACCGCTTCGTATGTCAGAGTCCCTGAACGAGATACGATACCCACTTTACCTTTCTTGTGGATATGACCTGGCATGATACCGATCTTACACTCATCAGGAGTGATAACACCTGGACAGTTTGGACCGATCATCACCACACCTGCTTCATCCAGACGCACTTTAACGTCCAGAAGATCCAGCGTGGGAATACCTTCTGTAATAGTAACGATTAGCTTGATACCTGCATCAATCGCTTCAAGAATCGCATCTTTACAGAACGGTGCTGGTACATAGATAACCGATGCTGTAGCACCCGTTACTTCGACCGCTTCGCGTACCGTATTAAATACCGGTAAACCTAGGTGCGTTTGACCGCCTTTACCTGGAGAAACACCGCCGACCATCTGTGTGCCGTAAGCGATAGCTTGCTCGGAGTGGAACGTACCTTGACCACCAGTGAAGCCTTGGCAGATAACTTTTGTATCTTTATTAATTAGTACAGACATTATTTGCCCTCCGCTGCAGCAACTACTTTTTCCGCTGCTTCTGTTAGCGAGCTTGCAGCAATGATATTCAGACCGCTTTCCGCGAGTTTTTGCGAGCCTAGAGGTGCATTGTTACCTTCTAGACGAACCACAACTGGCACTTCTACACCAACTTCTTCAACCGCACCAATGATGCCATCAGCAATAAGATCACAACGCACGATACCACCGAAGATATTAACCAGTACGGCTTTCACGTTGCTATCCGATAGAATGATCTTAAACGCTTCTGTTACACGCTCTTTGGTTGCGCCGCCACCTACATCAAGGAAGTTTGCTGGCTGGCCGCCGTGAAGGTTGACGATATCCATCGTCCCCATCGCCAGACCGGCACCATTAACCATACAGCCGATGTTGCCATCAAGTGCTACGTAGTTCAGCTCCCACTGTGCAGCATGCGCTTCACGCTCATCTTCTTGCGACGGATCATGCATTTCACGAAGTTTAGGCTGGCGGTAGAGTGCGTTTGAATCGATGTTAATTTTACCATCAAGACATAAAAGATTGCCTTCGCCTGTAATCACTAGCGGGTTGATCTCTAGTAGAGCAAGGTCATACTGAGCAAACATGTTGCCTAGACCCATGAAGATTTTTACAAACTGCTTAATTTGATCGCCTTCAAGACCTAGCTTGAACGCCAGCTCACGGCCTTGGTATGCCTGTGGGCCAACTAGCGGGTCGATTGCTGCTTTATGAATCAGTTCAGGCGTTTCTTCCGCTACTTTTTCAATCTCAACACCACCTTCTGTTGATGCCATAAACACGATGCGACGTGTTGCGCGGTCAACAACTGCACCAAGGTACAGCTCATTGGCGATGTTAGATGCTTCCTCAACCAGGATCTTTGTAACGGGTTGACCATTCGCGTCAGTTTGGTAAGTCACCAGGTTTTTACCTAGCCACTTCTGAGCAAATTCTTTTACACCATCTTTGGTGTCGTGAAGTTCCACGCCGCCCGCTTTACCGCGGCCACCAGCGTGAACCTGACATTTAACTACTTTCTTTTCAGTACTGATACGACCAGCGGCTTCGAACGCTTCTTGTGGGGTGTCACATGCGTAGCCTTCTGGTACAGGCAATCCGAATTCTGCAAACAGCTGTTTGGCTTGATATTCATGCAAATTCATTGTGCGATTCCATTTGTTATATCCCTGAGGGATTTTTTATTTCCATATACCGAATGTCGGTAATACGTCTGTAGGAGTACTCGTTAGAGTCGCCTCTTAGGGCTTACTAAGGAGCTAGACGTTGAGCTAGTCTAGCTCCATTTATTTTGGACGTCTATGCATCCAAAATAAAAAATAACGCTTGATTACACATCCAGTAGCAAGCGTGCAGGATCTTCCAGTAGTTCCTTGATAGTCACCAAGAAGCCAACAGACTCACGGCCATCAATCAGACGGTGGTCATAAGAAAGAGCCAGATACATCATTGGCAAGATTTCCACTTTGCCATCTACCGCCATTGGACGTTCCTGGATCTTGTGCATACCCAAGATAGCCGCTTGCGGTGGGTTGATGATAGGTGTAGACATTAGTGAGCCGAACACGCCACCATTAGTGATAGTGAAGTTGCCCCCCGTCAATTCTTCAACGGTGAGTTTGCCATCACGACCTTTGATCGCTAATTCCTTAATGCCTTTTTCGATATCTGCAAAGCCTAACGTATCGCAATCTTTAAGGACTGGTGTCACCAGACCGCGAGGCGTAGACACCGCCATGCTGATGTCGAAATAGTTGTGATAAACGATATCATCGCCATCGATTGACGCGTTCACTTCTGGATAACGCTTCAGTGCTTCTGTCACCGCTTTCACATAGAACGACATGAAGCCCAAACGTGTACCGTGACGCTCTTCGAACTGGTCTTTGTATTGCTTACGAAGGTCCATGATAGGTTTCATGTTCACTTCATTGAACGTTGTCAGCATCGCTGTACTGTTCTTCGCTTCCAGCAGACGTTCAGCTACACGCTTACGTAAGCGAGTCATAGGTACACGTTTTTGGCTACGAGCCAGGACAGGCGCTACCGGAGCTTCAACCTCTGTCTTAGGTGCTTCTTTCGCAGCTGCAAGGTGCGCTTCAATATCTTCACGAGTGATGCGACCACCTACGCCAGTGCCTTTGACATCAGCGGCTGTCAGATCGTTTTCAGCCAGCAAGCGACGAACCGCCGGACTCAACGCATCGTTAGACTCTTCGGTTAGAGAAGCCTTGTGACGCTTGTCAGGAGAGGCTTGTGTAGAATCTGTGGTATCCGTTGTAGGTTCGCCCGCTACCGCACCAGGTTTCAGCTTGGCAATCAACTGCTTAGAGAGTACTGTTGTTCCCTCTTCCTCGATGATTTCTTCAAGTACACCTTCTTCTGGAGCCGGTACTTCTAACACAACTTTGTCTGTTTCTATGTCCACGATAACTTCATCACGCGCTACCGCTTCGCCTGGTTTCTTGTGCCAAGTTGCAACTGTCGCATCTGCAACTGATTCAGGTAAGTCTGGAACCAGAATTTCAATTGTCATATCTGTTTCTTCCTTTTACTTCTAGTTCTTAATCTAGGGTCAACGCGTCAGAAATTAACGCTTTCTGTTGTTTCAAGTGTACCGACATGTAGCCGACCGCAGGTGAAGCTGAGGCAGGACGACCTGCGTATTTCAAATCTGTTCCGGCAGGGATAGCTGCGCGGAAGTTGTGCTGACTTGAATACCATGCACCTTGGTTTTGAGGCTCTTCCTGGCACCACACAAAGTCTTGTACATTGATATACGGAGCAATCTTCGCCTTCACATCCTCTAGCGGGAATGGATAGAGTTGCTCAATACGTACAATCGCTACGTCATCCTGGTCGTTGTTACGACGCTGTTCCAACAGGTCGAAATAGACCTTGCCGGAACAGAACACAACACGTTTGACGTTTTCAGGCTTCATCTCGTCAATCTCACCGATTGCAGGCTCAAATGTGCCTTCGGTCAGATCTTCGATGCTAGACACACACAGAGGGTGCCTTAGAAGCGACTTTGGTGACATCACGATAAGTGGGCGACGCATTGGGCGAACGACCTGCCTACGAATCATGTGATAAACCTGAGCTGGCGTTGAAGGAATAACAACCTGCATATTCTGCTCAGCGCAAAGTTGTAGGTAACGCTCCAGACGGGCAGAAGAGTGCTCTGGACCCTGACCTTCGTAGCCATGTGGTAGCAACATAGTCAGGCCGCATAGACGCCCCCACTTTTGCTCACCTGAAGAAATAAACTGATCGATAACGACTTGTGCGCCGTTGGCAAAGTCACCGAACTGGGCTTCCCAAATTGTCAGCCCACTAGGCTCTGCAGTTGCGTAGCCATACTCAAATGCCAGTACCGCTTCTTCGGACAATACAGAGTCAAATACCTGGAATGGTCCCTGTTTGTCATGAATGTTGCACAACGGAATGTACGTACTCGCGTCTTCCTGATTGTGCAGTACCGAATGGCGGTGGAAGAAGGTACCACGGCCAGAATCCTGACCTGATATACGAATGCGCTTGCCGTCATCAAGCAAGGTGGCATAAGCCAGCGTTTCAGCCATACCCCAGTCGATCATCTTCTCACCACTCATCATGGCTGCACGATCGTTGTATAGCTTGTTAACTCGACTTTGAAGCTTGTGACTGTCCGGATATTGGCCCAGTCTTTGACCCAGACCTACCAAACGCTCATGTTCGACCTGACTCGCCCACTCTTCGTCCCAGTCACGACCTAGATAAGGTGACCAGTCAACAGAGTGCAGGGCCATTGGTCGCCACTCTTTACACACAACCTCACCGCGATCCAATGCATCACGGTATTCGTTGATCATTTGGGTAGCCGTTTCAATGTCGCTTTCTTCACGTTCAATCAGAACATCAGCATACAGTTTACGCGGTGTCGGATGCTTCTTGATTTTCTGGTACATCAAAGGCTGAGTTGCGTTAGGCTCGTCCGCCTCGTTGTGACCATGACGACGATAGCACACCAAGTCGATCACTACGTCTTTGCCGAACTCGTTACGGAAGTCCAGGGCAATTTGAGTGACAAACGCGACCGCTTCTGGGTCATCCGAATTCACATGGAAAATCGGTGCCTGAACCATCTTCGCGATGTCGGTACAGTACATGGTTGAACGCGTATCGCGTGGGTTCGATGTTGTGAAACCGACCTGGTTATTCACCACGATACGAACCGTACCTCCGACTTTGAAGCCACGCGCCTGAGACATGTTGAAGGTCTCAGCTACTACCCCTTGACCCGCAATCGCCGAGTCACCGTGGATGGTAATAGGCAACACCATACTTCCGTCTTTATCGCCCAAACGATCCTGACGAGCACGTACTGACCCGATAACCACAGGGTTGACGATTTCCAGGTGAGACGGGTTGAATGCCAATGCTAAATGCACGTCTCCACCCGGCGTTGCGAAATCTGCAGAGAAGCCCTGATGATATTTTACATCGCCCGTTCCCCATGTTTCGTCGTGTTTACCCGCAAACTCGTCAAACAAATCCTGTGGCTTCTTACCCAGAACGTTAACCAGCATGTTTAAACGACCACGGTGCGCCATACCGATAACCACTTCACGCATGCCTTTACTACCAGCATGACGAATCAGTTCTTTGGTCATCGGAATCAGAGCGTCACCACCTTCTAGCGAGAAGCGCTTAGCGCCAGGGAATTTAGCGCCCAAATAACGCTCTAGCCCTTCTGCAGCTGTCAGTTCTTCTAAAAAAGTGTGTTTGTGTTCGATATCAAAGGAGGGTTGACCTACCACCGACTCAAGACGTTGCTGAATCCAACGCTTCTGAGCTGTGTTGGTCATGTGCATGTATTCTGCACCAACGGAGCCACAATAGGTTTTTTGCAGCGCCTTATGAAGATCACGAAGTGTCATGCTTTCTTGCCCAATGGCAAAAGAACCGACATTGAACGTCTCATCCAAATCGTCTTCGGTTAGTGAATGGAATTCAGGCTCCAATTCATCAACGGTCGGACGTTTCCAAAGACCCAGAGGGTCCAGGTTTGCAGCCTGATGTCCGCGGAAGCGGTAAGCATTGATAAGCTGCAACACTTTTACTTGTTTAGCATCGACCTCGGGGTCACTTACTTGAACACTTGAATGCTTTGTTTCTTGAGCGAGTCGTCGGAAGTAATCACGGACACGTGAGTGCGGCTGTTCTGCCACATCAGGCTGCGTTGGCAACCCATCAAATACACGTCTCCACTCCTCACTTACCTGATCGGGATCACTTAGATACAGTTCGTAGAGATCCTCTACGTACGTTGCATTGGCGCCTGCCAAGTGTGAAGACTCGAGCCATGCCTTCATCACACCATTGTGCATATTTTCCCTTAACCAGTAGTTTTCACGTATGCATCGGTCTACGCCGAGCTATTAGTAGCCGGCTCGCCCTGCTGGTTGAGCCGGCAATTTTTTATCTATTACACCGAACGATTCACAAGCATTGACTTAATGTGGCCAATCGCTTTCGTCGGGTTGAGTCCTTTAGGACATACACTGACACAGTTCATGATGCCGTGACAACGGAAAACGCTAAATGCATCATCAAGATTTGATAAGCGTTCATCCGTTGCGGTATCACGACTGTCAATCAGCCAGCGATACGCGGCAAGAAGACCTGCTGGTCCGATGAATTTATCCGGATTCCACCAGAAAGACGGACATGATGTGGTACAACAAGCGCACATAATGCACTCGTATAGGCCATCCAGATGCGCGCGTTCTTCCGGCATTTGCAGATTTTCACGCGAAGGTGGCAAATTGCCATCCGAAATAAGAAACGGCTTAACTTTCGCGTAGTTATCATAAAACTGAGTCATGTCGACAATCAAGTCTCGAACCACCGGAAGGCCCGGTAGCGGACGAATAATTATCTTATCACCTTCAAGAGCAGATAATGGTGTAATACAGGCCAGACCATTCTTACCATTCATGTTCAATCCATCAGAGCCGCAAACCCCCTCGCGGCATGATCGACGGAAAGCGATCGTCGGATCTTGCTCTTTCAGCAGGATAAGCGCATCCAGCACCATCATGTCTGAGCCTTCTTCCACCTCCAGGATGTAATCCTTCATGTAAGGTTTGTTATCAACATCTGGGTTGTAGCGATAAAGAGAGAAATTAAGTTTCATAGTCGTGTCCTCCCTTTAGTACGTACGTGCTTTTGGTGGGAAAGCTTCACGGTGAACCGGTGTCATGTTGACATCACGTTTCGCCATTTGTTCAGTTTCCGGGTTATAGATTGAGTGGCATAGCCAGTTATCATCGTCACGCTCAGGGAAATCAAATCGAGCATGAGCTCCGCGACTTTCAGTACGGTAATTCGCGGCTACTGCTGTTGAGAACGCCGTTTCCATCAGATTGTCTAGTTCCAGACACTCAACACGCTGGGTATTGAACTCTGTCGACTTATCTGCCAAATGGGCTTCTTTAAGGCGTTCACGAATGACTTTAAGCTCTTCCAGACCGGTTGCCATCGCATCACCTTCACGGAATACAGAGAAGCTGTTCTGCATACAGGTTTGCAGGTCCTTGCGGATTTGCACCGGATCTTCACCTGATGTGCTGTTTTCCCAGCGCATAGTACGTGCCAGTGACGCTTCAATATCCGACTCAGTTGCTGGACGAGCTTCTGTTTGCGCGGCCAAGGTTTCACCAAGGTGAAGACCTGTTGCTCGGCCAAATACCACCAGGTCAAGCAGTGAATTACCACCAAGACGGTTCGCACCGTGAACTGATACAGAAGCGATTTCACCACATGCAAATAGGCCTTGAACTTCTAGATCGTTCCCAGAAGCATCCTGTTTAATCGCCTGACCAGACACCTGAGTTGGAACACCACCCATCATGTAGTGGCAGGTAGGGATAACTGGGATTGGCTCTTTAACCGGATCAACGTGTGCAAACGTGCGAGAAAGTTCGCAAATACCCGGTAGGCGTGATTCAAGCACGTCTTTACCCAGGTGATCCAGCTTCAGCTTGATATGTGGACCCCACGGACCGTCACAGCCACGACCTTCACGAATTTCAATCATCATAGAACGCGCAACAACGTCACGACCAGCAAGGTCTTTCGCGTTAGGCGCATAACGTTCCATGAAACGTTCACCGTCTTTATTCAGTAGGTAACCACCCTCACCACGACAACCTTCTGTAACCAGAACACCCGCGCCTGCTATGCCTGTCGGGTGGAACTGCCACATTTCCATGTCTTGCATTGGAACGCCAGCACGCAGTGCCATACCTACACCATCACCAGTATTGATGTGTGCATTGGTGGTCGATGCGTAGATACGACCTGCACCGCCTGTCGCCAGGATGGTTGCTTTCGATTTGAAGTAACAAATCTCACCAGTTTCCATACAAAGCGCAGTACAACCTAAGATCGCGCCATCCTGGTTTTTAACCAGATCAAGTGCATACCACTCGGAGAAGATGGTGGTCTTATGTTTAATGTTTTGTTGATACAGAGTATGAAGCAGAGCGTGACCGGTACGGTCAGCGGCCGCTGCTGTACGCGCAGCCTGCTCACCACCAAACTCTTTAGACTGGCCACCGAAAGGACGTTGATAAATTGTACCGTTGTCAAAACGAGAAAAAGGTAGACCCATTTTCTCTAGTTCAATGACAGACTTAGGACCATTCTTACACATGTATTCGATCGCATTCTGGTCACCGATGTAATCAGAACCCTTTACAGTGTCATACATATGCCACTGCCAATCATCTTTATGCGAGTTACCCAACGCTACTGTGATACCACCCTGAGCAGAAACAGTATGTGAACGAGTAGGAAAAACCTTAGACAACAAAGCACATGACAGGCCTTGTTCCGAAATTTGTAGTGCAGCACGCATACCTGCACCACCAGCGCCGATTACTACGGCATCAAACTCACGAACTGGAATAGACACTTACGCACCCCACAGAATAAAGAAACCAGAGAAGAAATAGCCAAGAAGCACTGCGATAAATGTCAACTGCAGCGCACCACGAAGCTTGGCAAATTTGATGTAGTCTGTAAGAACTTGCCATAGACCGATCCAGGCATGGATAAGCACTGAAGCTAATGCCAGCATGGTGAAGACTTTAGTGAATGTGCCACCAAAGAAGTTGGTCCATGATACGTAGGAAATATCCCCTGCGAAGGCGCAGAAGCTCACGAGATAAATCGTGTATAGCGTCATAATGATGGCAGTTGCACGAATCAGTAGAAAATCGTGAACACCATTACGACCAAATGTTGAAACGTTGTTTACCATACCAATACTCCAGCCAGCAGAGACAGGATACCTGTCACAATGAAGGCAACCTTGGCACTCTTCGCGCCCGATTCGAGCTCTTCAAAGTAACCTAGGTCCATAATTAAATGACGTACACCACCGACGATGTGGTACGCCAACGCTGTCAAAATGCCCCATAAAATGAACTTCACAAAAAAACCGTCGACGATGTCGACAGCCTCTGCGAACCCAATTGGGGACGAGAGTGACTTGGCTAGTAACCAAAGGAGAATACCGATCGATACAAACGTAATCACACCTGACACACGGTGCAGGATGGATGCGATTGCAGTGATCGGAAAGCGAATTGTCTGCAAATCTAAATTAACAGGTCTGGACTTTCTTTCTTTCACGGGCTTGCTCACTCAGCTCCATTGAGCATTTATTGTTATGAATAATTTTTGGTCTGTAAGCCTCAAAAGTTAACATAAAGTTAACAATATTTTCGTGTTACAAGGGAGAAGATTGTAACAATAATGTTAACAAACAAGGGCCCAAATCGACCTCACTTCGGTTTGTACCCTTGAATTTATAAGGTTTTGACCAACAATTTCACCGCAACTATACGGTTGGCAACATTCTAATACAATTGATGTAACAAAATATGCTACACAGAACAGATTTTTAACCATTTTTCTATAAAAAATCATAACAAGTGCACACAAAACCGTATAAAAATTGACTTTGAGCACGAAGCAAAGTAAAAAATTGGCACACAAACATCCTGGACGGATTAAATAATAAACAAAGGAGATTGTTATGGCAGATAAGAAAGCGACCCTTCATATTGAAGGTCAAGCGCCAATCGAGCTGCCGATTATGGAAGGGTCTATGGGACCTGAAGTAGTCGACGTTCGTAAACTCGGAGCCAATGGTTACTTCACATTTGACCCGGGGTTTCTTGCCACTGCATCCTGTGAATCTCAAATCACTTACATCGACGGCGGAAAAGGTGTGCTGTTACACCGCGGTTTCCCAATCGATCAATTAGCGAATAACGCAGACTACCTTGAAGTGTGCTACATTCTTCTCGTTGGTGAAACCCCGACACGCGAAGAATACGAAAACTTCAAACAAATCGTCACACGCCATACTATGGTGCACGAGCAAATTGCGAGCTTCTTCCACGGTTTCCGTCGCGACGCTCACCCAATGGCCGTTATGTGTGGTGTTGTCGGCGCTCTGGCCGCCTTCTACCACGATTCTCTGGATATCAACAACGACACACACCGTGAAATTGCGGCGTATCGTCTGATTTCGAAAATGCCGACTCTAGCGGCAATGTGTTACAAGTATTCTGTTGGTCAACCTTTCATTTACCCTCGTAATGATCTGACCTACGCAGAAAACTTCTTACACATGATGTTTGCAAACCCATGTGAAGAATACGAAGTCAACCCAATCGTTGCACGTGCAATGGATAAGATCTTCACACTACACGCAGACCACGAACAGAATGCATCGACCTCTACGGTTCGACTTGCTGGTTCATCGGGCGCTAACCCATTTGCCTGTATCGCAGCGGGCATCGCTTCTCTATGGGGCCCTGCACACGGCGGCGCAAACGAAGCCTGTTTGCATATGTTAGAAGAGATTGGCTCTGTCGATAAGATCCCAGAGTACATCGAGCGTGCGAAAGACAAAGATGACCCGTTCCGCCTAATGGGCTTTGGTCACCGTGTTTACAAAAACTATGACCCGCGAGCCACGGTTATGCGCGAAGCGTGTCACGACGTACTTAAAGAGCTTAACATTGAAGATCCGCTGTTGGATGTGGCGATGGAGCTTGAGCGTATTGCTCTTTCTGATGAGTACTTCGTTGAGAAGAAGCTGTATCCAAACGTAGACTTCTACTCAGGTATCATCCTTAAAGCGATCGGTATCCCTGTGTCTATGTTTACCGTTATCTTCGCTATGTCTCGTACCGTGGGCTGGATTGCACACTGGAACGAAATGCACAGCGATCCAGATAACCGTATCGGTCGTCCGCGTCAGCTATACACTGGTAAAGAGATGCGTGACTTCAAACCGCTACACGAACGCGAATAACGATAAACACAACATCACAAAGCAAAAGAGCAGCCTGGGCTGCTCTTTTTTTCATCACGACACTCGTATTTAAATGGACTAAACCGGATTATCAATATCCTTAAATTCCACATCTAGACCGTGGGCCTCAGCCAGCCATTCGCCCAGTGCTTTAATGCCATAACGCTCCGTAGCATGATGTCCGGCTGCAAAGTAGTGAATACCCATTTCACGAGCGGTATAGGTAGTGCGCTCAGACACCTCGCCCGAAATAAACGCATCTAGCCCTTTTGAAGCGGCTAATTCAATATAATCCTGACCACCACCAGTACACCAACCCACTGTTTCAATCAGCTTATCGGCATTTTCTGGTGCAATATGTAAAGGTTCGCGATCTAGAGCCTTGGCGATCTTATGCGCAAATTCTGTCCCTGTCACAGGCTTTAACAATTTGCCGAACATCGCAACAGATTGTGGATGCCCCTCCAGGCCGTCAATCACTTCAATGTCCAGAAGCTCGGCCAGTTTCGCGTTGTTGCCCAGCTCTGGATGAATATCAAGGGGAAGATGATAACCAAACAGGTTTAAATCGTTTTTAATCAGGGTACGAATACGCTTACCTTTCATCCCTCGAATCGGCTCAGGCTCACCTTTCCAGAAGTAACCATGATGGACTAATACGGCATCCGCTCTGACACTCACAGCGTAATCAATAAGCGCTTGTGATGCGGTGACACCGGTAATCACTTTTTTGATGTCACTCGCACCTTCGACTTGAAGTCCATTTGGACTGTAATCTTTAATCAGTTGCGGTGAGAGTTTTTCATTGAGGATAGCTTCAAGCTTTAGGTTATTCATGGCACTTCCTGAGCAAATTCTTGATTTCCGTGGTTATAGCAATTTACTCTAGCAATGTCGAAAGGAAAACGTAAAGAATACACTATGCAAACCATCAAGGATTTTATTACTTGGATAAGCGAAAGCCAGAGCCTCGTCACGGGGCATACGAGCGTCGCTAAAGGTTTCCCCAAGGCATCCAGTCGCTCAAGCTCACAGGACTATTCTGAGTACCTAGGCAACCCTAGGCTTGGCTTTCTTTATCAGGAGCTGTGTCGACGTTTGTTCGAGCAAAGCGATAGCCATAGCGTCTTTGCTGAAGAGATACAACTGCAACATGATGGACGCACCTTGGGTGCTATCGACTTCCTTATCGAAAAGCCAGACCAGCAACAGCTCGAACACTGGGAGGTAGCGATTAAGTTCTATTTGCTGAAAGATGGGCTTTGGTATGGGCCGAATGCAAAAGATAGGCTAGATAAGAAAGTGAACCGCATGCTTGAGCATCAGCTAAAGATGTCTGATACCCCCGCGTTCAAGGCTCAGTTCCCTGATATCGTCAGCCCTTCCCAACATCTGTTGATGCAAGGCCGACTGTATATCAACCCGTTTGACCAAGAAAAAACGCCCACCCACTGCTTAGGCCTAGATATCAATCCACAGCGCATTACTGGTTATTGGTGCTATCAGTCCCAGTTTCATCGCATCACAGAGCCCCTCTATCCACTCACCAAGCCCCTATGGGCGATTGGCCATATCGGGGACACGCGTGGCGCCTACAGCCCCGTGACGGCGCTACCATCTCATTTTATCCATTGCCAGTCTCAAAGTGGACAGTTTTGGTTTGTCGTTCCTGACGACTGGCCACAAAGCAGCATGTAGCAGGCAATAAAAAAGGTGTCCATTGGACACCTTTATAGTCAGAATAATCCGTTAAGGGCGATACACCTTCACATTGCTGTAACCCTGTTCCTGCAGATACAGTGCCTGCAAACGGCTCATCACACCTCGGTCACAGTACAAAAGGTAAGTCTTTGACTGATCCAAGTCGCCAAACTTAGTACCCAGCTTAAAGAAAGGCAGGTGCTTCACTTCAACACCGTCAATTTCTAGCGGGCTCTCTTCCTCTTCCTCGGCACTGCGGATATCCAAGACAATCGCATGCTCTTCAACAGCTTCAACCTGCTCTACGTCTGGTGCCTGCTCCTGACTCTCTTTCTCGATGTCACGAATGTCCATCATGCGAGAATCACGAACGACCTGCTCCAGAATGGAGAAATCAAACTTTTCTTCTTCCGCTTCTAGCTTGGCCTTGACAGCCTTAACCGTTGGCTTGCGAGAAATCACACCGCAATACTCTGGCATGGTTTTGGCGAAATCTTCAGTACCGATTTCGCGGGCAAGATCAATAATGTCTTCTTTGTCCCAGTTGATAAGAGGACGTAGGATCAGTGTATCCGTTACACCGTCGATATGGCGAAGGTTGGTTAATGTCTGACTGGACACCTGGCCTAGCGCTTCACCTGTCACTAGCGCTTCAATGCCGAACTTTTCAGCAAGCATACCACCAGCGCGCATAAACATGCGCTTAAGGATAACGCCCATTTGGCCGTCTTCAACTTTCTCAAGGATCTCAGCAACAACCGGTTCAAAGTCTACCGAGATAAACTTCACCTTGGCCGAAGAGCCGTACTTGTTCCAAAGATAGTGAGCAACCTGCTTGACCCCAATCTCATGAGCCGGGCCACCAAGATTAAAGAAACAGTAATGCGTTTTTGAACCGCGTTTAATGTGAAGGTAGCTCGACACACCAGAGTCGAAACCGCCAGAGATGAGGCTCAGTACATCTTCTTGCGTCCCCAGAGGGAAACCACCCAAACCTTTGTGACGCGCAATGACTTGATTAAGCTTGTCATTGGCCACTTCAATGTTCACGGTAACGTCTGGGTTAGACAGCTTCACGCGTGCGCTTTCTACCGCCTGATTCAGACCACCACCCACATAACGTTCCAGCTCAATCGAGGTAAAATCATGCTTACCGCGACGTTTGGCACGCACAACAAAGGTCTTGTTTTCGATGCGGCTACGGTTAAGATCCAGAACTTGCTCGTATATATCATGCATGTCTTCAAAGTCAGACTGCTGAACTTCAAGCACATGATGAATGCCCGGAGTGTGACTCAGAATCTCCAACACTTCGCTGTAAAACTCATCGGAGTTAGCATTCACTTCAATGTGATCACGACGGTTATACACCGCTACCGATTCTGTGCGGCGCTGGATAATGATTCGCAGGTTGCACTCTAGGATTTTTGTAAAGCGCTTACGCACTGATTCACTTTTAACAAAAATCTCTGGATGGGGCTTTACGATAAATCTCATAGTCTTTTCACATCTCGTTGCAATGCTGTCTGAGCGCGACAGTATAGGGAAACTAATATCAACTGTAGTACAAAATCGCTCGAATCCGAGTGGCCATTGGTCGACTCGACTGAGCGATGTTTCATCAGGGGCGCAAGTATATACTCAACCTAAAGAAGATGCGAGTGCTGACCCGGGGTAAGCGATTGACGTCTGCGGTTGGGAGTTAAAAAAACGCCACAGCAATGCTATGGCGCTTAATTTGTTATTTGCTGAAGAAGGGTTACACCTATTGCCCGTCTGCGGACACTTCATCGGTATAGACGGGTTCACCCTGCATAATACTGATTTCAACCCGGCGATTACGCGCGCGCTGACGGTCGGTGTCATTCGGTCCCAACGGTTCTGTATCTGCAACCCCCAGAACCCTCAGTCGCTGATGAGAAAAGCCTTTAACTTTTTCCATCTCCTGAGCCACAGACACCGCTCTTTGGGACGACAGGTCCCAGTTAGAACGATACAATTCCGAGTCCAGAGGCAAATTATCGGTATGCCCTGATACCCGTACTTGTCCTGGAATATCTTTCACCAGATCAGCAACCTGGCGTACCAAAGGTCGGAACTTAGGCTGTAGGAAAGCAGAGCCTTCCGGGAATGCCCCTTTTTCCTGAATTCGAATGACCAATTGCTGACCAAGATTTTCAACTTCAACGGCCCCTTGCTGAATTTCCTGTTGCAGTGCTTTCTTGATGATTTCTTCCAGCTTTTCCAGATTTTCGTTGACTTGTTCACTGTCTGACGACGCAGTGCCTATCTGGTTCTTTTGCGAACGGTCTGCCGTTTGACCGCCAGTGATCTTGCCATCATCACGCTGATTGCCTCCAGCACGGTCTGAGTCACCTTCATGAAACTCCAGCGTTTGCTGAGTGATATCAATGGTCTGTTGCATAATGACATCGATGGGCGTGGGCTCAGGGCGTCCAGGGCGGAACTCCTGCGCAATGATACTGGTTCCCTTAGGAATATCCTTTACTTCAAGTCGGTTCTGAACACCAAATGCAAACTTCATCGAACCGGCTATCTGCTTGAACTTAAGTACGTCCATCTCGGAAAACGACAACAGCAATACGAAAAAGCACATTAGCAGCGACATCAAGTCTGCGAAGGTTCCCATCCACTGAGGAAGACCCGGAGGTGGACAGTCACATTTTTGTTCTTCTTCCACAGCGCCTCCTAAACCCAGCGATACACAATGCTAGCCATACTACTCACCATCGAGATCGAAAGCACGTTTACTCTCATTGAGATAGTTCTTCAGGTAACCATCAATGACACGCGGGTTCTGACCATCCTGAATCGCTAATACACCATCCATGATCAAACGACGGTTCAGTTTCTCCTGCTCACGTCGCAGAGTCAGCTTATCGGCAATCGGGAAGAACAGCATATTGGATAAGATTGCACCGTACAGCGTGGTTAAAAGTGCGACTGCCATGGCCGGACCAATGGATTTTGGGTCATCCATGTTGGAAAGCATGGCTACCAGGCCAATCAGGGTACCGATCATCCCCATCGCTGGCGATACGTCTCCGAACGCTTTAAATACACCAGCCCCTTTAACATGACGCTCATCAGTTAGAGCAATGTCTTTTTGCATCGCATTGCGAACCACCTCAGCATCATGGCCATCCACCAGCAAATCAATGCCTTTCTGCATGAAGCTGTTTTGAATGTCCATTTCTTCTAAAGCAAGAAAACCACCTTTACGCGCCGCATCTGCCATTTCAACGATTTTTGCAATCAAATCTTCAGGTTCATCAGCTTTGAACATGAACGCCTTTCCGGCAATTTTGGTTGCACTGAAAAACTGTCCGAGTGTGAACTTCATTAACACTACAAACGTCGAGCCACCGATAACGATGAACACCGAAGTTGTATCGTAGTACGTCATGATACTGCCACCCAGTATCATTGCCATTATGATTGAAGCAGCCCCACCTATGAGGCCTATCAGCGTTGCTAAATCCACTCAACACTCCGTATTTGAATTGACGTCTTAACTACTGCTCGACGAATCGTCAGATCCGCACGAGTCTATCGCGTTATATTCAGGTTATCGACCACCTGACCATATCTTTAAGTAATTTATGACCATAAAATCACAAAATTGGTATTAAGCACCGCAATGTGGCGAAGACGCTCTCTGAACACATTTAAAAACAAGGCGTTCCTAAGATGAGATACCAATCAGGTTGACTACTTTTTTATCAGAGTCGCTTCGCCAGAAGCATCTTGGTTACATTTTTGGTACCATTAGTTTGACCATCGGTTAAGGCTCATGTAACGTTCGATCATTTCTGACAAAACAAGCAAATTATGGCGACCAAAAAACCAGAGAACATGTCGTTTGAAGCGACAGTGGATGAGCTTGATACGCTTGTCGAACAATTGGAAAACGGCGACCTTGCACTGGACGAGGCGTTGAAAAAATTTGAACGTGGCATTGCACTCGCTCGTGCAGGCCAACAGAAGCTGACAGAAGCAGAACAAAAAGTCAGTATCCTTCTTGCTAAGGACGACAACGCAGAACTACAAGACTTCTCGCAGCAGCCTGAATAATATCAAAAGTGAGTAACCCAATGATTGAGGCTTTAAAGTCTTATCAAAAGCGCAACAACGAGCAACTGGACGCTTGGCTAGACCTTTATCCATTCCAACAACAGCGGCTAACGGAAGCCATGCGCTACGCTCTACTGCTTGGTGGCAAGCGTGCTCGCCCATTCTTAGTCTACGCAACCGGACATATTTTCGATTGCACACTAGAACAGCTCGACACCCCTGCCGCCGCTATTGAATGCATCCATGCCTATTCGCTGATCCACGACGATTTGCCAGCCATGGATGACGACGAGTTACGCCGTGGTAAAGCCACCTGCCACATTGAGTTTGATGAAGCCACCGCCATTCTGACAGGCGATGCGCTACAAACGCTGGCATTCACCATCTTATCGGAAGGCAAATTAGCACCTTTTGCTGAATGTCAACGTATTAAAATGGTGCAGAAGCTGGCACATGCCTCCGGAGCCGCTGGCATGTGTATTGGCCAGGCCCTCGACCTCGAAGCGGAAAACCGCAATGTCGGCTTGCAGGAATTGGAGCAAATCCACCGCCATAAAACCGGTGCACTGATACGTTGTGCGGTACAACTCGGCGCGCTGGCTGCTGGTGACAAAGGGGTAGCTCAACTGCCTCATCTGGAAAAGTATGCCGATGCCATTGGCCTTGCGTTCCAGGTTCAGGATGACATTCTAGATATCATCAGTGATACCGAAACGTTAGGAAAGCCTCAGGGTTCTGATGTTGAACTTAACAAGAGTACCTATCCGGCTCTGCTCGGATTGGAAGGCGCTCAACAAAAAGCAAAACAGCTTTTTGAAGAAGCCCTTTGTGCTTTGGATGCGATCCCCTACAATACTCAATTACTCGAAGATTTCGCCCGATATGTCATCGAGCGCAACAACTAAACAATATAAAAGCGCTGTAGAACTATGACACTTGATATTTCAAAGTATCCAACACTGACCTTAGCAAATACGCCGGAAGAGCTTCGACTCATGCCGAAAGAATCGCTTCCAAAGCTGTGTGAAGAGCTAAGGACGTATTTGTTAAATTCAGTGAGCCAGTCGAGTGGACACCTGGCTTCTGGACTTGGCACCGTAGAACTGACGGTAGCCCTGCACTATGTGTATAACACGCCGTTCGACCAACTGATCTGGGATGTTGGCCATCAGGCTTATCCTCACAAAATTCTGACTGGTCGTCGCGAACAGATGCCCAGCATTCGTCAGAAGGATGGTCTCCATCCCTTCCCGTGGCGCGAGGAGAGCGAGTACGACGTATTATCAGTCGGTCACTCTTCCACTTCCATCAGTGCCGGACTCGGCCTTGCCATCTCTGCAGCCAAAGAGGGCAGAGATCGCAAGGTGGTCAGTGTGATCGGCGATGGTGCTATCACCGCCGGTATGGCCTTTGAGGCACTCAACCACGCCGGAGATGTTCACCCGGACATGCTGGTTATTCTGAACGATAATGAAATGTCGATTTCAGAAAACGTGGGAGCTCTGAACAACCACCTGGCACAAGTGCTTTCTGGCAGCCTATACACGTCAATTCGTGAAGGAGGCAAAAAAGCGCTGTCTGGTCTTCCTCCGATCAAGGAACTGGTTAAACGTACCGAGGAGCACCTCAAGGGTATGATTGTACCGGGAACTTTGTTTGAGGAGCTGGGCTTTAACTACATCGGTCCTGTCGATGGACACGATGTCAACGAACTGGTGAAAACGCTTAAGAACATGCGTGAGCTGAAAGGGCCGCAGTTCCTGCATATCATGACCAAAAAAGGCAAAGGTTATGAGCCAGCAGAGAAAGACCCTATCGGTTACCATGGCGTGCCGAAATTTGATCCTTCACATTCAAGTCTGCCAAAAAGTAGCTCCAGCCAACCGACCTACTCGAAGATTTTTGGTGACTTCCTGTGTGATATGGCGGCAAAAGACCCTTCGCTTATGGCCATTACCCCGGCGATGCGTGAAGGCTCAGGAATGGTTCGCTTCTCGAAAGAGTTTCCTGACCAGTATTTTGACGTTGCCATCGCCGAGCAGCATGCCGTCACTCTGGCTACAGGTATGGCCATTGCAGGCAATCGTCCCATCGTAGCGATTTATTCCACGTTCCTGCAACGTGGTTACGACCAACTGATTCACGATGTTGCCATCATGGATCTACCCGTCATGTTCGCCATTGACCGTGCTGGTCTTGTCGGTGCTGACGGACAGACGCACCAGGGGGCATTTGACCTCAGCTTCATGCGCTGCATTCCAAATATGGTGATCATGGCACCGAGTGATGAGAATGAATGTCGTCAAATGCTGTACACCGGTCACATGCACAATGGACCTAGTGCGGTTCGCTACCCTCGTGGCAGCGGCAATGGTACGGTAGCAGAATCTGAGTTCACCGCTCTGGAGTTGGGTAAGGGTCGAATAGTGCGCCAGGGCGAACGCGTAGCTATTTTGTCTTTTGGCACCTTCCTTGACAATGCTTTGATTGCGGCCGAAAGCCTGAATGCAACGGTGGCGGATATGCGCTTTGTTAAACCTTTGGATAAAGCGTTAATCAAAGAGCTATGCGACAACCATGAAGTCATTGTCACTGTCGAAGAAAATGCCATTGCAGGGGGCGCAGGTGCTGGCGTTATCGAATATATGATGAGTGAGAAGCTCATGAAGCCAGTGCTCAACTTGGGGCTTCCTGATCACTTTATTGCTCAAGGCACACAAGATGAACTGCACGTCGAGCTCGGCTTAGACGCAGCCGGCATTGAGCAATCCATTCGCGAATACCTTGCGAAGTAACGGTTTTAAAACCCAAAAGGCGACCTATGGTCGCCTTTTTTATTGCCGCAATGAGATAAAAAAACCGCCAAATAATGTGGCGGTTTGATGGTTAGTTTCAGTGGTTAGGCGTTCGCTTCGCGCTCTTCAATAAACGCAATCGCCATCTTAATTCGGGCAATCACACGCTCTTTGCCCACCAACTCCATTACCGCGTCGACAGAAGGTGACTGACCACCGCCAGTAACCGCTACGCGCAGTGGCATACCGATTTTACCCATGCCAATCTCAAGCTCTTCACAAACGGCTGCGATAACTTGCTCTTTAATGTTAACCGTCGTCCACTCTTCCAGTGCTTCAACCTTGGCCAAGGCCGCCTCTAAAGGTCCTTTAGCAACGCCACGAAGATGTTTCTTAGCAGCGCCTGCTTCAAACTCAGAGAAGTCTTCGTAGAAATAGCGGATTTGCTGAGCAAGTTCAACCAGAGTATTACAACGCTCGCCTACCAGCTTAATGACTTCCGTGATGGCCGGGCCATTCGCCGTGCTCAGCTTCTGCTCATTCAGGTGCCATTGCAGATGCTCTGCTACATACTCTGGCTCTGACGTCTTAATGTAATGGTTATTCAGCCACAACAACTTGTCAGTATTAAACGCAGAGGCTGATTTAGAGATGGCATTTAGCGAAAACAGGTCAATCATTTCCTGCTTAGAGAAAATCTCCTGATCGCCGTGAGACCAACCAAGGCGAACAAGGTAGTTGTTCAATGCATTTGGCAGGTAACCTTCATCTCGGTACTGCATCACTGAGACGGCACCATGGCGCTTCGACAGTTTTGCACCGTCGTCACCAAGAATCATTGCACAGTGGGCGAATGTTGGCACTGGCGCACCCAAAGCTTCATAGATGTTGATCTGACGAGGCGTGTTGTTGATATGGTCTTCACCACGAACAACATGTGTGATACCCATATCCCAGTCGTCAACGACTACTACGAAGTTGTAAGTTGGTGCACCATCGGTACGACGAATGATCAGATCGTCCATCTGGCTGTTGGCGATTTCGATACGACCACGAATTTGGTCATCGAATACCACACTGCCTTCTTTTGGATTACGGAAACGAATAACGCATGGGTCACCGTCTTTCGCTGCAGCGTTTGCGGCAACAATTTTCGGGTGGTTCGCATCATAGCGTGGAATTTCTTTGTTTGCTTCCTGCTCGGCACGAATCTCTTCTAACAGCTCTTTTGGTGCAAAACATTTATAGGCTTTGTCTTCTGCAAGTAGCTTGTCAACCATCTCATTGTAACGGTCAAAACGCTTAGACTGAAAGTAAGGGCCTTCATCCCACTCAAGTCCCATCCATTGCATACCTTCAAGAATCGCATCCACTGCTTCTTGCGAGTTACGCTCAAGATCGGTGTCTTCAATTCGAAGAACAAACTCGCCGCCTTGGTTTTTAGCAAATAACCAAGAATACAGTGCAGTGCGTGCACCACCGACGTGAAGATAGCCTGTAGGGCTTGGAGCAAAACGTGTTTTAACCGTCATCGAATGTACCTTGTTGTCAACTGCGCACGATGCTTTTCATCGTACGTTGCAAATTTTGGGCGCTATTTTATCACCTTAAGCTAAATCTACAATCAATAGCTTGACCTTCCCCTTGTGGTAAGGTTTATCGTAAGAGATAACAACGAATATCTGAGGTGGTTTATGGACCAATATACCCTTAATTTATCTGGTTTATCCTGCATGGGCTGTGTGAATAAACTGAAAAAAGCGCTAGAGGCTAGCCCACAGAATATCGAGATTGTTCACCTAACCAAAGAGCAACTGGTCGTCTCCAGCGAGGCACCGGTAAACGATGTCATCTCAGTGGTTGAATCTTTAGGCTATCGCGCATCACTTAATTTAGATTTTCAGCTTACAGGACTAAATTGTGGAAAGTGTGTCGCAAAACTTCGTGAACACCTGAGCTCTTTAGCTGATACTGACATTCTGGAACTCTCAAAAAATCATCTCTCAGTCCAGTCTTCATGTGATTCAGACATCATCATTGAACACATCAGACAAATTGGTTTTGATGCTAAGCTCATTGCGCCATCTGCCTCGACAGAACCTAAAGCGGACGAACCAGACCGAGAGCCAGTTGCCCCCTCTTCTATTGAACCTACTCAGCCTAAACAAACGCCAGAAGGTCAGCAGCACTTGCATTACCTTATTCAAGGCATGACCTGCGCGAGCTGCGTTTCTTCTGTAGAAAAAGCGCTGACTTCTGTAGACGGCGTAACCAGCGCTCGTGTCAATCTGGCCGAACAAAGCGCCATGGTCAGCACCGATGAGCTCATTGAAAAAATAAGTCCGCGATTGCTTACTGCTATTTCCCAAGCCGGTTATCAAGGGGAGCTGGTTCAGGATCTCGCCTCCAGTCAAGCGCAGCAGCAAAAAGCGTTACTGGATCATCAGGCCGTACAAAAAAAGAACACCATCGTCGCTTTGGCGGTAGGTGCTCCTCTCATGCTTTGGGGATTACTTGGCGGCAACATGATGATTCGCAATCCTATGGACCAGATGACCTGGGGACTCATTGGTATTCTTTGCTTGTGGCTGCTGGCTACCTCCGGGCGTGATTTCTATGTCAACGCCTATAAAGCACTGCAGCACAAACGGGCCACAATGGATACATTGGTCGCTCTGGGAACAGGCGCTGCCTGGTTCTACTCTATGTTAGTCGTAGTTAAACCCGGATGGTTCCCTCATCAGTCACGCCACGTTTATTTTGAAGCCAGTGCAATGATCGTTGGACTGATCTCGCTTGGTCATTACATTGAAGCGAAAGCCAAATCAAAAACCAACCAATCGCTGCAGGCCTTAATGAACCTTCAGCCTCAGCACGCTACTGCCATCATCGATGGAAAAGACACACGGCTTGCGGTGGCCGATATTGCTCTAGGTATGCGACTGCGTATCAAACCCGGAGAAAAAGTGCCTGTGGACGGCCTTGTCACTGACGGACACAGTTACGTTGACGAATCGATGTTAACCGGAGAGCCGGTGGCTGTCCTCAAAGGGGAACAGGATCGCGTATCTGCAGGTACGATGAATACCGACGGCAGTCTGGTCATCGAAGCGACTGGAGTAGGCTCCAACACCATGTTGTCACGTATAATTAACCTGGTTCGTGAAGCCCAGAGCAGCAAACCCGCTATTGCGAAACTGGCTGACTCTATCTCTGCAATATTTGTTCCCGTTGTTGTTGTAATTGCCATTCTGGCCGCAGCAGTGTGGTTCTTTGTTGGCCCAGAACCAAAAGCCAGTTACATGCTGGTTGTCACTACGACCGTTCTGATCATCGCTTGTCCGTGTGCGTTGGGGTTGGCAACACCACTATCGATTACGGTCGGGATTGGCAAAGCAGCGCAAGCAGGGGTTCTCATTAAAGATGCCGATGCGTTACAAAAACTCAGCAAAGTAAATGCAGTTGTGTTTGACAAAACAGGCACACTAACACTTGGAGAACCAAAGGTTCAGAGGGTGTTTACCACTGGCCTCTCTGAATCCGAATTGGCTCATATGGTACTTCCTTTAGAAAAACGCTCGGAACATCCTCTGGCTAAAGCCGTCACACAGTATTGGACACATCACGACAATGGCACAGAGCCTGAGAAGTTTGTAAACCTTCGAGGCAAGGGGGTTGAGGGTGTTGTTGCAGGCCAGAATATTCTGATATCTTCATTAAATTACGTTCAATCTCTCGGTATTGACACCACCCCTATTAATGGTGCACTTAAACAAGCAGTACAGTTAGCCGCGACACCTGTGATTGTCATTATAGAGAAGGTGGCCGTCGCCGTTATCGCCGTGGCGGATGAGATAAAGCCTGAAGCCTTTGCCGCTGTGAGTGCACTAAAAAAACAAGGCATTCATACTGTAATGCTGACTGGTGATCACTACCATGTTGCCAATAACATCGGTCAAAAAGTCGGCATTGATGAAGTCATCTCACAGGTTCTTCCTGATGAAAAAGCTTCCCATATACTATCCTTAAAGGATAAATATACACATGTTGCTATGGTTGGGGACGGCATCAATGACGCGCCTGCACTTGCAACAGCAGACGTAGGTATCGCGATGGGCTCGGGCAGCGATGTCGCCATAGAAAGTGCACCTATGACTCTGCTAAATAGTAATCCCGCCACTGTGTCTTATGCGATCTCTCTTTCGAAAGCGACCGTAAAGAACATTAAACAGAATCTGTTTGGCGCTTTTATTTATAATTCTCTCGGGATACCCATCGCTGCTGGTGTGCTCTATCCTATATTCGGTTTTCTGCTCAGCCCTGTATTTGCAGGTGCAGCAATGGCCTTGTCATCTATTACCGTTGTCAGCAACGCAAATAGACTCAGAAACTTTCAATACAAAGGGTGATTCCAGCTATGATTTAGCTGGATAACGTTCAAAGAGGAACTACTATGTCAAACTCAAAACGTACCTTAAGGCTAACAGCATTGTCTTTTGCTATGGTCACAGGCTCGGCATTTGCCACTGATATTTTGACCTATAAATCACCCTATTGTGGTTGCTGCAAAGACTGGGTAAAACATATGGAAGAGGCCGGTTTTAATGTCACTGTGGAAGAGCACACCAACATGAATCCCATCAAGCAGAAGCTGGGAGTCTCTCCTGAGCTCGCTTCATGTCATACCGCTGTCGTTGGAGAGTATGTGTTCGAAGGTCATATCCCGGCGGAAGATATCAAAGCCTTCCTGGAAAATCCCCCTAAGAATGCCAAAGGCTTAGCCGTACCAGGAATGCCTGTTGGCTCCCCGGGCATGGAATATGGAGACAAAAAAGACCCTTACCATGTTTACGTGTATAACGAGAAAGGTCAGGTGTATAGCTTCCGCTCATACAATATGTAGGCCCCATTTTCGACTCTTAGCATACAGCGCCATCGTTCTTAACGATGGCGCTTTAATTTTTAAAAGTTGTAAATACCGCCAATCAGGAACGCACTGTTTTCAACTCCACGACGATAATAGGGTGCTCTGAAGCTGCCCTGACTCTTGTATTCAAAGTAAGGTTGAAACGCGTACTTTGTCAGGGTCAGTCTGAATTCATGATCCATCGAGTTATCCGTATATGGGTAGTATGGGTAATATGCCCCACCCATGTGATAGACGTTATTGTAGTGAAGCTTCACTGGATGTGTTTTAAATTGATAGGCAATTTTATTATCGAAGCGATAGTCAATATCCGGCTTGTAGCCCCAACGGTCATGCTGCGCATAAACTTCAACTCGGGTGCGGTGACTGAGTGATATGCCTTCATCAAAGTCATAACCAATCTTGAATAACGGGCGATACTGCATGGTCTCTCCAACCTGCATCAAGTGCTCGTAACCTGCACCTAACCAGAAATTTCTGGATAGCTGAAACTTCTGTTCTACACCTAACGTCACCAGTGGCGCTCTGGCACTATGCCCATAATAAATGTCATTGTGATGATGGTGATGATCGCTGTGTGGTGTGCTGCCAATCGCGATATCTTCAATTTTGAACCTTAACGTCGTATCCGTGTCGAAGGTGTGTCCCGCTTCCATTTTAGCGGTCGTTTTCGAGTCATACAGATAACTGCTATTAAACTGAACGTTACCTTCTATGTATGAAGAAGCGCATAGGGCTGATTGACTGGCAATTATAAGAGTGAAAGCAATAAGGTGGCGCACTGGTGTTCCCTAAATAGTGAATTTGAGGGACAGTGTGTCGCTGAAGAGATAGAAGCGCAAAAACCAACATTGTTAAGGTTATGTCATTCCAAAAAATTGCTGAATTCAATTAAATCAACATGTTAAAAACGTTGCTTCATGGTATGTCATGTTACTGTATGCGCTTTACGTCCGCTAAAACTTCACCTTAACGAAATGGAATAAAAAACAACCATCCTTAGATTAAATCTTCAACATCTAATAATTTGCAAGGTTTCGCAAAGTTTTATCAAAAGTTCTCTTGCTTTGCGTGATAGCTAAAAACGTCCAGAACTGTGGTAAGCGCGCGCCGTTGTACCCCAACCGAAGCAAGGCCCCTTACGGAGCCTTGGATTATGGAAATATGAACATAAGAAATCTTAGAAGCCGTATGACGCGCCGAACACAACAGCATTGTTGACGGCGCTGCTACCGTCAGCATTTTTCAGACCATGGGCCTGACTACGGAACTCAAAATATGGCTGAACACCATCGCGTGTCCATGTGGCACGCAACTCATGGTCCATCGTGTTTACTTTATCATCGCCCTTGGCGTCTTTGTCGCCTGCAACTACGTAAACGTTGTTATAGGAAAGAGCAACGGGTTGATCGGCAAACTGATACGCAATTTTGTTATCCAGGCGAACATCAGTGTCTGACTTGCGCTGCTGGCCATCAAGTTGATTGTTGATGTGCATACGAGTACGGTTACTTAAAGAGAGACCGTTGTCAAAGTTGTAGCCAATTTTGATAAGTGGACGATATTGAATTGTCTCGCCCCCTTGAATTAGATGGTGATAACCAGCGGCTAGCCAAAGGTTGTCCGTCGCTTTGAAAACTTGCTCCACACCTAAGGTTGTTGCGGGCAGAGGACGGGCATCATCCTGAACTTTACCAAGAGGAATGGCGTCAAACTCAACCAAAAGCGTCGTATTAGAGTCAAACGTATGGCCCGCTTCCAGAGTGGAGGTCGCTTTAGAGCCTTGAAGGTATGTATCGTGAAACTGAACATTACCTGTTACGTAAGATGAACCTGCAAATGCGCTGGTAGAGGCAACTGCAAGAGCAGTTAGAGCGAGAATTTTTTTCATTGTAAACACCTATTTAGTTTGAACTGGCTGGCTTATGTTGCCGCCTTGTTTCGATGCCATTTGGCTTGAGGTCAATATAGCCCCAATTAATTCGCGCCAACAATTAAATCACCCTCTTTAGTGACCTAGATCACCACCAGAAAAACAAAACAAATATAAAACCCTAAAAAACAACAAGTTAAACACAAGTAAAAATATAAATCTAATTTCATAAAACACAAAAAGCAAACTAAGATCACAATAAGGCAGGCCAAAATGACGCAAAAACACGGAATATGACGTCAATTATGCAGTTTCAGTCAGCAGGACTATATCCATTTTGTGACCTTACGCATCCAATTTAGAAAAATCACCTGGCTTAGTTCGGTTTTATGCACCCATATTGCACAAAGAAAATTAACTTTCAGCCAACCAAACAGGCATCGCAATGCTTGCTAACTTCAGTCCTCATTGGGGAATTCACCGAATATTTCTCTTTGTTTACCTTACTGCTACTCTATGACTATGCCCGAAATTGGATAACAGCATGACAAAACTACCAATCATCAGTTCTAACCTACGCCTTCTGCGGCTTTTTAACTTAGTATCATTAGTTTTGGGGTGTACTCTGAGTGCAGGCGCACTCGCAGAGCCTGTGATGTGGAAAGCTAAAAAAGGCCAAACCACATTATTCATTTATGGAACCATTCACGTAGGATCACAGCAGGTCACTCCGTTGGTCCCAAAGGTAGTCGATGCACTTGCTCAAAGCGATAGCCTTATCGTGGAAGCGCTTCTTAATGAGAACATCACTCTGAAACAACAGAAACAAGTTACCGTGAAGCAAGCATTGGACCCCGTTCAATCTAGTGAATTAAAAACCATTGCCACGCAATCGAAACTAAACTACAACGCTTTACTGGCTCTCGCCCCGTGGCAAGCAGCCTTAACCTTACAGCAGGTTTCGTTTCGCCAGCTCAATTATCTATCCGACTATGGTGTTGATCGACAGCTAATGGATTGGGCAGACTCAAATCATCTGCCACAAAATGGCCTGGAGACACTTCAGTTTCAAATCGACCTTATAGCAGGTCAGCCCGACCACGGCGTAGATATGTTGCTTCAGACGATCGCAGAATGGCCCTACAACGCCAACAACATTCAATGTCTGATGACTGCCTGGCAAGCAGGTGATATCAATAAACTGGAATCGATGATGATTTCCGGCTCCTACAACGAAGATTTTTATCAAAATTTTCTAGTCAAAAGAAACCGAAATTGGGTGGAACAGCTTTCTACCGGGGAGGCGTATAAAACAGGCACCTTCTTTGTTGCTGTTGGTGCATTGCATTTAGCGGGAAACGAGAGTGTACCTCACCTGCTAGAACAACGTGGTTTTAGAGTTGAACAGGTAACTGAATCAGAGATTGCTGAGTGCTCGTTGAAAACGAACGATTGACGTCTCAAATTTGAGACAGATTAAGGCCACTTTTTCTGTAGTCCACACGACTTGGGTACCTTTCACCTACATTTACATTCTTTTCAATGCGGATGAAAGAAATAAGTCGAATTATTCCTTTCTTTTTAACCACCTAGAGATGGAATCATATAGATTATGTTAGAAACAAAGTAAGCAAAATTACCTTTTATTACCTATTGTTCATTCAAACCAGCTCTACAAATTTGAATAAAATAATAATTATAATCAATGTGTTATTAATTTGCGCATGCAAATAAGTTCGACTTTTTTGGAATTAAAAATTTTTTAGTTTTACCGTTTATTTTTGATCTTTATTCAATTACGACCATAGTATTCAATATCTCGCGTCGAGATATTAAATAGATAGAGGACTAAAAATGAAAACGCTGGCCCTAATTGGAATTTTAACGACCATTCTGGTATCTCCTATGACTTACGCCTCCAACGGTAATGGAAGTGGTGGAGGTAAAGTGTTCGGAAACGCAGTGCAATGTCAATTGCGCTCAGGAAAGGTCGAGTATATTCCCCGCACCATGTGTGAGGTTTATAGAGGAACCGTGATTCAATCTTGAGATTCACTTCTAGATTTAAACTCTTCGACGATTGGGCAGTACGTCGAATTATCCCCAGGGCAATTGTCTACTAATTGTTGAAGGTGGGCTTTGACTACAGACAGTCTATCTATTTGTTCTTGGATTTCACAAACCTTTCTATGGGCTTTTTCCTTGATTTCACTCGCCGTCATGGTTGGTTTATAGGCCAACTCAACCAGTTCTTTGCATTCTTCGATTGAAAACCCGACTTTACGTGCATTTGAAACCAGAGTGAGCTGTTCAAGCACCTCTTTAGAGTAGATGCGATACCCATTAATGTCTCGGGCAGGACTCAAAATCACGCCTTTATCTTCGTAGTAACGTATCGCTTTCGTTGTCAGTTTTGTTTGTGCCGCAGCTTCTCGTATATTAATCATCGCCATCTAAATGTATCCATGCTGATAAAAGAGTGCCAGCCACGCTCCCACTCAGCACGAATGCGAATTGAGTTTGGAGAGTCCTCACACTGACCTTTGTATTTTGTACCTTCAATTCCTTTTTTAAAAGCACTTTCTGGAGAACAGTATACTTCCCTCCCAGACGCATAACCGGCCATAAAGGCACTCTCATCATAGTTCTCACGCTGACTTTGGGAGAGCACTTTCTCGCTATTGCTCTCATAGCCTAACTCCCCAAGACGATACCCTTTTGCGCGCCAATAGTCTTGACTGTTCATTGGAGTATTCGAACACGCACTGATCATGAGGGTGATATAAAACAGCTTCAGCTTCACTTAAACCTCCACGCATTAAGATCAAAAAAGGCCGAACGAGTTCGGCCTTATAATTGATTAATCGACTTTATTTGACCGCGAAAGGCAGTGCTAACACCAATTTAAAGTCTTTCTCATCTTGGAACGCATTTGAGTATGGGCCCCAGTTTGGAGCGTCACTATCATTGTAGTATTGAGTGAAATAAAAGCTCACAGAGCCACCTTCTAGAGGGCCTGCTTGAATGCCATAATTAGCAAACGCGCTGTATGCATACTCTTTCAGCTCTTTGTATCCCTCAGCTTTTGCTCCCATACCCGCAGCACCACTAATACCTACAGATAGACCACTTGCACCAATATCGGCCATATCACGTGAAGCCGATAGGAAACCTGCAAACTCGCCATCATGGTTGAAATCTGAGCGGTTATTCCACCAGATTTCATACGCACCATTTGAGCCGCCATATTGTTCAGTCAGGCGATAGGATATATTACCAACCTGTCCACGCTTCTCCGTGCTATCTGCTTTAGTGTATGTCGCTTCAGCTCTAAATGAATATGGACCACTTCCAAAACTTGACAAAAATGCCGCTTGAAGTGCTGTGCTATCAAATTGATTTTTATCATCTACAACATAAAGTTGCGGAGACCAATAAATACCACCATCAGTCGTTCCTTTCACTTTCGCGTGGTAGTTTTTACGATCGCCATCGGTCAATCCACCGTAGGCTAAATCTAGAGAAATTCCGTTTGCGAAGTTATACACGCCACCAACGGAATAAATAGCACCAACATCTTTACCTTTTGCCGTGCCATCACTACCAGTGCCAGCCCATGCAGCACCATCTCTGAATTCGTATAGATTTTGGAACCAAGGCGCTTTATATCGATCGGCATACACAGCACCTAGCTTAAAGTCACCAATGTTAAAACCAACTTCACCGCCTCTATATGTACCCGGAGCAAAAGACCAGTTAACCCCCAAAGAGCTTGGTACGCTTGGTTGGAAATAACCTACTCTCGCGTTAGTGCTCTCACCAAATTTAAACTTTAAATTTGCCGTGGAGTAAGATACGCCGTTTTTTGTCTCAAAATTAGTACACGAATTACCAGCGTCGTAAGGCTTGCTACAATCTACAAAGTTCATTTCATGATCGAAAGCTGCGTTTTGCCACATATCAAACGTCGAGAAAATGACAATATCAGTACCCACAATGTCATTGTAGTAGCCCGAGTTAAAGCCTAAGTTCACAAAGATAGAACCGTGGTCTAGGTTAGGGGCATACCCCGTTTCCTCACCATTAACGATATCTTTTCTGTCGCGAGCACGCATAAAGAAGTTTACGTTTCCGCTGATGGTAGAGTCATCGAAAAATGTTGAAACTTCTTCAACATATTCCTGTGTTACGGTTTCACTTTCAGCCCAAACCGTCGGCGCACTGAGTACACCTACTAAAGCGGTCGCCACTGCTGATACTTTAAACATTTTTTCCATGGAAGTAACTCCTAAAAATGGATATAGCTGTTGTCGATATTTCACCCTTAAGTTGGCCGCCGAAGAGTGGAATATTTCCTTTTTTATTTTTAACCAAAACTTTTGGTTAATTTTCCTGTCTACACCGTGTGTATCCATATCCATAAGACTAACTTCGCGAAGAAAATTATCAATTTCATTCTTTATTTTGCGAAAAAAAATAGGAGGCACCACAAATTTACGGTGCAGTTATTGATGAAGATCTTACTTTTAGATACAACGTTAAGAAATTTCTTTACAGCGTTTAATATCAACAAGTTATAACGACAAAACATACAGCAAATGTGAGGTGACTCGCATTAATTTTTATTTAAAATAATTAAATAATTCACCTGGCGAGGTGCTATTGATTTTATTTTTATTTTTATACCTGCCAATTATTTTTGAAGTAACTCGCAAAAAAAAAGAGCTCCAACTATGGAGCTCTTTTAGAATATAAATAAATCATCAGGACATTAATGCTATTAGATCATCTTCTGTCTTAATTTCAATACCCAGTTCTTGCGCTTTCGCCAATTTCGAGCCCGCATTTTCACCGGCAAATAATATGTCGGTCTTTTTAGATACGCTTCCTGTCACTTTCGCTCCCAATGCCTGCAGAGCTGCTTTTGCATCATTGCGATTTAACTGTGACAAAGAACCGGTAAGCACGACCGTTTTGCCAGCCAAAGGCTGTGGCATATCGTCATCCAACTCTTCAATGGCAGCCCAATGCACACCCGCCACAAGCAATGCGCTTATCACTTGCTGGTTGGACTCTTCTGCGAAAAAGAAGCGGATGTGTTTTGCAACAATTTCACCAACATCCTGAACGTCAATCAGCTGCTCATGCGTCGCACTCATGATGGCATCCAGAGTCTTAAAATGTGAGGCCAGATTCGCTGCCGTCGCCTCACCTACTTCTCTGATACCTAATGAATACAGAAAACGCGCCAGGGTCGTTTCTTTCGAGGCATTGAGCGCATTGACCACATTTTGCGCCGATTTGGGTCCCATCCGCTCAAGAATAGTCAGCTGACCGGCTGACAACTTAAACAGGTCGGCTGGCGTTTCTACCATTTCCTTATCCACCAGCTGCTCTATAACCTTCTCACCCAGCCCATCAACATCCAGTGCTTTACGAGAGACAAAGTGTTTAAGCGCCTCTTTACGTTGCGCCTGACACACTAAGCCGCCGGTACAACGAGCTACAGCTTCCCCTTCGATACGTTCAATCAGTGACGAACACACTGGACATTCGGTTGGGAAAACAATCTCACTCGCCTCATCTGGGCGACGCTCCGGCACATAGGAAACAATCTGCGGAATCACGTCACCCGCTCGGCGAATGATCACACTGTCGCCAATCTTGACACCCAAGCGAGCAATCTCGTCTGCATTATGCAGCGTTGCATTACTGACAGTAACTCCACCAACGAAAACGGGCTCCAGTTTTGCCACTGGTGTAATTGCACCAGTTCGACCCACCTGGAAATCAACCGCATTCAGGACCGTAATTTCTTCTTGAGCCGGGAACTTATACGCAATGGCCCACCTAGGCGCTCTGGCGACAAAACCGAGTTGTTCCTGCAGTGCAATGTCATCGACTTTAATAACCACGCCATCAATCTCATATTCGAGAGCGTCGCGCTTTTCCTGTATCTGTTTATGGTAAGCCTTGACCTCAGCAATACTATCAACACGGCGTGTTTCCGGCCCCATAGGGAAACCCAGTGATTTGAGTTTCAGAAAGCGCTCATAGTGACTGGCTGGTAACTCCGCTCCCTCAACCACGCCCAGACTGTAAGCATAAAAACTCAAGGGTCTGGTCGCTGTAATGCGAGAGTCCAGTTGACGTAAGCTTCCTGCCGCCGCGTTTCTTGGGTTCACGAACACCTTTTCGCCCTTTTTCGCAGCCAGCTCATTGAGTCTCTCGAATCCGGCTTTCGGCATGAACACTTCGCCACGCACCTCCATTCGGGCAGGGATATCAGGGCCTTGCAACCTGAGCGGAATCGCACTGATGGTTCTTACGTTTTCGGTAATGTTTTCCCCTGTGGTGCCATCTCCGCGAGTAGCTGCCTGGACAAGAACGCCATTTTCATACAATAGGCTGACCGCCAGACCGTCAAGTTTCACTTCACAGCAATAGGCGCCAACATCAAGACGATTGAGCCGGTCTGAGATTCGCTTGTTAAAACCGTCAAGATCTTCGTCAGAGAAAGCATTATCGAGCGACAGCATAGGGATCTCATGTCTTACCTGAGTAAAGCTATCTAGGGGCAATCCCCCTACGCGCTGACTTGGTGAATCCACCGTTACCCACTCCGGATGCTCTGCTTCAATTGCGAGCAGTTCCTGCATCATTCGATCATACTCAGCATCAGGGATTTCTGGGCTGTCTTCTACGTAATATTTTACCCCATGATAATGGAGCTGTTCTTTGAGTTCATTTAATCGTTGTTGAGACATGGTGTACCTTAGTCATACAGATAAAAAAGGCTCCAATGGAGCCTTTTCTCTAGGTCTGGGCGTCAATTACGCACTGGCTTTAGCTGCGTTAAAGTCTTGAATTTGTTTGCGATAGGCATCCAGCCTGTTCGGTGTCATCAGGTTGCGTTTGTCATCAAGAACATTGCCCCCCAAGTCATCCGCTATTTGCTGTGCGGTACGAAGCATCAACTTAAAGTTTTGCTCTGCTTCACCAAAACACGGCAACGTCATAAAGAAGGAAATCCCTTTGGTGGTGAAAGTGGCAGGATCATCATGTTGTAAGGTTCCAGGTTGCATCATGTTGGCAACACTGAACAGCACTTTTCCGGTTCCGGACAAGTCAGCATGTCGGTGGAAAATATCCATCTCACCGTAAATCAAACCATTTTGGCGCATGCTATCAAAAAGCTGAGTCCCCACGAAGTCCTCCGCCCCTGCACTGTGCACATTTAATACGATGACCTGCATTTCCGGCTCTGCTGGTTCACTACTTTGTACTGCTTGTACTTTTTCTTCAGTCGCTGTGTTTAATTTTGAATCTGCCACGGTCTGTAGCGGCTCATCCTCAGCGTCATCTTCTAGCACATTAAGGTCGATTTTCGGTTCCAGCTTTTCAAATTCGTCATTGTCAGAAGTTGCCGTGAAAGATGGGATGTCATCTTCGACATCCTTCTGCTGAGCTTGCTCCGTAGTCTCGGGGGCTGCTTCGTCTTCAGAGCGTTGAAATTCTGCTGCAGGGACGGACTCCGGCTCGCTGTCCGTACTGTCTGTTTTCGTTAATACATCATCCAGAGGATCGTAAGCAGGCTGTTGATTCAAACCAAAGTCGGGCTCACTGCGTGTTTTACGGATAATCTCGAAGTCATCCTCAGGCGCAACGTATTCCTCGTCCTGATGCGCTTTTTCGTCTAGCTTTCCTAACGGCCTGTCACCGAATTTTTTCTGTCCTTCTTTTTTGCTAGACCATAAGCCATGAAACAGCAGCGCCGCGATAGCTAAGGCACCGACAATAATGAGTACGAATCGCAATTCCTGCATTGTTTGCTCTCAATGTTAAAAAATAGTCCTTAAAGAGATGCATTCACATCTCAACTCACCCTACTTTACCAAAACTCCATAGACTATTAGAACACCTTAGTATAAGAAGTTTGTGATTTCCTTAAGTCTTTTTTGATATAGTCGAGCTAAAACCTATATAGCAAACTGTGAAAAGGACGCCTATTTTGAACAAAGCTAAGACAGGACTGGGGTATTTTCACCAGGGTTTCCAAATTGCGTTTACCCCTGGCATTCGCCGCTATGTGCTGCTCCCTTTGCTGGCCAATATTCTGTTGGTCGGCTCTGCAATGTACTATCTGTTTTCCAACCTAAACGCCTGGATAGAGGGTTGGCTTGGCTACCTTCCAGAATTTCTATCCTGGTTGAGCTATATACTATGGCCTCTGTTGGCGATCACCATCATGGCCACCTTTTCGTATTTTTTTAGTACCTTAGCTAACTTTATTGCCGCCCCATTTAATGGTCTTTTGGCCGAAAAAGTGGAAGAGATGCTCACTGGGAAAAAAGTCAGTGATGAAGGGCTAATGAGCGTGATAAAAGATGTCCCAAGAATTATGGCGCGGGAATGGCGCAAACTGCTTTATACCTTACCCAAAGCTATCGGCCTATTCCTACTGCTGCTTATTCCGGCACTTGGACAAACCGTAGGGCCGTTCCTGTGGTTTATCTTTACTGCCTGGATGTTAGCGATCCAATACTGTGATTATCCGTTTGATAACCACAAAGTACCATTCAATGACATGCGTTTGGCGTTAAAGCAGAAACAAGGTAAAGCCTATGGCTTTGGCATGTTAGTCTCTCTGTTTACCGCCGTGCCTATTTTAAACCTGTTCATTGTTCCAGTATCGGTGTGCGGCGCCACTGCCATGTGGGTACAGGAGTTTCGCGAACAACACGGGTAAGTTACCGACAAAATCTGGCATGAGTATCCGAGCCTCTGACAAGCTTACTGTTTTTTCCCCGTTATCGAACCCTTCCCCCTTATAATTCATAAAGGGGGAACCAAGAGGGTGGCACTAACTTACGGTTTAAGCGCCTGTCTGTTAAACGTATTGTGCCCACACTTAGGGCAATCAGAAATCGTTGTTGGATGATTATACTCGGTCTTGTGGCCACACTCTTCACAGACCAGCACACCCAAACCAATCATCTCACCCGAGGTGTATACTCCTTGATGCTCAAGATCCTGAAACAGCTCCACCCACTCAACTTTCGTTCTGTCAGTGATCTCCAACAGCCCTTGCCAAACAGAGTTAGCGATCATCAGGTAAAACGGACCGCTTTTGCTCTCCTCGTAATTGTCTGCAAACTCCTTCAAGTCTGACTTCACATACGCCGAAATGAGAGCCATTTCGTCTTTTGTCATATCGTTCGCAGCTTCTACCACCTGCCCCGACTTTTCGAGAATATGTTGTAACTCCTCAGGGCTGTGTTTTAGGTTATCCACCACATCTTCGATCATTTCTTCATAACTGGTTTTACGCTTAGGCATACATCCCCCTGTTTATCCAAAGTAGATGCGTCAACTTCATCTACGAAGGGTATATTGACTATTGTTGACCGAGCTTCCTTTAGGTATTCTATGACGATCTATTAGTCTCTGTTAGAACAGAACTCACAAATTCCAAGATAACCGGAAATCATCGATGCAAGAACAATACAACCCGCAAGATATTGAACGTAAAGTTCAACAGCACTGGGACAACAATGAAACCTTTGTTGTAAGTGAAGACCCAAATAAAGAAAAATTCTACTGTCTGTCTATGTTCCCTTACCCAAGTGGACGACTGCATATGGGTCACGTGCGCAACTACACTATCGGTGATGTGGTATCACGCTTCCAACGCCTACAGGGAAAAAACGTAATGCAACCAATTGGTTGGGACGCTTTTGGCCTGCCTGCAGAAAACGCGGCGGTAAAAAACAATACGGCACCGGCACCATGGACGTACGAAAACATTGAGTACATGAAGAACCAGCTAAAGCTGTTGGGCTTTGGTTACGACTGGAACCGCGAATTCGCAACATGTACACCCGAGTACTACCGTTGGGAGCAAGAGTTCTTCACTAAGCTTTATCAAAAAGGTCTTGTGTACAAGAAAACGTCTTCGGTTAACTGGTGTCCAAACGACATGACGGTTCTTGCAAACGAACAGGTTGAAGATGGCTGCTGCTGGCGTTGTGATACGCCTGTAGAGCAAAAAGAGATCCCACAATGGTTTATCAAGATCACAGAATACGCACAAGAGCTTCTTGATGATCTGGACAACCTTGAAGGTTGGCCTGACATGGTTAAGACCATGCAGCGCAACTGGATTGGCCGTTCTGAAGGTGTCGAGCTCAAGTTTGAAGTTCAAGGTCAACAAGACCTAGAAGTATATACAACTCGTCCAGATACGCTAATGGGCGTGACTTACGTAGGCATCGCAGCGGGTCACCCTCTTGCAGCAGTAGCGGCAGAGAACAACCCTGAGCTTGCCGCATTCATCGAAGAGTGCAAAAACAACAAGGTTGCTGAAGCAGAGCTTGCGACAATGGAAAAGAAAGGCATGGCAACAGGCCTAACTGCCATTCACCCATTGAACGGTCGTGAAGTACCAGTTTATGCCGCTAACTTTGTACTAATGGATTACGGCACGGGCGCTGTTATGGCAGTTCCTGGTCACGACCAACGCGACTTTGAGTTTGCGACTAAATACGGTCTAGACATTCTGCCTGTGATTAAGCCAACGGATGGTAGCGAGCTAGACATCTCTGAAGCAGCTTACACAGAGAAAGGCGTACTATTTAACTCAGGTGAGTTCGATGGACTTGAGTTCCAAGCAGCATTCGATGCAATTGCCGCAAAACTGGAAGCTGAAGGTAAAGGTCACAAGACAGTAAACTTCCGTCTACGCGACTGGGGTGTATCTCGTCAACGCTACTGGGGTGCGCCAATCCCAATGGTCACCACTGAAGATGGTGAAGTTCATCCAGTACCCGCTGACCAACTACCGGTTATTCTTCCAGAAGACGTAGTCATGGACGGCGTGACTAGCCCAATCAAAGCAGACAAAGAGTGGGCGAAGACCACATTCAACGGCGAACCAGCGCTTCGTGAGACAGACACGTTCGATACGTTTATGGAGTCTTCTTGGTATTATGCGCGTTACTGCTCACCACAAGCGGATGACATCCTAGACCCAGAAAAAGCAAATTACTGGCTACCCGTAGATCAGTACATCGGTGGTATCGAGCACGCTTGTATGCACCTTCTGTACTCGCGCTTCTTCCACAAACTACTTCGTGACGCAGGTTACGTAACCTCTGACGAGCCGTTCAAGCAATTGCTATGTCAAGGCATGGTGCTGGCTGATGCATTCTACTTTGAGAATGATAAAGGCGGTAAAGAGTGGGTTGCACCGACTGACGTTGCTGTAGAGCGTGACGGTAAAGGTCGTATCACTTCTGCAAAAGACAACCAAGGTCGCGACGTTGAGCACTCAGGCATGATCAAAATGTCTAAGTCAAAGAACAACGGTATCGACCCGCAAGAGATGGTAGATAAGTACGGTGCAGATACCGTTCGTCTATTTATGATGTTTGCTTCACCTGCTGACATGACTCTTGAGTGGCAGGAGTCTGGCGTTGAAGGTGCTAATCGCTTCCTTAAGCGTGTCTGGAAACTAGTAAACGAGCACGCTTCGAAAGGTACAGCAGAAGCTGTTGACACAGCAGCACTTTCTGGTGATCAAAAAGCGCTACGTCGCGACGTTCACAAGACTATCGCGAAAGTGACTGACGATATCGACCGTCGTCAAACGTTCAACACAGCAATCGCAGCTATCATGGAACTTATGAACAAGCTAGCGAAAGCACCTCAAGAGTCGGCACAAGACCGTGCTATCCTTGATGAAGCACTGAAAGCTGTGGTTGCTATGCTCTACCCAATCACTCCACATATCTCATTCGAAATGTGGGCTGCTCTGGGCGAGTCAGATATCGACAACGCAGTGTGGCCAACATTCGACGAAAAAGCGCTGGTTGAAGATGAGAAACTGATCGTGGTTCAGGTTAACGGCAAGCTACGTGCTAAGCTGACTGTGGCAGCTGACGCAACCAAAGAGCAGGTCGAAGAGCTAGGCCTTAACGATGAAAACGTCACCAAATTCACTGATGGTAAGACCATCCGTAAAGTGATCTACGTACCAGGTAAGCTGCTGAATATTGTAGCGAACTAAACGTAATCTCTTTATGATATTCAGAGTCGCAGGCGTTGTCCTGCGACTCTTTATTCACTCAGCAAAGTCTTATTTAAGGGTCACTCGTGGCGTTTAGATAAGCCTTTTTAACAGACCTGCGGTAACCATGCGCCTAATAAAACACAAACTGTCACAAGCCAGCTTCGTCATCCTGCTTTCAACCCTGCTTACCGCCTGTGGTTTTCATTTGCGTGGTGAATATACCATCCCAGACGGAATCGATAAGATATCAGTTACTAGTTATGATCCGTACGGTAAAATAACAAAACTGGTCAAAGAGCAATTAAGACTCAGCAAAATAGAACTCGTAGCACCAAGGCCTGATATCACAAACTTACATATTTCAAGTGAATCGATTAGTGACCGCACTTTGTCACTCTACCAGAATACACGAGCAGCTGAAAAAGAAGTCAATTACCGTGTTAACTACCGAGTTACCATCCCACAGATAGGTTCAAAAAACTTCTCTGCCCAGATTAGCCGCAGCTACCTTGATAACCCGCTTTCTGCTTTGGCAAAGTCGGAAGAGAGATCTCTTATCGAAGATGAAATGCGCGAGTTTTCCGCACAACAGATGATGCGTCAAATGGCTCGTTTAAAGACAGAAATTGAGGAGTTTGAATCGAATCAGCAACCTTCGACTCCGGCAACCTCAGACTCCAGTAGCAATACTCAGTCGTAACCTCGATAGGAAAGTCACGTGAGAGTTTTTGCAGATCGCTTGGGAGAAACCCTTAGCCGTCAATGGCACCGCTGTTATCTCCTGTTTGGCAACGAGCCGCTATTCATTCAGGAGAGTCGCGATCACATCATCCAGAAAGCCAAGCAGCTGGGGTTTGAAGAACACCACCGCTTTGCTGTCGACAGTTCATTAGACTGGAATGACGTTTACGACTGTACTCAGGCGCTCAGCCTGTTTAGTTCCAGACAGATTATTGAACTGACCCTTCCTGAGTCGGGCGTCAATGCTACTATCGCCAAGCAACTTCTGGAGATTGCGGAGCAGTTGCATGAAGACATTGTACTCATTGTTACCGGGACAAAACTCACCCGTGCACAAGAATCAGCTAAGTGGTTCAAGGCGTTAAACGGTTGTTTGGTCACCTGCGCAACTCCAGATATTAAACACTTGCCCCAGTGGGTAATGAGACGTTGCAGCCAAGTTGGACTGCATGCCGACCACGAGGCAATTCAGTTGCTGTGCCAGTGGCATGAAGGCAACCTGTTCGCTCTTTCGCAAAGCCTGCAAAAGTTGGCTCTGCTGTTTCCGGATGGGCAATTGACCATGATTCGAGTGCAAGAATCGCTGAGTCGCCACAATCATTTCACTGTGTTCCACTGGATTGATGCGATTCTTGAAGGTAAGCCCAAACGCGCAGATCGCGTACTGGGACAGCTGGAAGCAGAAGGTATCGAAGCCATTATCTTGCTGCGTACAATCCAGAAAGAATTGATGCAGTTAATCAAAATGCAGCAGATGTTGTCACAATCAACACTCAGCCAGGTATTTGAGCGTTTTAGAGTCTGGCAAAATAAAAAACCGCTCTACAGCGCAGCGCTTCAACGTTTGCCACTATCCAGACTGAAGCAGGCTATCCAATTGCTGGCTTGCATTGAAGTACAGGCAAAAACCCAATATGAGCAAAGTCCCTGGCCCTTTATTCACCAATTGACCCTGAATCTGAGTTCGACTGACAGCCGCCTGTCTTTACAGCCTTAAAATCATGTTATAATTGCTGGTCAGTCGAGTTCTCATGCTCAACCCCATTTCAAAACCATTGAGGAATTCCTTTTGCAACGCGAAGATTTGAAACTTTTCCTAGCCGATAAAGCCGACGATATGAAGGCCCAAGACATTGTAACTATTGATGTTGAGGGAAAATCAAGCGTGACCGACTTTATGATTGTCTGCACGGGAACATCTAAAAGGCATGTCATCTCCATCGCCGATCACGTTGCTTCTGAAGTCAAGAAAGCCGGAATGGAACCTCTTGGCATTGATGGTGACCAAGAAGGAGAATGGGTCGTACTCGATATGGGCTCTACCATGCTTCACGTGATGCAAGAACAACATCGTGAACTGTACCAACTAGAAAAGCTTTGGAGCTAATGGTTTGAAACTTCAACTCATCGCTGTCGGCACAAAAATGCCAAAGTGGGTCGAAGAAGGCTTTCAGGAATACAAACGCCGCTTCCCACATGATATGCCGCTGGAACTGGTCGAGATTGCTGCGGGGAAACGGGGTAAAAACGCCGATATCGCACGTATTCTTCAAAAAGAAGGGGAAGCGATGCTGGCTGCTGTACCAAAAGGCAACCGAATCGTGACACTGGATATCCCCGGCAGGAAGTGGGACACCCCACAACTGGCAGAACAATTGGAAAGCTGGAAACTGGATGGCCGAGATGTGTCCATACTCATCGGTGGCCCTGAAGGTCTGGCTCCTGCGTGCAAGGCGGCGGCAGATCAGAGTTGGTCTCTGTCGGCATTAACACTCCCCCACCCTCTGGTAAGAATCGTCATGGCCGAGAGTCTATATCGCGCCTGGTCGATCACCGCTAATCACCCTTACCATAGAGAGTAATTCAACCATCTATGAAACGTAAACGCAGCCAGATACGGGATCATCAGGCAGAAGCACGGCTATTCACGAGCCGTGCTATCGTGGCATTCGTGTTTATCATCGCGATGATGTTAGTGCTGATCGCTAACCTCTACAACATCCAGGTTAACCAGTACCAAGACTATAAAACCCGTTCCAACGACAATCGAATCAAAGTGGTACCTATCGCCCCTAACCGCGGGCTGATTTACGACCGAAGCGGCATCTTACTAGCCGAAAATCGTCCGGTTTTTAACCTTGAGATCACCCCTGAAAAGGTGAAAAACATGGATAAAACCATTGCCGGACTTCGAGCGTTTCTGGACATTCCGGAAGAAAGAGTGGAAGCCTTCGAACGCGATAGAAAAAGAACGCGTCGATTCAAGTCGATTCCTCTTCTCACTCAATTGACCGAAGAGCAGGTGGCCGTCTTTTCTGTTCATCAGCACAAATTCCCCGGAGTTGAGATTGCTGCGAACCTGAAGCGTTACTACCCATTTGGCGATGTACTAACTCATGTTATCGGCTACGTGTCGCGCATCAACGATCGAGACATGAGACGCCTGATTCGCGAGGAAAAAGACTCGAATTATCAAGCGACCAGGGACATTGGTAAGCTGGGTATTGAGCGATACTACGAAGACATTTTGCACGGAACCGCTGGCTATCAGGAAGTAGAGGTCAACAGCCGTGGACGCATACTTCGCACCCTTAAGTTTGTTCCTCCGATTCCAGGCAAAGACATCGTTCTTAACCTCGACATTAAACTGCAGCTCAAAGTACATAAACTGCTGGCCGGGCGACGAGGCTCGGCGATCATTCTTGACCCGAATGACAACGGTGTACTGGCAATGGTCTCCAGCCCGAGCTATGACCCGAACGCGTTTGTAAATGGTATCTCAGGCAAAGCGTATCGAGCTTTGTTGGATGATAAAAATCGTCCGCTGGTTAACCGCGCCACATTAGGCATTTACCCCCCCGCCTCTACGGTCAAGCCGTTTATTGCCGTAGGTGCTCTGGAAGAAGGGGTCATTACCACCAAAACCACGCGCAACGACCCGGGCTACTGGCGTATTCCAAATTCTAAGACTCGTCCTTTCCGTGACTGGTTGCGCTGGGGACACGGAAAAGTCGATATCCTCAAAGCAATTGAAGAGTCAGTGGATACCTTCTACTACCAGATTGCCTATGATATGGGGATAGACAGACTATCCAAATGGATGATGATGTTCGGTTTCGGGGACTACACCGGTATCGATATCTACGAAGAAAGCAAAGCCAACATGCCCACCCGTGAATGGAAAATGGCACGGCACAGAACCCCATGGTATCAGGGAGACACAATCCCTGTAGGTATCGGCCAGGGTTACTGGACTGCCACGCCGATGCAAATTGCCAAAGCGACCTCCGTATTGGTGAACCGCGGCGAAGTTTTGTCTCCTCACCTATTACGGGCAACCATCAACAACGGGGACAGTTTCGATCACCAGGTATTGGCAGAGGTTGACTCTCGTCCGCCGATTACTGGTGTTCAGGAAAACTATTGGGATATCGCCTTAGAGGGTATGCGCCTGGTAAACCACGGTGTCAAAGGCACTGCACGTCGTGCATTTAAAAACATGCCTTATCACTCAGGTGGTAAGTCAGGGACAGCCCAGGTGTTCAGTCTGGCAGAGGATCAGGAATACAACGCTGAAGAGCTGGAAGAACACTTAAAGGATCACGCTTTGTTTACCGGTTTTGCGCCGTTCAAAGATCCTAAGATCGTTGTCACCGTCGTGCTAGAGAATGCCGGAGGCGGCTCCTCTAATGGTGCGCCAGTGGCTCGCCAACTGTTCGATTTAGCCTTGCTTGATGAAAAGAGTGAAGAAGAATGAGATTTGACCCATCAACAGGACAAAACAGAGTGCTGTTTGAGCGCTTTCATATCGACTTGCCTCTGCTACTAGGCATTTTGGCTCTCATGGCTTTTGGCCTTATCGTCATGTATAGCGCCAGTGGCCAAAGTCTGGCAATGATGGACCGCCAGGCGATGCGCATGGTCTTGTCCCTGACTGTGATGATCATTCTGGCGCAGATTTCCCCCAGAACCTACGAAACGCTTGCACCAGCCATGTTTTTTGCCGGTGTATTGCTGTTACTTGGAGTGCTGTTCTTTGGTGAAGCCTCAAAGGGCGCGCAGCGCTGGCTCAATCTCGGCTTCGTGCGCTTTCAGCCATCTGAATTACTCAAGCTTGCGGTGCCCCTCATGGTCGCACGCTACATAGGCAAACGTTCTTTACCCATCACCTTCCAAACTTTGGTGATTTCACTGGTCATGGTCTTTGTCCCCACCATACTGATCGCCAAACAGCCTGATCTGGGCACCTCTATCCTGATTGCCGCATCCGGTATTTTTGTTATCTTTCTGGCAGGCATTAGCTGGAAAATTATCTTCGGCGCTGTGGTTGCTCTGGGCGCATTTATCCCAGTGCTTTGGTTCTTCTTAATGCGCGAGTACCAGAAGGTTCGTGTGAGAACATTATTTGACCCGGAGTCGGATCCGCTAGGTGCTGGGTATCATATCATTCAGAGTAAGATTGCTATTGGCTCTGGCGGCATTGCCGGTAAAGGCTGGATGCAAGGAACACAATCGCAGCTGGAATTCATTCCAGAACGACATACTGACTTTATTTTTGCAGTTATTGCCGAAGAATGGGGCATGATAGGCATCTTAATGTTGCTGGCACTGTACCTATTTATCATCGGTCGTGGTCTATATCTGGCCAGTTCAGCGCAAACCGCATTTGGACGAATGATGGCGGGCAGTATCGTACTCAGCTTTTTTGTTTACGTTTTCGTAAATATTGGTATGGTAAGCGGTATATTACCGGTAGTGGGTGTTCCGTTGCCGCTCGTCAGTTATGGCGGGACCTCAATGGTAACGCTGATGGCTGGCTTTGGCATTCTCATGTCAATTCACACTCACAGAAAAGCATTTTCGAAGGCAACGTAATGAAAGCGATTTTTCACAGCAGCAAACAGCAAGCTTTGGCGACCTTAGTTGCCGGACTTTTCTTACTTGCGGGCTGCTCCTCTTCCAGCAGCCGTTACGACCTCGCTGATGACGTGGCGCCTAAAACTCCAATTTCTGTTGATCATATTGAAGGCGCTCAGCCCAAATATGAGCCCTACAGCTTAGGCGGCAATAAGAACTACAAGCTACGCGGTAATAGCTACCAAATCATCAAAGATCCTGCAGGCTTTAAAGAACGCGGTCAGGCATCCTGGTATGGTAAGAAGTTTCATGGCCATTTGACTTCAAATGGTGAAGTGTATGACATGTACTCGATGTCGGCGGCGCACAAAACATTGCCTCTACCGAGCTATGTCAAAGTCACTAATCTGGACAACGGTAAAGAGACCATCGTGCGTGTCAACGACCGCGGTCCCTTTCATGAAGGACGAATCATCGACTTAAGCTATGCCGCTGCGAGTAAACTTGATGTGATCAAAACCGGTACGGCTAACGTCGAAATTGAAGTGATCATCGTTGAGCGTCCTAATGGAGAACACACAAAAAATAGGCATCCTGAATATGCAATCCAGGTTGCAGCCTCTCCTCATAAAGATCGTATTGAAACTTTATCGAGTGAGCTTGGTCAAAAACTGTCGGTGGACACCTTTCTGTCACCAGTGAAAAGTAACTATCGTCTGATGTTAGGACCATTCCAGGACTATAAGCACACTCAAGACATCCTTGAACAAGTGCAAAAAATTGGTTACTCCTCAGCTTTCGTCAAAAAAATGTAAACATCATTGACATAAATAGCAGATGTTACTTAGTGTAGGCTATCTAGTTTGCCACGCCCAATCTGTTAATATACGGACAATTAACGAATTAATGTATTCAAATGAATAAGAACCAATCTTCTATGAAATTACTAACTTCTATTGCTCTTACCGCATCTTTGGCAGCCACTTCTGCCTCTGCGGCCCCTGTTGTTATGCCAGATGCACCACAAATCGCAGCTAAAGGCTTTGTGTTGATGGATTACAACTCGGGTAAAGTACTTGCTGAAAAAGAGATGAACACTCAACTTCATCCGGCAAGCCTGACAAAAATGATGACAAGCTACGTCATCGGTCAAGAGCTTAAACGCGGTAATATCAGCCCACAAGATGAAGTCACCATCAGTAAAAACGCTTGGGCTAAGAATTTCCCTGATTCTTCAAAAATGTTCATTGAAGTGGGCACAAAAGTCAGTGTTGAAGAGCTGAATAAAGGCATCATCATTCAGTCAGGTAATGATGCGTGTGTTGCAATGGCCGAGCATATTGCCGGCTCCGAAGACGCCTTCGTTGATTTGATGAACGCGTGGGCGAAATCTATCGGCATGACCAACTCTCACTTTGCAAACGTGCATGGTCTGGATAACGCAGATCTTTATTCCACACCTTATGATATGGCTCTTTTGGGCCGCGCATTGATTCGCGATGTACCGGATGAGTACCGCATCTACTCGGAAAAGAAATTCACCTACAACGGCATCACGCAATACAACCGCAACGGTTTGTTGTGGGATAAGAGCATGAACGTTGATGGCATTAAAACCGGTCATACGAGCAAAGCAGGATACAGCCTGGTAAGTTCAGCGACTGAAGGCAAGATGCGTTTAGTTGCGGTTGTTATGGGCACGAAAAACGCCAATGCCCGCAAGTCAGAAAGCAAAAAGCTACTTAGCTATGGCTTCCGTTTCTTTGAAACCGTCAACCCACACAAAGCTAACGAGACTTTCGTAGAAGAAAAAGTGTGGATGGGTGACAAAGACGCCGTGGCCCTGGGTGTAGACCAAGACACTTATGTTACTTTGCCACGCGGTCAGGCAAAAAATCTAAAAGCCAGCTTCGTACTTGAAAAGCAGCTAGAAGCACCAATATCTAAGGGTGATGTCGTTGGTAAGCTATACTATCAACTAGAAGGCGAAGATGTTGCTGAATACCCATTACTGGCGCTTGAAGATGTTCAGGAAGGTAGCCTATTCAGCCGCTTATGGGATTATATCGTATTACTTTTCAAGAGCTTGTTCTAAGCACGCCATAAAGTAACCAAGTCTCTGTAAAGCCGCTTTATGCGGCTTTATTTTATGTTGGCTTGAGATCATCCACATAAGGCATTACTATTCGCCACGTTATAACGAATTGGTATTTTTGGAGTCCCTATTATGTTGACCATCAACTCTGATGCAAAACTCAAAGACCTGCTAGAGTTCCCTTGCTCTTTTACATTCAAAGTGATGGGTTACGCGAAACCAGAGCTTCCAGAGAAAGTACTGGAAGTGATTCAGCGTCATGCCCCAGGGGACTACAGCCCAACGATTAAACCAAGTGCTAAAGGCAACTACCACGCAGTATCCATCAACATCACTGCGACCTCTATTGAGCAGGTAGAGACCCTTTATAAAGAGCTTGGTGAAATCGACATTGTTCGCATGGTTCTATAAAAAATTTAATTTATCAAATTTTTTTGAAAGCAGCTTAGGCTGCTTTCTTTTTATTTATCAAATGGATAGCTTATAAACGCTAATCAAGCGTTAAGAATTCGTTATTTATTGGTAGTTCAAATCCATCAACATGTTTATAATGCGAATACTTTATTAAGTAACGACGAGGTGACTGGTGGAAAATCAGCTAGTTGTAAGAAAGCTTGGACGAAAAGACTATGAACCAGTCTGGAAAGCCATGCATGATTTCACTGACAATCGTACTGAAGCTACTCGCGACGAAGTCTGGTTAGTGGAGCACAACCCTGTGTTCACTCAAGGACAAGCCGGTAAGGCTGAGCACCTGCTCAACACGGGTGATATTCCCGTCGTTCAAAGCGATCGTGGCGGTCAGGTCACTTACCACGGCCCAGGCCAGTTAGTCGCTTACTTTCTCATTAATCTACGACGCAAAAAACTGGGTGTGCGCGAACTGGTCACACACATCGAGAATCTCGTTATTCAAACGTTAAATGCGTATAATATCGAATCCGCAGCGAGACCCGATGCACCTGGCGTTTACGTTGATGATAAAAAAGTGTGTTCTTTGGGGCTTCGCATTCGAAAAGGGTGCTCTTTCCACGGACTGGCGCTTAACATCAACATGGATCTGTCACCATTCCTGAGAATCAACCCCTGCGGCTATGCGGGTATGGAGATGGTTCAGGTTAGCCAGCTCGGCGGTCCACAACAGGTGGGCGTCGTAGAAGACGAATTAATCAAAGCACTTATAACAATACTTGATTATGAACAAGTAGAATTCAGCGAAGAAGCATAAGACGATGAGCAAACCTATCCAAATGGAAAAAGGCGTTAAGTACCGTGACGCTGATAAAATGGCACTGATTCCTGTTAAGAACATGCCAACCGAGCAAAAAGAGATCCTTCGTAAACCTGAATGGATGAAGATCAAACTGCCAGCCGATAGCCAGCGCATCCAAGATATCAAGTCTGCGATGCGTAAAAACGACCTGCACTCGGTTTGTGAAGAAGCGTCCTGCCCTAACCTGGCTGAATGCTTCAATCACGGTACGGCCACTTTTATGATTCTCGGTGCGATCTGTACTCGTCGCTGTCCATTCTGCGACGTTGCTCATGGTCGTCCAAATGCGCCTGAAGCAGGCGAGCCGCAAAAGCTTGCGCAAACCATCAAAGATATGAAGCTTAAATACGTGGTTGTTACCTCGGTTGACCGAGATGATCTGCGTGATGGCGGTGCACAACACTTTGCTGACTGCAACCGAGAAATCCGGACACTTAATCCAGAAATCCGCATTGAAACTCTGGTGCCGGACTTCCGTGGTCGTATGGACGTGGCACTTGAAGCGCTAAAAGATAACCCGCCAGACGTGTTTAACCACAACCTAGAGACCGCGCCTCGCCTGTATCGTAAAGCGCGCCCTGGTGCAAACTACAAATGGTCATTGCAGCTGCTTAAGAAGTTTAAAGAGATGCACCCGGATGTTCCGACGAAGTCGGGGTTGATGATGGGTCTGGGAGAAACCAAAGAAGAGATCGTTGAAGTCCTCAAAGATCTGCGTGAGCACGGCGTGACAATGCTAACTCTTGGCCAGTATCTGGCTCCTAGCCGCCATCACCTGCCAGTAGAACGTTATGTGCCACCATCAGAGTTCGATGAGCTTAAAGAGATCGCTTTGGATTTGGGCTTTACCCATGCTGCATGTGGCCCATTTGTGCGCTCTTCGTACCACGCAGACTTGCAAGCGAAAGGGGTTGAAGTGAAGTAGACCTCTACGCCTTCCCCTGTCTGAACACGGATTCGCCCTTGAAGCAATCCGTGTTTTTTTTGAGAAAATGGTGCAACATGACAATCTCATACTCGCTATTTTATTATTTTTAGGTAGGCTTAAAGAAAAGTATTAATCAATCAAGGATGTAGCATGAAGTTACTTAAAATTGGTTTGCCTATTCTCGCTGCAACGATCATCGCAGGTTGTGCGCAAAACACTCAGCAAGACAATTATCTGGAAGCGTCATTCGAGCTTTGCAATACAGAGGTAAACCTCTACTCCGTCAGCGACGATGGCCGAGTTCGTATCGTTTGTAAGGACGGCTCTAAGTTCGCACTTAACAGCGAAAAAACACTGGATATCATGCGTGATATCAACATCGATTACTGTAATGGCGAAGGCTTAGGCCAGTTTAGCGAGAGTCGCAAGTATTACTCATTCAGATGTAAATCGGGCACCTTGCTTAACATTAATAAGTAGTTATACCCAAGTAACCTCAAGATTCAGCCACTAAAAAAGCGAGCCTCTGGCTCGCTTTTTTTATTCGCTTTAAAGCATCAAAGAATTAAGCGTAAACCGGTAGACGCTTACAGATCTCTAGTACTTTCGCTTTTGTCGCTTCAATCACTGACTCATCGTTAATGTTGTCTAGAACATCACACATCCAGTTAGCAAGCTCAGTCGCGTCTGCTTCGGTGAAGCCACGACGAGTAATAGCTGGAGAACCAACACGAATACCAGACGTTACGAATGGGCTGCGCGGGTCATTTGGTACAGAGTTCTTGTTTACCGTGATGTTTGCTGCACCTAGTGCTGCGTCGGCTTCTTTACCAGTGATGTCTTTGTCGATTAGGTCAACAAGGAACAGGTGGTTTTCAGTACCGTTAGAAACAATCTTATAACCGCGCTCTTGGAACTGAGCCACCATCGCTTTTGCATTCTTAACAACGCGTGCCTGGTACTCTTTAAATTCAGGCTCCATCGCTTCTTTGAACGCTACCGCTTTACCTGCGATAACGTGCATTAGAGGACCACCCTGACCACCTGGGAATACCGCAGAGTTCAGTTTCTTGTACATGTCTTCGCCTGCATTAGACAGGATAAGACCACCGCGAGGACCCGCTAGTGTTTTGTGTGTCGTCGTGGTTACCACATGAGCGTGTGGAACTGGTGTTGGGTAAACACCAGCAGCGATAAGACCCGCTACGTGCGCCATATCAACGAATAGGTAAGCGCCAACCTTGTCTGCGATTTCACGCATGCGAGCCCAATCGACGATTTGGCTGTATGCAGAGAAACCACCGATGATCATCTTAGGCTTGTGCTCTACAGCAAGCTGTTCCATTTCGTCGTAGTTGATTTGACCCGCTTCATCGATGCCGTAAGGAATGACATTGTAGTGCTTACCAGAGAAGTTTACTGGCGAGCCGTGAGTCAGGTGACCACCGTGTGCCAGGCTCATACCTAGAACTGTGTCGCCTGGGTTCAGCAACGCCATATATACTGCGCTGTTCGCTTGAGAGCCAGAGTGAGGCTGAACGTTCGCGTATTCACAACCAAAAAGCTCACAAGCGCGGTCAATCGCTAACGCTTCCGCTTTATCAACATACTCACAGCCACCGTAGTAGCGCTTACCAGGGTAACCTTCAGCGTACTTGTTAGTTAGCTGAGAGCCTTGCGCTTCCATTACGCGAGGGCTAGTGTAGTTTTCCGAAGCGATAAGCTCGATGTGCTCTTCTTGACGAAGTGTCTCTTCTTGAATAGCTGCAAATAGCTCCGCATCGTAATCAGCGATGTTCATATCACGCTTAAGCATCTGTATCTCCTGACTCAGATTGTTCTGAAAGTTTCAAAAAAACCACACAATGACCAAAAGCAAACGTTTTCGTCACCACATTTGATGACTTGCATCATACATAATTTGATCTGGGTCATAAAGGAAAAATTGGAAATTTCTCATGCAGTTTTTTCATAGTGAACCTTAGGTAACATCATGTACGCCTGTGGCGGTACTACGACAAGTACCCTAAGTGTCAATAATTCCATTTACACTGTGTAAAAATTGAATTACATAGGTTTACCGTAAATTTACCCTTCAAGCTACCGAAAAGATCATCTTTTCAATACTATTGCCGCGAATATTGATTAGAAGAATTTAAAATTGATGCCAAAACACTCACTTAAAGAAGACTGGATTGCAATTCTCACGGGCACCTTTATCGTCGCTCAGGGGATATTTTTCCTGCAATCAGCTCAACTGTTGACGGGTGGTACTACAGGACTAGCGCTGTTGTTCAGCCAATTTGTCCCGATTTCGTTTGGTACCCTCTACTTTGCGCTTAATAGCCCATTTTATCTGCTCGCGTGGAAACGTTTTGGTAAGCGTTTCGCTGCCAGTAGCGCGATTTCGGGTGCTCTGGTATCTATCATTACCGACAACATGCACCGAGTCGTGACTCTGGAACACGTCAACGCCATCTATTGCGCCATTGCCGGCGGCTTGCTCATGGGGTTGGGTATGTTGATTTTGTTCAGACACCGATCCAGTCTGGGCGGGTTCAACGTGCTGTGCCTGTTTATACAGGATAAGTTTGGTATTTCAGTGGGTAAAACGCAAATGGCGATTGATTGTGCCATTTTGGTGGCATCGTTTTTCTTTGTGTCGCCGTCAATTATTGCGATTTCGATATTGGGTGCGGTGATGTTGAACTTAGTGCTAGCAATGAATCACAAACCTACTCGATATGTAGTGACTTATGGTTGATGAATAAGGCCCCTTGTCAGGGGCCTTATCTTCATTTTTGAATCAATACCGCCAGGGTTTCATAACCGTCCAGTTTTATGTCGTTATTCAGACTAATCTGCCGCTCTCGATTGAGATTGTTGAGCACCACACTGCCTGCCAAACCATTGAACTGCCCAGGCAGCTCAACACATGTCTCTTCACCGTAGTAGTTGTTCAAGCAAAGCAGCATAGTATCGTCGCTTTCACGCAAGTAACCATGCACCTGAGGATGCTCAGGGAATAGGTCCACGTAACCGCCTTCGGTAATCACCGGTAGCTGTTTACGCAGTGCGATCAATTGCTTGTAGAAGTAGAACACCGACTGCTTATCTTCGACCGCCGCTTGTGCGTTAATTTCTGGGTAGTTATCCGCGACACCAATCCACGGCGTGCCTTGAGTAAAACCTGCGTGTTTGCTGTCATCCCACTGCATAGGCGTGCGAGAGTTATCGCGAGATTTCTGTCGCAAGATCGCCATCATATCGTCATGACAGGTATCGCCCTGTTCGACCATTAACTGGTACATGTTGAGGCTTTCGACATCACGATACTGACTCATATCAGAAAAGCCTGGGTTAGTCATACCGATTTCTTCACCTTGATAGATATAAGGTGTGCCTTGCATCAGATGTACCGATGCCGCGAGCATTTTCGCCGACTCAGTTCGATACTGTTGGTCGTTACCTAAACGGCTAACCACGCGAGGCTGGTCGTGGTTACACCAGAATAGTGCACCCCACCCTTTACCATTCAAGCCCGTCTGCCAGTGATTGAAGATCTGCTTGAGCTGCAGAAAATCAAAGTCGGCTTTGGTCCACTTCTCTCCATTTGGATAATCGACTTTTAGATGGTGAAAATTAAACACCATTGACAATTCTTTACCGTCAACGGCACTGTATTGCTGACAGTGTTCAAGCGTTGTTGAGGACATTTCACCTACGGTCACCGAACCGTATTTCTGGAACACCGCTTCACTGATCTCCTGTAAATACTCGTGAACACGAGGGCCATCGGTGTAAAAACGACGGCCATCACCGGTAAGGTCATCGGCAAAATCCTGCTCTTTTGAGATAAGGTTAATCACATCGAGCCTAAAACCGTCTACACCTTTCTTGGCCCAGAATTCAATAACCTGCTTCACTTCTTCACGGACTTGCGGGTTTTCCCAGTTAAGGTCCGCCTGCTCTTTAGCAAACAAATGCAGATAGTATTCATTGGTCGCTTCATCTAGTGCCCAAGCTGAACCACCAAACTTAGACTGCCAGTTGTTCGGCAGTTTGCCGTCGTGGTTTGGTTTCCAGATATAGTAGTCGCGATAAGGGCTTTGTTTATTGCCCAATGCCGACTGAAACCAGTGGTGCTCCGTCGAGGTATGATTGACAACGATATCCATAATGATGCGAATACCTTTGTGATGCGCCGCAGCCAGCAGTTCATCAAAGTCTTGCATGGTGCCAAAGTCAGGGTTAATGGCGTAGTAATCGGAGATATCGTAACCGTTATCGATCATCGGTGAGGCGTACACTGGCGTTAACCAGATAGCATCTACACCTAAACTTGATAGATAGTCGAGTTTTGAGGTGATGCCCTTAATATCCCCCATCCCTTTATCACCGCTATCACAAAAACTCTTCGGATAGATTTGATAAATCGTGGCCGTTTTCCACCAGTCTTTTTGAGCTGTTTGACTCATAGATTTCAATCTCACTTACCAATTAAACACAAAAGAAAAAGAAGTGGCTCAAACTGAGCCACTAAGGGGGGGTTACGCGCTAGCAAGCTCTAGCTCGCCTTTCGATTGAGCGCGTTTATACAGGAACAGGGTCAGAATGATAGGCACTGCCATTGCTACTAACATTGCCATCAGATACACCATCCAGAACTGCGGTTGGATAGACAGGATGCCAGGAAGACCACCCACACCGATACCGTTGGCCATCACACCTGCGCTGCCACAGATAGCCGCAGCCAATGCACTACCAATCATTGCACTGAGCATTGGGAATTTGTATTTCAGGTTGATACCGTACATAGCAGGCTCAGTGACACCCAGGTAAGCGGAGATGGCTGCTGGTACTGAGATGTCACGCTCACCGTCACGCTTACTGATAATGATGATGCCGACAACCGCTGATGCTTGTGCGATGTTAGACAGCGCAATCAAAGGCCAGATCGGTGTGCCGCCAAGGTCTTGCATCAACTGCAGGTCTACCGCGTTGGTGGTGTGGTGAATACCGGTAATAACAAGCGGTGCATACAAGAAACCAAACACCATAGAACCCAGCACAGCAAAATCCCCCGTCATCGCCGCTTTAGCTGCAAACGCAACGCCATCACCTAACACGCGGCCAAATGGACCGATAAAGGCATGAGCAAGAATCACTGACAGGATGATAGACACGAATGGCACTACCACCAGATACAGGTAGCTCGGCACGATTCGTTTCAGGTTGGTTTCAATAAAGGCTAATGCAATACCCGCCAGCATGGCAGGGATCACCTGAGCCTGATATCCCACCTTTTCGATGACAAACAGACCAAAATCCCACACTTCCGGTGCCTGCTTACCTATGAGGTAGGCATTCATCAATTGCGGCGAGACCAGAGTAACACCCAATGTAATACCGAGAATCGGCGTACCACCGAGTTTTTTCACCGTAGACCAACATACCCCGACAGGCAGGAAGAAGAAGATCGCCTCACCAATAAGCCATAGGAAAGAGTGTACAGTGGCCCAGAACTGGCTGATTTCTACCAGCGTTTTGCCATCAAACATCCGAATGTCACCGATGACATTTCGGAAACCCAGAATCAAACCACCAGTGATAATCGCAGGTAAAAGAGGAACAAAAATTTCGGCCAGATGCGATATACCACGTTCCAGAAAGTTCATGTTTTGACGGGCAGCAAGCTTAGCGTCATCTTTAGAGGCGGATTTTTTTCCCGCCATATCAATCAACTGCTTGTAGACTTCGTCCACTTCAGTCCCAATGACCACCTGAAACTGGCCGGCATTGGTGAAGCAACCTTTAACCATCTTCATGCTTTCCAGAACCGACTTATCCGCTTTGTCGGTATCGTTCAGGACAAACCTCAAGCGAGTCAGGCAGTGACTGACACTGGCAATGTTGTCGGCTCCGCCGACGCCTTCGATGATGGCAGCAATATCTTGCTTGGCTATTTTGCTCATCGTATGTACACCTTTTACTGATATGGAGACGCAGGGTTTGTGACGTCTAAGTCCTTTTGTCTCGTTCTATTAATAATATCGCAATGCGCTTATGGGAACATTCCCAAATTCTGAATATAGTGTGCCACGGCACCGGAAAATTAAAAATGGGAACATTCCCATTAGTTGAGTGTGATCACAATAATTGCTGACAAATGCAGCAGACAATCAGAGAAAAAAAGGAATCTGAAGCAGGGTTACACGGCTTCCTGAGTCAAATGTGAGATAGATTTCTCACCTTTTAACTGGCTAATTAGTAGGTTAGCGGCCTTTTCTCCTGCTTGTTGGTAGCCAGGATCAATACTGTAGATGTTCGGGAACAAGAAAGAGAGCAACTCATTACCGCCAACACCAGTCACCACGACATCTTCGCGTCCCAGTTCTTGCAAACGTTTTATCGTTCCCAACGCCAGAGTATCACTAGCGCACACAATGGCTTGCAATGAGTCAGTCAGAACCTCATCCACCAGTTTATAGGCACTCTCATGGTGCAGTGCGCCAGTACGATGAACCGCTGGCAAATTATGTTGTACGCACCAGGTCTGATATGCCGTCAAACGAGCCAGCCCCGTCGTTTTATCCTCAGGATCCACCCCGATGTAAGCCAGATCATCAACGCCCTGCTGTTTCAGCTTATCGAGTACCGCACGTATCAGACCCTGGTTGTCATAATTGATCGAGGACACTTGATCCGTATCCATGGCAATGACCACGACCTTCTCGTTCCACAGCGAGACCGCCTCAATATCAAGCTCAGTGAAGCCAAAGACGATCACCCCTTCAACATTACGTTTGCGCAGCACAGACAGGTGTTCATTAGTCTTGACGGGATCGAACTGGCTCTCCATGATCACCACATCGTAACCTGCTCCATAAAGCACATTCAGCATGCTGCTTACCGCTTTATTTTCAGATGGGGAGTCCAGGCGGGAAATAATCACCCCGATGACCTTCTGAACACCGCCACCACGCATCGATTGCGCAGACTTAGAAGGTACATAACCGTGTTCTGCGATGACACGTTCAACTTTTTCACGGGTTTCAGGTTTGACTTTAGGATCATTCGTTAGCACTCGGGAAACGGTCGATTTACCGACACCCGAGAGCTTTGCGATATCCAGTATGGTGAGTTTCTTGCTCATTGATTATTTGGAATACTTCTTGTCGTCATCAGGCAGGTATCGTCAGTGTCTCCCGCGATGGTCAGCAAACTTTCACGCCCTTTGCTAAACAACTCCACTTCGGACTCTGCTTGAGATTGCCCGTCTAACGTATATTTGATACCTGATGCTGAGGGTACACGATGCAAATGGTACTCGGTACCATCGATGAGTAACAAAATCTGTTCCCCGGATAACTGCGTAACCTGAAAACTTTGCTGATCACAGGTGTATTGCAATACTGGATAGTTACTCTTTACTGCTGGTTGCTGCGGGCTGCTGCACGCCGTTAATCCCCCAAGCACTACTGCAGCAATTGCCCCGTTTCTTATCGATGAAAACACATGCACCTCCCGATGAGTCAAATGACTAATTGGCTAAATATTGCGGTACATCTCGGATACTATCAAGTACCACAGTTGCGACAGACTCACCGCGTTCAGTAACCGGTTTTCCAGTACGAACCAAGATCTTAGTGCCAACGCCTGCGGCTTCTGCTGCCATCATATCTTCCGCTTTGTCCCCCACCATCACAGAGTTGGCCATATCAATTTTGAGGAAATCACGCGCAGAAATGAACATGCCTGGTTTTGGCTTACGGCAATTGCAGTCCTGCTTATAATCGCCAATACCGTGCTCAGGATGATGCGGGCAGTAATAAATCCCATCGAATTCCACGCCATGATCGGAGAAGTTCCAGTCCATCCATTGCGTAAGTGAAAGAAAACGGTCTTCAGAGAACATACCGCGTGCGATACCTGACTGATTGGTCACCAACACCAGCATATAGCCCATTTGTTGCAGCTTTTTCGTTGCTTCGAACACACCTTCTACATACTCAAAGTCATGTTCATCACTTACATACCCATGATCGACATTAATTACGCCATCACGGTCCAAAAACACAGCGGGTTTTGCCACGAGTCACTCTCTTATCTGTAGATAGGTGCTAATGACATGAATTATTACATGCTTTTATATCGACATCACTATGAAAATGCCGTTTAGACGTCTAGACGTAAAAATATCTATTGACACAATTCTGTGAAACCCATAGCATCTTCTATCAATTGAGACGTAGTTCAAATTTTTATGCTAGTCGTTGGGTTCAGGTTGCTTAGATGATCGAAATAAATCAGGTAAACAAAGTATTTTATCAAGGGACAAAGGAAATTCATGCTTTGTCCGACATCAACCTTCATATCGCTGAAGGCACTATCTTTGGTGTGATTGGCTCGTCCGGTGCGGGTAAAAGTACGCTCATCCGTTGCGTTAACATGCTGGAAGCACCTACGACAGGTTCAGTCATCGTGGACGGTGTCGATCTGACCAAACTGTCCAAGTCAGAGCTTTCCGAGACTCGTCGTAATATAGGCATGATCTTTCAGCACTTTAACTTACTATCATCCCGTACAGTGTTTGAGAACGTTGCTCTCCCTTTAGAGCTGGCAGGCAAAGATAACGCGCACATCGAATCCAAGGTCACAGAACTGTTGAAGCTGGTTGGTCTTGCAGACAAGCGTGACACCTACCCGGCAAACCTGAGTGGTGGCCAGAAACAGCGTGTCGCCATTGCACGTGCGCTCTCTTCTGATCCGAAAGTGCTGCTTTGTGATGAAGCGACCAGCGCTCTGGATCCAGCGACAACTCAGTCTATTCTTGAGCTGCTAAAAGAGATCAACCGCAAACTCAAAATTACCATGCTACTGATCACTCACGAAATGGACGTGGTTAAGAGCATCTGTCACGAAGTAGCCATTATTGGCGGAGGCCGCCTGGTAGAAAACGGCACCGTTGGCGAGATATTTGCTCACCCGAAGACCGAGCTCGCACATGACTTCATTCGCTCAACGCTGGATCTATCTATTCCTGAAGACTATCAAGTGCGTTTGAAACAAGAGCGCGTTGATGGAAGCTACCCATTAGTTCGTCTGGAATTCACCGGCGCCACAGTTGATGCACCATTGATGACGCAAATTGCGCGCAAATACAATATTGATGTCAGTATCCTGAGTTCTGATCTGGATTATGCCGGTGGTGTTAAATTCGGCATGATGGTCGCTGAGCTTTTTGGCAGCGAAGAAGACGACAATGCAGCAATTCAATACCTGCGTGACCACAATGTAAAAGTAGAGGTGCTTGGCTATGTCCTTTAATACTGTAACTGACTGGTTATCTCTCAATAGTAACCTACTATTAGGGGCAACATGGGAAACACTCTACATGGTTGCTGTGGCGGGCATAGTGGGCTTTGCCGTAGGGATTCCGCTCGGTGTTATTCTGCACACCACCAAGAAAGGTGGACTGCTGGAAAACCCTCGTCTGAACAGCATCTTGGGTGCCGTAGTAAACGTGGGTCGTTCTGTACCGTTTCTGGTATTGATGGTCGCCATCATTCCGGTGACAAAAATGCTGATTGGCACCTTTATTGGTACGACAGCAGCCATTGTCCCGCTGACAGTAGGCGCAATCCCGTTTGTCGCCCGTCTGATTGAAGGCGCGCTATTGGAAGTTCCAACAGGCTTAGTCGAAGCCGCGCAGTCTATGGGGGCTACACCGTATCAAATCATTACTAAAGTACTCCTGCCAGAAGCATTACCCACCATTGTCAATTCAGTGACAATCACTCTGGTGACATTAGTAAGCTACTCAGCAATGGCAGGTACCGTAGGCGGTGGAGGCTTAGGAGACGTTGCCATTCGTTACGGCTTCCATCGATATGACGTAACCATTATGGCCGTGACCGTCGTCATGCTTATCGTACTGGTACAGATCATTCAGTCTATCGGCGATGCCATTGTCCGCCGTGTAGATCACAGATAATTGAAGCTTAAACAATTTATAACAAGGAGAGAGCCATGAAATTCAACGTTAAGAGTTTACTCGCAATCGCGGCAGCAGCGTCTGCACTCGTACTATCGGGCTGTGGTGAAAAAGAAGCAGACCTCAGCAAAATCAAAGTCGGCGTGATGGCCGGTGCAGAAGCTCAGGTTGCCGAAGTTGCTGCAAAAGTAGCAAAAGAGAAGTACAACCTGGATGTTGAACTGGTCACTTTCACTGATTACGTGACACCCAATGCGGCTTTGGATGATGGTTCAATTGATATCAACGCGTTCCAGCACAAACCATATTTGGATCAGCAAGTCGCTGACCGCAATTACAAGCTGACGATTGCAGGCAACACATTTGTTTACCCAATTGCTGGTTACTCAAAGCAAGTGACGGCAGTCGACGAAATCCAGGAAGGTGCACGTATCGCCGTACCGAATGACCCGACTAACCTAGGCCGTTCCCTGCTGCTACTTGAGCAACAGGGCCTGCTGAAACTGCGCGATGGTGTTGGTCTTTTGGCTACCGTTCGTGACATCGTTGAAAATCCAAAAAACATCACCATTGTTGAACTGGATGCCGCTCAACTGCCTCGCTCGCTGGATGATGTCGCTCTATCAGTGATCAACACCACTTACGCAAGCTCTATCAATCTGACACCACAAAAAGACGGTGTGTTCGTGGAAGACAAAGAGTCTCCATACGTGAATCTAATCGTTGCTCGTGAAGACAATGTGAATGCAGAAAACGTTCAAAACTTTGTTAAAGCTTACCAGACTGATGAAGTGTACAACGCAGCTTCTGATATTTTCCAGGGCGGTGTGGTTAAAGGTTGGTAATTTACCAAGGTTCTAGGTTCTAGGTTCTAGGTTCTAGGTTCTAGGTTCTAGGCAATAAATAAAAAAGGTTGAGGCGATTGCGCTTCAACCTTTTTTAATTTTGGCCATCGGGATAGTGCCCTTCTCGATGCGAATTTATTGTTACTTTAAGTGGTCCCAAGAGATGTTTGACACGATTCGGCACGAGTCGCATTTGAAGTAGAAAATGTCATGTAGCGGTTCATCGAGTAACCACTCACCGCCACACTTCGGACACTTGCGCGCTTTCTCTTCCGCCAAATCTTTTCCTCCTACCTTATACAGGTAGTAATAGGTTGGGATCTGAGTGATGTATTCAATCCGTCCACGCAAGTCCCAGCCACGACGAAACAAATCACTGCTTACCTCGGAAAGCTCGCGCAGGGCTGCGTGTTCCGCTTTGCAACCACCGGCCATCTGGATTTCATCGCAAGCCTGCCATTCGGTTTGCCACTTGATGACCGATTTATGATCACCATTAAGCGTCGGTGGATTTCGATACAAAGGAATAGGCAATAACGTTTCACCACTGCGCAATGGCGAGCATGTATGGACATAGGTAGTATAAAGAACCTGCCAACTTGGTTGTTCCTCTTCGGCGGCCTGCTCAGAATTAATGTCCCGTCCCAACAAACGCACTTTTGGTGACAACAGACATGCATCAGACAAACGTTTCAGACACACTTTAACAAAATCAGAGTGATGTCTGGGGTGAAGACTTTCCTGCTCTGGGCACACCGCCCGAACAAAAAACTCGCCGTCCCCCATGACGACAGGGAACTCTCGTCCTAATACCTGTCCATTGTATCGCAATGCATCCATCAGGCCGTTGATGCCCTTCTCTACAGCCGAGATCGTCGTGTTATCAAAACACTCAAAATTTAGTTCTACAACATACATAACTATACGTCAGGCTCCAGACCATTTAGGAAGGTCACCATATCTTGCGCGACGACATCTCTGCGGTCAGTGCCCAGACGCTCAAGGATGACGTTGCCAGTAATGTTACAGATGGACAACACATCCATATCCGCATCTGTCGCCGCGATGAAGACCGTCGGTTTTAACTTGAGTCGTCGCTGCGTAACGAGATGGCCCAGAATGTTTTCTTGTAGACGGGTGAAGTCTTCGTCACTCCACACCTGTAATAAGGTCAGTGCATTGCCCTGCCAGGTTGCCTCCATATCCGCGCTATATTGATGGCCATAGAAAGCTTTAATATCATCGTGTAAGGTGAGCTCTATCCCTTGCTCGACGTTCTCAAGAAATTCGGGAGTGTCCCGTACACAGGCCTTCCAAAATACCTGTTGTTCGTTTTTGCTATCAATGCACGGTGACACTAACCCATGCAACTCTTCACTTGCAGGAAGAGTTTGATGTTTTTCTTGCCACGCTTGTTGATAACGCTTTGAAAACGCCTCAAGAGCTTGTTGTACACTTTGATTCATATGTTCTCCACTCATCCTCTTGCTTATGTAGTGTTTTCCAGCCACAAAGGATGACAGCTATTCCGGGATCTCGTAAAATTCGCTTTATTCTAATCGAAATGTCACACAATTATGAGCAAATATTCCAACGCTAAAGAGCTTTCGGGCCTGACTCTGGGTCAAAAGACTGAATACGCAAACCAATACGACGCCAGTCTGCTGCAACCCGTACCAAGAAGCCTGAATCGCGATGACCTTGAACTGGGTGATACCCTGCCTTTTCAGGGGTGTGATATTTGGACTCTCTATGAGATCTCATGGCTGAATGCTAAAGGTCTGCCACAAGTAGCTGTGGGTGAGGCGTACATTCCGGCAACCAGTGCAAATCTGATCGAATCTAAATCATTCAAGCTATACCTCAACAGCTATAACCAGACTCGCTTCGAGTCCTGGGACATCGTAGAAGCCACTATCGCCAAAGACCTGTCGGCATGTGCCGGTGAACCTGTGGTGGTCAAACTGCTGGCCGTCGATAAGTTCGAACACAGTCATATCGCTGCAATGGCCGGTGAGTGTATTGACCATCAGGATATAAGCATCGATAGCTATGAATTTGATGCCGAACTGCTGGCAAATGCCACCAGCGATGAAGTAGTGGAAGAAGCGCTGCACAGCCATCTGCTGAAGTCCAACTGTTTGATCACTAATCAACCTGACTGGGGCAGTGTTGAAATTCAATATCAAGGTCCGAAAATTAACCGTGAGGCTCTGCTACGTTACCTGGTTTCATTCCGTGAACACAATGAATTCCACGAACAGTGTGTGGAACGTATCTTCACTGATATCATGACCTACTGCAAACCGAGCAAGCTGACTGTGTATGCGCGCTATACTCGTCGTGGTGGTCTCGATATCAACCCATACCGTTCTAATCAGTCTGGCGCACCTGCACACAATACACGCATGGCGAGACAATAGTCGATAAATCACCTTGGAAATGGATACATTCATGAGCTCTAAATTTTGGGTTGTATTAGGGATATTGGCTTCACTGTGTTCTGGCCTGGCCAGCGCCAGCACCTCTTTCACATCACCTTTATTGCTAGAAGCAGATAAACTGGTCGAGATAGAGCCGGCGAAAGCACTGAGTATTACCAATGACTATTTGCAAAACCGCAAGTTGGCTGAGCCCAATGATGACCGTCTTCCAAATCTGTCCCGCGACGACACCGACCAACGCGTTCGTACACCATTAAGTACTGTTAACGCGCTGGTCATCGCTGCTCAGGCACAGTTTAATCTCGGTAATACCCGAACCGCACTGCAAAGCCTTGAGCAAGCCGAAACCATGACAAAACAGTATCACCTACTGTTTCTGGAACTGGATGTCCGAATACTCAAAACCCGTTTAATGTGGCTCACCGATGGCGAGGGAGCAAGAGCACTGGACAGGCTTGCCACTATCGAAAGCGAGCTACAGGAAATCCGCAAAGGGCAAGCCATTGCCAACCGTACCAGTTATCGAATCAAACTACTTCAGGCGGAAATCGCCTCAGCAGAAAACGAGTTCGAGCTGGCCAACCATATGTATCAAAAAGCGGCGGAATTTGTCCCTCAGGGGGAAATGTCGAAGTGGGAGGTGGAATACCACACCACTTATGGTAATCACTTTCTGAGATACCGTCGATACAATGAAGCGCTGTCTGAATTGCTACTCGCCTACTGGACCGCCATTGAACTCAACAGCAGTGATCAACTGGCGCACATAAACCAACTGCTCGCGCAATTGTTTATGCAACGACAGGTGCTGGACAAGGCCTTAGATCACCTTTCTCAGGCCGCCGATTTTTACGGGAGTTACCCGGATTCGCCAGTCCTTGCGGATGTACTCAAACTGATGGGCGACATCTACTTTCTGCAAGGAAAATACAATCTGGCGTTGGTGCATTACTTCAATGTAATTGACCATCCATCTACCGATAAGAACATTGAGAAAGTCATCGATATCCGTATCAGTCTGGCGTCTACCTATCTTCAGCTCTACAACTACCCTTTAGCAGAGCAATATCTCAGCCGAGCAGAAAAACTACTGGATTATGCAGATTTTCCAGCGCTCAAAGCGCGAGCAGCATTGTTATATTCGGGGCTGGCTTATCACCAACAAGAAGCCGACAAAGTTATTGAGCAAGCACAAAAGGCACTGGAACTAGGCCAGTCTTTGCAGCAAACCTCGCTTGAGCAGCAAGCTTATCAGTTGTTGTCATTGGGTTATGAACAACAAGGTAACTTCAAACTGGCTTTAGAAAACATCAAAAAAGCCAACTCGCTGCGAATATACCAGCAAGACCAACTGAATCAGATAAGCGAAGATGCCTTCAGGCAGCAAAAGCAATTCGTAGAACAAGGTCTGCATTACGAAACTCAAAAACTTGAGCTCAAAGACGCCCAACTACAGCAGAAGAAATTCCAGAAAGTGGCCTTTGTTATGTTTTGTCTGGTTTCAGTACTGACGATGATCGGCATGCGCTTTATATACGTCTACCGTCGCAATAAAGCAGAGTTACTGCAACTGAATGACAGTTTGTTTACTCACGCACGTTCTGGTCTGCCTAACCTTCGTCTGCTTAATGCAAACCTGCCAAACTCGTTACAGCGAACCCAGAGCTACTTCGAACAGTGGCAAGTCGGAGAGCTGATCAACGAACCACTCAGTGACCGTCTGCGCTTTGTAATGATCGATGTGCCCTTCTTAAGAAACATGTACTTGCAGAATGGCTACAAGGCTGGCTTGGAACTGGAGCGTGCATTTGGTGAATTCATACGCAATAAGATTGAAAGCCCGGCTCGTATCTACCATTTTTCGGATGCGAACCTGTTGTATATCGAGCCGAGTATCAAGCCGAGAACCGCCGAAAGCTTGTTTGAAGAAATCCAGGGCTGGGTCAATGAGTTCGAGCCAAACCGAAACATCAATCGCATCGTTCGAATCGGCATGGCGAACTACCCATTCTTGCCCCGAGCCTACACAGCAATTAATGACAAGGAGTTGCTGGACATTCTCCTTATCGCCACTCACATGGCGCGCGATGTCAGTATGCGTGAAAGTAAGAGCCACTGGGTGTATTTAAAAGCAATCGATAATGCACCAGCGGCCAGTCTGGCTACTGATGATATGCGACAGGCATGCAGAACAGCCATTAAACAGGGACTGATAAAAGTTCATTCTTCGTCTCAGAATGAGGACGGGTTCAAAAAAATACTCAACAATGAGTAAAAATGCCGCAGTTAAACCTAAGATTACGTGACGTTGTGATGTTTTTTGATATTATCAATCAATACATCAATAGGATTGACAACTAGTTTGTTTTTATAGGATTTATGAGCTCACAGGATAGCGAGACATTAGAGCACCTCCATCAGCTTAAAGTGCAGTTGGAGCAATTACGCGTTGCTCAACGTGATGCATCGCTGAAGTCTCGACGTGAGCAAACCATTCTAAAACGCTTTATTGCCACATTAAGTCAAGCTCATATTGGTTCTCACTCGCGAATTGACGACAAATTGATTGAACTGCGCAGGGAGTTAGAGCATAACAAAGACATCAGTAGTTTGGTGCCTAAGTTTGCAATACTGGAGCGCCTGATTGGGCAAAAGGCGGTTGCCATGGAAAAACAACAAACTTCATTGGAAGAGCAAACCCGTCGTAGCGGTGAAACCCTTCAACGTGTCTCAGGCCTACCAGCACAGATCAAGCGCGATTTGCGCAGCATTCTATCCTACAACGATAAAAACACCCTTAAAATGACGGACAATGCCGTCCGACTGCTAGCCATCTACGAACGTGCCGTCAAAATCATAACCTCCAATTCAGCACTAACACCCGCCGAGCCGGAGGCCAACTACTCACCTTTGTTGCTGAGCCTGGGTGAAGAGCTGCAAAACCTGATCACAGAACTGGATTTTGATGGCGAGCCCGGAGAGCAGTTATTCGAAATCCGTTCAAAGCTTCTCACAGACGCTTCAAACAGTAATCTTCTTGAGTTGACCCTTCAGGTTCTGAAACTCGTAATTGAAGCGACCAAGTATGAGCGAAGGACTTCAGAGCAATTTCTGGAGCAGCTCAATGGTTCTCTTTCATCATCAATGAAAAGCCACGCCCAAAATCTGGACCAGAATCAAATATATTTCGAGCAGCGGCAGATCATGAGTCAGGAGCTCAATAGTCTGGTGACCACAGGGCAAAGTAATATCAATCGCCTTCAGGATATTGAAGAAGCCAAACGTGCGATGACGCCCCTGTTTGCTCAACTTGCTTCGTTAACAGAACGACTGCAACATGCCGAAGCTCGTGAACAGGCACTGCTTGAGCGCATGGCACACAATAACAATCAGTTGGAAGCCTTGTATGACGTTACTCAGGATTATCGTCGCCGTCTCGATGACCAGTCGAAACGAATGCTGCAGGATCCGCTGACCAAGGTGTATAACCGCACCGCTCTGCTCGATAAGCTGGAAATTGAATATCGTCGTTGGCTCAAAAATCAGCACCCATTATGGGTAGTCGTGTTAGACATCGACAAATTCAAAAGTATCAACCATAACTTTGGCTACAGTGCGGGTGATAAAGCACTGAAAATAATCGCTAAAGCGATCTCCAGTACTGTGGCACAAACGGACACGGTCGCGCGTTTTTCCGGGGAAGAATTCATGTTGATCATGCCTGAACAAAATGAAGCGAGCTGCCAGGCCAAAGTTAAAGAAATTCAGAGTAAGATCAGCAACCTACCATTCAAATTCCGCGATCAGTACATTACCATCACTCTATCCGCCGCTTGTACCGCCTTCAGTCATAACGACACGCCTGATGAAATTTTAGATCGCCTGCATAAAACCATCGCCCATACCCAAAAGCTAGGTCCGAATCAGTTGGCCTGGAAGCCGTAATCGCCTTTTAACTTTCAAATAGTTATAGCAACCTTTGCCACATTTGCTAATCTAATAGTTATCCATGTACAGAAAATCACAGCAGGACACGCTGCAACGGCATGGCGACTCACTATAACAACGATAACAATTAAACTAAGGTCATACGCTCCGACATCAGACTGCTCCAGTCACACTTAACCGCCTGTTTCTCCTTGAATATGGTCCTCTTTTGGCGGTGGCGTATCGCTTTCGGTTCTAGATAAGGAAATGCTTATGATTACGCACATTAGCCCGGCAGGCAGCATGAACCTGCTGTCCCAGCTAGAAGTAGAGCGTTTAAAAAAAACGGCATCTAGTGACCTGTATCAACTCTACCGTAACTGCACACTCGCTGTACTTAACTCCGGTAGTCATACCGACAACTCGAAGGAGTTGCTCGACAAACACATGTCGTTTGACGTCAATGTGGTGCGCCGAGAGCGCGGCATCAAACTGGAGCTGGCCAATCCTCCAGAGCACGCGTTTGTCGACGGTCAGATTATTAAGGGTATTCAGGAGCACTTGTTTTCAGTGCTGCGCGACATTGTTTACGTCAACATGCATTTGGCAGACAATCAAAGACTGAATCTAACTAACTCCACACACATCACGAACCTGGTGTTTGGTATTCTAAGAAACGCCGGAACCCTGATTCCAGGCATCGACCCCAATCTTATCGTCTGCTGGGGCGGACATTCCATCAATCCCACCGAGTACCAGTACACTCGTGAAGTGGGCAGCCAACTGGGTCTGCGAGAGCTGAATATTTGTACTGGTTGTGGTCCCGGTGCCATGGAAGGGCCGATGAAAGGCGCCGCCATCGGACACGCCAAGCAACGATATACCGAGCAACGTTATCTCGGTCTGACAGAACCTTCCATCATTGCGGCCGAACCACCGAATCCTATCGTCAATGAACTGGTGATCATGCCGGATATTGAGAAACGTCTGGAAGCGTTTGTCAGGATCGCCCACGGTATCATTATTTTCCCCGGAGGTCCGGGGACCGCCGAGGAACTACTCTACCTCCTTGGTATCATGATGCACCCTGACAATGCCGACCAACCGATGCCAATTGTATTAACCGGTCCCAAAGAAAGTGAGGCCTACTTCCGTTCCATCGATGAGTTCGTGCGTACGACGCTAGGCGAAGCAGCGACACGCTATTACCAAATCATCATCGATGATCCGGCCAAAGTGGCTCAAATAATGAAGCAAGCGATGTACGACGTGAAAGAGCACCGTCGAGACAGTGGAGACGCATACAGCTACAACTGGTCACTGCGAATTGAACCTGAGTTCCAGCTGCCCTTCGATCCTACTCATGAGAACATGGCGAGTCTGAATCTTAATCTGAGTCAGCGACCAGAAAACCTTGCCGCCGCATTACGACAAGCATTCTCGGGTATCGTTGCCGGAAATGTGAAGGCGGAAGGGATCAGAGAGATCGAGCGACGCGGTCCGTTCATCATCGATGGTGACAAAGCCTTGATGAAGAAAATGGACAAGCTACTGGGTGATTTCGTAAAACAACAACGGATGAAACTGCCTGGCTCTGAGTACATTCCGTGTTATCGCATCGCTAACGGTGAATAAATAACTGAAACTCACCACAAGATTCTCTACAATAAGGCCACGTTCTTCAGTGGCCTTAATTCTATGTCAATTCATCTTGTTATCATCGATGCTCTTAATCTTATCCGCCGGGTACACGCCGTTCAGCCCGATCCCAGTGATATTGACAGAACCATTCAGACTACAACCAGAACGCTACATCGTATTCTGGACGAAGCGAAACCTACTCACATCATTGCGGTTTTCGATCATCACGAGCAAGATCGCGGCTGGCGAGGTGAGATCCTGCCCGAATACAAGCAAAATCGTAAGCCGATGCCGCAGCCATTAATGCAAGGGCTTGAGAAAATTCAGGATGCCTGGTGGCAACTGGGGATAGACTCTTTGCTTTCAGAAGGTGATGAGGCGGACGATCTGGTGGCGACACTGGCCGTCAAAGTGGCCAGTCACAATGAAAAGGTCACCATCATTTCTACCGATAAAGGCTACTGTCAGTTGCTGTCTCCAACGCTGCAAATCCGCGACTATTTTCAACATCGTTGGCTGGATGCCCCCTTTGTGGAACAAGAATTTGGCGTCAAGCCCGAACAACTTGCGGATTACTGGGGATTAACGGGGATCAGCTCCTCACAGGTTCCTGGTGTGGCGGGTATTGGCCCTAAAGCCGCGAAAGAAATCCTGACCCAGTTCAACGATATTGAGACGGCCTACGCGTCACAGGAACTGGTCGCTAAATACCGCAAAAAACTGGACGCCCATATTGAGATGGCAAGAAAATGTAAGCAAGTGGCTGCGCTGAAAACAGATATTGAGTTGGGGTTCAATTTGCAGGATATCAGGTATGACACCGCAGAGCGAAACTCCTAGAGCCTTAGCTCTAGGAGCTTGATAATTAATGTGGAGAGATGTTCGACAATACCTGAATGTGCACCGTGATCTCTTCACGGTCATGGTATAGATGTTTTGCCTGAATCTTGAACTTCACTTTGTTCTCTATCAAGAAGTACTTGAGGTTCTCAATGTCTTCTAACACTTCATCATAGCGTCCTTTCATCGGTAGCTTCAGGTTGAAAATCGTTTCTTTCGCCCAGCCGCGAATCAGCCACTCTCCCATCAGTTGAGCCACACGAGATGGTTTTTCTACCATATCACAGACCAACCAGGTCACATTCTTGCGCGGAGGCTCAAACTTGAAGCCATCTTCCTGATGGTGCTTAACCTGACCGGTATCCATCAAACTGTCTGCCATCATGCCATTGTCTACCGCATGCACAAACATCGAGCGGCGCACAAGCTGATAAGTCCAGCCACCCGGGCAGGCTCCGAGATCGACGCCCCACATACCCGATGCCAAGCGAGTGTCCCACTCTTCTTTTGGAATGAAAACGTGGAATGCTTCTTCGAGTTTCAGTGTCGAACGACTCGGTGCGTCTGCCGGGAACTTGAGGCGAGGTATGCCCATAAAAAACGGCGAGTTATTATTGGCGTATGAGTACCCGACAAAACAGTGACCCGGTTTAACAAAACAGATGTGTAGGACAGGTTTCTTGCTGTGCTCTTTGTTGAACAGATAGCCCTTGCCACGCATCGCCTGTCGTACAGGAACGGTAAACTTACGGCAGAATTTCAATAACTCTTTCGCTTCATTGGTGTCAGGCGTTTCAATACGCAAGTCACCGCAACGAGGAAACGCCTCAAGCTCTTGTAAAGACTCCAGCAGTGGTGTGATGCGGTCATCTGCAGGTAAAGACTCCAATTCACTCGCAATGGCAAACATCTGACGGGCAAAAATAAGCGACTGAAAGTCGATCTCACGAATCAGCTTATCCGCATCGCCTGCCTGGTAACATTCAAATAATACGTAGCCAGAGTTGTTTTTGACTCTCGGGAAACCAAATACCTCAAGGGCATTGGCTCTATCTTGAATTTCACCTGCACACTCTTTCTCGAATCCAGAGCGGCAATAAAGCATTACCTGTTTCACTGATTGACTCCATCTTGGGTTGTATTGTCAGCCATCTGATATCCAGCATAAGCGAGGTATCCCCACCCTACCAAAAACATCACGCCCCCCATTGGAGTGACAGGTCCGAACCACTTCACCCCCGTTAGCGCCAGGGCGTATAGACTACCGCTAAAGAAAAGGATGCCGATGATAAAGCAAATTGCCGCGCGATGAAACGCCTTTTGCGCAATCTTCCCACTGCTGACTGTGGCAAGCAGGGCGCAAAGAAGTATCCCCAGGGTGTGAATGAACTGATACGTCACGCCCGTTTCAAATACACCAATGAGATAGGGCGAGAGCGTGTTTTTCAAACCATGAGCAGCAAAAGCCCCCAGACTGACACTGATCAGTCCCGACATCGAAGCAATCATTATCAGAGCGCGACTAGACATCACAGACACCTTTCACAAACAGCGCCAGTCGATCCACCGCCAACTGGCGATTCTGATCCTCAGTAAATCCTGATGACTTGCGAGGTTTAAAACTGTGGTCACCATCAGGGATAAACGTCACCGCAACCTGAGGAGAAAACTCAAAGTGCTCAAATTCTTCAAACTTACCAAAGGTGTCACGCTCACCCTGAATGATCAGGCAAGGTTTATCTACAGAGGCTAAGTGCGCCCCTTTGTAGTTTTCTGGTTTACCAGGTGGATGGAACGGAAAGCCTAAACAGGCTATGGACTTAACGTTAGGGTGCTCGGAAAGCAGCGATGCCATTCGTCCTCCCATCGACTTTCCGCCAATCACGATGGATTGGTTTTCCGCGAGCTGCTCAATCACAGCACTCATCGCATCCAGCAGTTTAGGCGCACGATCCGGTGGACGTTTTTTACCGTCGATAGCGCGCTTCTCCATATAAGGGAAGTTAAAGCGAGCTACGCGCACGCCTTTTAGGGCAAGGCGCGCCGCAACGTCTTGCATGAAGTCGTGATCCATTCCAGCACCCGCTCCATGGGCGAATAAGAACACTGGACCATCTTCTGGCCCATCAAACAGAATATCAGTCATCGAGGAGGTCCTCCTGCTCACTTTGTGCTTTCGCCAGCATCCAGTCTCTGAAGGTCGCGATTCGCCCCATATCTGCCTGTTTATCATGGCACACAACATAGAACGCATTTTTGCTGACTAACACTTCGTCAAATGGGGCAATCAATCGACCCGCATCCAACTCAGGCTGCGCCAATACGTTGTTACCTAGCGCAATACCCTGCCCGTGTGCGGCCGCCTGCAAGACCATGGTTGAGTGACTGAATATCGGGCCATGATTCACATTTACTCCATCCAATTCGTTTTGCTTTGCAAACTGCTTCCAATCTTTACGTGAGGTGTCATGTAGCAGAGTATGCTTTGACAGATCTTCCAATGCATTCAGTGGCTTAGAGCCTAGCAACAGGGCAGGAGAACATAGTGGTACCAGAAACTCCTGGTAGAGCTTGTCAGCACGGAGACCCGGCCAGTTCCCTCTGCCGTAATAAATGGCAACATCAACATCATCCGTGAGCGAACCCTCATCCATATCAACCGCTTTGATGCGTACGTCAATATCAGGCTCTTGCTCGTTGAAGTCGGCTAGGCGAGGTACCAGCCACTGAATGGCAAAACTGGGTGGCAGGCTTATAGTCAACGCCCCTTTTTCGCTGCGCTCCAGTACCTTATCGGTCGCTTCAGCCAGGGAAGTGAAAATATCCTTAATATCGAGAAAGTAACTTTGCCCTTCTTCAGTGAGCAATAGTGAGCGATTTCGGCGGCGAAACAGCTTCAGGCCAAGAAACTCTTCAAGAGCCTTGATCTGATGGCTGACTGCGGCCTGGGTAACAAACAGCTCTTCCGCTGCTCGGGTAAAGCTCAAATGACGCGCTGCAGCTTCAAAAACTTTTAGCGAGTTGAGGGGAGGCAAACGTCTAGACATAACGACTCTCTAAAGCATTAGTTTTTTTAATCTGAAACATTATAAATTGTCCATTGCCGAACAGCCAGAGAAATTCTATATTTCATCCCGCAAACGCGAGTCTGAACGGCTTGATTCTCTCTAGAATCAATTGACTCTGCGCTTGCGATGTTGTGTTTGCAATCTCGATTTTCGAGTTAGGTAGATTCTACCACCACACCTTGATTAGCTATCCCCTAATTAACGTGTGTACTTCCTGTATTTTTGACCTGTCTGTCAAATTTTCTTACACCGCCTATATGGCGGTGTTTTTTTATCTTTGCGTTATTATTCATTCCTTAAGCATAAAAAAACGGCCACGTTAATAGTGACCGTTTTTCACATTATTATTAATAACAGGACTAATCGTTAACCCCGTCAGATTCGGATTACAGACCCGCAGCGGCAAAGACCTGATTTACGATCTCCTGAGCTTCGGCTTCAATCAATTTAAGGTGTTCTTCCCCTTTGAAGCTTTCGCAATAGATCTTGTAAATGTCTTCAGTACCCGATGGACGGGCAGCAAACCAACCGTTTTCTGTGGTCACTTTGAGGCCACCAATCGCAGCGCCATTGCCAGGTGCATGCGTCAGACGCGCGGTAATAGCATCGCCTGCAAGGGTCTCTGCTGCCACCATCTCTGGTGATAGCTTCTTCAGTACATTTTTCTGTGCCGTGTTAGCTACCGCCTGAATACGGTTGTACTTAGACTCACCGTGTTTCGCAGCCAGTTCTTCATAATACTGCTGAGGGTTTTTACCCGTCACTGCAGTAATCTCGGCAGCCAGCAGACACAAAATGATGCCATCTTTGTCCGTCGACCAAGGCGTGCCATCTTTACGTAAGAAGGATGCACCGGCACTCTCTTCGCCACCGAAGCCAAACTCACCATTGTAAAGACCATCTACAAACCATTTAAAGCCAACCGGTACTTCACACAAAGTGCGTCCCAGATCCGCTACAACACGGTCAATCAGAGCGCTGGATACCAGCGTTTTACCCACTGCCACGTCTTCACGCCATTGAGCACGATGACGGTACAGGTAGTCAATACACACAGCAAGATAATGGTTCGGGTTCATCAACCCTTTTGGAGTCACTATGCCATGACGGTCATAATCAGGGTCATTACCAAATGCAAGATCATAGTCATCTTTCAATGCCAGCAGTCCGGCCATCGCATAAGGTGATGAACAGTCCATGCGGACTACGCCATCTTTGTCCAGAGACATGAACTGGAACGACGGATCCACTGCTTCGCTCACCAAAGTCAGATCCAAATCGTAAGCTTTGGCAATTTGACGCCAGTAATCAATACCTGAACCGCCTAGTGGATCCACACCGATTTTCAGGTTTGCTTTCTGAATGGCTTCCATATCAATGACGTTTACTAGGTCATCAATGTACGGCTTCACCAGATCACGCTCCTGGAACAACTCTGATGCTTTCGCTTCTGCAATCGCCAGGCGTTTCACCCCTTGCATACCAGCGGCGATGATCGCATTGGCACGATCCTCGATGGCCTGTGTCAGTTCTGCTTCTGCCGGACCGCCGTGAGTTGGGTTGTACTTGATCCCGCCATCTTGTGGTGGGTTATGGGAAGGTGTGATGACGATGCCGTCAGCCTGAGCCTCATTCGCAACATTGTGAGTCAGGATTGCGTGCGAAATACCTGGCGTAGGCGTGTAGCCATTGTCTGCCTGAGCAATCACTGTTACGCCATTTGCCACCAAGACTTCAACCACAGTAGAAAATGCAGGCTCAGAAAGAGCGTGCGTATCTTTACCAACAAACAGAGGGCCTGTCGTGCCTTTTTCTGCACGTACTTCCGCTACCGCTTGTGCAATAGCCAGGATATGGTTTTCATTAAATGTCGCTTTGTCTGCGCAACCTCGATGACCCGATGTACCAAACTGAACACTTTGTGCCTGGTTACCCGCTTCAGGTTGAACTAAAAAGTAGTTTGCGACGAGCGCTGGGATATTATGCAAATCTTCTTGCAAAGCCTTTTGGCCCGCACGTGGGTGTATAGCCATAACAGACGTCCTTTCAAAATTAAGCTTAAAAAATACAAAAAACCTCATAATACTCGTTTTAAAATGAACATTATGAGGTTTGAATCGAAATCTTAGATAGAAGCCGTCACTTTTTCGATGAGTTCGGCTGGGTATTCCATCTTAGTCATCACCTGTTCAACCATTTGCCTCTTGCGACTGGTGTTTGTGTTAGTGATAACCCAAAAAGGGGTATTGGGGATGGCTTTAGGCTTAGTCGTATTGCCACTTTCTAATAGTGCCGCTTCATTGTTCGCGAAATAAACGCGCTTACGACCTTTAACCTGAGATGCTTCAGCGAAACCCTCTGGATTTAAGCGATGCAGAGATGACAGTACCAGCATAAATCTATCGATTGCTTTCTTCAGTCCGGCAAACTCGTCTGAAATCAGTAGCGAGCGCATTGCTTTTACCGAATCTACCACCTCTAGCTGAGGTTTATCTTTGCTAACGACGATAGTTTTCGCGGCAGCAGGCTTCTGTTCCGTTTCCGCCCCGTCTACCTTTAATAAGCGTCGTAAGATATCTGAAGCACTTTCGCCAATATGGTGGGTCTGGCTTGCAATATAACGGTATAGATCCTCATCAACCTCAATTGTTTTCATTCGCTTTTCACAGTCTCTATGTTTAAACTCTGGATGATTATAACGAGTTCCGCGATGAACCTCCACGTTAAACACATCACGAATAACAGAAAATGTCAGCTTTATTGAACTATAAAAGAGAAGGCCAAGGCTCACCCATCGTCCTTATCCATGGTCTGTTTGGAGACCTGAACAATCTGGGTGTACTGGCTCGAGATTTAAAACAAGACTTCGATGTCATCAGTATCGACCTGCGTAACCACGGTCGTTCTTTCCATAGTCGTGAGCATGACTACCGTTTGATGGCTCAGGATGTAATTCAATTACTTGAATATTTGGATATTTCCTCTCCAACCGTCATTGGTCACTCTATGGGGGGCAAAGTAGCCATGAAAATGTGTGACTTTGACTATCCAATCAACAAACTGGTGGTAATGGACATGTCACCAGTGGCATACCAGACTCGTCGCCACGATAATGTGTTCGCTGGCCTGGAAGCAGTAACGGCAGGAAAGCCGACGACTCGTGCAGAAGCCATGACCCTTTTGAGTCGCCACATCGACCTCGAAGGCGTACGACAGTTTCTGGGAAAATCCCTCTACAACAACGGGCAATATCTGCAGTGGCGCTTCAATGTCGATAGTCTGAGTGATAACTACCTGGCTATTATCGATTGGCAACCTATCAATAAAACCAGCATTCCAGTCCTGTTTATCAAAGGGGGAGACTCAGATTACCTTACTGCCGAGCACCAGCCACTGATTCAGGCTCAGTTCTCTCGCGCTAAGGCACACGTCATTGCCAATACGGGTCATTGGCTTCATGCTGAAAAACCCACTGAAGTATTGAGAGCCATACGTAAATTTATTTAAATTTGACTTCAAACTGAGCCTCAATCTGAAGCACGGATTAACTTTATTGAACAACAGTGGTATAGTTCCGCGCAAGCATATTGGCATAAAGGAATACCATGCTTTACGACTACATAAACAAACTGGAATCCATCGGTTTAGATTTACTGTTTGCTGCGATTTTCTTTTTGATCGGCATGGCAATCAAAGATGTTCTTAAACAAGGTAATGTTCCTGTTTTTGGTCGACGTATTGTATGGCTTGTGCTGTTCTTAGGTTGTGCTGGTTTTGTTGCGAAAGGCATCATTCAGCTAAGCTGGGAAGGCTCAGGGCTCGGTTAATCAACGCGATTCCTTAACCCAAAACAGACAATGAAAAGGTACTGAATCTATGGCAAGTGTAGGTCTATTCTTTGGTAGCGATACGGGTAATACAGAAGCTATTGCAAAGATGATCCAAAAACAATTGGGTAAACAGCTCGTTCACGTTCAAGACATTGCTAAGAGCAGCAAAGAAGATATCGATAACTTCGATCTACTGCTTCTGGGTATCCCTACCTGGTATTACGGTGAGGCACAGGCTGACTGGGATGACTTTTTCCCAGAGCTTGAAGGCATCGACTTCTCGACCAAGCTGGTTGCAATCTTTGGCTGTGGTGATCAGGAAGACTACGCGGAATACTTCTGTGACGCTATGGGTACAGTACGTGACATCGTAGAAGGTAAAGGTGGCACTATCATCGGTTACACGTCTACGGAAGGTTACGAATTCGAAGCGTCAAAAGCCCTGGTTGAAGGCGATGATTCACTATTTGTTGGTCTGTGCATCGACGAAGACCGTCAGCCAGAACTGACTGACGAGCGTGTTTCTAACTGGACCAAACAGCTTTATGAAGAAATGTGCCTGGCGGAGTTGGAAGACTAAGAGCCTGGCAAGACATTTGAGAAGCCTCCGATAATCGGAGGCTTTTTTTATGGTCACAACTACACCTGAACCGAGGGAGCCTCATTTCCAATTTCCTCACGGTATTTGGGCTTCTTACGGATATAAAGCTTACGCTGAATAGTCGCCACCACATCTCCGTCTTTGTTATGAATATGGGTGATAAATTCAGGAAAACACTTCTCTCCGCTCGCCGTACTGCGCAAAATCTGTTCTAGCATACCCTGACTGATAACAAATTCAGCCCTCAGATCGGAAAAACCCGGCTTGATGAAATCGATGCTTGCCTCTTTATCCCAGACATAGTACTGCTCGCGCAAGATCCCCATGAGCATCAGCGAATAGATAGGATCAGTCATGGCAAATATGCTGCCTCCAAACTGTGAGCGATTGGCGTTCTTATTCCACCATTTGAGCTTCAGACGAACCTTTACTGAGCGGAAGTCATCACTGATCTCGGTAATCCGTATACCCGCCCCCCAAAACGGAGGCCATATGTTCAGCGCAAATTTTACGTATTTTGGTTTATATATCCTGGCTAATCGTTTATCCATAAATCACTACCCACATCAAATGTAAACAAATTGTAACTGGTCAGATGTGTTTGTAAAGTGACATAGTTCCACTTCTATGTTAATACTTAGTAACCCTTTGAAGTTCGTGGTTTATTGTTACGCTGTAGTACCCTATAATAAATGGATTACAGAAATCTGTTTATTGCTGCAGATCATCACAGGAAAGTTTATGTCAGACAATAACAAGGCACTTAAGGACGCGGGACTTAAAGTCACGTTGCCAAGACTGAAAATTTTAGAAGTACTGCAGAAGCCAGAGTACCAACACATTAGCGCAGAAGACCTGTATAAAAAGCTTATCGATCTAGGCGAAGAAATTGGTCTTGCCACCGTTTATCGTGTATTAAACCAATTCGATGATGCTGGTATTGTTACCCGACACCACTTTGAAGGCGGTAAGTCAGTATTTGAATTATCGACTCAACACCACCATGACCACCTGGTTTGTCTGGACTGTGGCGAGGTGATTGAGTTTTCTGATGAAGTCATTGAAGCTCGCCAGAAAGAAATTGCGTCACGATACAATATCGAACTGACCAACCACAGCCTGTACCTGTACGGCAAGTGTATTGGCGGTGCATGTAAAGATAACCCTAAGGCTCACAAACCTCGTTAAGGGATGATCCCAGAATTGAAAAAACCAGCCATATGGCTGGTTTTTTTGTTTCTCCTCCGAACTTCTCCGGTTAAAGAAAGCAGGGAGGAATATGAAGCGAATTATTTCGCTTCAATCTTAGCCCAGGTATCGCGAAGACCTACTGTACGGTTGAAAACCAGAGTCTCGGCACTGGAGTCTTTTGAGTCAGCACAGAAATAACCCATACGCTCAAACTGATAACCCTGTTCTACAACGGCAGAAGCCAAACTCGGCTCAACATAACCCTTGTTAACAACCAATGATTCTGGGTTAATCGTCTCAGCAAAGTTATCCGCCGCCGCTGGGTTAGCGACCGTAAACAAACGGTCGTACAAACGGATCTCAGCAGGTAGGCCTTTATCCGCCGATACCCAGTGAATAACGCCTTTCACTTTACGGCCATCCGCCGGGTTTTTACCCAGAGTCTCTGCATCATAGCTACAGAAGATAGTGGTAATGTTACCCGCTTCATCTTTTTCAATACGCTCAGCTTTAATCACATAAGCACCACGTAGGCGCACTTCTTTGCCTAGCACCAGACGCTTGTACTTCTTGTTGGCTTCTTCGCGGAAGTCTTCACGCTCAATCCAAAGTTCACGAGTAAATGGTACCTCACGAGTGCCCATTTCCTCCTTGTTTGGATGGTTAGCAACCGTAAGAGTTTCACCGTCACCCTGGTAGTTTTCGATAACGATCTTAACCGGGTCAAGAACGGCCATTGCACGAGGTGCGTTCTCGTTGAGGTCATCACGTACACAAGACTCCAGAGAGCTAAACTCAATCATGTTTTCTTGCTTAGTGACACCAATACGCTTACAGAACTCACGAATCGATGCAGGAGTGAAGCCACGACGACGCAGACCCGAAATTGTTGGCATACGTGGATCGTCCCAGCCGTTGACCAGTTTTTCAGTCACCAACTGATTAAGCTTACGCTTAGACATCACCGTGTATTCCAGGTTGAGGCGGCTGAACTCGTACTGGCGTGGCTGACAATCGATAGTAATGTTGTCCAACACCCAGTCGTAAAGACGACGGTTATCCTGGAACTCTAGCGTACACAGCGAGTGCGTAATGCCCTCTAGCGCATCAGAAATACAGTGTGTGAAGTCATACATCGGGTAGATGCACCATTTATCACCCGTTTGGTGATGTTCGGCAAAACGTACACGATAAATAACTGGATCACGCATAACCATGAACGAAGAGCTCATGTCAATCTTAGCGCGCAGACACGCCGTTCCCTCTTCGAAGCCACCATCACGCATTTTTTCAAATAGTGCCAGGTTCTCTTCAACCGGACGATCGCGGTATGGGCTTGGTTTTCCTGGTTGAGTCAGGGTTCCACGGTACTCACGAATCTGCTCTGGACTTAGCTCTTCAACATACGCTAAGCCTTTGTTAATTAATTCAACCGCATACTCGTAAAGCTTATCGAAATAGTTTGATGAGTAACAAACCTCACCCGACCATTCAAAGCCCAACCAGCTTACATCATTCTTAATCGACTCAACGTATTCTACGTCTTCTTTCTCAGGGTTAGTGTCATCAAAACGAAGATTACACTGTCCCTGGTAGTCCTGAGCAATACCGAAGTTCAAACAAATAGATTTCGCGTGACCGATGTGCAGGTAACCGTTTGGTTCCGGCGGAAAACGAGTATGCACGCTAGTATGCTTGCCATCCGCTAAATCTTTGTCGATGATTTGGCGAATAAAGTTCGATGGACGAGCCTCAGCTTCACTCATCTATAACACCTCTATGTTTTAAGTATTGTCAGATATATAAACGCTAATGATCCACAATTCTTTGCGAAACCTCAACAAGATCTCGCATTTTCCAGTGATTATTTTCACCCAAGGTCGTCTATGGGGACAAAAATACTTGCGTCACACAAAAAAAAGCCTCTCATGCGAGAGGCTTTAGTATTGGAACCAATTGAATTAATTAGCTTATGGTAGCTTTACTTCTGATAGATCTTCACCAGCGCCGATAGACTTCATTTCACCAGCGATGATTTCAGCCAGAGGACCCAGAATAACCTGTAGGTTGTTCTCGCCAAGTTTAACCACACCCTTAGCACCTAGTTTCTTAAGTACAGCTTCATCAGCAACAGAGCGGTCTTTCAGAGTCAGACGTAGACGAGTGATACATGCGTCGATTGAAGTTAGGTTATCGTGACCACCCAGAGCTTTCAGATATTGACGCGCTAGGTCACCATTTTTGCCTTCGCCAGCCACTTCTACTGCCTCATCGTCATCTTCACGACCAGGCGATTTCAGGTTGAATGCGCGGATTGCGAAAGTAAAGGTGAAGAAGTACAGAGCACCGAAGCCCAGACCAATAAGTAGTAGCATGAATGGTTTAGTTGCTAGACCCCAGTTCAGTACGAAGTCGATAAGACCTGCAGAGAAACCGAAACCGTGTAGCGTGCCGAACATGTTTGCAACCACTAGAGCCAGACCTGTGAACACTGCATGCAATGCGTATAGCGCAGGAGCAAGGAATACAAACATGAATTCTAGAGGCTCAGTAATACCAGTTAGGAATGAACAGAACGCTACTGAGAATAGAGCACCACCAACTTGGCTGCGTTTTTCAGCAGGCGCTGCCAGGTACATAGCCAGAGCTGCACCAGGTAGACCAAACATCATCACAGGGAAGAAGCCATTCATGAATCCACCAGCGCTCTTATCGCCGCCGAAGAAGCGGTGTAGGTCGCCTGTTTTCACAGTTTCAGTCACTTCTTTCACTGTTGCAGTGATTTCTGGGTTTACAGAGTTAGCAAATTCAAATGTATGAGCCTGACCAACAACTAGAGTATTAGCAAGAGCAGGGTCAACACATAGCTGTTGTAGTGCAGGTAGCGCCTGACCAGCAGCTTGAGCGCCAGTCACTAGTACTTCTTGACATGTACCCATGCCGAACCAGAAGTAAGAGTTAAGAACGTGGTGTAGACCTACAGGGATAAGCGCGCGGTTAAGCGTACCGTATACAAACTGGCCTACTGCGCCAGAAGTCGATACCGCGTGAGCAAGTGCATCCAGGCCGCCTTGGATTGAAGGCCAAACCACACCAGAGATCGCACCGGCAACAAGAGCAAACAGGCCCGCCATGATAGGTACAAGGCGTTTACCCGCGAAGAACGCTAGCCATTCTGGTAGGCGAGTCGCATGGAATGCGTTGTAAGAGTGACCTGCGATAATACCTGCGAAGATACCACCGAAGAATGACATGTTAACGTCAGCATTGATGGTTGTCGCGGTTGCAGTTAGAACGAAGTAAGCAACTGCACCAGCAAGACCTGCCGCGCCGTTACCGTCTTTAGATAGGCCAATCGCAATACCCAGACCAAAAAGAAGAGGTAGTTGACCGAAAATTGCTCCACCAGCTTGCGCCATAAATGGAATGTCTAAAAGGTCGCCTTGACCCAAACGTAGTAGAAGCGCCGCAATCGGAAGCGTTGCGATAGGTAGCATTAACGCCTTACCTAGCTTCTGTGCATATCCTAGCATATTCACCTTAAGTTCCCCCTATAGGATTGGAATTTTGTTGGGCGACTTATTTTAGCCGCTCAATTTAGTCATATTCAGTTTATGAAATTAATTTTGCTCCGCAAATTAAAACCTCATCATTTGTGATCCCAATCACCAGTTTTTGCCAAAATACAGGCTTTTTGCTAGCGAGATCATAAAACTTATTTTATCATACGAAAAAATAGCAAAACCTGAGTAGGATTTTGCCAAAGAGAGTTGCACAAAGAAGCGATTATTTTGCGATTGGAACCAAGATTTTCAATCAATAAATCACACAAAAAACGATAATAACTCTCTTTTAATCATTAAGTTACTTTGATTTTTCTATCTATTTATAGCTTGCTAATTATAAAATTCGTCTCATTGTTAAGCGCCAGAAACTAAGTCATCCTGGCCTCTTCTGAGCCAGAACAATGAGGTAAAGAGAATACAACACAAGGATTCGCTAACTATGTATGCATTAACCAACTGCAAGATCTTCACTGGTAGTGACGTTCTTAACAATCACGCGGTAGTGATTAACGGTGACCAGATTGAAGCGCTAGTTCCTATCTCTGAGCTTTCAGATACCATCGAACGCATTGATCTGGATGGTGCTAACCTAAGCCCTGGTTTTATAGATCTGCAGCTCAATGGCTGTGGTGGTGTGATGTTTAACGATGAAATCACCGCCGAAACCATTCACACAATGCACAGAGCGAACCTGAAGTCAGGTTGCACCAGTTTCCTACCAACCTTAATCACTTCATCCGATGAAAACATGCGCCAGGCGATCAGCGCAGCTCGTGACTACCACAATCAGCATCAAAACCACTCGTTAGGGTTGCATCTTGAGGGCCCGTATTTAAACGTCGCAAAAAAAGGCATTCACAGCCCGGACTTTATTCGTCAATCTGACGCGGCGATGATCGATCTTATCTGCGAAAACCGCGATCTCGTCGCAAAAGTGACTTTAGCTCCGGAACAAAATGCCCCAGAGCATATCGAAAAACTTCGTAAAGCGGGTATTGTAGTCTCTATAGGCCATACGAATGCCACCTATGAGGAGGCGCGCAAAGGGTTTGAATCTGGTATCACTTTCGCCACTCACCTTTTCAACGCAATGACACCCATGACGGGTCGAGAGCCTGGTGTTGTTGGCGCTATTTATGATACTCCAGATGTTTATGCCGGCATTATTGCTGACGGCTTCCACGTTGACTATGCGAATATTCGCATCGCTCATAAAGTGAAAGGTGAAAAACTGGTATTAGTGACGGACGCCACAGCTCCGGCGGGTGCTGACATGGAATACTTTATTTTTGTCGGCAAGAAAGTATATTACAAGGATGGTAAGTGTGTAGATGAGAACGGCACACTGGGCGGTAGCGCACTTACTATGATTGAGGCGGTTCAAAATACAGTTGAACACGCTGGTATTGCTTTGGACGAAGCTCTACGAATGGCGACTCTTTACCCAGCGAAAGCTATGGGTATCGAAGACAAGCTAGGACGCATCAAGAAAGGCATGATCGCTAACTTGACCGTATTCGATAGAGATTATAATGTCCAAGGCACAATTGTTAACGGACAATACGAGCAAAATTAAGCATGAATGGCGGACAAATAGGTAACGTAGATCTAGTAAAACAACTAAACAGTGCGGCGGTTTACCGCTTGATAGACCAACAAGGTCCTATTTCCCGCATTCAAGTTGCTGATGTCAGTCAGCTGGCGCCTGCGAGCGTTACCAAAATTACCCGCCAATTGCTTGAGCGCGGCCTCATCAAAGAGGTCGCACAACAAGCCTCGACAGGGGGACGCAGAGCCATCTCCCTGACTACTGCAGTCGAACCCTTCCACTCTGTCGCCGTCCGCCTGGGCCGAGATTATGTGCAGTTCTCGCTGTACGATCTTGGGGGGCGAGAAATGGCATTTGCTCATAAAGAGTTTTACTACACTGACCAAAACGAACTCAGTGAAGGGTTAGTGTTCTCTTTACGTGAATTCCTTAAAGAGCACAGCCCTAAAATCGACCAGCTGATTGCGATCGGTATTACGCTTCCTGGTTTGGTTAACCCAACAACCGGTGTCGTCGAATACATGCCGAACACGGATATTGATAAGTTAGAGCTGGCTGATCTCATTCGCTCTCAGTTTAAAGTCGAGTGTTTTGTCGGTAATGACATCCGTGGGCTGGCGCTGGCCGAGCACTACTTTGGTGCCAGTCGCGACTGTCAGGACTCGATTCTGGTCAGTGTTCACCGAGGAACGGGAGCAGGCATCATTGTTAATGGTCAGGTGTTCCTGGGTCACAATCGTAACGTAGGTGAGATTGGTCACATCCAGATTGATCCGTTAGGTGAACAATGCCAGTGCGGTAATTTTGGTTGCCTTGAAACAGTCGCGGCAAATCCTGCCATCGTGAAACGCGTTCGCAAGCTGATTGATCAGGGCTATGAATCCACACTTGCCCTAAAAGAGCACATCACTATCGAAGACGTCTGTTCGCATGCACTCAATGGCGACGAACTGGCAAAGCAGAGCCTTGTGCGCGTCGGTAATCAGTTGGGTAAAGCGATAGCCATCACCATCAACCTGTTTAACCCTCAGAAGGTGATCATCGCCGGTGACATAACCATGGCGAAAGACATTGTCTTCCCAGCTATTCGTCGCAACGTAGAAAATCAATCGCTGACCACATTCCATACCGAGTTACCGATCGTAGCCTCAGAAATTGACAAGCAGCCCACCATGGGTGCGTTCGCTATGATCAAGCGTGCCATGCTAAATGGGGTTTTGTTACAAAAACTGCTTGAAGATTGAGAAATTGTGTTGAAATAACAAGCACGCTGCTAACATAATTTAGTAGAATATGTGACCACACTTCGGTGTGGTCTTTTTGTCTTCAACATAATAAAAAAGCATTATGGAACTGATTCTTATAACCGTCGCCTTCATTGCGGGTTTCCTCGCACTCAAATGTCAACTCCCCCCGTTGGTCGGGTTTCTGCTGGCAGGCTTCCTGCTGCATCACTTTGGCTTTCAGTCGAGCGACACTATCACAACCCTCGCCGATTTAGGGGTGACACTCCTGCTGTTCACTATTGGCCTGAAGCTCGATGTTAAAACCCTGCTCTCCAAAGAAATCTGGGCAGGCGCGACCATACACAATCTTCTTTCTACTCTTGTGTTCGCGGTACTGCTACTTGGCCTTAAACTCCTCGGCGTCTCCAGCTTAGCGACTCTTGATATTAACCAGTTGGTGCTGTTGGGCTTTGCCTTATCCTTCTCCAGTACTGTTTTCGCTGTCAAAACACTGCAAGAAAAAGGTGAAATGAACGCAACCTACGGCACCTTAGCCATCGGTATTCTGGTTATGCAGGACATCTTTGCCGTGATTTTCCTGACCGCATCGACCGGGAAAGTGCCTGAATGGTATGCCATTGCCCTGTTTGCACTGCCTTTGCTGCGACCGATCTTCTTTAAATTGCTCAACAAAGCAGGACACGGAGAAATGCTGGTTCTCAGTGGTATCTTCTTCGCACTGGTCATGGGAGCAGGGTTATTTGAGCTGGTAGGGATGAAGCCTGATCTGGGTGCACTGATCTTAGGTATGCTACTCGCTTCGCACCCCAAAGCATCGGAACTGTCCAAATCACTTTTTAATCTGAAAGAACTCTTCCTGGTCTGTTTTTTCCTCAACATTGGCCTGGCCGCGGAGCCAACGCTTCAGGGTGCAATACTTGGTGTATTACTGTTGCTATTGCTACCGCTTAAAGGTGCTCTCTACTTCGTCGTCATCAACGGCTTCAAGTTCCGGGTACGGACTTGTCTATTGACCACCTTAACGCTGTTTAACTTCAGTGAATTTGGTCTCATCGTTGGTGGGTTGGCTTATAAACTAGGTTGGATTTCAGGCGATATTCTGGTGGCTTTGGCAATATCGGTTTCGTTGTCTTTCATAATTTCGGCGCCGCTCAATCGTGTTGGTCATAACATTTACCTGCGTTCCGGCAAATGGCTGAAGGAACAAGCTGCAGAGAAAATCAATACTCGCGATCAGTTCATTAACCCTGGTGAAGCCCAAGTCCTAATTCTGGGCATGGGACGCATCGGCACGGGTGCCTACGATGAACTTTATCAGCGCTATGGCAAAGTCAGTCTGGGTGTTGAAGTCCGCGAGGAAGCCGCCAAACAACACCGAGCCGAAGGACGAAACGTAATTGCTGGCGATGCAACCGACCCGGATTTCTGGGAACGAATTCTCGATACTGCGCATGTTAAATTAGTCCTTCTGGCTATGCCGCACCATCAGGGTAACCAAACTGCACTCGACCTGCTGCAAAAGAAACAGTTTCAGGGACAAATCGCTGCGATTGCCGCTTACTCCGATCAGGTCGAAGAACTGGAACAGCTGGGTGTCGATGCCGCCTTTAATATCTACAATGAGGCTGGCAGCGGTTTTGCTCGTCATGTTTGTGAGCAACTGACACCCAATCTCAAGTAAGTCTGGTTCATCTGGCCCCACAAAACAGCCGACAGAGTCGGCTGTTTCACTATTGAAATGGCCATTAACTCAGCACTATTTAGATTTCATTCACCAAAACATAGATAACATTAAATAATTTTTAATCAAACATCACTTTTATCATCTTTTTCATTCATCACGGTTGCTTTTTTTTGAGCAGATGGCAAATTGAACTCATCAGCGTTAAATTTCATCTAAAAGGAAGTTGTATGTGTTCAGTATTTGGCATTTTAGACATAAAAAGTGATGCAGCCACGCTACGTCCAGTAGCATTGGAAATGTCTAAAAAGCTTCGTCATCGTGGTCCAGACTGGTCTGGTATCTATGCTTCAGATAAAGCCATTCTTGCCCATGAGCGTTTGGCTATCGTTGGTCTAAACAGTGGTGCACAGCCTCTGTACAGTCAGGACAAAAAACACATCCTTGCGGTCAATGGTGAAATCTACAACCACAAAGAGATCCGCGCTCGCTACGAAGGCAAATACGAGTTCCAAACCGACTCAGACTGCGAAGTGATTCTGGCACTTTACCAGGACATGGGCGCAGACCTTCTGGAAGAGCTAAATGGTATCTTTGCATTTGTCCTTTATGATGAAGAGAAAGATGAGTACCTGATTGGTCGTGACCACATTGGTATCATCCCGCTTTATCAAGGTTATGATGAGCATGGCAACTACTACGTTGCATCAGAAATGAAAGCATTGGTACCCGTATGTAAGACCATCAGTGAGTTCCCTCCAGGCTGCTACTACGGTTCAGGTGATGCGGAGCCTCAACGTTACTACATTCGTGACTGGAACGAATACGCGGCGGTTCAGGGCAACTCCACCAGCAAGGAAGAGTTGACCGAAGCACTAGAAGCAGCAGTCAAACGTCAGCTTATGACCGACGTGCCATACGGTGTGTTGTTATCTGGCGGCCTGGATTCTTCGATCACTTCAGCAGTGGCAAAACGCTTTGCTGCAATGCGCATCGAAGATGACGAAAAGTCTGCAGCATGGTGGCCTCAGCTTCACTCATTTGCCGTTGGCCTTGAAGGCGCGCCAGATCTGAAGGCCGCTCGAGAGGTAGCAGAGCAAATTGGTACCGTACACCATGAAATGACCTACACCATTCAGGAAGGTCTGGATGCAATCCGTGACGTTATCTATCACATTGAAACCTACGATGTGACGACCATTCGCGCATCAACACCCATGTTCCTGATGGGTCGTAAGATCAAAGCGATGGGTATCAAGATGGTACTGTCGGGCGAAGGTGCGGATGAAATCTTTGGTGGTTACCTCTATTTCCACAAAGCACCAAACGCAAAAGAGTTCCACGAGGAAACCGTTCGCAAGTTGCTAGCGCTAAACATGTTTGACTGTGCTCGTGCCAACAAATCTTTGGCGGCGTGGGGTGTGGAAGGTCGTGTACCGTTTCTTGACAAAGAGTTTATCGACGTCGCAATGCGCCTGAACCCTGAAGACAAGATGTGTGGTAACGGTAAGATGGAAAAACACATTCTACGTGAGTGTTTTGAGCACTACTTGCCTGAATCCATTGCCTGGCGCCAGAAAGAGCAGTTCTCTGACGGTGTAGGCTACAGCTGGATTGATACACTTAAAGAAGTCGCTGAAGCGAAGATCACCGATCAGCAGATGGAAACGGCAGCATTCCGTTTCCCGTATAACACACCGACCACTAAAGAAGGTTATGCCTATCGCGAAATCTTCGAAGAGCTATTCCCTCTGGAGTCTGCAGCGAAATGTGTACCTGGTGGCCCTTCTGTTGCGTGTTCTTCGGCGAAAGCCATTGAATGGGACGAGTCATTCCAAAATTGTGTTGACCCGTCTGGTCGAGCAGTTCAGACCGTTCACAACGATTCATACTAATGGATCGCTGAGCAAAAAAACCAGCCTAATACGGCTGGTTTTTTTATGGTTGACGCAATACCGCTGACAATTAGCCGGGATGCCCGTCAACTCTTGGCGTGATCAACATCTTGCCGAAGTGATAGACGTACATGGTAAACGCAAACGCCCAAAGGCCTGCACTGATATCGATCATCAAAAACATATGCTGAGGCCACATAGCAACCCCTACGCTGCGGATAACCGCAGCAGAAACCACAGCGATAAACGCCAGGGTCATGTTAGGCCCCTGATAAATCGCTCTCCCCGTGTGCCCCATGGTGACTCGACTGATCATCGCAAGAATCACCCCACCTAAGGCGCCGACAGCAAACAAATGCAACATCGCGTGTGACGCAAACGCATCGGTCAGTAGTCCGCGATACAGCAGACTCAGAGGCAAACATAAGTAAGTCAGCATCAGTGACCAGACAAGCGGTTCAGACAAGGTCAGCCAAGGCTTCCATCGAATCCAGCGAATCAATTGGAAAGTGCCTGCAAGCAACATTAACGGCTTACCTAACGCCGCAAAAGAAAGCGGGAAGAAGCTCAACACAAACAGTGCCATCAATGGAACCGTGGCGAGCCACTCCAGCCAAACAACAGGCTGAGGCTTTTCGTACTGAAAACGGCGGGCGGAGAAAAAGGGGATCACCCGTCCTCCCATAATTGAAATCAACAAGGTGAACCACCAAATCATCGCCTGCCAGACGGCACTTGAGCTAAATGGTGGCATACCTTTAATGGCGGCATAACTGGCAAAGTTAGCAAAAATCGCCAGTAAGAACAGCGGGACAAAAAACAAGTTACGCCACCCTTTTGCCTGGTAAACCCTAAAGCCGACTTCGTAGGCGGCTAGCAAAATAAACAGCGACTCAATGCTGGACGTTAACCAAAGCGGTGCCGGGGTCCAGAACAAGACTCTGGGTAGCAGCCACAATACAACTAAAAGCAATAAGCGATAGTGCTTGGTACCATTGACACCTGTCCATGTCTGCACTGCAGTGAGTACAAAGCCGACAACAATGGCCATGGCAAAACCGAAAATCATTTCGTGAGCATGCCACCACAACGCAGGCACTTGCAAGATTTCCGGCTGACCTTTTTGGAACATCACAACCCATGCTACGACTGCAATGATGGCATAGACACTTCCAACTAAGAAAAAAGGCCGAAATCCTAGCCGGAGCCAGGCTGGGATCTTCTCTTCAACCTTTTTATCAGTAATATTTAGCATAACAACTCACTTATACGACAAGTTTTTTGGTACTTTGACTACTGAAAGCACAAATCATACCAAAAAAACAAATCCCTATATATCAACACATAAAGTCACAAAACAACAGCTTAAAGGTCATATTGACATAGTGAAAATAAGAGTCAATATGACATGGTTAGGTTGTTTTTCAGATCGATGTTTTTGATCTTGTTTATATACGTAAGCTCAACAAGTTAGTACTCTATCACACAAATAATTGTGGTTGATGAAATAGAGAAAAGACAATGAAAATTGTTGCGGTCACCGCTTGTCCTACTGGCATTGCTCACACCTATATGGCTGCTGAGGCAATACGTAAAGCTGCCCAAAAAGACAACATCGGCATAAAAGTGGAAACTCAGGGTGCGATGGGCATTGAAAATCAACTGAGTACTCAAGATATCGCGGGGGCGGATTTGGTGTTGATTGCCTCAGATATAGAGATAGAGCATCGTGCACGGTTTACCGGCAATAAAATCCACTGCGTGACGATAGAAGAAGTACTCACGGATGTGGAGTCCGTTATTGAACGCTGCACAACTCTGGTAAGGGGTTAATTCGTGATTGAACGCAGGATCACCTTCGTACTGCCTGAAGACGGCTTTTCTGGCTGGAAAATCAATCGGTTAAAAACACTCGGTGCCCTATTTCGCTCGGTTGTGATTCTCCGTAACCTCACCGGTTGGCAGAGTGCCAATATCGAACATCCATTAAAGGTGATGTCATTGGCCGGCAAACAAGATGATTTATGTCAGCTGCATATTGAAGGTTTCGATGCAGAACTCGCCTGTATGGTACTAATGGACTTTGTCGCTGAGCATTTTATGCTGGTCAATACTGCGCACCGCTCTAACAAGCGGGCCAACCTGTCACTGCTCAAAGGGCTAAGTACGTTTCAATTGCCTTTTGCTCTTCATTACCAGTTTGCCCAAATGCAAGCCCGCGATAAGGCTGATGTTCTGACCAAGATTGCCCAGCTCACCTGCCCTCAATACAGCATTGAGATTGAGCAAGGGCTATTGACGCGTGAAGCCTGTTCGTCCACCGCTACCGGTCAACTCATCGCCTTACCACACTTACTCTCTGACTCGGTAGAAACGGCATCTATGACCGTGATAAAACTGCCCGAACCCATTGACTGGCAGGCACCAAAGTTAGGGCCTGTCTCGCTAATCATCGCCTTGATCTTACCGTCTCCACCCGAGCGTTCACTTCTGCTTAGTTTTACTCACCTGACTAAATCATTACTTGATGAAGAGTTTTGCCGACTGCTCACCTCCAGTCGTGAACCTGAAGCCCTGAAAGCCATATTGATTCACCAGTTGGTTAAAGGTCAAAGAACACAACCTTCATAACGTCTGCCGGTATTCACTCGGGGTTTGTCCGGTTCGCGTCTTAAAAACCCGGAAAAAGTAATTTACATCCTGATAGCCACAGCGCGTTGCCACCTCCTGCAACTTGAAATCATACTTTTTCAACATAAATTTCGCTCGGTCCATACGTACCCAGGTGATGTAATCTGCCAGAGTCATATGACCTTGCTGACGAAACAATCGCGACAAGTGGTTGGGGCTGATGTGGAAGCGACGAGCAATACTGCTTCGGGTAATGGTTCGATGGAAATTTTCCTGAATATAAATACAAATCCCCTGATACAAATCCCCACTGCGAAGGTTTTCTGATGGCTCTGACACCATCGACTGACTGTAGGAGAGCAGCGCCAGCAACAAGTGTTCATCCATCGGCGACTTTTTCGGTTCTCTGGCAATTGCATTCAACGCTTCTAAGATATGGTCAATGGCATGGCCGGTTCTGGTCTGCACACTGTGTTTCTGGATATCATAAAAACCCTGCTCTCCCTCGCGCTTACTGACCAGGCTGAATCCCAGTTGACGCTTACCAAACAGCAAACTGAGCACAGAGCAATCTCCCTGCCAATTGGGTTTATTCCAGCAGTTTGGTGGGATATACAGCGCATCTCCGGATAGCACCTTGATCATTGAAATCCCCTGCTCAGGATCTTCCAGCTCATTTTCATATTCACCACTTATCACCAATTCTAACCGCGGGAAATTAACCTGATAGCTAAATGGTGGGGGTGTGAGTTGATCGGAAGCAAACCAGATCCGATTAAAATGCTCTCTTTCTGCAATAAGAGTTTCGATCAGGTTGTGAAACATCGCGGTATATTCTCCAGTGAAGACAGGAAGCTGAGCCAATTTTCGTGACTAAAGTCATGCTATTCACCACTTCAATCATGGTTACAAAGCTCTAGCTAATTCTATCATAATGATAATTTACCTAATATCACAACCAAAAAATAAATAGATAAATAATTGTTTTAATTGAAAATAAAGAAAAAACTTAACTCAACCACTATTTAAAGGGAAGCTTGAGCCAGCTCACACAAAAATACGATAGTTACAATAATCCAGTAAAAGCCTTTTTGGTGCACTAAAAATTCTTGCCAATCAAACTCATAATTACCCTATCGAATGACTACATCGCTTCTCTGTTCAACCAGCATAGTCTATGAGTTGGATCCGAACCGTCGATAATGAGAAACCCTGTAGTCACCCACACCCTTAAATGGTAATAGGACAATCATAATGATTACGGATCTCATTAATGAAAAACTGATCTGCCTGAATCTGAAGGCAACTAACAAGGACGATGTCTTCGCCGAACTGGCAGACCTGCTCCACAGACAAGGAAAGCTCAGTGATAAATCACAGTTCCTGGCCGATATATACGCCCGCGAAGAAATCGGTAATACCGGCTTTGAAGATGGCGTTGCCTTGCCACATGCCAAGAGTAAAGCGGTGGCTTCCCCTGCTGTAGCCATTGGTGTCAGTAAAACCGGCATTGACTATGGCGCTGAAGACGGACAACCATCCAAACTGTTCTTTATGATCGCGTCTCCGGATGGCGGCTCCGATCATCATATCGAAGTGCTCGCGGAACTCTCTTCAAAGCTGATCGAAGAAGGGTTTATTGAACGCTTTCTCAACGCAACAACCGAACCACAGGCTCTGGAGTTACTGCTAGCTAAACCGGAAACACCTGCGGACCTGCCAGAAGCCAATAAAGGCTTCCTCATTGGTGTAACAGGTTGTCCTGCCGGCGTCGCGCACACCTACTTAGCCGCAGAAGCACTGGAAAAAGGGGCCGCAGAACTGGGCTATCAGATCAAAGTGGAAACTAACGGCTCCATTGGTGTGAAAAATGCGCCAAGTGCAGACGAAATTGCCAAAGCAGACGCCATTATTGTGGCCTGTGATAAGCAAGTCGATATGTACCGTTTCGCGGGCAAAAAGGTAATTGAGACGGGTGTGAAAGCACCAATCAGTGACGCGAAAGGCCTAATCGAAAAAGCACTCCATGCGCCAGCATTTGTTGCCGACCCCAATGCCAAAAAAGCCGAGGACAAGTCCTCTACACGCTCTGATCTCTATCGCTACCTGATGAATGGTGTGTCGCACATGATTCCATTTGTGGTGACAGGCGGTCTGCTTATTGCGCTGGCACTGGCTATTGGCGGTCAACCCACCGAAGCAGGTATGGCGATTCCTGAAGGCAGTATGTGGCAAAAAGTCCTTGATGTCGGCGTCGTTGCTTTTACCCTGATGATTCCGATTCTGGCAGGTTACATTGCTTATGCCATTGCTGACCGTCCAGGTCTCGCTCCTGGTCTGATTGGTGGCTGGATTGCCAACAACGGCTCTTTCTACGGAGCAGAAGCTGGGACAGGTTTCATTGGTGCCATCGTTGCGGGCCTACTGGTTGGTTACTTTGTTAAGTGGGTAACCACTCGGAACTATCACAAATTTATTCAGCCCCTTGTGCCAATCATGATCGCACCTATCACGGGCTCCCTGTTTATTTCCGCTCTGTTTATTTTTGTTATCGGCGCACCAATCGCGAGTCTGATGGACAGCCTGAATGCCATGTTGATCAGTATGAGTACGGGCAGTGTGATTCTGCTGGGCATTGTTCTTGGTGGCATGGCAGGCTTCGATATGGGAGGGCCATTCAACAAGGTCGCGTTCCTGTTCTCTGTCGGTATGATCGCCAGCGGCCAAACTCAATTCATGGGTGCCATGGCATGTGCGATTCCTGTAGCACCGCTAGGTATGGGACTGGCAACCGTATTGGGTCGCAAGTTCAACCTATTTGAAGAATCAGAGCTGGAAGCAGGTAAAGCTGCAGGCGCCATGGGTCTGGTGGGCATCTCAGAAGGTGCCATTCCATTCGCAGCCCAAGACCCCATGTCCGTTATTCCTGCGAACGTTGTTGGTTCAATGGTAGCAGCGGTCATGGCCTTCTCATTCGGTATTACCAATAGCGTCGCTCACGGCGGTCCGGTCGTCGCGTTGCTGGGTGCAATGAACAAACCACTGCTTGCACTTGTTTGTATGGCAGCAGGTACGGTAGTCACTGCACTTGTCTGTATCAGCCTTAAGAAAATGCGTACAGCCAAAGTACAACTAGCAACCGCTTAAAAATGTACTCCTGAAGGTGCCCCCAGCCCCTCACCCTGAAGCCCCAAAATGGGGCTTTTTTTATTTGTGATGCTCGGTTCTTTCACGGAAAATGGAAAACGTTTACATAAGACCCAAAACCAGAACTAACATGGTGTTATACGTCACAGTTCACTCAATTTGGTGAAACTGCCATTGCCATATTTACACGATAGGAGTTTAATAAAACGATATCGAATGAGAGGTATCAAATGGCAACAATTAAAGACGTAGCAAAGGAAGCTGGCGTTTCTGTCGCAACGGTTTCTCGGGTGATCAATAAATCCCCAAAAGCAAGTGCGGCCTCGATAGAATCCGTCACCAGCGCAATGAAAAAACTGGGCTATCGCCCGAACGCCAATGCGCGCGCTTTGGTTAGCCAAAGCACCAACACCGTTGGCGTATTGGTCAGCGACGTCTCAGATCCTTTCTTTGGTACCATGGTGAAAGCGGTGGATAAGGTCGCCCATCAACATGGAAAACATATACTGGTTGGCAATGGCTACCACGACGCCGATGAAGAACGTAAAGCGATTGAGTTATTGATTAACAGTCGTTGTGACGCGCTAGTGATTCACTCCAAAGCCCTCTCCGACGAAGAACTGATTCAATACGCTGAAGAGGTTAAAGGACTGGTATACATCAACCGCGACATTCCTCAGTTGCCTGGCCGCTGTATCTCTCTGGACAACTATAAAGGGGCGTACATCGCCACAGAACACCTGATTCGCAACGGGCATACGAATATCGCTTGTGTTGCGTCATCTCACAACATTGAAGACGTTGATCAACGTCTTGAAGGGTATCGTGACGCGTTGAAGGCCAATGATATTAAACTATCGCCAAGTTACGTTGAGTACGGCACCCCTGACAGCGATGGTGGCGAGAAGGCCATGACCAACCTGTTAACCAAGTCCCTGCCAATTACGGCGGTGGTCGCCTATAACGACAATATGGCCGCAGGTTCTCTGTCAGTACTCGAGGAAAATCAGTACGCACTTCCGAGCCAAATGTCGATCATTGGTTTTGATGATGGCTTGATTGCAAAATATCTGCATCCAAAGCTGACCACCATCCGCTATCCAATCCAGATGATGGCTGAGAAAGCGGCTCAAATCGCCTTGTCACTCTCGAAAGATGAAGCCGTCGAAACCGAACCTATGGTCTATTCGCCCACATTGGTCCAACGCGCCTCGGTGGCACGTCAGCAGTAGCGACACTGCCCCCCTTATCTCAGGACCAATAAAAGAAACCCCAACTCAAACCAGAGCTGGGGTTATTCTTATCCAGAGCACCCTGTGACCATTATGCGGCACCAATACGATACAGTTATTAGCTGCCCGATGTTTCCCCCGAAATATCAAAGCAATAACGTGTCATCGATTGGTATACCTGATCTGGCTGGAGAACACAGCTAGGCTGCGGCCACTCAGGATGATTGGGTGAATCCGGCAAGAATTGAGTTTCTAGTGCAAAACCAGAATAGTCTGAATATTCCCCACCGAAACGGTTAGGCGTACCTGCCAGGTAATTGCCGGTATATAGCTGCATCGCCGGCTTGTCGGTATAGACATTGAGTTTGACAGAACCGTCTGGTGCGATAGCCTGCGCTGCTATCGCACCTTGAAGACAGTTGGTATTAAGCAGAAACGAATGGTCATAGCCTTTCGCAGCTTGTTGATGTTCATCAGCCAACCATCTGGCATCAATACGCTGACTCTGACGAAAATCAAAGCTGGTATTGGCAACCTCCATCAGGCTCGCCACTGGAATGCCGACAGCATCGGTGGGCAGAAAGTGGTCGGCATTAATGCTCAGCGAGTGCGAAAGGCAATCTTTGCCGTCATCCGCGCCCATCAAATTGAAGTAAGCATGGTTGGTTAAGTTGACGAGTGTTGGTTTGTCTGTCTTGGCGGTATAGCCTATCGCCACTTCATTAGAATCGGTCAACTCATATCGTACTTCTACTGTCAGCTCACCCGGAAAACCTTGATCACCGTCGTAAGAGACCAGTCTGTAAGTGGCAACCTGAGGCGTATGTTCAATTAAACTCCAGCGCCTTTTGTCAAAGCCTTCCACCCCGCCATGCAAAGCGTTGCCTGCCTGATTGGTGGTGACCTGAAAAACGTCATCACCAATAGTGAAACGCCCTTGATAAATGCGATTGGCATAGCGGCCGACCGTTGCTCCCAGATAACTGGGCTGCGCACCATAATCGATACACCCAAGCAGCACTTCACGTCCATCTGACAACTCACCTTCTATAGGAAGCACACAGCTCACCCATGTCGCGCCGATGTCTATTAACGTCATCGTCATACCATTCGAGTTGCGAAGCACTACCGTATTATAAGGCTGCCCGTCTGGGGCAACCTGCTTCTCGAGTTCACGCGTTAGTTTCAAAGACATTACTTTTCCTCTGACGAAGCGTTACACCACTTGGCCCGCACCATCTTTGGCCTGGCACACATAGATAGACTCTTTCAGCCCTGTTGCTGCCTCATACTGCTCAGCTAGCGCTGATTTAACAGCATCAACCAACGCTGGCGGAACCAGTGATACCACGCAGCCACCAAAACCACCGCCCGTCATACGTACGCCGCCCTGTTCGCCAATCACCGCTTTAACGATGTCCACAATGGTGTCGATCTCTTTCACGGTAATTTCAAAGTCATCACGCATCGATGCATGTGACTGCGCCATAAGTTCACCCATGCGTTTCATGTCGCCGTTGCTTAAGGCTTTCGCCGCTTCAACGGTACGGTCGTTTTCAGTGATGACGTGGCGGGCACGCTTGGCGACCATCTCATCAAGTTCATTTGCACGCGCGTTGAACTGATCAATAGTCACATCACGCAGCGCTTTCACACCAAAAATTCGCGCCGCCTCTTCGCACTGTTCGCGACGCGTGTTGTACTCACTGTCGACAAGACCGCGCTTTTTATTGGAATTGATGATCACAACAGCCATATCTTCGGGCATTGAGACTGGCTGAGTTTCCAGACTGCGACAATCAATAAGCAGCGCATGATTTTCTTGGCCTTCGGCAGAAATAAGCTGGTCCATGATGCCACAGTTACAACCAACAAATTCATTTTCTGCCTGCTGACCGTTGAGTGCAATTTCCGCCTGACTGATGTTCAGATCGTAGAGAGCTTTAAACGTTTGTCCGATGACCACTTCTAATGCAGCAGAGGAACTTAAACCCGCGCCCTGGGGAACATTACCCGATACCGAAATGTCGGCGCCACCAATCTGGTAACCGCGTGCCATCAAGAATTTCACTACACCTCGGATGTAGTTAGCCCACATTTTGTTGTCCTGAAAAGCAATCTCTTCTGCCAGGTCAAACTCGTCGGTCGCGTCCTGATAATCCACGGACACAACGCGCACAATATTGTCATCGCGTTTAGCCGCCGCCACGACAGTTTGGTAGTTAATGGCACATGGTAGGACAAAACCATCGTTATAGTCCGTATGTTCACCGATAAGATTCACGCGTCCCGGTGCCTGAATAAAGTGTGTTGGCGTATAGCCCAGTACTTTTTCAAAAGAGTTTGCTACGTTTTGGATTAGGTCTTTCATATTTATTTCTCTCAATACCTGGTGTCACCACAAGCCCTGTGACAACACCAAACTTTTAATATTATTTCTGCTTGTAATGCACGTCGCTTAAAGCACGTAATCTTTCTGCGGCTTGCTCGGCCGTGAGATCACGTTGTGATTCCGCCAACATTTCATACCCCACCATAAATTTGCGAACGGTTGCTGAACGCAACAACGGTGGATAGAACAGTGCGTGAAGCTGCCAATGGTCAGTATCACTGCCATCGGTAAAGAAAGGCGCATAATGCCAACCCATTGAATACGGGAACGAACATTCGAACAAATTATCGTAACGCGACGTTAACTTCTTAATAGCTATCGTCAAATCGTCTTTCTGCTCTTCGCTCAATTCACTCATACGGCGCACATGGGTTTTGGGTAATAGCATGGTTTCAAATGGCCATGCAGCCCAGTACGGAACAACGGCCAGCCAGTGCTCGGTTTCAACGACGGTGCGCGCACCATCTGCCATTTCAGCCTGAACATAGTCCACCAGCAGATTTGAGCCTTGCTGCTTAAAGTACTCGCGCATCAAACGGTCTTTACGCTCTATTTCATTGGGCAGAAAACTATTGGCCCAAATTTGGCCATGAGGGTGTGGCTGTGAACAGCCCATTGCCTCGCCCTTGTTCTCAAAGGCCTGAACCCATAGGTACTCTTTGCCCAGTTCTTCTATCTGTTCGTTCCATGTATCCACCACGCAGCGAAGCTCTTGAGGCGACAGCTCTGGCAAAGTCTTGCTGTGGTCTGGCGAAAAACAGATCACACGACTCAAACCACGCACCCCTTGAGTTTTAAATAACGGGTTGTCAGATTCGGGTGCATCAGGAGAATCTGGCATCAACGCGGCAAAATCGTTGCCAAACACATATGTGCCCTGATAGTCAGGATTCTTGTCACCTGAGATACGTTCGTTCGTTGGACAAAGGAAACACGTCTTATCGTATTTCGGCAACTCGACATGTGAGACCGCTTCATTCTGACCACTCCACGGGCGTTTAGCGCGGTGCGGGGAGACCAGAATCCACTGGCCTGTTAGGGGGTTATAGCGGCGGTGCGGGTGGTCCACCGGATTAAATTCAATGCTCGACATTCTTCTTACTCAATCGTTAAATTCACAAAAATCAAAAGGGTGTTAACCCGCCTCACTCACTGTCATAGCCATTAGGGTTGTTCGACTGCCAGCGCCATGAGTCTGTCGTCATGTCCTGCAACGTGCGGGTTGCTTTCCAGTTCAAATCCGCTTCCGCTTTCGCCGTACTCGCCCAGCACTCTGCGATGTCACCCGGACGTCGTGGCTGCAGATCATAAGGAATCGGCTTGCCACAGGCTTGAGCAAAGGCATCGACCATCTCTAGTACGCTGCTGCCTTTACCTGTTCCCAAATTGTAAATATGCAAACCAGCTTTCGCCCCCACCGCTTGCAGCGCGGCAATATGACCATCGGCTAAGTCCATCACATGGATATAATCACGAACGCCCGTCCCATCAGCCGTTGGGTAATCATTACCAAACACCGCTAGCTTTTCACGACGTCCGACCGCCACCTGGGCAATGAATGGCATCAAATTATTCGGGATGCCCTGCGGGTCTTCACCCATGGTACCGGAAGGATGGGCACCGACCGGGTTGAAATAGCGCAGCAACGTAATGCTCCATTCGTCATCAGAGGTAAACAGGTCGCTGAGGCAACGTTCCACCATAAACTTACTGGTACCATAAGGATTAGTAGTGTTGCCTACTGGAGACGTTTCGGTAATTGGTACCACTTCAGGATCACCGTAGACGGTCGCCGATGAACTAAAGATAAGGCTCTTCACTCCGGCTTTTCGCATCGCTCTTGCCAGTACCAGAGTACCGTTCACGTTGTTGTCATAGTACTCGATAGGTTTCGCCACCGACTCACCCACGGCTTTTAGTCCCGCAAAGTGGATAACCGATTGAATGTCGTTCTCGCTAAAGATTCGGTCAAGCAAACCTTCATCACGAATATCACCTTGATAGAACACAGGCGCTTTGCCAGTCAGAGCTTCAATGCGCTCGATGACCGCTTGCTTTGCATTGCACAGATTATCGATGATGATTGGTTCGATACCACTTTCTAGCATCTGAACACAGGTATGGCTGCCTATGTAGCCCATTCCACCTGTCACTAGTACTTTCACATTCCACTCCTACGTTTAACTCAGGTTGTTGAACGAGTTATTACGCGAATACGCGCTTGATCTTCAAACTAAAGAAATTGTAGCAACAGTACGCAAGATCGTTCTGTGATCGAGTGCAAAAAGTGTAAACGTTTACACTGGTTTCAATAAAAATACAGCTATTGATAGCGTCACCCAGGATATGAACATCTCCAGTTAAGGACCCTAAACCCATAAACTAAAGTTAAACGGTTACACTTATTTAGCCAATAGCTGCGAAACGAAAAAAAGGCGCCCTTAGGACGCCTTTTCGATTTACTTCTTGTTTGCGTACTTCATAGAGTCTAGCGCAACCGCAAAGATAATGATGGAACCTTTAATGATGTACTGCCAGTATGGGCTGACGCCAATATAGGTCATGCCGTAGTTGATAACGGTGAATATAAGCACACCGGTCACCACCCCGGCAATGCTACCAACACCACCAGCAAAGGAGACGCCACCTACCACACAGGCCGCAATGGCATCAAGCTCGTAAAGGAAACCAAGGTTGTTGGTGGCACTACCAATACGACCCGCTTCTAACATACCGCCGAAGGCATAGAAAACACCGGATAGCGCGTACACTTTCAATAGTGTCATTGGCACGTTAACACCGGATACTTTGGCCGCTTCCGGGTTACCACCTACTGCGAAGATGTTTTTACCAAATACTGTCTTATTCCAAAGAATCCACATAAAGATGATGGCGATGATGGCGTAGAAGGTTATATAGGAGAACCTGAAGTCACCCATCCTTATAAAGCCCTGCGTGAACACAGAGAAGCGCTCATCGAAGCCTGCAATCGGTGATGCCCCCACAGAGTCGTAATAAAGAGAGTTGATACCATAAACGATGATCATCGTACCCAGTGTCGCGATAAATGGCGTTACTTTTAGGTAAGCAACGATGATACCGTTCACCAGACCGATGATTGCACCGATCGCACAAACTACAAGGATGACCGCTACAATTGGCACCTCACCGATGCTGGGGAAAACCTTATTGACGTTGTCGACGGATTGCAGCAAGGTTGCCGAGACCACTGCAGCTAAACCAACCTGACGACCAGCGGAAAGGTCAGTACCCTGAGTAACAATCAAACCCGCGACACCCAGTGCGATGATGACACGTACCGAAGACTGAGTCAGAATATTACTGAAGTTACGTAAACTTAAGAAAGACGGCTCTTGAATGACGATGACCGCCAATAAGATAAATAGTACCGCATAAATGGCACCCTCTTTGAGGTGCTTTAGCGCAAATGTTTTTACTGAGTCCATAATAATTTTCCTAGAGGTAACGAGAGGCCAGCTCTAAAATTTCGTTCTGCGTTGTATTTTTCGTCTCAACGACACCCGCCGCGCGACCATTACTCATCACTAGAATTCGGTCGGTGATACCGAGCAGTTCTGGCATTTCGGAAGAGATAATGATGATGCCCTTGTTCTTCTTCGCCAGCTCCAGAATAAGCTGATAGATTTCGAACTTGGCACCGACATCAATACCCCGGGTTGGTTCATCCAGCATGAGAATTTCCGGTTGGGTCAGCAGCCAGCGCCCGATGATGACCTTTTGCTGGTTGCCTCCAGAAAGGGAGCCAATCGCTGTCTCATGGGTAGGCGTTTTCACACTCATGGAATCGATAACCCACTGAGTGTCGCTCTTCATTTTCTTGTTGCTGAGTAAACCCGATGCGGTCTTGTACTGCTCTACATTGGCCACCAGCGAGTTGAATGTGATGTCCAGATTGCCGTAAATACCGGTTGAACGTCGCTCCTCAGTCACCAGAGCAAAACCGTTATTGATGGCTTCATGAGCATCCCGATTGCGCATCTCTTTTCCGTTGAGAATGATGCTGCCTTCACTTCGCTCTCGAACGCCAAAAATGGTTTCAACGATATCGGTCCGTTTGGAGCCCACCAGACCGGCCACTCCAAGGATTTCGCCAGCTTTGAGTTCAAACGACACATCCTGAATCGAGGGTTGGTTAAGTGCGGTGAGATTTTTGACCTCAAGAATCGTTTCTTTCGGTACATTGCTTTTTTCTGGGAAACGCTGCGTCAGTTCACGACCAACCATCATGGCAATGATGGAGTCCATCGTCAGACCTTCCAACGGTCTGGTATCAACCCACTGGCCATCACGCAAAATGGTAATATCATCACAAATGGCGAAGATCTCTTCCATCTTGTGCGAGATATACACTACGCCACAGCCCTTATCTTTCAGCTTCTTGATGATGGTGAATAGGTGGTTGACTTCTTTTTCAGTAAGAGAGGATGTGGGCTCATCCATAATGACGATCTTGGCATCGTAAGAGAAAGCTTTGGCGATCTCGAGCATCTGCATTTGTGAAACCGATAGAGTATTCACTTTGACACGCGGATCAATGTTGATATCGAGCTCTTTGAAGATCTCTTTGGTATCACGATACATTTTATCGTGATCGACGAATAGACCTTTTTTGGGATAACGACCAAGCCAGATGTTGTCCATAACCGTGCATTGCAGCACCTGGTTGAGCTCTTGGTGAACCATTGAAACCCCGGACTCCAAGGCTTCTTTTGATGATTGAAAGTCGACATGCTTTCCTAAAAAAACAATGTCGCCCTCATCTTTCTCATATATTCCGAATAGGCATTTCAGTAACGTCGACTTACCCGCCCCATTCTCACCCATTAATGCATGAATAGAGTGCGGTCGAACTTTAAGATTTACCTTGTCTAATGCCTTAACCCCTGGGAAAGACTTACTCACCCCTGTCATTTCTAACAGAAATTCATGCTGTTGATTTTCCATGGCATCACTTATTAATTATCTGGTAGTAGGTAAAAAACAGACAAAACAATCCCTTACCAATTGTTATGATTGGTAGCGAGGTGTTTGATAAGGGAGTTGAGGGAGAAGCGCTTGCTCCTCCCCGGATTGCTAGATTACTCTAGAGTTGACTTATCCACGCCAACGTAAGGAACACGTACAACTTTGTTGTTCAGTTCCCACTGAGTGCCTTCAGTTGCCTCTTTACCATTTGCTAGGTTACGCGCAAGTTCGAAGGTCGCTTTCGCTTGAGAGTCGGCGTCATTCAGTACCGTACCCGCCATTTCACCAGACTTGATAAGCGCTAGTGCTTCCGCTAGAGCATCAACACCGAATACTGGGATATCAGCCCCTGCTCCTTTCAGAGCTTCTACTGCACCCATTGCCATGCCGTCGTTGTTAGCAATAACCACTTCAATCTTGCTGCCGTTAGGGCCAGACAACCATGCGTCCATCTTATCTTTCGCCATCGCTGTATCCCACATGCCTGTATCCATGTGTAGCTCTTCAGTTTTGATGCCGTTCTCATTGATGGTTTTCACAGAGTAAGTCGTACGTGCTTCTGCATCTGGGTGGCCTGGTTCACCTTTCAGAAGAACATAAGACAGCACGCCGTCACCGTTCTTGTCCCAAGTTGGGTTCGCTTTCCATTGCTGAGCAATTAAGTCACCCTGGATGATGCCAGACTCTTTCGAGTCGGTACCTACGTAATATGCTTTGTCGTAACTGGCCAGCGCTTTGGCACTTGGTTCTTTGTTATAGAAAACAATTGGCACATCATCCATTTTTGCTTTCTGGATGATAGTTGGTGCCGCAGCAGGGTCAACCAGGTTAATGGCCAGTGCTTGTACACCACGTGCAAGCATAACGTCCACCTGGTCGTTCTGCATAGATTGGCTGTTCTGAGAATCGTTCATCAGGATACGAGTATCACTGTCTTGACCTGCTTCTTTTTCAATCGCCTGACGTACGACAGACATGAAGTTATCGTCATACTTGTAGATAGTGAAACCTACGGTTGTGCCCGCAACTGCTTGAGTTCCGAAGCCCATGCCAGCACATAGCGCAGCTAGAAGAGTTAACTTTTTCATTGAACAAGTCCTATTTGTTTATTTTATTGTGTTGTTTGTGTAGGGAGTAAAAACGTTATTGTTTGGCTAAATTGCACTCAAAGTGAAAACGTTTAACCGGAAGTATAGTGATAAAACGAACAATTAATGTGAGGAAGTTAAAATTTTTTACAAATGTAACGATTAATGTAACTAACTGTTTAATTTGTTTGAATCACTTAACACATCATATAAAAAAAGCCGTTCCAAACGTTTCGTAGTGTAACAGCGAGATCGCTATCTCTTTTTTCTTCTGGCATTTACGACGAAAATACCTGCTACACCAACTATAAAATGAAAACGTTTACAACAAGTTTCATTGTGTCAAAATAGCCTTACTCCAACTATTGTTATTGCGTTTACTCTGTTTAGGAGTAAACTTGCCGCCCTTTTAACCTGCTCATTTAATAACTAGGCGTAATCAAATGTCTGAGAATGCTTCAGCGCTCAACAAACGAATGAACATCGTAGCGTTGACTTGGCCAATCTTTGTCGAAGTTTTGCTAAGAACCGCCCTCAATACCACGGATGTGTTCATGCTCAGTGGCTACTCCGACCTTGCGGTCTCTGCGGTGGGTGTCATCACGCAAATTTCTTTTTTCCTGATTGTTGTTTCCATGATGGTCAGCAGTGGTACAGGTATTCTTATTGCTCAATATAATGGCGCGTCAAAGTTCGAAGAATCCGCACAAACCGGCGTCGCGAGCATTTTACTGGCCATCGCCGTCGGTAGTGCGCTCAGCTTGTCTCTATTTTTGGGTGCCGAGCACTTTATTGCGCTATTTGGCTTAGAAGATCAGGTCGCTGCTTTTGGCTATGAATATCTGATTATCAGCGGTTCGATGACCTTTAACGTCACTATCGGTATCGTACTGACCACCATTTTGCGTAGCCATGGTTACTCTCGCTCCCCTATGGTGATCAATTTAATCGCTGGCGTGATTAATATTGCCGGAAACTATGTCGCGCTCTATCAGCCTTTCGGCCTGCCGGTATTTGGTGTCAGCGGTGTAGCCACAGCGACCGTTGTCAGCCAGGTGATTGGCACTCTGATGATGATTCGGGTAGTGCGTTCAAAGCGTATCGAGCTGCCATTCCAACAATGGCGGAACATTCCTGGGGCGCTGTATAAGAAAATCATGAAGATAGGTGCTATGAACGCCGGAGAGATTCTCTCTTACAACATGGCACAAATGACAATCGTATATTTCGTGGTGCAGATGGGAACATCCTCGCTTGCCGCTTATACTTACGCACAAAATATCACTCGCGTGTCGTTTGCATTTGCATTAGCTCTGGGGCAAGCAGGACAAATTCAAGCCAGCTACTTTATCGGTAAAGGCTGGATCGACGACATCTTAAGCCGAGTTCAGAAATACTATTTAGTGGGCCTAATCGCATCGACCGGTATTGTTGTACTGCTGTTCCTGTTCCGTTTCCCATTGATTGACCTGTTCACGCAAGATAGCGAAATTGTTGTTTTAGTAGCACTGCTTATTGGTGGCTCTATTTTTGTTGAGTCAGGGCGGGTATCTAACCTGATCTTCATTGCAGCACTGAAAGGCGCTGGTGATATTAAGTTCCCGGTAAAAATGGGCATTCTCAGCATGTGGGGAGTGGCAGTACTGTTTGCCTATTTACTTGGCATCCATTGGGGCTACGGCGTAATAGGCGCATGGATTGCTATTGGCATGGATGAGTGGGTTCGCGGTATCGTAATGATTCGACGCTGGCGCTCTAAAGTGTGGACACGCTTCGCCTTGACATAGCGGATGGAAAGTAGCGGATAGAAAAATGGGCTAGCGATTGCTAGCCCATTTTTATTAGATGTTAGAAATGCAAAGTGAATCTAAGAAGATATGGCAATCTTCTACATTGAAACTCAGATCCAACTCATCACCGCGGGTCACTTCAAAGTCACCAGACACATGCACTCGGTAGTTATCAAATCCCCCCACCACGCCAAATAAATAGGTGCTGTTCCCCAAGCGCTCTACCGCTCGGGTTGAAAAATGCAGTTTCTGCTCGCCACTACCATCGAGGGCAATGTGCTCAGGGCGCAAACCAAATGTAACCTTGTCCCCCTCTCTCACTTTGCTGGTGTCCACATTCACTGTGATCGACTGATCATCAGGAAGCCTCATTGTGATGTTACCCTCTCCGACCTGTGTGACATGAGCTGGCAACATGTTCATCTTTGGAGAACCAATAAACCCGGCGACAAACTCGTTCGCTGGCTTGTTGTAGAGCTCTAATGGCGAGCCCACTTGCTCAACACGACCGTCACGCAACACAACAATTTTGTCCGCCAATGTCATCGCTTCAACCTGATCGTGAGTCACGTAAATCATGGTCGTATCAAGTTCACGGTGCAGGCTGGCGATTTGCAAGCGCATATCAACACGCAATTCCGCATCCAGATTGGATAGTGGTTCATCAAACAGGAATACTTTCGGGTCACGAACAATCGCACGACCAATAGCCACACGCTGACGTTGACCACCAGACATGTCTTTCGGTTTGCGATCCATTAGATGATCAAGCTGTAGTGCTTTCGCGGCGCGGTCGACACGTTGCTTAATTTCCTCTTTTGGGAAACCGTTCATCTTCATCCCAAAACCCATGTTCTCTTCCACTGTCAAGTGGGGGTACAGCGCGTAGGACTGGAATACCATCGCAATACCACGTTCAGCCGGGTCAACGTGATTGACCACCTTATTGTCTATCTCCAGAACACCGTCGGTAATTTCTTCCAGACCGGCGACAAGACGCAGTAAGGTAGACTTACCGCAGCCCGAAGGGCCAACAAAAACCACAAACTCACCTTTCTTGATGTCCAGATCGACACCGTGAATAACGGTCGCATCACCGTATCGTTTTACCACATTGGAAAGTTTAATATCTGCCATGTTCTATCCTTAATTCTTGTGTCACTCGCCCAATGACCGGCACCGGGCGAATGCTATAATTCGTTCTCTGGTAGGGTTCATCTGTCGCTTATCGCAATTATGCCGACATGCGAAGCGTCACTTGATAACGGTATTGCTCAGCCAGCAGCTTGAACTCCTCATGAACACTCGGTGTCCATGAATCATCTCCGCCGACCCCCATATGAAATCCATCTACGCGCACAAAGAGCTGACCACTGTCCACCAGTTCATTAGTGTGACGCGCCGTCTTCAGGGTTTCTGTGGTATAACGGCTAACCGACAAGTGATAGTGACCGTCGATGCTCAACGCACCTATCTGACTTTGTGTAACATCGCTGCGCAGTCCGCTGTCGGATGGGAAAATATAAGGCGTATGCATCTCATCGATGGTAGCTTCATAGCGGCCAATGTGAGCAGCCAGTTTTCTGTCACTGTAGTTTTCAAATGGACCCCGGCCATACCAACTCACAGTGTCGATATCGTTAGCAAGCGCTAACTCCATACCCACACGGGGCAGTGACGGCAAGCCTTTCGCCGCATCAACCATAACATCCACTTTCACTTCCCCATCTTTGTAGATGTGGTATGTCCATAGTGTTTCAAACACCAACTGACCTTCAAAGGTGTGTGCGTAACGGGATTCAACCTGATAGTGGTGACGGCGGGCGAAATGGTCAAAACCAATGCATTCTGCATTCAGAGATGGCAGACCTGCCGCATCCCAGCGAGCCAGCCACGTGCTAGGGTCAACTCGGTCTGCCTCACTGGTGCCTATGTCATTATCCAGTGGTGCTCGATAGAAGTTGTCCTTTGGTGGCTGCAGTAAGGTTTCTTTTTCTGCGACCAACCAAGAGCTCATGTAACCAGTCGCGCTATCGAATCTCAGAGTTTGTGACCCTGCGGTAAGGATAAGTGCGTCGCCTTTAATTCTGACTTCTGGCACACCAGAGTCATTGCTCACTACTGGTGCCAGACCGAACTTCGCGGGCAAAGTCATTTGTTCTGCTGACACGATATGTCCAGCTTCAGACCATGTGGTTGCTGAGGTTTTTACTATCTCGACATTAAGATGGTAATCGCAGCCCAACTTGGTTTCTGGTAATGCTTCGGCTAACTGAATGTCAAGATGACCTTCAGGAGAGATCATTAACTCCGTCGAACCTTGTGCAATAGCAAATCCATCCTCTGTAATGGTCCAGTTCAATACTTCATCGCTTGGGGAGGTGAATAGGTACTCACTTTCCACTCGAATCACGACAGGCCCAGTAGAGCGAAGGGTTATTTGATGGAATTGCTGCGCCTTTTTCGCTTCAAACAAAGTAGGATGCACAGTGCGGTCAGGGAAAATGAGACCGTTGATACAGAATTGTCTGTCATTGATATCATCACCAAAATCACCGCCATATGCCCAATATTGGGTACCGTTTTCATCGGTCTTAGTCAAACCTTGGTCTACCCAGTCCCAAATGAAGCCACCTTGTAAGCGTGGATACTCACGGAATACATCCCAGTATTTGTCGAAACTACCTAAACTGTTCCCCATCGCGTGTGCGTATTCGCAAAGGATAAGCGGACGCTCTTCGCCCGGCATTCCAAGCCATTTTTTGATGGCAAGTTTAGGCGTTACCGTTGGGTCGATATGGTGACGCTGATCGCTATCTACACGGGCATACATTGGCACGATAATATCGGTTGCAGCTGTATCGGAACCGCCACCTTCATATTGCACCGGACGTGATGGGTCACGAAGTTTAGTCCATTGGTACATCGCATGGTGGTTGTTACCAATGCCTGACTCATTACCTAAAGACCAAATGATAATGGATGGATGGTTTTTATCGCGCTCAACCAAACGAGTCATACGACGCATATACGCGTTCATCCATGTGACATCATCTGACAGACGACACATTGGGAACTGACCGTGCGTTTCGATGTTTGCCTCATCAACGAGGTACAAACCGTATTCATCACATAACTCATACCAAAGTGGGTCATTCGGATAATGTGCGGTACGCACCGCATTGAAGTTGTATTGTTTCAGCAGTTTGATGTCTTCAATCATGCCTTCACGAGTCATGGTGTGACCCATTTCTGGATGATGCTCGTGACGGTTAACCCCGCGTACCAAAAGTGCCTTACCGTTCACTTTCAATTGACCATCAGTGATCTCAACGCTGCGGAAGCCAACATTGTACGCTTCACAATCCACCAACTGACCGTCTTCGTCATTGAGAGAAACCACTAGACGATAGAGATTCGGCTCTTCAGCACTCCATTTTTTCGGGTTTTCAATAACAACCTGGTGCTCGGCGATTTCTTGCCAAGGGCCTTTCTCATCGATGATGCGTTGGCCACACAGTGCAGACTTGCGTCCAAAGATGCTATTACCTAACTCATCAAACAATTCGATATTGACGCTAAATGGCGACTGCTTCTCAGTAAGCTTGGTGGTAACTTTTAGTACTGCATCGCGGTAGCACGCATCCAGTTCAGTGTTGATTTGTACATCAGCAATGGCCGTTGCTGGCTTAGTGCGTAGAGTGACATTACGGAAAATCCCACTCAACCACCACATATCTTGATCTTCAAGATAAGAGCCGTCAGACCAACGCAGAACCATCACTGACAGTTGGTTTTCGCCTTCAACAACAACGTCAGTTAAGTCAAATTCAGCCGCTAGCCGGCTGTCTTGGGAGTAACCAATCCACACTCCGTTACACCAGATATGAAACGCCGAGTTAACGCCATCAAAAGTCACGGTATGACGCTCATCGGCTTTGATGCTGTCGAGTGAGAAGGACACGCGATATAAACCCGTAGGGTTATCTTGCGGCACGATTGGTGGCGTGTCAGCAAACGGATACTTAACATTGGTATAGATAGGTTTGTCGAAACCTTGCAATTGCCAGTTGCTTGGCACTTGGATCGCGTCCCACTGACTATCGTCAAACGCTTTTTCTACACACGATGCTTCAACCTGCTCCGGTTGAGAGAACAACTTAAATTTCCATTCACCGTTTAGCGAGCGCATATTCTCAGACGGTAGGTTCTCTTTTGCTGCAACTTCACTGTGAAACGCATTCAGCGGCGCATGCGCGTCCAGAACGTTATGATGCGTTACATGCTGGTTTTCCCACTCTCGTGCGGAAAGGACTTGGTCGAAAGATCTCATTCTAAACATCTCACTATTTCACAGAGCCAGTCATACCGGCGACAAATTGTTTCTGCATCAAAAAGAACACGGCCAGGGTTGGTATAGTCGCGACCACAGTCCCCACCATGATGATGCCAAAATCAGGGAAGTAGGCTGACGACAATGATGACAGCACTAAGTTTATTGTTTTTAATTCAGCCGATTGCAGCACAATCAAAGGCCACAAAAACGCATTCCATGATGTCATAAATACAATGATGAAGGCCGCCGCATAGGTCGTTTTCATTACGGGCATATAGACGAATAAATAGATTTTCCAATCCCTAACCCCATCAACACGTGCCGCATCAATCAACTCAGATGGAAACGCTTTTGTGCATTGACGGAAATAGAACACAATAAACACCGATGCAATGGTCGGCAGCATCACAGCCAGGTGTGTATCTAGCAGACCTGCTTTCGCCATTAAGGTGAACAATGGGATCATCAATGCAGCAAACGGAATCATCATGGTTAACAGCATAGCACTGTATACTCGGTCACGAACTTTGCTTTTATAGACTTCAAACCCATAACCCGCCATGGATGAAATAAGCAAGGTAAATAGTGTACTGATGATGGCTATCTTAGATGTGTTATAAAAGATCAACCATAGGTCAATTTGTTCATTTAATTTCGCCAGGTTAATCAATAATTGATCACCAAACGTGAATTTACCCGTGTTCACTTGTGTCGTCGTATTGGTACTGGACACAATCATCCAATAAAAAGGAAACAGTGAAACAAGTGAAAACATAGATAGGAATGCGTACATTAAGCTGCGCATTGCTTTATTTTTATTATTCATTATTTATCCCTCGCAATTCTAAATTGAAGCATAGCCAGAATAGCTGCAAAGAATACGATGACGTACGATACCGTCGCGGCATAACCAAAGTTTGGAACAAACTTAAACGACAAATCATAAATATACATTGATAGAGTCAGTGTTTCGTTCGCCGGACCACCCGCGGTAATGTTGACCACTTCATCGAATAACTGCAAGGTACCAATCGTTGACATCACAGTGGTAAATAGAATAACGGGTTTAAGCAGTGGTACCGTAATGAAGAAGAACTGTTTGATAGGACTCACACCTTCAATACGAGCGGCTTCATAGATCGACTTGTCGATGTTCTGCATTGCTGACAAGAAAAAGATCATATTGTAACCCGTCCAGCGCCAGGTAATCGCGATGATGATGGTCACCTTGGCCCAAAATGGGTCGGCCATCCAAGGGATTGGATCGCTTACAATGCCTGTCCACATCAGGAAAGAGTTCACAATGCCTTCATACGCAAACATACTCTTAAACAGAATAGAGTAAGCCACCAAGGAAGTAACACATGGTAGGAAGATCGCCAGTCGGAATAAGCTTCTGAACTTAAGATTTGGTGAGTTTAAACAAGACGATAATGCCAGAGACAGCAAAATCATAATCGGCACTTGAATAATAAGGAATATGAAAGTGTTAGACAGTGCTTTTAAAAATACCGGATCGTTAAATAAACGCGTTACGTTACCAAACCCAACGAACTCCATAATAACGCCACGCCCGGAGTGCATGGCCATCCAAAGGGAGTTAACAATGGGATAAATCATAAACAGAGAGACTAATATTACCGCCGGTAATACAAATCCCCAGCCATTAATATCATAAAAACGCTGAAAGCTGTTTTTATTATTTTTGGAAGTTGACTTAATCGTCTTGACTAATTCACTCATAATGACACCGACAAAGAGAAGAAAAGGCCCCCACCCTGACTCGCAGCAGAAATGGGGGCAAAAGAAAAACTATTATTGAATCTGATACTTCAGCTGTTGTTCAACACTTTCCAGCACTTTGTTGATCGGTGCACCTTGCATAATCGACGGCATTTGCGCTGCAATGGCCGCATCAACTTCATAGGTGTACATACCATAGTTTACGGCTGGAATTTCTGCTGCCCATTTGTTGAAGTCAGAGTAGATCTTCTGCTTATTGAAATAGCTGTCTTCATATTGATAAGCCTCGGTGTTACCAGCTGGTAAGTACGAGCCTACAGCACCCTGCTGTTGAAGAATTTGGTTATAGAAATCTTTATCCTTACCAAATGTCTCGTTCAGGAAGTCGATAGCCGTTGCTTTCTCTTTAGACGCATTCAGTACATACCAGCTTGAACCGCCTAGGTTAGAACTGTTAACCGACCCTTCCAGATCCAGGCGAGGTGTCGGCGCAATGGCCCATTTACCTTCCTGACCTTCACCCGCTTTTACAGACGCTGTAATCCAAACACCTGTGGTAATAGAAGCCACAGCGCCGCTGTTGACCGCACCAACCCACTCAGACCAGCCGATAGTTGGACGGGCAATCTCGGTACGATGCAAATCACGGAAAATCTTGATGCCTTCTTCCAGTGCTTTGTTATTCGCAATATTGAGGCTGCCATCTTCATTAAAGTACCAGCTACCTGCGCCTTGAATCATCACACGTAACAGACCCAAATCAGATGGGTTGTTACCCAACATAGAGACGCCCGTTTTCTCTTTTACCTGTTTACCAATTTCTATGAAACGATCCCAGGTGATGTTTTCCATGTCCTTAGCGCTGAAACCTGCTTTTTCGAGAATATCAGTACGGTAGTAAAGGCCTGATACACCCGTATCAAATGGTAGGCCGTATACTTCGTCGCCGACGGTCATTACATTCACTTTATAAGGTGCGAACTGCTGATAATCTACAGCATTAGTCATTGGAGCAAATGAGCCAGGATACGACTGCAAATACTTCTGAGCGTTATAGTCTTCAATCAATACTACGTCAGGCAGTGCAGAAGTGATGCCGGATGCCAGCATAGTGTGTAGCTTCTGTTCAATATCCGCTTTCGCAAAGTCCACTACCTTCACGTTAACATCTTCATGCTTGGCTTCATATTTAGCCGCTGCTTCTTGCATGATGGCAACGTTGAAGTTCGGATCCCATGCCCATACCGTAATGTCTTTGGCGAACGCGGTTTGACTGAAACAAGCTAAGCCTACTGCTGAGGCCACTAATCCTTTAACCATTTGCTTCTTCATAACTATTATTCTCATTTTGTGTAGGGGTTTTTGCTTCCATTTGGAAACGTTTACACGAGAAACTTAGCATTAATTTTTGGGAAATAAAGAGGGGAAAGCGTTGTTTTTGATCAAATATTGCTAGAAATTACTGACGTTGTGGGGTCGATCACTTTATTAACAGCCTTATTATCCGTACATATGAATATGCAACAAAACTGACTAACCGGATACGTTATCATGCGAAATGGCCACTTTAGTGTAATCCTTACCACTAAAGTATACTTTTGCCTAATGAGATTGAAATCGCGTCATAAATGGTATCCTTTAGCCAGTGAATCTTGTCACTCACACTGGCCTGCTGCTTCCAAATCATCGCAATATCAAAATCTGCGACGGGTACAGGCGGAGGCACCGATCTCAGGGTACTTTGCATCAGACTAATGTGTGCCATTTTCTCCGGCACAATGGCAAACATTGCCCGACCGGAAACCAACCGACCAATAGTCAGGAAGTTTCTCGAAACCGCTTTGACCTGTCGGCTTAGCCCAATCGCTTCCAGATGCTTGTCCACATTGCTGACAAACACGCCTTCCGGACTGACTAAACAGTGTGGCAATGAGGTAAAAGTCCCTACATCCAGTGAATCAAGTTGTACGACCGAATGATCGTATATACAGACGTGTTTCTCTGTGTACAGTGTCTGCGCCGCAAACTGAGGAGCCAGATCGGGAATGCTACCAATAAGGATATCGAGGTTATCTTGTTCACTAACGGATTGATAGTTATGGCGATTCACATTAATGAAATTCACTCTTGTGTTTGGCGCCTGTGCCAGAATGGCATCATAAATGGTTGGAGCAAAAATAAACTCCGCATAATCCGTCAAACCAATATTGCAGGTACCTGCATAATCACAGGCCTGAAACTGATCGCTGGGCAATACTTTAAACTCAACCAAGTTCAATATTTGTTCTATGGTTGGGAACAGTTCAGAGGCACGGTCCGTCGGCACCATCCGATGTCCCTTGCGTTCAAACAAACGATCGCCACACAGAACTCTGAGCTTTGACAGACTGTGACTCATGGCAGACTGGCTAACAAAGCATTTTTGCGCCGCTATAGAAACACTGCGAGTTTGGTACAGCTGGTAGAATATCACCAGCAGGTTGAGGTCAACTCGCTTCCAGTCCAGCCCACCTTGTCCCATTTGATTCATACTAACTATCTAATCTATTAATTTGAATCATTGTAATACACATCTTACTATCTGCGCTAATCCAAAAAGTCATTTCAATCTCATAGGTATCGTGGTGTCTACATTAAGTAAAGAACCTACTTTCAGGGCTTCTCCTGAGTCCGCCTCCCTGCTCACAATCTTTAAGATCTTTTTTGCCCTTGGCTGGGTGAGTTTCGGAGGACCGGCAGCCCACATTGGCTATTTCCGCAGCGCGTTTGTTCAAAAAAGGCAATGGCTAACGGACGAACAATACGCTCAGATCGTGGCTCTGAGTCAGTTTCTTCCTGGGCCGGGGTCCAGTCAGGTTGGTTTTGCTGTCGGCTATCAGCGTGCAGGGATACGCGGGGGCATTATGGCCTTTTTGGGATTCACTCTTCCTTCTGTCTTACTAATGCTATTGTTGGCCATGGTCAGCAGTCAACTGACGGACACGAGCTACTTTCAAAATGTGGTCCATGGACTGAAATTGCTGGCTGTGCTGGTCGTTGCCGATGCGACCTGGGGGATGTATAAAAACTTCTGCAATAGTAAGCTAACAGCGTCGTTATGCATTTTCACCGCCGTTACCTTGCTGATAATACAAACCATCTCCGCACAGATACTGGTGCTACTGCTCGCTGCGTTTGTAGGTGCTCGCTGGTTAGCACCTGAATCACACCCAACCTCACCAACAAAGCCCTCTTTCTCAACGCGCCCCCTGATTGTTTTCTTGTTGTTGCTTATCGCGCTGCCTTTATTGTCGCCACTGTCTGAGTCGGTGGCTCTATTTGCCGATTTCTATCAGGCTGGTAGTCTGGTCTTTGGGGGCGGTCACGTTGTACTGCCTTTACTACAGAATATTGTTGGTGAGCAGATCTCTCAAGATGCATTCTTAACCGGCTATGCAGCTGCACAGGCTGTACCAGGCCCTATGTTCACCTTCGCCACCTATATTGGCTATGAACTTTTGCCTTCCGCTCCCGTGGCAGGCGCAATGATCGCAACGCTGGGGGTATTTGCGCCCGGATTCCTGTTGCTTGTCGGGGTGTTAAATAACTGGCAACAGCTCGCCAGTATCCCTTTAGTATCTGGTGCCCTAACAGGTGTCAATGCTGCGGTGGTTGGTCTACTGCTTGCCGCGCTTTATCAACCAGTATTTCTAAGCGCTGTGTTTACTGGCTTGGATCTGGCCTGGGTGCTGTTTGGCGCCCTACTCATGAAGTATTTCAAGCTGCCTATTGTCTGGATGGTGATTTTCTTTATGACCGCGGGCTTGCTTAACCCACTGATACTAAATTTAATCTAAATCAAAACACGTTTGGATTCTGAGCTGTTTTACTCGTCAGTTTTCAATCTTAGTCATACACTGATTATTAGGGGGAATTGCCCCCTTTAGTGTGAACATCAAAAACCGAAAGGGCTTTTTATAGATATTGCAGTGAATCAGTAGACATAGGGGGTGATATATGACAACGGAAAACTCTGGCATCAGGCACCAGCAGAATACACATGAAGGCTCTATGAACGACGAGCTCCAACGAGCACATCATGCCATCAACCTTTATGCCCCCGAAATTGTCCGAGTTTCACTGGCACTGTTTGATAGCCAGCACTGCCGCCTGACCACTTATGCCCATAGTACTCTTGAAGGGCAACCCCTCCTGCACTATAGCGCCCCAATTGCCGCTAACTCGAAACTTGGTCAACACATCTGCAGGAGAAAGCCTAGGGTTATCAATGATATTCCTTCGACGGTCACAGACTCATCAACTCACTCTCATTGGCTACTGGAACAGGGATATCTGGCTTCACTCACCATTCCGGTTCTTGATCATGAACAATTCACCGGCTTGTTATTCCTCGATGCTAACCAACCGCAGTACTTTGACTCCGCTACCGTAGCGGAACTCTCTGCCTGCACTCATCAATTGGGCCAGGTCATTAACGAACAGCAAGCAGGCATTCAAGCCATGTCTCAGATGGGATACTCGGTACGCAGTACCCATTTTGAACATCCTGAGGAGAGTCTGGACCACGCATATCGCGTCGGCCAGTATGCTCGCTTAATCGCCCTGGAAGTGTCCGAGCTTTATCAGTTGAATGACGAGACCATTAGCCATATCGTTCACTTTGCAGAGCTGCACGACATTGGCAAATACTCTTCTCTTAGCACCCGGACGAACTCTCCCTGGTTACAGGATTGGAGCAATAATCTGGTACTGATTGGCCAGATCCAACAAGGATTGAACTTGGTAAATCAATTGGCCAGTCAGGTACATCACCAGCAATACGCCTACATGGATTTGCTCAAAGACATCATTCAATACCATCATGAGTATCTCGACGGTTCCGGGGCACCTAATGGCCTCAGCCATGGTGATATCCCGGTCGCCGCGCGTATTGTTACTGTTGCTAACATTTTTGATGCACTTACCAGTAACCGTCATTACAGTGAAGCCTGGTCTCTCACTCATGCACTTTTGGAGCTCGAAAAGATGGTTGCTCTGGGTAAGCTTGATGGTAATTGCGTGCACGCATTACGCTGCCAGCAAGACGCCGTTGGGATTATTATGCAATCTCATCACATTCCCTGGCATTGAGTGGTCTGACATAAGCCTCGAAAATTGAAGGCAAAATCAAACGTGCACTTGGAGTTTTTGCTCCAATTATGTGCTTGAGCCCACACTTATCAGCCATTAGCATCTTGCAGTACCTCTTTTATATGACTACCATTGTAGTGTTAACAACGCATTAACATAACAACAACTATAACTATAACTATAACTTATCGTTCTACACGAAAACGGAGTTCAGGAATGATACTGCCTAACGAAAGCACTCTCTCTAGCTGTACCCTACCGCCGCCCAATGAGATGATCCTAAAATGGGCGCAAGAAAAACCGAATGAAGTTTATCTGAAACAGATAATTAACCGTGAATTTGTCGAATTCACCTACGCAGAAGTCGCAGACAAAGCTCTGCGACTCGTCACTGCTCTACGTGGTTTAGGCGTAGCACCTGGTGATAAAGTCGCCTTGATCTCAAAAAACTGTGCTGAGTGGTTTATCTGTGATCTGGCCATGATGATGGGTGATTATGTGAGCGTGCCTATTTTCCCGACTGCTGGCGCAGATACTATTGAGTACTGCATTACTCACAGCGAGAGTAAAGTGCTCATTGCTGGCAAGCTGGATGATGCGAAAGCGACCACCGAAGTGATGACGGGGCTAAGCGATCTGATCACTATCTCTTTGCCATATGACTCAGCACCAGAATGCCAACACAGCTTCACCGATCTGGTCGCCTCCAACGCACCAAGTGAAGAGCGTCCTTTGCACTACGACGACAAACTCATGTCTTTGGTCTATACCTCAGGCACATCGGGATTGCCTAAAGGCGCTATGCTGACTTATGGCGCGTTTACCTGGTCTGTTCAACGCCTCATTGACCATATCGGCATTGAAGCAAATGACCGCCTGTTCTCGTACCTGCCTCTGGCACACATTACTGAGCGTGTCTATATCTTTGGCTCATCGGTGCTTGGTGGCGTTCAGACCGCCTTCCCAGAATCTCTGGATACGTTCATAGAAGACGTCAAAATGCAGCGACCAACACTGTTTATCTCAGTGCCACGGTTATGGACACTGTTCCAGCAAAGAATTCAGGATAAGCTGCCGCAGAAAAAACTCAATATTCTGCTTAAAATCCCGTTTATCAATACGTTAATTAAAAAGAAACTGGCTGACGGATTGGGACTTGATCAGGCACGCGTACTCGGTTGTGGCTCTGCTCCTGTATCACCAGCATTACTCGACTGGTATCACAGTGTGGGTCTGAACATTACCGAAGCTTGGGGGATGACGGAGTCCTTTGCATACAGTACTCTCAATTACCCATTCAAAGCAGACAAAATAGGCTCTGTAGGTAATGCCGGCCCGGGTATTGAGCTCAAGATTGCGGAAGACGATGAGATCATGGTTCGTAGCCAAGGGCTATTCTCAGGCTACTACAAAAACGACATTGCAACCCAAGAGTCCTTCGACAGTGAAGGTTGGCTCCACACCGGAGATATCGGTTTTATTGATGACGACGGTTACCTGACCATTCAGGGTCGCAAAAAAGACACCTTCAAAACGGCGAAAGGTAAGTTTGTTGCCCCTGTGCCGATCGAGAAAAAACTGGCTGAATATAGTCGTGTTGAGATGATGTGCTTGATTGGATTAGGACTTCCAGCCCCTATCCTGCTCGTTGTACCACAAGACTTCCCTAACTTTGATCCGAAGCGTTATGCGCGCACAGCAGAGCGTGTGGTTAAGCGTATGAATCAAGAGTTGGAGTCGCATGAGCAAATCAAGGGCGTTCTAATGGTCAAAGAGCCATGGAGCATCGAAAACGGTTTGTTAACACCAACGCTGAAAATCAAACGGCATCTACTGGAACAAAAATACCATGAAGTGGGCCAAAACTGGCCGAAAGACCAACTGGTAGTTTGGGAACAATAATCGAACTCAGGCTCGAATAATAAAGGCGACGAAGGTCGCCTTTTTTATTGCCGGTTCCAAAAATTGCGTTGGCTCTCCTCGCGCGCTTCTGCCCTCGTAACACCAATATCGTCCAAAAGGTGATCTGATAGCTCAGCCAGCGCTTTTCGACTACGATAGTTTTGATGCCATTGCCGAACAACGATTAAGAACTTCTTACCTATAGATTGATGTTCGCAGCTTAACTTTTTGCATTCTGATAGTTTGAGTATTGTATCCATTTGCCTTCCTCCGTTCTTTTCGTATAATTTTTGTTCACAACCTTAAAAACGACAAACGATCTATTTTGGCTATGGGTTAAGGAAAACTTAAGTGAAGGAAAGACTACCTCCGTTACAGGGACTGTATTACTTCTATCAGGCGGCAAAGCAAGGAAGTTTCAAAAGTGCAGCGAACTTGTTATTTGTGTCTGCGGCAGCGGTCAGCCAGCAGATTCGCCAACTGGAGGAACACCTTGGCTGCGAGCTGTTTTATCGGCAGCACCGAAGAGTCGAACTGACGCCAGAAGGACGGGCACTCTACAAAGAGCTCAGTCAGGGATTTGAACACATTTCCCGCGGTGTACAGAGCATCAACAATGATGCGAACCCAAATCGACTCTCCATTTCGACCCTGCCTTCTTTTGCTCAACACTGGCTTGTCCCCAGAATTCAGAGCTTTCGAGATCAACATCCAGAGATCGCTCTGTTGCTCGAACCAAACAACAAGCTGGTGAGATTTAAAGATGAAGCGGTCGATATCTGCATTCGGTATGGCGAAGGACAGTACGAAGACGTCAAAAGCGAACTGTTGATGGAAGACATTATCTATCCGGTTTGCCATCCTTTGTATCAACAACAACATGGTATCTATAGCGTTCATGACCTGCATAAAGCCGATTTGATCGAAGATACCTGGCCCGACATGGATTGGAGTATATGGTTAAAACATGTTGGCGCACCTATTGGCAACCGAACCCTGCAGTACAACGGCTCACACTTTGTTGTTGAAGGTGCTTTATCCGTTCAAGGGGTTGGGCTTATCAAGCACAGTCTTGCGTATCGGTATATTAAAGAAGGAACCTTGGTACGTATTGGGAACTATGCGCTGAAACCTCAGTTTGCTTACTACCTATGTGCCCCATCCCACTATTTTAGCCGCCCCAAGATTCAGACTTTTTCGACCTGGTTAAAAAGTGAAGTACAGGAATTTCAATCCTGCGATATGTCCCACCTCAACATCATTGAGACGGACTATGTCCTGCACCCTGTCCAAACGTAATCTATAAAAAAACCCGCCGAATGGCGGGTTTTTACTATCTGAAGTCAAAGACCAATTACTTGTTGTCTTCTTTCGCTTTAGCGATAACTTCTTCAGCAACGTTTGCTGGACATGGTGCGTAGTGTTCGAACTCCATAGAGAACTGACCACGACCTGAAGTGATAGTACGTAGGTGACCGATGTAGCCAAACATTTCTGATAGAGGAACGTTAGCTTTAATACGAACACCAGTAGTACCAGCTTGCTGGTCTTTGATCATACCACGACGACGGTTAAGGTCACCGATTACATCACCAACGTGATCTTCTGGAGTAAACACGTCAACGTGCATGATTGGCTCAAGAAGCTGTGCACCAGCTTTTGGCATAGACTGACGGAATGCACCTTTCGCTGCGATTTCGTAAGCGATTGCCGAAGAGTCAACTGCGTGGAATGAACCGTCGAATAGCTCAACTTCTACGTCTAGCGTAGGGAAGCCAGCTAGAACACCGTTGTCCATCATGCTCGCGAAGCCTTTCTCAACTGCTGGCCAGAATTCCTTAGGAACGTTACCACCAACAACTGAAGAAGAGAACGTGAAGCCAGAGTTCGCTTCGCCTGGTTTGATACGGTAGTCGATTTTCGCGAACTGACCAGAACCACCAGATTGCTTCTTGTGCGTGTAGCTATCTTCAACTGGTTGAGTGATAGTTTCACGGTAAGCTACCTGTGGAGCACCTACTTCTAGCTCAACACCGTAAGTACGCTTAAGGATGTCTACCTTGATGTCTAGGTGAAGTTCACCCATACCTTTCAGGATAGTTTCACCTGAATCTTCATCAGTCTCAACTTGGAAAGATGGATCTTCTGCAACCATCTTACCGATAGCGATACCCATCTTCTCAGTAGAACCTTTGTCCTTCGGAGAAACAGCAATAGAGATTACTGGTTCTGGGAAGATCATAGCTTCTAGAGTAACTTCGTGCTTAGGATCACATAGAGTGTGACCTGTTTGAACGTTCTTCATACCTACTACAGCGATGATGTCACCAGCTTGTGCTTCAGTAAGTTCGTTACGCTCGTCAGCCTGCATCTCACACATACGACCGATACGCTCAGTCTTACCAGTTGCAGAGTTAAGGATAGTGTCACCCTTCTTCATGCGGCCTGAGTAGATACGGATGAACGTTAGTGCACCGAAACGGTCGTCCATGATTTTGAACGCAAGTGCTTTTAGTGGCGCGTCAGCGTCAACTGTAGCAACTTCACCAGTTGGCTCACCAGTTTCTGGATCTGTTAGAGGCTGAGGATCAACTTCAGTTGGAGCTGGTAGGTAATCTACAACAGCGTCAAGAACTAGTTGAACACCCTTGTTCTTAAATGCAGAACCACAGAATGTTGGGAAGAACGCTAGGTCGCGAGTACCTTTACGGATACAACGCTTAAGGTCTTCGATAGAAGGCTCTTCACCTTCCATGTACGCTTCCATTAGGTCGTCGTCTTGCTCTACAGCAGTCTCAACTAGCTCTTCACGGTAAGCTTCTAGATCGTCAACCATGTCAGCTGGAACGTCTTGGATTTCGTAGTTTTCTGGAAGACCAGAATCATCCCAAACGTAAGCTTTACGGCTTAGTACGTCTACAACACCAACGAAATCGTCTTCACGACCGATAGGCAGAGTCATTACTAGTGGGTTAGCGCCAAGAACGTTCTTAACTTGGTCAACAACGTTGAAGAAGTCTGCACCCATACGGTCTAGTTTGTTAACGAAGATCAGACGAGATACTTCTGATTCGTTCGCGTAACGCCAGTTTGTTTCTGACTGAGGCTCAACACCACCAGAACCACAGAATACACCGATACCGCCGTCTAGTACTTTAAGTGAACGATATACTTCAACTGTGAAGTCAACGTGTCCCGGAGTATCGATAACGTTTAGGCGGTGGCCGTTCCACTCACAAGTTACCGCAGCAGACTGGATTGTGATACCACGCTCAGCTTCCTGCTCCATGAAGTCAGTTGTAGACTCACCGTCGTGTACTTCACCAGTTTTGTGGATTTTACCAGTAAGCTTAAGGATACGCTCAGTGGTGGTAGTTTTACCCGCATCAACGTGCGCGAAAATACCAATGTTTCTGTACTTTGATAAATCTGCCATTGTCTTACTCTGTTTATAAGGTATAAATTGCGCGCAGAGTATATCACAATCTGTAAAGACCGATACCTCTGCGTGCATGTGTATTAAAAAAAAGTTATCCGAACCCGACTCGATAACACGCCACCTTGGGAGAAATAGTCTCTCAAGGCTTATGTCATCAAGCTTCAACGGATTTGGGTGTTGTTACCAGATCGCAGTTAATTTTAGCTGCTCTTGGTGATTTTTCGATGTCATTTCGCAAAATCATACTTTTGTTGGCGGTATTCTACCTGAATTCAGGCAAAAACCACCATTAAAGTTCATCAAATGCTGAAATCGCTTCTGAAAGCTTCTTCACGCCATGGATTTGCATGCCTTCAATGCCGCCTTTTGGCATGTTCGCAGCCGGCACAATCGCTTTTTTGAAGCCGTGCTTAAATGCTTCCATTAAACGCTCTTGGCCACTCGGTACCGGACGAATCTCGCCAGCAAGACCCACTTCACCAAATACCACGACATCTTTTGGCAATGGGCGGTCACGGAAACTGGACAGCAGTGCCATAACCAAAGCAAGGTCAGCGCTGGTTTCAGTCACCTTCACGCCCCCCACCACATTGACGAACACATCTTGATCCGCCATTTGTAGACCGCCATGCTTATGTAGCACAGCCAAAAGGAGTGACAGACGATTTTGCTCCAGACCAACAGCCACTCGGCGCGGATTCGCTAATTGGCTGTAATCCACCAGCGCTTGGATCTCAACAAGCAACGGACGAGTCCCCTCCCAAACCACCATAACGGAGCTGCCTGATGTTTCTTCTTCCCCTCGCGACAAGAAAATGGCCGACGGGTTGCTGACTTCTTTTAAGCCCTGCCCTGTCATGGCAAACACACCCAGTTCATTTACTGCACCAAATCGGTTCTTGTGGCTGCGAAGCGTTCTAAAGCGGCTATCAGTACCACCATCGAGCAGCACGGAGCAGTCAATAATGTGCTCTAGCACTTTTGGACCGGCCAACGTACCGTCTTTCGTTACGTGCCCAACAATAAAGATCGCGACGTTATTTTGCTTGGCATAACGGGTCAATGCGGTTGCCGACTCCCTGACCTGAGCGACACTACCCGGTGAAGACTGAACATCAGCAACATGCATTACCTGAATCGAGTCAATAACCATAAGCTTCGGCTGCTCTTTTTCAGCAATCTGACAGATACGATCGACATTGGTCTCGGACAGCATTTTCAGATGGTGCTTAGGCAGCCCTAAGCGAGAGGCACGCATCGCCACCTGCTGAAGTGATTCTTCTCCAGTCACATACAGGGTCGGCATCTGAGACGACAACCAACACATTGCCTGAAGTAATAGCGTCGACTTACCCGCTCCCGGGTTACCACCGATAAGAATGGCGGCTCCGGGTACCACCCCACCGCCCAATACGCGATCGAGTTCCTTAAAACCACTGGTGAATCGAGGCACTTCCTGAAGGTCGATCTCTGACAAAGTTTGAATTATCGATTCGGTGGCACTGCCAGCGTACCCTGACAGTCGTTCGTTTCTCGCTACCTGAGGCGAAGCCGCCAAGCGCACTTCACTGATGGTATTCCAGCTCCCACATGCATTACACTGACCTTGCCAGCGGGGAAAGTCTGCACCACAGTCGTTGCAAACATACGCTCTTTTTGCTTTTGCCATAATTTAAGTCAACCTATCAGCATAATCTCGACACACTGCAATCCATTGCATTTTAAGTTGAGTAATGCGTTATTTTTTACTTCCGTTCAGAGATATATATTGTCAAGAGACGACAATAATCTAAAAATAGATCCTGCTACTACCTTAAATGTATCCGTTGATAACGCTAAGGTTTTCGGCAAGGTTGCCGATAAAATAGCATCACGCTGTAATATTTTTTTGATGACATTCATCATCTTCAAGGGACACTTTAACAAAACTCATGCAGCAACCTGAAATACTTTCCATTGCAGAACGATTAATTTCGGCGTATCACGCGGAAGATTTTGACCTTGTACTAAATCAGGTGACTGAGGGCGAATCCCCATCCACCAAATTGTTGGTCAAAATGGAACTGAATCGCCTTATGGCTCCCTGCCATAAGCGCATAGACCTGCGCGGCCGAGTTACCACAGACTGTCACGAATATCAACTAAACGGTTTGGCACACTGGCTGGATGATCGGGCGTTCGATGTCTACCACAAACTGACTAAAAAGTTTGGCGGTTACACTGAAGGCGTCTGGGAGTCTCTGGTTAATAGACGCACCATCAGTAGCCTTGGTAATGAGCAGCGCCATGCTCATCAGGACGATCTTTCCGATCCAAAAAGTCCTTATGCCGCAGACGCAATCAATCTTGGCTACGATCTGAAACGCAAGGAAAACCGACTCAAACTGGAATCTCAGGTTTCGATTGAACTGGAAAATGGCGACACCATTACTGGCATGAGCGTTGATTTGTCTAGTTCTGGAGGTAAATTCAAGGTTCCTGGTACCTTTGACTATGATCTTGGCCAAATTATCAGCGTTCATTTTGATGAACTGGCACAATCCACTCAGATAAAAGAGATCACTGAGCCCATTGAATATCGCGTCCTCGGTGTCGACGGGATCCATGGCGTTTCTCCCGTTAAGTATTTGCGTACCCTCAGGCTTACTCGCACCAATGCAGTAGAACTTGTGGTAGAAAAGCTCCTCAATACTGAGTCAAAAAAACTCCGCCACGACAATCAGGATCGCATAACACGTGCTCGCACTCGGGGCTTTGAGCATACCTACCTTAAACACGCCTGCAACCTGCCGCTGTTTTTTAGTGGCAACGAACTCAAAGTGGCGTTGTTAACCGAGAATAATCAGGACATCTGGCACTACTGGCACGATGAACGCAATCAGCAGTCATTAGGAGCCCTGTTCTCCGAGCAAAGAATGGAACTGTTGGTTAAAGCCGGAATTAAAGGCTGTAGCAACGTGCTCTATACCTTCACTCACGATCATCAGGGAATGAAGCTGTTTTATTCGATGATGATGCCCGAGGCCGACCGACAGGAGCGTCAACTTTTCTGGCACATTGGTGCAAGGCGCAAATCGTGGAAAGCATTTCGCCTGTCCGTATTCGAATTGTCGGATGAAGATGTTGATTCCATCTCCAGTAACTACAGTGATCTCGTGGCGTCGAGTGAAAAACTCACACATTTTGGTATCCTTCAGGAAATCAGTGATGCCTCGTCAGCCTGTGATTACCTGTTCACAGAAAAGCCACGATTACCAACCAGTGAACTCCATCGATTTCGACATCCAAGGAGAATCACCAGCCAACCGCGCGGTCTTTACTTCGATGCCCAGTCGCGCAGAAAAGAGCCCCGTTACCAGTTCAGTTCTCCGCTGTTTGTACAATGCGATGAAAGCACCATTATCCGTGGTAAGACAATCGATTTATCCAAGCGTGGCGCCAGTGTTGAGTTGAGCGAGCCATTGCCGCTCCATTCCGGCGCCACTGTGCATGTAGACTATCTTGAGTTGAAGCGCTACAACGATCGGTTACCTCTCAACCGGGTCCCTTACGAGGTGGTGAGACTGTCGCAAGATAGAAAAACCGTCCATTTGTCGATCCTTGAGTCAGGCAAAACAATTAAAACTATCGCCTTCTTTAACGGCATCATTGACAACAATCAGGACAAGTTGATTGTCAAACAGGAACTGCTGCCCAGCCCAGCTCTGCTAGAGTCTCTGCACAACGTATTGTTGGCTAAAATGGTCTCGACACCAATTTACATCGACAAACGCGGCACCTCCGTCAAGAGCCGGAATATCGGCGTTAATTTTCCCCTGGCAGGATACCTGCAGTTCTTTGAACGTATCGGGCATAATCAGAAGATTGCTCTTGAGCCTATATTTAAAGGACGCAGTAATACCCTGATAGCCGAGCCTATGAAGAAAAAACCGGGGGCGAAGCCGGTGTATCACGAATTGTACATTGGTGTACTGAAGTTGGGAGAGCGAATCCAGTCTATCCACAGCAAGCTGCGCGAAGACTTTGAATCAACCCAAAGTCGGATAAAATTCATCAAAGATGCGCTGAGTATGGGAGAACTCTATGTCCTGCGAGTCTCATCCGGGCCCGTTTATGATGCGCTGACCACCTTGATGAAAAAAGACATCAATGAACTGCTGTCACTCAGCCTCAGTCACGCGCGCAATCTGGAAAATGAGATGACCTCCATTTGTGGCTACTGTGAGTTAATCGACATTACTGAAGAAGTGTTAATCCGCTTAGAACTCAACCACTAATATCAGAAAGGGACGCCAATGCGCCCCTTTCTGTATGTTACCTGTCAATCATTGGTGAAGCTCACCAACTGATCCGTTTCTGTTTGGCAAGCAGTCCTGAAAGCACACAGACAACACCACCCAATCCGGCATGATTAATGGCAACCTGAGCTTGTGCTTCTACTTTTGGTTTGGCATGGTACGCAATCCCGAGGCCAGCCGCTGACATCATCACCAAATCATTGGCTCCGTCGCCGACGGCAATCGTATTGTGAGGTTCAACGTCATAGTCTTCCGCCAATTCCAGCAGGATGTCAGCCTTGGTCTGCGCGCACACCACATCCCCAATGACTTTACCAACCAGTTTGCCATCTTTGATGTCCAGTACGTTGGAACGTGCATAATCCAGATTCAGCTTTTGCTTCAGGTGGTCAGAAAAATAGGTAAAACCACCAGAAGCAATGGCCGTTTTCCATCCAAAGGACTGAAATGTTTTAATCAGCTCTTGCAATTCTGGCATCAACGGCAGGTCTTTTCTGACTTCGCTGAGGATAGATTCATCCGCACCTTTTAGTGTGGCTACACGTTGGCGCAGACTCTGTTCGAAATCCAGCTCCCCTTGCATCGCACGTTCGGTTACCTCGGCCACTTGCTCACCAACACCTGCCAGTTTGGCAATCTCGTCAATACATTCAATCTGAATCGCCGTTGAGTCCATATCCAGAACAATAACACCCGGTTTATTCAAATCTGGTACATCGCATAGCGCGGCACAGTCAACTCTAAGCTCATTGAGAATCTGTTTATGGTCCGCAGTCAAGCGTCCTTCCATCAACGCGACTTCATAGGGTCCCACTTGCCAGACATCAAGGATCCGGCTCGTTTCACCCACGTAGAAATCCATATCATTGAACAGATCGGGTGAGAGGTAAGGGGCATATAAAATCCAACTGGCCTTACTTTTCTCCAGTTGATGAGACTGTAACGTCTCTGGGAAACGTTCCTTTAACGGGATACGTTTGGTAATCGCTAACGGCTTAACAGCGTCCATGGCTTTTCCTTCCTTATAAATCGCTACCAAGACGTTAACCTATTGCAATTTGGTTGTGCAAGTATCAATATGAACCAATCAGTCATTTCTTAGTACTTTTATACTTATATGGACGGTTCGCTGTTTTCATTTCGAAACTTTTTACGATTTGTCGCCCTCTGCCTGATTGGCGCTATGGTGTTCTTTATTACCACCAACAGCGTTGTGATCAGTAAGGGGAACGAGCGAATTCAAGCCAATCAGCTCGAAGTATTGACCAAAGTCCTCATTTCTCAGGCCTCTCTGTCTGCGAGACAGATGTTGATAGACCAGGATCAGGAGCGCCTTGGTGCGCTGACGAATCAACTGGCCACTGAACGCCTGGTGCTGGATGCGACCGTTTACGACTCAGAAGGGGTCAAAGTCGCGGCCAGTAATGATGCGAAGTCAGTGCGTGAGGTACTGGGTTTAGATACCCCGCTGTCTACGGCCAGTATTGGGCGACAGCAGTTGGTTGAGCCGATCATTAACGACAACACCATTATTGGTTTTGTTCGTATTACTTTCGAAACGGGGAAAGTCACGGCCATCTCGGACCATCACTACCGCAAGAGTGATCGTTTCATGTATATGATGATCCTGATGAGCTTTATTTCCGGAGTACTACTCATGGTGGTCATCAGACGGCACACCAAGAGCAAAGGTGAAAATCTGCTACTCAAGCAGTAACTTGCTCGGCAGCGCAGAAAGATCATAAAAAAGCCTCGCGAATGCGAGGCTTTTACGTCCTTATGACTGGCGGAAAGTGTAAAACTTATTCGGCATCACCAAGTAGTACAGAGTCCAGGGCAATTTCCATCATTTCATTGAACGTCGTAGCGCGCTCATCAGAGGTGGTTTGCTCACCAGTCTTAATGTGGTCAGAAACGGTGCAGATGGCCAACGCCTTTGCGCCGTACTCAGCTGCCACACCGTAGATACCAGCGGCTTCCATCTCAACGCCCACAATGCCATATTTGTCCATCACGTCGAACATTTCTGGATCGGGAGTATAGAACAACTCAGCAGAAAAGAGGTTACCCACTTTCACATCGATACCACGAGCTTTTGCTGCTTCTTCCGCATTCTTCACCATCTGGTAGTCAGCGATCGCTGCGAAATCGTGATTTTTAAAGCGAATACGGTTCACTTTAGAGTCTGTACATGCACCCATGCCAATCACTACATCGCGAACTTTAATATCTTCGTTCACGGCACCGCAGCTGCCGACACGGATAATTTTCTTAACACCGAAGTCTTTAATAAGTTCAGTGACGTAGATTGAGCATGAAGGAATACCCATGCCATGGCCCATGACAGAAATTCGACGCCCTTTATATGTACCGGTATAGCCGTACATATTACGAACGTCACACACTTGTACTGCATCATCCAAAAACGTGTCTGCGATGTATTTTGCGCGAAGTGGATCACCCGGCATCAATACTACGTCTGCAAAATCACCCATTTCCGCGTTAATGTGAGGAGTCGCCATCACTCTTTCCCTCTGTTGGTTTTTAAGTCCTGGGGTCTAGGTTCCAGGAACAAGCAAATTAAAACAAACGCCCGATCGTATCTTCGGGCGTTAAAACGATTAAATTATAGGAAGTTCTTTCCGTAATCCATTGAGGATGTACCAAAGTAACTTGCCAGGCTTTGACCAATATCAGCAAAGCTATCACGAAGGCCCAATGAGCCCGCAGGTACTTTGTCACCATACACGATGACAGGAATGTGCTCACGAGTATGGTCCGTACCTGGCCATGTTGGGTCACAGCCATGGTCAGCCGTCAGAATAAGCACATCATCTTCCTGCATCAGTTCGATCACTTCATGAATACGAGAATCGAAGTACTCCAAAGCGGCAGCGTAACCTGCAACATCGCGGCGGTGGCCGTAAGCGGAATCAAAGTCGACGAAGTTAGTGAATACGATAGTATTATTACCGGCTTCTTTAATTTGCTCTTTGGTCGCTTCAAACAAGGCTGGAATGCCCGTTGCTTTCACTTTTTTCGTGATACCACAGTTCGCATAAATATCCGCGATCTTACCGATAGATACAACCTGACCTTGTTTCTCCTCAACCAATTTCGACAGCACTGTTGGTGCTGGTGGTTCAACAGAAAGATCACGGCGGTTGCCCGTACGTTCGAACTGACCTTTGCCTGGTCCCACAAATGGACGCGCGATAACACGACCAATGTTGTAGTCTTCCAACTCTTCACGGGCAATTTGGCAAAGCTCTAACAAGCGGTCAAGTCCAAAGGTCTCTTCATGACAAGCGATCTGGAATACCGAATCGGCGGAGGTATAGAAAATAGGCTGACCTGTTTTCATATGCTCTTCACCCAGATCATCCAATACCTGTGTGCCCGATGCGTGACAGTTACCCAGAAAACCGTCTAAACCCGCTCGCTCCAGGATGCGGTCTGTCAGCTCTTTCGGGAAGCTGTTTTCTTTGTCGGTAAAATAGCCCCAATCAAACAGCACGGGTACACCTGCAATCTCCCAGTGACCTGAAGGTGTATCTTTACCCGAGGAAAGCTCAGCAGCATGACCATAAGCACCGATAATCTCAACATTATCAGATAACCCGTGAGCCAACGCACCGGTTGACTCCTTATGCGCCATTGCCAAGCCCAGCTTTGACAGATTTGGCAATTTCAGTTCACCGCTGCGCTGGTCGTTATCAGCAAGCCCTTTTGCGCATTGCTCTGCAATGTGTCCCATTGTGTCTGAGCCCACATCACCAAACTTGTCAGCATCGGCAGATGCGCCAATACCGAATGAATCTAATACTAAAATAAATGCACGTTTCATAATTTCTCCCCACGCTTATGCGAGATCTTCCGCGCGAATCTGGCGGTACACACAAGGCGTTTCTGTATAAGGTTGCTCACCCACTGTCACTGCTGCTTTCAGTGCGGTTGCGGCTTCTTGCCACTGCGCTTCGTTACGCGCGTGGATGACGGCCAATGGTTTGTCTGCGCTGGCGTGTTCACCCAATCGGATAAACTGGTCAAAACCGACCGCATAGTCGATTGCGTCTGTTGCAACTCGGCGACCACCACCCATGCCAACAACAGCCATACCGATCGCACGCGTATCCATTGCTGAAACAATGCCCTCGTTATCAGCGAATACAGGCTTAATAATTTCCGCTTTCTCTAGGTAATTATCGTAGTTTTCTACGAAGTCTGCCGGACCACCTAAGCCTTTAACCATTTTGCCAAAGCACGCTGCCGCTTTCCCGTTGTCCAGAACGTCATTAAGCATCGCTTCTGCCTGCTCTGAATTATCTGCCAGTTTGGCCAATACCAACATTTCGCTGCACAGCGCCATCGTCACGGTATACAGTCTTGGGTTGCGGTATTCTCCCGTCAAAAACTGAACCGCTTCACGCACTTCAACAGCATTACCCGCCGATGAGGCCAGCACCTGATTCATGTCGGTCAGAATTGCCGTTGTCTTAGTGCCAGCGCCATTCGCCACGGCAACAATTGAGTTTGCCAGTTCTTCTGATGCTTCGTAGGTTGGCATAAAGGCACCAGAACCCACCTTCACATCCATAACTAAAGACTCTAAGCCTGCCGCCAATTTCTTCGACAGAATGGATGCAGTGATAAGTGAAATGTTGTCAACCGTTGCGGTAATGTCACGCGTCGCGTAAACACGTTTATCCGCAGGAGCCAGATCGCCAGTCTGACCGATGATCGCCACGCCTGCGTCTTTTGTCACTTGTCCAAACACATCATTTGTCGGGGTAATGTTATAGCCCGGAATCGACTCCAGTTTGTCCAGTGTGCCGCCGGTATGGCCCAGGCCACGACCTGAGATCATGGGAACAAAGCCACCGCAGGCCGCAATCATCGGGCCAAGCATCAATGAGGTTACATCACCCACGCCACCGGTCGAATGCTTATCAACAATCGGACCACCAAAATTCATATGACCCCAGTCGATAACCATGCCGGAATCGCGCATGGCACAGGTCAGTGCAATACGTTCTGGCATAGTCATTTCATTGAAAAAGATCGTCATTGCAAAAGCGGCAATCTGACCTTCAGAGACGGTGTCATTGGCCACACCCTGAATAAAGAAGTTGATTTCTTCTGCGCTAAGCTCTTGGCCATCGCGTTTCTTACGAATAATTTCTTGAGGTAAATACACTAGTGCCTCCCCAGTCTAAGCTTGGGTTGTAGGGATAGAGGGAATAGTGGTGGCATGAAAGGCGCCACCACCCAAATCAACTGATTAGTAAGCAGATGGGTCTGCTGTTTCGTCAGTGACTTCTAATGTATTCAGTAGATTTGTCAGAAGGCTTGAAGCACCAAAACGGTAGTGCATGTTGTCTGCCCAGTCTGCACCTAGAATTTCATCAGCCATCGCCAGATAAGCGGCTGCATCTTCAGCAGTGCGTACGCCACCTGCTGGCTTGAAGCCAACTTTCTCGGCAACGCCCATATCACGAATCACTTCTAGCATCATGCGTGCGTATTCTGGAGTTGCGTTCACTGGCACTTTACCTGTCGATGTTTTGATAAAGTCCGCACCAGCTTTAATACAGATCTCTGATGCCTTCTTGATCAGTGCTTCCTCTTTAAGCTCACCGGTTTCGATGATCACTTTAAGAAGAATGTCGCCACACGCTTCTTTACATTGCTTAACTAGCTCGAAACCGACTTCTTCGTTGCCAGCCATCAGTGCGCGGTAAGGGAATACTACGTCCACTTCATCTGCACCGTATGCAACCGCCGCTTTGGTTTCAGCTACAGCAATGTCAATGTCGTCGTTACCGTGAGGAAAGTTAGTTACGGTAGCGATACGTACTTCTGGTGTACCTTGTTCGCGTAGTGTTTTCTTAGCGATAGGAATAAAGCGAGGGTAGATACAGATCGCCGCCGTGTTACCCACAGGCGATTTCGCGTCATGACACAGTGCGATCACTTTTTCATTCGTGTCGTCGTCATTTAGCGTGGTTAGATCCATAAGTTTAAGTGCACGTAGAGCTGCTGATTTTAAATCGCTCATTTCTATCTCCGGTCAAAATATTCAATTAATTACCTGACAAACACGTCAGCAATAAATGAACGGACTTGGTTCCTTGAAGACTCAGCGTAGCTGTCGTCACGACGGCTGCCAATTGCTATCCTTGTCACCGCACAGTACCTGCTCGTTATAATCACCTGATTCCTATCTGAGGTGAGAACTGGCTCTGGCTACATAATGCTTCGCGAAAACACGAAAGAATTACTTAGTAGCCTATACATTATAGGACTCTTCCTCAAAACGGTAGGGCTGATTAAAACGCAAACGGTTTGTATCTCAAAAAACTTCCATTCAGTCGCTGAATCGCTTGTCCCGCAACGATTCCCGTGGGGTTTTGTGGCTCCCCAAAACCAAAAAAGCCCCGCAGCAATTTCTTGCTACGGGGCGATTTAATATGGCGTCTATATACTAATAACCTTTACGCGGACAATTAAATGCCAGCTAGGCTTAGACAGAAGCCAGCAATCGTTGCTGCCATCAGGTTAGATAGCGTACCCGCGATTACTGCTTTCACACCCATGCGAGCGATATCACCGCGACGCTTAGGCGCAAGGCTACCCAGACCACCTAGTAGGATTGCGATAGAAGAAAGGTTCGCAAAACCACATAGAGCGAATGAGATGATTGCCTTAGTTTTCTCAGAAAGAACAACTGGTGCTGCTTCACCTAGGTATGGTGCGAAGTTTGCGTAAGCAACGAATTCGTTCGCTACTGTCTTCATACCGATGAACTCACCCGCGATAGTTGCTTCAGACCATGGCACACCTAGTAGGAATGCTAGTGGCGAGAAGACCCAACCAAGAATCATTTCTAGACGTAGGTCTGGCATACCAACCCAGCCACCGATGCCGCCAAGCATACCGTTCACTAGTGCGATAAGACCGATAAATGCGATAAGCATTGCGCCCACGTTCAGCGCTAGTTGAAGACCTGCTGATGCACCGCCCGCCGCAGCGTCGATAACGTTAGCTGGTTTGTCTTCACCTTCAGCGCCGATGTCGTGGATTTGCTCAATTGGCTCGTCCGTTTCTGGCTTGATGATCTTAGCGAATAGAAGACCACCCGGTGCAGCCATGAATGATGCAGCAACCAAGTACTCGATTGGCACGCCCATTGAAGCGTAACCTGCCAATACACCACCAGCGATAGAAGCCAGACCACCACACATTACAGCGAATAGCTCTGATTGAGTCATCTTAGGCACGAAAGGACGTACAACAAGTGGAGCCTCAGTTTGACCTACGAAGATGTTCGCTGCTGCAGACATAGATTCCGCGCGAGATGTACCCAGTGCTTTCTGAAGACCGCCACCAAGGATCTTGATAACCCACTGCATCACACCTAAGTAATAAAGTACCGAGATAAGAGCAGAGAAGAAGATCAGTGTAGGTAGTACGCGGAATGCGAAAATGAAACCGCCGCCGCCAAAGACTTCAAACATCTTGTCAGAAACAAGACCACCGAATAGGAAAGACGTACCGTCGTTACCGTAGTTAATTACGTTAGATACAGCGTCAGAAAAACTACGCAGGATCTCTTGACCCCAAGGTACATAAAGAACGAATGCACCAAGTGCAAATTGGATGGCAAAAGCACCAGCCACAGTTCTGATATTAATAGCTTTGCGGTTATCCGATAGAAGTACTGCGATAAGAATCAGTACAACCATACCAACCAGGCTCATAAACAGGCTCATAGTTTATGACTTCCTTATATTTAATAATTTGGCGTGTAACAAAATTTGTAGCTCAAAAGCGGGGCGATTATACAAAGCCACAGAAAAGAAAGTAGTACCCCCCTCACACTTTCGTATTCAACACATAAAAGATACACACATTTTTGTGAAGTGTATCACAAAGAGATCCTGCAATCGTTTTCGAATTTACAATTAAGATCAATTTATATCACAAAAATTAAACGTTGATTTGCTATTTTTCCATAGCTGTGACGTAACCGTTTGCTCATTTTCATTTCTCAGCACAATAAGCGAAGATAGAACCATATTCACCATTTTTGGTTCATTAATCTGCCCTTGATACCCACTTAGTGGCATATCGGGAGCATCCGTTTCTAAAACCAGACTTTCTAAAGGTAAAGCGGCGATAGTTGTGCGGGTTTTGCGCGCTCTTTCATACGTGATAACCCCGCCAATGCCAATTTTAAGTCCCAGCATGACGTAATCCATCGCTTGTTGATAGCTACCACTAAAGCCATGAATAACACCTCCATATAGAGGACGATGTTGTTTAAGAAGTGAAATCATGTCCTGGTGGGCCTTGCGACAATGAAGAATGACGGGAAGTTGGAACTGGTTGGCAATGCGGACTTGCTCAGCCAACAACATTTTCTGCTGTGACTCTTGCTCTCTGCCAAAATAAAAGTCGAGGCCACATTCACCAATCGCCACGCATTTTTTTGACGCCAGCGCCAGAGGAATCCGCTCCAAGAGTTGCTCGGCTCCTTGTTTGCAGTTTTCTTCGATAAAGAGGGGATGAAACCCTAGAGCGAAGTAGACGTCACTATGTTCATGAGCAAGCTGCTCAATTTCAGGCCAGTTGTTGACGTTGATCCCAGGAACGATCATCGCTCTAACCTCTGCTCGCTTTGCCTCCTTTAGCACCTGATGCAGATTTTTCTTTTTTGCCACCAGGTCGAGGTGGCAGTGGGTATCAATCATCATCACGTGGCTCTTTCTTATAAGGGACACAGCTGCGTTTATTTTCTGGCGTCAGTCCCATGGAAGCACACCATTCGTCGTATTTTTTAAGCCATCTTTTGAGCAGTTTTATCATCATAATTTACCTGTGCGAGATGTAATCGATTGCAATTAATGATATCGCAATGCCTTGCTATTCAAAGGGTAGCGCAATAGTTAGAGTTTTATCACTAAGTTGTGACTTACCCCTCAATGCTGAGATGCAAACTGTTTTTTTTCACATACGCAAACGATAAAATGTTGCCTATTGTTTGTAAACCACACAATTTGTCTCTATCGTCATTTTGGTGTCGTTTACAAGCGACCACTTTCTAGGCACATACTATGTGGATTAGCCTAGCCTATCGAATCGTCAATGATACCCCATCATTCGACACTACAAGGGAATTGATCGTGAAAAAAACTATTCTAAAAATGTCTGCGCTCGCAGTAGCCGTAACTTCATTTGGCGCGTTCGCAGCAAAACCAGCAGTGGTTTACGATACAGCAGGTAAATTCGACAAGTCGTTCAACGAAGCCGTATTCCAAAACGGTGTAAAAGTCTTCAATGCTGACAAAGGCATTAAAGTGCGTGAATTTGAACCGCAAAACGAAGCTCAGCGTGAACAGGGTCTGCGTCGTCTAGCAAGTCGTGGTTTTACGCCAATCGTAGCAGTAGGCTTTAACATGGCTTCAGCCGTTGAAAAAGTGGCTACCGAGTTCCCTGACATTCAATTCACTATCATCGACATGGTTGTTGATAAGCCAAACGTTCAATCAATCGTCTTTAAAGAGCACGAAGGTTCTTTCTTGGTGGGTGCACTGGCAGCAAAAGCATCTGAAACGGCGAAAGTTGGCTTTGTTGGTGGTATGGATATTCCACTGATCCGTAAGTTCGAGTGTGGCTACCGTCAAGGTGCTAAATACGCAAACCCACAAGTCGAAACATTCCAGAACATGACAGGTTCTACACCAGCGGCGTTCGCCGATCCAGCGAAAGGCTCTGAGCTTGCTAAGTCTCAGTTCTCAAAAGGTGTTGACGTTGTTTATGCGGCAGCTGGTGGCACAGGTATGGGTGTTTATCAGGCTGCGAAAGATGCAGGCAAATATGCCATCGGTGTTGACTCTAACCAAAACCACCTACAGCCAGGCACTATGCTGACCTCTATGGTTAAAAAAGTCGGCGTTGCCGCTTACAACACCTGGGATGAAGCAGAGAAAGGCACTTGGCAAGCAGGCATCAAAGTTCTTGGTCTTAAAGAAGGTGCTGTTGAGTGGGCATACGACGATCACAACAAAGACCTGATCACAGCTGAAATGAAGTCATACTTGGACGGCCTGCAAGCGGACATCATCGCTGGCAATATCCAGGTACATGACTACATGTCTGACAACACCTGTAACTTCTAAGCACTCCTCGCTCAGAATGAAGACCTGGTTTATTCGATTAATATCAATAACCTAGGTAAAAATAACAACGCCGCTGCCTAAAAACAGCGGCGTATAATTATAAGGCAGTATCAAGTGACAAATGGACATTCTATTGCCATCGAACTGAAACAGATCGACAAACGCTTTGGTGCAGTACACGCAAACCGAGCCATCGACCTTTCCGTTCCTAAAGGCACGATTCACGGCATCATTGGTGAGAATGGTGCCGGCAAGTCCACTCTTATGAGTATTATTTACGGATTTTATCATGCCGATGCGGGTGAAATGACCGTAAACGGCGCACCATACAAGCCAGCTAACTCTCAAGAAGCCATTAAGGCCGGCATTGGTATGGTCCACCAACACTTTATGTTGGTTGAAACATTTACCGTATTAGAGAACATTGTTCTCGGTGCAGAAGACGGGTGGAAGCTACAAGAAAGCTTGGGCAAGGCCCGCAAAAAATTGAAGTCATTGGCAGAAGACTATGGTCTGGAAGTGCCACTGGACGCCGTTGTGGGTGAACTCCCCGTTGGCCTTCAACAACGCGTCGAGATACTAAAAGCACTGTATCGCGGGGCAAAGATCCTCATTCTTGATGAGCCAACAGGGGTACTCACCCCACAAGAAGCCGATCATTTATTCCGTATTTTGGATAAGCTCAGAGCCCAGGGCACCACAGTAATGATCATCACGCACAAACTGCGTGAAGTACTCGCTATTACAGACAACATTTCAGTCATGCGTCAGGGTACGATGGTTGAGCATGTGGTGACGGCAAATACCAATAAAGAAGAGTTGGCTGAGCTGATGGTGGGTCGTAAAGTTCGCCTTAAAGTCGACAAGTCCGCTTCAACGCCTAAGAAAGAATTGATCAAAGTCGAAAACCTCCAGTATTTCGACGATGCCGGTGTTGAACGCGTCAAAAGCGTTAACTTTGGTGTAAGGCAAGGTGAAGTCGTTGGTATTGCCGGGGTATCAGGGAACGGTCAGTCTGAAATTCTAGGACTACTCTCAGGTATTCTTCAACCTCATTCCGGCCGCATCGAACTAAACGGTAGTCATATCGATAAACACCACCCACTGGATCCACAGCAAGTACGTGCGATTGGTGTGGGTCACATTCCTGAAGACCGCCACAAGCAGGGGTTGATCAACAAATTTGAAGCTCAGGAAGCTTACATATTGGGTTATCACCACTTACCTCAATACAACAAAGGGCTACTGCAGGACAAGCAAGCCATTAAAGAAAGTTGTCAGGCGAGCATGGACAAATGGGACGTGCGTCCTAATGATACTACTCTTAAGACTGCTAACTTTTCGGGGGGAAATCAGCAAAAGCTAGTGATTGCCCGCGAGATGGAGCAAAACCCGGACGTACTGCTCGTCGGTCAACCAACCCGTGGCGTCGATATTGGTGCGATTGAATACATCCACCAGCAAATCATTGCAGCACGTGATGAAGATAAAGCCGTGCTCTTAGTATCAGTTGAACTGGATGAAATCCTCAGTCTTTCTGACCGTATTCTGGTGGTCTTTGATGGCTCTATCGTAGGTGAAGTCTCCATCGAAGATGCCGATGAGAAAACACTAGGTCTGATGATGGCGAATATTATGCCAGATCACCTTAAAGCTTCGAATAAGCAGGCTGAGCAGCAAGGAGAAAGCGCATGAGCCAAGCAAGAGTACCAGCTTGGGTAACGGTGGCACTACTACCCGCAATTAATGTTCTGGTTGCGTTTCTGGTGTCTGCCCTGCTGTTTATGTACATCGATATTAACCCTATTGATGCCGCGAAAGTGATGTGGACCGGTGCGTTTGGTTACGCTGAAGGTTTCGGCTACACCATGTATTACGCCACTGGCTTTATTTTTACCGGACTGGCTGTTGCCGTGGCCTTCCACGCAGGTTTGTTCAATATCGGTGGTGAAGGTCAGGCCTACATCGGCGGTTTGGGGGTCGGTCTCGTCTGTCTGACCTTAGGTGAATATGCGCCTTGGTATATCGTGTTTCCTGTCGCCATTATCGCTGGTGGACTATTTGGGGCTGCGTGGGCGTTTATTCCGGCTTACCTGCAGGCAAAACGCGGTTCACACATCGTAATCACCACTATCATGTTCAACTTTATCGCCTCTTCATTGATGGCGTACCTGCTAGTAGACATTCTTAAGCCAGAAAACACCATGGCAACAGAAAGTCGCGTATTTGCAGTATCGAGCTGGCTGCCTAAAATGCATGAAATGCTTGCCGTCGTAGGTATTGAGATGGCACCTAGCCCGATGAACCTCAGCTTTATCTTTGCACTGCTGTGTTGTTTGTTTGTCTGGCTCTTTATGTGGCACTCCCGCTGGGGCTACGAGATTCGTTCGGTCGGTTCAAACCCTTCAGCGGCCAGCTATGCGGGCATCAAATACGTTAAGATCATTATTCTGACGATGTTAATTTCCGGTATGTTGGCTGGCTTCTTTGGCCTTAACGTTCTGCAAGGTGAACTGCACCAAATCAAACTCAACTTTGTTGAAGGATTTGGATTTACCGGTATTGCGGTTGCCCTTATGGGCCGTAATCATCCTGTTGGTGTATTGCTGGCAAGTTTACTGTTTGGTTTCCTTTACCAGGGTGGCGCTGAGTTGAGTTTTGAGTACGGTGTCGACCGTAACATCGTGGTGGTGTTGCAGGGTTTGGTGATTCTGTTCTCTGGCGCACTCGAGCATATGTTCCGTCCGTCACTGGAAAAAACATACCTCAAGCTTTTTGGTAAAAACAACCATAAGCAACAAGCAGAGAAAGGAGTCGCTTGATTATGTTTGAAACGATTATTCTCATGCTTGATGCCACCCTACGTGTGGCGACACCGCTGATTCTGGCCTCTCTGGCTGGCATGTTTTGTGAACGCTCAGGTATTGTTAACATCGCTCTGGAAGGCAAACTGCTTGCTGCTGCATTTGCTGGTGCAGCGACTGCTCACATAACGGGCTCAGCATGGCTAGGTCTGTTTGCTGGTGTTGGCGTTTCTGTACTGCTGGCACTGCTGCATGGCTTTGCCTGTATTACCCACCGCGGAGATCAGGTAGTCAGTGGTATGGCTATCAACATCCTTGCAGCTGGTTTGACAATCACATTGGGCCGCCACTGGTTCCAGCAAGGTGGTCAGACTCCGGCTCTGTCAGGGGACGCACGTTTTGCGCCGATCACCTTCCCTGGTGCCGACGCTGTTGCGGATATTCCTGTCCTTGGGCATATCTATTCAGAGCTCATCAGCGGACACTCGATTCTGGTCTATCTGGTGGTATTCATCGTGCCAGCCTGTTGGTACCTACTATTCCGAACCCGCTTTGGCTTGCGCCTGCGAGCGGTAGGTGAGTCACCTTCTGCAGTCGACACTGCCGGTATCTCGGTTGTAGGGATGCGTTATGCAGCAGTGGCTATCTGTGGTGTTCTGGTGGGGATTGGTGGTGTTTACCTGTCGGTTGCACAAACAGCACAATTCATTCCGAATATGAGTGCCGGTAAAGGCTATATGGCACTGGCTGCCCTTATCTTTGGTAAATGGCGTCCATTTACCGCTATGGGTGCCTGTTTGCTGTTTGGCTTCTTAGACGCACTGGCTATTCGTATGCAAGGCGTCACCATTGGCGATTTCCCGATCCCAGTACAGGCGATTGAAGCAATACCTTATGTACTAACCGTATTCCTATTGGCAGGCTTCATTGGAAAAGCCATCGCACCGAAAGCCATCGGTGTGCCTTACGCAAAAGAGCGCGAGTAGCACTAACGATGTCTGCCCCCTCCTCTACCGGAGATAAAAAAAACCGCTCATTAGAGCGGTTTTTTATTTTCCGTGTTGCTGTACTTAGCGATTAGTGCTCACGCGTTGCACGGAACTGAATATCCGGAAAACGCTCTTTCGCTAAGTTCAAGTTGACCATAGTTGGTGCGACATAACTTAGGTTATCGCCGCCGTCCAGAGCAAGGTTCTGCTGGTTCTTACGCTTGAACTCTTCCAGTTTTTTGTCGTCGTCGCACTCAATCCAGCGAGCCGTTGCGACATTTACGCTTTCATAAATCGCTTCTACGTTGTACTCGGACTTAAGACGAGCCACAACCACATCAAACTGAAGCACACCGACCGCACCCACGATCAGATCGTTATTCTGTAGTGGGCGGAATACCTGTACCGCACCTTCTTCAGAAAGCTGAACCAGACCCTTAAGTAGCTGTTTCTGTTTCAATGGATCTTTTAGGCGAATACGACGGAACAATTCTGGTGCGAAGTTCGGAATACCAGAGAACTTCAGTGATTCACCTTGAGTAAAAGTATCACCAATCTGAATCGTACCATGGTTATGAAGACCGATGATGTCTCCTGCATACGCGTTTTCTGCACGCGCACGGTCACCCGCCATAAAGGTTACCGCATCAGAAATACTGACGTTTTTACCAGTACGTACATGGTTCATCTTCATGCCTTGCTTGTAGGTACCCGATACGATGCGCATAAAAGCAATACGGTCACGGTGTTTCGGATCCATGTTTGCCTGGATCTTGAATACGAAACCAGAGAATTTCTCTTCTGTTGCTTCAACGTCACGCTCATTAGCCTGGCGCGTTTGCGGTGCTGGTGCCCATTTAGTCAGGCCATCTAGCATGTGGTCAACACCAAAGTTACCCAGTGCGGTACCAAAATAAACCGGCGTCAGTTCACCTTTAAGGAATGACTCCAGGTCAAACTCAGGGCAAGCGCCCATCACAAGCTCAAGCTCTTCTCGTACGCTCTCAGCAAGATCTTCACCGACTGCGGCATCAAGGTCTGGGTTATCTAGTCCTTTGATAATACGCACTTCTTGGATCTCGTGGCCATGGCCTGATTCATACAAAATGGTCTCGTCACGGTGAATGTGATACACACCCTTAAACTCTTTACCACAGCCAATTGGCCAAGAGATTGGCGCACACATCATGCCAAGTTCGCTTTCTACTTCATCTAGCACTTCCATTGGATCACGAACATCACGGTCCAATTTATTCATGAAGGTCACGATCGGCGTATCGCGAAGGCGAGTAACTTCCATCAGTTTACGTGTACGATCCTCGACACCTTTTGCTGCATCGATCACCATCAGACACGAGTCAACAGCGGTCAAAGTACGATAGGTATCTTCCGAGAAGTCTTCGTGTCCAGGAGTATCCAGCAGGTTAACCAAGCAGTCATTGTATGGGAACTGCATCACAGAGGTTGTTACCGAGATACCACGTTCTTTTTCCATTTCCATCCAGTCCGACTTAGCGTGCTGCGCACTGCCGCGGCCTTTTACTGTACCTGCTTTCTGAATCGCGTTTCCGAATAACAGAACTTTTTCAGTAATGGTGGTTTTACCCGCATCCGGGTGAGAGATGATCGCAAACGTTCTACGCTTAGACACTTGTTGCTGAAATTGAGGATTTGACATGAATCTCGATCTTCTTGGTTTGTAGAATAGCCCGCCAATGACGAACGTATTGGCCGCTATTCGAAGGCGTCGAAAAAATAATGGGCGCTATTTTCACCGATCTCGCGTGGTTTCTCAATCAATAGTTTTGTTCCATGATTTTTGCCCAAGTAACATACTGCTCCCCTCGGGTAACTACGGGTTATACACTTTTGCAACTCATTTCGGGCTCTTACACTGAGTACATTGATGAGCTGCGATAGATAAACCCTGTGATGACAGCGCTTACCTATCTCTTCTTTTTTACAGGTAATTATCTATGACAATTTTCCGACCGTGGTATTTAGCGCAAATGTCGATTGGCGTCGTGCAGTGGGTAGGGATCGCGCTGATGCTGACCCCTCTGATCATCGAACGCACGGGCAGCGGAGCTCTGATGGGAGCCGTAATGTCAGTAATTGGGCTATTTGGTGTCGCAGCGCCGCTCATTGGCTGGTTAGCGGACCGTTTCTCTATACATCGTCAACTGCAGAAAGTAGCTCTACTGTCGCACCTTCTGTCACTGATATTACTCTACTTCGCCACTACGCAAGCCTACCTATATCTTCTGGTCGGCCTGGCAATTGGTGTTGGTACCGTTACTCAGTTGGTGCTCAACCCCGCTTTTGTCCTCAATGCACTGCCTGCAGAAGGACAAAGCCGCGGCTTGAGCCGTCTGTTCCAGTTGCAATTTATCGGCATTGTCATCGCAGGCACACTGATTGGTATCGTAAGTCTGCTCGGTTGGAGTCACGAACACCAGTTGTTGGTACTTATGGCGCTGGTTGTAGTGTCAATTCTGGCGGTTTTTATTGCCCCGCCTCCGCCAATTCAACTCCATGTCCAGACCATGGAAGATGTGGCCGATGAAAGTATCGAGCCCCAAAAGACCCGCACTACCCTAATCGCATTTACGCTGTTTTTGGTGACCGTGTTTATCTCGATGTTTACGTCCAGTAACTTGATGGAGACCGGCCCTATCATCATAAAAGAAGTCTTTGGGGTTGATTTAGGGCACTCTGCGTTTGGTCTGGCAGCCTCTGCTTTGCTTACCATTGTGCTATTGGAGCCTGCGGGGCGATGTGCTGAAAAATTCGGATCTTATGCCGTTTGGATAGCGGCTCTGGTGAGCTATGCAGTCACCGCGATTGGCTTGTGGCTTGCGGTCGGAACCACGATATCGGGAATCGTCCCTATCTTACTGATCATGTTGTTGATGCAAGCAATCTCCTGGTTCGATATGGCCATTCCCGCCATTGCTGACGGCTTAAGCCCTAGCTCGCCGGCATTGACTCAAGGCTTGTTACTGTTTGCGATGGCCGGTGGGTTTGGAGTCGGTACATTCATCGCTGGACAGTTAATCGAAACCGACGGTTTTGTTGCCGTGATCGATTACTGCGCTGCCAGCATCATAGTGACCCTCATTCTGGCCGGGCTGATGCTATTAATGAGACGACGTTAATTCTACTCGCCAGTTAGCCGCTTGAATGCTGGCTAACTGGCTCATATTCGCAGACTATAGCTGCCAGGCATGTCCGATTGTAATATAAAAAGCCCACTCTTCTGGCCCTTTTGCGGCATCGACTCCGGCCCGCATGTTCAACTGACGCGCTACCAGATAGCGGAACCCGCCACCCACGACACTTTTATAGTCGGTATCAGAAAAGCTTTGTCCGTCATCAAGCGTTTTACCCGTTCCGGTAAAACCGACAATCGACCAACGTGGTGTTATATCATAGCGTGCTTCTAGTTCCACCAGCGCCATCTCGTCTCCCTGATAACGCATTGCCGGAATGCCGCGCATATTGATGAACGGTCTGGCGTAGTATGGTGCATCATTGCTGACCGTTTGATAGTCTCCTCGCAGACCTATGATCAGATCCGTCCTCACAGGTGCAAAGTAATTGGCCTGAAATCGCCCTTTCTGGTAATCCACATCGCCACCGAACGCGGTGTTATGAAAATCCATACTCAGCTTCGCTTTAAGACCATCATTGGGGGTAAAGATGGTATCCCGACTGTCATAGGTCACTTTAAGCTCGACGCCTGCATCATTGAGATCGAAATTAATGGGGTCAAGAGGAATGATGTCGTTACCCAGTTCAAACGTACTCTGTGACGATAATATGGAGTACTTCGCTCCAACAAACCAGTCACTTCCGGCAATGCGATAATCAATATCTTGCATGAAGTACAACCCATCGATATTGAAATCAAAAGGTATATCACCTTCGTAGAATTTCAGATTAAATGAGCCGTAGAATAACCCGCCCTGGTAGCGCCAGGTATCTTCCATCCAGGAACCAAAGTGAAACGCACCGGTCAACCAGGAGCCGTTCTCAGTCGCCGCGGCCGCTACGGCGGTCAAACTGGGCGGCAGACCCACCACTTCATCTGGGTTTTCCTGACGTAGCTGCTTTCTCTTGTCGGACTCATGGAAAAACACCAATGCCGCGCCACCACCGACACCAACAGCAGGGTCGGTAATAATGATTGGGACTGGCATAAAGCCGACCGCATTATCTAACACCCACTGGCTGGCATCGAACATGCCATCTTGTGGATCAATAAACTGCTCCATGGCAGATACAGAAGATGTTGCTGCCAAACCGCATAACAACCAAATTGGTAGCTTCTTCATATTTTCTTCCTTGATTTAAACTGCCAACCTAAACTGTCCTCAGGCAAGCAGAAGTACACGTTATGTTTATTAACAATTATCCAACCAAATTCACATTAATTCAAAAGCTTCCCTTATAATAACTCAATAATCGATAGATGATTGGGTAAGACTCAGACTTGCCTTACAATTTTATAGAGTGTCACTTCGGAATATCTCAATTGATGCTACCCTTAGGCTAGGGATGTAAATAGTCGCAAATAGTGAACTCATTACTATTTTTAGCTGTCTTAAAGTGGCAAAATACGCGGATCCTACCAAGAGAGAGTGAACTACGGTGTCAGAACAAGCTCCATTAGATATTCGAATAGAAGAAAATCAAACCCGAGTGAAAGATCAGCTTAATCGCATTCTTTCCAGCAAAGCGTTTGACCAGAGCCCAAAAATGAAAGAACTGTTGTCTTTTGTGGTGGAGCAGACGTTGAAGGGAAATGGAGATCGTCTTAAACAATTTACCATTGCTACTGAGGTATTTGATCGTGATGCTGACTTTGATCATCAGGCAGATCCGATCGTCCGTATTCAGGCAGGCCGTGTAAGACGTACACTCGAAACTTACTATCTGACGGAAGGCGTTAATGACCCTATTGTGCTGTCTATCCCTAAAGGCCGCTATAGCCCGTTATTCACCCCCCAGGTTCCACAGGCGGTAAAACAAACCGCGACTCTGGCACAACTGGCTCGTGACAACCAGAAATCACTCAGCCCAACCATCACGGTTCTGCCGTTCCTTTCTCTATCGGAAGATGCAGAGAAACGCTTTTTTGCGGAAGGGTTTGGCGAGGAACTGGCAACAGAGCTGGCTCGATTCGACATGCTAAAAGTCGTATCCATGCATGCGCTGGGCGAAACCAGTATCGATCCCAGAACCTCAGCCGATGTCAAAGGTCTGGGTGAAAAACTGGGGGTCTCCTTTATTACTTCTGGCACAATGCAGGCACTGGGCAACAAAGTTCGCATCTACGCCAAACTCTATCGTACCGATTCCGGTGAGCAGGTATGGGCAGAGAAGTACACCTGTGATCTGGCCACAGAAGATCTGTTTTCTGTGCAAGATGACATTATTGCTGAAGTGGTAGCAGAGCTCGCTTCGAGTTTTGGTATTATCCACCGCGAAATTTATCAAAGCTGCAATCAGAAGAAGATTGAGCACCTGTCGACTTATGAAGCTACCCTGCGCTATCGCCACTATCTGATGACGCTGTCAGAAGACACCCATCAGCTGGCCACTCAGGCGCTGTTAAGTGCAGTGCAGAATGAACCCGATGTTGCGCTGCTGCATGCTATGCTTTCAGTGCTGTTTTTCGATGCCGAAATGCTGGGCATGAATCAAGTGGAAGATGCGGTTGAAAAAGCGTTAAATTACGCCAGACGCGCAGTCGAACTTGAGCCGACCAACCAGGAATCGCAAATTGCTATGCTGATGGCCTATCAGGTCAAAGGCGATGTGAGCGGTATTCTGGAAACTGTAGATAAAGTACTGGAGATCAACCCGAATGCCGCCTACCAAATTGGGTTGTCCGGTTGGGCACTGTGTATGGCTGGCGAGTTTGAGCGTGGCTTGCAGCTGATTCAGGACTCTAAATCCCTAAATCCATTCAGACCACCTTGGTTCTCTATCGCCTCCATAGTGCATAAGATCATGCAAGATGACTTTGATGGTGCAGAGAAATCCATCAACAAATTGTCATTGCGCCGCCTGTTCTGGATTCCGATGCTTAAATCGATCATTCAGGTTTACAAAGGTGAATTCAAACAAGCACAGGCCAGCTATAAAGAGATGCTGCAACTCAGGCCAGATTTTGAGGGCAATGAGGCCCGATATATTGGAGCCTATATTTCCAGCCCTGAGATCAAGAACAAATTACTGGATGCTTTATCCCGTTTATAACGCATTACAATCGAGTAAAAGTAAAAAAGAGAGCCGCCACGTGCTCTCTTTTTACGTTAGGATATCAGGCAATTGCAGTTAAGATTAATCGTAGAGCGCCTCTTCATACAGCTCGTCCTCTAAGATCTCCTCTTCCAGGATCTCTTCCTCCACGTACTCTTCTGCGATGTATTCTTCCGCGATGTACTCTTCAGCAATGATTTCATCTTCAACCATTACGTCTGTGGCAACTTCGCAAGCACCTTCATAATACGCACCATCAACTGCACCGCCAACGGCACCTGCACCGCCGCCGATTAAAGCCCCTGTTTTGGCGCCTTCACTGCCATCCACAATACCGCCAACCACGGCACCTGTGATAGCACCATCAACGGCGCCCACAACCGCACCTTCAGCAGTCTGGTCACAATAGTACGCATGGCTGCTAAAACTCACCAACACCATCATTGATAGGCATACACGAATAAAATTTGTCATAAAAACTCCTGATTACTGAGCGAGCTGGTTGTAAGCATCGATACTCATTCCGGCGTTAAAACCGCCATCGACGCCAATAGATTGACCGTTCACAAAACTGCTGTCTTCTGATGCTAAAAAATGAACGACTGCTGCCACTTCCTCCGGCTGAGCAATACGTCCGAGTGGGATCGCTTTTTGCTCCATCCTTAGTTGCGGCTCACCCCCAGCGGCGTGGGCTCTGGGGGTATCCACTGATGTGGGACAAACGGCATTGACACGAATTCTCTTCGCACCTAACTCTAGCGCCGCCGTTTTGGTGATCCCCAACACCGCCCACTTCGATGCGGCAAGCGCGCCAAGATAAGGCACGCCCTGAGTACCTGCGGCAGACGCAATATTGATGATGCTACTGCCCTTAGGCATATAGGGAACCGCATGTTTGATGGCCAGCGCGGTACCCAGTGCATTCACTGAGTAATTGTCATCGTATTCCGCTTTCTTCGACTCCATGATGGTGCTGTAGCCATTGGTTGAACCTGCACAGTTAATCAGTACATCGATACGACCATAACGTTCGAACGTGATCGCCATGAGCTCACTCAGCGAGTAGTCATCAGTAACGTCGGCATGGATGTATAATGCATCTAATTTCTGAAGTTCAGTCTCCGTGGCATTCAAACCAGCGATGACCAACCTTGCCTCCGCCTGTAACAGACGATGGGCAATGGCATCTCCAATACCAGAGGTGCCACCAATGATAATGATGACTTTGTCCTTTAGCTGAAATGGCACTGCCATAGTGATGACCTCTTAAACAGTGATAAAAACAGGACGATAGCAGTCCGAAAGCAGACACTGTATCTCAGAGTTGATGCCGACTGGAGTTAGTAACTGGAAGCGATCCAGTAACATGAGGATGAAATGTGGACAGACTAAGGCTTCCCTGCCTTAGAGTTGAGAGGAATCGTTAAAATATCAGAAGAACCAGGTCGCACCAATGCGCACTTCACGGTTCCCATCAAGGTGCTTCATACGAGATTCACCACCCGCTTTAAAGAAGTGTTCAGAGTAAGTTACGTTACCCCAAATGCTGCCATCAGACGTCAGTGGCACACCACCTTCAAAGTTAAGCTCCAGCGACTGCTCATTTTTGCCAAAGGCGTTATTGTAGTTGGCATATTGAGGGTTAACCGTTACGTAATGACCTTGCTCAGACAAATAAAATGAGTTGAACCAGTTAGCCTGCCAGCCATTCTCTGTACGACCATTGTCATACTCATTTTTCATCACTGCCAGGTTAGGATAAGAGACCCAGTTCTCAAACGGGGTAATCACTTTCGCTACCGCACCGATAGCGGCAGTCTGTTCCGTTCCTGCATTTTTAGCCACCCAGTTCGAACCGTAACTGATGTAATCAAGCGAGAAACCAATCTCCGGAAGAATGTCTAAACCGGTAGCATGAACCTGGAAATAACGGGCACGAATTCGTGACAAACCAAAGTCTTTTGACTTGCCTTCCTGAGCATCCAGGTTAGTCTGGAAGTCGGTTTCAAACTGACCTAAATAACCGATGTCTTCCGTATATGAACCCGCCATATTTAACTGTAGGCGTGTCAGGCCGTCTTTACCCTTCGCTCCAGAATCTACCTTTAGATAGGTTTGTGGACGAGTCACATCAGCGGGATCGTTAACTTGCGCATCTTCTGCCTGAGCATGAAAGGATAACGCGCTGATCAGCGCCAGTGAAAGCGTAGATAGTCGCTTCATTTCTCTGTTCCCATAATTATCAATAACTAGGGACGGAGTATGAAGAAGTTATTGTCGAATCGAAGTAACTCTGGGTAATGTAACCTATTTGAGGAAGCAGGAGTTGAGGTTACCTTCATTACGAAATAATGATAGAAACGTCGCCTGCTTCGACCATCAAATCGCAGTACTCAGAATTCACCTGAAAAAAGAAAATAATGGCTCATGATCACCGCATCTTCTCTGCCTTGCGCCGCAGGGTAATAATCTCTGCGTCGATCCACTTCATTGAAACCTTGAGCCAAATAAAGGGAAATGGCGGCATGATTACTTGCTCTGACTTCTAACCAGGCACTTTCAGCGTTACGGCCTTCACACTGTTTCAAGAACTCACTGAGCAAGACGCGGCCATAACCTTTACCCTGATGCTCGGGGGCTACCGCAATGTTCAGCAATGACACCTCACCCACAATATTCTGCGCGTAAAAATATCCGACGACCTGCCCTGAGACCATTAATACATAATTAAACGCGCCACGCCCATTGAGATCAGCGATCATTGAAGGCTTCCATGGGTGTGAGTGAGCGAGTTGTTCAATAGACTGCACCGCACTGATGTGCTCATTGTCCATCACAGCAAAACAGAAATTAGCCATAAGCGCGGATCTGATTCCAGAGAGCTCGACGCTCCACGTCATTACCATCAATATCAACGAGAGGAGGTGAGATAAGTTTGTTAGGGACTCGCGATAAAGCCAGTGTCTGAGTCAATTGAGACAATCGCTGTTCAGCATGCTGATCACCAGCAAACCAAATCCAGTCAGGCACCTGTTCACCCGTCATCGATAGCAGAAGATCCGGGGTAATGTGCAAGGTGTCGGTCAGTTCAAGCTTCATCGCTTTGAGGATTTTTTGATAGAAGAGGACGCTATCTCCCTCAGGCTTTACCGGAGAGACAAAAAGCAACCGGCATTGCCCAGCCAACACCAACTTAGGCTGGTGAGATAAAGGAAGTCGTTCAGGGTGGGCGACATCCCAACTCTGAATTCCCATAATCTGAAGCTTAATACTGTCTTGAATCATGCGTTAGTGCCACTTACCTTTCTATCGATGCGAAGTGTAGCAGAGCTCCATTTGATAACCAAGACAGCAAAGCAGCAAAACCGGTCAGCCTGATAATTTCATAACCAGAGTCACCAGACATCTGAGACCGCCGGTCGGTTACAGCTGATTAAACTCCGCGCTGTACTCCACCAGCCCGGAAACTCCATCCAGTAAAGTTGCCAGTGATGCTTCTGTCAACGAGCGAACCTGAAACGCCCCTTCTGGTACCTCCCACTGGCACTCCAAGCCTACGGCACTTGCTGGCTCGAACTGGAACTTAGAATAAAAGGCAGGATCCCCTAACACAACACAGGCCGGGTAACCAAATTGTGGCAGGGTCAGAAACGCCTCTGTCAACAAGGCTCTGGCTACGCCACTACCTTGGTGCGACTTGGCTACAGCCAATGGCGCTAGCCCTTGCCAGGACAAGTCATTGCCATCGATAAGTACCGGTGAAAACAGTGCATGTCCCACCACCGCTCCATCGTCATCGCAAGCCACCAGGGACAAGGTCAACTGGCCATTTTCACGAAGTGCCATCACCAAATCGGCTTCAGCATCGGTTTCAAATACCGATTTCAGTAATCGGTCGATGACCAGAATATCAGCTGGCGCCTCAGTTCTAATAAGCATTATTCACCTCATTAGGTGTTGAAACAGGCTGCAAACCTTTTTGCACAAAGTCAGCCAGATGTGTCAGCGCTGACAACATCGGTTTTGGCAAAGCATCAAGATCGACGCTGTCCATCAGGTTCTTCACTTCTAAGCCTAGCTCAGTATCACCTTCAATACTCAGGCGACGTTGGAAGAACAAAGTATCCGGATCTTCTTTACGGCCGGCAATCAACACCAAATCGTTCAGGTTACCACTGAAGCTGACATCTTCTTGTTCAATCTTGTCAGAAACCACCAATTGCTCGTCCATGTAGGAAATGTACCAACTGAGGTTTAGATCACGAATATGAACTTTTAACCATTTTTCTTCAAGAAATTCAAAGTCCCCATCTTCAAGTGCTTCTTTAAAAACAGTTTTTAGCCCTTCTAGCAGTGCCATATTTTGAAATTTACTTGGGAGAAAATGGACTGGCGATCGCAAAATTAGTGCAGCATTTTTAACCAGTTGACTTCGAATCTTGTCTAACACGCGGTTTTTCCGTTAATTTGTACTTTAGAAAGCTCATAATACGGTATTAGTACAAAAAAAATCCTGTTGTGCATCAAATATTTTTTGCTTTCGCCTTTACCCTTTTCTAACTGATAAATCACAGTTATAGTGATGGAATTATTGATATAAGAGCGCACCGGTGAATTGGTAGTACATTGATGTCATCCAAACTTTTAAAGGAATATTTTGCGAAGTTAACATCCAATAGCCCATTCTTTTTCGCTATTCTGGATGACGAGCACCATTACTGCATGGTGAATGACCGCTATTGTGATGTGGCGGGGCTTACGCACAGTGATCTGGTGGGGATGAATGATCTGCAGATCCTTGGAGAGCGTTTCTATAATCAATTAAAGCCCTATTACGGACGTGCATTTCAGGGAGAGTCCATCGAGGCCGAGGTCACGCTGGATGAATCGGATGTTGAGTCCAGTTTGCACTTCAGTGTTTCCCCTATTGAGTTCGAAGGCGTCGTCGAGTACATCGTATTTCATGCCATAGACACATCTGAGAAACAAATCCTCACTCGCTCACTCGAAGAATCTGAGAGCAAGTTTCACAAACTGTCCCAACTCATCCCAGATGGCCTGATACTGGTCGAAGACGATTGTATTCTGTCAGCTAACCCGGCTGCGGCCAGATTATTTGGCTATACCAACCACAGCGATCTGCTTGGTGAATCACTCAACCGACTACTCAAAAACGAGAACGATAACAATCGGGTTCAGCTCGATTTATCAAGAGTTCACGACCACCCGCTACAATTTTTGACCAGTGAATATTGTGGAGCACAGCGTCGGCTGGCACTGCACATTGATGATGCGCACTTATTTGGAAACAGCGCGCACCTGGTCCTGCTGCAGGATATGGACGAAAAACCCAATCCGGTCGCGCAGAATAGCAGTGAAGATGTCAATATTGATACACTGACCAAACTTTACAACCGACTGGGCTTCACCCGCTGTCTGGATCACTTTATCCAAAGCAATACGCCATTGGTCATGTTGTACCTCGACATCGATAATTTTAAAAACATCAATGATTCACTCGGCCATCACATCGGAGACCGAGTGATTCAGGAGGTGTCGTCCCGTCTGAAACGCCAACTGCCACAACAAGCGGTGTTGGCTCACCTTGGTGGGGATGAGTTTGGCATTATTCTGCCTGAACCAGAAAATAGCCGCACCGTGGAAATCTTAGCGGAGAAAATCATCGGGCTGATCAACCAACCCTTTGACCTTCATCACTTTAGTAAGCGTCTGGCCTGCTCAATTGGCAGCGTAAACTACCCAAGTGATGGCAACGATGCTCGTATACTGCTGCAAAATGCGGATACCGCCATGTATGAAGCCAAATCCCGTGGCCGCAATAGACTGGTCAAATTCAACGACCAGATGAACAAAGAGGCGCGGATGCGCTTGTGGCTGGAGATCGAACTTCAAAAAGCCCTGCAGCAAAACGGGCTCGAAGTTTGGTATCAGCCTAAAGTTAATGCCCGAGATTTCAGCATCAATGGTGCGGAGGCTCTGGTGCGCTGGAAGCACCCAGTTGAGGGTTATATCAGTCCGGCCTCATTTATCCCCGTGGCAGAACAAGCAGGTTTAATTGAAAGCTTGGGTCGTGTGGTCATGCGCGATGTGTTCAACACAGTGAAACGCTGGAAACAGCAAGGGATCCTTCCCGGGCGAGTGGCCATCAACCTGTCCCCAGAGCAGTTTGGCAACCCTAAGTTGATCGATTATATGGAGCGTCTGTTACGCAGTACCAATCTGGATCCAAGTTGTATCACCTTTGAGCTGACTGAAAGCGCTGTCATGAGTAACAGTGAGCATACGCTGCAAATGCTGGATGCAATTAAACGATTAGGCTTCGCTTTGTCTATTGATGATTTCGGTACCGGTTACTCCTCTCTCTCATATTTGGCACACTTCCCCATCGATGAACTCAAAATTGACCGGGCGTTTATCATGGACATTGATACCCTGCCAAAGCAGCTTACGGTGATCGAGAACATCATTAATTTGGGCAAATCTCTGAATCTGTCAGTCGTCGCAGAGGGTGTCGAGACACGACATCAGGCAACACTGCTGTCCAATCTCAACTGTAACTCCATACAAGGCTTCCACTTCCACAGACCGCAACCTAAACACGAAATCGAAGCACTGTTTGCCCAGAACCGTCGCCACCGAAACTGATTTGTTACGGTTACCTCTTTGGTGTTAATTCCGTGTTTATTAAGGTAAACCTGCCTTACATCAAATTCGCCATTCACAATTATTCATAAAATGCGGACTACTGTCAGAATTATGGTAATGAGCATATGGAACTCTTATGCCCAGCAGGTAACCTACCTGCATTAAAAACCGCTATTGATTGCGGTGCTGACGCGGTATACATCGGATTCAAAGATGATACGAATGCCCGTCATTTCGCTGGTCTGAACTTCACGGGAAAGAAGCTAGAGCGCGCAGCCCAGTATGTTCACGATCGTAATAAAAAACTGCATATTGCACTGAACACGTTCGCCCACCCAGATGGATTTGAACGTTGGACCAACGCCGTCGACCAAGCGGCCGACTTGGGTGTAGACGCATTGATTGTTGCCGACATTGCTGTACTGGAGTATGCCGCCAACAAATATCCACACCTGGAACTGCACCTTTCTGTACAGGCTTCTGCCACAAACGTTGCAGCCGTAGACTTTTATCATAAGAACTTCAACGTAAAACGTGTTGTCCTGCCACGAGTTCTTTCGATTCACCAGGTCAAACAATTGTCTCGCAATATCACCTCGGACGTGGAACTTGAAGTGTTTGCCTTTGGCAGCTTGTGCATCATGTCAGAGGGGCGTTGCTACCTCTCTTCCTACTTGACGGGAGAATCACCCAATACCGTTGGGGCGTGCTCGCCAGCAAAATATGTGCGCTGGCAGGAAACCGAACAGGGTCTGGAGTCTCGCCTGAATAACATTCTGATCGACCGTTATGCCGCCGGTGAAAATGCTGGCTATCCGACCTTATGCAAAGGCCGTTTCGAAGCGGAAATTGACGGTGAGCGCAAACGCTACCATGCTCTTGAAGAGCCAACCAGTCTGAATACGCTCTCGATGCTACCCGAGTTGTTTGCTGCAAATGTCGCGTCAGTGAAGATTGAAGGACGCCAGAGAAGTCCTGCCTATGTGGAACAAGTTACCCGTACCTGGCGCGAGGCGATCGACATGTATCAACGCAACCCTGAGCAGTACCAAGTCAGACCGAGCTGGGATCAGGCACTAGCCAATGTTTCAGAAGGTACGCAAACCACGCTCGGTGCTTATCACCGTAAATGGCAGTAAGGAGTCGTTCAGAATGAAATACGCACTAGGTCCATTGTTGTACTTCTGGCCAAAACAAGATGTCGAGAGTTTTTACGAACAGGCTAAGTCTAGCTCGGCTGACATCATCTATCTTGGTGAAACGGTCTGCTCCAAGCGCCGAGAAATCAAGCCTGCCCATTGGTTTGAGATAGCCAAGGAACTGCACGCCGCAGGTAAACAGGTTGTGCTCTCAACGATGGCATTGCTTGAAGCACCGAGCGAAGTGAACATCATGAAGAAGTACATCGACAACGGTGACTTTGCCATCGAAGCCAACGATGTGTCTGCAATTCAGCTGGCCAGTGAACACAAAGTCCCATTTATTGTGGGCCCAGCGGTCAACACTTATAACGCTCACACCCTCAAGCTGTTCGTCAAACAAGGCATGATCCGCTGGTGTATGCCGGTGGAACTGTCTCGCGAATGGTTAACAAATGCCCTGTCTCAAGCACAGGATTTGGGGATCCGGGATAAGTTTGAAGTAGAAGTGTTCAGTCACGGTTACCTGCCCCTGGCCTACTCAGCACGCTGCTTCACCGCCCGCGCCGAAAACCGGGCTAAAGATGACTGTGAAACCTGCTGTATCAGATACCCAACCGGTCTTCAAGTTGAGAGCCAAGAAGGTCAATCGGTATTTAACCTTAACGGTATCCAAACGCAATCTGGCTATCAGTACAACCTGATCAACGATCTAAAATCAATGGATGGTTTGGTTGATGTGGTGCGCCTTAGCCCACTAGGACTGGATACGTTTGCCGAAGTTGATCGCTTCAGAGCCAATGAAGACGGTTCGAATCCAGTCACCGCACTGGACCGACAATGCAATGGCTACTGGCACCAAATCGCGGGACTCGACGTCAAGCAACTGTAGCCTCATACCAACAACAAGGCCTCTCAAAATGAGAGGCCTTGTTGTTTATGCGGTCGCCGCGTTGAACGGTACCTCGGTGAGTTTGCGGATATCACGCCAAATCATGGCGCCAACCACCAAACTTAACGCAATGTTCGATAATGGATAGGCTATCCAGATCCCGGTCACGCCCCACAATTTCGGCATCAGATACAAGAATGGCAGTTGAATCAACATATTACCTAGTGTGACGAACAGCGCCTTGCGACTATGACTTATCGCCTGATAGTAAGCAGCTGCCACCACAATAAAACCATCTAAAAACATCGAAAACAGATGGAGCTGAATCCCGTCGACGGTATGAGTTAACAACTGTGGATCGTCGGAATTGAAGATGGCGACCGTTTGATTGGGGAACAGATTGAGTAAAGCAACAAACAGCGCTCCCCCCAACACCGAACTCCACATGGCCACGTTAAGCAGTTTGCGCATGTTGTCCTGACGACGCGCTCCGTAGCTGTAGCTCAGTAAAGGCTGCATGGCATTGGCGATACCTTCGACAATCAGATAGTAAAAAGCCACAATATAGCCCAGAATCGCGTACGCGCCCACCAGCGTCACTGTGCCGTATTCCGCAAACAGCGCATTGTGCAGCGCGACCATAAACGAGCCATAAGCGTACATGAAAAAGCTCGCCAGGCCGATGGACAATATGCGGGGCAATAATCCGAACTGAAATTTAAAATCACACAGCCTCAGGCGCATTTTTGCCTTGCCTGAGAAAAAATACGCCACACCCAGAATGGTCACAACTGCTTGAGCAATACCGGTCGCCAATGCTGCGCCGGTCAATTCCCACCCCAACAACGCAATAAACCAGTAATCGAGTACAATATTGATCACTGCCCCTAAAACCATCAGCAGAGTGGCGGTGTTGGGGCTATCGTCATTGCGCAGTAAGAACGGCACCGCAATAGAACCCAGCGTAAACACGCCCGCTACAATCAATATTTCCAGATACTGCAGAGCCAGATCGTACATTCGCCCTTCGGCCCCCTGAATGCGCAAAAACAGCTCAGAATACTGCCAAAGAGTCACTGCAACCAATGGACTGAGCGCCGCCAAAGCCATAAAACCTGTCGCCAAGGTTTTTTTTGCCCCGGCAATATCGCCCTCACCTTGCTTAATTGACGATAAAGCACCGGTTCCAACACCCAGCATCATACCCAGACCGAGCACGACACTGATCACAGGCCAGGCAATATTGATGCCTGCTAAGCCATCGCCACCCATATATTGACCAATAAAAATCCCGTCAACGACCTGATATAAACCATTGACTAGCATGGCCGAAATGGTAGGTATGGCGTAACGCCAAAACTGTGTATAGATGGATTTCTCTATCATGATATTGTTTTAGTTATCCTAGCTAACTAAATCCTCAAAAAAAACGTTAACGCAGCGCCTTAGTCAACAGCGTATTCAGTGCGTCAAATTCTTGCTCACTCAGGTGAACTTTAAGCTTTTGTGCAATGATGGTATATATTTCAGACTCCGACTCTAAAGGTGCCCGTGCTTTCTCTGTCAGCATCACACGCTTTGAGCGCGCATCTTCGCTACAGGACACTCTGAGAACTAATCCCTTGCGCTCCAGTCGTTTCACCATATTGGTGGCCGATGGCTTGGTTACTTCCAGTTCTTTGGCAAGATCGGTCAGACGAATCGGCACTCTCGCCGCCTGTATCGCTTTCAGATAGTCATATTCATTGAAGCTCAAGTGACCCAAAGGATCTTCTTTGCTGTAGCTGCGCCACACTTTCGAAGTCAGACGCTCAATTTTCTCTAAATTTGCTTCTATAGACATTCATAACAACTATTAATTAGCCTGGCTAACTATTCTAGAGCAATTACACGCAGAGTTCAAAGCAAAAAAAAACACCAGCTAAAAGCTGGTGTTTCGTTACTCTCTAAGCTATTGCGAGTCTGAGGAGCCTGCCTCTGAATTTTGCTGTTCTTGCTTGGCTTTCTCAGCCTGCTCCGCGCGAACAATTTCAAAGATTTTAGTTAGCTCCAGAAAGGCGTATTTATGCTCTGCGTAATCATACACATTTTGTGCAATGGCCAGCTTGTAAAGTGATACGGCAGCGGGATAATTGCCTTCAATCTGATGACGCTTCGCCAAATAGAAATACACTTCGGTCAATCTTTCTGCCAATACATTGTTGTCTCGACTGCTGGCCAATATAGCCTTAAACGCTTGTTCTTCGGTTACTTTGTCTAACATCAAGGCCACTAGAATCCAACCCCAGTCGTTGTTTCTGGACTGGTAGCGTTTCTCTAATGTAATGGCTGCATCAAGTGGTCCGGCTTCGCGGGAGATAATATAAAGCCAAAGTGCTCGATAAGGGTCGCTAGGGTTTTCCTGATAGTAACGTGTCATGCCTTCGATCGCGAGAGGAATACGGTCACCGTAATACAGTGCGATAGAACGATTTCTCAGTGCATACGAATTAGCAGGGTCCAACTCTAGACTGGAGTCAAAGGCCTCATAAGCCGAATCAAAATCGCCGATTTGCGTGAAGTACTGACCGACCTGGTTAAATACCACTGGCTGTGCGGGGTTCAGTTGTAGAGACTGGTTAAAGTCTAACTGAGCAAGATCTCTCAGTCCCAGGCTGTTGTAATAGGAGCCACGTTCAAAGTGCATTTTTGCTCTGACGTCATTTTCCAGATCGCTGCGCTGAAGAAGCTGAGTCAGTCTCGCCACCTGCACTTCATATTGAACATTCGCTTGCAATGGCACCGCCATTGGAGGATTTAACCATTGTTCTTCTTGAGTCGAGGAGTTGGAAGCACAGCCCGTCACAGCAACCACTATGCTCAATCCTAAAATTCGAAACAACTTCACTATATTATTCTCCTTGCTCCTGCCTATAAGCTTAGCATCGGAACATGCTGTTTTCTGGGCAGGAATTTTCCTTCGCGCATAAAAAAAAGGGGGCATTGCCCCCTCTTTTATAGCACGCTTTTCAACTGAATGGTTCAGAAATGCGAATTATTCTGCGTCTGGTGTAGCTTTTTCTTCCGCAGCTGGTTTTTCCATTGCCTCTTTCATACTTAGACGTACGCGGCCCTGGCGGTCGATTTCAAGTACTTTAACCTGAACTTCCTGACCTTCTTTCAGGTAATCTGTCACTTTCTCAACACGCTCGTGAGCGATTTGAGAGATGTGTACCAGACCATCTTTACCAGGAAGAACCGTTACGAATGCACCGAAGTCTGCCAGACGAGCCACTTTACCAGTGTAGATCTTGCCCACTTCCACTTCAGCAGTGATAGCTTCGATACGAGCGATCGCATCTTTCGCTTGGTCACCGTCAGTCGCAGCGATCTTGATAGTACCATCATCTTCGATCTCGATAGTCGTACCAGTTTCTTCAGTTAGCTGACGGATAACCGCGCCACCTTTACCGATAACGTCTTTGATCTTGTCTGCGCTGATCTTCATTGTGTGGATACGTGGAGCAAATTCAGAGATGTCTTCACGAGCACCAGAAATAGCTTCATCCATTACAGATAGAATGTGCTTACGTGCACCTTGCGCTTGGTTAAGAGCAATTTGCATGATTTCTTTGGTGATACCTTCGATCTTGATGTCCATTTGCAGAGCAGTAATACCTTCATTGGTACCCGCTACCTTAAAGTCCATGTCGCCCAGGTGGTCTTCATCACCAAGGATGTCAGAAAGAACAACGAAATCGTCGCCTTCTTTAACAAGACCCATTGCGATACCAGCAACAGAAGACTTGATTGGTACACCAGCGTCCATAAGAGCTAGAGACGTACCACATACCGAAGCCATTGAAGATGAACCGTTAGATTCTGTGATTTCCGATACTACACGTACTGTGTAAGGGAATTCGTCAACAGAAGGCATTACTGCCGCGATACCACGCTTAGCTAGCTTACCGTGACCGATTTCACGACGCTTAGGAGAACCTACAAAACCAGTCTCACCTACACAGTATGGAGGGAAGTTGTAGTGTAGTAGGAAGTGATCTTTACGCTCACCCGTTAGCTCGTCGATAATTTGAGCATCACGTTGTGTGCCTAGAGTCGCCGTTACGATTGCCTGAGTTTCACCACGAGTAAACAGTGAAGAACCGTGAGTACGTGGAAGAACGCCAGTACGAACGTCTAGTGCACGAACCATGTCTTTTTCACGACCATCAATACGTGGGTTACCAGCAATGATACGGCTACGTACAACGTTCTTCTCTAAAGAGCCTAGCATGCCACGAACTTCACGCTCATCCAGCTCTTCGTCTTCCGCTAATAGAGACTCAACCACTTCGTTCTTAATGGTGCCTACTTGCTCGTAACGCGCCATCTTTTCCGTGATTTGGTAAGCTTCTGTGAAACGAGCTTCTGCCAGTTCAGCAACGCGAGCTTTAAGCTCTGTGTTTACTGCTGGAGCTTCCCATTCCCAAGCAGGAGTCGCTACTTCAGCTGCGAACTCGTTGATCGCTTTAATAACAACTTGCTGTTGGTCGTGGCCGTAAACCACCGCAGATAGCATCTCTTCTTCAGTTAGGTTGTCAGCTTCAGACTCAACCATCAGAACAGCGCCTTCAGTACCTGCAACTACTAGGTCTAGTTTAGAGTTTTCTAGCTCAGTGTTGCTTGGGTTCAGTACAAGTTGACCGTCGATGTGACCAACACGCGCTGCACCGATAGGACCGTTGAACGGAATACCAGAGATAGCAAGAGCAGCTGAAGTGCCGATCATTGTTACCATGTCTGGTTGAACGTTCGGGTTTACAGACATTACTGTCGCGATAACCTGAACTTCGTTTTTGAATGCGTCTGGGAAAAGAGGACGAATTGGACGGTCGATTAGACGTGCAGTCAGTGTTTCGCCTTCAGAAGGACGACCTTCACGTTTGAAGAAACCACCTGGGATTTTACCTGCAGCGTAAGTACGCTCTTGGTAGTTTACTGTTAGCGGGAAGAAGTCTTGACCTTCTACTGCTTCTTTCTTACCAACAACAGAAACGAATACGGCTGTATCGTCCATTGTTACCATTACAGCTGCAGTAGCTTGACGTGCGATAACGCCAGTTTCTAGCGTCACAGTGTGGTTGCCGTATTGGAACGACTTAACAACTGGTTTTTCGAACATTGTATTTCCTTTTTTCTGGAATCATTCCAGATAATTGATTGTGCGCTCAATGCATTACAAATCGCGACTAGTTCAAACAAACTTCACTTGAAAAAAGTAAGTGTGCTTGGAATAGTCGCGACCCTGAGGTCGACTAAATGGACTGTAATGTACTGAACAAATTGTCACTAAACGTACTTGCTCTTCACAACTCAGTTTAGACGGGACGTAGTATAAACTACTTAGTGGAAGTTTTGCTATTAACTAAGAAATTTAGCTAACAAAAAAGGGGCATATAGCCCCTTTTAACAAACTTTCTATGCAGACGCTGATTAGCGACGTAGGCCTAGACGTTTGATTAGGTCTTGGTAGCGAGCTAGGTTTTTACCTTTTAGGTAATCTAGAAGCTTACGACGACGAGAAACCATACGTAGAAGACCACGACGGCTGTGGTGATCGCCTTTGTGTGCTTTGAAGTGACCTTGTAGGTGGTTGATAGAAGCTGTAAGTAGAGCTACTTGAACTTCTGGTGAACCAGTGTCGCCTTCGCCTTGTGCGTATTCTGCAACGATTGCTGCTTTAGTTTCTGCATTCAGAGACATAATTCTCTCCTAATAAGAGTAAGTTTAAAAGTTGTAGCAGCCAATCTCTGATTCAGCCGCTACGCGAAGCGCGAATTATAGGGAATAATTCTAGCTAGAGCAAGGAGTATTCGTGGCTCTATTGAGCACTTTCTTCCTCACGGAAAACAACGAGTCGCTTAGGTGCTAGTTTGCCATCATCATTCATGGCACCAACGCCAATAAACAAGCGATCTTCACCCATGGTCATGCGCACAGGTGCATCGACTGGTAAACCAGGAACCTGCACCGGTTGACCATGCTGAAGCATGTCACCAAGCTCTGGCAGCACATTGACCTCTTCGAGATCTTGCACCGCACTGTCCATAGGCATAAGCAGTGGATCAAGCAGTTCGCGCGGCTGACGCTCTTCGCGTTTTGCTTGCTCAAATAGTTCGTTAAGCTGCTCTAGGGTGACCATGTTCTCATAAGGGTACTTGGCAACCGCAGTACGACGCAGCATAGTTACGTGCGCACCACAACCTAGCATTTCACCGAGATCATCGACGATAGTACGGATGTACGTGCCTTTCGAGCAGTGTACTTCCATCTCTACTTCATCACCTTCAAAGCGATGTAGGACGATTTCATACACGGTGATCTTACGTGCTTCGCGCGGTACTTCGATACCTTGGCGAGCGTACTCATAAAGCGGCTTACCCTGATATTTCAGTGCTGAGAACATTGACGGCACTTGATCAGACTCACCACGGAACTTATCGATGCACTCATCAAGAAGCTCTGGAGTTACGTTGATATCGCGAGTTTCCACGACTTCGCCATCAGAGTCAGAGGTATTGGTGCGCTCACCAAGTTTAGCGATCACGCGGTAGCGCTTGTCTGAATCTAATAGGAATTGCGAGAACTTGGTTGCTTCGCCCAAGCAAATTGGCAGCATGCCCGTTGCTAGCGGGTCAAGAGCACCTGTGTGGCCTGCTTTCTCAGCGAAGTAGATGCGCTTTACTTTTTGCAGAGCATCATTCGATGAGATACCGGTAGGTTTATCTAGAAGGATAACGCCGTTGACTGGACGTCCCTTGCGACGTCTAGCCATTACTGCTCTTCTCCCTCAGCACCATTTTCTTCGCTACGACCTGCTTCGTCTTGCTTGCGCTTGTCTTCGCTAACCACTTCGCTCACTAGATTAGACATACGCATACCTTCAACCAGTGTGTTGTCGTATTGGAAACGTACTTCTGGTGTTAGACGTAGGCGAATGCGCTTGCCTAGCATCATGCGAATGTGCGCTTCGTGCTCACGAAGTGCCGCAATGCTAGATTCCGGGGTTTGCTCACCCACACATAGGAAAGTAACAAATACTTTTGCGTATGCTAGGTCACGAGAGACTTCTACGTCTGAAATCGTCACCATACCTAGACGAGAATCGCGAACTTCGCGTTGAAGGATAAGAGCAAGCTCTTTTTGTAGTTGCTGCGCAACACGTTGTGTGCGGCTAAATTCTTTTGACATTTCTTTTCTCACTATAGAAAGAATGGGGGGATGGTATCAACCAGCCCCCCATGGCGTATTCAACAACCATCAATACTCAAATTAAAAAATGAGTAGCGATTTTGTCAATTAGTCTAGAGTACGTTTGATTTCAACGATTTCAAATACTTCGATTTGGTCGCCAACGCGAACATCGTTGTAGTTCTTAACGCCGATACCACACTCGTAACCGTTCTTAACTTCTTGAACGTCATCTTTGAAGCGGCGTAGAGATTCTAGCTCACCTTCGTAGATTACAACGTTATCACGCAGTACGCGGATAGGGTTGTTACGCTTGATAGTACCTTCTGTCACCATACAACCAGCGATTGCGCCAAGTTTTGGAGACTTAAATACGTCACGTACTTCTGCAAGGCCGATGATTTCTTGCTTGAATTCAGGAGCAAGCATACCGCCCATTGCTTGTTTCACTTCGTCAATCAACTGGTAGATGATTGAGTAGTAGCGTAGGTCTAGGTTTTCAGTATCTACCGTACGGCGAGCAGAAGCATCAGCACGTACGTTGAAGCCTAGGATGATAGCGTTAGAAGCTGCTGCTAGTACTGCATCAGTTTCTGTGATACCACCAACACCAGAACCAACAATGTTCACTTTAACTTCGTCAGTAGACAGTTTTAATAGAGAATCAGAGATTGCTTCTACAGAACCTTGTACGTCCGCTTTCAGTACTACGTTAAGCTCAGCAACGTCACCAGCAGTCATGTTAGAGAACATGTTTTCTAGTTTCGCTTTTTGCTGACGCGCAAGTTTCACGTCACGGAATTTACCTTGACGGTAGTTTGCTACTTCACGAGCTTTACGCTCATCACGTACAACTGTTGCTTCGTCACCTGATGATGGAACACCAGATAGACCTAGGATCTCAACTGGGATAGATGGACCAGCTTCAGTCACTTCTTTACCTAGTTCATCACGCATTGCACGTACACGGCCGTATTCTTGACCACAAAGTACGATGTCGCCTTTGCGTAGCGTACCAGATTGAACCAGTACAGTAGCAACTGGACCACGGCCTTTATCTAGGAATGATTCTACAACCACACCAGATGCCATGCCGTCAGCAACCGCTGTTAGCTCAAGTACTTCTGATTGAAGTAGGATAGCTTCTAGAAGACCGTCGATGTTAGTACCTTGTTTCGCAGAGATGTGAACGAACATGTTCTCACCGCCCCACTCTTCAGGGATAACGTCGTATTGTGCCAGCTCGTTCTTAACGTTGTCTGGGTTCGCGTCTTCTTTATCGATCTTGTTCACTGCAACAATCAGAGGAACGCCCGCCGCTTTCGCGTGTTGGATCGCTTCGATTGTTTGTGGCATTACGCCATCGTCCGCAGCTACAACTAGAACAACGATATCTGTCGCTTGAGCACCACGAGCACGCATTGCGGTAAACGCCGCGTGTCCAGGAGTATCAAGGAAAGTGATCATGCCGTTGTCAGTTTCTACGTGGTATGCACCGATGTGCTGGGTAATACCACCCGCTTCGCCTGATGCAACGTGAGTACGACGGATGTAGTCAAGTGTCGATGTCTTACCGTGGTCAACGTGACCCATGATCGTAACAACAGGAGCACGAGATACTGCTTCTGATGTTTCATCACGGTCAGACAGTACTGCTTCTTCCAGTTCGTTCTCTTTACGTAGAACAACTTTGTGGCCCATTTCTTCAGCAACTAGCTGTGCAGTTTCTTGGTCGATAACTTGGTTGATAGTCGCCATAGCGCCCATCTTCATCATCACCTTGATAACTTCTGTTGCTTTAACAGACATTTTGCTTGCTAGCTCAGAAACAACGATAGTCTCGCCGATAACAACGTCTTGCTTAGCAACTTGAGCTGTCTTATCGAAGCCGTGTTGCATAGACGTTGGCTTAGCCAATTTACCTTTCTTACCACGTTGGTTGCGACCACCACGGTTGTTACCGCGTGAATCGTCACGATCTTGCGTTGACTTCTTCTTACGACGACGAGGAGCTTTCTCTTCTTTACGATCTTGAGCATCTTCTGCTTCACGAGCGTACGAAGACGTTGTCGTGTGGTAATCTGCTTTTTCGTTGTCTTTAGACTTTTTCTCTTCTTCAGACCAGCGTGCGGCATTCTCTTCCGCTAGTTTGCGAGCTTCTTCAGCTAGACGAGCCGCTTCAGCTTCCGCCTTACGTTGCGCCTCTTCTTCTTGACGACGTTTTAGCTCGTCCGCTTCTTTCTTCGCTTCAGCATTCTTTGCGTTCATTTCTTTCTTAGCCTTTTCCGCTTCTGCGCGCTTAGCAGTATTTGCATCAGATTGCTCCGCCTCACGTTTAGCATTTTCCTCTGCTAGACGTTTTTCTTCGGCTTCGCGCTGAGCTTTTTCTTCTGCTTCACGCTGTGCTTTCTCTGCAGCTTCACGTTTGGCTAGCTCTTCGGCTTCACGTTGGGCACGCTCTTCCGCCTCACGATTTGCTGCTTCCTCAGCTTCACGTTTTGCTTGCTCGTCGATCGCACTGCGTTTTACATAAGTGCGCTTCTTGCGCACTTCTACTTGTACATCTTTGCTCTTACCGCCACCGGCAGAAACAGACAGAGTGCTACGAGTTTTACGCTGAAGCGTAAGACGAGTAGGCTCTGACTCACCAGATGTATCACCATGTTCTTTCTTAAGGTGAGTAAGAAGCGTTTGCTTCTCTTCATCATTCACCTGATCGCTTTCTGATTTTTTCAGACCAGCATCAGCAAGTTGTTCAATTAGGCGTTCAACTGGCGTACCAATCTCTTCGCTAAGTGCTTTAACCGTAAGTTTTGTCATGCAACTACCTCCTTGCTGATTATTATTCTTCGTCGCCGAACCAACAGATGTTACGTGCAGCCATGATTAGCTCACCTGCGCGCTCTTCTGTTAGCCCTTCAATGCCCTCTAGCTCATCGACACCTTGATCTGCAAGGTCTTCAAGAGTAGCTACACCTTTTGCAGCCAGTTTAAATGCCATCTCACGCTCTAGACCTTCTAGTGCTAGTAGGTCTTCAGCTGGCTCAACACCTTCGAATGACTCTTCCTGAGCAAGAGCAAGTGTCGTTAGGGCATCTTTTGCACGGCTACGAAGCTCTTCTACAAGCTCTTCGTTTAAGCCGTCGATTTCAAGAAGTTCGTTAACTGGCACGTATGCCACTTCTTCTAGAGTTGAGAAGCCTTCCTCAACAAGCATTTCCGCGAAGTCTTGCTCGATGTCTAGGTGCTTCATAAAGTTTTCGATAGAAGCTGTTGCTTCTTCTTGGTGTTTCTTCTGAAGGTCTGCAACTGTCATTACGTTCAGTTCCCAACCAGTCAGTTGAGACGCTAGACGTACGTTTTGACCGCTACGACCGATAGCTTGCGCTAGGTTGTCAGCTTCAACCGCGATGTCCATAGAGTGTGCATCTTCATCAACGATGATAGAAGCAACGTCTGCTGGCGCCATTGCGTTGATAACGAACTGAGCTGGGTTATCGTCCCAAAGAACGATATCGATACGCTCGCCGCCAAGCTCACCAGAAACCGCTTGTACACGTGCACCACGCATACCCACACACGCACCAACAGGGTCGATACGTTTGTCGTTAGTTTTCACAGCGATCTTCGCGCGAGAACCTGGATCACGTGCTGCGCCTTTCAACTCGATAAGCTCTTCAGCAATCTCTGGCACTTCCACACGGAATAGCTCAGCTAGCATTTCTGGCTTAGAACGAGTAATGAATAGCTGGAAGCCGCGAGCTTCAGGAGCCACTTTGTATAGAAGACCACGTACACGGTCGCCTGGACGGAAGTTTTCACGAGGAAGCTGGTCATCACGTAGGATAACGGCTTCAGCGTTGTTACCAAGGTCTAGGATGATGGTGTCACGGTTAACTTTCTTAACCACACCTGTCACTAGGTCGCCTTCGTTGTCGATGAACTGCTCAACGATTTGCGCGCGCTCAGCTTCACGTACTTTCTGTACGATAACTTGCTTAGCTGTTTGCGTGGTGATGCGGTCAAACGTTACTGACTCGATCTGCTCTTCAACGAAGTCACCTAATTGGATAGACTCGTCGTCGTACTGTGCCGCTTCGATAGAAATTTCTTTCGTTGGGAATTCAACTTCTTCTACTGCCATCCAGCGGCGGAAGGTTTCGAATTCACCTGTTTTGCGGTCAATGGCAACACGTACATCGATTTCGATTTCGTGTTTTTTCTTAGAAGAGGTTGCTAGTGCAATCTCTAGCGCTTCAAAAATACGCTCACGAGGAACAGCTTTCTCGTTAGAAACTGCTTCTACTACCGCTAAAATTTCTTTACTCATTTATCTAGCCTCTAAGCTTTTATTATTAGGGACCTAAAATTTAGGGATAAGGTTAGCTTTGGAAATGTTGCTTAGCGCCATTTCTTCTTCGTTACCATCGGCAAGGATGGTCACTGTCTCGCCATCAATAGATTGGATTACACCTTTCCACTTACGACGGTTGCCGACAGCCATTTTCAACACGATGCTGACCTCGTGACCAATAAACTGTTGGTAATGTGCTGCTTTGAAAAGTGGTCTTTCTAGGCCTGGTGAAGACACCTCTAGGTTATAAGCCACCGTAATTGGGTCTTCGACGTCCATTACTGCACTTACCTGATGACTTACTTCTGCGCAAGCATCAACAGTAATACCATTTTCATGGTCGATATAGATTCGAAGAGTAGAATGCTCACCAGCACGGATGAACTCTAAACCAACAAGCTCGTAGCCAATTGCCTCTACAGGCGCTTCGAGCAATTCTGTAAGTTGTCTTTCTAAACCAGTCATTTAACCACTCCAGAAACAAAAAAAGGGCATATAGCCCAATTTAAATTCCAAGCACTTGTATTTGCTGCCTTTTAAAAAGCGCAAATAACAAAAAACCCCGATAGTCGGGGTTTTTTGTTGCTGGACCCTGATCATCGAGAGAAAATAACACCCTAAAAAGATAGTTGGTGTTTTCTCGATGTGCAGTGATTTTTTCACACTGCTAAACTTGCAATCCATCAACACTTAGAAAGTATTGGTTGCGGGGGCCGGATTTGAACCGACGACCTTCGGGTTATGAGCCCGACGAGCTACCAAGCTGCTCCACCCCGCGTCCGACTTGCTGAGCATTATACGCTCACCAAACTGTATTACAAGTTTATAAATAATGGTGCCGAGAGAGGGACTCGAACCCTCACACCAAAGGCACTAGCACCTCATGCTAGCGTGTCTACCAATTTCACCATCTCGGCATCTAAGCTTTTCGATTCGTTAGAATCGATCGACTTATTGAGGGATCTCGTCGCTGTTTTCAGCAGGGACATCACTCGCTGTATCAGCTGCTTGCTCAATCACTTGACCTTGAGTAGGGTCAACCCATTGAGACTCACCTTTGTGAGTGTACATGTTGCCAAGTACTAAGCTGATAACAAAAAATACGATTGCAAAAATTGCAGTCATTCGGGTTAGGAAATTTCCTGAGCCACTAGCACCAAACACTGTGTTTGAAGCGCCAGCACCGAATGAGGCTCCCATATCTGCGCCTTTACCTTGTTGAATCAACACTAGGCCAATAACACCAAGCGCAGCCAACAGGTAAATCACAAGTAGAACTTGAATCATGTGTCCACCTATGTTCCTAATTGTTGAGCCAGCGCTGCTTTCCTTGCTGTACGCATTGAAAACCTGGCTATGGCCTCCTAAGTGAAGGCGGTGGCAATACTAGCGAATGCCGCACTGACTGACAAGAGAAAAATGACAAAAATCTTTCGCCGAGCAACTGAACGCTCAAAAAAAGGGCAAAAAAACAATTACCGATAAGAATAAGCGAGTAATCATATAAAAAATAAGCAAGAACCAAAAGAACTAATTTGGTTCTTGCTCATACTAAATAGTCGTTACCTAGCAGTTTTCTTTCACGATATCAGCAATATATTGTGCCGACTCGTTCACAAGAGCATCATCCTCACCTTCTACCATCACTCGCAGTAGAGGCTCAGTGCCGGATTTGCGAAGCAGTACACGGCCTTTATCGCCAAGATCAGCCTCTGCTTTCGCAACGGCTTGCTTAACCGCTTCGGCTTCTAGTGGGTTCGCATCACCACTAAAACGAACGTTAATCAGCACCTGAGGGTATAAGGTCATACCGCTAGCAAGCTCATTGAGTGACATTTTGGCGTCAATCACTGAAGCAAGCACTTGCAGCGCGGCGACAATGGCATCACCCGTCGTCACTTTATCCAGCAGAATCACGTGGCCAGAGTTTTCTGCGCCAATACGCCAGTCACGCTCAAGCAATTGTTCCATAACGTAGCGGTCACCTACGGCAGCACGAACAAATGGAATACCAAGCTGCTTAAGGCCGTTTTCCATGCCAAGGTTGGTCATTAGGGTTCCAACAACGCCACCTTTTAGCTCACCACGGCGAAGCGCGTCACGTGCAATAATGTAAGCGATTTGGTCGCCATCCACTTTGTTACCTAAGTGGTCAACCATGATGATGCGGTCGCCGTCACCATCAAAGGCAAGACCCAAATCTGCTTTTTCTGCAACCACTCGGGCCTGCAATGCACGCACGTCTGTCGCACCGACTTCGTCGTTGATGTTGATACCATTTGGCTCAACACCCATAGTAACAATATCTGCACCGAGCTCAGTAAATACCGATGGTGCAATTTTGTAAGTCGCACCGTGTGCACAGTCAAGGACGATCTTCACCCCTTCCAGACTCAGGTCATGGGGGAAGGTGCTTTTACAGAACTCGATGTAACGCCCAGCAGCATCGTTCAATCGGCTCGCCTTGCCCAGTTCGGCAGATTCGACGCATTCAATGTCTTTGTCCAACTCTTCTTCAATCGCCAGCTCAATCGCATCAGGCAGTTTTGTCCCTTCAGAAGAAAAGAACTTAATGCCGTTATCGTAATAGGGATTGTGAGAGGCAGAGATCACGATGCCCGCTTCGGCACGAAATGTCTGTGTCAGGTACGCCACAGCTGGCGTGGGTAAAGGCCCGGTGAAGATCGCCTTCAGACCCGCTGCCGACAAACCAGCTTCAAGCGCCGACTCCAGCATGTAGCCAGAGATACGCGTATCTTTACCGATAATGACTTTTTTCGTGCCTTGCTTTGCCAGTACACGTCCTGCAGCCCAGCCTAGTTTAAGTACAAAATCCGGTGTAATTGGGTACTGGCCCACTTTTCCGCGTACACCGTCAGTACCAAAATAACGTCGTTGTGACATAGTGTTGTCCTAATTTATTTTTATAAATTTGATTGCATCATCTGTACAATTTTCATTGCTTCAACCGTCTCTTTTGCATCATGCACACGGATGATTTGAGCGCCTTTTGCAGCAGCTAGCGTTGCACAAGCCAGACTACCTGCCAGACAGTCTGCCGGCGCTTTATCCAGCAATTTAAATATCATCGACTTTCTCGACATGCCCGCCAATAAGGGCAAACCGAACTGATGAAACTTTTCCAGGTGTGCAAGCAAGTGATAATTGTGTTCAAGAGTTTTACCAAACCCAAATCCCGGGTCAAGGATCAACTGCGTTTTTTTGATTCCAACCGCCTCGCAAGCATCAATTCGCTGCGCGAGAAATTCAGACACATCACTTAACAGGTCATCGTAACTCGGATTGGACTGCATGGTACGCGGCTGCCCCTGCATGTGCATAAGACAAATGGGAACCCCGGCCTGTGCCGCCACTTCCAGTGCACCCGGCTCCTGCAGTGCCCGGACGTCATTGATGATGTCCGCCCCCGCCTCAACCGCCTGCTTCATCACTTCCGCTTTACTGGTGTCCACAGAGATCCACACATCAAAGCGTTCTCGTATTGCCTTAATCACTGGGATCACACGCTTTAGCTCTTCTTCCAGTGCGACATCGGGCGCCCCAGGACGGGTAGATTCACCACCAATATCAATAATGGTCACTCCCGCCTGGATCATAGATTCAACCTGAGATATCGCTGCATCGATAGAAGTAAATTTACCGCCATCAGAAAACGAATCGGGCGTGACATTAACGATCCCCATAACTTGCGGGGTATCGAGAGAGAGGGTTTTATTATTCGCTCGTAAAGTCATAGTTGCCATAAACAAGAAAAGCCCCGAGCAAGACTCGGGGCTTAATTACTGCGTCTTATTCTGAATCTTTTTTCGTCGTTTCAGAATTCACTTTTTCAGTGCTAGTTTCTGAGTCAGCTGCTGCTTGTTCCTCAGTTTTAGGCTCAGGTTGTTCAGCGCTAACCTCTGGCTCTGATGAGCTTTCCGCCTGAGGCTTCGCTTCTTGTTGAGCCTTCGCCTGATCCGTCCAGCCAGCAGGCTCACGAATATCGGTTTTACGCTCCATCAAGTCATCAATCTGACCCGCATCAATGGTTTCATACTTCACCAGCGCATCTTTCATCGCGTGCATGATATCCATGTTCTGTTCCAGGATCTTCTTAGCACGGTCATAGTTGCGGTCGATGATATGGCGAACTTCTTCGTCAATCAGCTTGGCCGTTTCGCCAGACACATGTTTGGTCTGTGTCACACTGCGACCCAGGAATACTTCCCCTTCGTCTTCAGCGTAAAGCAGAGGACCCAACTTTTCTGAGAAGCCCCATTGGGTCACCATTTTACGAGCAATATCAGTCGCACGTTCGATATCATTCGATGCACCTGTTGATACCTTGTCTTTGCCGTAAATAAGCTCTTCAGCTAGACGACCACCATATAGGCTAGAGATCATCGACTCTAGGTGTTGGCGAGACATGCTCACACGGTCTTGCTCAGGCAAATACATCGTCACACCCAGTGCACGACCACGTGGGATGATAGATACCTTATACACCGGATCGTGTTCAGGAACCAAACGACCAACGATTGCGTGACCTGCTTCGTGGTATGCTGTCGACTCTTTGGTTTCTTCTGACAGCACCATAGAGCGGCGTTCTGCACCCATCATGATCTTATCTTTTGCAAGTTCGAACTCAACCATGGATACATTGCGTTTGTTACCGCGTGCAGCAAATAGTGCTGCTTCGTTAACTAGGTTAGCCAGGTCTGCACCAGAGAAGCCCGGTGTACCACGAGCAATCAAAGATGGCTCAACGTCAGATGCTAGAGGCACTTTGCGCATGTGAACCTTCAGGATCTGCTCACGGCCACGAACATCAGGTAAACCAACCACAACTTGACGGTCGAAACGACCAGGACGAAGAAGTGCAGGGTCAAGAACGTCTGGACGGTTAGTTGCTGCGATAACGATGATACCTTCGTTACCCTCAAAGCCATCCATTTCTACCAGCATTTGGTTCAATGTTTGTTCACGTTCATCGTGACCACCACCAACACCAGCGCCACGTTGACGACCGACCGCATCAATCTCATCGATGAAGATAATACAAGGTGCCGCTTTCTTTGCTTGCTCGAACATGTCACGCACACGAGACGCACCAACACCAACGAACATTTCAACGAAGTCCGAACCTGAGATAGTGAAAAACGGTACTTTTGCTTCACCAGCAATGGCTTTCGCAAGTAACGTCTTACCTGTACCTGGAGGACCAACCATGAGAACACCAGTTGGAATCTTACCACCCAGTTTCTGGAATCGGCTTGGGTCACGCAGGTAATCTACAAGCTCTTTTACGTCTTCTTTTGCTTCATCACAACCTGCAACATCAGCAAAGGTTGTTTTGATCTGCTCTTCACCCATCATGCGAGCTTTGCTCTTACCAAACGACATGGCACCTTTACCACCGCCGCCTTGCATTTGACGCATGAAGAAAATCCAAACACCAATAAGAAGAATCATAGGGAACCATGAGATAAAGATAGTGCCCAGCAGGCTTTGTTCTTCTGGTGGTGTCCCTGAAACTTTTACGTTTTGGTTGATTAGGTCATCAAGTAGCTTTTGATCATAAACGGGCATGTAAGTCACAAAGCGACTGCCACCGCCACGGCGAGTGAAGGTTATCTCGCTGTCTTTAAATTGAGCTTCTTGAATCTGGCCATTGCCAACTTCCTGTACGAACGTGGTGTAATCTACCGCTCGACCATTGCTTTCGCCTGGTCCAAAGCTTTGGAATACCGACATCAACACAACGGCGATGACTAACCACAAAATTAAATTCTTTGCCATGTCACTCAAGGTGTCAGCCTCTCGATAACTAATTGTAATTAAAGGTAGGGTACTACAGTTTTCCGGCTGTAGCTACATTGTTAATTTTGTCTTTGTAAACTAATGTTCAGCCATTGAAACCATTAGCCACAATAAACACCTCACGAGAGCGAGCTCTAGATGAGTCTGGTTTACGAATCTTCACCACTTTGAAGGCATCGCGCACCTGTTTTACGTATTCATCAAATCCTTCGCCCTGGAACACTTTCACAACGAAACTGCCGCCAGGTGCCAAAGTTTGATGGCACATATCTAATGCTAGTTCAACAAGATACATTGCTCTAGGCTGATCGACCGATAAGTTTCCAGCCATGTTTGGCGCCATATCAGACATTACTACGTCAACCATATCTGGTTGGATTCGTTCGAGTAACGCATCAAGCACTGCTTCTTCTCTAAAATCTCCTTGTAAAAAACTCACGCCGGAGATCGGATCCATAGGAAGAAGATCACACGCAATCACTTGCCCTTCATCCCCAACCATCTTCGCCGCGTACTGAGACCAACCACCGGGCGCTGCCCCCAAATCCACGACTGTCATACCGGGTTTCAAGAGCTTATCTTTATTTTGAATCTCTTCAATCTTAAAGATAGCACGTGAACGATAGCCTTTTCTTCTGGCTTCATTGGCATATTTATCATCAAAATGCTCTTTTAGCCAACGACCAGAACTGGCCGAATGTTTTTGCTTACTCATTCAAATTCCAACTCAACAAGGGCACGCCCTTAGAATAAAGTATAGTCTTCGTCATTAGATGGCGTTAAAATACGGGTTTTCAACCCTAATAGTAAATAAATTTGGCCGCGTTATGAACCTAAGCACCAAACAAAAGCAGCACCTTAAAGGCCTAGCACACGCACTTAAACCCGTCGTGCTACTAGGCGCAAATGGACTAACAGAGGCTGTTCTAGCGGAAATCGAAATCGCTCTGGACCACCACGAACTTATCAAAGTAAAAGTGGCGTCAGAAGACCGTGAAACTAAGCTACTGATTATCGACGCAATTGTTCGTGAAACAAAAGCAGAGAAAGTTCAGGTTATCGGTAAGACTCTTGTCCTTTACCGTCAGTCAGAGCAAAAGAAGATCGAACTTCCTCGCAAGTAAAATTGCCAGGCGTTCGCGCTGACAGAAACAATTTGTTTCAAAGTGGAGAAGGTCGCATTAGCGGCCTTTTCGTTTTTCTTACAGTCCACGGCGTACCATCGGGTACAAAAAAAGCCGCCTCACGCGACTTTTTTTGACACAAATAGATTAGACGTAATCCACTTTATCGATTTCAAAGTCCTTTTGACCACCCGGAGTCACGATAGTTACTTCGTCACCTTCCATTTTGCCAATCAGACCACGAGCGATCGGAGAGCTAACCGAAATACGACCGGCTTTAATTTCTGCTTCATCATCACCCACGATTTGGTAAGTTTGCTCAGCATCTGTATCAATATCAATCAAAGTGACCGTAGAGCCAAAAATAACTTTTCCGCTATTATCCAGCTTTGTGACATCAATAACCTGAGCTACCGATAGCTTGTATTCAATATCGCGAATTTGCGCTTCACAGATGCCCTGCTCTTCGCGCGCCGCGTGATATTCTGCATTCTCTTTCAGATCGCCCAACTCACGAGCTTCTGCGATTGCTTCAGAAATTTGCGGACGAAGTTTAAGCAGACGATCTAACTCTTCACGCAGCTTTTGCTCGCCACGTACAGTCATTGGAACCTTTTCCATTATAACAACCTCTTTTCCAAAGCACGCTTTGGACAAAAAAACCCTACTCAAGCAAGCCTGAGTACAATTTAATAAAATAATTTGGGATACGCCTAGTGTAATCAAACCGCGGAGAAAATTCATCGAATTTGACACCTTGGTGTCTACAACGATTGTCGGTTTGTGATACGACCGAGATGCGGACACTGGCACGTTGTCCTTTCTAAAGGACAGCAAGACAATATAGCCTACAAATCTTTATCTCTGCAACCTGAACACGCGCTTCTTTGGCGCCCGCCCCACTTTATCATCCCGCTAAGGCAGTACGCACCGCCTGTTTGACATTCGGTGCCGATTTAAACACTCAGTTAAGAGGACGAAATTTAGCACTTTAACTCGACTTAATTGGTTGTTAGCCTAAAGTGAAAATACGTTTACATAATCAATTAGTCATATGATCTCGAAACGCTTGCTTGTCACGGCTCTACTGTTGCCTGCTACCTGTTTTGCCTCCAACATAAAAGCCACTCAGTATTTGCCTGACGGAAGCCGCAGTGCCCTACTCGTTGCCCCGCTAGATACACCTGAGCAAAGCCTGATATCCAAGGATATCGACCAGTTTTTTCCTCCGGCGAGCACTCTGAAGGTCGTCACTGCGTTGGCGGCCAAACTTTCCTTACCAGACAGTTTTCGCTTTGAAACAGTCCTGCTGCGTTCGGGAAATGATGTGATCATTCGCTACTCTGGAGACCCTACCCTAAGCCGACAATCGCTAAAAACCATGCTAAAAGTGGCGAAAAAAGAGTTAGGTGCCAACTGGGATCAAGTTTGGCTGGACAACAGTGTATTCGGTGGCTACTCAAAGGCTGTGGGCTGGCCTTGGGATATTCTCGGTGTCTGTTATAGCGCCCCCTCTACTGCAATAACTCTTGATGGCAACTGTGTTCAAGGGGCTCTCTACACAAATGATGATGGCTCCACACGAATCAATATCCCTGCTCATCAACCAATTCAGGCGACGACCTCAGCCATCACAGTAACTAAAGAACAACAGCAGGAGAGTCACTGTGATTTAGAATTGCAGATCGGCAATGACAACCATTACCAGATTGCGGGCTGTCTGGTGAAACGCTCTTCTCCACTCCCGTTGAAATTTGCCCTGGCTTCACCGGAGTTATTTACTCAACAGGTGATCGAGGCAGAGCTGAAAAGTCTGGGGATCAGTTTAGCTGGCGCTATCAACATCGGGAAACCTGACACATCTATGGAAACAGCCCTTTTTATTCAGCGCTCCAAACCGCTTAGCGAGTTACTTGCGGTGATGTTGCAAGACTCCAACAACCTGTATGCAGACAACATAACCAAAACATTGGGAGCTCACCACTTCCAGCAGGCTGGGTCTTTTCGTAATGGCACGGCCGCCATCAAAGCAATACTGAAATCCGAAGCGAATATTGATATCGATACTGCGGTAATGGAAGACGGTTCTGGTTTGTCCAGAAACAATCGATTTACCGCCCGTCAAATGCGTCAGATCCTTAGTTATATCTATGACAATGATCAATCATTAGATCTTATCAGACTGATGCCTGTCTCTGGTAACAATGGCACCCTGAAATATCGTTCAAGCATGCGAAAAGCGCCCATCAAAGGCGCTCTTATCGCTAAAAGTGGTTCGCTCTTCGGAACATATAATATGGCGGGGTTCGGCCTGAATAACAAAGGGAAACCGGAAAGTGTTTTCGTGCAATTTGTTACCGATTACCACCCAAAGAAAACCGAGGACACAACTCCTACTATTTCGCCTCTGACCCAGTTTGAACAAAACTATTACCGACAGGTTGTGGATTACAGCTATTCACTGGGCCGTTCAAATAACAAAGCGCAGCCTTAGGCTGCGCTTTGTACATGATCCACTATTGTAATCCCAGAAAATGGTTCACAACTGTAAAGTAAATCCACATGCCCGATATGTCGACAATGGACGCCAGTACCGGGCTAACCAACACAGCCGGGTCCATTTTGAATACACGAGCGATGATAGGCAGTACGCCCCCCAAAGTGGTGGATACAGTAACCTGTATAAACAAGGCTACGGCAATGGCCATCGCAATCAAGTTAATATCAAACCCACCCGCAGAGTTCACGTCACCAAAGATCAGAATCCGGCCGACCATTACCAGGGCAACGGCGGCGGCCAGACATACCGCAACTCGGCTCTCTTTCCAGAGCACCTCCAGCCACTGACGCTTTCTTAACTCCCCAGTTGCCAGAGCACGAATCACGAGTGTCGCGGCTTGTGTTCCAGTGTTCCCACCAGCAGCCGCAATAACCGGCATGTACACCGCAAGCAGCACTAACTGGCTTAACGTGTCTTCGTATTGGGCAATAATAAGGCCAGATACGATACCGAGTAGTGCTAGAGTAATGATCCAGCCAATGCGCTGTTTGACGTGCTCAAGTACGCCCGTGGTAAGATAACCACCGGTTGTTTCCGCTTCTGAATGTATCAGTCCCAAATGGTGAGCAAAGTGTCTCGCTCTTTTGTCATGCCCTTGTAAATCAAGCTCTTCGATTAAGAACTGAACCTGACCCAAAGCACAGTGTTGTAATACGCCTACCGCCTCATCAATCGGCATAACCGTGAGCAAGTTTAACTGTTGCTCGTTGTCATATTGCAGGAAGGCTTTGGTTGCAGCACTGATCTCCTCTTCTGAGAAGCGAGGTGCTGTATTTTCAATATATGTATTGCTCATTACCGTCATGGCGAATCTCCCGATTAGCGTTGGTAACGACCATCAAACGTCAAAATTCGACGTGCAGGACTGCGCGCCAATTGATTGACGAAATAGTATAAAGGAGAGAAATAACAGGGAGTTATGAAAGGAAGAAACTCCTACCTCGAAGGTAGGAACGAAGATCGCAAATACCGACGAGAAGTTACTTATCCCCTTTAATACTAGGAGGATGGTCGGTAGTGTTCATAGTTATCTCCGAAAAAGCTATCGATCTGATAGCGGCGGTAGGATACCAAAATAGTTCAATGAGTAAAGCCTATTCTCTCTATTGAAACGTTTTTTTACCTTTCTCAATTTCGATTCGGAAAACCATGAAAATGTCTGTTTCTCGCCCGCTAATTTTATTGACACTGGGTCTGCTCACCCTTATCGGTTGTAATTCACAAGATAAACAAGCCTCAAATCCTGATAAGCCGGAACCTCCAACTGAGGACTGCCAGCTAAACTGGCAACAAACGTTTGAACACCTTAACCGAACCTGGTTAAGGTCCCGTTACGATCACAGCTGTGTGGAACAAGCGGATAACGCTCCAACGATACGTACTAGCAAAGACGCAGCAACGGCGCTTCACTATCAAAATATTTTTGACAGAGAGCGGGAACGCTATGGATATCATCCCCGCTTCATACCAGGACGCCCCTACTTTGATGCCAATAACCTCCCCTGGATGATCGTCAATAATATGAACCAGTTCAATCGCGGAGATGATCAACCGGGTTACCATCAAGATCCTGTGACACTGGCCCGCACCGATAAACCCCTGCATGCACTGACCTACGATGATCGGGTCTACTCATCATTCTACAGTAACGGTGTAGAGTGCACTGACTGCGATTCCTATCTGGTACGTTTAACCGAAAGTGGCGAGTGGGTATCCATCTCACTCAGAGAGTTGGAGCGCGAGTTGGGCTTCCGTCAAAATGACGATGGTCTGGACGGTTATCGCTACCGATACATTGAACAAGTCTATTTTCAGAATAATGGTGATGTCTTTTTCAAGCTGGACCATGGTGTAGTTCGATATCAGGCTTCAAGCCAGTCCTGGCTTGGTTATAGCAAGCATTGGATAGCGCAAACTGAAATGGTTGGCGATGGCGAACATGCACCGCTGTTCGTTCGTGCGAAAAACAGGACTTACACAATTTCCCGCTTAGTCTCTCAGGGTAATGGCGAGTTAATATGGCAAGACGAAGTCGTGCCACTGCCTTTATCGCTAGGATTGTATCGTGGCAGCCACCCTATAGTGTGGCACGGTAATACCCTTCACATCGCTGCCATTAGTTTTGATGCACTAGACCATAATCGCCAGGACTATAACACTGGTCAATACTACGTTCGCTACCAACTAGGCAGTGAAAGTGCCGATGTGATGTTTATGGGTTGGAGCGGTTCGACCTCTGAAGCTACTCCAGATTCGCACAATCAACCGATTATCCACATCGATAGTAAAGACAGGCTCCATTTTCTATCAGGGGCACACAATCATCAGATCTGGCATCGCTACTCCCAGCTTCCGGTCACCGACGAACGTTGGAACAACAACCACCAGCTGTGGGTTGATGGTGAAACAGCAAACGACAAGTTTTCCCCTGGCCCTGACTCGCCAGTCGCACGTTATCCGGGCGATCTGCCTTTAAAGGACGGCGTTAATTATGTTGGACAACCCTATGGCCGATATACCTACGTGCACGGGGTGATCACCGAGGGAGACAACTTATATCTGGCAATGAGAAACACCGCGCCTGACACCGATGCTCCGTCAGGATACCGACTGGAGTGGTTAGAAGGAGAACTGCAGAGCGGTGGCAATTATCAGTGGCAAGATGTGGGGGTAGTTGTAATGCCGAACTGGCAACAATATTCAAACTACACCCAAAAGGTGCATCAGGACAAACTCGGTAATCTCTACCTGCTTTTCACCTATGAAATCCAGAATTTCAACGATGATAGCTGGTTTAATCAAAGTCTGCGTGTCAGTAAGTCCAGTCAGCAAGAGTGTGCTGAGCTGTCGAACAACAGTGACTGTATCCACGTCGTCACCGAGCACTACCGTCGCTGGCCCAATGAGGCACTGGCAGGCTCATCAAGCCGCTATAGTCAGCCCTATCAGCATAACCCGACCCTGCTGATGAGTACCGATAATGGTCAGAATTGGCGCTTGGCAAATACCGAGACTTTCCTGGCGCACCGAATACCTTAGCAAAAAAAAACGCCGCGTGATTCTACGCGGCGTTTTTTAACTAATCGACTTGCTTAATTTGCAACTCTCTCGGCACTTCAAAGAACATATTCTCTTCTCGGCCTAATACTTCTTCAACATCATCTGCGCCTAACGCTTTGATCTTGTCGATGATTTGATTAACCAGCTCTTCTGGCGCTGAGGCCCCAGCGGTCACACCCACCAGCCCCTTGCCTTCAAACCATTCAGCTTCAATCAGATCAGGCGTATCGGTTAAGTATGCTGGCGTGCCCAGCTTTTCAGCCAGTTCTTTCAGGCGTGTCGAGTTGGAAGAGTTAGTTGAGCCTACAACGACCATGACATCCACAGCGCCAGCCAGTTCACGCACCGCGTCCTGACGATTTTGTGTCGCATAACAAATGTCATCTTTGCGCGGCCCCTGGATCTCTGGAAATACTTCTCTAAGCTTTTCAATCACATCGGAAGTTTCGTCCACAGAGAGTGTAGTCTGGCTGACATAATGCAGATTGCTGGGATCCTTCACTTGAAGCAAAGCCACATCTGCCGGTTTTTCGACCAGATACATGCCCCCGGTTTCGCTCGCATACTGCCCCATAGTGCCTTCCACTTCAGGATGACCCGCATGACCAATCAACACCACTTCCATGTTCTTACGGCTGGCACGCGCCACTTCCATATGCACTTTAGTCACCAATGGACAGGTCGCATCAAAAACAGTAAGCGCACGCTGCTTCGCTTCTTTACGCACTGCCTGCGAGACACCATGAGCAGAGAAAATCACGATATTGTCGTCTGGGACTTCACTCAGCTCTTCCACAAAAATGGCACCGCGCTGCTTAAGCCCTTCCACCACAAATCGGTTATGCACCACTTCGTGACGCACGTAAATCGGTGGCTGGTACATTTCCAGAGCACGTTCCACAATGCTAATGGCTCTGTCTACACCGGCACAGAAGCCTCGTGGGTTAGCTAACTTGATCTTCATTTCATTACTCATCGATGAACCGCTTTTACTTACTTGGCTGATGTTTACTCTACTTCCAGAATGTCGACCTCAAAGGTGACGTCTTGTCCGGCTAACGGGTGATTAAAATCTACTGTTACCGAATCACCCGCAATATCAGTGATGATACCGGGAATTTCCATACCGTCAGGACCTGAGAAGGCCATTATTGTACCTACTTCCACCTCAGAGTCACCCACAAACTTAGCTCTGTCCATATGATGAATATTATCCGGATTCGGCAAACCAAACGCATCCTCTGCCTTCAATTCAATGGCTTTACTGTCACCGGACTGCAGTCCTAACAGGCACTGTTCAAAATTATCACTCAGGCTGCCATCACCGATGATCAATTTAGCGGGTTTCCCCATATTATGAGTGCTATCGGCGACGGAACCATCTTTCAGTTTAATGGTAAAATGGAGGGTGACTGCGCTATCCTGGGAAATGGTGCTCACGTTACTGCTTCCTTGTGCTGTTATCGAGTCTATCGACGACTCGTTTATTGTTATGTCTTGTTATATAAAAAAGCGCCGTGCATATCAACGCACAGCGCTTAAGGTTATTCATTATCTACGCTAGTTTTGCTCTTTACTGCGAAAGCTATCGATAATAATCATCGCAGCGCCAATACAAATCGCCATATCGGCCAGATTGAAAGCAGGCCAATGATAACTGCCCCAGTAGAAGTCCAAGTAGTCAACGACAAAACCATGGACAACACGATCAAATACATTGCCTACTGCTCCACCGATGATCATCGCGTAAGCAATGTTGTTCCACTTCTCCTTTGCCGGAAGTCTGCTCATCCAGTAGGTCAGCATGCCCGTTACGACAAACGCAATACCAGTAAACAGCCAGCGCTGCCAACCCGCTTGATCGCTCAAAAAGCTAAATGCTGCGCCATAGTTATGGACATAAAGCAGATTGAAAAAAGGCAAGATCTCAATTCGATTCGCCCAGCCGTAGCCCATGCTATCCATGACCACGAGTTTGATGCTGATATCAGCAATAAAAATCACCACCGCTAGCCACAGCCAACGGACACCTGATTGTCGAAATGTGATTGCTGTTTCGCTCATCTGTTTCCTTTCTCGCTACCTTGAGTAGCAAACACTCAATGAATTATATGTTCAATCAGTTAGCTGATAAAAACAACCCCAGTAAAAACTGGGGCTGTCAAATCTTTGAAAAGTTCCGATTAGCTTACAATTAAGCGAACTTACGAACTTCGCCTTCACCGTCTACGTTCGACACGCAGCGACCACAAATCTTCTCGTGACCCGCAATCGTGCCTACGTCTGGTGTGTGATGCCAGCAGCGGTCACACTTCTCGTTTTCCGTCGCAGCAACTTCAACGAATAGACCCTCTAGTTCGGTCGCCTTCGCCGCATCTGTCTTTTCAGATACTGACTTAACGGTTGCCGCAGACGTTAGCAATACGAAACGCAGCTCATCTTCTAACTTGCCAAGCTTCGCTAGCAGCGCGTCATCAGCGAACAAGGTGATTTCAGCCTGTAATGCACCACCAATGGTCTTCTCACTACGAGCCGCTTCTAGCTGCTTGTTCACTGCATCACGAACGGTTTGTATTTCTGCCCAGAACTCGTTGTTTAGCTCTTCGCCTTCAGCAAGACCGAACAAACCTTCAAACCACTCACCCGAGAATACAAACTTATCACGTTGACCTGGCATTTCGTTCCAGATTTCGTCAGCGGTGAACGACATGATAGGTGCCATCCAGCGAACCAACGCTTCAACGATGTAGTAAAGAGCCGTCTGACAGCTGCGCTGTGCGTGACCGCCCAGTTTTGCAGTGTACTGACGATCTTTAATAACATCTAGGTAGAACGAGCCCATCTCAATAGAGCAGAACTGCATCAGACGTTGAGTCACGCCGTGCGTGTTGTACTCACCGTAAGCTTTCACGATCTCTTCTTGAGCCGCTAGCGCTCTGCCTACAGCCCAGCGATCCAGTGCCACCATTTCTTCTGCTGATACCAGGTCAGTTTCTGGGTTGAAACCGTTCAGGTTTGCCAGGAAGAAACGCGCAGTGTTACGGATACGACGGTAAGCATCTGCGGAACGTTTTAGGATTTCGTCAGAAACCGCAACTTCGCCAGTGTAATCAGTCGATGCAACCCACAGACGCAGGATATCTGCACCCAGCTTGTTAGTCACATCTTTTGGCGCAACAACGTTACCGATAGATTTCGACATCTTGCGACCGTGACCGTCGACCACGAAGCCGTGCGTTAGCACTTGCTTGTAAGGCGCTTCGTCTTTCATCGCAATAGATGAAATAAGTGAAGACTGGAACCAACCACGGTGTTGGTCAGAACCTTCTAGGTATAGGTCGGCACTGTTACCGTTAAACTCTTCACGAGAGTCAACAACAGAGTAGTGCGTCACACCAGAATCGAACCAAACGTCTAGTGTATCCAGAACTTTTTCGTACTGGTCTGCGTCATCACCTAGTAGGTCTGCAATTTCTACATCCCACCAAGCTTGAATGCCTTTTTCTTCAACCAGCTGAGCCACTTTTTCAATCAGCTCTAGCGAGTTTGGATGAAGTTCTGCTGTCTCTTTGTGAACGAACAGAGCGATTGGCACACCCCAGGTACGCTGACGAGAGATACACCACTCAGGGCGACCTTCGATCATACCTTCGATACGGCTTTGGCCCCACTCAGGCATCCACTCAACACCTTTGATCGACTCTAGTGCTTTAGCACGTAGACCCGCTTGATCCATAGACACAAACCACTGAGGTGTGGCACGGAAGATGATTGGCGTCTTATGGCGCCAGCAGTGTGGGTAGCTGTGCTCGTACGCGTGATGGTGAAGTAGCGCACCTTTCTCTTTCAGTACTTCTACAACGGCATCGTTGGCTTTAAACACGTGTTGACCAGCGAATAACTCAGTATCTGGCAGGTAAACGCCGTTTGAGCCAACTGGGTTAGCCACTTCTAGGTCATATTTTTGACCGACAGCGAAGTCTTCTTGACCGTGACCAGGAGCAGTATGAACCACACCAGTACCAGACTCAGTTGTCACGTGATCGCCTAGGATCGCCGGAACGGTGAAGTCGTAGAATGGGTGATTAAATTGGGAAAGCTCTAGATCCGCACCTTTCGCAAAACCAAGGTTGTGGAAGTGCTCGATACCTGCGCGATCCATCACGTCTTTCGCCAGCTCAGAAGCCACGATAATACGCTCTGGGTTGTCGCCTTCCGTTTGGATTAGCACGTACTCCAGATCGTCACGCAGACACACAGCACGGTTTGCTGGCAGTGTCCAAGGCGTCGTAGTCCAGATGATGATAGAAATATTACCCTGACCTTCATGGCCTTCGGTTAGCGAGAACTTAGCCAGCAGAGCGGCCTCATCAGCCGCTTTAAAACGAACATCAATAGACGGGGACACTTTATCTTTGTACTCAACTTCTGCTTCTGCCAATGCAGAGCCACAGTCTGTACACCAGTGTACTGGTTTGAAACCTTTTAGTAGGTGGCCGTTATCCGCGATCTTACCCAGTGCACGGATAATGTTTGCTTCAGTAGCAAAATCCATTGTGCGGTAAGGCTTGTCCCACTCACCAAGAATACCAAGACGCTTGAAGCTCTCTTTCTGACCTTCAACCTGACCTGCCGCGTATTGGCGGCACTTGTCGCGAAACTCAGCCGCCGTCACTTTTTGACCTGGCTTACCGACTTTCTTTTCTACCATCAGTTCGATAGGTAGACCGTGGCAATCCCAGCCAGGAATGTAAGGTGCGTCAAAACCTGAAAGTGTTTTGGATTTAATAATAATGTCTTTAAGAATCTTGTTTAGAGCGTGACCAATATGAATGTCACCGTTCGCGTATGGAGGACCATCGTGCAGAACGAAGGATTTTTTGCCTTTCTTAGCTTTACGGATCTCACCGTAAAGATCTTCTTTATACCAGCGCTTAAGCATTTCTGGCTCACGATTGGCCAGATTACCGCGCATAGGAAACCCTGTTTCAGGTAGGTTCAGGGTATCTTTATACTCACTCATCGATTCTTAATTCCGTTGTATTGGGCGAAAGTTAGACATTATGTTAGCGGTGGAATCTTCCGCTAACCCTCGAACTGACGTAGCCACACCCTTGCTACCTCAGCATCCAATTCTATTTGCTGCTTAAGCAGCTCCAGTGACTCAAACTTTTTCTCATCACGGATCTTATGCAGAAGTGCTACTTCGATCTGCTTACCATAAAGGTTGCCTTCAAAGTCAAAGATATGCACTTCTAAATCTGGTGTCGTTCCCGCTACCGTTGGTTTTTTACCAATATTGGCAATACCTGGCAGCGGTGAACTGTCAACACCCATCACCTGTACCGCATACACACCACGAACAGGTACAACATAGCGTTTTAACGAAATGTTAGCCGTTGGAAAGCCAAAATCACGCGCCAGTTTCTGGCCGTGAGCCACTCTTCCCGACAGGGTATAGTGGCGCCCTAACATTTCCGCACTCGCATCCAATTCATCATTGGCCAGAGCCTGACGAATAGCTGTGCTGCTGACACGAGTTTGCTCCACACAAAAGCTTGCGGTGTTCACGACCTTAAAGCCGAACTCTTCGCCCGCCTGCTTGAGCATGTTGAAGTTTCCTTCGCGCCCTTTGCCAAAGCGAAAATCATCGCCAACGACAAGGAACTTAACACCCAATTTATTTACCAACAAGTCTCGGATAAAAGACTCAGGTGACAAACTGGCAAAACGTTGATTGAAATTAACACATAGCAAGCGATCTAGCTGCATTTCCTCAAGCAGTTCATATTTATCGCGCAAGCGAGTCAGTCGGGCTGGGGCTTTATCTTTAGCAAAAAGCTCCATCGGCTGAGGCTCGAACGTCATGACGACGGCAGGTAATCCTAAAGCCATTGCTTTCTGCTTGACTTGCTCCAGAACACGTTGATGTCCCAAGTGCACGCCATCGAAATTACCAATGGTTAATACGCAGCCATGGTGCTGATCTTTAAGGTTATGTATGCCTCGAATGAGTTCCATGAAACGACTAAACCACCTGCTTGAGTAAATTATACTTGTGTGAAACCGACGGATTATAACCAATCATTGTTAATCTGTCGCTGCTTTTAAGTCTTTGACTCGAATTCCCAATAAAAGCAGAGTAAGCAGATAACTAACGCCCCCCAAAACGATGAGTCCCGTAAGGGTGAAGACACGCTCAGACAGCCCCCAGCTTAGCCATTGTTGCATATCCTGAAGTTGCCATTGTATAACGGCCACCATCACCGCCGCACCAAGTATTAAGCGAACAACAAATCCAATGGTTTGTCGGGTCACCTGATACACCTGCTGCAGGTGCAGGCCTCGATACAGTAACGCCATATTTATAAAGGCAGACAAAGCCGTCGCCATTGCCAGTCCGACGTATCCATAGAAATAAGCAAAGATCGCATTGAATACCATGTTAGACACCATGGCTACAATACCGTACTTCACGGGTGTTTTCGTATCCTGACGAGAGTAGTAACCAGGCGCAAGCACCTTAATCAGCATAAAGTTAAGCAGACCCGACGCATAAGCCAACAAAGACAGTGACGCCTGCTCCACGTCATGCGGCGTAAACTCTCCTCGCATAAACAACACCATCAGCATCGGTTTCGCCAACACCATCAGCCCCAACATGGCCGGTAAGCCCAACAGGATCACCATGCGTACTCCCCAGTCCATCGTATGGGCAAACCCTTCGTTGTGAGCATCAACGTGTTTACGTGATAGCGCAGGCAAAATGACCGTAGCAATCGCGATACCAAACAGGCCCAGAGGAAACTCCAGTAAACGATCTGAATAGTAAAGCCAACTGATGGAGCCCGTAGCAAGAAAACTGGCAATAAAGGTATCAAACAGTAAGTTGATTTGACTCACAGAGACGCCAAAGAGAGCCGGAATCATTAAGGTTCTGATCTTTACGACACCCGGGTCACGCCAGCCCCACTTAGGCTTAACCAGGACCCCCTCTTTAATAAGGAAAGGAATCTGGAAAGCGAACTGAACAAAACCACCTAAAAACACCCCAATAGCCAGGCCGATTTCTGGTTGATTCAGGTTCGGTGAAATAAACCAGGCGCTGGCAATGATCATCACATTAAGAAACACCGGGGTAAAAGAAGAGACGGCAAATTTCCCCAGCGTATTCAGAATAGCCCCCGACAGGGCGACAAAAGTAATAAACCAAAGATAAGGAAAGGTGATTTTAAGCATCAGACTGGCCAGTTCGAACTTAGGCGCTGCCGGACCGCCGTTCAACCAGTCAAGAAACCAGCCAAAGCCAAATAGGGCCGTCACCACGCTTGAACCGATAATACCCAGTAGTGTGACTATAGTGACGATCACCCCCAGGGTTCCTGATGCTTTGGCAATTAACTCTCGGGTTTTGTCTTTATCGCCCGAAGCATGATACTCGGTTAGAACAGGAATAAATGCTTGCGAAAATGCACCTTCAGCGAAGAGTCGGCGCAGAAAATTGGGGATTTTGTTGGCAAAGAAAAACACATCCGCGCTTGCCCCTGCTCCCATAAGGTTGGCAACCACTACGTCTCGTACTAGTCCTAGAACTCGAGACACCAACGTCATGGCACTAACAATCATGCCTGACTTTAAAAGGCGTTTACTCACAATAACCTCGGAAATACCTAGCCAATGCCTGCTATTTATCGGTTTCAATAGCCTTTGTTATTGAAGAGAGGATTAGTATTAGCATTGGTCGAAAAATACTGTTAGAATCCCCGCCATCTTAACCGCGATAGCCCACAGATATCAAAAATTGTTTTATATCGTCGGGTTTTTGCACAAATCATTTGACAATTAAGCGCAAATGAGGGATATTCCTCGCCCTTAAATTGTCACCGAACTAAGTTTTTGGGAGTTAGACCCTTGGCAAACAGTAAATCTGCTAAGAAGCGCGCTATCCAAGCTGAGAAACGTCGTCAGCACAACGCTAGCCGTCGCTCTATGATGCGCACTTACATGAAGAAAACAATCGCAGCTATCGAAGCTGGCGACAAAGAAGCAGCAACTTCTGCATTTGCAGCAGTTACTCCAATCCTTGACCGTATGGCGACTAAAGGCCTTATTCACAAGAATAAAGCAGCTCGTCACAAGGCTCGCTTCACTGCGGCAATCAAAGCTCTATAATATAGACTTTGTATTGTGTTAAAAAACCGGCTTAAGCCGGTTTTTTTGTTTCTGCAAAACATTAAATCAATCTGTGCTGCAGTATAAGCCATGTAGCAGTTCAATCATTTGACGAACTTCTTTGCTGCTCAACGTATAGTAGACCGTTTGAGCCTCTTTTCTTGTAGACACTAACCCATCACGGCGCAACCACGCTAAATGCTGCGATAATGCAGATTGGCTCAACTCTAATCGAGCACACAACTCCCCCACTGATAGCTCCGTGTTGTGGAGCATACACAGAATTTGCAGGCGTCTCTCGTTTGCCATCGCTTTAAGGAGAACTACCGCTTGTGATGCGTTTTTTTCCATCTCCTGCAAGTTCATATTCTACCTCTATTTCTTCATCGACCTTTCGTGCCGTTCATGCCTGAGCAAGCAAGCATGTTCTAAGCAATAAATCCGTACCTTTGCTCACATTTTACATGGATAAAATCATGTGAATAGCGCTTTGTTTAAATTAGTGTGCGGATCTTTATTAATTTGTTACCTGAATCCAAACTCAGAATGCCAGTAAATCGGTAAAATCCGCCTCACACACACTTTTCACCGCTGGATGCTGAATCATGCGCTCAGCAAAAATTACGTAGTACTCTTCTTTGATGTCTTCAATATCGCCAATCAACTGCAGATTACGCTTATCTCTCATCTCAGACATATAAATGCTAGGTGCCAGGAAAATCACATCCTCTTTATACATAGAGAATGCTTTCATTAATGCGACGTCATCAAACTCTCCAAGAATATTGGGCTGAATACCCTGTTGATCGAACCACTGCAGAACTTTACGCCCCATAGAGGTACGGCTCCCTGGAATAAGCAGTCGCCTGTGCTCCAGAATTTCCGGGAAGCTGACGTTGTCCAGATAACCAGAGGTGAAAAAACTCATTCGACTTTCCCCTAGTTTTTTACTAAAGAGACCCGGGCTTTGGCTGGAATCGACAGGGCAATCAGACAAGATCATATCCAGTTTATGTTGTGAAAGTTGTTCAAGCAGCATTTCATGGGTTGACTCAAAACAACGAAGATGGATGCTGTTGTCTTCTGGGATCGTGGTCATTAAAATTTTACTTACCAAACGCTTGGACAGAGCATCCGCAACACCGACATCAAACAGCACGTTGGAGCGCTGACTGTAGTTGACGATATCCAGCATTTCATAGCTTAAACCAAACATGCGATCCGCGTATTTATACACCAACTGCCCAAGCTCTGTCGGCTCTACACTGCGCCCATTTCGTTTGGTGAGCTTTCCATCCATTCTTTCTTCGAGCGCTTTGATCTGCCCGGTCACGGTCTGCGGGGTGAGAAAAAGTGCATCCGCAGCCTTAGTAACCGAACCTTGTTTGCAGACCATCCAAAAATAATAGAGATGGTTATAGTTAAGATGTGACATGCTATACCGCCTAAAAGTAATGAGCGTCTTTTATAACAAAATCCACTCCAACCAACAATCTTCGATAAAACCTTATCTTTATAGAATTATAACTACAAATACCGAACTTTCCATTGTCACAAAGCACCACTAATTGTCATATAAAACTTAGAGTTAGGCTCTGAAATCGAAATAATTCATCAATGACTTCAAATTAATCTCTTTTTCTCCTGAATAATAGAATTCATATAATTCAATGACTTAACCATCAAAATCAAACACCAACTGTGCAAAAAACGGTCAAAAGTCGCAGATGATGCATGAAGAAATACAAACGTCATATTTCTGTAATATTTGAGCTCTACTATCGCCTCAGATTCAACAACAGGCCAATCAATGAAAGACACAGGCCAAATGGAGAAAACTATGATGAACCAAGCAACAACAGCTGCGACTCCAATGTCGAGTACGACTCGCTGGCTACGCTGGGCTAACTTGGCATTCATGCTTTACTTACTACTACTTGCCGTTTCTATGGTAGGCAGTGGCTTTAAAATGGCGACAGGCGAACATGCGAAAGTTCTGTTTGAGTTTGCCTCTCACCCAGTAGCGGGCCTGATGATTGGTCTGGTTGCTACCGCTCTCATTCAGTCTTCTAGTACTGTGACGTCAATTATCGTTGGTCTGGTAGCGGGTGGCCTTCCTGTCACTACAGCAATCCCAATGATTATGGGTGCCAATATTGGTACAACCGTCACTAACACGCTGGTGAGCCTTGGTCACGTTCGTTGCAACACCGAATTTAAACGCGCTTTTGCCAGTGCAACGATTCACGACTTCTTTAATTTGCTCGCTGTCGCAATTTTCCTACCTCTGGAAATGATGTTTGGCATCCTTGAGAAAATTTCAAACTGGTTGGTTTCGCCAATGATGTCTACTGGCGACATGAGCATGAAGGGTCTTAACTTCATCAAGCCAATCACGAAACCAGTTGTGAGCGCTATCCAGGAGCCATTAAGCTCATTTGGCAGCGTAACCGGCGGTGTGTTGCTGATTGTTCTGGGCATCGCAACGATCTTTGTCGCTATCACTGTGATGGGTAAACTGATGAAGAGCCTAATGGTCGGTCGTGCACGTGAAATTCTTAAGAATGCTATCGGTCGTGGTCCACTACACGGTATCGCATCAGGCTCTATCGTCACTATTCTGGTACAGTCTTCATCGACAACTACCAGTCTGATGGTCCCACTTGTCGGCTCTGGTACTCTGAAGGTTCGTGATGTGTATCCATTTACTCTGGGCGCAAACATCGGTACCTGTATTACAGGTTTGCTTGCAGCGACAGCGGTATCGGGTGAGTTTGCAGTCTTCGCATTGCAAATTGCACTGGTGCATCTGATCTTCAATGTGATGGCAACTATCTTAATCTTTGGTATTCCATTCCTGCGTGAACTGCCAGTCAAAGGGGCAGACTATATCTCGGATATGGCTATCAAAAACAAAGCGGTTGTTGCAGGTTATCTGGTCTCTATCTTCGTGGTCATTCCTGGTTCTATCTTAGCAATGACAGCGTAATCACAAGCCCAATCTGAAAAAGCCCAACTGCATGCAGTTGGGCTTTTTTTATCAGAAATCACCATAGTCATAGGCATCATAGTGGTCGATAATGTCTACGTCATCCACATAGTCCCAATAATAGTAGCGGTCATAGTAATAGTCATAATAGGGATCACCCACATAGTAGGTTTTTATCTTATTGTCCTCTGTCCATAAGTAATAGTTAACGGCTTTTATTACAGGCACTGTCAGCGTCTGCTCTCCCACCTCAATCACTTCAGCGCCCTCAATCTCACCAACAAAAGTCATCGGTTTGCCTTGCACAAAGACGCTGGGATCCAAAAAACGTTCGACCTTCACCACAAAGCGACTTGAGCCCTGCAAAGTTTCATCTGGACGATGCTTAGAATCCAGTTCAAACTGACTGATTTGCAGTTCACTGCTGTTGGATGTCGGGTTAGTGAGTTTTGCAATAATCCCCCCCCAACGTGCGGACTGTCCGGCATAGGCCGATGGATTGCTTTTTGCCATAGAGTAACCCACCAGCAAACTTTCATCCGCCACTTTCACTTCATCAGGGCCACTACTGCAACCTGCAAGCATCACCACCAATACTCCTATCAATATGCGCATACCACATTCCTCAATCGGCTTTCCTTCATTATGGAATACTCTTCTTCGGCTTCGCAAGTTCACTTCATGCAAGCGCGAATACGATACCCCAAGGTTAACGTTTCGCCGTACCAATAGACCACAACAATAAACATACTCAAAAATGACCTAAGCCTAACACCTTGTTACTTAAATAAAATCTTACCTTTGTTTAGGCTATAGCTCTCTCTAACCCATTGGAATCATGACATGAAACACTGCCTTCTCGCCCTAACATTGATTATTGCCTCTCCCAGCTATGCCTACTATTGTGACCAGACAGCGGAAGGTGCGATTGATGGTGCCGTGGATGGTGCGATTACTGGCGCTGTTGTTGGCGGCATCGTTGACGGCGGATCGGGTGCAGCGGCAGGCGCAGCCATTGGCGGTGGCGCCGGAGCCGTAGCAGGCACCATTGACGGTGCATACGATGAGGAAGCCTGTGAAGTAGCAACAGATGTGATTGAGGAAGACATTGTTGAGGAAGAAGTGGTCGAAGAAGAAATCATCGAGGACGCTTATTACGACTGATAGTTTGCGGCAAACCAAGTCCGAAAAGTAACCTCAGAGTAACATCCCCTTTGTTACTCACTATTTGTTTTGCCTATCGCTAGACTGACCTGAATGAAGTTCATCATAAGGGTCAGTTATGCAGAAAATCGCGTTAGTTACCGGAGCCTTTCAGGGAATAGGCTTAGCCACTTCTGAGCTACTAATGGAGCAAGGGTTTCATGTCATCATGGCAGACATTCAATCCTGTGCTTCTCTGGCTAATGACTTCAGACAGAAGGGTTATCTGGCCTCACACCTGAAAATTGACCTTGCGATGTCATCTATGTTTCCGGCCATCGCCAACAAGATTGAAGAGCAGTTTGGTCGGCTGGATGTATTGGTGAACAACGCCTCGATTCTGGTGGACTTTGGCTTGCACCCTTCACTGATAGACGAAGACACCTACCGCCGAGTTATCGAGGTAAATCAAATCGGCCCGTTCTTACTGACTCGCTCGCTGACACCATTGCTTAAAAAGTCAGATAACGCCCGTATCGTTAATGTCTCCAGTCAGGCGGCCCAGCTGTCACAACTGTCCGATATGGCCTCCCCAATCAAAGACGATATCTGTGCCGCATATCAGTCTTCGAAGATAGGTGTCAACGCCAATACGGTATTGTTCGCCAAAGAGCTCGAGCCTTATGGCATCAAAGTCAATTCCTATTGCCCGGGCTGGGTCGACTCGGGAATGAACCTCGACGAACTTCCCGATTACGGTGATAACATCAAACTGAAATCCCCGAAAGAAGGGGCAGATACCGCTATTTGGCTTGCAACGTTGGAAGAAGATGGCCCAACGGCAGGCTTCTTTACCGAACGAGAAGCTATCAGCTGGTAAATAGCACAACGCCGAGCAGACCGCTCGGCGTTTTAGTTATCTTATCGAAAGACAGAGTTATACAGAGAAAGGATAGCGGATTGGTTCATGACACTCATAGCCTTCCACCTCGAAGTCATCGAGTGTCACCCAGGTTTCCAGATCTTCAAGAGATTTAATCTCAGGGTTAATGTGGAAGGTCGGCGCTGCCAGTGGCTCGCGTTTCAACTGCACATCTCGCATTAACTCAAGCTGGTCTTCATAAATATGCGCATTAACAATCTTATGATAGGCCTGACCGGGTTTCTTACCCGTGATCTGGGCCATGATGGCAAGAAAGGCATACACCTGAACCATATTGAAGTTGAGTCCCAGCGGCACATCACAAGAGCGCTGAGTGCTATTGAGGTAAAGCGTATCACCCAAAAGTGAAAAGTGATGACTGTACATGCATGGGCGTAAGCACCCCATATGAAACTCACCCGGATTGTAGAAGTTCAGGATTTCACCACGATCATCGACACCCTTCTTCAGGTCATCCACTATCTTGCGCAGTTGATCAATATGACCACCGTCCGGCTTAGCCCACGCTCGGCCCTGAACACCATAAACACGCCCCATGTCATCCTCACCTTTACGATAAGGGTTGTTCAACCAAGCCTCATTCAGGTTCGCATTCGCATCCCAGGTTTTGGTGCCCAGTTTACGAAAGTCCTCTGCATTATCGTAGCCACGAATATAACCCAGTAGTTCCGCTACCGCTGCCTTCCAGAAGCTCTTTCGTGTCGTTACAAGAGGGAAAGCATTGTTCGCAACATCATACGTCAGATCGGCGTTGATGACCGTCAGGCAGCGTTTTCCTGTACGTTCATTCTCAATCCAAACGCCTTCGTCAACAATGCGCTGGCACAAGTCTAAATACTGCTTCACGACAATTCCTATTATTTTGATACTTTGTTTGTGTGGCGTCCGTTGACTTTATAAGCCCAAACCACCATCAGTGAACCGATAATCACCATAGGTAACGACAGGATCTGCCCCATTGAGATATACCCGCCAAACAAGCCTAAATGAGCATCTGGCTCACGTACGTATTCCACCAAGAACCTAAATGTACCATACCCGAGCAAGAATAACCCTGATACCGCTCCTTCCGGGCGGGGTCTGCGAATGAACCAATTCAGGATAAAGAACAACACCACACCTTCAAGCGCAAACTCATACAGTTGTGAAGGATGGCGAGGCAGTGGCCCCCCGTTTGGAAAAACAATCGCCCAAGGGACATCTGTTACACGTCCCCAAAGCTCACTGTTCATGAAATTCCCAAGTCGTCCCATGCCGAGGCCAAATGGCACCAACGGTGCAATAAAGTCTGCAACATTGAAGAAGGTGCGTCCATTTTTTCTGGCATACCAGAACATAGCAGTAATCACACCAAGTAAGCCTCCATGGAATGACATGCCACCAGTCCACACTTTAAACAGGTATAAAGGGTCACGAATCAACTCGTCAAAGCCATAGAAAAGCACATAGCCCACCCGGCCACCAATAACGACCCCTAGAAAACCCGCAAACAACAAATCGGACACCTGCTCACGAGTCCAGCCTGAATTCGGCTTATCGGCACGACGGTTCGCCAACCACATGGCAAAGGCAAAACCAACGAGATACATCAAGCCGTACCATCGAATCGAGAGGGGACCGAGTTCAAAAAGAACTGGGTCTATATTAGGAAACTGAATATATCCCTGAGACATAAATCGCTCACTTAATCTGGTTTAATATCGAACTAAAACATCATTGAAAATGATACAAACAATAGAAAGACTGCAAAAATCTTTTTAAGTTTCGGAGTTGGCATACTTGTGGCGAGTCTTGCACCAAAACGCGTTGTTAGCATGGACGTGGCGGCAATGGCAATCAGTGCGGGTAAATACACGTAACCGATGCTGTATGGCGGCAGCTCTTCAACACTCGCGCCATGCATAATAAATCCAACCATCCCCGACATCGCAATTACACAACCGCAAACTGAAGAAGAGCCTACCGCTTTTCGCATCTCAACGCCATGTTTACTGAGAAATGGCACTGACATTGAGCCACCACCAATTCCAGCCAAACTGGAAATCATACCAATCCCGGCACCGTAAAAAGTGGTTTTAAATGGAGATGGCAACTGACGGGTTGACTGATATTTTAACGACAGAAACATCTGAACCGCCAATGCCAGTACAATCAACGCAAATACCCGTGGCAAATACTGAGATGGGATCCATTCAGCAAAATTAGATCCCGCAAACCCACCAATCACAACGCCAGGCATCAGCCACTTAATGACAAACAGATCGACATTGCCCAGTTTCAAATGATTGAGCGCTGACGAGCCTGAAGTAATGATGATGGATGCAAGAGAAGTCGCAAGGGCAATTTGCATCACCAAATCACCGGAAATATCAAACTTGGGCAAAAGAAACGCCAGAGCCGGGACGACGATCAAGCCTCCGCCAATACCAAGCAGGCCAGACATAGTGCCAACGACTGCGCCCAAAGCCAGCAGCAGCAAAATTAATTCATAATTCACACAGTTACCAAAGACATTTTAGTTAAGATTTGCCTGCTCGAATAAAGCCTGCTAAGCCTTTATCTTCAAAATAATCACGCATCTGATTATATATGGTTTCCCCATAAGGCTGTATCAATGCTCTGTCAGCAAGTTGTTGCAACTCTTTGAGCGAACATTGTCTGAGCAGGTATTTCACTTTTGCTACGTTAGAGGTGTTCATACTGAGCGCATCATATCCCAACCCCACCAGCAAAAGCGCCCCAATGGGGTCCCCTGCCAACTCACCACAAATACATACGGGTAAATTATGCGCCTGACAGGTTTCAAATATATGTTTCATCGCAGCCAATACGGATGGATGCAAGGTTTCATAAATGTCAGCCACCTGCGCGTTGTTGCGATCAACGGCCAACAGGTACTGGGTCAGATCGTTGGTGCCCACAGATACGAAGTCCATTTTATGGGCCATAAAAGGCAACAGATAGAGCATCGACGGCACTTCGATCATCACACCAATTTGTGGTTTTTCCAGTTGCGGATACTGCTCCGAAACCTCATAAAAAGCCTGATCGATCAGATCAATAGCGCCATCTAACTCCTGTACAGAAGAGACCATGGGTAACAAGATGCTCAGATTATTCAGCCCGATACTGGCACGCAACATCGCCCGAAGCTGAATCAGGAAGATGTCTGGGTGATCGAGAGTAAATCGTATTCCACGCCAACCCAAAAATGGGTTGTCTTCATCGATTGGGAGATAAGGCAACGCTTTGTCCCCACCAATATCGAGGGTGCGCATCACCACACGCTTTGTCGGATAGGATGCCAACACAGAGCGATACTGCTGAACCTGCTCTTCTTCGGAAGGAAACTGCTGTTGAAGCAAAAACGATATTTCAGTCCGGTACAGGCCGACACCATCGACATCCTTGTTAATCGAAATACTGGTATCTGCACTCAGGCCGGCATTGAGCATCACCTGAATGCGCTTACCATCCTGGGTACTGGCCTCGAGATTGACTGTCTGCTCTACCATGTGTGACAGTTCCGATTCTTCGGTCACCAGTTCACGGTATTCCAGTAACAACTCATTACTCGGATCGGGGAAGATCTCACCACTGTACCCATCGACAATACCTAACTTGCCACTGAGCCTTTCTGGGTTGGTATTTACCCCCATCACCGCAGGGATCCCCATCGCGCGCGACAAAATTGCTGCATGAGAGTTGGCCGCTCCCTCTAACGACACCACTGCAAGCAGTTGTTCTTTCGGTACCGATGCCAAGATAGAAGCCGTTAACTCACGAACCACTAAAATCACTGGCTCGCTAAACTCATGCAAAGGCTGCTCGGTATTGTGCAGAAAGAACAGTAATCGCTGCCCGAGCTCTTTGACATCCTGAGCTCGCTCACGCATATAAACATCAGACATTTTAGCGAAACGATTAGCGTAGCTTTCTACGACCTGCCTGAGTGCCCAATCCGCTCTGTCGCCCTTTTGAATCTGGGCCTTGAGATCGTTGCGCAGCATGGGGTCATTCAACAAGTGAGTGAAGAGGTCAAAAATCGCCAGTGCGTCCTTGTTCAACTCATGGTCGAGCTTTTTACGCATACGCTTAAAATCAGCAAGCGCATCTTCAATGGCCACCGACAAAATTTCATGTTCTCGGACGACATCCAGTGTTGACGCTGGAAAAACATTGTTCAAATCTGGTTGCGTGTTGTCCCACCAAATCGGACCGATAGCGACACCGGATGAAGCACCGATGCCTTTAATGACCTGAGTTTTATTGTCATCAAAGAATCCATGTCCCTGCGCCGTAGCATGGGCAATCAGTACCGCTATTTGTGCCGAGAGCGTCACCAGAAACGACTCTTCCATTTCACTAAATTGACGCGAAGATTTCTGCTGGATCACCAGTACACCCAATACCTGCTTTCTATGGATAATGGGAGTGCCAAGAAAAGAATGATAAACATCCTCCCCCAGTTCAGGGAAGAATTTGAAGGCAGGATGATTAGCGGCTTCTGCCAGGTTAATGGGTTCAGCGGTTCGTTTCACCAACCCAACCAGACCCTCATCGAAGCCAATATGGATAGTATCGCCTTTGAATGTCAGCCCCTGAGTTGCCATTAGCTCCAGACGCTGCTTATCTTCATTAGCAAGATAAATCGTGCAGCACTCTGTGTTCATGGCTGCACATGTTTGTTGTACAAGGATCTCGAGGGCGGCGTGCACGTCTTCTACTTTTGATACGTGCTCAACTATGTCCCTTAGTTGCGATAGCATACTTACCCTCTTCGGTGCTTTCTCTTACCTTTAAATTTGCGTTCCTTAAATGGCATCGCTAAAGACGCAAACTCCTTCATTGCACGCCTGTAAACGTCTCGCTTAAACGACACAACTTGCCTCACCGGATACCAATAACTTACCCAACGCCAACCATCAAACTCAGGGGAATTACCACGCTGCATATTGATTTTTGATTCATCGCAATCCAAACGCAGTAAAAACCATTTCTGTTTTTGTCCGATACAAACAGGTTTCGAATCCCAACGCACCAAGCGCTTAGGGAGCTTATACCTTAGCCAGTGGCGACTCACTGCAACGATTTTGACATCGTTTTTGGTCAATCCCACTTCTTCATATAATTCTCGATACATGGCCTGTTCAGGGGATTCACCTTCGTCAATACCACCCTGAGGAAATTGCCATGAGTGTTGTCCGTATCGTTTAGCCCAGAAGACCTGACCATGGTTGTTACAGATCACAATACCAACATTGAGTCGGTAACCATCGCCATCTATCACTGGCCAACCTCAATTAAATTTTCGTTACTGTGATTTTTCCACATATCCCCATGTTGAGCAAACATAGAGACCCGTAAATTTGAACAATTCCCATTAAATAGATGCTCACTGGATAAGTTTCGTACTTCACCTCACTTATCAACACGACAATGAGACCTAGCCCACATTTATTCACCTTTTCTGTGAATAACCATGTGAAGAATCTATGATCTTAGTGACTTTTTGAACAGCAACAGAACCCGAAATTAGAATAAAGACAAAACAAATTAATAAATTATCATTAATTTTCAGGCAATTAAAAACAAACCAAAGGCCAAGTTCATTTTTCAACAACCAATATCTGCTCAACAAATCAGATCGGTTAAAGATCCATCACTCCGGGTTTTATCCACATGCGATAGATAAGCTTCCGAGTATTTTGCGATTTTTCAAGCGTTAATTTACTAAAAACACCTGTTTATTCATACAGATTGTCGTATTTATCTAATTTGCAGCCCTACATCTGTGGATAACTCAGTAATAGATCAATTTTGCGCCAGGCTGATCTTTTTTTGTTCGCGGAAAAACGTCCCCGCCATGATAGAATGACGCTACTCCAGTCACTGCTTGAACCATCAGATAATACGATGAAATCCACTCCTACTTCAGAAACTGAACTGTTACAACGCGCGCGAGACATCGCTGGCATGACGTTTGGCGAATTAGCCCGACAAGCGAACATGATCGTACCGGAGAATCTTAAACGAGATAAAGGCTGGGTAGGTCAGTTGCTCGAATGGCATCTGGGGGCGAAAGCAGGCAGCAAACCGGTTCAGGATTTTCCGGAGATTGGTGTGGAACTCAAAAGTATTCCAATCAGTTACAGTGGCAAACCTCTCGAGTCCACCTTTGTCTGTGTCGCCCCACTGACGGGCGTCACAGGGCTGACTTGGGAAACTAGCCATATCCGTAATAAGCTTTCTCGCGTGCTTTGGTTACCCGTAGAAGGGGAGCGTGAAATACCCGTCGCTGAGCGCCATGTCGGTTCTCCACTCATTTGGAGTCCCTCTGAAGAAGAGGAAACCATGCTAAAAAACGACTGGGAAGAACTGATGGAGTTGATCACGCTCGGACAGGTCAATCAGATCACGGCACACAGTGGTGAGGTATTGCAAATTCGCCCCAAAGCTGCGAACAGCCGCGTCAAAACCGAAGCCTACGGAGCCTCAGGGCAGCCCATTAAAACCTTGCCCCGCGGCTTTTACCTAAGAGCAAGTTTCACTGGATACATTTTAAAACGTTACTTTGTCTAATGGCCACTCAATGTAAGTTGAGCTCAATATCGCAATACCGGTTCATCTCCGCACTGCCGCATTCATCATAAGCGTTATGCAGTCGAAGGTAGGCTTTTTCTACCCCCAGACGATAGAGTGCTTCTTTTACTGAGTCTAAAGAGTCAAAATGAATCGGTTCATCATCCTCTTTGATTGGCTCAAGCTTATGCTTGTATTCCACTGCTAACAGATAGTGTGAAATATCAGCGCAACCTATCACAAAGACTTTAGGCGGTTTATAAGTGTCTTTATGATGTCCGTGTAACCACCGATCGAGCTGATGCTTTTGCATATTCCACCTCCTTCCTAATACCGTGGATAATGCGTTACTGATACACTCCAGTTTAGTCAAAATAACGCCCTTGCGTACTATTTGAACAGATATTTTGCTAAATGAGGATGACTTCGGTATATAGTGGATAAAAACGACAACTAAGGAAGGCTCAATGGAATATCATAAGCTCCCGCATTCTTCACTCGAAGTCAGTAAGATTTGCCTCGGGACCATGACTTATGGTGAGCAAAACACCAGACAGGACGCATTCGATCAGCTCGACTTTGCTGTTGAGCGGGGCATCAACTTTATCGATACGGCGGAAATGTACCCTGTCCCGCCTAATGGAAAAAGTCAGGGGTTAACCGAAGAGTACATCGGTGACTGGCTGAAGCATTCTGATAAACGTCAGAAAGTCATCGTTGCGACAAAAGTCGCGGGCCCAAGAAATGTCCCCTATATTCGAGAGAATATGAGTTTGGATCGCCGTAATATTCATCAGGCGATCGACGACAGTCTGACCCGATTAAAAACTGATTATATCGATCTTTATCAACTGCATTGGCCACAACGAAGAACCAACTGTTTTGGTCAGTTAAATTACCCTTATCCGGAAGGCAATGAAGAAATCACGTTAATAGAAACATTAGAGGCATTAAATGAACTTATTAACGCTGGGAAAATTCGCTATATCGGAGTCTCTAACGAAACACCCTGGGGAGTAATGACTCTGCTGAAGTTGGCAGAGAAACACAATTTACCTCGTATCGTTTCCATTCAGAATCCCTATAACTTGCTGAATCGTAGCTTTGAAATCGGACTGTCTGAAATTAGCCACCATGAAGGCGTTGAACTGCTCGCATATTCGCCTCTTGCTTTTGGTTGCCTCAGTGGTAAATATCTCAACAACCAACGACCTGAGGGCGCCAGGTGTAGCCTGTTCGAACGTTTTGTTCGCTATTTTACCCCACAGGGTATTGAGGCTACTCAGGCCTATGTCGACCTGGCTAAGGAGCACGGTTTGGATCCGGCTCAAATGGCTCTGGCCTTTGTAAATCAGCGCCCATTTGTTGCCTCCAATATTATTGGCGCCACCACCCTTGAGCAACTGAAAAGTAATATTGAAAGTCTTGATGTTGTTCTGACTGAAGAGCTGCTGGAGCAGCTTCATGAAATAGGGGCGAAGTATTCTAATCCTTGCCCCTAGTTTTCGGTTTGAATTGATTTTTGTGGGCGGAAGGTTATCAGGCCTTCCGCCCTTTGGTTACGTCGCTATTCTAGAATGCAACTCTCGACGAAGGTGACGAGTTTTGCGTTTCGCGACTACGTGTGGAGGAGCTACATGACCAAGAGGACGACCTTCTGTGTCCAGACCGATGTCTCGTAGTAAGTGCTCGCTGTACAGAGGTAGCTCATGGGCATTGCGACGGTAGCGTCGTTTCCATTCACGTTCTTCCTTATGGATGTCTGCTTTGATTAACCAAGTTGCCACTGTTAAATAAATTGATGTACGCATGATAATCTCCTGAATTTTAATATTCAGAGGAGCAGAAATAGCGTCAGAGGATAATATTGGGTTTGCCTCATGTGACTGCTAATTCCGCAGCCTCTTGAGGTTACGGATTAATTAAGCTTTTGCTGATGTCGCAGCGGGTTTATCTGCCACCATTACGGTAGATAGATCTGACCACTTGCGATCTGCATGAGTAAATCGATCAGCACAAATATTGATAAAAGAAATACGTTTCATCATTTTCTGTGCCTCCATACTCACTTAATAATCCGAAAAATTTGAAAGGTTGAGCGCCTTGCTCACGGTCAATTCTTATGCAATATGATGATAAGTTCAACAGAAATGTTACAAAGAATGTCAAAACAAAGTAATGTTCCAATATAGTTACAATGAATCGCTCACCACCTCAATATATACTCAATATCACTCAATGTTTGGTGGATCATTTTACATACAAATAAAACAACCAAAGATTGTATGACTCTGTCGTAACGCGAGTGGCTTCACAAAATAATTGTAATCTGAGTGGTATTTGTCAACGGATATAAAAAAAGACGCATGAGCGCCTTTTTCTATTACATCGTTTCTTCCGTTATCAGGTTATGCTTATTTAACAGCCTGTACATAGTCGCTCGGGAAATTCCCAACTCTTTAGCCGCCAGCGTTACCTGTCCATTGTGGCTGTCCAGCACCAAAATTAACGCATCTCGCTCAGAACGCTCACGGATACTCTTAAGACTTCGTTTGCCAGAGAAAGTCCCCGGCAACTCAAAGTGTTTCTTACTCAAAACCTCTTCCTCTGCCATGAGTACAGCACGCTTGACCTGATTCAGCAGCTCTTTGACATTACCCGGCCAGTGATAATAGGTTAATGACTTCAAGGCATCATCGTCAATAGACTTCACAGGAGAATTAAACTCCTTTGCGAACTGACTGATGTAGTGACCTACGAGCAATCCGATATCCGTTGCACGCTCTTTAAGACTCGGCACATTAATGCGTAACACATTAATACAGTGGAACAACTCTTCGTTGAACATACCATCACCCAATGCCTTCTCAATATCGGATGAATCGGCCGCTAAAATGCGCACATCAAATTCTTTGATGCCATATTCAGTTTCTATCTGACCATCTTGATAAAACTTCAGTAAATTGAGTTGCTGCTTTGGAGGTAAGGTAAAAATGTCATTCAACAGGATCGTTCCGCCTGATGCCTGATCGATAAGCGACGGTTGATCGCTCCCGTGCATACCAAAGAACTCATTTTCGAAACGGGCATCAGAAAACGCACGACAATTCACGGCAATAAAGGGCTTTTGCGACCGAGATGAACAGCGATGAATCGCTTTCGCGACGGACTCTTTGCCTGAACCCACCTCACCATGAATCATGATGCTCACGTCCGTAGGACCAATGCGTCTGATTTGATCTCGCAAACGTCTCACAGGCAACGATTGGCCAACCAATCCCAGATCACTGTCTTTACTGTTATGCGGCCACACTCGCTGCTCCAGCTTGAGCATTCCAAGTTGGTGGCCGATTGTACTCATCAGTCGTGAGTCAGGAATTGGCGTCGTAAAGAAGTCGATACAGAAATTCACAATAAACTGGCAGATAGTGTCCGAGCTGAGTTGTGATTCTCGAATAAAGGCAATCCAGCGCACTTGTTTGTGTGTACTCACCAGCTTGGCAATACCATTGAGACTGAAATCATCTCTGGTTAGGTCGACGATACCAATACACGGGCCTATCTCTGAAAACAACGCGTCCGCTTTACGCAGATCGGAACATTGTGTGCAACGCCATCCGGCCTGCTCTAACACAGATAGCCATGGCTCGTAGGTTCCCCCCACTACAACGAGTGAGCCGGGGATAGAATCCATTCGAAATTCACTTCCCATCACATAATTCCTTATTATTGTTTTTAGATTCAACTTATTAATTCTATTGAATTCACCCTAGCTATCAAATAGAGCTATCGCAAGAAACACAACCACAACTGTCTCAGAATTAAGACTAGTGCACGATTTCTGACTTTTCTACTTATGTGACTGATTATTTGGCATGAAAAAAGCCTCTCCTAGGAGAGGCTTTGTCAGATTCAATAACCGCTTGGAATTACTGTTGAGGACGCATTGCCGGGAACAGAATCACGTCGCGAATCGTGTGCGTGTTGGTAAACAGCATCGCAAGACGGTCGATACCAATACCTTGACCCGCTGTTGGTGGTAGACCGTGCTCAAGTGCAGTAATGTAGTCTGCATCGTAGTACATCGCTTCGTCATCACCCGCGTCTTTCGCATCAACCTGCGCTTTGAAGCGTGCGTCTTGGTCTTCTGCATCGTTAAGCTCAGAGAAACCGTTCGCTACTTCACGACCACCGATGAAGAACTCGAAGCGGTCAGTGAAGAATGGGTTGTCATCGCTACGACGCGCCAGTGGAGAGATATCCGCTGGGTAGCCAGTGATGAACGTTGGTTGGATAAGCTGAGGCTCAGCCGTCTCACCAAAGATCTCTTCCAGAAGCTGACCGCAGGTCCAGAAAGATTCAACTTCAACGTGAACCGATTTCGCGATAGCAACCATCTTGTCACGGTTAGTTAGGTCTTCTTCTGTTAGTGCTTGGATTTCAACGTGATCCGGGTTGTAGTGTTTGATCGCTTCAAACATGCTCATACGAGCGTAAGTGCCACCAAACTCAACCGTTTCATCGCCGTAAGGCATTGACGTTGAACCTAGAACATCCATCGCTACCGTGCTTAGCATCTCTTCCGTCAGATCCATCAGATCTTTGTAGTCAGCGTACGCTTGGTAGAACTCCATCATAGTGAATTCTGGGTTGTGACGTGGCGATAGGCCTTCGTTACGGAAGTTACGGTTGATCTCGAATACGCGATCAAAGCCACCGACTACCAGACGTTTTAGGTAAAGCTCTGGTGCAACACGTAGGTACATGTCGATATCAAGCGCGTTGTGGTGGGTGATAAATGGACGTGCAGTCGCGCCGCCAGGGATCACGTGCATCATTGGCGTTTCAACTTCCAGATAGCCTTTTGAGCTCATGAAGTTGCGGATAGATGACACCAGCTTAGAACGAATGATGAATGCGTGACGAGAGTCTTCGTTAACGATTAGGTCAACGTAACGCTGACGGTAACGCATCTCTTGGTCAGTCAGACCGTGGAACTTCTCTGGTAGTGGACGAAGTGCTTTAGTTAGCAACTCGTACTCTTCCATGTTGACGTATAGGTCGCCTTTACCAGATTTGTGCAGCGCACCTTTCACACCGATGATGTCACCGATATCAAGACCTTGGTATTTTTCTTTCAGCTCTTTTTGAACATCTTTTGCTGCGTATGCTTGGATACGGCCAGAGGTTTCTTGAATCGCTAGGAATGGACCACGCTTAGCCATAACACGACCCGCGATAGCCACTACGTGGTTTAGCTCTTCTAGCTCTTCTTTTGTCTTTTCACCAAATTCCGCTTGAAGGTCGCCTGCAAGGTGCTCACGACGGAAATCATTTGGGTGGCCGTTAGCTTTGCAGCTTTTACGGATGTGATCCAGCTTGCTACGACGCTCAGCGATCAGCTTGTTCTCTTCAGGTGAATAGGCTTCTTGTGCGTTTTCGTTTTGAACAGCATCAGTCATTTTCGATGTATCCTGTTTTAAAAGTGGTGAAAAGCTTACAGGCCTGATTTTAGGCTAGCTTCGATAAATTTGTCCAAGTCGCCATCAAGAACCGCTTGAGTGTTGCGGTTTTCAATGCCAGTACGCAAGTCTTTAATGCGTGAATCATCAAGTACGTAAGAGCGAATTTGGCTGCCCCAACCGATGTCAGATTTCGCATCTTCGTTCGCTTGCTTCTCTGCGTTTTGCTTCTGCAGTTCATGCTCGAACAGTTTTGCACGAAGCTGTTTCATCGCTTGGTCTTTGTTTTTATGCTGAGAACGATCGTTCTGGCACTGAACCACAATGTTAGTAGGAACGTGGGTAATACGAACCGCAGATTCCGTGGTGTTAACGTGCTGACCACCCGCACCAGAAGCGCGGTAGACGTCGATACGAAGATCAGATGGGTTGATCTCGATATCAATGTTGTCATCAATCTCTGGATAAACAAACGCAGAAGCAAATGAAGTGTGACGACGGCCGCTTGAGTCAAATGGTGACTTACGAACCAGACGGTGAACACCCGTTTCTGTGCGTAGCCAGCCGTAAGCATACTCGCCCGATACCTTCACTGTTGCGCCTTTAAGGCCTGCAACTTCACCTTCTGATACTTCGATAATCTCGGTCTTGAAGCCTTTCGCTTCTGCCCAACGTAGATACATGCGTAGCATCATGTTGGTCCAGTCTTGCGCTTCTGTACCGCCCGAGCCCGATTGCAAGTCGATGTAGCAATCTGATGCATCGTGGTCACCGGCGAACATTCGGCGGAACTCAAGCGTTTCTAGCTTGGCTTCCAGCTCAGCAAGTTCTGGTTCAATTTCATCGAACGTTTCTTGGTCTTCTTCTTCCACCGCAAGCTCTAGAAGACCGTCTACGTCTTCTACACCTTGGTCAAGAAGGTCGATGGTTTCAACAACCGCTTCCAGTGAGGCACGCTCTTTACCCAGTGCTTGTGCACGGTCAGGTTCGTTCCAGACATCCGGTTGTTCAAGTTCTGCGTTGACTTCTTCTAGACGCTCTTTCTTAGCGTCATAGTCAAAGATACCCCCTCAGGATATTTGTGCGTTCAGACACATCCTGTAGGCGGTTTTTGATAGGATTGATTTCAAACATATTTGCTCAGCATTTATGAGTAGAATTTAACCGCAGAATTCTACTCAAAAATGTGACGAAGATACAGGAAAATATCGATTTTCCTTGACCTATTTCATGAGCCTCTAGCGAGGCTCAATATGGTCGACCATCAGTTGTAGTGACTGGTTTCCACGAAACTCGTTGATATCCAGTTTATAGGCTAGGGTCACCGTTTTTACTGACGCATCTGGCCAGCGTCGCAGATCGACATTAAAAGCGATGGCATCCAGCATAATGTTACTGCCAAAGCCCTTATGCATCGGCTCAACCATTAGCTTCAGGTGTTTTTCCCCTACCAGCTTTTGATGCAGTACTTTAAACTCACCGTCAAAAACGGGATCAGGGAAGGCCTGTCCCCAGGGTCCACCGGCTCGCAATTGCTCTGCCGTATGCATAGAAAACTCTTCCGGTTTCAGTTCTCCGTCTGACAGAATAATCCCTTTCAGGGCCGTGTCACCCAGTTCATCGCGAACTACCCCATCGAATAGACGGCTAAAGCGCTCAAAGTCCTTTTCCATAATCGTCAGACCCGCAGCCATCGCATGACCGCCAAACTTAGCAATGAGTCCAGGATTCTGCGTATCAATTTTATCCAGAGCATCGCGCATGTGTAGCCCCTGAATCGAACGACAACTGCCTTTGATCGTGCCTTCACCACCATCTGCAAATGCGATAACCGGTCGATGAAACTTGTCTTTAATTCGTGATGCCAGAATGCCAATGACCCCCTGATGCCAGTCTCTTTGGAACAATGCCAGACCATAAGGCAACTCTGTTTTGTCGCTGAATTGCAAGCGCTCACAAAAGGCCAGCGCCTCTTGTTTCATACCCTCTTCAATATCCTTACGCGTCTGGTTCAGGCCATCAAGTTCGCTGGCCATGCGGCGCGCAGCATGAATATTGTCGGACATCAGCAACTCAACGCCAAATGACATGTCATCAAGACGACCTGCAGCATTAATACGCGGTCCTAATGCAAACCCAAAATCTGCTGCGACGAGTTTTCGGGCATCGCGTTTAGCAATTTCAATCAGCGCCTGAATCCCCGGACGAGCTTTACCAGCACGAATTCGCTGCAAGCCCTGATGCACCAGAATCCGGTTATTTTCATCCAGCGGCACCACATCCGCTACCGTGCCCAGTGCAACCAGATCAATCAGCTCCATCAGCTTCGGCTCCGCCATCCCCTGACGAGCAAACCAACCAAGCTTTCGCATGTGCACACAAAGCGCCATCATTAGATAAAATGCGACACCCACTCCTGCCAGGGCTTTTGATGGAAAGCCACATTCATTCAGGTTAGGGTTGACCATTGCATCCACATTGGGCAACTCGGAGCCAGGCAAGTGATGGTCCGTCACCAGCACTTTAATGCCATTCTCTTTCGCGTATTGCACGCCGGCGATTGAGGAAACCCCATTGTCTACCGTCATGATCACTTCAGCACCGATTTCAATCGCCTGATCGACCACTTCTGGACTCAGTCCATAGCCATCTTCAAAACGATTAGGGACCAGATAGTCGACATTGCGACTACCCAACATGCGTAAAGCCAATACCGACAGCGCTGAACTGGTTGCACCGTCTGCATCAAAATCACCAACGACGATGATACGTTGTTGCTGCTCAATCGCCGCAAACAGCAGCTCGACTGCGGAATCGATACCCGCCAGCTGTTGAAAGGAATGTAACCCTTTGGCCGCTTTTTCCAATTGAGCCACATCACTCACGCCACGGCTAATGTACAGACGGCGTAGTAAAGCAGGAATAGAGTCAGGAAGTATCGAAATATCGACTTCAGGACGACGTTGGATTTCTATCATAGAGTAAACCGGGCCCGTCATAACGGGCCCATATCCTAATAATTATTTGATTTGTTCTAGACGTTTGATCAGATCAGCCGGAGGAAGATAACCACCAACCATTTCTCCATTTGGCAGGAAGATGGCCGGAGTACCGCTGATGCCCATTTCACGCCCTAAGTTATAGTGTTGCGTGACCGTTTCCTGGCACTGAGTCAGATCACCGTCAAATACGGCTTCTTTACGATTCACCTTGGCATCATGCATGGCAGCGGCAGGATCGGCAGAACACCAAATCTTCGCCATTTGCTCGGCAACCGAACCATTGGCCCCCTGACGCGGGTAAGCCAGATAGCGGACTGTAATGCCAAGATCATTGTATCCCTGCATCTGGCTGTGAAGTCGCACACAATATCCACACGTAATATCAGTAAAAATCGACACCACATATTTCTCATCGGCTGACTTGAACTCAATCATGCTATCGCTAAACTGGGCAATTTTTTCTGCATTCAGTGGCGCCTGTCTCTCGGCAATCACATCTTTATAGTTGCCATTGTCGTCGAGCGAATACAGCGTACCGGCAATAAAGTGATCGCCGTTAGGGGAAGCAAACAAAACGCCTCCAGCGGTGCGTACTTCCACCAGACCCTGAATATCTGATGGCACTACCTCTGAAATTTCGATACCAATTTTGGCGAATCTGGCTCTGATCGCCGATTCGTCGGCTTGTGTAGACACTTCGGCTGCAACTGCAGCGGCAGGCTGAGTAGCCGGAGTAGTTTGAGACTCTTCTGCCCCGCAAGCGGTCACAAAAAGAGGTAGGGAAAGTAGAGTCAAACGGCGCAATACGCTCATTAATATCACCTTTGTATCTGAATAGGTTAAATCAAGCCCTTGGATGATGCTGGCTGTGAATGTTTTTCAAACGTTCTGTTGCTACATGAGTATAAATTTGTGTCGTGGATAAGTCACTATGCCCCAACAACATCTGTACGACACGCAAGTCCGCGCCATAGTTCAGAAGATGGGTTGCAAATGCATGTCGCAGTACGTGAGGAGACAGCAATTCCGTATCGATATCCGCTAGTACCGCGTAAAACTTGATGCGGTGCCAGAACGTTTGTCTGGTCATTTGTCTGGCCCTTTTACTAGGAAAGACCACATCTGAGCTTTTGTCACCCAGTAGTGCTGGACGGCCTTTCTCAATAAACTCAGCGATCCAGTCGACGGCATTCTCTCCCATAGGCACTAACCGTTCTTTGTTACCTTTACCCACGACACGAACTACCCCTTGCCTGAGACTGATATTTTCCATGGTCAGACTCACCAACTCGGTCACACGCAGCCCGGTCGCATATAATAACTCCAGCATGGCTTTATCTCGTAACTCGATCGGATCATTCGGGTCCGGCGCTTCCAACAATGCCGTGACCTGCTCTTCGGTGAGATCTTTAGGCAGACGCTTAGGGAGTTTGGGACTGACCAACAGTGCCGTCGGATCGTCTGAACGAAGCTTTTCCCGATGGAGATACTGGAACAGTCTTCGAATGGCTGACAACATGCGTGCCCGAGAGCTTTGTTGATAGTTCTGGTCAGTCAGCCAGGTCTGATATTGCTGCAATCCCGACAAACTGATGAAGCCTAAGCGGTAATTGTGCTCATTCATCCACGTTAATAGCTTAAACAGATCGTTGCGATAAGAAGCCAGAGTATTTTCCGATAACCCTCGCTCCATCCACATGGAGTCGAGAAATTGCTCTACTAAACCCTGATCTTGAAGATTGATATCGCTCACAACCACCTCTTGGATGTTTATACAGTACTTTTAACAGAGTATGCGAGAAGAAATGAGAATGCTATAAAAATCAGCATGAAGATGAACAAGCGCTGCAAAGATGGGCAGGTCTACCTTGGAGTTGGGCGATCACTGCCTTCTGAACTCATGCCAGTTCAGACCATGATACGTTCACTCTCACTTGAGGTCTGCTGGGAAGAAAGAGTAGAATCTCGCTCATTCCATGGAAAATTGGCACGAAGAGTTATGAAAATAGGTTTGTTTTACGGTTCGTCAACCTGCTACACCGAAATGGCAGCGGAGAAAATCCGCGAAATCATCGGCCCGGACATCGTCGATATACATAACGTAAAAGAGACGCCAATTTCTCAAATGAGTGAATACGACTTCTTAATCCTGGGAATTTCCACCTGGGACTTTGGTGAATTGCAAGAAGATTGGGGAGCCCTGTGGGATCAACTCTCAGGCTTGCCCCTTAACAACAAAGTCGTGGCCTTATTTGGTCTGGGGGATCAGGAAGGCTATGGCGAGTGGTATCTGGACGCTATGGGTATGCTTCACGATGAACTTAAACCGGGTGGGGTTAACTTCATTGGTTACTGGCCGAATATCGGCTATGAGTTTGAAGCCTCCAAAGCGCTAACCGAAGATGGCAGCCAGTTTGTAGGGCTTGCTCTGGATGAAGATTCTCAATATGAATTAACTGAGGAGCGAATTGCCACCTGGTGTGAACAGATACTGGTGGAGTACCAACAAACGCTCTAGTCCACAAAAAAACGGCGCTAAAAGCGCCGTTTTTTTTATGTCAGTTGCATGGAGAGCTGAGCATTAAGCGGTCTCTTCAGCCAACTCATTGTCTGCACGCCCAATGAAGCACATGCACACGATAGTAGCAAATGTTGGCATTACCCAACCCATGCCCACGCTAAACAAAGGTAGTGCGTTAAACGCTGACACATCAATTCCTGCTACCTTAGCCGCATCAATCATTGCGAACGCCAAAGACACCAGAATCACCACACGGTAAGCCAGTTTCGGGCTCGCCAGCTGTTTGCGCACAAATGTCAGAGCCACAAGCGCAATTGCAACTGGATAAAGAGCAAACAATACTGGCACTGACAGCGAAATCAATTGAGCCAGACCAATATTTGCTACAGTCGCGCAAGCAACACCAATGATCAGTACCCATTTTTGATAACTGACAGACGTCAAAGAGCTGAAGTAATCAGAACAGGCTGAAATCAAACCAATTGCGGTCGTTAGACAGGCTAACAGAACAATCACTGACAAAACGACCTGACCGTAAGGTCCAAATAGCGCCTGTACATATTGACTCAGGATAGCACCGCCGTTGTCGGCACCTACAGCTACCGTCGCGCTGGTAGCACCCAGATAGAACAGGGAAATATAAACAAACGCCAGTCCTGCCGCAGCAATACATGCCGCGTTGATTAAGTACTTCGTCGTTGCGGCCTGTTCGGTGATGCCTTTCTTACGCAGAGCATCCACGATAAGCATACCAAACATCAACGAACCGAATGTATCCATGGTGTTGTAACCTTCCAGGAAGCCTTTCGTCAGCGGTTGTGATAAGTACTCACCCACAGGTGCGATCATGTCCCCCTGAGGATCGATGAACACCGCGCCAGCCAGAATGATAAGACCAACAAACAAAACCGGTGTCAGTACCTTACCAATAACATCGATCAGCTTACCCTGCGACCATGCAAAAGACATAGCGATTGCAAAGAACAGGATAGAGAAAACCGTCAGGTGCATTTGAGCCGCATCAGCAATAAACGGACGCACCGCCATTTCATAAGCCACTAAACCTGTACGAGGTGCCGCAAATGCAGGGCCAATGATAATAAAGATAAGCACGGCAATAAGAGTCGCTGCACGCTTTGGAAGATCTTTAGTCAGGTGCTCCCAAGAGCCCCCAGCCACTGCTACGGCAATAATGGTAATAAGAGGAAGACCGACTGCAGTGATTAGGAAACCTGTCATTGCTGGTAACAGGTTGTCACCTGCTAGCTGACCCGCGAGAGGTGGGAAAATAATGTTGCCCGCACCAAGGAAAAAAGCAAACAGCATGAAGCCGACTGCTATAATATCTGTTGTTTTCAACGTCTGTTTCACAGATATACCCTTACTTGTTATGTTGTGTGTTTATCGAAGGAATCATCGTTCCTCCGTAAAAATAAGGCCGGCATAATGACGAATCACTAGTCAATAAGCAATAGACTTAGAAATAAACACTATATTAATTTGTCCAACAAACTGAAAGGCAGTGATAATCACTACTTTTGAAAATAAAATTAAATTATTATACCGATCATTTCACAGAACAATTTAATTACACACAGCACATATCACTACTCATTTATTTAACATTAGTGATAATTACTTAAAAGCAAACGATTAACAAGATAAAGCATGACCTGTAGCACACCAAAAACCAAAGGCTTTCAATGTAAGCAGTTTACGATACATGATGGAAACTCAGGAATGCCTGTCAGTACCGACGGTATATTATTGGGTGCCTGGGCCAACTTTTCGATGCCCGAACATCTGTTAGATATTGGCTGCGGTACCGGGTTACTCTCATTAATGCTTGCGCAGCGCTTTCCCAATGCGACGATCCAGGCCGTAGATATTGATCCTGTGGCCATCAAAGACGCCTCTTATAACGTTGCTCACTCTCCCTGGCAGCATCGTATTGATGTCACTCACGGCGATATCACCTGTATTACAAATAACCTTAAATACTCGGGGATTATCTGTAACCCCCCATATTTCAATAGCGGCGAACAGTCAGCCAATCAACGACGCGCCACTGCGCGCCATACGGACTCGTTGACCCATGAGCAATTGCTTGACGCCTGTTGGCAATTACTCTGCGAACTGGGTGAAGCGTGTTTTGTACTACCAAAAGTCGAGGGGGAGCAGTTTATACAACAGGCCCTGAAAAAGGGCTGGTATCTGCATCGGATTTGCCGGATTCAGGCGACCAACAATAAGGCGTGTAACCGATTGTTGTTTGCCATTGGAAAGCAGTCACGCGAACCGTCTGAAAGCGTGCTGGTCATCCATTCAGAGGGCGGCGGCTACTCCCGTGACTTTATTGCCCTTACCCGGGAGTTTTACCTTAAAATGTAAGTGCGCTTAGCGTTCGTTTGAGTATAATAGCCGCCCTACTTTTCCCCTGCTTGATGTTTTTTTGTCCAGGGTTAACTTACGTCTTGTGGAGACATCATAGTGATCAGAACATTCGCCGAACTAGATTTAGATCCTACCCTTTTAGAAGCGATTGAAGAAATGGGCTTTAGCCGCCCGACTGAAGTTCAGGCTCAAGCGATCCCACAAGCACTGGACGCCAAAGATATCCTTGCATCGGCTCCCACAGGAACGGGGAAAACCGCATCATTTGCGATCCCGGCGATCCAGTACTTACTGGACTTCCCGCGCAAGAAAGCCGGCCCGGCACGTATCCTTGTACTAACGCCAACACGTGAACTGGCCATGCAGGTTGCGGAGCAGACCAGAGCTCTGGCTAAGTACTCACGTCTAAAAGTGGCCACGATTACGGGTGGCGTAACTTACGACAGCCACGCTGAAACATTAGCGCAAACTCAGGATATCGTTGTAGCGACCCCCGGTCGTCTGATGGAATATATCGAGTCAGAACGCTTTGACTGCAGAGCGATCGAATGGTTAGTACTGGACGAAGCTGATCGTATGCTGGATATGGGTTTTGGCCCTACCGTCGACCGCCTCTCGGCAGAATGTCGCTGGCGTAAACAGACCCTGCTATTTTCAGCCACACTTGAAGGTCGTGGCGTCGAAGGTTTTACAGCAGATCTGCTAAACGAACCGGCAGAGATCGATGCCGAACCTTCCCTGCGTGAACGTAAGAAAATCACTCAGTGGTATCATCGTGCGGACAGTGCTGAGCACAAGCTGGCCTTGCTGAAACACATTCTCAGCGAGCAGGCGCAACGCACCATTGTATTTGTCAAAACCCGTGAACGTCTGGCTGAGCTTCGTCAACAACTCGACAGCGCTCAAATTCCTTGTTCATGGATCCAGGGGGAGATGCCTCAGGATCGTCGCAATAACGCCATCAGTCGTTTCCGTGAAGGTAGCGTGAATATCTTATTGGCAACAGATATCGCGGCACGCGGTATTGATTTGCCGGACGTATCACACGTAATCAACTACGACTTACCACGCAGTGCTGACGTTTATCTGCATCGTATCGGGCGTACTGCTCGCGCCGGTAAAAAAGGCATTGCGATCTCTTTAGTGGAAGCGCACGATCAACCAATGATGGATCGTGTGGGTCGTTACACAAAAGAACTGATCAAAGAAAGATTTATTGAGGGTATGCGCCCAACTCACAAAAAGCCTGTGTTTAAGAAAAAGAAAAAGGCCAAAAAAGACGACAAAAAGAAAGTAACTAAAAAGAAAGGCGCTAAGAAAAAATAGCCAGTTGTCGCCCGCCAAGGCTTCATTAACAAAGCGCCATTGTCGTGGAAATGACAATGGCGCTTTGTCTATTGGGTGCTATTGTTGCTCTTCACGCTTGAAAACTAATTCCGTAGCTGTAGATTCTTCCTCTGCAAAATAATACCCCGCCACATCAAACTTCGTCAGCTTCTCAATCGAATCCACTCGGTTATCAATGATATAGCGTGCCATCATGCCTCGAGCCTTCTTGGCGTAAAAGCTGATGACCTTATACTGACCATTCTTACAATCTTTGAAAATTGGGGTAATTACCTGACCATCAAGTTGCTTTGTCTTTACTGATTTAAAGTACTCATTCGATGCCAGATTGATCAGGACATTATCCTCCTGAGCATGTAGCGCCTCATTCAGCTTGTCGGTAATGATATTGCCCCAGAACTGATACAAGTTAGTACCGCGTTGATTCGCAAGCTTTGTTCCCATTTCAAGACGATAAGGCTGCATCAGATCAAGCGGTTTCAAAAGGCCGTACAAACCTGACAACATACGAAGATGTTGCTGAGCGTAATCAAAATCGGCTTCCGTCATGGTTTCGGCTTCAAGACCTGTATAGACATCGCCCTTAAATGCCAAAATCGCCTGACGCGCATTGTCGGTCGTAAATGTCTCACTCCACTCTTCAAAACGGGCCACATTAAGACCGGCGATCTTATCACTCACCTTCATCAGCGCAGACACGTCGGCAGGGGTCAACTTACGACACTCCTCAATCAGCTGTGCAGAATGCTCTCTCAACTCAGGTAAGGTAAAACGCTTCGTGGCAAGGGGAGACTCGTAATCCAGGGTTTTGGCCGGTGAAACAACAATAAGCATGACTTTACTCTTTTAATAATGATTTCTTTCAGTATAAAAAAAGCCATGCACTTTCAGCAATGAATTAGTGCATGGCTTAATCTATTTTTGAGATAGGCAAAAGTGATTACTTATTCGCAGTCTCTTTTGTGTTGTCCCAAATGCCTTCTTCAAGCTGAGACTTAAGCTCAGGATAATCGTTGGCATCAAACGTTGGTACTTTACCGGCATCAAGCTGCATGTTGTAGTCTTTCGCCAACTTCACCACGATGCCTGAAAGCAGGATAATCGCTATCAGGTTGACGATAGCCATCAGACCCATAGAAACATCCGCCAGGGCCCAAACCGTCGGTAATGTTGCTACCGAACCAAACAATACCATGCCCAATACGACGATACGGAAAATACCCAGGCCAGCTTTGTGGTTGTGCTCCAGGAAGATCAGGTTGGTTTCTGCATACGAGTAGTTTGCAATGATAGATGTGAATGCAAAGAAGAAAATCGCCACAGCAACAAAGATACCACCCCAGTCACCGACTTGTGAGCTCAGTGCTCGCTGAGTCAGTTCAATACCCGTCACTTCACCGTGTGGAACGTACTCACCCGACATCAGGATAATCGCCACAGTTGCACTACAGATGACAATCGTATCGGTGAACACACCCAGCATTTGCACATAGCCCTGAGAGGCAGGGTGCGGTGGGTATGGCGTTGCCGATGCCGCAGCATTCGGTGCCGAACCCATGCCCGCTTCGTTTGAGAACAGACCGCGCTTGATACCCTGAATCATTGCCTGAGCAATGGCATAACCGACGCCACCTGCTGCGGCTTCCTGTAGGCCAAACGCGCTCTTAAAGATGTACGCAAGCACTTCTGGCACTTTCTCGATGTTCATGAACACCACAACGAAAGCAAGCAGCAGATAGGCCAGAGCCATCACAGGAACAATCAGTTCTGCTGTACGAGCGATTTTACGAATACCACCAAAAATCACAAACGCTGAAATCAGAACGATAAACACACCAACGTAAATTGGCTCAATACCGAATGCGGTGTTCATAGCAGTGGCAATCGAGTTCGCCTGTACCGCATTGAAAACCAGACCAAATGCAATGATTAGGAAGATAGAGAACAATACGCCCATCCAGCGCATGCCCAGGCCTTTCTCCATGTAGTACGCAGGACCACCACGGTAGTTACCATCGTCATCACGCGTTTTATATAGCTGTGCAAGAGTACTTTCGGCAAAAGAAGTGGCCATACCCAGCATCGCGATCAGCCACATCCAGAAAATGGCACCCGGGCCACCAAATGTCAGAGCTACAGCAACACCCGCCATGTTACCAGTGCCAACACGTGCAGCCAGACTTGTACAAAGAGCCTGAAAAGAGGAGATGCCGGCTGCATCAGCCTTACGACTGTTTTTTAGCACACTGAACATGTGACCAAAATGGCGGAACTGAATAAACCCTAGGCGTACTGTAAAATAGATCCCCACACCCACGAGTAGATAAACCAGAATCGATCCCCAAAGTAGATCGTTCATCAAATTAATTACGTCTGTCACTTTAAACCTCACTTAAAGTTGGAATACCGAGCCGCACATCCAAGTGCTTCCTAAGTTCCGTGCCTCTACCCATCCGTGTGGTTCTGTTTATTTCACTGTTTTTCACGGCAACTTAGCTTGTATTTCTTACCCATTGGGAACGCTATACAAGTCGGCGTATTTTTTGACGGGCGGATTTTGCAGGCATGCCACATAAAAATCAATACGCAACAAGTATTATAACATTGTTATTTTTCACCATAAAATCACGAAAAGTTAACAGTTAATAAAGCAAATGCATCACTAATGATTAGCAAGATTCCGTCATTTTTTTAACAATAGGTAAGCATAGCAACCAAAGTCACAAGTAGTGACAAATGAACGGACAATCCTATGTACCTCAAAGGGTCGACGCTGTTTTACCAAATGGAATACTTTTTAAACATTATCAGACAATGAGAATGTTTCTCGTAGCACACAAAATCCGCTGTTCAACCCCCTCAGCACACCGTGTTAACAATCTATGTTCTCAATTTCTTTTTGATAATGTGATTCAACCGGTTAATTTTTAGGCAAATGATTAAACCAAAACTGTGAGATTGAGTTCAAAATGGCATAAAAAGTTCATACTTAAGAAACAAATGAGAAACAAATCAAAGTTAATCTGTCTTGTAATGTGGTACTAAAAGGGCTCCGTGAGGAGAACAATAATAGTAGAGGTGGCTTATGGATGGCTTTGAACTAGACGGCGTTACGGAATTTGATGCACCACGACCACGCGCTGGGCGCGCGAAACCTGTAAAAAGAAAATGGCGAGAAATCGAGGCAATTAAAGACAGACAGCGTTTACAGAAAGAGCTAAACGATATGGATATTGGCTTAGACTTTTCACTGGACGATGTTGATCTTTAGTCCAACCATTTCTGGCACAAGAATATGAATTTTCGATGCTCAAGAAGCCTGAAACTTGATTATCGATACAACACAGAGCCCTCCTTTGCGAGGGTTTTGTTTTTGGTGTCCGACCCCCCTCTCAAGCATCGCTTCACCTGATATCAATAAACCTCAAATGATAACTACTATCAATATCATTTAAACTGTATTTCTTCAGACAGTTGCAATACAATGTTGGCGCTTCTCAGTTCGGCCTCTGTAAGCCGACTTGAAGCCATGTGATCCACATTAACTACCGAATCTGTTGTCTCTACTGTGCAATGACACGTCTCCCTTGAGATGACAGAAAGCAGAAGGCTATTGAAATGAACAAAACGGCTTTTCGCCTGACATTGTGCACGCTTACCCTGCTCAGCATAAGCAGTATGGCCAACGCCAGTGATCTTGATAACGCTCGCACGATTGAAGCACAGACCATTACCCAAAGTGCACAAAGCCAGGATCGTATCAATAAAAGCAGTGATAAAGCCTTCGAGCTCAAATCCGAAATAGCGATGCTCGAGCAGGAAATCGCCAATCTGGCCATCTATGAGAAACACCTGCAAGCCGTTGTTGCAAATCAACATCAAGAGATGGCCAGCATCCAAGCCCAACTTGCGCAAATCAGTGATACGCGCCAGGGCGTCGTGCCTTTGATGTACCAAATGTTGGCAGGCCTGGAACAGCACATTCAACAAGACAAACCAATTCGACTTGAGGCTCGTCTGACAAGGCTAGAGCAGCTTAAAGCGCTGATGCCACAAGCGGATGTCAGTGACGCCGAAAAGTACCGCCGCATATTAGAGGCCTACCAAATTGAAATGGATTACGGCATCAAGCTGGGCAGCTACCGCTCACAAATCAATGTCGGCCGTAAAATTGAAGCAGAGCAACTGTATCTGGGGCGCGTTTCACTGGTTGCCCGAAGCCTGGATCGAACTCAATACTGGAGCTGGGATGCGAACCAACAAAGCTGGGTATCCATCGACATATCACAGGCTTCTCATATCGATCAGGCTTTTGCTATTGCTGACAAACAAGCCTCACCGTCGCTGATAGAGCTGCCGGTTTCACTCTCTCCTGCTGAAAAGATTAAGGATCCCAGCTAATGCATAAGTTACCTTTCATTATTGCCCTTTTCAGCCTTAGTGTGGTTCAACCGGCGCTTGCAGCTGATTCGCTAACGACCAAAGCCAAAGTTGCTCAGAAACAAGAGCAGCAGCACAACGCGCAGCGAGAAGCTGAATTTGTGCAGCAACAACAAACGTTGGCTGCACGTAAATCGGAGCTGCAACAACGGAAAGCAGAATTGGATGCCAGTATTCAATCACTGAGTAGCGCGTTTACCGACAATGAACGCACTCTGGCAGAGCAACAAAAAAAACTACATCTGGAAACGGGCAGCTTGGGTGAACTGTTCGGTGTGGTACGTCAATCGGCAAAAGAGCTACAAATCGAACTCGAGCACTCGGTGATAAATCACGAGCAGGCTGAACACCTGACCGCCATTAATAGCATTGTCGCCGCAAAAACTCTGCCCTCTATCCATCAGCTCACTGGATTATGGCAAGCGTACCTGTCTCAGATTTCCTCAGGCGCGACCTATAGTGAAGTAGATCTGCCTTTCGTGTCCGGCTCAGGGGAAATGATGACCATTAACGCGATTCGACTGGGTCATTTTGCACTCCTCTCGGCCCATGGCCCCATCAGCTGGGATGGCCAGTTGGCCAGTGACTTTCCTCGTCTGCCAAACAGCGTCCCCACGTCCTTTGAAGCAGCTGGCATTGTCACTGGTCAAACCGCAACTCAACTCGATCCCAGTCGTGGGGATATCTATCAGCAACTCGCGGATACTCCGACTCTGACCGAGCGATTTGAGCATGGTGGCGTAGTGGGCAAAATCATCACTGCTTTATTTGTTCTGGGCATGATCATCGCCTTGTATCGCGCTGTTGTGTTGCTCTCTACCCAACACACCATCACCAAGCAGCTTAAAACAGCTGATACCCCCAAAGATAACCCTCTGGGCCGGGTGCTCAGTGTCTACCACCGTGAGAAACAACTGCACGTTGAAGCGCTGGAATTACGTTTGCTGGAGGCCATCATGGATGAGCAGCAACATCTTGAGCGCGGTCTGAGTATGTTGAAACTGCTTGCAGCACTGGCACCTATGTTAGGCCTGCTTGGAACGGTGACGGGTATGATTGAAACCTTCCAGGTCATCACACAATTTGGCAATGCCGAACCTCGTGTAATGGCAGGAGGAATTTCTATGGCACTGGTGACCACGGTACTGGGCCTTGTCAGCGCAATGCCACTGCTACTGGCTCACAACCTGCTCAGTTCAAAAGCCGAAGCTATTCGCAATATTCTGGAAAGGCAAAGTGTTGGTCTGGTCGCCGCACAAGCAGAAGCTCAAACCATGGAGCGCAAAGAAGCGTATGCCGCATAACCTATTCAGTTGGCTACCCGGTAGCGAACACCTGAACCAGTTTATGACCCAAGGGGGGCCGGTGCTTTGGTGGCTCGCCGCGGTGGTTTTTATCTTCTGGTTATTGGCCATTGAACGCATCATCTACTTTGCCAAAGTCTTCCCATTGGAACAAAGTGGTTGGGTGGATGCCTGGGCGCAACGCCAGGATCATTATTCCTGGTATGCCCAGTCACAGCGTCATGCCATGCTCAGCGAGGCTGAGAACCGACTAAAGCAGAATCTGAACTTACTAAAGTGTCTGCTAAGTCTTTGCCCGATGCTGGGACTGCTTGGTACGGTGACTGGAATGATTACCGTCTTTGATACATTGGCAACTCAAGGCAGTGCCCAACCACGGCTGATGGCCGCAGGTATTTCTATGGCCACCATCCCGACAATGGCCGGAATGGTGGCCGCGTTGTCCGGTATGCTGGCCTATTCCCGCATTCAGAAATGGAGCAGACAAAGCCTGTTTCAACTTGAACAGTTACTAAGAAGTGAGCGTCAGTTGACTCCTGTTAATCTGCGCTCTGGAGAGTCGAAATGAGATTAGGTCAACGCCGAAAACCCACTGAAGACGCCAATATCGATATGACTTCGATGCTCGATATCGTCTTTATTATGCTGATCTTCTTTATCGTCACCAGCTCCTTTGTGCGCGAGTCAGGGGTTGATGTGAATCGCCCCCAGGCCAGCCATGCGGTAAGCCAAAAAGACGCAGGGATCTTTGTCGCTATCACGGCTACCAACGACATCTATATAGACAAGCGACGCGTCGATATAGAGCGCGTTCAAGCCACCTTAGAGAAATTGCTTCTGGAACAGCCTAATGCCTCAATGGTGATTCAAGCGGACAAACACGCCTTCAACGGGACCGTGGTTGACGTCATGGATAGCGCGAAGGGTGCAGGCGTCGTCAAAATTGCTCTCGCAACGGAGAACCGTTGATGCTTAGAGTCCTGGCAAGTCTCCCGCTTGCAGCGTTAATGGCGTTAACACTGTTCTCTTTTATGAGCTGGATGGTGGACAGCGGAGCAAAGTCAAAATCAGAGGAATCTGCAAGCTTGAGTTATGATTTGGTCATGGTAGAACCGGACTCGGAGATCGTGAGGCGCCAACGCGTTTTACCTGAGCCCCCAAAAATGCCGGTGACGCCACCTTCAGCTTCAACTGTCGAACACAGCGCTGATGTGTCCAGTGTACAAACGCCAACTACACCACAGTTACCAAACATTACAATATCAACTCAGGTAACGGGTGTGTCACTCAACGCACCAAGTGTGCCAGATATCGGGCAAAACCAACAAGTGATGCCTTTACACCGTAAGCAACCTAAATACCCACGCAGGGCGTTGCAACGCAATATTGAAGGTTATGTCGTGATGTCGTTTACCATTGATGAGACCGGTCGCCCTACCGATATCGAAGTCATTGATGCTAACCCCAAGCGACTGTTCGATCGCGAGGCCAAAGTCGCCCTCAAGCAATGGAAATACCAACCGATGATCGTCAATGGCAAAGCCACTCCCCGAGTAGGGCAAACGGTGACATTAGAGTTTAAGTTGAATCAATAATGAAACGTTTACTTGTTATCTCAGCCATCACTCTGAGTTCATGGTTCGTCACCGGCGCCCATGCAGCTCAGGAGCTAGGCATGCGCACAGCGACTCAGGTATCTAAAGCTTATGAGCTTGAGCAACAAAATAAACTGACTGAGGCCATCCGTGTGCTCGAAGACACTCAACCGTCATCAACCTATGACAAGGCGTATGTGGCGCGCATGCTGGGTATTTATTATTGGCAGGCAGAGCAACCGCAAAGAGCCATACGACAATTGCAAATCGCTGTAGACAGCCAGGCCTTCATGCAGGCTCAAGGTTGGCAGACCGAACGCATGTTGGCCGAATTATTATTGTCGGAACAGCAGCCTGAACAGGCTCTGGGACACTTTGAGCGCTTGGTCAAACATGACCAAGCCCATCAAATCAGCTCACAACAGCTTGCTAACGTCTGGCTCAACACCGCTAGAGCGCACTATCTCATGCAGCAGTGGGCACCATTATTAGCCTCGCTCAAGCATTACCATCAACTTGATAATACGCCAAAAATCTCACCTCTCAGTTTGCAACTGAGCGCGGAAATGCAGTTGTCTCGTTTACCAAGCGCCATTGTAACGACGCAGAAACTTTTAGCCCTACAACCTGATCATGTCATGTGGTGGCAGCAACTGAGCTCACTGTATGTGCAGACCCGTCAGTACAAACTGGCGCTGGCGACTCTGGTATCTGCAGAGAGAGCTGGCATTCAGATACCTGATAACCTCCAGCTCAGTAAAGCGCAACTCTACGCACAACAGGGGAATCCGGAAAAAGCCGCTATCTCCTATCAGACGCTGCAGGTCGACGAAGCCGATATCGACACCATAGTGAAGCAAGCTCAGCAATGGCAAATGGCTCGGGAATGGTCAAAGGCTCAATCCGCCTGGTTAGCCGCTGCACGCCTTAATAACCAATATTATGAGCAGGTTGCCCGACTGGAATTACAGCAAGGCGACTTTCAGAGTGCGCTCGCATCGCTAGACAAACTCAGCAGTTCAGACCAACAACCAACACTGTTGCTTAAAGTGCGAGCCTATGTCGGACTAAAAGAATACCAGCAAGCTCAGACGGTAGCTCGCCTAGCGCATCAGCAAAAACCCTCACCCCAGAGTGCGCGTTGGTTGGAGTACCTGGATCAGCTCACGACAACTGACTGACCCTGTTAGCCGCGAAACAAAAAAGAGCCCTGAAAAAGGGCTCTCATTCTTGGTCACACAAACTCATTGTCGTTTTGCCGGACGCGTTCCGCCAGTTGTTTGTAGCGATCTGCAATCGTCTCACCGAATACCGGATCGTTTTCTTCCACAGTCCATAGGCTTTCCACATGCTGCCAGTCCGCCGTTGTGAAACGTTTCTCAATCAAAGGCAATACCGACTGCTCTTCCAAATCCAGATGGCGCTTTTGATCCTGAATAAAATGCGACAGTTTATCCATGAAGATGTCTTGAGGAACCACCGCATCTTTTAAGATCATCTCAACCACGTCTAAGAACGAATGTGTCTTCTCTGATAGCGCCTTATGATCGGCTTCAAGATCCGATATCTGCTCCTGCTCCCCATACTTCTCCAGAAAATAGTGGTAAAGAATATCTTCTTTGGGGTGGTGTACTTTCTCGGAATGATTAGCCAGATAATCTACGATCTCTTTTACAATACTGTAATTAATAGGCTGCTCTTGTTCCAGTAGATGTAACTTTCGATTTAAAATCGCAAGCAAACGGACCATGTAGCCGTGCTCACGCCTAATCCTTTCGATCATCATGACTCCCTCTCCCTATTCCATACTCTTTACAAGTGTATAAGAAAATGAGCCATCATGTTTTGACAATGCTCGAAAAACCATCAATTATGGCGCTAAGTCCTTCTAATCTATAGAAGGTTGCCAGTTGATAGGGGCTTTGCCCATTTGCTTCAGCAGTTGATTGGTTTGCGAGAAATGCTGACAGCCAAAAAAACCACGATGAGCAGACAGCGGGGAAGGATGCGGGGCCTTCAATACATGGTGACGATTTCGGTCAATCATTTTCCCCTTCTTCTGAGCATGAGCACCCCAGAGAAGAAAAATCACATTATCACGATTTTGATTCAAAGCATCGATAATCTTATCGGTAAAGGTTTCCCAGCCCGACTTCGCGTGAGAATGGGCTTTTCCCTGCTCGACGGTAAGAACCGTATTCAACATCAACACGCCCTGCTCTGCCCAGCTCTTCAAATAACCATGAGACGGGATCTCAAAGCCTTCAATATCCTGAGCCAGCTCTTTGTACATATTGACCAGAGAGGGCGGTGTTTTTACACCTGGTAACACTGAGAAGCACAGTCCGTGGGCCTGATTGGGACCATGATAAGGATCCTGACCAAGCACAACCACTTTCACGTCTGAAAACTCAGTAAACCGAAACGCATTAAATACATCGCTCGCCGGAGGATAAATGGTCTTACCCGTCTCGCGCTCACGTTCAACAAACGCCAGGGTTTGCTGAAAATATTCTTGCTGTTTCTCGTGACGAATAACATCTTGCCAGGTGAGTGTTGTCATTGCTGTTCCCTAGATACTGAAATCTCGGGTAGTCTACCACTCAACGGAAGGTCACCACTACTGTCATTTTGGCATATTGCCATGCACCTTTTTTGGCGCTTATTTTCTTTATGAACCAATTAATGGTGCTGATGCCTCATCTGTGGAGTTCGGTAATGCCCATGCCCATGAATATGGCGGTTCGGCGTCGGAAAACGGGTAGAACGTGATGTGCTTGGTCTTGGAACAGATGGACGACTCATAATGGCACCTTCCTTATTAAGTCACAGATTTATGCAATGTGCATGTAACTTATTATGAAAGAAAGATGCCAGAATGCCATGTGGTACAAGAAAAAATCAAAAATTTGCGGCAAAACGTCGCAATTGTTGGATCTCATCGACCCAAATGTCAGGATCAATAGTCTCTAAAATCAACGGGATAGAATCAAAACGATGATCTTGCATGATGTACTCGAAACATGCCCAACCAATTTCCCCTTTTCCGAGCGAGTGGTGTCTGTCCACTCGTCCCCCTAACGGGATCTTTGAATCATTAAGGTGCATGGCTCGTAAATAGTGCATACCAACAATGCGATCGAATTCGGCAAATGTCTGCTCACAGGCCGATTTCGTACCAAGATCATACCCAGCGGTGAATGTATGGCAGGTGTCTATACACACTCCAACTCGTGATTTGTCGACTACTTTGTCTATGATGTGTGCCAAATGTTCAAACCGCCACCCCAGATTGCTCCCCTGGCCTGCGGTGTTCTCAATCACGGTAACCACCTCTGGCACAGCCTGATGGGCCAGGTTAATGGACTCAGCGATCCTATCCAAACACTCTTCCTCCGAGATCTGTTTCAGATGGCTGCCCGGGTGAAAGTTCAGCAGTGTTAGTCCGAGTTGCTGACACCTTTCCATCTCATCAATGAAGGCTGCGCGAGATTTTTCCAGCTTTTCGGTTTCAGGCGCTCCCAAATTGATCAAGTAGGAATCATGCGGAAGTATTTGTTCCGGACGGAAGCCAAATTTTGCACATTCCGATTTGAAGTTGGCAATCACCTCTTCAGTGAGGGGTTTTGCAACCCATTGACGTTGATTCTTAGTAAATAAGGCAAATGCATTCGCCCCAATCTTACTGGCTCTTTGTGGCACATTATCCACACCACCCGCAGCAGAAACGTGCGCACCGATATATTTTTTCATTCATTGACTACCTGATCTAGTTCACATTTTTTGAACTGTTATTTAGCGATCTTATACTTTCAGTTTTTACCATGGAAGCCATTGATTTTTGCCTTCCTGATGACTTTTTGAACTCATTTTGTAGTTTTATTACTACAAAATGGCATTAAAATAATTTTTAATATTTAAAATATCATTTTAAAAGCCCATTTTTAAAGGTTTAGTTGACCTTAATCAAAAAATTAACCTCATAGAAATTAATGTTTTTTGTTGTTTTTTGATCTAAATCAATACTACAATAACTACAACGAGGTATATATAAGCCAGCTCAACAATATTTGAAAATTAACACCACAAAAATACCACTCGAGAAGTGGGTTAGGAGATAGTGATGATTCAAGGTATCCAAATTACTAAAGCAGCAAACGACGATCTACTGAACTCAATCTGGCTGATCGACGGTGAAAAAAACGAAGCACGTTGTGTTGCAGCGAATGCTGGTTTTGAAGCTGACCAAGTTATCTCTGTTAGCGACCTAGGTGAATACGAAAGCCGTGAAGTTGCTATCGAAACTGCACCGCGCATTGAAGGTGGTCAACATCTTAACGTTAACGTTCTTAAGCGTGAAACGCTTGAAGATGCTGTTGCTCACCCAGAGAACTACCCACAGCTAACTATCCGTGTTTCTGGCTACGCAGTTCGTTTCAACTCGCTAACTCCAGAACAGCAACGTGACGTTATCGCTCGTACCTTTACTGAGTCTCTATAATCAGAGACATAACGTAAATCCGATTGAAAAACAGACGCTCAGGCGTCTGTTTTTTTATGTCTTTCGCATGCAGAAAACATGAAAAAGCCTCCACTGTAGGAGGCTTTTGTCTGCTCTGATCGAGACTCTGATTAATTCAGCGTAACGCGTGCAAACTTACGCTTGCCGACCTGATACACAGCCTGACCTGCTGCAGGAACCAGTTTAGTATCGTCCACTTTCTCACCGTCGATTTTCACTGCACCCTGACGAATCATGCGCATTGCATCTGAGGTTGAGTTAACCAACCCTGCTTCTTTTAGCAGGTTACCAATCGGCAGACCGGCATCAAAGTCAAACTCTGGCATCTCATCTGGCATTGCACCTTTTTGGAAACGGTTGATGAACTCTTGTTCTGCCGCATCCGCATCCGCCTCTGAGTGGAAGCGTGCAATGATTTCTTTTGCTAATAGTATCTTGATATCACGAGGGTTTTTGCCATTCTCGATATCAGTCTTGAACTGAGCAATCTCATCCAGCGGACGGAAAGAAAGCAGGTCATAGTAGTTCCACATCAACTCATCTGAGATAGACATGATCTTACCAAACATCTCAGAAGGCGCTTCACTGATGCCAATGTAGTTGTTGGCAGACTTTGACATCTTCTTCTCACCGTCAAGGCCGACAAGCAGAGGCAATGTCACGATAGCCTGTGGCTTCTGACCGTTTGCTTTTTGCAGTTCACGCCCCATCAACAAGTTAAACTTCTGGTCGGTACCACCAAGTTCAACGTCTGTTTCCATCGCAACCGAGTCATAACCTTGCAGCAGCGGATACATGAATTCATGAATAGCAATTGGCTGTCCATTGTTGTAACGCTTTTTAAAGTCGTCACGTTCTAGCATACGTGCAACCGTTTGGTTGGCAGCCAGACGAATCATACCTTCCGCACCAAGCTCAGACAGCCACTCAGAGTTGAAGGCGATTTTAGTCTTAGCCGGATCCAGGATCTTAAACACCTGCTCCTTATATGTTTCCGCATTGCGCAGCACATCTTCACGCGTCAAAGGAGGACGAGTGGTGTTCTTGCCTGTTGGATCTCCCACCATCCCAGTAAAGTCACCAATCAGGAATGTCACGTCGTGACCAAGATCCTGAAACGCACGCAGCTTATTAAAAATCACTGTGTGGCCTAAGTGAATATCTGGTGCTGTAGGATCGGCACCCAGTTTGATTCGTAGAGGACGGCCCTCTTTTAGCTTTTCAATCAGACCTTCTTCTGGAATCAGCTCGTCTACACCGCGTTTGATTTCAGCCAACGCTGCTTCAAGGTTCGCCATTCTTGTTCACTCCCACAGATTTGGCAAAAATATAATAGTTGGACATCTTACTTGAATAGCGATGTTTTTTGAAACCAGTTAGACTATTTGGTTTAGGAAATTTCAAAAATAATGCTGAATTGAACTCTCATGGTCTCTGTTTTTAATCGCCTGCCCTGGCTTCATCGTGCGCTCATTGCCTTTTTTAGCGCACTCATTGTCATTGCGCTGTTTCTACCTGACATCTCTGAACTGGATGACGGGAACGATCGATTGCAAGTCGGCAAACACTACGCTCTGACAATTGATAACGATGCTTTTCCGATTGGCGACGCCATTCCACCTACTGTGGTTCTGAAATGGGAAGAACATACCGTACGCTCAGGAGAAAGTGCTGCGGTACTGTTTCAGCGTCTTGGGTTATCTCCAAGACTGCTTCATGAGCTCATCTACACCAATGACGACATCAAACAACAATTGTCTCGCCTGCGTCCTGGGGATAAATTGACGTTCGGTTTCGATGAGAACAGTGACTTTGTTCAGCTTAAACGTAAGATCAGTGAATACGAAACATTTAAGATCACTCGTATCGATGACGGCTTCAGCTCTAATTGGGACAAGAAAGAAGTCGACTACCAATATAATTATGCTCAGGCACAAATCACGTCCAACTTCTGGAATGCAGGCATGGCTGCCGGTTTAACGGCCAATCAAATAATGGAACTGGCTGGGATTTTTGGTTGGGATATCGACTTTGCTCTGGACATACGTTCCGGCGACAGCTTTAAATTGCTGTATCAGGAAAAAGTGGTTGAAGGCGAAGTCATTGGACGCGGTAAGATCATCGCAGCCATTTTCAGCAACCAGGGCGATACCTTTACCGCCATTCTGGACGACAAAACCGGCAATTATTACGATGAAAATGGCCGGGCAATGAAAAAAGCCTTCTTGCGCTCACCACTCGACTTCCGTCGCGTGACATCGAACTTCAACCCAACCCGACGCCATCCCGTCACAGGCAAAGTTCGAGCGCACCGTGGCACAGATTACTCGGCACCGGTCGGCACACCGATTTGGGCAGCAGGTGATGGTGTGGTGCAGAAGTCGAGTTATAACCAATTTAACGGCAACTACGTATTCATCAAGCACAGCAATACCTACATTACCAAGTATCTGCACCTTACCAAGCGCAAAGTTAAGACCGGGCAACGTGTCAAGCAGGGGCAGACCATAGGTACATTGGGTGGGACAGGCCGGGTGACCGGGCCGCACCTTCACTATGAGTTTTTGGTCAATGGTGTTCACAAAAACCCGAGAACAGTAAAGCTACCTCAATCCAAATCGCTGACGGGTAAAGCGAAACAGACCTTCTTGGCCAATGCTCAGAATCGTCTCAACACGTTGGACCGCTACAGTGAGCTATTGTACGCCAGCAACTGAGTCATCCACGTCAATAAAAAACCCCGGCCAGAGCTCGGGGTTTTTTAATTTCATTCAACGATAAGATCACTTGCTGGGTGTGTCGCGATACATCTCTTCAATCTCATCGTGATAGCGGTCATTAATGACTTTGCGACGCAGTTTCTGAGTCGGCGTTAACTCGCCTTTGTCCATCGAAAATCCGGTTGGCAGCAGTTTGAACTTTTTCACCTGCTCGAACTTTGCCAGCTCCTTTTGCAGTTCCGTAATACGCTTCTCAAACATCTCTACGACCTCGTTATGCTTGATCAACTCAAGACGGTCATGATATTTGATATTGAGCTCTTTCGCGTAATCTTCCAGGGTATCAAAACACGGAACAATCAGTGCAGATACAAACTTACGCGTATCGGCAATCACGGCTATTTGCTCGATATAATGGTCCTTACCAATCGCACCTTCAATCGCTTGCGGGGCAATGTATTTACCGTTGGACGTCTTCATTAACTCTTTAATTCGATCGGTAATGAATAGGTTGCCCTGCTCATCGAACTGACCGGCATCACCAGTCTTAAGGAAGCCCTCAGCATCAAAAGTCTTCGCCGTTTCTTCCGGCAATTTATAATAGCCACGCATAACCATTGGTCCGCGAACCAATATTTCATTGTTCTCTCCAATTTTCACTTCCGCACCAGGCATCGGCATACCGATGGAATCTGGATTATAACAAGTGTCGTCCCAGCACGAGACGGTTGCCGTTGTTTCGGTCATACCGTAGCCAAGCTTGACATTAATACCGATGGCCTGAAAGAAACGACCGATGGTTTCATCCAGTTTCGCCCCCCCGCAAGGCATGAAGTTAATGCGACCACCTAACAGCTCTCTTAACTTACCCAGAACCAATTTGTCGGCCAGTCCATGACTCTTTTTCAGCAGCAATGAAGGGGCAACATTATCCTGACGACACTGAGCCATTTTCGCCCCCATGTTCACCGCCCAGGTAAACAGAATCTTTCGATGTACCGGTGCCTTGGAAACGCGTTCATGAATCGCAGAAAAGATTTTTTCGTAAAAACGCGGGACGGCACTCATCACGGTTGGGCGAATCTCACTCAACGCATCGCGAACCTGCATCGTGTCTTGCAGGTAACAATTGGTACCGCCTTTGTATAGCACATAAAAGGTCCAGGCACGCTCAAAGACATGTGACAGCGGCAGGAAACACAAAGAGACGTCAGTTTCAGTCAAACTAAGGCGCTCATCGTGCCCCTTCAGTTGAGCGGCAATATTAGCGTAATCGAGCATCACCCCTTTAGGTTGCCCTGTCGTGCCAGAGGTATAAATCAGAGTAAGCAGATCATCATAGTTGGCTTGAGATAAGCGCTGCTGCAACTCTGGCTGCTGCTCGATACTGGCTTCGGCAATAAAACATTGCCAGCTGACACTAAAGTCATTGTGTTCCAGAACAATGTCATCGCTCATTGCGACGATAAGCTCCAGCTGCTCACACTCAGCAAATATGGAAAGCGCTGCATCGTATTGTGTCTGCTCCCCAACAAAGAGGACGCGAACGTCAGCGTTCTGAACAATGTAACTGGTTTGTGCCGGTGTATTGGTAGGGTAAATAGGCACAGTGACGGCGCGCAATTGCAATGCGGCCAAATCGGTCATGGTCCACTTCGGCATGTTGTTCGAAATGATACCAATTTTATCTTGAGGTTGGATTCCTTTTCCAAGTAGAGCCAGCGATAGCGCATCAACGTTAACACCAAACTCTTTCCAGCTAATCCCTTGCCACACATTGTTGATTTTATGTCTTAAGGCGATCTTGTCGCCACCTTGTACGATTCGTTCGCGAATCTTCTTTACAATATGGAAATCTAAATTAGCCATGTTCTATCTTTACCTTTTAGCTTACACATGTAAGCTTTTGAGCGCACAAGTGTACCTATGCCGATAAAAAAGGCAACAGACCTATATCAAAGTTATCAATAATTGCTCGTGCTTTAATCACCCAACGAGAATAAGCAACTGTTAATCATAAAAAAGCCCTGAACGGATAACGTTCAGGGCTGTCTGCATTAAGTTGTAATAGACTATGACAAAGCAACGACTTCGCCACAGATTACCATAAGTTGATCACGTAACCAGATATGGCCTTTGTCTTTTTCACTCGACTCATGCCAGCTTAAGAATCCACTGATTTTGCTGTTTTCTAAAGGCAAAGAAAGAACTTGCAATTGGTCTTTGTTGACCGCATTTTCGACCAGCCAGCGTGGTGCAATCGTTACCAGCTCAGATTGACCAACCACATATAGCACGTTGCTCAGGCTGGTACCTTCGTATGATGCCTGACACTCAATCTCACGATATGCCTGCTCTGAGAAGCTGCGAACACCGTGAACTTTAGACAGTTTGGCATGCTTTTCATGTGCAAGCTGAGCAGTGCTTACCGCACCGTGAATGCGCGGATGGTTTTTCGCTGCAACGACAACCAATTCATCCTGGAAAATTTCTGTGCTCGAGAAACCTTGTGCATCATAACGAGCATAATCAATCACAAAGTCAATTTCCTGATAACGCATACGGTCAGCTAACTGACGATCCGCTTCTGCATCCAAGTGCAACTGTACGTGTGGTGCATGCTCGGAAATGGTTTGCATGATCTTTGGAGCAAAACGCATATCACATGGAGAACAGATCGCCATTTTAAACAGACGAGTAGAAGTCTCAGGAGTAAAGATAGAGCTCGGTAGCTCATTGCGAATCAGTTGCAGTGCCTGACGTACAGGACCGAATAGTTGACGAGCACGCTGAGTTGGCTGGATGCCACGGCCCTGACGCATAAACAGTTCGTCGTTAAACATCACCTTCAAACGCGCTACGGCGTTACTAACTGCTGGTTGCGACATACCTAGGTTGTGCGCCGCACGAGTGATGTTCTGCTCTTGCATCACTGCATCGAAAACAGTTAATAGGTTTAGATCTACGCCGCGTAATGTGCTTTCCATGCGGTAACTAGCGATTGCGCTCATAGCATCTTTTTTGTCTAACATTGAGTAAGCCTCGTGTAATTTCAATCTCGAATATGTGAGTAAGGATTAATCAGACGCAACCACAACCGGATAATCTGTACCTTACATTGTTCTATTAATCCTCTGCATAGTTCGAGGACAAAACCAACTATCTACCAATAATTAACTCAATACCAAGCAGTTTGATAAAGAATCATCAAATTTTATCAGTGAAAATACAAATTCAATTAAAAACAAACGGTTACATTAAAACTAAAAAAAGATAAATTAGATTTTTGATAACTTTTGTCCCTAACTGATCGTAGAACGATAACCACAGGGTATGACAAAGCCAAAAAATGCCCAAACCTCTCCATCGCCCTCAAATATGGAACTCACTATAAAATATTCGATATTCAGATACATTTACATATAGGCTTGCGTGACGCCATAGAGCCCGGGAATGGATTTCATCCCGTTTAGGACAGAAAAATAAAAAAACCGCTCAGAGCGGTTCTTAAAAGGGTGGGAAAGAATTAAAAAACTAGACGGCGGCGTAGCTGGGAAAATCCACTTTGTCCCATAGCTGCTGCCTGAGTTGAGAAGTGCATTCCCAGTTTCCGTTGATTAGCCAGGCAGCAATGTCATCTGCCACATTAGGGTAACTCACTCGTTCAGCCTGCTTTTCATCTAACCAATCACGAATCACAGATGCATCAAGGAAATCCATTGACTGTGCCAACCCAAGCGTTTCAAGTGTCGCGGCATTACTTTGCTGTTCAAACTGTCCACTAAGTGGCTTAACCAACAGTTTTTTACCTAAACTCAGCGCTTCGGAAGGCAATTCAAAGCCTCCATTGGCGATGACACCAGCACAACGGTGCAAGTCTCTCTGGAATGCGTCATGGCTCAAAGGCATCATCAGGATATTCTCAACCTGCTGTCGCTCAGGGTTGTCTGGGTGATAACAGACGAAACGACGATTCCCGAATCGAAGCAGTAGATCTACAATAGCTGAGGTCGCCTCAAAAGGCAGGTACACCAGCACGAAATCTTCTGAAGTCACCGTATGAGCGGCAGTCTGTACGATTGGCGGCATGATAGGCTGATCAAAATGATACCAATGCAACCCCAGTTGATACTGGCTCGGCGCGAAATGTTGAATGATAGCATCATCAAACCAGTTTGCTCCCTTCTTCGGAACATCAAACAAGAAAGCATTCTGATGACTGATGCTCACCGTCGGGACCCTTTGGCGCTTAGCCGCCCAGGCAGATACAGGTTCAAAGTCATTCACAACCAGATCATACCCGGACACATCCAGTGCTCGGACTTCGTTAATAAAACACGGTAAGCTGTTGGTCATCACCGTTTTTAGATAATTCACCCGGCCATTTTCGGTGACAAAACTCAATCCGTTGCGCGTTTCGTAGTCACCAAATGGTTCCATAGAAAAGTACTTAGCTTTGTTGCGACCGGAAAACAGGAAATCAACCTGAACATCATACTGGCACAGTGCGTTAGACATCGCTCTGGCTCGGGCAATATGCCCATTTCCAGTACCCTGTACACCATATAGAATCTTCATCGCTCTCGCTCCCTAAATGAATTCCAGCACGTGACTAAGTGCCAACTGCGCTGCGGCGAAACCGAGCAACGCCCCAATCACCACATCCGTCAGAAAATGCACCCCCAGTAAAATCCGGGAAGTGCCAATGAATACGGCCCACAGCAACGAAATTTCAAACCATGCCGGATAAAAATGTCCAATGATAGTCGCCATCAAAAATGCGGCGGCGGTATGACCGGAAGGCAGACTGTAGCGATCGGATGGGGTGATATATGCTTGCAATAACTGACTGAACTCTCTGGGACGGCGACGCTTAAAACTGTTTTTCGTCAGCCAGTAAACTGGCAGTTCTATCGCAAAAGCCAGTAAAGCGGCACTCATGAATTGTGACCCGCTCTCCCGTTCAAGCAACCATGTACCCAGCGTCAAAAGAAGATATAAATGACCATCTCCCGTCCTGGATACCCATCGGCTGATCGTTGCAACTTGTAGGTTAAACCGGTGACTTAAACAAAATAATGAGAAAGCCAGGTCCATTCTTACTATCGACTCAATTGTTCTCACTGTTCACTCCTTGTGATAACGAGCAACTCAAGATCAAAAAGTAGTCAACAACAATGACAGTTCAGTGACGATTTATTGGAGATATGATGAAAGTTAGTGACCGGACAAAGCCGCTCACTAACTTTCATAGACATGGATAGGATCAGCAGAAGCTGTTAAATCGCTTCATGTTTGTGTACCAGACCCCAGTCGGCAAGAATGGCGTAGGCGGCGGGGATCATAAACAGCACCAAGAGTGTTGAGGCAAATATGCCAAACACGATCGAGATAACCAGTGGCTGAATAACCTGTGCCTGTAAACTGGTTTCCGTCAGCAACGGCAGTAACCCGGCTGCGGTGGTCATCGAGGTCAGGAACACCGCTCGGAATCGTTCGCGGCTCGCCTTTACTACTGAGTCATGGACCGAGTCACCGTCATCCACATGATGGCGTATGTATTGCACCAACAAGATTGAGTCGTTGACCACAATACCCGCCAAAGATACAAAGCCCATGATACTCGGCATACTGAGCGAATGTCCCAGTAGTAAATGTCCCCACACGACACCGATAAATGCCAATGGGATCGCCAACATGACTACAAATGGTTCTAGGTAGCTTCTAAACTGATAGCTCAGTATCGCAAAGACCCCAAACAATCCCAGTAAGAAACCTTTTGCCATAGAACTGCCCGTTTTAGCGGTGTCTTTGGCCTCACCCTCAAAGTCAAATCTCAAACCCGGGTAGGCCCTCTTTAGCTTCGGTGCCTCTTCGGTCTGAAACTTGTTGATGATCTCCGACGAACTCGCTTTGGCATTATCAACATCCCCAAACACACTCACTGTACGCAAGCCATCGACACGCTGAATACGAACATAATTACGCTGAAAATCCAGGGTCGCCACAGCCGCTAACGGCACTTGAGATCCATCAGCCAGAAAAATCGGAAAGTTCGCCAATTGTTGAATATCAGCAATGCCTTGTTTATCCAGCTTAACTTCTATCTTGATGTTCTCGACACCCACCTGGATTTCATCTGCAGTCTGGCCGAAAAATGCCGCGCGAAGCTGGCTGGCAATCAATTGACCGTTGATACCATAACTTTCGGCTCCGGGACGCAGTTTCACCAGGATCTCTTCTTTACCCAAACGCATGTCATCCAGAACACCGTGCACCCCATCAAACTCGTTCAGGTACTGCTGGATCTCAACGGAAGCAGCTTTTAACTGGTCAAGGTCATCATGTTTAATTCGGATTTCCAGTGCGCGCCCACCCGGCCCCATGGTCGGCTGTTTGAAGACCAGAGAAATGGGGTCGGCTAACTCACCAACATCTTCACGCCAGGCATCAACAAACTCATCAATAATGGTGTTGCGTTGTTCAGCACTGCGCAAATCGAGACGCACGGTGGCAATATGAGGCCCCGACTCATTGGCATCCCGGTTAGTATTGAACTGACTGGTGATCTGTTGAACCAAAAGCTCTCCATTTTCGACCTCTTCACTCCACTGCCTATTCAGCTTCTCTGCTGACGCCACAATGTGGTCAACTACTCGTTCAGTTTGTGACAGAGACGCCCCTGGAGGCAGAATAATACGCGCCTCAGCAATATCCCCATCCAGTTCAGGGAACGGCTGGAACTTGACGACGCCGCCAGCAATGAGCGCCACCGACATGAGCAATAAAGCAAATACGCTCCCCATAAAGGCGTAGCGGTACGCCACCACTTTATCCACCGCATTAATCAGTGTGGTATTTCTAAAATGCTCAAAACGCTCAAGCAACACGCGCTTAAACTTCGGGGGTTCCTTCTCTTTACGCTGCTTGTGCAATGAGTGGGACAAATGATTAGGAAGGATCAGAAACGCTTCTATCAAACTCAGTGACAACACCAGAATCAACACTTGAGGCACCGCACGTAATACCGCTCCCATTTCGCCTTCCAAGAACAGCAAGCTACCAAAAATGCATATGGTGGTCAGAAATGAAGAGATGACGCCGGGCAGAACCTTTTTAACACCATTGATCACAGCATCGTCAATACCCTGGCCTCGATCCAGATGAGCCTGGATAGACTCTGCAATTACGATCGCGTCGTCCATCATGATACCGATCGCCATCAACAGGCCAACCAACGACATAATGTTGATGGACAACCCCAGGTTCGCCATCAAAAACAAGCCACCAAGAAACGCCACTGGCAACCCCGCTGCCACCCAGAAAGAGTAGCGAAAACTAAAGAACAGCCACATGGTCGCAAACACCAAAACGATACCCTGCCAGCCATTTTTGACCATCATGGTGAGACGATCCCATAGCACCGAAGACAAATCGTTTGTCATTTCCAGCGTTACACCTTCTGGCACGACTAATCTCTGGTCTTCAACGAACTGTGTGACCTGCTCTTTGATCCTCAGCGCGTCATCTTCTTTGTTTTTGCTGATCTTAAGCACCGCCGAAGGCTTTCCGTTGAACAGCACTTTCTGTTCATCCAGTTCAAATCGGTCGGTAATGGTGGCGACGTCTCTGAGGCGAATCAGCGCACCATTGGGACTGGATCCAACGACTATCGATTCGAGTTCCTGCGGGGTAACCCGCCTTTCGTCGAAACGGATCAGAAAGTTTTTGTCCGCTGTTTCCACATTACCACTGGGTAACTTGATGTTCTGACTGCCAATTTGCGCTGCAATGTCACCAATGCTCAAACCGAGCTGACGCATGATCTGGGTATCCAACTCTACCCGATATTGATGATCAGAGAACCCACTCACTTCAACCAGTGAGACGCCATAATCCAGTTTCAGCGTCCGCTTCAGTTGCTCCGCATACGCCTTCAGTTCCGGCCAGGTGGTATCGGCGGTAATTGCTACATCGACTACAGGTTCATTCCAGTTGAGCTCCTGGACCACCGGTGATTCAATCTCATCAGGGAAGTCGTTAATGGCATTGATTTGAGTCTGTACATCCACCAACATACGACCGATGTCCGCTTTTTCACTCAACTTCAACGTGAGCCGAGCAGAGCCTTCTATCGCTTCACACTTCGTCTCTTCAATATTCGCCAGACCATCTACGGCATCCTCCATCCGGACACACAAACTCTCCTCAACTTCTTGTGGAGACGCGCCAGGATAGGTAATGGCCGCCATGATGTAGGGCGGATCGAATTCGGGAAACGTTTCACGCTTAATGGTTGATAGTGACGATACCCCTAAAATGATCAGGGCAAGCATCAACAAGTTCGCTGCGGTAGGGTGCCTGGAGAAGAAACGAATCATAGATTGCCCTCGCCATCTGAAGGGGTGATATTTCGCAACAGCATTCCCTCAATAGCAGGCAGCAAATCATTAAGAATCACTTGCTCTCCCCCCTGGAAGTCACCACTAATGATGACCATATTGTCGCGACGATACTGCACCTTTACCGATTTCATCTGCAGGCGATTGTCTGTGTTCATGAGATAGACAGTATCACCATGCAGTGCTCGCTCAGGAATCAGCCATGATTGCTGTTTCTGCCCTTCAATCGTTGCCTTCACAAACATGCCATTGACCAGAACGGGAGAACCAGCTAAGCCATTAACGGTCGGTTTCTGCACAATTTCCAGAATCACACCTGCAGTAGCCTGATTGGGATCCACGGTCTCACTGACGCGAGCTACTCTGGCGGGCCAGGAGACTTGCAAATTACCACTGCTCAGCTCAACCTGAGCACTCAATGCCTCTAGCGCTCTGTGTTGGTCATGCTCACTGATAACGTCCCAACTGAGTGTATCTGACAGAAGCTGAAGATCGTGAATAGAGAGTTGCGCTTCCACTTCCATTACATCAGTGGCATGAGCTGCCACCATAGTCTGTTGCAGATTTACGACCTGATTGATTTCGGCATCCACTTGAGAGATGCGCATGGTCTCGGGCAAAATGATGCGCGTCTTTTCCAGAGAGCGCTGTGCTTCCCTCTCTTTTGCCTGATTCACCTTGACCAAGGCTTGCGCCACTTGGCGCTCATCCGGCATCAATGACAATTGGTTATTGATCTCCTGAACCAGTTTCTGCTGTGACAACATATTTTGCTTTTGAGTGTCCACATCCGACTGAGAGGTTAAACCGCGCTTATTCAGATCCAATCGACGCTGATACTCATTCTCTGTCAGTTTCAGGCGATTCATTTCAATCGCCAGAGTTTGCCTGAGGTTGGTTTCTTCTTGATCCAGACGTGCAAGTTGTGTCTCACTTGACTTCAAATCGGCAATGGCCTGAGATAGCTTGAGCTCATAATCTAAAGGGTCTATGCGTAAAATTTCTGTGCCCGCGCTAACGACCTTGCCTTTTTCCAGTTCCGGGTGCTTATAAATCACCTGACCCGACACTTCCGCAATGGCTTGCCACTCGACCTTAGGCTCTACACGGCCAAATCCAACAGCAACAGGGGCAGATAATGTGGGTTGCAGAACCGTTGTTTCCACCACCCGAGCCCGATCTCCCGCTGGCTTAGTGGGCAGATCCGGTCGCAAGTTAATAGCGGCTATTAGTGCGATAACACCGACAGCAAACGCTGGGAAAAAAAGCAGTTTTTTATTCAATGACTTCATAGTGACTTCTCTGATCCTGAATCAATACTTGGCGCAAGAAACCCCTGAGCCATGAGGCGAATATTGTGCTCAAGCAGGTCATTAAGGAACGCTTCTGTGAGTTCAATGCCGTGCAAATTGAGCAGAGCGGGCGGAGCGACAAAAGGAAAAACCATCAGACTGATAAAAGATACCCGGCACAAACGCGGATCGGCCCCCTCTCTGAGTAGCCCTTGTTCGGCGAGCTTACCAAACAGCATGTCCTGATCCGGGCGGGCGATATCCGTGAACACTTTCTCAAATAGACGACGCTGGGTCGCCGAGGGTGGCATGTGCATCACCTGAGCGATTAAGCGTGGAAACTGCGGTACTTTGTTCATCTCATGATAATAAGTACGCATGAAATCAAATAGATTGTCCTGTTGACCATCGGTAAACAACTGTTCCATTTTCTGTTTCATTGGCAGCATCGTTTCGCGAATCATGGTTTCAAACAACCCCTCTTTGTTGCCAAAATAGTAGCGAATCATGGCAATATTCACGCCTGCTCTTTGAGCAATGAGTCGTGTCGATACTTTGTCATAAGGTATGACCATAAACAGCTCTCGCGCGTGAGACAGTAATTTTTCTCGAGCATCGGTCTGCTGTCTGGGTCGACCTACCTTTCTTTTCGGTGTCTCAGAACCTGGCATCGGCAGCTCCAATTATTAATCATTGATTAATTATAGGATCGTTATGTTAACTAAGTGAAAAAGTAAAATTCATCAGCAATTAATCAAGTGATTAATTAATGCCCTATCCTCCTTTCTGAGTAGATACTCCTCCGATATCAATAAAAATGAAGCGAAACACTTGACGCACTCGCTAGAGTACGGTACTAATCTTGTAACTTAATTTTGTGGAATGCATAACAGTGTCATTACGTTTTTCTCTACTCCTGAACCTCCTCCTTATCGTGAAAACATCGCGCGGGTAGGTTGTGGACGAAAAACACCACATAAAGAATTCCAAAAACCCGCTTAACAAGCGGGTTTTTTTATATCGATTGAACTGGACGTAAACGATTAACCTGTACAAAGAGGAAGCAAACATGAACGATCAGGTGATTATATTCGACACCACATTGCGTGACGGCGAACAAGCACTTTCAGCAAGTCTAACTGTTAAAGAGAAACTGCAAATTGCTTATGCGCTCGAGCGTCTGGGTGTTGATGTTATCGAAGCCGGCTTCCCGATCTCCTCTCCAGGTGATTTTGAGTCTGTACAAACCATCGCCAAGCACATCAAAAACAGCCGTGTCTGTGCGCTGTCTCGTGCGGTAGCAAAAGATATCGATGCCGCAGCTGAGGCATTAAAAGTGGCCGATGCATTCCGTATCCATACCTTTATTTCGACCTCAACCGTGCACGTTCAGGACAAACTACGCCGCAGCTACGACGATGTGGTTGAGATGGGTGTAAAAGCGGTCAAACACGCTCGTAACTATACTGATGATGTTGAATTCTCTTGTGAAGATGCAGGTCGTACACCAATCGATAACTTGTGTCGCATGGTTGAAGCGGCTATCGATGCTGGCGCTCGTACCATCAACATTCCAGACACCGTGGGTTACACCGTCCCTAACGAATTCGGTGGCATCATTCAGACTCTGTTCAATCGTGTTCCCAATATCGATAAAGCCATCATCTCTGTGCACTGCCATGATGACCTTGGTATGTCGGTAGCAAACTCTATTGCAGCGGTACAAGCCGGTGCGCGTCAGGTTGAGGGAACTATCAATGGAATCGGTGAGCGAGCGGGTAACTGTTCACTAGAAGAAATTGCGATGATCATCAAAACACGTCAGGAACTTCTGGGCGTGCATACTGGCATTCAGCACCAAGAAATCCACCGCACTAGCAAGCTAGTGTCTCAGCTATGTAACATGCCGATTCAAGACAACAAAGCGATTGTTGGCGCCAACGCATTCAGCCACTCTTCTGGTATCCACCAAGACGGTATGCTGAAGAACAAAAATACCTACGAGATCATGACGCCTGAGTCTATTGGTTTAAAAAACAAAGCGCTAAACTTAACCAGTCGCTCGGGCCGTGCAGCGGTTAAAAGCCACATGGACTCAATGGGTTACAACGAAAACGAGTACAATCTAGATACCTTGTATCAAGATTTCTTGAAGCTTGCGGATCGCAAAGGTCAGGTATTTGACTACGACCTGGAAGCACTAATGCACTTCGCTAACTTGCGCGAAGAAGACGACTTCTTTAAGTTGAACTACTTAAGCGTTCAATCTGGCAGCATCATGGCAACCACCAGCATTAAGATCCAATGCGGTGACGAAGAGAAATGCGAAGCTGCGGTTGGTAACGGTCCGGTTGATGCGTTGTACCAATGCATCTATCGCGTAACCGGTTACGACATTGTTCTGGACAAGTTTGATTTGACGGCCAAAGGTGAAGGCGAAGATGGTTTAGGTCAGGCGGATATCATTGCCAACTACAAAGGTCGCAAATATCACGGTACGGGTGTCTCAACCGATATCGTTGAAGCTTCAGGTCAGGCACTACTTCATGTTATCAATAGTATCCATCGCGCTGATCAGATCGAAGAGATGAAGCAAAAGAAAGTTGAGACCGTTTAAAGGATGATCCTAGGACCCAGGTTCTAGAAATATAATTCGTTGGCTTGTGAGGTGCAGGCCAACATAAAAATATAAGCAAATACAACATTAAGGAAGAGTAACCCATGGCAGGTACTTACAAGATTGCAGTTCTACCAGGTGATGGTATTGGCCCAGAAGTCATGGCTCAGGCACACAAAGTGCTTGATGCAATTTCAGAGAAACACAACATTATCCTGGAGCGTGAAGAGTTTGATGTCGGTGGTATTGCTATTGATAATCACGGCTGCCCGCTTCCAGAGAGCACAGTAAAAGGTTGTGAAGAGTCGAACGCGATCCTATTTGGTTCAGTTGGCGGTCCTAAGTGGGAACACCTTCCACCTAACGACCAGCCAGAGCGTGGTGCGCTACTTCCACTTCGTAAACATTTCCAACTGTTCTGTAACCTGCGTCCTGCGCAAATTCACGCGGGTCTGGAAGACTTCTCTCCTCTGCGCGCTGACATCTCGGCGAAAGGCTTCGATATTGTGGTAGTTCGTGAGCTAACCGGCGGTATCTATTTCGGCCAACCAAAAGGCCGCGAGGGTGAAGGTCCAACTGAGAAAGCGTTTGATACAGAGGTTTACCACCGCTATGAAATTGAACGCATCGCTAAGATTGCTTTTGAATCTGCACGCCTTCGTAACAAGAACGTTTACTCTATCGACAAAGCCAACGTCCTACAAAGCTCTATCCTATGGCGTGAAGTGGTTGAAGAAGTCGCGAAAGACTACCCGGATGTCACACTTAACCACATGTACATCGATAACGCGACCATGCAGCTAATCAAAGACCCTGCACAGTTCGACATCATGCTTTGCTCGAACATCTTCGGCGATATCATCTCTGATGAATGTGCGATGATCACAGGCTCTATGGGCATGCTGCCATCGGCAAGTCTAAATGAAAGCCAGTTCGGTCTTTACGAGCCAGCAGGCGGTAGTGCGCCAGACATCGCAGGTAAGAACATTGCAAACCCAGTAGCTCAAATCCTGTCTGCTGCGCTCATGCTACGTTACAGCCTGGGTGAAGAAGAAGCGGCTCAAGACATTGAAGCCGCGGTAAGTAAAGCACTGGCAGCAGGTGAGCTAACGGCAGATCTAGCGGGTGACAAGCCAGCCTTAAGCACCTCTGAGATGGGTGACAAGATCGCTGCATACGTATTGAACTCATAATTAAAACACAGCCCTAGCCGATGGCCGTTCAATTCGGCTAGGGGATGCAAGGAATTAAGCAATGTCTAAAACTCTATACGAAAAAGTCTACGACGCACACATCGCCGTCGAAGCAGAGGGTGAAAACCCAATTCTTTATATTGACCGTCATTTGGTTCACGAAGTGACTTCTCCTCAGGCTTTTGATGGCCTGCGCGAGAAAGGTCGTAAAGTGCGTCAAGTAGGCAAAACATTTGCCACAATGGACCACAACGTTTCAACGACGACCAAAGACATCAACGCCTCCGGTGAGATGGCACGTATCCAGATGGAAACACTGTCTAAGAACTGCGAAGAGTTTGGTGTCACCCTTTACGACATCAACCACAAATATCAAGGCATCGTCCACGTTATGGGTCCAGAGCTGGGCATTACTTTGCCAGCAATGACGATTGTATGTGGTGACTCTCATACCGCGACTCACGGTGCATTTGGCTCGCTCGCATTCGGTATTGGTACCTCGGAAGTTGAGCACGTTCTGGCGACACAAACACTGAAGCAGTCTCGCGCAAAAACCATGAAGATCGAAGTTCAGGGTAAAGTCGCGCCTGGTGTCACGGCAAAAGATATTGTTCTTGCGATTATCGGCGAAACGACAGCAGCTGGCGGTACTGGCTACGTGGTAGAGTTCTGTGGTGAGGCCATCACTGATCTTTCTATGGAAGGTCGTATGACAGTGTGTAACATGGCTATTGAGCTCGGTGCTAAAGCCGGTCTTATTGCGCCAGACGACACCACCTTTGAGTACCTAAAAGGCCGTAAGTTTGCGCCTCAAGGTGCAGAGTGGGATGCCGCGGTTGAGTACTGGAAGACATTTAAAACTGATGCCGATGCCGAATTTGATGCTGTTGTGACACTCAACGCTGCAGATATCAAACCACAAGTGACCTGGGGCACCAACCCAGGTCAGGTCATTGCGGTTGATCAGCCTATTCCAGCACCAGAGAGCTTTGCTGACCCTGTAGAAAAAGCATCAGCAGAAAAAGCCCTGGCTTATATGGGACTAGAAGCGGGTAAATCGCTCAAAGATTACAAAGTGGACAAGGTATTTGTTGGCTCTTGTACGAACTCTCGTATCGAAGATATGCGCGCCGCGGCGGCGGTAGCGAAAGGACGCAAGGTAGCGTCACACGTTCAAGCGCTTATCGTTCCTGGCTCTGAGCAAGTCAAAGCGCAGGCAGAAGCAGAAGGTTTAGATTCAATCTTCAAGGACGCAGGTTTTGAATGGCGCCTACCGGGCTGCTCAATGTGTCTGGCGATGAACAATGACCGCCTGGGTCCACATGAGCGCTGTGCATCGACCAGTAACCGTAACTTCGAAGGTCGCCAGGGCCGTGATGGTCGTACACACCTAGTAAGCCCGGCAATGGCTGCTGCAGCCGCGATTGCTGGACATTTCGTTGATATCAGAGAGCTAGACTAAGAAGGAACCTACCATGTCAGGATTTAAACAACACACCGGCTTAGTCGTACCTCTTGATGCGGCCAACGTCGATACTGATGCGATTATCCCTAAGCAGTTTCTGCAAAAAGTAACGCGTACTGGTTTTGGTCAGCACCTGTTCCACGATTGGCGCTTCCTGGACGATGCGGGTAAACAGGATAACCCGGAATTTGTCATGAACGCTCCACGTTACCAAGGTGCGAGCATTCTGCTTGCTCGTGAAAACTTCGGCTGTGGCTCCTCACGTGAACACGCCCCTTGGGCGCTGGCTGATTACGGTATCCAGGTAATGATTGCACCAAGCTTTGCCGATATCTTCTACGGTAACTCCATCAACAACCAGATGGTACCCGTTCGCCTTACTGAGCAAGAAGTGGATGAACTGTTCCAGTATGTTGAAGCTAACGAAGGCGCAGAGATCACCGTTGATCTAGAAGCGATGAAAGTGACCGCAAATGGTCAATCTTATAGCTTTGAGATTGATGAGTTCCGTCGTCACTGTCTATTAAATGGCCTTGATAATATCGGTCTGACGCTTCAGCATGAAGATAAGATTGCTGCTTATGAAGCGAAAATCCCAAACTTCCTTAAGTAGTTGATTTGTAAATATGTAGGTATCTAAATCCCGGTGTACAAACCGGGATTTTTTTGTTTCTATTTGCACTACAATGAAAGAACATCATGGCTAATCAGGTCTGATGGATTAGTTATTTTTCGGAATGGATATTTGCTATGTTACGCTTGGTGTCACTGGCGCTATTATTATTTTCAACCAGTCTCTTTGCTGCCCCCAAATCTGAACTCTGGTCATACTGGGATAAAAGCGATGAAGCCAGTACGCAAATCGTCTCGCATCAGGCATGGCAGACGTTTCTTAATAAGTATTTGGTAACGGAAGGTGAGAATACGCTGGTTCGCTATGTTCGGGTCTCGCCTAACGACAAGCAAGCTCTGAAGGGCTACCTTTCCAGCCTGGCAAGGCTCGATCCTAGGCGTCTCAATCGAGCAGAGCAATATGCCTATTGGGTGAACCTCTATAATGCTGCTACCGTTGACCTTATTTTGGATAACTATCCTGTCAGGTCGATCACTAAGCTGGGCGGTTTTCTAAGCTTCGGTCCATGGGGAGATGATATCATTTCAGTCACGGGACAAACGCTCACACTCAATGATATTGAGCACCGAATCTTGCGCCCGATATGGAATGAGCCGAGAACACACTACGCGGTCAACTGTGCCAGCCTTGGCTGCCCGAATCTACAGACTCAGGCATTTACTGCTGACAACACAGAAACGCTGTTAGAGAGTGCTGCCAATGGCTTTGTAAACTCATCGAAAGGCGCAAACATTTCTGGCGACACCATAACACTGTCGTCGATTTATGAGTGGTTTGAGGCGGATTTTGTGCAAGATGGCGGTGCGTTAAAGCATATGGCGAAGTATCGCCCTGATCTTGCCAATTTCGATGGCAAGATCAAATACGATTACAATTGGGATTTGAATAAAAAGTAGCGGTTAAAAGCTCGAACCCGGCTGCTTTAAGAACTCGAACTCTTCCGGGGTAGACGCTCTACCCAAAATCTCATTTCGGTGCGGGTATCGTCCAAAGCGCTCAATAATCGCTTTGTGGCGATACTCAAAATCTAAGTTATTTTCTATCCCATTACTTTTAAACAGGCGTACCGCTTCTTCATGTATTTTCAATGATTCGCTATGCATGTAGGGCATGTAAAGAAAGGTACGTTGCTCTGGCGTTAACTTTATATCGTCACCGCTTGCGACGGCTTCTTGTGCCAACGTCAAGGCCATAGCGTCGGAAGCAAACGAAGCGGGTGACCCTCTGAATAGGTTTCTGGAAAACTGATCGAGCACGATGATCTCTGCGAGACGTCCTTGCGGGCAAGAACGCCATTGATACAGCTCACCACTCGCTGCTTGTTGGTGTAACTGGCTAAACCTTTGCTCGATGGTCCGGTCCAACACTTCACCTCCGGAAAACCAATCTTGTGGTGTTAGCTCTTTAAACCAAAAATCAATCACATCCTTGTATTGAATCATCATTTAAATCCTTTCACTTTCTTAATAAGATCGTAAGCATTTTGGATCTCTTGCGATTTCTCTTTCGCCACGTTCATCATTTCTGGAGGTAAGCCCTTTGCCATCAGTTTGTCCGGGTGATGTTCATTCATCAGTTTGCGGTAAGCACGCTTAACCGCTTTGGCATCGGCCTCCTCAGAGATCCCGAGAACATCATAAGCATCCGACAGTTGTGATGCACTGTTAGCCTGCTGCCAACCTCCAGCTGAATGTTGTTCACCTTGATATTGGCCACCGCCAAAACCGCCTCCCTGCTGAAAACGAAACGCAGCTTCTTGCATTCTAAGACGCTGTTCCAGTTGCTGTGCAGAAAATCCCAACCCTTGAGCGATACGGTGCAAGACATCACGCTCACTTGGATGTACGCTACCATCGGCGAACGCGGCAGAGATTTGCAACTCCAAAAAGAACTGGAGCAAATCGTGTCGACCACCAGAGGAAATTCGCACCTTTTCCAGCACACGATCAAGCGGAAAATCCGCTGACTTACCTTCACGAAACGCTTCCTGCGCAGCGCGTTTCTGCTCACTGTCCAGATTCATGCGATCCATCATAATGGTCGCCAACTGGATCTCTTCTTTAGTGACCTGCCCTTTGGCTTTGGCCACATGCCCCATCACGGCATAGGCAGCGTTTAGGAATTCTTCTTGTCGCTGATGCTGATTTGCCCCACCAAAGCCTGTGCGGTGAAATCCTGCTTGATTTAATCGTCGTGCTTTATCAAACTGATGCCCCAGAAACAGACCAAATAGCGCACCGAGCGGGCCACCAAACAGCATGCCGAAAAATACGCCTAAAATTTTACCTATCATTTGATTAATGTGCTCTCTATCTATGAATTTTTGCGCTGATTCGCAGTCTACTAGTGTCGTTAGGGTCAATTTCCTTTATGATAGAGACCGTCTTATAAACGATTCAATATCAATCGAATTCAACTGAATGAATCAAGTTAAACAGGATAGTACAACTCGATGTCACGTTTTTCCCGCACATATCTAGCGGCCTCAATCAGTGCTGCGCTGCTAGCGTCTTATGCACATGCCGAAGAAACATCGAAAAATAGTGAGCAATCTATGCCACCAGCAGAGCAGTGCTCTGTTGATACTGCCCAAAGTTCTGATTCCAATCAAGAGCCAATCAATATCGAGGCGGATTCACTGGAAGCAATTCAAGGGCAACGAGCGACCTATAAAGGCGATGTCGTCGTTACTCAGGGCAACAAAACCATCACAGCCGATAATGTCACTCTGCATCAAGAAGAGAACCTTGTTGTTGCCGAAGGGAATGTTGTTATGAGTGATGGTGAAATCAAAGCGGTATCCGATAAAGTTACCAATAGCCTGGATCAGGATAAAATCACGCTCGAAAACACACAATACGAATTCTTGTGTACTCCGGGTCGCGGTGAGGCTGTTTTTATCTCCAAAACAGGTAAAAAACTTTACGAAGTTGAAGATGGCTCTATCACTTCCTGTCCAGAAGGCGACAATTCATGGCGTTTCTTAGCTACGGATATGGAGATTGATTCTTCGGAAGAAGTCGCCAAGCTATACAATACCCGTGTAGAAGTACAAAAAGTTCCTATTTTTTATCTTCCCTATCTCGAGATGCCAATCGGGGAAAAGCGTAAAACGGGTATCTTGCGCCCTTCTGCATCTTTGGGCTCTAAAAACGGGTTTGAGTTTGAGTTACCTGTTTATTGGAATCTTGCAGAAAACTATGACTTATTGACTAAATTCAATTACATGCAAAATCGCGGTTTGCAATTGAAAGGCGACTTTCGATATTTGACGTCGAATAGTCGCGGTCAAATGAGAGCTGAATTTCTCGGTAAAGATGAGAAATTTGAGGATAAAGGTGCTCGTTGGGCAGCTCAGTTCACCAATAACTCTAGGTTCAATCAGAACTGGGGGTTATCTGTCGACTACTCACAAGTCAGTGACATTGATTATTTTAAAGACTTAGATTCGAGTTTAGGTAATCGCGCTGACGGGCAGCTATTGCAAGAGGGTGATCTCACCTATCGAAATGAAAATTGGGATACTGCTTTACGAGTCAGGGATTTCCAAGTTTTAGTCGAAAACAGTTTGCCATATCAACTGGCTCCTCAGTTTGAGGCGAATTACTATCTGCCTGAGTTTTATAAGAATCTTGATTTTGATTTAGTAAGCCACATTTCAAACTTTACGATTGACGATGATAATAGACCCGAAGCAACAAGAGTACATATAGAGCCAGGTATCACTCTACCTTTGGCCACCACTTGGGGCACCTGGACGACCGAAGCTCGCTATCTGTTTACCCACTACGACCAAGAAATTCGAAACCCTGTTCTTGACAGCGAGGGGCGAGTCAGACCCTTGGAAGAAAGTGTTTTTAGAAACATACCGCAATTTCGAACGCATGCCGGACTCGTGTTAGAGAGAGATACCACATTTGTAGGTGGGTATACTCAAACCCTGGAACCTCAAATTCAATATCTATATGTACCTAAAGTAGATCAAAGTGGTATCTACGAATATGACACAACATTATTGCAAACTGACTACTATGGCCTGTTCAGATCGCGAAAGTACAGTGGCGTCGACAAGATAGCCGCAGCTAACCAAATCAGCTATGGCGCGAGTAGTCGCTTTTTTGATTCACTCAATCGAGAGCGTTTAGCGGTATCGTTTGGACAAATCTATTACTTAGATGTCGGCACTAAATCGCCGAATAGTCCTTCAGATGCAGCGCTGTCAAATTATTCAGCTTGGGCAGTTGAAACGGACTTCAACTACAACGATCGTGTCTTCTATCGAGGCGGTATCCAATACGATATTGACAGTTCTCAGATTTCAGTAGGGAACAGTTCGCTAGAATATCGAGTCGGATCTGACTATATTCAGGCCAACTACCGATATGTAACCAAAGAGTATATCGAAAGCACCGTTGACCTTAGTAACATTAACTCCATTACTCGAAACGGTATTTCTCAAGTGGGTTTACTTGGGGGATACCGAATTAACCCACAATGGATTCTTAGAGGCCAATACTTTTACGACACGACAGAAAACGTCGCTATGGAGTGGCTTGGACAAATACAATACGAGTCCGACTGTTGGTATTTAGGTATAGACTTAAGCAAACAATTAAGGTCTTGGGAAAATGGAATCGGCAATGACCCTCAGTTTGAGCAAAACATTAAGCTCAATTTTGGTATCACAGGTTTAGGCGGCAGCACTGCTCCGCCTCCGTCAGGCAACGGCAATGCCCTAGGTTACAGTAGACCATTTATACTAAATAACTAGAACACGATAACATCAGGAACTTTATTGACTTCGCAGACTCATAGTCTGTGAAGTTCTCACTAGGAATATCGATGAAATTTATAAGCAAACTCATTTCAACACTTGTTATCTCGGTAGCGTCACTGCATGCCGTCGCAGAGCCGGTTGAACTTGATCGCGTTCGCGTTATCGTCAACGACGGTGTTATTTTGCAGAGTGACATTGACTCAGCCACTAAAACACTAACGGCGAACGCTCGTAAAAATGATCAGGAGCTTCCCCCCGCAGACATCATTCAGGAACAGATTCTGGATAAACTCATCATTGAAAAACTGCAACTGCAGGAAGCGGATCGCATTGGTGTCCGTATTGATGACAACAGACTAGAGACTACACTGAATGAGATTGCGCAAAGCAACAACCAGACTCTGGAGCAGCTGCGTCAAACGGTTCGCGAAGAAGGCCTGACTTGGGAAGCCTTCCGTGAACAGATTCGTGATGAAATCGCTGCTAGTGAAGCGCGCAACGCCATGGTGCGACAGCGCATCAATATCCTGCCAGCAGAAGTCGATAATCTGGCTGAATTACTGGCAAAAGAGAGTGACGCGACCGTTACATACAAGATCCGCCACATTCAGTTGCGCTTTAACGACGGTGAAGATAAAAGTGTTCAGGAAAAGCAAGCCAAAGAGATCGTTACTCGTTTAAATTCAGGTGAAGACTTCGCAACCATGGCATATACCTACTCCAAGGGACCAAAAGCACTGGAAGGCGGTGACTGGGGTTGGATGCGTAAAGAAGAAATGCCAACCATTTTTGCTGACCAGATCAAAATGCAGTCTAAAGGCACCGTGATCGGCCCCTTCCGCAGCGGCGTCGGTTTCCACATTCTGAAAATCGAAGATGTCAAAGGCCTGGAGACGGTGTCGGTCACTGAGGTCAATGCTCGTCATATTCTGATCAAGCCGACCGTGATCTTAAGTGATGAAGGTGTTAAACGTGAGCTGAACAACATCATCAGTCGCGTCCAGTCCGGCAAATCAAGTTTTGCAGAAATGGCCGAGCAATACAGTGAAGACCCAGGTTCGGCGGTTCAAGGCGGTGAGTTAGGTTACCAGACGCCTGAACTGTATGTGCCTGAGTTTAAACATATGGTGGAGACCTTACCTGTTGGTCAAGTCAGTGAACCGTTTAAGACGGTTCACGGATGGCACATTGTCGAAGTACTGGATAGACGAGAAGTCGACAAGACCGGTTCTGCGATGCAAAACCGCGCCTATCGTATCCTGTTCAATCGTAAATTTAACGAAGAAGCCTCCGCCTGGATTCAGGAAATCCGTGCCAGCGCCTTTGTGGAAATGGTTGAGGATGAGGAAGACGACAATGCCGCAAACTAATGCGCCAAAACGCATCGTCGTCACGGCAGGTGAGCCTGCTGGTATCGGCCCCGATCTAGCCGTAGCTCTGTCACAGAAAGACTGGCCACATCAGGTCGTGGTCTGTGCCGACAAAACTCTCATCTCCGACAGGGCACAACAGTTAGGCATAGAGGTTTCGTTGCTTGACTATGATCCCAGCGATCATCGTCCCCAACAAAAGGGGAGCCTGATTGTCCTGCACGAGCCACTGACCACCCCTGCTGTCGCTGGTGTATTGGATGAGACAAACGGTCAATACGTATTAAATACCTTAGAAAAAGCCGCAAAAGGCTGTATGAAAGGTGAATTTGATGCTATTGTCACCGGCCCTGTGCACAAAGGGGTGATCAATCGCGCTGGCGTTAGCTTTAGTGGTCATACAGAGTTCTTTGCTGAGGTATCAAATACACCGCTTGTGGTGATGATGCTGGCAACGGAAGGACTGAGAACTGCACTCGTTACGACGCACCTTCCCTTATCGGAAGTACCTAACGCCATCACCGAAGAGCGCGTCACGCGAATCGTTGATATATTGCATCATGATTTGGTCACCAAGTTTGGCATCAAAACGCCAAACATCTATGTCTGCGGCCTGAACCCTCATGCGGGTGAAGATGGCTGCCTAGGAATGGAAGAGATTGAAACCATCACTCCCACCCTGGAAAAACTTCGCACAGAGAAAAATTATCAGCTTGTTGGTCCATTGCCGGCCGACACGATATTTAATGACAAATATTTACGCGAAGCGGATGCTGTCTTAGGCATGTATCACGATCAAGTACTCCCTGTATTAAAATACAAAGGCTTTGGTCGTTCAGTAAACATCACTCTTGGTCTACCTTTTATACGGACATCGGTTGATCATGGCACCGCGATAGATCTTGCTGGCAGCGGCCAAGCAGACTTTGGCAGCTTTGAGACAGCGCTGGCGTACGCAATAGACTTAGTAGAGAGCAGACAATGAGAAATGATGTCCACTTAGGGCACAAGGCCAGAAAACGATTTGGTCAGAACTTCCTGAACGATCCGTACATCATCGATGGTATCGTATCTTCAATTAACCCAAGACCAGGTCAAAACCTGGTTGAGATCGGCCCAGGTCTTGGCGCGATTACTGAGCCGGTGGGCAAAGAAGTCGATAAGTTTACGGTTATCGAGCTTGACCGTGACTTGGCCGAGCGTCTGCGTACCCACCCAGATCTGGCTGACAAGCTTACCATTCACGAAGGCGATGCGATGCGCTTTGACTTCACTCAACTTGTGAAGCCAAACAACAAGCTACGTATCTTCGGTAACTTGCCATACAACATCTCGACGCCTTTGATGTTCCACTTATTTGAATTCCATAAAGACATTCAAGACATGCACTTTATGCTTCAAAAAGAAGTGGTTAACCGTCTAGCTGCGGGACCAGGCAGCAAAGCCTATGGCCGTTTGACAGTAATGGCACAGTACTATTGTAAAGTGGTACCCGTACTTGAAGTGCCACCAACGGCATTCGTTCCGCCGCCAAAAGTAGACTCTGCAGTAGTACGTCTTGTTCCTTACGAAGAGCTGCCTTACCCAGCAACCAGCTTAAAATGGCTCGATCGTGTGTGTCGTGAAGGCTTCAACCAGCGTCGTAAGACCGTACGTAACTGCTATAAAGCACTAATGTCTGCAGAAATTCTGGAACAGCTTGGCGTGAATCCATCAATGCGACCAGAGAACCTTACGCTACAACAGTTTGTTGACATGGCAAACTGGCTCGACGCCAACCATAAGTAATAGAAAAAACGCTCACTAGCTTGCTATTGAGCGTTTTTTTTGTCATATCTGACTAGAGCAACGGCATAGGAGAAACATATGGATACCGCTTCACCATGCGTAAAGTGCCAGGTACACACCAAGTACGTAGAAGAACAGTCAGATCCTGAGAATAAGCGCTACGTCTTCGCCTACATCATTACCATCAAGAATCTCAGCCAACAACAGGTGCAGTTGATGAGCCGCCGCTGGCTGATCACAGACGCTAATGGTAAACAAATCAGTGTGGAAGGCGACGGTGTCATAGGTCAGCAACCTGTCATCGATAAAAGCGACGAATACACCTACACAAGTGGGACCGCGATCGAAACCCCCGTCGGTGTGATGCAGGGGCACTACATTATGCTCGATGCCAGCGGCAAAGAGTTTATCACCGAAATCGAACCGTTTCGTTTAGCGGTGCCTAACATTTTGAACTAAGGACTTTTGTGGCAAATTATATTGTTGGTGACATCCAAGGCTGTTTGGATGAATTGAAAGTGCTGTTATCACAGATTCAATTTGATGATAAAAATGATACCCTCTGGTTTGCGGGAGATCTTGTCGCGAGAGGACCTAACTCATTGGAAACCCTGCGCTTTGTTCGTTCTTTAGGGAATGCGGCCAAAGTGTGTCTGGGCAATCACGATTTACATCTTCTCGCCGTTTCTCTTGGCGTCCACAAAGCCAAAACCAAAGACAAAACCCTGCCTATTCTTGACGCCGATGATAAGGACGAGCTGCTGGATTGGTTACGCTCACAGCCTTTGTTACTGGAACACGACGAGTTTGTTGTGTGTCACGCAGGGATTGCACCTCAGTGGAACCTGAATCAGGCACGCGACTGCGCCCATGAAGTCGAGTCGCAGTTGAAGGGGGACAACTGGCGTGAGTTGATTAAAAATATGTATAGCAACCACCCAGACTACTGGCAATCCGATCTCCAGGGCATAGAACGCTGGAGATATATTATCAATGCCTTTACCAGAATGCGCTTTTGTCACCCTGACGGCCGTCTGGATATGGGATGCAAATTACCTCCGGAAGACGTCAATCAAAATGAGTTCATTCCCTGGTTTGCCCTCCCCTCAAGGATCCCTTTGAGTAAAACAGTACTGTTCGGTCATTGGGCGGCACTAGGTGGTCATATCAGCCAAGCCGTCATTGGCTTGGATACAGGTTGTGTTTGGGGGGGCAGTCTGACGCTGATTCGTTGGGAAGACAAGCAACTCTATTCTCAGCCTGCATTGAACCAGTAAAGCCCTAGAACCTAGGTTCTAGGTTCTAGGTTCTAGGTTCTCATTCTGTATCTAACGTTCCAGAATGACAAATTCCATGTCATAGGCGTTTTTCTCATCGGCTTTGTAATGCTCACTATGAGTTTGGCTCCAGCCTTCTCCCCAGTCAGGGAACTGAGTGTCCCCCTCCACCTGAGCATCGATGTAAGTCAGATACAACTTGTTCGCCATCGGCAGGCAGTAGGTGTAGAAGCTGCCTCCGCCAATGATCATCGCTTCTTCAACCTCACTGACCAACGCCAATGCCTGCTCAAGAGAGGTAACCGTATCGACGCCTTCTATCTCTAAATCTGCATTGCGACTTACCACAATGTTTCGTCGACCAGGTAAAGCGCGGCCAATGGAGTCATAGGTCTTTCGTCCCATAATCACGGGTTTGCCCATGGTACATTGTTTGAACCAGACAAAGTCGGCCGGCAGGTGCCATGGCATCTGATTGTCTTTACCAATAATACGATCTTGCGCCATCGCGGCTATCATACTGATGATCATTACTTCGTTTCTTCCTAATTAAACTATCGGGCGACGGCGGTAGAATAACAGCCCTGGCATGGCAAGACCAATAGCCAGACCAGCAATAATGAACATCGCTTTCAGGAAGTTCTCCATCAACGTCGCCAGTAGCTCTGGCGTAAATCCAAGGTGATTAATTTCCACCATGGCGATCATCGCCTTAAATGCAAACACACCTGGCACCATAGGGATCAGCGCTGCAACGGTAAACACTTTCGGGTGGGCAAGGAATTTATGTGACCAGTGTACCCCTATCATGCCAACTAGGGTCGCAGCAAAAAAGGTCGCCCATTCAATCGGGATCCCGTAATGCATCATCAGAAAACGGGAGCCATGACCCAAAGCACCACCAATGGCGCAGTACGCCAGCGCATTTTGCGGCACATTGAATACCAATGCGAAGCCTACCGCAGGGATCGCAGCAAAGAACATATCATTCAGCAGTGCCAGAAACAGTTCAAAACTCGCCATTATTGCACCCACCCTAATACATTGGTCAAGCTCATCGCACCAATGATGCCAAGACAGGTTGCCAGTGTCAGCAAGCTTGCCATCACAAAGCGGGCGATCCCCATGTTGATGTAGCCTTTAATCATATCTGCAACAGAGTTGATCAATGGAAACCCCGGCACCAACATCAATACCGACGATGCCATCACCAGTTGTGGCTGGGCACCAATATTGTAAATGACTGCCTGTGCTGAAATGAGAGTGGTCACAAAAGCGGTAACAGCGAAGTTGAGTAAAGGATTAAAGTGGCGGTGGCCAATTTCCTGACGCACAATCATGCCACAAGCCGAAGCCAGAAATGTCATCGCAAACACCGACCAGTCACCGCCAGCAAGCCGACTGAATGCGGCACACGATAACCCAATCATAACTACAACAAGCCAGCGGTTGTAGCGCTCAGGACTTATCTGATTGAGTTTTTGCTGGGCCAGCTGATGGTCGAGAATCCCCTTCTCCATCATAATGCAGATGCGCTGAACCTGAGTCACCACACGCATATTCAGGCCGCGATCCGGACTTCGTCTGGCAGTGGTAATACAGTGTTCTTTGTAGACGGTAGTGACAACCAACGAACTGGCTGACAGGGATACTTCGACTTCATCCATTGACGCAGCAATACCGATACGTCGGGTAATATCCCCTACTAAGGTACTTTCCGCTCCATGAGCCAGCAACATCTGACCCGCTTGAGCAATTAGCCGGGACACGGCTCTTTGTTTAGAATCCATTCCAGTTCTTTTTCATCACTTGATAAGAGAATGCTCATTTTATTGGCTTTTCCTATCGGGATGAACCAATAATTGAACCGCGATTGACAAAAAACAACAAAATTGTAAAAACTATTCGTGAGACAGGTTTAGCGAATAGATCAACAGCTTTCTGAGACTGATCAGGTCTTCCATCAACTTCAGGTTCAGCCAGATATAGCCATTGATGCTGGTTTCCTCTCCCGATATCGTGGGCATGCAGGTCTTTAGCTTCTGCATGCTCTGTTCGACAGGCAATTGCGATATATCGCCGCTCATGGTTCCTGTAAGCATGAGTTGCGATAAGTTATCAAACTCCTGCTCAATCGCTTTCTGGCACTCCGTTAGCGATGGGGACCACAGCATGTTGAGATGACTGTGTCGGTCACTCCAGTATGAGGTGTGAAGAAGTTCTATGGAATACAGGGTATTACGCAATTGTACCTGAATAGCCTCCAACAAGTGTATGCTCAATTTTGACTCTTTGACCGATGGTGAAATCAGGGTTCTGAGAGTGATCATCTCTTTTAGCAGCGCCTGCTGCTGATCATCGAGTTTGGGTTTCTCCAGAATATTAGGTGAGCTGGAAATGTGATAGATAGTAGCAAACCTTGTGAGTATGCGTCCTAAACGCATCCGCCAATGAATAAAGGCTCTTTGTGGATAGATAACGCAGAATAATACGGCCAGTGCACAGCCCAAGGAGACATCCAGACCTCGCCAAAGTGCGATTTCAATATCATGATTGCCAGCCCCTATGGTCACCGCCAGCGTGATGCCTATAAGCAACCCGGCATACGGGCGTTTCCCTAATGCAAAATATGCACTAAGAAACATCACCACGCCACACCACAGATACATTGCGAACAACGACCATTGCCCCAGCCAGATGGCGACCACACCTGATAAAGCGCCTAACAGGGTGCCCATGATTCGATGCCAGGCTCGCGGTAACACATTGCCCAGATACGAAATGGGACCGATCACTACCACCAGAGTGATGAGTATCCAGGTACTTTCCGGCAGATTGAGATAAGAAGTCAAAGCCAGAGTGATGACAAACGCAGCGGCAATTCTGATGCCATGAAACACTCGATAATGGTTAAATATCAGTCCGTCTACATCTGATATTCGCCGGTTTAAATCCATTTAGAGCCGTCCTTGCTTGTCTGATCTGCTCATGCCTTTCTGTTTAGTTTGCCTGAGCAAACGAAAACTACAAATGGTCCAGACACAAAAAAAGCTGCAAAGTAACTTTGCAGCTTTCTCAATCAAAAACCGACCGAACCTGAATTAGTCACGAACATAGATGACATGTCCATCATCTTCTTCGTCGTCCCAGTCATCCCAGTCGTCATCTTCGGTGATCACATCTTTACCTGACATCGCGTCTTTATGGTAATCGTCCCACATGAAATCAACTTTTTCTTCTTCAGTGATCTCTTCTTCTGCACGTGGCAAGCTTTCCATAAAGTCTGCTAACTTATAGCAAAGCTCTTTGGTACCTTGCTTGTTCACAGCAGAGATCTTGAAGTATTCACCTTCCCAACCCAGCGCATCGATGATCTCCTGGATCACTTCATTCGCTTCTTCTTCTGGCATCAGATCAACTTTGTTGAATACCAACCAACGCGGCTTATCAGCCAGTTTTTCACTGTACTGCTCAAGCTCATCGATGATGGTCAATGCGTTTTCGATTGGGTTGGACTGGTCGATAGGCATAATATCGATCATGTGAAGCAGCACGCGACAGCGCTCTAGGTGCTTCAAGAAGCGAATCCCAAGGCCAGCACCGTCGGCAGCACCTTCGATTAGACCTGGAATATCCGCGACTACAAAGCTCTTCTCAGGAACCACACTCACAACACCAAGACTTGGGATCAGGGTCGTAAATGGGTAATCGGCTACCTTCGGCTTCGCTGCTGATACAGCGCGAATGAAGGTTGATTTACCTGCGTTTGGTAAACCAAGCATACCCACGTCGGCAAGCAGAAGCAGCTCAAGGCGCAGCTCACGCATCTCACCTTTTGTACCTAGCGTCTTTTGACGAGGTGCGCGGTTAACCGATGATTTAAAGCGCGTGTTACCAAGACCGTGCCAACCGCCTTTCGCAACCATGACTTTTTTGCCATGCTCAGCCACTTCTGCCACGATTTCGTTGGTATGGATATCCACGGCACGCGTTCCCACCGGGACCTTAAGCACTTTGTCTTTACCGCGCTTACCCGTACAGTTACCACCACGGCCATTTTCACCACGTTCCGCTTCATAGAAACGCTGGAAGCGGTAGTCGATTAGTGTATTTAGGTTTTCATCTGCCTCGATATAGATATCGCCGCCGTCACCGCCGTCGCCGCCATCAGGGCCACCTTTCGCTACAAATTTCTCACGCCAAAAGCTAACAACACCGTTACCGCCGTCGCCCGCCTGGACTTTTACTACCGCTTCATCAACGAACTTCATCTCTTACTCCGACTACTTCTTCGCTCACCCACCATAAGGATAGGACGTCATCACGACGCGCCTTATGGCTTCATTCGATTATCACTACATTTTAGCAGATGACAGAGACGACTCCCCACCAAGCTAGACCTTGCTTTGCAAAGACTTAACCCAGAGATTCGTCTCTATCGACTGCCTTCATTTAAATACAAATAAAAAACCCCGCCGATTCGGCAGGGCTTTTGAATTCAGCTTGAAAGCATTGTGTAATTTAGCGAAACGCTTAATTACTCAGCTTCGATGCTAACGAATTTACGGTTCTTAGGACCTTTAACTTCAAATTTCACTTTACCTTCAGTAAGAGCGAAAAGAGTATGGTCTTTACCGATACCGACGTTAGTACCAGCGTGGAACTTAGTACCACGTTGGCGTACGATGATGTTACCTGCAAGAACAGACTCACCACCGAAACGCTTAACACCTAGACGTTTGCTTTCTGAATCGCGGCCGTTACGAGTAGAACCACCAGCTTTTTTGTGTGCCATTGTTAAACTCTCCTAATCGAATTAAGCGTTGATGCCAGTGATTTTCACTTCCGTGAACCACTGACGGTGACCTTGTTGCTTACGAGAGTGCTTACGACGACGGAACTTAACGATTTTAACTTTATCGCCACGACCGTGTTGTACTACTTCAGCAACAACCTTGCCGCCCTCTACTAGAGGAGCGCCAACTTGAATGTCTTCACCGTTAGCAACAAGAAGAACTTTATCAAATTCAACAGTTGCACCAGTTTCAACGTCTAATTTCTCTAAACGAAGAGTTTGACCTTCGCTTACACGGTGTTGTTTACCACCAGATTGGAAAACAGCGTACATATTTTACTCCGCTTTTTCCGCACAGCCTTTTGATTGTTATTTCAACAAATAGGGTGTGCGCTAAACTAATCATCAATAGGGCGCAGATTCTACGCGAATGATTGCCCTATGACAAGCCATATTTTGAAAAAATTGGCGAAACACTAATCGCCAATCGAAAGTGCCGCAATAATGCCCTTTCACCATGTATTAATCAACGTTTTTTAGTGTATTATTCACAGATTATAACCAACGATTAAGCCTTACAGGCTCTAAGCTCAACCGGGTACGTAATGGATTTTAAAGCTATCCAAGCACTGACTGCCGATGATATGGCAAAAGTGAACGAAACAATACAAGCACAATTAAACTCTGAAGTTAGCCTAATCAATCAGCTTGGTTTTTACATTGTGAGCAGCGGAGGAAAGCGCCTAAGACCGCTTCTTGCTATCCTGTCAGCCAAAGCGCTGGGTTATCAGGGTAATGCTCATACGACAGCTGCTGCCTTTATAGAATTTATCCACACTGCAACTTTGTTGCATGATGATGTGGTCGACGAGTCTGACATGCGACGCGGTAAAGCCACCGCAAACGCAGCATTTGGTAATGCGGCGAGCGTGCTGGTAGGCGACTATATCTATACACGCTCTTTCCAGATGATGACAGCGCTTGGCTCGCTGCGCATTTTGGAGTTAATGAGTGATGCGGTGAATGTAATAGCTGAAGGTGAAGTTCAGCAGCTGATGAATTGCAACGATCCTGACACTAGCGAAGAAAGCTATATGCAGGTTATCTACTCTAAAACAGCACGCCTGTTTGAGGCAGCGACGCAAGTTGGTGCCATTCTTAACGACGCTGAACCGGAAGTAGAAGTTGCTCTGCAAAACTACGGCAAATATCTTGGCACTGCATTCCAGCTTATCGATGATGTTATGGACTACACCTCTACTGGTGAAGACATGGGTAAGAATGTCGGCGATGATCTTGCAGAAGGTAAACCGACGTTACCACTTATCCACGCCATGCAGCACGGAGAGCAACACGAGAGTACTATGATTCGTGAAGCTATTGAGCAAGGAAATGGGTTAGATAAACTGGACAGTATTATGGCCACAATGCAACGCGTCGGCTCTCTGACATATACTGAAGAGATGGCCTATAAAGAAGCAGACAAAGCCATTGAAGCACTCTCAGTGCTTCCTGAGAGCGAGTATAAGCAAGCTCTGATCTCTCTGGCCTACATGGCGGTTAAGCGCAGCGCATAAAAAAAGGTAGCGTCACTGGTCGCTACCTCTTTAATTAACCTCGGGCTAATAGTACTGATCGCAGCCATTGTGAAGCTGAAGCTCTTCTTCCACCTCATCAACGGATAGAGCCCATTGTTCATCGCTGCCTAACGGCTCCACCAGCACCGATTGCGACACTTCGTCCACAACCAGCACTTTCCCTGCACCGTGCTGCGATTCTACCCACATTCCTTTAACGACATGTTTGATGTCCATACCCCCTCCTCACGCACACTTTGTATACGCGCTTATTATCGGTATAGATCAAAAAAGCCGATCTTTAAAAGATTCGGCTTTATCAACATGACTCAGTTAAGAGGAATTACTTCGCGAATTCCACACCAATTTCGATGTCCTTGTTCAGCGTCTCTAGCATGCCATCTAGTGCTGCTTTTTCGTAGTCACTCAACTCACCGTAGCTCAGGATTGCTTCTGCACCGTCTTTACCCAGCTTCACTGGCTGTGCGAAGAATGGAGCATGCTCACCGTCGCCCTCAACGTATGCACATTCAATAACATTCTCTTCGCCCTGAAGGCCTTTTACTAATGCAAGACCAAAGCGGCATGCTGCCTGACCCATTGACAATGTTGCAGAACCGCCACCAGCTTTCGCTTCAACTACTTCGGTACCCGCATTCTGAATACGTTTCGTCAATGCTTCTACTTCTTCTGCTGTAAACTCCACACCTTCTACTTGAGAAAGTAGCGGAAGGATCGTCACACCAGAATGGCCACCGATCACTGGCACTCGAATATCACCTGGATCTTTCGCTTTCAAATCCGCCACAAACGTTTCTGAGCGAATCACGTCCAGTGTGGTCACGCCAAACAATCTGCGCTTGTCGTATACACCAGCTTTTTTAAGTACTTCAGCAGCAATTGGCACTGTGGTGTTAACAGGGTTAGTGATGATACCCACACAAGCTGTCGGACAAACTACCGCAATCTTTTCAGCCAAAGATTTAACAATGCCAGCATTCACGTTGAACAGGTCTGAGCGATCCATACCTGGTTTACGGGCAACACCTGCCGAGATAAGAACCACATCCGCACCCTCAAGTGCTGGAGTTGGGTCTTCACCCGCGTAACCTTTAATAGAAACCGGAGTTGGAATGTGGCTAAGATCGGCTGCTACACCCGGTGTAACAGGTGCGATATCGTACAGGGCTAAATCAGAACCGGCTGGAAGACGGTTTTTAAGTAGTAGAGCTAGGGCTTGACCGATGCCACCAGCGGCACCAATAACAGCTACTTTCATGGTAGTTCTCCTTGAGATTTGTATCTCTTATTAATAGTCTTGTAGGGTAATTTTTCATCGATTAACTAAAAAGCTATAGTAATCACTAATCGATTACAATCAATTAACCTCAGCTTTGCGAGCTCGCGCAACTCACTAAATACGTGCTACTAAGCTATCATGACAAACTTGTCTTGAGAACCCATTTTTCCCCTTGCTAATTATGAGGTTATCACCGACAAAGCAGGCATTGATTAAAGTGATATGGTCAGCATAAACCATGGATTATTTGGTCAAGGTTACGGTTCTGTGCCACAATAGCCCGATCACTGCTAGTAGAACGAATATATGAGGCGTTTATGCGCAATAATGACAAACAAGACAATCTGGTTCGCGCGTTTAAAGCGTTGTTAAAAGAAGAACGTTTTGGCTCACAGGGCGAGATTGTTGATGCATTAAAACTCGAGGGATTTGAGAACATCAACCAATCCAAAGTGTCACGGATGCTGACCAAGTTTGGCGCAGTGAGAACGCGGAATGCCAAAATGGAAATGGTGTACTGCCTTCCGGCAGAACTGGGCGTACCGACGGTATCGAGCTCATTGAGAGAGCTGGTACTTGATATCGACTACAACAACGCGATCGTGGTTATTCATACCGGTCCGGGTGCGGCACAGCTTATTGCACGTTTACTTGATTCACTCGGTAAAGCCGAGGGCATACTGGGTGTGGTGGCAGGAGATGATACGATTTTCATCACACCAACCTTAAACGTAACCACCGAGCAGTTGTTTGAATCGGTATGCGACCTGTTTGAGTATGCCGGCTAAGTTTTAAACATTTACATTCAGAATAAAGTATCACGGAACAGAATTGTTCCGTGATTTACATCACATCTTGAAAAATCGAGAGATTGGTCCAGATTTAAAACTAATTATCTGTTTTTATTAGGTTATATTGCAAAATAAACAGATAAATCCAATCCTCTAGCACAGACAATTCCCCTATATTTATTAACAATCCAGTAATTTTCTTCCAATTTATTTGGTATGATTGCGCCACTTTTTCAACATATGGATTGGAAAAGATGCCGTTTCCACATAGGAAACCTCTGATGACAACTATAGTTATTCAGGGCTAATAATGAATAAGGAAGGGAAATTCATGGCATTTAAGAAACTTGTTAAAATCGGTGCTATTGCCGCTGCTGTTATGGGCGCAGGCGCTGTTAATGCTCAAGAGTTCATCACAATTGGTACAGGTTCCGTCACAGGTGTTTATTATCCAACAGGCGGTGCCATCTGTAAGCTTGTGAATAAAGGCCGTAAGGAACACAACATTCGTTGTTCAGTAGAGTCCACTGGTGGTTCTATCTACAATGTCAACACTATCCGTGCTGGTGAGTTAGATTTCGGTATCGTTCAATCTGACTGGCAATATCACGGCTACAACGGCACGAGCAAATTTGAAGAGCAAGGCCCTTACAAAAAGCTTCGTGCAGTATTCTCTCTGCATACAGAACCATTCAACATCATTGCTCGCACAGATGCCGGTATTGAAAACGTTACAGACCTGAAAGGTAAGCGCGTAAACATCGGTAACCCGGGTTCAGGTGACCGCGCAACAATGGGCGTCGTCATGGATGCAATGGGCTGGACAAACGCAGACTTTAAACTGGCTTCTGAGCTGAAAGGTTCTGAGCGTTCACAAGCACTGTGTGACAACAAAATTGATGCCTTCGTTTATGTTGTCGGTCATCCAAATGGATCGATCAAAGAAGCAACTACATCTTGTGACGCGAAACTGATTTCCGCTACGGGTGAGAAGATCGACAGCATCGTTTCTACAAACCCATACTACGCATACAGCACAGTGCCTGCTGGCATGTACCGCGGCACTGACCAGGACGTAAACAGTTTTGGTGTAGCGGCGACAATGGTAACAACATCTGACGTGTCTGATGACGTTGCTTACAACGTTGCAAAAGCTGTGTTCGAAAACTTCGACACATTTAAGCGCCTGCACCCGGCATTTGCGAACCTGAAGAAAGAAGACATGGTGAAAGCTGGCCTGTCTATTCCTCTTCACCCAGGTGCTGAGAAGTACTACAAAGAAGCAGGTCTTCTTAAGTAAGGCTGCTTTGTAGGGGAGGCTCCGCTTCCCCTATCACTTTTCTACTATGCGTAGCACTCAAAGAAAACCAACACCAGACTGTCTACCATCTGGTGTTGCTGTTTGGGCTCTTTCTTTTAGCCCGTCATTTTCAGAGCCCTGAGAAAACACAACTAAAACCACACGTTTGCATCCATTGACTACAATGTTAAATGCGAAATATGGTTCGTTAACCTTGTTTGACAGACACAGGACCATAAATAATAAAGGATAAAGTACATGACGCAGACAACACAACCGTCGCAAGATGTGCAAGACATGGTCGCACAGGCTGACACTGGAGCAAGAAGCCCAAAGGGCATCCCAGCGAAAATTCTCTGGCTGGTTCCACTATGTTGGTCACTATTTCAACTTTGGTACGCATCGCCACTACCATTTGTTTTCAATTTTGGCGTATTAAACGACACCGAAGCACGTTCAATACACCTGACGTTTGCTATTTTTCTGGCCTTTACTGCCTATCCGGCAATGAAGAACTCACCTCGAGACCACATTCCTGCTATCGACTGGATATTGGCGCTCGCTGGTAGTTTTTCTGCCGCTTATATCTATCTGTTTTATACTCAGCTTGCAGGACGCTCTGGTGCACCAACTACAATGGATATTGTATTTGCAGTAACCGGTATGGTGCTGCTACTGGAAGCCACTCGCCGAGCCCTTGGACCTCCGTTGATGGTCGTTGCAGCGGTATTCCTGTTGTACACCTTTGGTGGTCCTTATATGCCAGACGTGATTGCCCACAAGGGCGCAAGCCTGAATAAGGCCATGTCACACCTATGGCTGACAACAGAAGGGGTGTTCGGTGTTGCTCTAGGCGTATCCACCTCTTTCGTATTTTTGTTTGTATTGTTCGGCGCCATGTTGGAGCGAGCAGGTGCAGGCGCATACTTTATTAAGGTCGCATTCTCTCTACTAGGGCACATGCGTGGTGGCCCGGCAAAAGCAGCCGTTGTCGCATCGGGGCTGTCGGGCCTGGTGTCTGGTTCTTCCATTGCGAACGTGGTCACGACCGGTACCTTTACGATCCCATTGATGAAGCGAGTTGGCTTCCCGGGTACCAAAGCAGGTGCGGTAGAGGTTGCCGCCTCTACCAACGGTCAGTTGACACCTCCTATCATGGGTGCAGCCGCTTTCCTAATGGTGGAATATGTGGGTATTTCCTATGTAGAAGTGATCAAAGCCGCCCTACTCCCGGCCCTGATTTCCTACATTGCCCTGATTTATATTGTTCACCTCGAAGCCTGTAAGGCCGGTATGACTGGCCTGCCGCGTCGTCACACTCCAACTCTGATACAAAGCTTACTGTCGTTTACCGGGACGATTTTGGGGCTGTGTGTGATCAGTGCTGTGGTTTACTACGGCATCGGCTGGACCAAAGATGTCTTTGGTGATGCCGCAACTCCCATTGTTGGCGTGGCTCTCATCCTCTCTTATCTTGGCTTGCTAAAGGTATCAGCGTCCTACGCCAAAGAAGGTGGCATGGAGATTGATGGCGAGTTGAATGAAGTACCGGATCCAGGCCCAACGATTAAGTCGGGTCTGCACTTCCTGCTCCCTATCGTCGTACTGGTTTGGTGTCTGACGGTAGAGCGCTTCTCTCCAGGTCTGTCAGCATTCTGGGCAACGGTCTTTATGATCTTCATTCTGATCACCCAGCGACCGCTGATCGCTATGATGGCCAAAACCAGTGACGTGACTACTGAACTGAAAGCTGGCTTTATCGATCTGGCTGAAAGTCTGGTATCCGGTGCTCGTAACATGATTGGTATCGGTGTAGCGACAGCTGCAGCGGGTACAGTCGTGGGCGTGGTCACCCTGACAGGTATCGGTCTGGTCATGACCGACTTCGTCGAGTTTATCTCCGGCGGTAGCATCATCTTGATGCTACTATTTACCGCGGTCATCTCTCTGGTTCTGGGGATGGGTCTTCCCACCACGGCAAACTATATCGTCGTATCGACGCTAATGGCGCCGGTTATCGTGACACTGGGTGCCGCGCACGGTCTGATCATCCCATTAATCGCTGTTCACCTGTTCGTGTTCTACTTCGGGATCCTGGCGGATGACACCCCACCGGTTGGTCTGGCGGCGTTTGCAGCGGCAGCCATAGCTAAATCAGATCCAATCCGTACTGGTATTCAGGGCTTTACCTACGATATTCGAACAGCCATTCTGCCGTTCATGTTCATCTTCAACACTCAGTTGCTGATGATGGGAATTGACAGCTGGTGGCACCTCGCGATGACGGTGATCTCTGCAGTGATTGCAATGCTGATTTTCTCTGCAGCGACACAAGGTTGGTGGTTCACCAAAAACAAATGGTGGGAAACCGTATTACTACTGGTTCTGACCTTCACTTTCTTCCGACCAGGTTTCTGGTGGGATATGGTGTACCCGGCAAAAGTTCTTTCACCTGGGGTTGAGATAGCTCAAGTTACTGAAAAGCTAAATGTTGGACAATCAATTCAGTTGCGTGTAGCGGGTGAAACTCTGGAAGGGAAGTATGTGGAAAAAACCGTTCGCTTGCCTTTCGATGACAACGCAGTCACCGCCGATGACCGAATTGCTTCTATGGGTCTGATGCTCACCGAGAACGACGGTAAAATGATCATCGATATGGTTGAGTTTGGTAGCCCAGCAGAGGCGTCGGGACTAGACTTTGATTGGGAAATCCAGTCTATCGTACAGGATGCAGACAGACCAATGAAAGAATGGGTGTTTGTCCCTGCACTGCTTCTGCTTCTCGCGCTTGCGTTGAATCAAAAGCGCCGCGCTCGACGTGAAAACCTGAGCGCTTAAAGTTAAAGAGGCTCTGGAGTAACATCACCAGAGCCTTGAACGACCCAATAATGGAACGGATAAACTAGCTAAGCGTTCGCTTTGCCCTATGCTAGTAGGGTGCGGACTAAGAAGAGAAACAACATGTACAAACAAATCCTGGTTCCTGTCGATTTAAATGACAAAGGCTTTTCTGATAAAGCGGTTGAAATAGCGGTCTGGCATGCCATACATTCCAATGCAGAAGTCCATCTTCTCAATGTACTCCCTGGCATTCATATGTCGATGGTCGCCACCTATTTTCCAAAGGACGCGGCTGCACGAATGAAGAATGACGTCAGGGCTCAGTTGGAGACGTTTGCCGATCAACATATACCAGATGACGTTGTGTACAAAGTACACGTAGCTGAAGGTAAACCTTACTCCACGATTTTAGATTACGCTGAACGCCTTGGCGCCGATCTTATCGTGATGCCGAGTCATAAGCGCTCCAAAATTGACAAGGTCGTGCTGGGCTCAGTCGCCAGCAAAGTGGTCCAGAACTCTCCAATCAATGTTCTGGTGGTCAAACCGCAAACCCGTTAACGTTAATGTCCCGCCAACAGTGCGGGACATTTTTATCTCACCCGATTCTGCAGCGCTCCTCGTTCTGCCGCTTCAATATTGCTCACTAATATGTCACACAAGGTTTGGATGGATGAGTGACTTCCCCACGCAACATGGGGCGTCAAAATCAGATTGGGTAAATCCATGTTGGCAATCAGAGGGTTGTCTGATGGTGCAGGCTCCTGAGTAAACACGTCGACCCCCGCACCGGCGATGATGTTGCGCTTCAGAGCATCCACCAAATCGGCCTCATTCACCAAACCGCCACGACCAGTGTTGATCAAGATGGCATTGGGTTTCATTTTCGACAGTGCTTCACGATCAATCAGGTTTCGGGTTTCTTCAGTGAGCGGACACAACAGAGCAATCGCATCGCTGCTTGCGAGGCAGTGATCAAATGACACATAGCCCTGACGGCAACCTGCCGCACCTTTACGCTCCGAAAACTGTACCTTCATGCCAATCGCTCTGGCCAGAGTCGCCGTCGCCTGCCCCAGAGCACCACTGCCAATAATACCCAGAGTGGACCCCGCAATGTCCTGTATCGGATGAGTAAAAAAACAGAACTTGTTTTGTCGCTGCCACTCCCCCGCTTGAATGTCATTGTGGTAAGCGGGAATGTTGCGCATCAGAGTAAACAACAGCCCAATCACATGCTCGGGGACCGACTGGGTGGCATAACCACGAATGTTACTCACGGCAATTTGACGACTCTGACAATAATCGAGATCGACATTATTTACCCCAGTTGCAGCAACGGCGATATGCTTGACTTTGTCTGCCTTAGATAGCTCAGTCTCCCCTAAATACACCTTGTTGGTAATGACGATGTCGGCATCGGCTATCCGCTCTGCTACCTCGCTGGCAAGCGTTGACGGATATTCTAGCCACTGGTGAGCAAAACTCGGCTGGGGAATATTGATATTTACAGGAATGGTATCGCGATCGAGAAATACGATTTTTTTCAGGGCGGCCATGAGTTCTCCTTGGTGGTTTCACGGCCAATGATAAAGGTAGTTAATTGCGTTTATGGCCGGGGCAACGTCTTATAGTCCGGCAATTCTGGCGCTGGGTCAAAGTGTTGGATCACTAATTCTTCAGTCTGTGCGTAAAAATCACAGGGTACAAAGATCGCTTGCAACTGTTTACTTTGAGGATGGTAAAAGCACAGCTCTGAGGCATGCAATTCCAGCCGCTGTGAGTAGTTCATCGCTTCTTCATGCGCATAAAATTCATCGCCAACAATCGGGTGACCAAGAGCCAGCAAATGTACTCTAAGCTGATGAGAGCGCCCGGTAATAGGAAATAAACGAACAATGCTGGTTTGCTGTTCGGACTTAACGACCTGATAGAAAGTTTGTGACGGTTTGCCATGTTCATAACACACCTTCTGTCGGGGACGATTGGGCCAATCACAAATCAGTGGTAAGTCGATCAGCCCTTCAGTCTGCTCAGGCTTACCCCATACTCTGGCGTAATAGACTTTATGAGTCAGGCGATACTGAAACTGCTTTTTCAACGATCGCTCTGCTTCCTTGTGTTTTGCCAACAGCATTAATCCTGAGGTAGACATATCCAGCCGATGAACGACCTGAATGTCCGGGTATTGTGCGACCAGCCGGCTCCACATGCTGTCGTAGTGTTCTGCTGCCTTGCCGGGAACGGACAACAAACCGGAAGGCTTATTAACCGCTAGTATATGCTCATCTTCGAACACAGTATCAATCCACGGTTCAGTAGGGGGGGTGTAGCTCAGCATAGCCATAATTAATACCGCTCTGGAAATAACAAAGGCGCAGCCCGGGCTGCGCCATTTTAACCACTAATTTAGTTGTGACTGACCACAATCAGACGCAGAGAATCCAACTGAACCTGTGCTTTGGCAATGTAGCCATCCAGCTCTTTAATTTGCGATTCAATGGCTTCGATTTCTTCGTCACGAATGTTCGGGTTCACCGCTTTCAGCGCTTGAAGACGCTCAAGCTCACCGTTGAGACTGGCATACATAGCTTTATGTGCGTCTTCACGAACAGTACCTACTTTATCTTCGACAGCAGCGTTACCCGACTCAATCAGGCGATGAACATCCGCTTGTACTGAGGTCACCAACTTGCTGGCCAAGTGACGGTTTACCGGGCTCAACTGGCGGTTAAAGCCTTCAAACTCTACTTGTGCAGACAAATCATTACCACGGCCATCCATCATCAGACGGATTGGCGTTGGTGGTAAGAAGCGGCTAATGCCACTTTGTTTCGGGGCCTGCGCATCGACCACGTAAACCAGTTCCAGAAGAATCGTTCCTACCGGCAGCGCTTTGTTTTTTAGCAGAGACACCGCACAGGTACCTACACCTTCACTCATCACCAGATCGATGCCCCCCTGAATCATAGGGTGCTCCCAGCTGATGAAATTCATGTCTTCACGTGATAACGCCGTGTCACGGTCAAAGGTAATGGTTGCTCCCTCATATGGCAGCCCCGGATAACTCGGCACCATCATATGTTCAGATGGCGTGACAACCAGAGCATTCTCTCCCTTGTCGTCCTGATTCAAGCCAATGGTATCGAACAGGCTCAGAGCGAACGTCACCAAATTGGTATCCCCATCCGTTGCCGCGATTTTGTCAACGATCTCTTGTGCTGCTTCGCCACCATTTGAGTGCATTTCCAGCAGGCGGTCACGACCTTGTTCTAACTCGTGTTTTAGCTCCAGATTGTACTTTCTTGAACCTTCAATCACGTCATCCAGTTCTTCCGTTTCACCGCTGGCGAGCATATTAATAATGCTCTCTGCGTAGCGGTCGTAAACCATGCGACCGGTAGGACACGTTTCGGCAAATGCGTTCAGGCCTTCGTTAAACCAACGCGCCAGAATCGCTTGTGACGTACCTTCAAGATACGGCACATGAACATCAATATCTCGTTTTTGACCAATTCGGTCCAAACGGCCGATACGCTGCTCGAGTAAATCCGGGTTGAAAGGGAGATCAAACATCACCAGTTGATTGGCAAACTGGAAGTTACGACCTTCCGAGCCAATCTCACTACAGATCAATACCTGAGCACCGCCCTCTTCCTGAGCAAAATAGGCCGCTGCTTTGTCGCGCTCAAGGATAGACATACCTTCGTGGAATACGGTAGCGCGAATGCCTTCACGTTCGCGCAATGCCTGCTCTAGCTGCAAAGCTGTACTTGCACGCGACGCGATGACCAGTATTTTCTCGCTGCGTTTGGCCGTAATTTTTTCAATCAGCCAATTGACTCGGGAGTCAAACTGCCACCAGCTTGAATCCTCCCCCTCAAACTCCTGGAAGATTTCCTCCGGATACAGCATCTTCATCGCACGCGCTTCCGGGGTCATCTTGCCGCCAATCATGCCAGAGACACGCATGGATGTGGTGTACTGCTGAGGGATAGGCATCGGCACCAGATTCACGTTACGCGTCGGGAAGCCTTTTATCGCAGCACGAGTGTTTCTGAATAGCACGCGTCCGGTACCGTGACGGTCCATCAGGTTGTCGATCAGCTCTTGCCTTGCCGTCGCCTGTTCTTCGTCGCTGGCATTACTCTCCAACACCTTAAAAAGTGGCTCAACATCCTGCTCAGACAGTAACTCGGTAATTTGGTTTTTAGCATCGTCAGCCAAAGCGTGTCCGGAAAACAGAGCCGTTACGGCATCTGCTACCGGTGCATACTGTTCTTCCTCTTTGACGAAAGCGTCATAATCAAAGAAGCGATCCGCATCCAGAAGACGCAAACGCGCAAAGTGACTTTCTCGACCAAGCTGTTCTGGCGTTGCGGTCAACAACAGGACACCCGGAGTTTTCTCAGCCAGAGCTTCAACAACCTGATATTGACGGCTAGGATTATCCTGGCTCCACTCAAGATGGTGAGCTTCATCGACTACCAGTAGGTCCCACTCTCCCTCTAATGCCTGCTCAAAACGTTTGCGACTCTTGCGCAAGAAATCCAGCGAGCACAACACCAATTGTTGCGTATCAAATGGATTATCCGCTTCAGCAAACGCTTCAATACAACGCTCTTCATCAAAGATGGAAAAGTGCAGGTTGAATCGACGCATCATTTCGACCAGCCATTGGTGTTGCAGTGTTTCAGGTACCACAATCAATACACGCTGAGCGCGGCCAGACAATACCTGCTGATGAATGATCATGCCTGCTTCGATGGTTTTACCCAACCCCACTTCGTCGGCCAACAAAACGCGAGGGGCGTAACGGCGACCCACTTCATGGGCGATGAATAGCTGATGAGGGATCAGACCGGCACGCATACCACACAGGCCACGCATCGGACTCTTATGCTGCTCATACTGATTGCTCAGCGCACGGTAACGCAGCACAAAGTTGTCCATTCGGTCAATCTGGCCTGCAAACAACTTGTCCTGAGGCTTATTAAAGCGGATCTGGTGGCTAAGGAAGATTTCGCGCAGCACCACATCTTGTTCCTCGGTATCCTGACGGGTACCGATATAGGTCAGAATGCCTTGGTCTTCAGATACTTCATCCACCAACAGAGACCAGCCTTCCTGACTATCTATGACATCGCCAACATTAAACGTAACTCGGGTGACTGGAGCATCATTACGTGCATAAACACGATTCTCTTCTGATGCCGCAAACATAAGAGACACTGTTCTCGCATCCAATGCAACGACCGTACCCAAACCTAAATCACTTTCCGTATCGCTAATCCAGCGCTGCCCTAAAGCAAATGTCATAGAGAGACTACCTCAACTCTTGTCGAATTCTTTGAGTTATTTTGACGGTAACCGGGGCAAATCTGAATGCCACCCCGAGCGCAAAACCCCGCCCAAATAATAGTAGGTGATAGTGCAAAAAATGCGCACAATTCACCCTTAATGAAAGGTCGCTAATCTTACTTGAAGGCGTGATACAGGTCACGCCAATTACAAGGAAAATCTCAGTTTTTTTTACATTGTCGTGGTTGACATCAAACTGCAAAAAAATAGTGTCAAATGTAGGGACTCAACTGCATTTTTTTCACTTATACTCAAAATGTAAGCGTTATGAACATGTTACCAAGGAACCGTGTGATAACGCTGACACGGGTATCAGGTTCAATCAGACTCACTATCGATTGAACAAAGCAAGGTTGACTCATCAGGATAGGAAATCAGAGCCAGCATTGACCCCAAGTCTGACTCGATCCTCATCCGAGTTAACCGCAAGGACTAGCGCCAGTTGCGGCAAGGAGACTATATGGGCGATACCGACCGTAAAATTTTCGTTCTCGACACCAACATCCTTCTCCACGAACCCCATGCCATTTTTTCTTTCAAAGAGCACGATGTCGTCATTCCCATGACGGTACTGGAAGAACTCGATCGTATTAAGGACAGTAAACGCGATGTCGCGCGGGATGCACGTGTTGCGATTCGAGCACTCGAAGATATTTTCAAAGATGCCACACCCGATGAAATTTCAGAGGGCATCCCTTTCTCACCCAATATGGATGCAACTGGCACCATTTCTATCCTGGCAGATTACAGTCTCCAGGAAACCGTCAAGGCCTTCGCCGATAAGGAGGGCGATAACCGTATCCTCAACGCGGTGCTGGATGTTCAGAATAAGCGCGCCCCACGAGAAGTCGTGTTAGTCACCAAAGACATCAATATGCGGCTAAGAGCAAAAGGCGCAGGCGTCCGGTTTGTCGAAGATTACCGCACAGACCAACTGATTGATGATGTGCAGTACCTCACTAAAGGTTTCCAAAAATCACAAGGAGCCTTTTGGGAGCACATTGATCAGGTCGACACCAGAACGCTGGCCAACAAGACCTATCACACCTTTGATCGTGAAGTGATTGACCCGACCTTTATTAACCAATACTTAATCGATGAGAACAGCGACTTCGCTGGTCGTGTAGCGGATATTGACGGCGACAAAGTCACCATTCGTGACCTCAGTCAGGAGCGCCTGTTGTGCCGTCAGGCCTGGGACATACGACCCAAAAATATCTATCAGGGCATGGCCATGAACGCTTTGCTGGATCCCGATATTGATCTAGTCATCCTGACCGGTGCTGCGGGTAGTGGTAAAACGCTGCTGGCCATGGCCGCAGCACTGGAGATGACCATCGAACGCGGTATGTTCGACAAAATCATCGTGACCCGGAATACACCAGATATTGGTGAGTCTATTGGTTTCCTTCCCGGTACAGAAGAAGAAAAGATGATGCCTTGGCTAGCGGCGATCACCGATACTCTGGAAGCGCTGCATAAAAACGATCACTGTACCGAGGGCTCATTAAAATACATCTGCGACAAAGCCAATATTCAGTTCAAGTCGATTAACTTTATGCGCGGGCGCTCGATTCAAAATGCTTTTGTGCTGTTGGATGAGTGTCAGAACCTCACTGCTTCACAAATCAAAACCATCATTACCCGCTGTGGTGAAGGGACTAAAATTGTGTGCTCAGGGAACCTGGCGCAGATAGACTCGCCATACCTGACACCTGTGACATCAGGACTGACCTATATGGTGGAGCGCTTTAAGAACTTTGGCGGCAGCGCCAATATCCACCTCAATGGTGTGGTGAGAAGCCGACTGGCGGAGTTTGCAGAGGAGAATTTGTAGTTGCAAGGGGCAGTGCCTGAGTCCAAGGACCCAGGCACTGAATTGACTAAATTTAGTCAGTACCACCAACGGTTAGGGCATCAAGTTTCAAGCTTGGCTGACCGACACCTACCGGAACGCTCTGCCCTGCTTTTCCGCAAACGCCAACACCACGGTCGATGCTCAGGTCATTACCAACCATAGAGACCTGTTGCATCGCTTCAATGCCAGAGCCAATCAATGTCGCCCCTTTCACAGGCGCGGTGATCTTACCGTCTTCGATCAAATACGCTTCAGACGCAGAGAACACAAACTTACCTGAGGTGATATCCACCTGGCCTCCGCCAAAGTTAGGTGCATACAGACCCTTCTTCACGGTTGAAATGATCTCTTCCGGAGAGTGCTCACCCGGCAGCATATAAGTGTTTGTCATACGAGGCATTGGCAAATGGGCATAAGACTCACGGCGAGCATTACCCGTCGGGTTTACCCCCATCAAGCGCGCATTCAGTTTGTCCTGCATGTAGCCTTTCAGAATACCGTTTTCAATCAGGGTATTGTACTGACCGTGAACCCCTTCATCGTCAACGTTCAGGGAGCCACGCAGATCTTTAAGCGTACCGTCGTCCACGATGGTACACAGATCAGAAGTGACCTGCTGCCCCACTTTCCCTGAGAATACCGAGGACTCTTTACGATTAAAGTCGCCTTCTAAGCCATGACCCACAGCTTCATGAAGTAATACACCTGGCCAACCTGACCCTAGCACGACAGGCATAGTGCCCGCAGGTGCATCGATCGCTTCAAGGTTTACCAGAGCCTGTCTGATCGCCTCATCGGCGTAGTTATACGCAACCTGCTGGCCTTCTTCAGTTGAAAGGAAGAAATCGTAACCATAACGACCACCGCCACCAGCGCTGCCTCGCTCACGACGCTCGCCTTTTTGTGCCAGTACGCTAATAGATAAGCGCACCAAAGGACGCACGTCCCCGGCAAAGGTACCATCGGTAGCCGCAACCAGCATTTGCTCGTAGACACCGCTTAAGCTGACCGAAACTTCTTGAATCAATGGCTCTTTGGTTCGGATGTAAGCATCAAGCTGTTTAAGCAATTCTGTTTTTTGTTGCTTCTCCCAACTTTCTAGCGGATTTACCGCTGCATAGTAGGCCTGATTATCACGACGGCTAAGTGCCTTCACTTGTCCATTTTGCCCCTGCTGGGCAATACCTCGAGCGGCAACGGCACTTTGCTTCAGCCCTTCCAGAGTAATTTGATCCGAATAAGCAAAACCCGTTTTCTCACCAGTAACGGCACGTACACCAACGCCACGATCGATATTAAATGAGCCATCTTTAATGATGCTGTCTTCCAGTACTAACGACTCATGCCAGCTAGATTGAAAGTAGATATCCGCATAGTCAATTTGGCGAGTCGCAATGCTAGCTAACGTTGCTTCAATATCCTGTTCAGACAGGCCTGTTGGCCCAAGTAGCGTGTCTTCTATGCGTTCCATATTCGGTTGCTCTTATGTATATAATTAGTTTAAGTGCTGTTCAAAGCGGATGTGCTTGGCAACAGGCATGCTCTGCCTGACCTCTTCAACCACATCGAAATTCAATTCTGCCGTGATGGTGCCGATTTGATCGCCAAGCTGTCCCTGGATTTCTCCCCAGGGAGAGACCACCATCGAATGACCCCATGTTTCTCTGCCACAGGGATGTCTGCCACATTGGTTGGCAGCAATGATCCAGCACTGATTTTCGATGGCCCTGGCACGCAACAGTACTTCCCAATGGGCTCTGCCAGTGACAGCCGTAAAGGCTGCGGGAACCACGATAACGGTCGCCCCCTGCGCCCGAAGCGCTGAATACAAATGGGGGAATCGAAGATCGTAACAGATCGACAATCCAATTGCGCCAAAATCTGTCGGCACCATCGCGATACTGGTGCCTGCCTTAAAAGTTTCTGATTCTCGATAGTTCTTGTGACTGTCATTGACATCCACATCAAACATGTGCAGCTTATCATAGTGATTCATACGCTGCCCATTAAGGTCATAGACCAGCGTGGTCGTAGAGACTTCCTCTTCGGAGACGCGGATCGGAAAGCTACCAACAATCAGGTTCACCTGATATTGTTTCGCCAATGCGGCCAATTTATCCTGATATTCTCCATTCCCCAGATATTCAGCATGACGGTGATAATCTTCCCGCGCCCCAAACACCAACGCGTTTTCTGGAGTCAGTATCCAGGTCATCCCTTTTGCCGCTAGAAAGGCTACTTTCTGTTTGATGAACTGAAAGTTCTCTCGGGGATCGGGACCCGACGTCATTTGAATAATGCCAAAGCGTTCCTTGCTCATGGGTTTATTTGCTCTCCTTTTTGAGGTTTTCGGGTAGTTTGTATTCACCTTTGGTTCGAGAAATCTCTTTCACCGTCGGTGAGTCCAGCGGCCCTTTGACCTCATAATTCACTTGCGTCACCACTTCTACCACTGGTGAAATCACCGTCGTCACCGCCAGTACCACCAACGCTGTCTGCGGTGTAACCGCAAAAGCAGTGATAATTGGGATACCAGAAGTCATATCCGGGGTGAACTTAACCTGGGCATCGACGGTTTGCTGAGACAGATCGGCCAACCCTTTAATGATCATTTCACCAGCCACTGCGTCCATCTTAATATTGTTGGTGACAAAAATACCATCTCTCACCTTACCACTGCCGGTAATAGAGTTAAACGCCATCCCTTTGTCAAAAACATCAGTGAAGTCGAGCTGCATCTTACGAATAATAGAGTCCAGGCTGAATAGCCCCAACAGTCTGGCCGCACCGCTGACATCCGAGATCACCCCTTTACCCAACTTGGTACTAATCTCACCATTCACCGTATCCAGTCGCATCGACCAGGGCGCACCGTCCCAGGACATACTGGAATTCAGTTCAAAAGGAGCGCGTTGAATCCCTGAAGATATCCCAAAGCGTTCCATCAGATCACTGTTGTTTTCCCCTTTTACTTTCAGGTTAACGCGAGTTTTATTCTGTTGCCCTGCGACCTGCCAGTCACCATCAATATGTACCTGATTGGTACCACTGGTCAGATCCAGCTTACGCCACACCAATTTACTCCCTTCGCGCTCAACCTCCATGTTGACCTTGCCGACTTTGTAACCCTGAAACCAAAAGTTATCGACCGTTAATTGGGTGTCCGGCAACGCAGCAAAAAAGCTACGGTCAAAATCGGTCACCAAAGGCGCCTCGGGATTCTCCTGAGTGATCAATGACTCATCTTGCTCTGCTTTTTGGTCAAATTCTGGCACGTAAATATGCAGACGCTTCAGCGCCACATGCAGTTCATTATTATCACTGTAGCTCGCCTGCCCCTTCGCTTCCTGACTGTCGAGTTCAAACTGCCAGCCCCCTTTCTTATAGCGGGCGTCAAAGTTCACATCATGCCATTCTATCCCCCCCAGCATCAGCTCCTTCGCTTCAACACTGGCACGCTTTGGCAATGGCAGTTCAGGCTTGTTGAGATCATCAAGCACCGCCTTCTCACCACTAGGCGGCTCTTTAAACAGCTCACTCCATTGGTCGAAATCAAACTTGTCTGAGCGCACCTGAAAATGGTGGCCAACGATAGGGCTGATTTTGAATCCCCCTTTGCCCAGCACCAAATTCGTCGCTTCGAGGACGGGAACCTCGCCGGTAATATCAATTTCAGTTTGATATTTCACCGATGGCAACTGCAACCGAGCAGTGATCGCCTCTTGGTTACCGGAGGCCTGCAACCTGGCTTTACCTGACTCGCCAAACGCTTTCTTCAGCGGATAGGGGTATTCACTGGTAATGGTCGCTAAGTTCGCGTTCAAATCCAACTGGTAAGTAAAACCAACATCGTTAAGCTGAATGTCGACATCGAGGTTCCAGGGAGCATGCCCTTTAACCCGTCCAATAAACTTTTCACCGATGTACGGTTTCAGAGGAGCTGTGGTCCAGTCACCGACTGCATCGATCGCCACCGCATAGCCTTTACCCGCATTTTGCCCCTGAAAATCAAGGCTAATTGGCTGATTCAGCAGATCCGCCGACAACCCTGTGGCCCTGACCACATCGTTATCAAACTCCACTCGTCCAGACACCTTTTCCAGTGTCATTGGCGGTGCGTCTATCTCAACATGATTGTCTTTTAACTGCGCATAGCCCCAGGCTCTTGATGGGGTGTCATCACCAGAGAATGGAATATAAAGCTGAAAATCTGCCTCGACTTCACCACCGACCTGTACCGCCGTCAATGCAGCCCCCACCGAGTCAACCAGCGGGGAAGCAGTCATATAATCTCGTACCGCGCTACCATCACCACTGGCTTTCGCCTCTATCTCCAGATGCCCACCACCATTCAACACCGGTATCCGCCCGGTAATACGCTTCCCCTTCACCTCCATCAGCGTGGCGGATCGGGAGTCAAGGTGCATGGTCTCGTTCTGGAACAGCAGATCAAGTTGTAAGTCAGTAAGCGGTGGCCAGTTAGTATCGAAGCTGAATTTTGCGTCCCGTAACCCTACCCAGGCCTGAAACATACCATTGTGCTCTCGATAGGGAAAATCGGACAGTTTTCCATACCAGAGCAATTTAGCGGTGTTGACTCGTCCGCCCTGAATCGCGGCGGACAAATAATCGGTAAGACGTTGTCCCATCGCCCTTGTTGGCAGGTATCGCCAGGTCTCACCTGCATTGTAGAGATCCGCTTCTGCGTAAAACGACAAAAACGGACTGTCGTTGGCGGGAAAGTCCAACCTAAACGCCCCCAGAACCTGTAAATCCGGAGTCGCCGCCGTGACTTTATCCGACCAAAGTGACCAACCTGTATCACCGTGATTTTGCCAGTAGACATCCACAAGCCCCTGCTTAATGTTCAGCGGAGCCTGGAACACATCGCCATAAGGAAAGCGATCATCAATCACGGTAACCCGAGCGTGCGCTTGTTTCAGATCCCCTTTGACCATGCCCGAAACCTGTGAAAAACCAGGAAGCAGCGCCCACTGAGACATGGATAATTGTGCAAATTTCGCTGAGTATTTCAGGGAACCCTCGCCCTGCATCTGGGCCATGCGGATATCTTCTATCCGACCTCCCGGATTCAGTTTGTCAAGCCACTGCTGCACTTGTTCATCCGGACTTAATGTAGCCAGAGGCTTCAGGGCATCAATGTCTAATTGAGAGATGTTCAATTGCCATTGCTGCTGTCGGTTCCAGTCCAGTGCAATATCCAGCTCAGGCCATGGCACATCGTTCGTACGAGCATTAACCTCGTGAACATTTAGCTGCCAACCATTTTCTGTGGGCAGCAAGTGCAGCACGGCCGACTCAACAAACAGATCGTTGTTTTGCCCCTGCTTTGACCAGTTGAGCTCTGATGGCAACACTTCGAGGTAAGCTTCTTTGGCATTGCTGTCCTCCAATGTGATCCAGGTTCTCAAGCTAACGCTGCCACCCTGGATACCGGTTTGCTGCTTCTGTTGTTCAGACAACCAGGGAGAAAGCGACATTTCATCCACCGTCAGGTAGAAATCACCGGAAACACTAGACAGGGAGCCGTTATCAATAAAGTCTGCTCTGACCTCGAGGGCGTTGAGATTCGCATCCGCAATGGAAACCGTTCCCTGAGCCAGGTGTCGGACATTCTCATTGCGCCATTGCAGCTTATCGATATCCAATTGGCGCATCTCACCAGAAATGGACTGGTACAAAATCGTCGAGTTGGCGACAGAGAAGCGGTCAAGTTGCCTGAGGAGCAAATTATCCAGTCGGCTAATTAACTGCTCACCACTTTCGGCAGGTTTGTCTGTAGCGGGGGCTTGTTCGCTGGTCGCTTTAAGCAGGTCAACGGAGCGAATATCCAGCATCATGTCATTCACCACCATGTCCGCAAGCACAGGTTGCCTTTGAATGATGGTTTGAATCAGATCAAATTCCAATTCAAGGTTATCGACCTCAAATCGGGTCTCTGAGCTTGCGGACAAGCTCACTGAAACCCCTTGCAGGGAGATGGAAGGGTGCGTATTACGCCAGAAACCGCGTACGTCTTTAAGAGACACATTCAGCCCGGTACCCTGATTTATCCAGGTGACGATTTCGGGCTGAACTTTATTGAGCTGAGGTAATCCGACGCGTAGCGCAGTGACCGCAGAGGCAAGAACTACCAATACGGTCAACAGCAGCCATAGAAAAAAACGGATTATCCGATTAACACCAGGACTCACAAATCACTCATTACATCATAACAACGTCAAATTGTTCTTGAATATACAACGGCTCGGCCTGAATACGAACCTGCTTGCCAATGAAGACTTCAAGCTCTGCCAAGGCATGAGACTCGTCTCCCTCCAATGTCTCGGCGACAGCAGGTGAAGCATAGACGACAAAGTTGTCTGCATCGTAAGCTCGGTTGACTCGCGTGATCTCTCTGAGAATTTCATAACACACGGTTTCCACCGTTTTCACCGAACCCCGTCCCTCACACGTTGGACAACCACTGCATAGCACATGTTCAATACTTTCTCGGGTACGCTTACGTGTCATCTCAACCAACCCCAGTTGAGTGAAGCCGTTAATGTTGGTTTTAACGCGATCTTTAGAGAGTGCCGATTCCAGAGACGCCAGCACTCTTTGTCGGTGTTCATCCAGCCCCATATCGATAAAATCGATAATGATAATGCCGCCAAGATTACGCAAGCGCAGTTGACGAGCAATAGCCTGTGTGGCTTCGATATTGGTGTTGAAAATCGTCTCTTCTAAATTACGGCGTCCAACAAACGCCCCCGTATTGATGTCGACTGTGGTCATCGCCTCTGTCTGATCAATGATCAGATAACCGCCCGACTTCAGATCGACCTTGCGCTCCAATGAACGCTGGATCTCATTCTCTGTGTCGTACATATCGAAGATAGGCTTATCCCCTTCATACAGCTCAAGCAATTGCTCAAGCTCAGGAACAAACTCCCCGGTAAACTCTTTCAAGCTCTCGAAGATCAGTCGTGAATCGACCTGAATGCGCGTGATTTCGGTGCCGACAAAGTCTCTAAGAATACGATGAGCAAGGCCCAGTTCGCCGTATAGCGTAGAGCGTGTCTTATATTTACTACGACGCTCGTTAATTTTTAGCCATAGACGCTTAAGAAAGGCCGCATCCTGTGCCAGCTCTTTTTCATTCGCGCCTTCTGCGGCAGTACGAATGATGAAACCACCGTTTTCATCGCAATACTCAGCGACAACATTCTTAAGGCGGTTACGCTCGTCTTCACTTTCTATACGTTGGGAAACGCCAACATGACTAGCACCCGGCATAAATACTAAATAACGTGAAGGAAGGGTAATGTCGGTAGTAAGGCGGGCCCCTTTCGTGCCCAGTGGATCTTTTACCACCTGCACGACAATGTCCTGACCCTGACGCACCAGTTCAGAGATATCGCGAACCTGGAACTGCTGCTTTTCATTTTCGGCAACACATTCCGTATGCGGAACAATATCAGAGGCGTGCAGAAACGCGGCTTTTTCCAAACCAATGTCGACAAAAGCAGCCTGCATACCGGGCAGCACACGACTGACTTTGCCTTTGTAGATATTGCCTACGATCCCGCGCTTTGCTTCACGCTCAATGTGGACTTCCTGCAGAATTCCACCTTCAATCATAGCAACTCTTGTTTCACTAGGAGTTACGTTTATTAACAGCTCTGCACTCATGAGCGCACCTCAATATTTTTAATTATTTATAAATTCTTGCAAGAGCTGGTCAGTTTCATACAGTGGCAGTCCAACCACAGCGTAATAGCTGCCCTCTATACGAGTGACAAAACGCCCGCCGAGTCCTTGGATTCCATAACTGCCAGCTTTATCTTGGGGTTCACCACTGAGCCAATATTGTTCGATTTCTTGCTCACTCAGTGTTTTGAACCAGACGTCCGTGGTTACGACCACCGACGCTTGCTTATTTTTTGATACGACGGTAACCGCCGTCAATACCTGATGTTTTTGATTAGACAGGCCAGTTAACATGGCCTTCGCATCCTCAAAATGGTCCGGTTTTTCTAACACCTGCCCATTGAGCACGACCACAGTATCAGAGCCGATCACCAGAGAATCGTCTGGGCTAAGCTTAAGCCCTGCCCGCGCTTTCTCTCGTGATAAGCGCTCCACATACTCGGAGGCCGTTTCCTCCGCGTGCTTTTGTTCTTCAGTGTCCGGGCTCACCTGCGAAAACTGATAGCCCAATTGATTAAGTAACTCTCTTCTTCTCGGTGAGGTTGACGCGAGAACGATATTAGAATGGCTGGTTTTATCTGACATGCCACTGCCTTCTTACCCGACGTAATAACAAGAACATCCATGGCCAAAGTATACAGTTAATCAAACCACTCCACAGCGACATTGGATTAAAAGTCACGTCCTGGATCAAATACTCACCAAAAAAGATGAAGACCTCTAACCCCATAGATAACAACGCCATAATGGTTGCCTGCTGCCAGAGTGCCATGTTTCGTAACACAAGAAAGTTGAGGGCGACAATGTAGATCACTATCGACATCATCATGCCACGAATGCCCAATGTAGACCCAACCAACAGGTCCCAGATAAGACCGACTAACAGAGCGGTGCCCACATTGACACGATTAGGCAGTGCCAGCACCCAGTAGCCAAGCACCAAAAACAGCCAGGAAGGTCGAACAAAGTCCAGAACGCCAGGCCAGGGGATCGTCTGTAATGTCAGCGCCACCAGCAAGGACGTCCCTATGACTAGGTGACTGCGAAATGAACTATGAGACATAGTGGTGTGTTAATCCTTTATTGTACATTCAGCATCTCTTCAACTTCTTGTTGCTGTCGGTCGCTGCTAGGCCAGATCAACAACAAGTATCGCAATCGGTCAAAATCAACTACAGGCTCAGCAATAATACTGGCAAACTCTCGTCGGTTGTCTCTTTGAACTGACTTAACGTGCGCAACTGGGTACCCTTCAGGGTATATTCCACCAAGCCCAGATGTTACAAGAAGGTCATCGGGCTGGATATCGGTACTGGTTGGAATATGCTCAAGCTGAATCTCGTCGATCGCGCCATTGCCAGAAGCTATCACCCGAATATCATTGCGTATTACCTGCACCGGAATAGCGCTGTTCGAATCCGTCAGCAGCATAATTCGGCTATTGTGAGCTCCGACAAAGGTGACCTGACCAACGATGCCGTTCTCGTTGATAACGGGCTGCCCTTCATAAACACCATCAATGCGTCCCTTATCAATCACCACCTGATGTCGATAAGGTGAAGTATCAACCGCCATCACTTCAGTGACCATTTTCTTTTCATCCCGGACGAAAGATGAACCTAACAGTTCTCTGAAACGCTGGTTTTCTTCACGATACTGGTCAAGCAAAATTAAATCGCTTTTCAGGCGTAGAACTTCACGTTTGAGGTTCACGTTTTGTTCAGCTAATCCCTGACGGGTATTCAGCCGTTCATAAACGCCATCAAACATCGTTCTGGGAAGATTGGCAGCATATTGAATCGGTGCGACCGCACTGTTCAGCAAATAACGGAAATTTGAGAAAGTATCTAAACGACTATCAGCCAGCATTAAGCCGGCTGATAATGTAACAGCAAGAAATAACCGAAGTTGTAAAGAAGGACCTCGACCAAATATTGGTTTCATGTACTCGTCATCCTGATGTGGACTCTAGTTTTAGCGCCACACCAAAACCAGAGTGAAACCATTATTCGTCTGTAAATAGATCGCCACCGTGCATGTCGATCATTTCTAGCGCTTTACCGCCACCACGAGCCACACACGTCAGTGGATCTTCAGCAATCACAACTGGAATGCCGGTTTCTTCAGTCAACAGACGGTCAAGGTCACGTAGCAACGCACCACCACCTGTTAGCACCATACCGTTTTCAGAGATGTCTGATGCCAGCTCTGGTGGGCACTGTTCAAGTGCGACCATTACTGCAGATACGATACCTGTAAGCGGTTCCTGAAGCGCTTCCAGGATCTCGTTTGAATTAAGACTAAAGCTACGTGGCACACCTTCTGCCAGGTTACGACCACGAACTTCGATTTCTTCTACCGTATCGCCAGGGTAAGCAGAACCAATTTCGTGTTTGATTTTCTCTGCGGTCGCTTCACCAATCAGGCTACCGTAGTTACGACGAACATAGTTGATGATTGCTTCATCAAAACGGTCACCACCGATACGTACAGAAGATGAGTAAACCACACCATTTAGTGAGATAACCGCAACTTCCGTGGTACCACCACCGATATCGACCACCATTGAACCTGTTGGCTCTGACACACGCAGACCAGCACCAATTGCTGCCGCCATCGGCTCATCGATTAGGTACACTTCACGAGCACCCGCACCTAGCGCTGACTCACGAATTGCACGACGCTCAACCTGAGTTGAACCACAAGGCACGCACACCAAAACACGCGGGCTTGGTTTAAGTACGCTGTTATCATGCACTTGCTTGATGAAGTGCTGAAGCATTTTTTCGGTCACATAGAAATCAGCGATAACGCCATCTTTCATCGGACGAATTGCAGAAATGTTACCCGGTGTACGACCCAGCATCTGTTTCGCTGCATGGCCTACCGCCGCAACGCTTTTGGCCGAACCCGCACGGTCTTGACGGATAGCTACTACAGAAGGCTCGTCAAGGACGATACCCTGTCCTTTTACATAAATCAGTGTGTTGGCAGTACCTAGATCTATCGATAGGTCGTTAGAAAACATGCCACGCAGTTTTTTAAACATATTCTTCGCTCGTCCTGCAAGAATTAGAAGACAAAAATTGCACTAAATGTACCAATGCCACGCCAACTCAGCAAGGCATTGAAGCAGAAACATTGGAGGAAACCCCCATTTTCTTACAGTTTCCTTACTTAACGCAAAAAATATGCAGGAATTATTGGCCTATTAGGCGAGGTTCTCCCCGATAAATTACCCGGTCGTTACCTCGGAAAGAACCAAACGTCACCACGGTGTGTGGATCTTCATCACCTACGCCGCGCCAATCGTATCGAAGCCAAGGACGCGACACGCTCTCACTATGGCAGGTGATAGCACTGTCTGTTTGCTGCAGTTTCGCCGGAGGACTGCTATCGAGGCGCAACCAGAGGTTGACTTGTTCTCGTGTCTGATCATTGACCGCAAACAATTGAGTTCCCTCACCGTCATCGACCGGTGCATCCTCAGCCCCCATATTGAACAAGCGCGCATTCGAGCTGGAATTTCCTGACCAAACCGTCTGCTGACAGAAGTGTTTACCATTGTAAACAGAACCACTGTCCTGATGATTGAGAACAAAGCCAGAATCACTCCAGTACTCCACCTGTAAAGGGACTGTCAACGCGCGAGTCAGATCACCGCCGATATTGCCCAATACCATGCGGCCGTAGCGAAAATCAGGTTGATTAGGAAAAGCCTTTCCTAATCTGGTGCTGTCAGGCAGAGACATGCCTGGACTCTCAAAATCGACACCATCGACCAAGTTGGATTCAAGCCCAAAACTCGTTTTCACTGGCAATTCTTTAATCGAGCTGGTCCCGCCGATTTGATAACGCCTCGCAAATACATAGCCTCCGAAATCAGTGTCAAGTTGCGCCAAAGGCGATTCGCACTGGTCGCACTGCCATTCAGTCCCTTCCCAGCTTAGTGCCGTGGCACTAATTCGCGGAAGGTAAGAGCGAATATCGCTGTCTGTTGCCACATGACTCAGCGTGACGATGAATTCTGACGCAAAGTGTCCATAGTTAGGCGTCGGTCCTTCGTCCAGATTACGCGCCTCTACGACAAATGTAGGTCTGATAAGCTGGTCCATATAGGCAAAGTTGTCATGTCCAGATTCGTAGCCCCAGTCATTGGCAACCAATGCCAAATGATGCGGGTAGAACCGACCGATATTGCGAACGCTGGGGTTAATCGTCATATCTAAATACTGAGATGAACTCTCAATACGAGTGAGCAGACTCCCAACATCCTCCCAGTACAAATCATAGAAAGGAAGAACTTGATTACTCTGCTGATTGCCGCGAGCAAAGGTACTCCCTTCTTCCCCATTCATTTTGAGTGGCAGGCGTTCTTCAACAGGTCTTACCGCTGGTGTGTTTTCAGCTGCACTCAATGTCACGCTGGATACGGGGGCGCCCTGATCAAAATAGTTCTTAGTGACCAGCTGGTTATTACACCAGGATTGAGTGACACTGACAGCCCCTTGTACTGCCCCTCCTTGCTGCCAGCGAATAGGGAGTACGTCCAGGTCAAATCGTTCACCCGCCGCCTTGTAGCCGCTGCCTTGCGCTGAGGTACCGTCCAGCGCCAGCTGATAATTAGAGGCGTCACAAATTGCAAACGTCCACGGCCGCACTTTTAACTCATGCACCCCTTTATAGGTGACACACTGCTTGCTACTACTGCTCTGCTTTTCTGACTGGCTCTGTCCTTTTGACTGGATTTGCTTGTCCTCATCGAGGCAACGGGTTTGCGATAACTCAAACGACACTCGACCCACTTCATCATAGCGGACATCCATTAATGCGCTCTGGCCAGCCTCAGGGGTTGCGCTACCTTGCGAAAAGTCTAACAACAACTTGTTCACCGGAATCGGTTCAAATTGGTCGCCCGAACTTTCATGCGCTTTTACCTGGATAGCGGACTCAACCGCTGGGTATTGGGGTTCGTGATAACCCGTTGTGGCAATGGCCACCTCTTGCATACCTGAGTAGTCTTGCGCAGCAACGACCTGTGCTCTTCCAGCTCGAGTGACTGAACAAGTCACGGGACGAACTTCAACCGTCGCGGGTTTTCCCGCGATTAAACCAGAATTATCAGGAGTGAACGCAAATTTGTTAGCGGTAAACTCATAGTCACCCGCGACATAAGTGTCATTGGCACTCTCCACCAACTCACCGGATATGTTGATTTGCTCTATCGACTGGCTGCTCGCATCAAAAACAATCAGCCCATTTGTACTGGGATTATACAAATCACCACCAATATGGTTCCCTTCGACCATAGTCATGGTGACCGACGAGGGAGCGGCAATTCTCACCCCTTTGGTGTAGTCGGAAACTGGCACTCCATCTTGAACCACCCTAAACGTGAGATGCTGCGTTTCGCAACTTAGAGCAATACCTTTAACCGGTTCGAGCTCTAGATAGTAGTTTTGACTGGGTGGGGGGGCATCACCACAAAGTTTAGGGAGTGTAAACTTGTTGCGTTTACCGGTCACAAGCAGATGGTTAACGGTGATATTCATATGAAGATCATTGCTTTCTCCGCTCACTGTTAATCCACTATGGAAACTTGCCGGATCCACATACAAAGCGGCAGAGACTTGGTTGTGATTAGTAAAGTTCACTCCAGACTGCGCTCCGTGGCCAATGAGAATAAGATCTTCGATGTCTCCCCCTTTGTTAATGTGGGAGTGACCACTCACGTAAAGTGACCTGTAATGCAATACAGTGGGTGAACTGATCTTTATTTTTGCCGCATGCTCTAACGTCAATGAGCCGATCCAAACCTCTCCGCCCTCTAACGTCAACGTTTTTCCCTGCCTCACCGTTAAAGACTGTATTTTGCTATTTTTTGGTAAAGTACACTGTCCCTTTCCACATTGCCATTGCTCGAGATCATTGGGGAATGGAGGCAATGTCACAGGCAAAGTCGATGACGGCGAAGAGGGATTAATACCACAACTGTCTTTTGCATCGTTCGGATAATAACAATGTGCCGCTGTTCCATTAGGAGCCGAGCTATTGAAAAGGTAATTAAACGGCATTTGAAAGCCATCGGCGTCAAAAAACAACTCCTGATCATGTCCGGCAAAATCTACTTTCGAAACAAAGGGGAGGCCGTCAATCGTCCGATTATTGGTTTGAATCGATTCTGGAAAATATGCACAATATTCAATCGCATAGGCGTTTGTCATCGCAATTAAAAACAGAAAGAAAGTACCTAACCTGCTCATTGAGATACTCCTTTTACCCACGCCTCTTGCTGACGCTCTATATCAAAACCTTTTGTATCTCCACAAAGTGCTCTGCTGGTAACCTTAAAATACTGAAGTTCTTCAGGGATCAGCGCGGTTTCGCCACCAGTAACCGTTTCACACTGAATAAAAAGCGCACGACAGCTTTTATCAACCTGAGCGGTGAGATAAGAGGCAGCGGTGGATAACTCAGGGGAAAGGTTATTACACCTAACGGCTAACTCTGCCGAAGAGCCAGGCTGACCCAAAGGATACAGTTGAGTCAGTGCCCACTCCACACCTGAGCTGGCCAACAAAGACGCCTTAGTGCCTATGAGCTCGCGAGAGAGCGTATCGTTACCCGACCATTGAATTCGATTCAGATTCATTGCCAACATCCCCATCACCACCACGACAAAAATGGCAACGATGTAGACACTACCTTTTTGTGAGCGTTTTTTAGGGGACATTTTGCACCTGTACATCATATTGAAAGTTAGACTCTTCGCTCGCTCGATTAAAGACAAGCGTCAGACGCACTAATGCTGCGCGAAGCAAGGAAGCATCCAGGTAAGAAAAATGACTTTTCGTCGTATCTAAGTTAGTGGCCACTCGCACGCCATTGCGTTCAATATTGCCCGCTATCGTAATGCAATAATTCACCTTACCCGCTGAGTTAAACACGTAGAGCCTCTGAGCAACAGAACCTTGCACAGGCAGTTGATTGAGTGAGAAATATTGACCATCAGTTATGGACTGTACCCCCGATAAACTGACGGCCCGACTGCTTTCTAAGTCCTGTTGCCGGCTGGGGTTAATGATCAGCTTTTCTGTTTCACTGAAGCTGTGGGGATAGGCACTAATGTTTCCTAGGACAAACTCCGTTTTCGTCGACTGTTCATCGAGGTGATAAAAGCCTGAATAGACAATCGGATAAAAAGAGACACACTGTCCGTTTACTGTGGTTTGAATACTGTTAGGTACCGCATGCTTAAGCTCTCTGGACATCTTCTCAATCACAAACTGAGCCTGATTCTGCACTTTACTGCGGGCCACGGAATCAACATAACCGCGAGCACCGAACTCCACAAAACCCGCGATACCCAAAAACAGGATCCCCAGAATCACCATAGTGATGACCAGTTCGAGTAAGGTAAAACCAAGCGGTTTACTGGTTGTAACTCGCATCAGTAATTCCCCTTGTATGCCACAAAGCGATAGGCGGCAAAATTGCTGGCCGATACCTCAACCAGAATCTTTTTGAATTGACTGGTTTGCTGCGAAGTGACTTGACCACCCAATGCCGTGTCAACATCGTACTCTACCTGCACATTAACCACGAAATTCCGATAGTCCTGTACGCCGTCTCCACCCATGATGTCGGTAAGTGGCAAACCTTGCCCACACTGCTGCTGAGCATTGGCTCCATACCAACAGCCGATATAATCATCGACATCATTGAAGAATGCGGGCTGTTCATCGGACTCGGCTCCTAACTGACCTGGCGGAGTACACAATACACCACTCTCATCGCAGCGAGCTAAGCCCCCTTCACGGTCACTATGTTCATCAAAACTCACCGCCAGTATCTGATTCAGTACAGCCTGTCCTAACGCCGCCGCTCTTACTTCATAATGGGGCATAGCGCTTTTCTTAACGCTGGGGAATAAAAAGCTCGTCAGGGTAATCAGTGCAATGGCTAATATCACCATGGCAACGACGCTCTCTATCAGTGTCATGCCACGATTGGCTCGTCTAGCAAGCATCGACAAATCCCTCCGAGTTTATACAGAGCGAAGCTGAATCACTGTGCTGGCTAAATTGAATCTGTATCGGGAACGTGCACGAATCACACACAGGGCGACCCAGAAGATCAAAGTCAATTTGATTGAGTGGTGCGGATACCTGAACGCCTTCCAATTGCAGGTAGTCGGACTGACCTTGTTTATTCGATTGACTACAACTATAACGAGAGCCAAAACAATCTTGTTGAATCACCAATTGATAGCGACGGTTGAGATCACTGACTTCATTAATATTGGATTGCATCCGGCCTAACTGTATCTGCTGTACGATAGCAACGGCCTGTTCTTTTGCCGCCTCCACAGAAAAACCCGATCGCCCCATAAATCGACTGGCAGCAACCACTGAGATAACCGACAGCAAAATCAGCACAACGATCAGTTCGATGAGCGTAAATCCGGCTAATTTTCGCGGTTGGATTGGCATAGTATTACCCGTAACAATAACTGATAAATAGTATACAAAAGGCCTGTACTAACTCATCCATCAATCATCAGAAATCTTTAAAAATCAGAATGTTTATCACAATACAAAAAAGGCCAGCCGGAGCTGACCTTTCATACTAAAGACGTATTAACAACCCGTTGCAACTACCGTGATGGTAGGTGTTGAATCTGCATCTGCCGCATTACGATATTCAACGTAGCAATTAGTATCCACAATGTCTCTTACATTTTCGAATGTTCCGGAAAAAGTAGTGACCAAGCGGGTGTTCGCTCTGTTGGTCTGAAAACTCCACTCGTTAGCATTGCTAAGACCGTCGACCGCTCGAACTAGACCATCTTCAGAGGCTTCTGGGTAACCGAATACAAGGTTGATGTCATTGTTGCCATCAGCGACCGTAGCGGTAGACTCTTTTTCTACACCTGCAACGGCAGCCTTACCATACACAATACCCGTCGCACCAGACATCGCCCCTTTTAGTCCATTCAGAGACGATTCGCGAGCGTCACCCTGCAGGTTAAGGAAGCGTGGTGCTGCTGTTACTGCCAGAATACCCAGAATAACGATAACGACGACCATTTCGATGAGTGTAAAACCACTTTGTCTTTTCATATTACTCTCTCAATTGAAAACCAATTAATTGTTATTCGCTAGTGAAACGCTGACTTTGCCACTTGTAAGGTCGTACTCAAACTGATGAAGCTCATTCGCACCTTCATTTTGGTAGTAACGACATGTAGTACCATTAACTCGTTGCACGATATACTTAGCATCAGACACTGTGTTCTGATTTCCTTGGACCGTAGATGGCGCGTTTTGAAGCAAGTTCTGCATCAAAAATTCACAGTCTTCGAGCGTCAAGGAATTAGCATTCGATCCTGAAGCACCAGCAGGGTACCCATCACGACGATTATTGTTCTCAGATGACGTCAGAACAAAGTCTGTACCATCATAGCTAACTTCATTGTCGGTACCATTAGTAGGGCGGCCTTCAGCCTCCCACTGAGCCCTGACGGAAAGCACAGCGCTAGCAAATCCACCTGCAACACCTTCAATACTTGACTGTTTCGCTTGATCCGTAACGTTAACAAAGCGAGGAAGCGCCGCTACTGCTAACAGGCCTAGCACAACAATGACCACGACTAATTCAACCAGAGTAAAACCTTGAGCTTTTTTCATCATCTTTATCCATTATATAAGTGAAAGCGTGACTTTCTGCGCAAATTATAACTAGTTAAGTAATGATTACAAAGCATTAACGTCAATTTTTTTACTCATGTCAAAAAAATGACCTCTACACGCAAGCTTCTAATTTTATGGATTTTAATCTCTATATCCGAATTTATACCGTATAGACAACTATAGCTATTAGGGGCAATTTCTTCCGATTTTACAAAAAATCCATTGGTTTTATTTATGTCACCTTTATAAACGACAGATAACAGGTGGTTACAGTCTCTTCTATCATAGTTTGCCAATTCCACCCACCCATTGCTATCAAACTTTACGAGCGTGTTATCAATATTGAGAAACTTCGGCTGCTTATTTAACAGCCAGCTTTTATGCAGTTCGTTGATACGCTGTTGTATGACTTTACCTATCACGACCGCTTTAGTGCGGGTTATTTTCGCCTCATTGCGATTGACTTCCGCTAGGAAAAAACCTACGAGCGCGAGCACGACACTCGCCCAAATAAGCCAGCGCAGCGCATTTCTCTGCAAAAAGACACTATTGATGGGCACTGGCACTAGATCCCTTTCATCGCATCCAACATGCCCCACATTGGCAAGAAAATCCCCAGCGCCAGAATAAGTACCATCAACGCCACGATCGTCAACAAAATCGGCTCAATTCTCGCCGTCAGTGTCTTAAGGTCATAATCCACTTCCCGGTCATAAAAGTCAGAGACTTCCAGCAATAACTCATCAATTCGACCCGTTTCTTCACCTACAGTGATCATCTGGATAACCAGTGGCGTAAAGATGTTGGCGTTTATCGCGGTTGAAGACACGGTGCTACCCGCCTCTATTGAAGACTTCATCTCCATGATGCGATTCTCAAGAAACTTATTGTCTAATGCTTCTGCTGACAGGGCTAACGATTGATTAAGCGGCACACCCGCCCTCAACATTAAGGCAAAGGTGCGAGAAAAACGCGATAACTGCGCTCTGTTGACAATTCCACCGACAATCGGCAAGCGAAGCTTGATATGGTCCCACTTTTCTCTGCCTGCTGCCGTCGACAGCCAGGCTCGAAAAGCAAACAGCCCCCCAACCATCGCTCCGAGCAGGAGTGGCCAATAACCGACAAAAAAGTTAGACGTGGTAATCAAAATTCTCGTTGGCAAGGGCAGATCGACCCCAAAACGAGCAAACATATCGGCAAATTGAGGGATTACCTTGATGTTAAGAATGAACAGCGCGGCCACTATAAACGTCAAAACAAACGTCGGATACCGCATCGCAGCTTTAATTCGTTTTCTGGTTTCAACTTCTTGTTCATAGTAGGCAGCCAATTGTTCCAATGCCTGATCGAGTCGACCGGTGTTTTCACCCACCGCAATCATCGACACAAATAATGGACTGAACACCCTCGGGTGTAGCTGCATACAGCTGGACAAATTACGACCATTAGTCAGCTCATTTACCACCTCTTCCAGGGCCTGCTTTAACTGCTTATTGGTGCAATTCTGAGTTAATCCTTTCATCGAACGGAGCAGCGGTACCCCCGCTTTAGTCAGACTAAAAAGCTGACGGCAGAAGATCACCAGCACTTCCAAAGGAACTGCCGGTGCAAACAAAGACGTCAGGTGCTCACTAAATGAAGATGACTTGCCACCTAATGAGATCGAAATAGGGATGATTCCGCGCGAAATCAGTACGTCCGCAGCGGTCTCTTCTGTAGCCGAATCCAGTTGACCGGTGATCTCTGAACCATCAAGGTTGCGCCCTTTATAGCGATAAGTTGGCATTATTCCCTCTCACTCAGATGTAGATAGGTTCAACACTGCCCGACGCATCGCCTTCACCTAACGCCATGACCTCTTCCAGACTGACCACCCCCTGTATCGCCAGCTCCATGGCTGAAGCCAACAGTGGTTTGTAGTCATCCGAGGCACGGGCTCGTTGGGAAAAAAGTACCGCGTCATTGGCTCGCAACGCATCCATCATGCCCTGATCGAGCTCCAGCATTTCAAACACACCAATTCGGCCGCGATACCCCGTCAAGTTACAGTTCTGACACCCCTGTCCTTTATAAAAGTTCAATTGGCTTTGATTTGGGAAACGACTCATGATCCATTGCTGTAAATGACCATCAGGGGTATGTTCGCGTTTGCAATCGGGACAAATTCTGCGCACCAGGCGCTGAGCCACAACCGCTCTGACAGCGCTTGCCACCAAATATCCCGGAGCCCCCATATCCATCATACGAAGAGCACTATCGACTGAGTCGTTGGTATGTAACGTTGTCAGAACCAGGTGACCCGTGAGTGCCGCCCTCAGGCCTATCTCCACCGTTTCCTGATCTCGCATCTCACCGACTAAGATAATGTCTGGATCCTGACGCAGAAAAGTACGAAGAATAGAAGAGAAGTCCAGATTGATCTTTGGATTAACCTGCACCTGATTGACTCGCGGCAGACGGTATTCCACCGGATCTTCCGCTGTGATAATTTTTTTCGCCGGGCTGTTTAGCTCCGTCAGCGCGCCGTAAAGGGTTGTCGTTTTGCCGGAACCCGTTGGCCCTGTCACTAGGATCATTCCATGCGGACGACGAAGTTGTTTACGCAACCTTATGAGCAAGTGGTCAGGAATACCAGACTCTTCCAGTCGTCTGACACCGGTCGATTGATTGAGCAAACGCATCACCACAGATTCACCGTGTTCCACTGGCATGGTTGAGATACGTATATCGACTGACTGTCCTTTTGCCCGAATATTAAAACGGCCGTCCTGAGGCAAGCGTTTCTCGGAAATATCGAGATTAGCCATCAACTTCAGTCGAAGCACTAAGGCAGGTGCAACATTCACTTCATTGAGCAACGTTTCATGCAACACACCATCAATACGCTGACGTAAACGCAGTACGTCCGCATCCGGCTCAATATGAATATCTGATGCTCCAACCTGAATCGCATCTTCAAACAGTGAATTAATCAGTTTAACAACGGTGACTTCTTCACTGTCATCGTCTTCAATATTGAAATCAAAAGCGTCCGTCGACTGATGTTCGGCGTGCAGTTGCTCTGCAAAAGAGGCGATTTCTTTGGTTCGACGATAATAACGGTCAAAGCCCTCGATTAACTGCTTTTCAGCCGCAATCACAAACTCGATATCATATCGTCCAAGTTGGTTAAGCAACGACTCTTGAGCGAAGAGGTCGGCAGGGTCACTCATTGCGACCCTTAGTGTGTCATCGCGTCGCCCTATGACTAGTGCACGTAGACGCCTTGCGTGGACTTCTGGCAGTAACTGCACCGAGTCCATATCAATCTGAGCCCGGCTTAAATCGATAAGTGGCAGGGCAAGTTGCTGAGACAAAAAGGTCAGCATCTGCTGCTCCGATAAAGCCCCCAGCTCTATCAGAGTTGCACCAAGCTTACGACCCGAGCTGCGCTGAGCAGCCAACGCCTGCTTCAGCTGTGACTCATTGATAATGCCCTCTTCAACGAGCAAGTCACCCAGACGTTTGCGGAGCTTAATTTGCATCTTGGCTACCCTCTATACTTTCAATCACTTTAAGTCGATCACGGATAAACGCTTTCGACTGACCGGATACCCCGATTTTTTCCAACGCGTACTGGTAGGACTGCTTCGCGCCGCTGAACTCCATCTTGCGTTCTTGCTGAATAGCCAGACCCAACCACCAGCGAGCATTCTGAGGGTCTTGCTGTGTCAACATGGCATAGCTTTGATAGGCAATATCCGATTGCTTATTGCGCTGTGCCAGGCCCGCCCGGAGTGACAGGTAATCTATCGAGGCATTGTCGGGCAAGTGAACCAATGGCGTCAGCGCCGCTTCCTGCTGATTTTCCTTGATGAGTAATTTACTCAACGCGATTCTCAAAGTCTCACCGGAGAGATTGCGATTAATGCCGTCCTGTAGCAGTTCATAGGCTTTTCGGCTTTGACCTTTTCCATAATAAAGCGCTGACAAGCGCTGCCTTACCTGTTCATTGGTCGGATCATAGCGCAGCGCGTCACTGTAATTCTCCAATGCTCCGTTGATATCATTCGCATCAATGGACTTTATGGCTCTTTGAATGGCTTTTTCAGCAAGTTGCTCAGTACTGAGTTCTACCTGCTCCACGACCATTTCACCGCTCTTTGCTGGATCCTGTTTCGTTGCCGATCTGGTGGTCACCTGAGCTATCGAAATGGGCTCAGCTTGTAACGGAACCATTGAAGGCGAAGGTTTCTCGGCGATTGCCTGTGCTGGCTGCGTAGCTGAGTCTGGTGTTTCTACTGCATTGGTCGACATCGTTCTTGTTTTTGTTAACTCAAACGCCGATGTGGCACTGGAACTCATATTCGTGGTTGGCGATGCAACGAGAGGGGCTGTGGTTTCGACTTTAGCCGTGGCTTCGACTTCAGTCATCGTATTGGGCTGCAGATCCTGAGACATATTGAGTGTTGAAGTTGAATAAGCCCATCCGCCCATGGCCAGACTGAGTGATGCGCCCACCCCCATCCATAGCAACGGAGAGACTCTGTGAACTTTGGGTATAGTGGCCTGCTCAATGTTGCTCAATGCGGCTGTTTGCTGATTATTAAGCTCCGATAATGCTTTATTTATTGCACTCATGTCTGTTTCCAACCCCAAAGCACTGGGAATTTAAATAATGGTTTATGGGCATCAAATGTGTCCTGAATGGCCAGGAACAGGTGGCGATTGTCGACTTTCAAGCACCGGTCTCCAAAAGCAAGTAACAGCGCTTTATGACAGATTTGATGCACCAGTCTGGGAACTCCCTGGCTGGCACGCCAAACAGCGTCTAAGTGATGATGACTCAATAAATCCCGCTCACTTCCAGCCGCTGTCACCCGCTGCCTGACGTAGGCATAACACTCTTCTCTGGTCATGGTTCGCAATCTGGCACTGAAAGTGATTCGTTGCCGGAATTGCCTCATATGATGTTGTTCGAGTCTTCTATCCAGTTCTGGTTGTCCAAACAGAACAATGTGAATCAGCTTGCTATCTTCGGTCTCCAGATTGCCAAACAACCTGAGAGTTTCGAGCGCCTCATCCGACAACGCCTGGGCCTCATCGATAAGTGCCACTACAGGGCGCATCTCCTGCTTGGCGATAATCAGCTGTTGTTGGATTTCTTCAAGCAGAGAGTGAGGTGCGGTATTGGTGATACCCAGCTCTTTAGCGACAGCCATTCGCAGCTCTTGCCCTGATAAGACCGGATTCGGTAAGTAAACTAAGGTGTACTTTTGGGCGAGTTGCTGCAGTAACATTCGGCACACCATTGTTTTTCCTGTACCGACTTCGCCAGTTACTTTTAGCACTCCTTCTCCCAGTTCAATACCGGCGCAAACGGTCTGTATCGCCTCATAATGAGGCGATAAGCCAAAAAATAGCGCCGTATTGGGCGTTAGTGCGAATGGATACTGTTCAAATCCAAAGTGCTTAAGATACAACGATTACTCTTCCCAACACCACGTTATCGTCCGATACATCCCCACCGTTAGTTTTCTGGGAACCACTCATTTAACAAATCTCGTGAACGCTCTACCTCTTTCTGCCAGGTATTAACCCCCACGACAGTTGGGCGCAATAAGATAACGAGCTCTGTTTTTTCCGTCACGTTCTGGGTATTACGGAACAGATGTCCCAATGCCGGGATATCACCAAGATATGGTACTTTCGAAACCAGTTCAGTTGTCGCGGATTTCATCAGACCACCAATTACGACGACATCACCATCCGCAGCCCGAATCACAGAATCTGATTCCCTAATCGAGCTTTTTGCCAGAGGAACCACAATACTGCTGTCCAGAATCTCTATCTCTTTCTTCTCTTCTTGCACTTCAATAACGGCAGGATGCACATGAAGCAGTACATTGCCTTTCTCATCGATTTGCGGAGTCACATCCAGAGAAATACCAGAGAAAAAAGGCGTCAGTTCAACCTGAGGGGCTACATTGGCGTTTTCTCCGGAGCCAATAACGGTCGAGATGTCGGTAACAAAATACTCATCAGTACCGACCTTGATAACCGATTTTTGATTATTTGCGGCTGTGATACGCGGACTGGACAGTACATTGAGATCGCCCTGCGTCGCCATAAAACTTAGCACTGCATTAAAGTGGCCGTCGCTGATAGTGATGTTGGTTTGCCCACCAAGTAATGAGCCGATCTGATTGAGTGGTGGTATCTGAGAGGGGGCCGGGCGAGATATGGAGATGCCGCCACTACCGATCGCGGCTCCAATATTCTCCCAGCTGATTCCCTGCTGGTAACCGTCATTGAGAGTCACCTCAAGGATCTTCGCTTCCAGGATAACCTGACGGTGCAGACGCTGTTGAGACATTTCCAGGAACTCTCTTACCTGACGAATCTCATCGGGATAGGCCCGCAATGTCAGCAGGCTAGCTTGTGGCGTGACCACTACGCTTCGGCCATCTCCGCTACCGACCAATTTACTGACGGCTTCTTCCAGCGAAGGCCAGAAATCACTTTCACTGGTGGTTTCAATGCGAGTTCCACCCTGCTCATTATTATTATTGTTGCCACCATTGACATTATTGGAACCGGAAGAGCGAGAAGAACTGGAGCTGCTCGAGCCGGACGAGTTGCTATTGGAGTTATTATTGCTGTTGTTATTCGAGTCCCGGTTGGTGATGGTGCCTGTTGTAATCGATGTCAAAGAGCGCCCGGCCCTCTTAAACTGCAGGTAATCAACAGGAATCGATACGGTCCTTAACCCCGCCGGATACACCTGAATAATACGACCCTTTTTCTCGATATCGTAACCGTACATGTCACTTACGTTATCCAATACTTCATCCAAGGTGACGTCTGATAAGTTTGCCGTGATATTGCCGCTGACACTGGGATGTAAAGACACGCTGTATTCGGTGCCTTTTACCAGGCTCGTGAAAAAGGCTTTGGCCTCTACACCATTGGCTTGTACCCGAAAGCGTTTTAAGGTCCGGTTACTGTTTTTTGCGACCTGATTTCCCAGTTCAGGCATCAAGTCGGCTTCAACTGTCGGTGGCAGTTCTTCCAGACTTTTATTGTTAGAATTATTCACCGCTTCGTTGAGACTCTGTTTGATTTCCACAGGATCTCGATGACCCATTGAGCACCCTGCCAATGTGGCGATACACACACCGATTACAACCTTACGCATCATATTCCTAATAGCCCTAGTGTTTCACGTCCATCGCAAAGAGGCCAAGTTTCCACTGCTTGCCTGCGCGCTGAAGAAAAAGATTTTCATTATTTATTTTTGAGATCTTGTACCCATTGACCACATCGCCTCGCTGTACTACTTCGCCATTGAGAACTGCAGAGCATGCTTTAGCCTGCTCACAAACAATACTCTGTAGTGTCGGTAAACGATGCACTGTTTTCTTCTTGGGTTTTACCAAGGTCGATTGAGGCTGAGCCCATCCCAGAGGGGCCGTCGGATCCTGAGCAGCCCAACAGGAGGCGGACAAAGTTAAGATCATCAAAGTAAGTACTCTAGCCACCAATAAACTCCTTGCGTGTTCCCAACGTGTAAACCTCAAGCACTAACTTGGCTTGAGGGTGTTTTACTACCGCATATTTGAAACTGCGCCAGTAATATTTGACGGGCATGTTTTCCAACTCCTGCAGATAGCGGGCAATGGCAAAATAGTTACCGGTCAGCTCAATTTTCACGGGATGAACGAAGTAGCCGGAGTATTCACTGGCGGCATCGGTTCCATTAATAGGTTCAGGGGGTAACGATTCCAGAGAAACAAGTTTGAGCCCATGGCTTTTACTGAGCACCAATTCCAGTAAATCAGTCATCTGAGCAGGAGATATGAGGTTATCAACGATCCCGGAAAGCTGTTCGGACAATGACTGACTCTGGTTAATCAACTGTTCGAACTCCATGTTGAGTTCTTTATCGGGATCCTGTTTCAATTGATGGCTTAGAAGTAGCAATTTCCCCTCAATTTCCTGATTTTCGTTTGTCACCTGTTGTAACTGACGAGTCATGCTCTGACTTTTTAACATCATGGGTTCGAGCATTAGCAGGTAAATAAGAGCGACGATGACGACCCAGCCGCACCCTGCAATCAGAACTTTCTCTCGAACCGTTAACTGAGTAAACTTCTGCTGAAGCACTGACCAGTTCGCGTTCATTGTCTGGCCTCCTTTACCTGACTTGCGGTGACTTTCTCTCCGTTATTCACCAGAGATTTTAAGCTAGCGAGCTCCGGGCGAGTACGCAACTCAAACATCACAATATCATTGGCATTGCGACCAATTTTTAATGTCTTAAATGTTCGACCTACCAAACTTTGCTCTTGCTTAAACTGCCCTACCCAATTGGGTACAGCGCTGGCACTTCGCGCCAGCCCAGAAAGGTCTATATTGTCTTGATCCAGATAGATGTTCTGAATCGAGATATCATTGCGTCCTAACGTCGCGAGAGCATTCATGACTCCGGAATAACCAAGTTGCTGCTTCTGATCATAATCATCCACGGCTTTCAGAGCATCTTGCTTGGCTTCGATCTCTTGCTTGAGTCGCGCTATCGCCGCCGCCTTAACGGGTGAAGGTCTGTGAGCTTCCAATGCGGCCTGCTTCTCACTGAGTTGCTGATGAAGTGATTCAGATTGCAGCTCCAGTTGCTCTATTACCGCCACTTTTTGCTTCATGACATAGCTGGAGTAGCCGCTGGCCATTAACAGGCAGACCATCGTCACTCCCCATAAGGCCGCGACGCGATTTAACGACAAATGCTCTTGTTTTGGCTTCAGGTATTCGGGATAAAGATTGATGGCAAATGTTTGAGCCTGAACCGCTATCCGTGCCAGAAGCTCACCAGCCCAACCCTCTCTCTGTTCGACAAGCGGGACAACGTTGACACTCAAACGCTCAGAAAGAGCCAAGGAAAGCTGCTGCTCAGACTCTTCATCACAACAACATAATAACTTGTGCACCGCCCCCGTTTTGAGTTGAGAGGACAGGTAATCCAGAGAACGCTGTAATTCAAGCGCCAGACTGTCAACATCTAACCCCAGATTATCCCCCTGAATAACCGGACCGGAAACAGTGCGAATGGTACGGTGAAAAAGTGGTAATCCTTGAGAAAATGCACTGACTCTATAGTGATGGAATCGACTGCGTTGCAAAAGTACGTAGCTTTCAGCATCCTGCTTGCCTTGTGCCCAAACTAATTCTTCTGGTACCACCTGACTAAGCTCATGCCCGGACTCTTCAACTATGCTCCGAAGTTGAAGTAGCCAGGCTTTTTGTACTACATAGGCGGTCGTTTTGTTGAGACTAGGCAACTCCAAACCATCGGCAACAATGTCAGTGACCCGTTCACTAATGACATCTTTCAACAAAAAAGGCAGCGCCTGAGGCCATTCTGATTTAGGAATTCTGGGCGTTTCAATTTGATACGTGTGGTACCAGTGGCTGCCAATAATAACCTGTACCTGACGCCCTTTTTGTGGGTATGACGAGAGCTGTTGAGCGAGGCTCTTTTGCCAGTTGTTGGCACGAACATCACAGTTACTAACCTCTTGCTGTCCTTTCTCTGACAAAAAGACACCGTCCGACTGCATAATAACGACAATCGGGGAAGTGTTCGCTTGATTTGGCTTAAATCTGGCTAGTAATTTATTAAACGTCATAACATTTCCGCGTTAGGATTTTTTCCAACGATTCCTTCGCCCGGGTTTCACCGAGGCTGCTTTGGGTTTACGATCAGGCATCAGTTGTTGTTCTGCAGCGAAATAACGTCCCTGACCACCTTTTACCCCCAAATCAAGCAAAGTATGCCACTCTTTCTTGGTCTCAACACCGACAGCAATAACTTCCGTGGGACCGTCACCACAGGCACCAACCATGCTACGCACAAACAGCTGATTTTCATCCCGTTGATCTATTTTTTTAATTAGACTGCGATGCAGTTTTAAATAGTTAACTTTGAGATCTTTGATGTAATGGGTACTAACGATTGAACGGCCCGCCTGACCAACAATTACCGTACATCCTAAACCGGACAGCATTCTAACAACTGGGCGAATATAATCCAGATGTTGTACCAATCTCGCTTCGGAGAACTCAAAACTCAATTGCCTGCGGGTTGCCACGGGAAGTTGCAGTAATTCATCACGAAACCACTTGAAATACCCCTTATTGGCAAATGGCACAACATACAGGTTGATGGAAACAGGAAGAATTTCAGGGTGTTGCTTAATGTTTCGTAACACTTTATTGAGTACAGCCCGGTCGAAATTGGACTCATATCCCACTTGCAACAATGCGGAATGGAATCGGGATGCTTTGACAATGCCGCGCTCCGGATCTTCGATTCTGGCAAACAACTCTTTGTGCACAAATGCCAGATCTTTCCCCTTTTCGTACAAATAACACGGCTGAGAAAAGATGAGCAGGTTCTCAGGTAGTAGCGCTTTGTCAAACAAGGTTCGCCAACGAACGCTGCCGCGCTCATCAACCGTCTGAACTTGCTTACTATATCGACTCCAGTTGTTCACCTTTTGCAACTGAGCACTCTTCAGGGCGGTTTCTGCCTCCTCCATGACACGCCCGCGACGTTCTCCTTCTGAGAACATACTTACCCCAATATGGCACCAGTTTTCCTCATCCAGAGGATTAGGTGGCGTGACTTTCTCCAGTTGACGTATGCACTGATTTGCCAGGTTGGCGACATCTTTAGAGCTCTGATGCGGAATAAACACGGCAAAGTCTGCATCGTAATAACGAGAGAAAATGGCATCCGGGTATTTTTGTACCGCATTGGAAATCACTTCACCGACTTCAATAAGAAAATCATCAGAGTGGGATTTACCCAGTTGCTCCTGTACCTGCTCCCAGTCTTCAATACGAAACAGCATAACACCACCCTGAGCGCCACTTTCATGCAGCGCCGATTCCAGCTTATTGTCGAATAACATTCGATTCGCACTGCCGGTTAACGGGTCGAGGAAGGTCTGAGTTCGAATAAAGGTATCAAAGCGACTGCGCTCCTGACGTGCATCCTGAAGCTCTTCAATCAGAATATCCAGCGCTTCACTCGCGGTATAAGGCCACTCACGCTCATCGCCTTTTGCATACTGTTCGACCCGACCCCCAAGGATCATTCTGCCGCGCTCTTCCAGCAGTTCAGAGCCCACCAGCTGTTTTCTGAGCCACTTCACTCCCTGCATCAGACAGACAACGATCAATCCAAACGCCAAGGTCACAGACCACATGGCTTCAATCGAGTAGCGAACATCCAGATAGGGAGGCAGGGCAATAAACTCAACCCGATAACCTTCGTTCCGCTCTAGATCGTACCCCTTGCGATAGACGATGGTTCGGTCAATGGTAGGAGAGGTGTTCTTGTAGCGATAGATCACCCCTGCAGACGAAGTCAGCTGCATTTCAATAATATTACTCGCCTGGAGCATTTTCGGCATCCAGCGCTGCATCATGTAGGCCGCGTCAGGGTCTTCTAACTCTTTGTCGATAACCTTAACAATGCCCGCAAGGTGGTGATTCAGGTACTCCTGCCCCATTCTCTTGATAGACAGGGTGCCACCAACAAAAAGAATAAATACAGCACTCATGACAATGACAGTCACAAAGGCCACTAAGCGAGTACTTAGCTTGAGAGTGGGAGTTTGCCTCATAGATGCTCAAGTCCTTTTTGAACGAAATGGTTGCAGTGTCTTAATGCACGACTCTGGTTAACGAGAAAACAACAAACTGGCCGCAAGTGCGTTAACTGTTTGTTATATCAGATTTATAATGAGCCGTTAAGCAACAAGCTATGCTCAGACTCTAAGAAACAAAAAAAACCGCGAGTCTGTCGCGGCTTTTCTCTGATCATCAATGACGATTTGATTGACTCATTGTCTGTTCGCTTAGAACGGAATGTCGTCGTCGAAGTCCATTGGTGGCTCGTTATACTGTGGCTGCTGCTGAGCAGGCTTCTGCTGCGCCGGCTGTTGGACAGGCTGTTGTGGCTGTCCCCACCCTTGCTGTTGCGGTGCTTGTTGCATACCGCCCTGGTTTTGGTTCATGCCACCCTGCATTGGCGCACCGCCGCCTTGACGACCACCAAGCATTTGCATTACGCCATTGAATCCCTGCACAACAACTTCTGTTGTGTAACGATCCTGACCACTTTGATCCTGCCACTTACGCGTTTGTAGTTGACCTTCAATATACACTTGTGAACCCTTTCTCAGGTATTCACCCGCCACTTCTGCCAGCTTGCCAAACAGAGCAACACGGTGCCACTCTGTTTTTTCACGCTGTTCACCTGTGGCTTTATCACGCCAGGTCTCAGAGGTTGCGATTGTAATATTCGCCACGGCACCGCCGTTTGGCATGTAACGAATTTCTGGGTCGTTACCTAAGTTACCCACTAGAATGACTTTGTTTACTCCACGGCTTGCCATGTTTTGCTCCATAACCACAGTGTGTTTCAAATTAGCCCAATAGGATAACACGAACCGGTGAGACAACAACAGCGGTTATCTGATCGAGGTTAAATTCTCTTCATCGGGTCGAATATTACGAGCTGGACGAGGTGAACCATATCTTTACATTCATATCAATTACTTAGATTTTTTTAACTCTCTCCCAATTCATTTTTTCATGACTAGCCGCACATTAGCATACTCGTCAATATGCATAAAAATCACAAACTAAAATCGGGCTATGAGAAGAAATAACTACAAACGTGTCATTCAACACGTCACCCTAAGCCAGGAAGCCACAGTAACCGAACGAGTCAGACAGCTATCCAATCTAAGCGTAAGTGCCATAGAGTCCATTACCCCCCAGGATTTATTGTCAACCGCATCTGGATGTCGTAATCGTATTCTGCTCTTTGATTACGAGGAATCACTGGAGCTGTTTCAGCAAGTCCTCAACCTGCCCCTTGCCAGCAAAAACTTCGAAACCATTCTGATCAATGTGCCGCATCGGCTGACGACAGACGAGATACTGCGTTACGGTCACATAAAAGGGCTGTTCTACAGCTATGAAGCAGCGCAAAAAGTGGTTATAGGGTTGGGTGAGATCATCAACGGCAAAAACTGGTTACCTCGAGATGTCACCAGTCAGCTACTGCACCATTATCGTTATGTGGTTGCCGCGAATACGTCTCCGACCGTGGTCGATCTCACCGCCAGAGAAATCGAAATATTGCGCTGCCTTCAGTCCGGGGCGACCAATCTGGAGATCTCCGATGACCTGTTTATCACCGAGTCCACGGTAAAGTCGCATCTGTACCAGATATTTCGCAAATTATCAGTGAAAAACCGACTGCAAGCGATCGCCTGGGCCAACCAAAATCTCTTATCTTAACGAACAAAAATCGGCTGTATACCACGGCGAGTGAAATCGGACCGAACTCAGACGCATTTCTACTGTCATAAAGCGTCGTTACTATGTAGACTTAGTTCCAATCGCCCGTCAGTGGCAATGAATTGAAACATAAAAAGATAAAGGGTTTTACCATGATTAAAAAGTGCCTCTTCCCTGCAGCAGGGTACGGAACTCGTTTCTTACCGGCAACCAAATCGATGCCAAAAGAGATGATGCCGGTCGTTAACAAACCATTAATTGAATACGGTGTAGAAGAGGCGATTCAGGCAGGTATGGACGGTATGTGCATCGTAACCGGTCGTGGTAAGCACTCCATCATGGACCATTTTGACAAGAACTATGAGCTAGAGCATCAAATCAGCGGCACCAACAAAGAAGAGTTACTGGTTGATATTCGCGATATCATCGAATCAGCTCAGTTTACCTATATTCGCCAACGTGAAATGAAAGGTCTGGGCCATGCCATCCTGACAGGACGTGAGTTAGTCGGTGATGAACCTTTCGCTGTGGTCCTGGCTGATGACCTGTGCGTAAACGAAGAACAGGGTGTTCTGGCTCAAATGGTGGCACTGTACAAGCAATTCCGCTGCTCTATCGTCGCGGTGCAGGAAGTACCCGAAGATGAAACGCACAAGTATGGTGTGATTGCCGGTGAAATGATCAAAGACGATCTGTTCCGCGTCGATGACATGGTTGAGAAACCAGAACCGGGCACGGCACCTAGCAACCTTGCCATCATCGGTCGCTATATCCTGACACCCGATATTTTCGAACTGATCGAGCAGACAGAGCCAGGCAAAGGCGGCGAAATCCAAATCACCGACGCTCTGCTAAAGCAAGCTAAAGCCGGCTGTGTACTGGCGTACAAATTTAAGGGTAAGCGCTTTGACTGCGGTAGCGTTGAAGGTTACATCGAAGCAACAAACTATTGCTTTGAAAACCTGTACCTCAAAGATGAAAAGGCCTCTGAACTGGGTAAACATGCCACTAAAAAGGCGTAAGTTCTAGGTTCTAAGATAGTAAATGGCGCTACGCAGCTTTGGCACGTGGCGCCTTTCTTTTTTACCTGTCTTTTTATCCAGTATTTCTTTGCACAAAGTTCACACTATGTAATACTTGTCACACTACGTATTACATGAGTGGCAACAATGGATAAGATAGAAGTTAGGGGTGCCCGAACCCATAACCTTAAAAACGTCAATCTCACAATTCCTCGCGACAAACTGACTGTGATTACTGGCCTGTCCGGTTCAGGTAAATCCTCTCTTGCATTTGATACCTTATATGCCGAAGGGCAACGTCGCTATGTTGAATCCTTGTCCGCTTATGCAAGACAATTCCTTTCTCTGATGGAAAAGCCAGATGTCGATCATATTGAGGGGCTATCGCCTGCTATCTCGATCGAGCAGAAGTCAACATCTCACAACCCACGCTCTACGGTTGGTACCATCACTGAAGTCTACGATTACCTTCGCTTGTTGTACGCACGCGTCGGGGAGCCTCGTTGTCCCGAACATAAAACACCGCTGGCGGCACAGACCGTCAGTCAAATGGTGGACAAAGTTCTGGAGTTGCCAGAAGGCTCAAAAATGATGTTACTGGCGCCAATTGTTAAAGAGCGTAAAGGCGAGCACGTCAAGACATTAGAAAACCTTGCTGCTCAAGGCTTTATCCGGGCACGTATTGATGGTGAAACCTGCGATCTTTCCGATCCACCGACGCTTGAGCTGCATAAGAAGCACACCATTGAGGTCGTCGTGGACCGCTTCAAAGTACGAGACAACCTACAACAACGTCTGGCGGAGTCATTCGAAACGGCACTGGAGCTGTCCGGTGGCATCGTGGCGGTTGCCTGGATGGATGAAGCAGAGAAAGAAGACATCATTTTCTCTGCGAATTTTGCCTGCCCATATTGTGGTTACAGCCTTCAGGAGCTAGAGCCTCGCCTTTTCTCCTTTAATAACCCGGCAGGTGCTTGTCATACTTGTGACGGTCTTGGCGTACAGCAGTACTTCGATCCTGACCGTGTAGTAATGGACGATGCATTAAGCATAGCCGAGGGTGCTATTCGCGGCTGGGATCAGAAAAACTACTACTATTTCCAAATGCTGACCTCACTGGCCAAGCATTATGATTTTGATCTCTTTGCTCCGTTCAACAGCCTGCCAAAGAAAATTCAGGATATCGTCCTGAAGGGGTCGGGACGCACTGAAGTCGAGTTCAACTACGTAAATGATCGTGGTGACATTCGTGTCAAGCGTCACCCGTTTGAAGGCATTCTGAACACTCTGGAACGCCGCTATCGGGATACCGAGTCTAACTCCGTGCGCGAAGATCTGGCTAAATACATCTCCACTAAATCGTGTGGCTCATGCAGCGGGACACGTTTGCGTGAAGAAGCCAGAAACGTATTCATCAACGATACCACTCTGCCAGAAATCGTCGAAATGAGTATCAGTGGCGCGATGGCGTTTTTCAGCTCACTGAAACTGGAAGGGCAACGCGCACAAATTGCCGAAAAAGTCATGAAAGAGATCAATGACCGACTGCATTTTCTGGTTAATGTTGGTCTCAATTACCTTAATCTGTCACGAAGTGCAGAAACCCTGTCTGGCGGCGAAGCACAACGTATCCGGCTGGCAAGCCAAATCGGTGCCGGTCTGGTTGGCGTAATGTATGTTCTGGATGAGCCATCCATCGGTCTCCACCAGCGCGACAATGAGCGCCTGCTGAACACCCTGACTCATTTACGCGATCTCGGAAACACAGTTCTGGTGGTTGAGCACGATGAAGACGCCATTCGTACCGCAGATCACGTCATCGATATTGGTCCTGGTGCCGGAGTTCATGGTGGCTCCGTGGTAGCCGAAGGCACCATCGACGATATCATTGCTTCTGACGCCTCATTGACCGGTCAGTATCTCAGTGGCAAACGTGAAATTGCCATTCCCGAACAACGCACCCCGATGGATCCCAAAAAGGTGGTAACCCTTCAGGGCGCTACCGGCAACAACCTGAAAAATGTCGACCTGACGGTGCCTGTGGGGCTATTCAGCTGTATTACTGGTGTCTCCGGATCGGGCAAATCAACATTGATCAACGATACATTTTTTAAGATTGCTCACACTCAGTTAAATGGTGCAACCACCGCCGAGCCATCACCTTACAATAAAATCGAGGGACTGGAGCATTTCGACAAAGTCATCGACATCGATCAGAGCCCAATCGGCCGAACACCGCGCTCAAATCCGGCAACCTACACCGGTATCTTTACCCCTATCCGCGAATTATTCGCCGGCACTCAAGAGTCGCGATCGCGCGGTTACAAACCAGGACGATTCAGCTTTAACGTGCGTGGCGGGCGCTGTGAAGCGTGTCAGGGCGATGGTGTCATCAAAGTTGAGATGCACTTCTTACCTGATGTCTACGTGCCGTGTGATGTGTGTAAGGGCAAGCGCTACAACCGCGAAACCCTTGAAGTTCGCTACAAGGGCAAAACCATTGATGAAGTGCTGCAAATGACTGTCGAAGATGCTCGTACCTTTTTTGACCCAGTCCCGGTTATCGCCCGAAAGCTGCAAACACTGATGGATGTCGGCTTGTCGTACATTCGTTTAGGTCAGGCCGCCACAACACTATCTGGTGGTGAGGCACAGCGTGTCAAACTGGCCCGCGAACTGTCAAAACGCGATACCGGAAAAACGCTGTATATTCTGGATGAGCCAACAACAGGTCTGCACTTCCATGACATTGAGCTGTTACTGTCGGTGCTGCACCGGTTGCGTGATCACGGCAATACCGTCGTGGTGATCGAACACAACCTCGATGTCATCAAAACTTCGGACTGGATCATCGATCTCGGCCCCGAAGGGGGACAAGGCGGAGGAGAGATCATCGCACAAGGCACGCCCGAAAGTGTGTCTCAAGTCGAAGGTTCTCACACAGCACGCTTCCTAAAGCCTATGCTAAAAGGTTAAATTAAGGCATTGTGATTGAGTGACCGTGACACACGGCACTCAATTTTCTTGTTAAAACAACTAGTAGCAAGCATGGCAATTATTCATACCAACGGCACCGAACTCGCTCAAAAGCAAGTTCGTCCGCCTTTAAATCGCAAGTTTATGGCTGCAATGGCGCTGCTGTATCTCGTCGCTGCTCACTTTTTTTGGCCAAATCCCGGCGGCTTAGGGCTCGCTCTCGCATTCAACAATACCAGCTGGATTGCCTTCAGTATTGTGCTGGCCATCGGCCTTTACCAACTCGGCACCAATCAGGTCATTCGTTTCAGTAAACTAACGATTGGCCTGCTGCTGGCCTGCATCATGCTCACTCTCCCTCTGTTCTATGGACAACCTGACGTGCAATCCGCCCTTCCCAGGTTTATTGCTTTATGGGGAGGGATGCTATTTTTCATACTGCTGCAACAATTTCAGTTCACCAATAAACAGAAACAACGCTTACTGTGGCTCATTGTTTTAGCTGCCCTGATAGAGGCGCTACTGGGCTATGTCCAATTCTTCCTACTGCCTCAGGACAACCTGTTCGGTTACGATGTTCTGGTTAACCGCCCCTACGGTATCTTTCAACAGCCTAACGTCATGGCAAGCTTCTTAGCGACGGCACTGGTGATTTCCGGCTACCTGCTGGCCAGACAAAAGCACAAATACAACTGGCACATCAGTGATGTCTCTGTGCTATACATCACTCCTGTGATCACGCTACCTTTGCTGACGGTTCTGGCCTCAAGAACCGGTTGGCTTGGTGCTTTGCTTGGTGTGGCATTACTGGTGCCCTACCTCTACCGTCACTCGACCAGGAAGCGCTTTAGAGGCTGGACTTTCGCCAATCTGGCCGGACTGGCTTTAGGGATGCTCCTGGGCTTTGGGAACACTGGTAGCCAAAACCTGATTGAGCAAAAAGCCCGACTTACTGATGTTCGTACAACGATTTATAGTCAGTCGATCGATATGCTGATCGAGAAACCTTTTACTGGCTATGGCGTTGGACGGTTTGAGCCCGAATATCTGGTATATACTGCCCGACAACATCAGCTTAATCCGCAATTTGCTCCTGGTATCCCTGCTCTGGATCATCCTCATAACGAGTTACTGTTTTGGGGGATCGAGGGGGGACTGGTTCCGGTTCTAGGGATCATACTGGCGGCGTTATTCGTGTTGAGTCGAATATACACTGCCAAGCCTGGCACGCGACTGGCGATTTTCGCCATGTTTGTACCTATTGTATTGCACAGTCAACTGGAGTATCCGTTCTATCACTCACTGATTCACTGGCTCACGTTTATTATCCTGATTTATTGGGTCGATCAACGAAGCCCAAGAATCAAGCAAATTTCGTTTACCAAACTGACCAAGACGTCAATTCGAGTGCTTTCCTTGTTGCTCCCAATTGCAGTCAGCACTTACATGCTGGCCTCTCTGCACACCAACTACGTTCTGACCCGGTTTGAGAAATCCAATCCGGTTGACCCGACCATTCTGGAACAGGTCACTAACCCGGTGGTATGGAAAGATCGCTATCAATGGAACTTGTACAGCACTTACTTAAAACTGGGCCTTAAGACTGGCAATCCAGAGTACATCCAACCCTACATTGACTGGTCAATTGAGATGATCAAACACCAGCCAAGGCCGGCATTTTACCGCAACCTCATTCTGGCTTACCAAGGTATGGGGGACAACAGTAAGGCCCTCCAGGTAAAGAGTGAAGCTCAGTTCCTGTTCCCGAATCATCATTTCGCACTTGCGGAACTGACAATACCAGCCAGAACCGAAGACGGTAAGTAAAACGACACAGCGAAGGTGTGATGCCTTCGCTGTCATGCACCAAATCAACGCTCGCTACTCAGCTAAACCCGCCTTTGACCAGTATTACCCCGCCCATTCATACAGGGCCGGGATATCAATGATGTCGTTGTCAAAACGAATGGTGATAGATTGAGGGTCAATGGCCAGTAGCTGGATGTTGTTCAATCGGTCGCCCTCTTTGAGCTCTTTACCATTGATCTTAACCCAGCGACGCTGGACGTCAGAGGAATACATGTGCGTCTGTAAGTTGAGTGCCGGAAGACGCCCACGATACCGCGCCTCGTTTCCCTCCAGCGCAATATGATCAGCCCGGCTAGACGGCATCTCACGCTCTGTTTTCCTGATGGCAGATTCCACCTGTTTGGCTAGCTTTGGATCCAAACCACTCAAGTCCAAATCTGCGAGATTAAAGGTATTATTGTCAACAGACTCTACCGTTGATGAAGCGCTCCGTTCCGAACCTGAATCGGTTGCCGGCTGTGAACGAGCTGGGGTCATAGCCAAAACCGGTTGACTGCGTGGTAATGGCTTTAGCTCTGAGAAGTCCGGATACGACAACACCGCGTAAGCGTTATCTCCACCACTCAGGTTTTCTTCTGAAACCTGAGCCCATGATCCTGTAGCACTCACTGATAGTACCGAACCCATTAGTAGTATCGCTTTCACTGTGCCACCTCCTGAGCATCACCAGACAACAATTTTGGCGCCTCTGTTTGCGTCATCAGCTCCAGTCTGCGCAACGTATTGCGACCGGCAATGCCATCCACATCCATGTTCTGCCATCTCTGGAATAGCTCTACTTTGCGCTCAAGCGCCGTGTCAAATATGTCACGACCTGAAGGCATCTCGCCCAACACCTTAGACAATTTCTGGTCCAGCAGTCGCACCTCTTCACCCTGCTGATTGATACGCAAGGTACTCTGTATTTCTCGCTGCCAAATGGAGTAGTACTCACCGGTCCAAAGCTGTTCTAACCAGACTTTTGGTAATACCAGACGTTCTTTGCCATTCAACACCTGAACCTCCGTCTGCGATACCCGGTAGAGCACGACGTAACCTTGCTTTCCATCCAGATACAGTGGCATCACCACTGGCAAGTTTTGTTGCTCGATCTTTTTTAGCGTCCCCAGAGATTTCTGGCATTGGAACAAGCTGTTTGATGCGTCTTCACACATGCCATCCAACACATTTGCTCTGTATCCCCAAACCGCATAGAGCTCCTGAATAGCAGAGATCTTGTCACGACGCTCAAACAGACTCGTCAATAAGCGCTGCGGATACGGTGAAACCGGCTCCGGCGTGACCACTTCAACTACCGGCAAGGGCTCAGGGGCAACAATAACCGGACGTTCCGGTTCGACTTCAGGCTCCGCAGGCGCAGCGGCGGGAGACTGCGCCACCGACAACCCGGCGATGTGAGCCTTCACCCAGTGCAATCCGGCTTCGCCTTTCCAGTACAAACCACTGGCAAGCGCAATACCCAACAGCCCCGGCAATGCATAACTGGACAGCCATTCCGACATCACAGATGGACGATTGGTGTCAGCATTGCCAACACCAGGGGCCTGAAACGACAATATGTCCTCACAAGCTTTTTGGGCTAACGATTTGGAAATTCGCTTTTCACCTGAATGATAGGCGTATTGCAGTGCTTTATCGCCAATCAGGTTAATAAGACGCGGGATCCCCTGACTGGCTTTATTAATGATGGCCACAGCCCCTTTGGAGAAAATGTCGCCGGAACCACCGGCGGTGGACAGACGAAACTCTATGTATTGGCGAGTTTCTCCTTCGCTCAGAGGCAGCAAATGATAGCGCCCGGTGATGCGCTGTGCCAATTGACGTAACTGTGTAGTACGCAGCTTTTGTTGTAACTCCGGCTGGCCGATTAACAGAACTTTTAGTAGCTTACGTTCATCGGTTTCTAAATTGGTTAATAGCCTGAGCTGCTCCAGTACTTCCGCAGAAAGATGCTGAGCTTCGTCGATCACCACTAAGGTATTGATACCCTGCTGCTCATTATGTTGCAGATACTGGTAAATCGCCTGGCTGAGTTGTTTCAGTGAGGCGTTGTCCGGGTACTCGATGGCAAATTCGTCACAGATCGCTTCAAGCAAATCCTGACTGGAGAAAGTAGGATTAAGAATTAAGCCGGATGCGGTCTGACTATCCAGAGAGGCCAGCATGGCTTTCGCCACAGTGGTTTTGCCGGTACCGACTTCCCCGGTTAACATCGCAAAACCGCCTCCCTGCCCCAATCCGGCCTGAAGGTGCTGCATCGCTTCCCTATGGCGTTGACTTAAAAATAAATAACGAGAGCTGGGTACAATTGAAAACGGTACCTCATAGAAGCCAAAATAATCCTTATACATCCACTCAACCTTACAATATCACTAAAAGCAAAGTACCATTGGGCCAGAGGAATGCCAACGGCTAAGTAAGAAAAAGGGGAGCCAATTTGCAAGTCTATCTCGTTGGTGGCGCGGTGCGCGACCAGTTACTAGAACTCGACGTCTATGACAAAGACTGGGTCGTGGTGGGTGCCACTCCAGAGCAAATGTTGGCCAATGGCTTTCAAGCCGTTGGCAAGGACTTCCCTGTGTTCCTACACCCTAAGTCTAAACAAGAACACGCATTAGCGCGAACAGAACGCAAAGCAGGCAAAGGCTACACCGGATTTGAGTGCTTTTCGTCTCCGGATGTCACTCTGGAGGAAGATCTGATGCGTCGCGATCTGACCATCAATGCGATGGCACAAGATCAAAGCGGGCGAATCATTGATCCCTACCATGGTCAGCAAGATCTGAAAGACCGCGTACTCCGTCATGTCTCCCCGGCCTTTATCGAAGATCCTCTCCGTGTGCTCAGAGTCGCTCGCTTTGCCGCCAAACTGGCTCATTTAGGATTTACCATTGCGCCCGATACCTTAACGCTAATGACGCAAATCGTCGAACAAGGTGAATTAGAGCATCTAACGGCGGAGCGTATCTGGCAGGAGTGGCATAAATCGCTTAGCACTCATCATCCAGAAGTGTTTCTTGAGGTACTCAGAGCCTGCGGAGCTCTGGCAGTCGTACTGCCAGAAATCAACCAGCTGTTCGGTGTACCACAGCCTGAACAATGGCACCCGGAAATAGATAGTGGCGTACACACTTTGATGGTGGCGACTCAGGCCGCTAAATTGAGCGATTTGACCACGGTTCGTTTTGCCGCACAAGTACACGATCTGGGCAAAGCGTTGACTCCAGAATCTGAATGGCCGAGCCACAAACTGCACACCCACTCCGGACAGAAAGTGATTAAATCGCTGTGCGAAAGAGTACGAATTCCCAACGAATACCGCGATTTGGCAGTCGCCGTTTGCGCTCAGCACTCTAACGTACATCGGGCAGGTGAACTCAGACCCGCAACTTTTGTGAAGATCTTTGGTCAACTGGACGTCTGGCGCAGACCGGAAAAACTAGAGCAGGTATTGCTGTGCTGTGAAGCCGACCACAGAGGCCGCAAAGGGCTGGAAACCGCGCCTTACCCCCAAGCAGACCGCTTTAGAACTGCCTACCAAGCTGCTTTAAAGGTCGAGGTTCAGGCCATCATTGCCGATGGTTTTAAAGGTAAAAGCATCAAAGAAGAACTCGACAAACGCCGGGCTAGCGCGATCGAAAAGGCCCTAGGACCGAGGTCCTAGGGCCTGGGCGCAATTTGCCTAGCTCATCAGTAGGAAAGCAAACAAGCCAACACCAAGGATCAATCGATAAATCACAAACGGTGTCATCCCCATTCTTGAGATGAGCTTAAGGAAAAAATGAATACAAAGATACGCGCTGACAAAGGATACCAGGATCCCGGTCAGCAGGAATCCAATATGGATTGGCTCTGTGCTCGTCACCAGTTTAAGTCCCAGATAGGCTCCTGCTAACGTAATGATCGGAATCGACATCAGGAACGAGAAACGCGCCGCAGCTTCACGGGTAAAGCCCAGATAAAGTGCAGCCGTAATGGTCGCTCCTGAACGAGATGTCCCCGGGATGATCGCCATCGCCTGAGCCAGACCAATAAACAGCGCTTTTTTCCACCCTGCCTGATATTCATCCTCAGCCAGTTTTGAGGTTTTATCCACCCACCAGAGCAACAAACCAAACACAATGGTCGTAGTCGCAATTACGTAAGCACTGCGCAGGTAAAGTTCAACAATGTCTTTCATCAACAGACCAAAAATACAGGCTGGGATCGTCGCCAGTACGATCATCCAGGCCAGTTTTGCCTCTTTACTGCGGTCTCCATTGAGCACTGAAGCTAATAACGCAGCAAACAGCGTCACCACCTCTTTACGGAAATAGATCACCACCGCGGCCAGCGTACCGACATGCACCGCGACGTCAAAGGCCAGCCCCTGATCTTCCCAACCCAAAACCGCAGAAGGCAAAATTAGATGTGCCGAACTGGAAATTGGCAAAAACTCCGTTAACCCTTGGATCAGGGCCAACAAAAAGGCTTCAAAATAACTCATTAATTACTACCAACTAAAATTGAAATTCGATTCTTCTAAGGGGCACTGGGGCTGGAATCGTCTCTAGAATCTGTTCTACTGTCCTGCCATCGCCGGGGATAACCAGATTCGGGTCGATATCATACAAGGGCTGTGTGACAAATGAATACTTAAAAATATCTTCACGAGGAATAAACGGTTTTTTTTGTGAAATTTCATTTCCATACAACAGAATATCGAGATCGATTGTACGGTTTTGAAATTTAGCAGCATCGATATCACGTCCCCACTTGACCTCAATCTCTTTGAGAGCAGCACTGAGCTCATTGAGTGCCAACGCAGTATCTAATCGCACTACCATGTTATAGAAATCATTACCCGAAAAACCAAACGACTCACACGCATACACAGGCGAAAGTCGCAAATTTTCCGTAATCAAAGACAATTCATGACAGGCTGCACGAATGTGCTTTTCACGCTCAACATTGGAACCAATGCCGATGTACGCTGTGATCATGCTTGGCCTCGTTCAATCACTACACCGACGCTTCGAGCCTGTGGTACTGCACCCGGCTTGGCAAGGCGAATCTTGACCCAAGGCACAGAGAATTGAGTTTGGATGAGTTCCGCAATTTCCTCTGCGACACGTTCAACCAGTAGAAAACGACCATTTTCAATGTGATTTAACACCGCGTCACTGACTTTTGAGTAATCGAGCGCATCAGCAACATCATCACTTTTACCCGCTGGCGCGTTGTCATGTGCCATTTCAATATCCAGAACAAGCTTTTGTTTAATCTCTTGTTCCCAGTCATAAACACCGATAGTAGTGATGACTTCAAGCTGCTCAATAAATACTTTATCCAATGCCATGATTTGTCCTTTCTTAGAGGTCGGATACCCATTTGTTGGGAAAAAACGTACTATTTTCGCTATGATATCAGTCCCTCTGGATAATTTCTTGCGAAAAGGTGCCTAATGACTCCAATAGCATTCGCTATGATCATCGCCGCTTACCTGCTTGGCTCAGTGTCAAGCGCAGTGCTGATCTGTCGTTTACTGCGTTTACCGGATCCAAGGACCGTTGGTTCCAACAATCCGGGTGCCACCAATGTGTTACGTATTGGCGGTAAAGGTGCAGCCGTCGCCGTATTGCTGTGCGATATGCTCAAAGGCACCATTCCGGTATGGAGCGGTTATTATCTTGGTATTGATCCCGTCCTTTTGGGGGTGATTGCCATTGCAGCTTGTCTGGGCCACATGTATCCGCTGTTTTTTCATTTTACCGGCGGTAAAGGAGTCGCAACCGCGCTGGGGGCCATTGCACCTATCGGCTGGGACCTGACCGGGTTGATTACCGGCACCTGGCTAGTTGTAGCGATCATTTTCCGCTATTCATCACTGGCTGCCATTGTCACCGTGTTAATGGCTCCGGTTTATACCTGGATGGCACGACCTCTTTTCACCCTTCCCGTGGCCATGTTGAGTTGCCTCATTTTATTCAGGCACCACCAAAATATTCGTCGACTGTTTGATGGTACCGAGCCCAAACTGGGTAAAAAGAAAGTTTCTTAGTGTTATAAAAAGAGCAGCCAGTGGCTGCTCTTTTTGGGTAGCTATTTCGCGTGTTGTGATAAAAACTCACTAAGCATGGACGTCACATAGTCCGCCTGCTCCAGATTACTGATGTGCCCTGCCGCTGGGATCACGTTGATCGAACTGCCCGAGATCAGATCATTCATCAGATAAGATTCCAGCACCGGACGTGGTTTGTCTTCCGCACCGACGGCAATCAATGTCGGCAGAGCGAATTTTTCTATTTCATCGCAAAGATCTCGTCGACCAAACACCATACGTCCGATTCGTGCAACCTCAACCGCCCGTTCACCTTCCAGCGAAGTGAGGTGCGCCTCAAACTGGCTCACCAAAGGTGCATTATCCTGACGAGCATTGTTTGCAAAGAACAGCGGGACTACGGCTTCCACAATTGGCGCTGGCACCGTCTGCACTTCAGAGATAGTAGCAAGCATCGAAAAGTACTTAGCGTGTGCGACTTCCGGCTCCAGACCGAGAAAGGTATCCATTAGCACCAGGCTTTTCACTCGTGCAGGTGCCAGAGCCGTGAGTTCCGCTCCCCACATTCCGCCGACTGACAGTCCCACAATGGAAAACTGATCGATATCCAGCGAATCCATTAACGCGAGCAGGTGCTGAGCATAGTCGGCAAGATTGCTCATCGAAGCCGGCGCAGCATCGGACTTACCATGTGCCCAAAGGTCAGGAACAATACAACGGTAGTGTTTGCTGAGCGCTTCAATTTGTGGTTGCCACATCTGACTGTCCCACAAATAGCTGTGACCAAATAGCACTACGGGGCCCTGGCCGATATCCTGATACGCCATGGTGCGGCCATCAATAGTAAACTGCTTCATATCTGTTCATTCCCTAGTATTTTTAACAGGTTAGCACGAATAACAAGTCAGAGACTTTCGCTAAATTGTCAAATTCTGTCGGTAAAAAAGGCCACTTACGTGACCTGATTTATTAGCCGTTAATGGGCTGCAGCTGATCGATCGGCCAGCGTGGAGTGGCTTCCACCGACAGCTCCGCCGCTTCCCCGTTCTTGAGACGCTGCATGCCTGCATAGGCGATCATGGCACCGTTATCGGTACAGAACTCAGTGCGCGGGTAATACACTTCCCCGCCGATTTTACTGGCTAATGCTTCCAGTTCCTGACGCAGGAACTTGTTCGCACTCACGCCACCCGCAATCACAATGCGTTTCATACCCGTCTGTTGCAGTGCACGCTTACATTTAATGGCCAAGGTCTCACAGACCGCTTCCTGAAACGCATAAGCGATATCTGCACGAGTTTGTTCACTGTCATCATTCGCAGCAATCGTGTTCGCGGCAAACGTCTTCAGCCCAGAAAAGCTCATATCCAGTCCCGGACGATCCGTCATTGGACGTGGAAACTTAAAGCGCCCTGGTGTGCCTTTATCTGCCAGTTTTGACAGCAGGGGACCGCCCGGATAGTCCAGCCCCATCAGTTTTGCCGTCTTATCAAACGCCTCACCGGCTGCATCATCAATCGATTCACCCAGGATCTGGTACTCACCAATCCCTTTCACCTCGACGATCATACTGTGGCCACCAGACACCAATAGTGCGATAAACGGGAACGGCGGTGGATTGTCTTCCAGCATAGGGGCTAACAAGTGGCCTTCCATGTGATGTACCGGTACCGCAGGCACGCCCCAGGCATACGCCATACTGCGCCCAATCGTGGTCCCCACCAACAAAGCTCCGACCAGACCCGGACCTGCGGTATAAGCCACACCATCTATATCGCTTGGCGTCAGATTCGCTTCCGCCAAAGCCGCTTTGATCAATGGGATCGTTTTTTTTACATGATCACGAGACGCCAGTTCAGGAACCACACCACCATAATCAGCGTGCAGTTTAACTTGGCTATATAGTTGATGTGAAAGCAATCCTTTCTCATCATCATAGATTGCGATGCCCGTTTCATCACAAGAGGTTTCTATACCTAGAATGCGCATATTGTTCTCGACATATTTCGAAATTGGCGCAATATTACCTCGTCATGGGCTCGCAAACAAATTTTGTACAAGAGATAGTCGACAAAGTACTTTACAAAGGCCATGTGATCGGATTAAAATTCCGCACCATTTTTGATCTAGCTGGTTTATCGCTTAGAACAGAGAGCTCAGATGAGACTTCTTAGTTCTGACATACAAGCGCCAGCATTAATGAACAGTTAACCCCTGAGGTGAAAGGCATATGCCAGTAGTTAAAGTACGTGAAAACGAACCGTTCGACGTTGCACTACGTCGTTTCAAGCGCTCTTGCGAAAAAGCAGGTATCCTTTCTGAAGTGCGTCGTCGTGAGCACTATGAAAAACCAACTACAGTTCGCAAACGCGCTAAAGCAGCAGCTCAAAAGCGTCACGCTAAGAAGCTAGCTCGCGAAAACGCTCGTCGCGTTCGCCTGTACTAATAACTAGGTCCAAATAGGATTCTACGTTATGGCTCTGATTGACAAACTCAAAGAAGAGCAAAAATTAGCGATGAAAGCCAAGGACAAAGCGCGCCTTGGCACTATTCGTTTAGCTCTAGCAGCCATTAAGCAACGTGAAGTCGACGAACAGATCACTCTGGGCGAAGACGACATTCTTGCTGTGCTGACTAAAATGGTTAAACAACGTCGCGACTCTGTCACGCAATTTGAAGCAGCAGGTCGTCAAGATCTTGCTGAAGCTGAGCAAGCTGAAATTGCCGTACTTGAGGATTTCATGCCTCAACCGCTGACCGACGAGGAAGTAGCGGCACTGATTGACAGTGCAATTACCGAATCAGGTGCTGCGGGCATGCAAGACATGGGTAAGGTAATGGGTGTGCTTAAGCCACAAATTCAAGGTCGTGCAGATATGGGTAAAGTAAGTGGTCTAGTTCGCGCTAAACTCGCTTAATCTCCCAGTCAAATTGCAGCAAGCCGTGCTATCCTTTGGAACGCACGGCTTGTTTGTATCTTACTCTTGTAAAAAGGTTTTATGGCAGGAATTATCCCTCGTAGCTTTATCGATGACTTACTGGCTCGACTTGATATCGTCGACGTCATTGACGCGCGCGTAAAACTGAAAAAGCAGGGTAAGAACTACGGTGCTTGCTGCCCTTTCCACAACGAAAAGACCCCGTCATTCAGCGTCAGTCAAGAGAAGCAGTTCTATCATTGCTTCGGCTGTGGCGTGCACGGGAATGCCATCGACTTTCTCATGGAATATGAACGCCTGGAGTTCGTCGAAGCAATTGAAGAGTTGGCCTCTTCACTGGGACTTGATGTTCCCAGAGAACAGCGAAGTGGTAGCAGTGGACATTTCTCCAAAGGGCCGACAGCCAATAGCGAGCAGAAACGATCTCTGTATGATCTTATGGGTACCATCGGACAGTACTACCGAGATCAACTTAAAGTTTCATCAAACAAGGCCGCTATAGAATACTTAAAAGGTCGTGGACTCTCTGGAGAAATCGTCCAGAAGTTTGGCATCGGTTATGTGCCAGATGAATGGGACAGTGTCAGAAAGAACTTTGGTCAGCAAAAAGCCACACAAGATATGCTTGTATCTGGTGGTATGTTGATAGAGAACGACAAGGGTAACCGGTATGACCGTTTCAGAGGTCGTATCATGTTTCCGATCCGCGATAGACGTGGAAGAGTGATCGGATTTGGCGGGCGAGTTCTTGGTAACGACACGCCAAAATATCTTAACTCACCCGAAACACCAATTTTCCATAAAGGTAAAGAGCTGTATGGCCTTTATGAAGTGTTGCAGGCTTACAGAGAGCCTCCACAAGTTTTGGTGGTTGAAGGTTATATGGATGTAGTTGCCTTAGCCCAGTATGGCGTTGACTATTCAGTCGCCTCTCTGGGTACATCAACTACTGGTGATCACCTTCAGGTACTGTTTCGTCAAACAAGTACTGTCGTGTGTTGTTATGACGGTGACCGGGCGGGACGAGATGCGGCATGGCGTGCCATGGAAAATGCCCTGCCCTATCTCAACGATGGTCGCCAGTTGAAGTTTATGTTCCTGCCCGATGGTGAGGATCCGGACTCGTTCATACGTCAGAACGGAAAAGAAGCTTTCGAAGTGCAAGTTCACAATGCTATGCCATTGTCAGAATTCATGTTCTCGTCGCTGATGCAGCAAGTGGACACCCGAACCAAAGAAGGAATGGCAAAGCTCAGCACCTTGGCTGTCCCCCTTATTGAGAAGGTACCGGGCGGCACATTAAGGCTATACTTGAGAGAACTTCTCGGGCGTAAACTGGGTCTTGTGGATGAACGACAGCTTCAGCAGTTGATCGATCGCCAGGGACAACAAGAAACGCGAGTTCTGCCTCACAAAGAAATAAAACGCACACCAATGCGTGAAGTGATAGCTCTACTTTTGCAAAATCCGAGCTATGCTGAAATGGTACCGGATTTGTCCTCAGTGAGAGATTTGTCACTGCCGGGACTGAATTTATTCGTGGAAGTGGTTGATAAATGTCAAGCGCATCCCCATATGACTACAGGCCAGCTATTAGAGCAATGGCGTGGAAGTAATAACGAGACACTTCTGTCTCGTCTCGCAAGTTGGGTCATTCCACTTGACGAAGACAATCAAGAAGACGTATTTATCGATTCATTGGATAAAATTTTATCCCAGTGCATTGAAAAGCAAATTGAAAACCTGCAGGCCAAAGAAAGAAGTGTCGGCTTATCAGTCGAAGAAAAACGGGAGCTGCTAGCCTTAATGCTAGACTTAAAAGCGTAACCCAATTCAGTTAGTCAGCAATGAATAAATTTGTTAGTATTAGTGGTTTGCATTTCGCATACTAAAATTCCTTCACCAGATCTTAAGTTGGATATCGTCTATGGACCAAAATCCGCAGTCACAGCTGAAGCTACTTGTCATTAAAGGCAAGGAACAAGGCTATCTGACCTACGCAGAAGTAAATGACCACCTACCTGAAGAAATTGTCGATTCTGAACAGGTAGAAGATATTATTCAGATGATTAATGACATGGGTATTAAGGTAGTAGAAACTGCTCCTGATGCTGATGACCTTGCTCTGAATGATGACAACAACATCACAGATGAAGATGCGGCCGAAGCGGCTGCAGCTGCACTTTCAAGCGTAGAAAGTGAAATCGGTCGTACTACAGACCCAGTCCGCATGTACATGCGTGAAATGGGCACGGTTGAACTATTGACTCGCGAAGGCGAGATCGACATTGCTAAGCGCATCGAAGATGGTATCAACCAGGTTCAAAGCTCTGTCGCTGAATACCCAGGCACCATCCCGTATATCCTTGAACAGTTTGACAAGGTTCAGGCTGAAGAGCTTCGCCTGACTGACGTGATCTCAGGCTTCGTTGATCCAAACGAAGAAGAGACAGCGGCACCGACAGCTACGCACATCGGTTCAGAACTTTCTGAAGCTGATCTTGAAGATGAAGATGATGAAGACGTAGACGAAGACGAAGATTCGGACAGCGAAGACGAAGAAGAAGATACAGGTATCGACCCTGAACTTGCTTTGGAGAAGTTCACTGCACTTCGTAATACCTATCAGGATCTTCAGCTGGCGGTGAACGAGTTCGGCTATGACAGCCCACAAGTAGCGAAATCTCACGAACTAGTACAAGAAGTATTCAAAGAGTTCCGTCTGACGCCAAAACAGTTCGACCATCTGGTGAACGAACTGCGTACGTCAATGGACCGCGTTCGTACGCAAGAGCGCCTCATCATGCGCCAAGCCGTTGAATACGGCAAAATGCCGAAGAAGTCCTTCATTGCTCTGTTCACAGGCAACGAATCAAGCGAAGCGTGGCTGGATGAAGTTCTGGCTTCAGACAAGCCTTATGCTGAGAAGATTAAGCGCTACGAAGATGACATTCGTCGCTCAATCCAGAAACTGAACATCATTGAAGACGAAACATCGCTTTCAGTGCAAAACATCAAAGACATCAGCCGTCGCATGTCTATCGGTGAAGCAAAAGCTCGCCGTGCGAAGAAAGAGATGGTTGAAGCGAACTTACGTCTGGTTATTTCGATTGCTAAGAAGTACACCAACCGTGGTCTGCAGTTCTTGGATCTTATCCAGGAAGGTAACATCGGTCTGATGAAGGCTGTTGACAAGTTTGAATACCGCCGTGGTTATAAGTTCTCGACTTATGCGACGTGGTGGATCCGTCAGGCAATCACTCGTTCTATCGCTGACCAGGCGCGTACGATCCGTATCCCTGTTCACATGATTGAAACGATCAACAAACTGAACCGCATCTCGCGTCAAATGCTTCAAGAAATGGGCCGTGAGCCTCTTCCTGAAGAGTTGGCAGAGCGCATGCAAATGCCAGAAGACAAGATCCGTAAAGTACTGAAGATCGCTAAAGAGCCAATCTCTATGGAGACACCAATTGGTGACGACGAAGATTCGCATCTAGGTGACTTTATCGAGGATACAACCCTTGAGCTACCGGTTGACTCTGCAACCATGACAAGCCTACGTGTTGCGACCAAAGACGTTCTTGCTGGTCTGACTCCTCGTGAAGCGAAAGTTCTGCGTATGCGCTTTGGTATCGATATGAACACTGACCATACTCTGGAAGAAGTTGGTAAGCAGTTCGACGTAACGCGTGAGCGTATCCGTCAGATCGAAGCAAAAGCACTACGTAAGCTCCGTCACCCAAGCCGCTCAGAAACCCTGCGCAGCTTCCTGGACGAGTAATCGCGACGCAATTTAGTAAAAAGGTGAGCATTAGCTCACCTTTTTTGTTTTATGCGGTTTAAGTGATTAAAAAGCAAGCGCAAATACCCCCCCTTGTATCTAGACACCTAGCGTCCCTTCCCCTATAATCATCCACCTATCGGCCCCTTAGCTCAGTGGTTAGAGCAGTCGACTCATAATCGATTGGTCCGCAGTTCAAGTCTGCGAGGGGCCACCAGATACTAGAAAGGCGCATGAAGAAATTCATGCGCCTTTTTCTTTGCTAGTCCGGTCTATATCCGGTCCCTTTTCTCTAAACAATGGCTACTTCCGGACGCTTCCTCATCAATCCAAAAGGTCAGAGAATCACGGTTGATTAGAGCTTTGTTGTTCTGTTTCCTATTGGTTATTTTGTACAAGGTTTAGCTATGAAACTACGACGATTAATAGGGATAGCAAAATCAGATCGTAACTTGTTGATTTAGTTCCATCGATTTAATCAGTAAAGCTGAAGATTGGCTAGCCAGATGGATTTCGCAAAGCAGGTTAACACTCATTCCCATCGTCAATTTGATTCCGCCAGGTAAAAAGGCAATTGCATGGAACAGTCACGTGATGCGTACAACATTGTACGGGCAGAGTTCCATATACTAAGCTAACTGATAGCACGTCTTAATATACAGTCACCACTGTTCAGATTCAAAACTACAACGGGGCATTAAGCCTCTGTTTAGTAATGAGTATTCTGAACGCCGTTGGAAATTTCACCGTTCCATGTTCGCGATTGCTCATTTTATGCATATGAGGAGAATCGTATGGGAAACATAGAAAAATTAGACGCTGGCGAATTGAAAAGTCAGCTGGATGGCGACCTTTTATTGCCTGCAGACGCAGACTATGAAGAGGTTCGTCAAATTTGGAATGCCATGATCGACCGCAAACCCGGGATGATCGCTCGCTGTCAGTCATCTGATGATGTCGTCAAAGCTGTGAACTTCGCCAGAGAAAATGAACTACTGGTGTCCGTTCGAGGTGGTGGGCATAACATCGCAGGCAATGCTCTCTGTGATAATGGCCTGATGATAGACCTTTCACCAATGACACAGGTTGAAGTCAATTCAGACACCAAGCGGGCCATAGTTGACCCAGGCTGTACGTTAAAGGATGTCGATACCGCGACACTAAAATATGGTTTAGCGATCCCGGTAGGCATCAATTCAACCACCGGTATAGCAGGGCTTACTCTTGGCGGAGGATTTGGCTGGCTGAGTCGCAAATATGGCATGACTATCGATAGTTTGATCGCTGTGACGGTGGTCACTGCAGACGGACGAACATTACGTGCTAGCGAAACGGAAAATGCAGATCTATTTTGGGGGCTACGAGGAGGCGGTGGCAATTTCGGTATTGTTACCCAGTTTGAATACCAACTGCATCCCGTTGGGCCCGATGTACTCAGTGGATTAATCGTATTCCCATTCCATCAAGCGAAATCCGTCATCACGCAACTCGCCCGCTTCACCGAGAGCGCTCCTGAAGAATTGAGTGTCTGGATGGTGGCCCGCAAAGCGCCGCCACTCCCGTTCCTACCCGAGGAAGTACATGGCAAAGAAATCGTTGCCCTTGCGCTGTGTTATGTAGGGGACCCGGCCGAAGGGGAAAAACTTATTGAACCGCTTCGTCAATTTGGCACTCCTCACGGTGAGCATGTTGGCGTTCAGCCCTTTGCTGAATGGCAGCAAGCCTTTGATCCGCTTCTTACTCCCGGAGCAAGAAATTACTGGAAATCGCATAACTTTACTCAGCTAAGTGGCGATGCCATCAACGCTGTCATTGATTATGCAGGTAAATTACCATCCGATCAGTGTGAAATATTTATTGCTTCCATTGGTTGTGCGACAGGTAAGCCGGCCCCTGAATCGATGGCATATTCATGCCGGGATGCAAACTATGTGTTAAACGTACATGCTCGATGGGATTCTGCAGAAGAGGATCAAAGTTGTATTCATTGGGCTCGCGAGTTTTTCAATGACACCAAGCCATTTGCGAGCGGTGGTGCTTATGTTAACTTTCTGACGCAGGACGAGTCCGAGCGTGTTGAATCCGCTTATGGCCCGACTTACGCGCGCCTTCAGGAAGTGAAGAAGACATATGATCCGACTAACTTTTTCAGGATGAATCAGAATATTAAACCGGCTTAATTTCGAACTGCACACATTTAGGGTTCTAAATGAACTCGAACGCGTTCTGACGAGTAAACAGCTCCAACAAATAATTTTGGAGCTGTTTACTATTTGTTCAGGAAATTCATGCGCCTTTTTCTTTGCTAGTCCGGTACTAAGCCTTTTCAATAAGGGTCCTGAATCCTCTCCTTACTGAATCTTTAATAAAGGTTACCTGAACTCCATTCAAACACACCGTCACCATCAGCATCAGCAGTTATCTCTACGTCATTGATACTATGTACCGTTAACTTGGCTTGGCTTTGCTGCGCTCCTGTGATTGTAAACTCACCGGATGAGGGCATAATATCACCGATATATTGTACAAAGGGTTGAACGGTCTCAGGGACAACATAACCGTAGTCAGGGTGATAGTAACGCCCGCCCTGAATACTCATCTCAACATAACTTGCAAACGTAATTAGAGACATACTGATGTTTTCAACCTTATACACTTTACCGGTGTTGTTATCTTTAACCAGGTAATTAGACACAGTATTAATACTATTCTGTTCTAAAGTATCCAGATCAATACTACCGGAAAAAGAAATCGTCCCTATGATTATCGTATTGCTTTCGCAATAATCATTGCTTTGCATAGCACCATTAAAATCTCCGTTGCTGTCATCGATATGAATGGTGATCGTTGCACTGCCACCACAGCTACCGTAGATTACCTCAGATTCTGTTTGAACAGTTTGTGGCTGTATTTCATGCACTGTAGATAAATAAGCGGTCACATCTTTAAAGGCGCCAGATAGCGGTAGAAAGTTCTGTGAAGCATTGGTCTGAATCGAAGGCACCGCTCGTACCTCTGCTGTCGAATGGGTACTTATTGGAATAGTGGCGTCATCAGGCATTCCCATATATGCACCGTTTATCAGGGTCTCCGCGCTTTGCTCGGTAATAGCAGCATTTTCGGCAATCCCTGTGTACCGTACCGTACTATCACTAGCGCCACCATCGCCACTTCCACCACCGCCACATGCAATTAATAGTAAGGTAGATAACATAGTTAAAACTAACCGTGTGTTTCTAACAACCAATATACTGTTCACATCATCCTCCCACAGACTTGAAACTAACAAATCATAAGCAATAAGTTAAATATCGTTTACCGCGTTTAAATGATAGTGGTGACAATTTATCCCCACAACAAAACCCTATTAAAATTGCGAGATAGGTTTTAAGTAAACTGTCCGTTAGATAACGTGCCTGTGGCTATTGTCTGGACGAAAACAATGGGCAATCTGGCTACTGCATTCAGCAATCCTACTCAACTGAACGGCTCAATAGCTCTTGAAACTTAAGCGTCACCGCATGCGTATTGATAAAAACTATTACACTCGTCTATACAAGTTGAACGTTTAATCCTTTACATCTTGCTCAAGGCAATGAACACTGCAATTCCTAGATAAAAAAGTAGTAACGAATTTGAGTCAGCAAATCATTATGAGTAATACAACCACGAAGAAGTCGAATCCCCTATTTGAAATCCTATTCAACGTATTTATCCCCTCTTTTATTCTGATGAAGTTTAGTGGTGATGAGCATCTAGGTACGGCGATGGCGCTGGTTGTCGCTCTGCTGTTTCCTGTGCTCTATGGCGGGATGGATCTGATCCGTAATAAGAAGTTTAATTTCATTGCCGCGCTAGGCTTTGTCAGTGTGCTATTGACCGGTGGTATTGGACTGCTTGAACTAGATACTCGTTGGCTGGCATTAAAAGAAGCGTTGATCCCAGGATTGATTGGTCTCGCGGTATTGGGCTCTACATTTACTCGCTACCCTATGATGCAAAAGATGTTGCTCAATGACACTATCTTCAACCTGTCGCTAATCAATGAACGCTTAGAGCAAAATGGTAAAACAGAGGCGTTTGAGCGCTGTCTAATGGCATCGAATTACCTGTTCGCAAGTACCTTTGCATTTTCTTCAGCCATGAACTATTTTCTCGCCACCTGGATTGTCACCAGTCCAGCAGGAACGGCTGCGTTCAATGAAGAACTAGGCAAACTCACGCTGTATAGCTACCCTGCGATTGCGATTCCTAGCATGCTGATGATGTTTGGCATCTTCTATTATATATGGCGCCAAATCCGCTCCTTCACTTCGCTAGAAACCGAACAAATTTTCCATACCCACGACTAACGAAAAGGGGCCTAGAAAGTCGGCGGCTGTTCATACAATGAAAAACCCCACTCCTAAGAGTGGGGTTAACGACTACAGGAGCATTCATGTAGTTGTTTCGGGGACTTATAGAAGAGGTTCAATCTCTCCTTTAAGAATCTCTGAGTGAGTACCAAAGATAGCTTGTAGATTATTTTCAGAAGGACGAACAACCGCAGTCGCACCCAGCTCTTTCAAGCGCTCTTTGTTTACTTTTGATTCATCTTTTACTGTCATGCGCAGACGAGTGATACATGCATCGATAGCTTCAATGTTATCTTTGCCACCAAACGCTTCCAGTACAAGTTGTGCTTGCTCTGACGTTTCTAGCTCAGCCATCTCACCCATGTCTTCATCTTCACGACCAACCGTCTTCAGGTTCATTGCTTTGATAAGAGTCGTGAACACAACAAAGTAGATAACTGCATAGACCAGACCCATCGCCACTAGAAGCATACCGTTTGAAGAGTTGCCGAACAGTAGCGTGAAGTCGAACAGACCGTGACTGAAAGTTGTACCGTGCTTAATACCAAGCATGATCATCACAGGGAATGCAGTAGCCGCAATCAGTGCGTGAGCAACGTATAGGATTGGAGCAACAAATAGGAATGCGAATTCGATTGGCTCAGTGATACCTGTTAGGAAAGACGTTAGCGCCGCAGAACCCAGGATTGAAGCCACTTTTAGCTTGTTCTCTGGTTTAGCCGTTACGTACATTGCCAGACACGCAGCAGGAAGACCGAACATTTTGAACATGTAGCCACCAGCCAGGTTACCCGCAGTAGGGTCACCAGCAAGGTAACGTGGGATTTCGCCTGTTACGACTTCGCCAGCAGCAGTCGTGAATGAACCTACTTCGTAGAAGAATGGTGCGTTCCAAATGTGGTGTAGACCGAATGGGATGAGTGAACGCTCTACGAAACCGTAGATACCAAACGCAAGTTCAGGAGACTGATACGCCGCCCAGTGAGAGAATGCAGCAATACCTGCACCAATCGGTTGCCAGATGATCGCCAGGAAGCCAGCAACAAAACACGCAGCAAGAGACGTCACGATTGGTACGAAGCGCTTACCACCGAAGAAGCCAAGGTAAGTCGGCAATTTAATGTTGTGGTACTTGTTGAACAGCTGTGCTGCCACTAAGCCCATGATAACACCACCAAATACACCTACGTCTGTACCTTCTGCTACAACGCCCAGTACGCGAGACATGGTTAAGTAACCCAGTGCAGCAGCCAATGCAGCAACACCGTCATTTTTTGTGAAACCAAGTGCTACACCGATAGCAAATAAAAGTGCCATGTTCGCAAACACACCCAAACCGGCCTCGGTCATGATCTGTGCGACAATATCAGGTAAGAATTTAGCCACTTCGGTGTTACCACCGATACCAAGTAAGATCCCCGCCGCTGGCATACACGCCACTGGTAGCATTAGAGATTTACCCATTTTCTGCATAGTGCCGAAAACGTTCATATGTTGTACCCCCAGGTAAAAACTATATCTAATCAAATAATTAGTGCGATTTTTTTAAAATTGATCTTTTAAATTGAGTCGAATGTTGTCCCTCGACTGTTTTTTATTTTACAAAGTGAAATAAAAAATTATCCGACAGAAGTCACATAAATATTTGTGATGCTTATTTGTGTAAATATTTGTGATCCCCTTGGTGTTGATGCATTTTTGTTAATAATGTTTATAAAGAAACCGTTTACTTGTAAGCGCTTTCTTTTTTAATCCGAGGGAAAACTCCGGATTCCAGAAAGGAAAATATGTCAAAACACACACCTAAAGTCAGTTCTAATCTAAGGGGTTGATGACATCATTCATCGATAGAAAAAACACCTAATGGCCTGATTTAAAAACATTAACTGAATCTCAACGAAACTATAGAAATGAACTAACCCTGCTGGAGTGCAAAGATCTGGGGCATAGCCGATTTTAGACACATGAGGTCATGCAGAACTGACTAATATAGGCCCCATTTGATTAAGCAAATTTTGTAACAAACTCGCTTCTAAACGCATATTTTGACCACGAGAAAAATAGCGCACGGAAATGACTGATTATTCGATCTTGGCGTTTCCGTGCTGGGGATATGTCGAATTAAGCTGCGTGAGATCACACTTGCGTCGTATTACCGAAAAGACAAACGGGATTTCAACTGATGATAATTGTTAAAATGAACTTCATATTAACAATAGTGAGTAAGCCTAAGCGGCTTAAATACTTTCAGACCCTATTTGCTATAAGAGTGCGATATGAAACAGAGAGCAAATAACACGAACTGATCGAATAGCTAGAAGCGCCATTTATGTTCACCAGTTGTGTGGCAAACGTGTTTAGCCATACTCCTGGTGCGGTGAGAATATACTCAAGTGACCTCAAGATGAGCTCCCAAAGGGCGAGTTTACTTGGCTTATATGCTTTGTTAGCGATTTTCGATTTAGAGCCACTAGATCTTCAAATCACTGCCGCGCCTAGAAGCCAAGTAATTCTCGCTGAACACGCATCTTGAGTTTACTTGAGTATACAAACTAAACCACATGACAGTACTATTCATAGCAACGACCTGTTTTTGGCTCTATTGCTCAAGTTCAATCGCTAAATGCACATATTATTGCATATGTTATTGTGACTAATTGGTATTGTGACTAATATAGCGCAAAGAAGTCAGGCCCGTCCTGATTGATAAGGCCTTGGCAATCTTCTTCATTT
>NZ_FNVG01000040.1 GCF_900107935.1 Vibrio hangzhouensis | reverse complement strand
AGCTGATCCACCACTCAGACAGAGGTCTCCAATATTGTTCAGGAGAATACCAAGCACTACACAATAAACATGGGGTAAGCTGCTCCATGACTGATGGTTATGACTGCTATCAAAATGCTCTAGCAGAAAGGGTCAATGGGATCTTAAAAATGGAGTACTTACTGAACAAGCCAAGTAACTTGAGTGAAGCTCGGAAAATGGTTGCAGAATCAGTGAGACTCTAAAATGAAAAGAGACCACACACGGCTCTAAAATACAAAACGCCCGATGAAGTACATCGAGCGTTTTAATCTAAAAAGTGTCAACCCATATCAGGACGGGTCACTGATTTAACTCAGCCTTTATAAAGGCTGACACGCTGACTCTAGCCAAATCAAAGCATCACCCGTTACTAGTGGTGAAACCTCATTCCAGACTATTTGATGATAGTCGTTCAACCAGGCTATTTCCGTCTCAGTTAGCAACTCAGCGACAATGTTTCGCTTATCAATAGGGCATCGTGTCAGAGATTCAAAGCCAAGCATTGAACTGTCACCATTTGTCGCCTTGTCTACGACTAGTTCCAGGTTTTCGATGCGAATGCCGAACTCGTCCGCACGGTAATAACCAGGTTCATTGGATAGCACCATGCCTGCAACAAGCGGGGTGTTGTTAACAGCTTTCGCGATACGTTGTGGCCCTTCATGTACACTCAGGAAGTGACCGACACCGTGCCCGGTACCATGATCATAGTCGTAACCATTTGCCCATAGGTGTTGACGTGCCAACACATCCAGTTGGTGGCCACAGGTGCCTTTCGGGAACAGAGCTGTAGCGAGACTAATGTGACCCTTTAGCACCAAAGTAAATTGACGCTTCATTTCTTCAGATGGTGTACCAATGGCGATAGTACGAGTGATGTCAGTCGTACCATCAATATACTGACCGCCTGAATCAACAAGGTACAATGTATCTTGAAGCAAGGATCCCGGTACTTCTTGGTTTTCATGGTTGTAGTGACACATTGCCGCGTTGCCGGCTGATGCAGAGATAGTGTCGAAACTAAGGTCAACAATAGACGGATCTACACGGCGGAAGGCTTCAAGCTTATCGGCCAAAAATGCCTCGTCATACAGCTGTCCGCTGGCAACCTCAGTATCCAACCAGCTCAGGAAGTTAACCATTGCAGCGCCATCACGGACATGACAGTTCCTCATGCCTTCGATCTCAGTTTCATTCTTAGCGGCCTTAGGCATCAAGCAAGGGTCGGCTATTTCCAGCAAGATTGCGCCAAAACTGGTAAGTTTGAGTTTGAACCATGCGTTACTCGTGCCTGGATCGAGAGTCACTGTCTTACCGGACAGAGACTTTAGAGCATGCTCAAGACTATCCGGGTTACAAACATCAACACCCAGACCGACATGGGTATCAAATGCACTGCGGTCTTCAATACGAGACTCATCAATAAAGAACTGAGTCGTACCGTCAGAGTAGAGGATGGCGTGCGAGAGCAGGACTGGTAAACGAGATACATCCAAGCCACGAACATTGAGTAGCCAACAAATGGAATCCAGCTCGGTGATGATGGCAGCATCAGCGCCGGATTTCGCCAGTTCGGCACCTAACAGACTGCGTTTATCCGCGCTTGACTGGCCGACCTTGTCAAGTGACATGAGCATGAGCTGGCTCAATTGAGGGGCAGGTCGGTCGCTCCAGAACAGATCAACGGGGTTGATGTCAGTTGCAATCAATTCAAAATTGCTGCCTAGCTGCTCAAGGGCATGTTGAAACCAACTGCCACGATGCATGCGTGGGTCGACGCCGATTCGAGAACCAGGTTCAAGAGTGTTCTTCGCCCAGGCTATAGGCGGTTGTTCGATGAGGTGGCAATACTCAAATGTGCCCGCGGGAACCTGCTTTCTCACCTGGACCGTATAACGGCCATCTACAAAAATAGCGGCCGACTGACGGGTGATGACCGCCGCCCCGGCAGAGCCTGTGAATTGAGTTAACCAGTGCAAGCGTTCATTGTGTTCTGGCACGTACTCGCCCAAATATTCATCTTCGTGAGCAACAATAAACGCATCAAGCTCATTATCGGCGAGCCAAGCTTGAATCAACTCGACTCGGCGTGAAATTTGTTCCTGCATCTGTTATTCCTTTATCGTGGCGACGGTTGTCACCTAGCTATTATTTGCCCTATAAGCTATCGCTTTTGACTGCGAGATACAATCCATTCTACGCGATGAAAGAAGCCTATTCATATATCCCTCCTAACGGTGAGGGCGACGTGTGTCAGCGTAGGTGCAGTGTTTTCTGGCGGATAATATCGATCAGCCAGTTGAGTGCGGGGTCGCGGTTCCGGTCTTTATGCCAGAACAAGGTATAGGCCATCGGCGGAAACTCAAGTGGCAAGGGCAGAACCGTCAGACCCATTTGCTCCGCCACGAGATGGACAAAATGTTTGGGTGCGGTAAATACAAAATCGGTGTAACTGCATAACGCTGCCGCGTTGTTGAAGTCGGGCACGGTAATAGCGATGTCACGTTCCCGCCCCATATCTGAGAGTTTGTAATCCAGTAGCCAGCGATCGCTACCGTCGCAACGGACCTGGACGTGACGCAAAGACAAATAGGTGTCCAGGTTCCACGGTTGCGTTAGTATTGGATGATTGGCGCGCACTAGACACATCTGGTTATCGCGATAGACCTCCAGCTCCTGTATATCGGACGGAGGATACATCGTTCTCATCGCATCCCGTATGTCGATATCTTTACCGGTAATGCCCAGATCGAGTTCACCTTTCTGCATGCGTTCAAATGTCATCTCATTCCATGCATGCGTACTGATACTCAAATTGGGTCCCTGACTGAAAATAGCGGGTAGAAAATGGGGCATAATCAGCGGATACACACTCTCGACAGCAGCGATATGAAAACGATATTCACTGGTGGTGGGTGAGAACTCGGGTGGGGCGGTGATCGACTGCATGTGGGTCATCAACGCATCCAGTTTGGGCTTGAGCTGTAATGCCCTAGGGGTTGGTGACAGACCATGAGCATGTCTGGTGAACAATGGATCATCGAATAAACTGCGAAGCTTGGACAGAGACTTACTGACGGCAGATTGGCTCAAACAGAGGCGGTTGGCAGCGCGAGTGACGTTACACTCTTCCAACAGCACACTGAAACAGAGTAGTAAGTTGAGATCGATGCGACTTAACTTTTCCAGATTCACGGTGAGAAATTCCCCAATGGAATAATACTAATGATTATAAACCATTTCTGTTCATATCACATAGTGATTAAAATTGGCTCACATTTCGATCAAGATTCTTATTTATAGAGGCTAAACCGTTGCACACCCCACCTTCTAAAGTCCAAGTTGCGGCGCTCGTTTTTCTGGTGTTCTTTAGCCCACTGGCTATCGACATCTATCTGCCTGCTCTGACTCAGATTTCATCTGCGTTTGATGTGGCACACACCCGAGCGCAGGATACGATTACCTGGTTCCTGTTTGCAATGGGTGTTGGTCAACTGTTCGCCGGGCCTCTTGCAGATAAACTAGGACGTCGAACGGTTGCCCTTGGCGGTATTGCTATTTACGGATTGAGTGCTTGCTTGGCGTGGGCGGCTCAGTCTATTGAGTGGATGCTTACTGCAAGGTTGCTACAAGGCTTAGGTGCGTGCGCGACATCTGTAGCAGCCTTTGCAACCGTTCGCGACATGTATGGGCCAGAGCGTAGCGGAAAAGTGATCAGTTATCTTAATGGTGCAATCTGCTTTATCCCGGCTTTGGCGCCAATACTTGGCAGCTATTTAACCCAGCAGTATGGATGGAGAGCCAACTTCAGTTTCATGGCTGGCTTTGCTCTGTTTGTCGGTTCTCTAGTGATATTCAATATGCGCGAGACTAACCCCACTCAAACTGGACAGCGCTATTTTGCGCTTTCGCGTTACATTCAGGTGCTAAAGACGCCAACGTTTGTGTTTCACGCGTCGTTGTGTCTATTGGCCATGGCGGTAATTTTGGCTTATGTCACCTCTGCTCCGGTTGTTCTCATGGAACAAATGGGCTTATCAATGAATGCATTTACTTTCTGGTTTGGCCTCAATGCCGTGTTTAATATTGCTGCCTGTATGCTGGCACCAAAGATCATGGATAGAGTGGGTACGCATCTTACTTTACAACTGGGCATTGTGAGTCTGCTCATTGCCGGATCTATGATGGTTTTGGGAGCCAATATGAATACGCCGGAGTCATTTATGATTCCAGTGGTCATGTCATCGATAGGCTTTGCTCTCATTCTTGGCGCGGCGGCGGGTAAAGCGCTAGCGCCATTTGGAGATAAGGCGGGTACTGCCGCCGCGTTGCTTGGGTTGTTTCAGATGAGTGGGGCAGGATTGCTGGTCGGGATCATGCAGCGTATCGGTCTGGATGCACCGTATATGATAGCTCTGCATATGTGGTTAGTGTTGCCTGCTCTATTTATATTGCGTTCTAATGTTGGCAAGGGCTGGCATCAGGTGTTAAAAATAGGCTAAATTAAAAACGATTTTGTTTTCCAATTGAAGAAACGGGTGTATATTTAGCTCTAAACATACCTTATTAATTAATTACTGGATTAGCGCTGTAATGTCTTTGACTACATACGAAATGGCTCGCATTCTTGAGCAGATGGAAGAGTCTCCAGAAAAAATCATGTTTGGCAAATTGCTTAATGAATTAGGCAATCAAAGCGAAGAGAGAATTCGCAGTGCGGCAAAGCAAGTGCCAATTCACATGCTGAGAGATATTGTTTATCAATTTCAGAAAGTCATTGAGTCGAGAAAAGGCGAACAAGTCGAGTCTTTAGCAAAAGAGTTGGCCGAACAAGGCATTTCCGCTGAAGAATTAAAAGAGTTTTTGGCAAGTAAGTAAAAAACGCAAATCTGTTAAACCCCGCTTAAATCAGGCGGGGTTTTTTTTGATTACTTGAATTGCGATCGAACCAGTTTATCTGCCGAAATTGGACCGGGTCCCCAAACCATGACGATTAATATCATTAACCCCCAAAGTTGGTGGTCATAAAAGCCTGTGTCCCAAAGTACCGGATATGAAATAACAGCGATGATATTGAAGACAAACAGTACAACAGCCATAGGGCGAGTCACCAGCCCAAGAGCAATAAAGAGCGGTAACACCAGTTCAGTCCCCGTTCCTAAATAGGCAGCAAGCTCCCAAGGAAGTAGCGGAACCTGATACTCGAGTTCAAACAAGTAAAGGGTGCTGTCCCAAGAAGCAATTTTCGTAAGTCCCGAATTAAAGAACACCCATGCGACCCAGAGGCGACAAAACAAAAGTAGTAAGGGGACGAATCCTTTCTGTAAGGTATCAATCAGATTGTCATACATGGCCAACCAATTTTTTATTTTCGCTTTCATACGCTACTCCTTACATCGTCTTCGTGCAGTAAAGTAAATCCCGCCAGTATTTCCAGTTCAAATAACTTTGCCAGTCCTGTGAGAAGCGACGACTCAATCAGTTTTAACGGTTTTTGCAACTGAAGTTCACGCAATAATTCATACTCAGTCGCGAAGAGAGTGTAAATCACAGGAGAGCCCGGGGTGGTTTTGGCGACCAGTACAATCTCGGGCTGATGGATATTGAGATTGTCGATATTCCCTTGGTGTATGGCGTGGAACAGACTGGCTATCGCATATTCTGACTCAATAATATGTACTTGTGGTTTCACATGAAACACCAGATTGCCATGCAATACATCGGCGACACGTTCCATATTAATCAGGGGTTCCAGAGAAACACCGATAGCAGACTCTGAAGAACGGTTTAAATCATCAACCAGCCACTCAAGTGCCATCACATCAGTGAGATAAGGAACCACGCTAACAATATTGTCGAGTTGACTGACAGTTTCAATAAACCCTTCACCATAGGTCATTACATTGCCAGATTCTGGTGGTTGCTCGGTGATATGTTGTCTGGCCATCGCCTGGAAACATTCCTCACCGACTAGTTTCATTGTGATCGGATAACAAGCCTCAAGCACCTCGCTAAGACTGATCACAAAGTTATTGCGATAGATCTGCATTCTTTCATCGGCAGAAAAATGGTCACTATTGATGTTGCAATTGTCGGCTGGCCCTTGGTAGCGCAGCGCCAGGGCGAATTGTGACTGTAATTGATTTAAGCTCATCATCACTAAGCTCTCTTTGGTTCAAAGCAAGTGGCGTGGTCGAGCAGAATCTCTTTTGCCGTATTGGCTTCTTGTAATAAGACTTCTGGGGCAGGTATATCTAGATCCCACTCAATCAGCGTCGCTACCGGGCCGTGCTTGCTCAGCCACTGTTGATACAGGTGCCAAACTTCGTCACTGACGGGAGCGCTGTGAGTATCGATCCATATTTCGCCTTGTTCTAGTCGTTTGCGGGTAAAGCCAGCTAAATGGATTTCATCCACTGTGGCTGGATCGATCGCCGCCAAATACTGTTGCGCGTCATAGCTATGGTTGAAACAAGAGACATGAATATTGTTGAGATCCAGCAGCAAGCGACAACCAGTGCTGCGTTGTACGGCCGCTAAAAATTCCCACTCTGGGATAGTCGAATGGTTAAAGCGCAGGTAGCTGGACGGATTCTCAATCAGTAATGGGCGCTGAATGGCATCCTGAACCTGTGAGACATTGCGACAAAACAGCGAAAGTGCTTCTTCCGTGTAGGGTAACGGTAACAGATCATTGAAATAGTGGCCGCCATGTTCACTCCAACTCAGGTGGTCGGAAACCAAACAGGGCTCTATATCATGGATGAGGCGCTTCAGACGGTCAATGTGTTGACTGCAGACACCAGTGGATGAACCCAAAGACAATCCTATACCATGGCAACTGACGTTCACCTGCTCGCGTATAGCTCGTAGTTGACGGTATTGGGGTGAATGGGGGAGAAAGTAGTTTTCGCTATGCACCTCGAGCCAGCCGATTTTATGGGCGTTGGCCTCAAAGTAGTCTAAGTGAGGCGTCCTTAGTCCAACGCCAATGAACTGAAAAGCATCGCTTCGATCCATAATGATCTCCCTGATCTGGCCGGGGTTGTGGGTAAGCTGTAGAAAACGGAAGGGCGTTTAACAACGCCCCCGGATGTATCCGCCACGGCCATATTGAAGAGTAAGTAAAGTAACGCTCTTATGATGACGTGACCTGCGCTTTAGTCTGATCTAAAGTCAATGGCACCCATTAAGAAGATTCAGTACTGCCTCCAGCTAACTTGCCACATAGACCTTTAGGCACTACCACAAACGCGTCTTTCTGGCTGTCCTCTTTAGCGGTTCCGGCACAAGAGCTGGTTTTTGTTGCGCAGTCATTTTTACCCGCTTTAGCCACGCCGTAGCATTTTTCTTTCTCTGCCGCATGTGCCGGTGCCGCCGTAAGCATGGTACCGCCAAGTGCGATAAGACCGGTAACTGCAGCGGTAATAGCTAGATTGGTAGTTTTCATAGTACTTTCCTCGAGACTTGATCCTTGTGGTTTCTTTTCACAAGTGCGGATTGGCGACTTGCTTATTCAATAGGAGAGGAACGGCCACGAAAATATTTCATAAATATCAAAAAACTTTTGCCAATTTGTTAATGGATTTTCTATCTTAATGATTTTTCGCGGTTTTACTTGGTTTTAAAAAAAGGTTTTTTTTCTGAAATGGCCAAGCTGTTTGAGTTATAATCAACCAATATGTATAAATAACCAGTAGCTAAGTATCATGGATCCATCTCTTCTTCTCGACGGCCTTAATGACAAACAACGCGAAGCGGTCGCAGCGCCTCTTGAACATATGCTCGTTTTGGCAGGGGCAGGCAGTGGCAAAACACGCGTTTTGGTACACCGCATTGCTTGGCTTATGTCGGTGGAAAACGCTTCGCCATTTTCTATCATGTCGGTGACCTTTACCAACAAAGCGGCGGCAGAAATGCGTGGTCGAATTGAAGAGCTGATGATGGGGAGCGCGTCAGGCATGTGGAATGGGACCTTCCATGGCATTTGTCATCGTATCTTACGTGCTCACTATCTGGATGCCAGACTGCCTGAAGATTTTCAGATTCTCGACTCGGACGATCAGCAGCGCTTGTTGAAGAGACTGATCAAAGCACAAAATCTGGATGAGAAGCAGTGGCCAGCTCGTCAGGCTGCCTGGTGGATTAATGGTAAAAAAGATGAAGGGCTCAGGCCTCAGCACATAGATAGTTATCAAGACCCCATCACCAAGACGTACCTACAAATTTACACCGCATATCAGGAAGCGTGTGATCGTGCCGGACTGGTGGACTTTGCTGAAATTCTGCTGCGCGCACACGAATTGCTGCGTGACAACCAGTATATTCGGGAACACTATCAGGCTAGATTTAAGCATATTCTGGTGGACGAATTTCAAGATACTAACAACATCCAGTACGCCTGGCTCAGAATGATGACGGGGCCAGAATGTAAGGTCATGATTGTCGGTGATGATGACCAGTCAATTTATGGCTGGCGCGGGGCCAAAGTTGAAAATATCCAAAAGTTCCTTAATGAATACCTGGGGGCTAAAACGATCCGCCTGGAACAGAATTATCGTTCTACCAAGACCATTCTGGAAGCGGCCAATGAGCTTATCGCCAATAATACTGAGCGCATGGGTAAGGAGCTTTGGACCGACGGAAGTGAAGGTGACAAAATCTCGGTGTATTCCGCCTACAACGAACTGGATGAAGCGCGTTTTGCCGTGAATAAAATCAAGGAGTGGCAGGATAAGGGGGGCATCTTAACCGATTGTGCGATGCTTTACCGAAACAACGCCCAATCGCGTGTGCTCGAGGAAGCGCTGATTCAGGCTCAGCTTCCGTACCGCATTTATGGTGGCATGCGATTCTTCGAACGTCAGGAAATCAAAGATGCACTCGGTTATCTGCGACTGATCGCCAACCGTAACGACGATGCGGCATTTGAACGTATCGTCAATACGCCAACCCGTGGCCTTGGTGATAAAACTCTGGATACGATCCGCTTTGCCGCTCGTGACCGCGGTGCCACCTTGTGGGAGGCTGGCGTAGCACTGCTTGAAGAGAAAGTACTGGCAGGAAGAGCGGCGGGAGCCTTGTCCCGCTTTATCGAACTCATCAATGCACTGGAAGACGATACGTTTGAGTCCCCGCTGCATGAACAGACCGACCATGTGATTAAAACATCAGGCCTGTTTGCAATGTACGAACAAGAGAAAGGCGAGAAGTCTAAGGCGCGAATTGAAAACCTGGAGGAGTTGGTAACAGCAACTCGTCAGTTTGAAAAGCCGGAAGAAGCAGAAGACATGACCTTGCTGACAGCGTTCCTGACGCATGCCGCTCTGGAGGCAGGCGAAGGGCAGGCGGATGAATTTGATGACGCAGTTCAGTTAATGACACTTCACAGTGCCAAAGGTCTGGAATTTCCGATGGTGTTTATGGTGGGCGTGGAAGAAGGCATGTTCCCGAGTCAGATGTCGGCAGAAGAAGCGGGTCGCTTAGAAGAAGAGCGTCGTCTGTGTTACGTTGGCATGACCCGGGCAATGGAAAAGCTGCACATTACCTATGCAGAAATGCGCCGCCTCTACGGCCAGGACAAATACCACAAGCCTTCACGCTTTATTCGAGAGTTGCCGGAATCATGCCTTCAGGAAGTGCGAATGAAAGCGCAGGTGAGTCGTCCCGCCAGTGCCGGGCGGTTCAGTCAGGCAGAGGTGAAGAATAACTTCAACGAGACCGGTTTCAATTTAGGAGCACGGGTTAAACATCCGAAGTTTGGTGAAGGAACCATCATTAACTTCGAAGGCAGTGGTCCGCAAAGCCGTGTTCAGGTGGCTTTCAATGGTGAAGGTATTAAGTGGCTCGTGACCCAATATGCGAAGCTGGAGCAGCTTTAGGTTACCGATGATCCAGAAGCATAAAAAGCAGCTCTGGCTGCTTTTTTGTGGCTACGATTTCTATTTGTTGAATTCAAACAAAAGAAAAACCCCGAGGGCTTGCGCCCATCGGGGTTATAGTCTTACTCGCAGCAATCCGGCTACTAAAAGTGCTCCATGCATCTAATCCATGATAGTGTGCTGTAATCCGTCAGCTTAGTCCTTTCGTCGCCTTCCTAGCGGTGTCCTAATGATCTTATCCTGATCTGCTAACAATCCTCGTTAGCGCACTTCACTTGTTCCCTGAGCGGTGTCCCTGACATCATCCTGATGTTAAGTCCTTGCCTCATCCAGAGGTGTCCATTGTCTTTCCTTAGTAGCAACCATCCTAGTCACTATTGCGTCCATTCAATGTCCAATTTGCTGTCCATGCCGATCATTCATCCTGAATAACCGTATCTTCTTCCTGAAGATGCCCAAATCCGTGAGCGTTTCCTGTTCCGTGTCAGTATCCTTCCGACATGGTTAATATTAAACGATACTCTCCAGAGAACAATCGACCTAATTGGCAAAAATCGCCAATCTCATCAATGAGAAAATAGTAGAGTCCATTAAAATCAGTGTGTTAGGTTGAGTTTGGGGCAAAGTCGGGGCATACAAAGCGATAATGACCTACCGCTTTGTGAGAGATCTCTTACACGAGCAATGTCGAATAGCGCAACGGGGTATTACAAGGCACTGAGTACCTGAATTAGAATTGTTGCTCCAATGCCGGAAAACAGCAGTCCACACAGCGCATCGATATAGACCGATGCCGAGTTAAGTTTGCGTTGCATGCGTTTTGTGGACAGTGCCCAGGCTAAAAACGAGAACCAGGCCAGAGATAGACTCCACAGTATCGCCAGAGCAGACAGCTTTCCGGGCACTGACATGGTCGAAGGCACCAGACTGGACATCAGGCTGACAAAAAATACCAGCGCCTTTGGATTGAGTATGTTGGTGGTGAAGCCGCGGGAGAAGGCTTGTCTGCGACTGCTTAGCAGTAAACTGGGATCGTCCGCCAGAGTGCTAGGCTGCTGGCGCAGAGACCAACGGCTGAACACGGAGCGTAATGCGCCCAATCCTAAATACAGCAAGTAACTGCCTCCGGCGACTTGAACCAGAGCAAACAGTGCCGGGTGTTGATGTACCACATAGCTCACGCCTGTCAGGCTGAGAATGGAATGCAGCAATATGCCAAAGGAGAGACCGAGCGCAATGTAGAAGCCAGTCTGGCGACCAAAGCGAGTGGCATTTTGTACCACTAAGGCAAAGTCAGGGCCTGGGCTCATAAGGGCGACAAAGTGCACGGTCGCCAACGTCATTAGAATGGTCAATTCGTTCATAGTAATACTAGTTGAGTGTTGCTAATTGATGGTTGAAGGAGAAACGCCAAAAACGCTGCGAAACGATTTACTAAAGTGGGCTTGATCGTAAAAACCGGTTTGCAACGCAACTTGAACGGCTGGCTTTCCCGTTTTCACCAGCTCCATACTTTTTTCAAGTCTCAGCCTGGTCAGCCAGGCATGAGGCGACATGCCAGTGGCTTGCTTGAACTGGCGATGAAACTGCCGGGCACTGAGTCCACACAATGTTGCGAGTTGCTCCAGGCGGATGGGTTGATCTAAGTGTGCCACCATGTACTCTCGCAACAATGCCAGAGACTTAGTGCCAATCGCATTAACGCAGGGTGATAAGCATCTGCCGTGTCGTTCCAGTAGATGCTGGAAGCTGTCATAAGGTAAGCAGTCTCGGGTAAGAGCGCTCACATTGTGATTACTCAGGACCTTGTGCGTGTTTAGCATCGCATTAAATAGTTCAGGCTCTCTCACCACGGGTGAATGAAAGCCAAGGCCGCTATTACGATGGTTCATTGCAAACTGAGTCAGCCAGGAAGCTGAGACGGTGAGTACTTTGACCTCATAACCTTCTGCGGTTCGGGCCTGGCCATCGTGCAACTCATCGGGTGGCATCAGAACCAAATCTCCCGGACCGCTGATATACGAGGCGCCCTTGAGCTGAAACTGTTGCTGGCCTTTGACGATCAATCCAAAGTGATAGTCGAGATGGTAGTGCTTCTGAAACGCAAACTTCTTGTACGAACCACTGATGAGATTAATATCGGGGATCGGTGACGACAGGTAATCTATCTGTTCCACAATGATCTCCTTAGATTAATAACATGGCTCCAGTATAGGAGGGTGGGTAAGAAGGTGTCTTGTAAAAATCAGACACCCTCGGAAAAGCTAGCGCTTTTTGTTGGCACGATTGGTCTTCAGACCATCAAAGCTGAAGACAACCAGTGCGCCCCAGATAAATCCGAACGTCAGTGCCTTATCCATAGTGAAGGGTTCACCGTACACCAATACCGCCAGCATGAACATCAGACTCGGGCCGATGTACTGGAAAAAGCCCAATGTCGACAGTTTGAGTCGGGTTGCGGCGCCAGTAAAACACAGCAAAGGCAGCGTTGTGACGATACCGGCCGAGATCAACAGCAGGTTCAGAGTGGCTGGGTTGTCAAACATGTTTGAGGTTGGGCTACTGGCGATAGCCAGCACATAGATAACGGCCGCGGGCAACAGCACCAGAGTTTCGATAAACAATCCGGTTTGCGCATCCAAGCTGACTTTTTTGCGCAGCAGTCCATAGAGACCAAAACTCATCGCCAGCGCAAGCGCCACAACCGGAACTGAGCCAAACGCAATAAGCTGAATCAGTACGCCTATCGTTGCCAGAGCGACCGCAAACCATTGTAGCTTGCGCAGCCGTTCCCCAAGAAACAGCATACCCAGAATCACATTGATCAGCGGGTTGATGTAGTAACCCAGACTGGCATCCAGCATATGGTTTGCGTTCACCGCCCAGATGAAGATTAGCCAATTCACCCCAACCAGCAGTGCGGTTGTCAGCAGATAACCCAGTTTCTTTTTGGATTTGAAGACATCGCGCACATTGCGCCAGCGGCGACCGAAATGCAACAGAGCCGCAAGTAAGAAGAACGACCAGATCACGCGATGGCTCAGAATTTCCAGAGGTGAGACACCACCCAGTGCTTTGAAATAAATAGGGGCGATACCCCACATGGTGTAAGCACCAATGGCCAATAATACGCCTTGTTTGGCTTTTTGTTGTTCTTCTACTGACATGCAAATTTTCTCAAGAACGGCCGTGCAGGCCTTTAGGGGGAGCAAAGCCTGCCAGTATAACCTGTTGTGATCGGTTGGACTATTTATTGCGCGATCAGTGATGCTTTTTTATTGTCTTTGACGGTCAATATGAGTTTCTTTCCCCCGGGAACACCTCTACAATGTAGCGCTTTCGACCCATTAATGACTTTCATCAGGATAATGCATGACTGCTGTACTCGTTGCTGAACAATCTGAGACTCAACCCAGTTCGCAGTCTATTCTAGAGTCCGTATTTGGTTATCAACAATTTCGACCGGGTCAGCAAGAAGTTATCGACAATGCGATAGCTGGCAATGATGGCTTAGTCATCATGCCAACGGGAGGTGGTAAGTCCTTATGCTATCAAATCCCGGCATTAGTGCGTTCTGGGGTGACTCTGGTGATTTCCCCTCTGATTTCTCTGATGAAAGACCAGGTGGATCAGCTGAAAGCCGACGGTGTTGCCGCCGAATGCATAAATTCAACTCAGTCGAAAGAAACCCTGATTGACATTTACCGACGGATGAATTCGGGTCAGCTCAAACTGGTATACGTATCCCCCGAGCGAGTCCTGATGCATGATTTTATCGAGCGCCTGGAACAGATTGAACTGTCGATGATTGCGGTCGATGAAGCTCATTGTATCTCACAGTGGGGCCACGATTTCAGACCCGAATATGCGGCGCTGGGTCGTCTCAAAGAGCTATTTCCGTTCGCCCCTGTGATTGCGTTGACCGCCACAGCGGACGATGCCACACGCAAAGACATCATTCATAGGTTGAACCTGCATCAACCTCACGAGTATTTAGGCAGTTTTGATCGTCCTAACATTCGTTATACCTTAGTGGAGAAACATAAACCGGTTTCTCAGATCGTTCGTTTTCTCGGTGAGAACAAAGGTGGAAGCGGCATCATTTACTGCGGCAGTCGTAAGAAAGTCGAAATGCTGACAGAAAAACTGTGCGCCAACCATGTTCGGGCAGCGGGGTATCATGCAGGTATGGATGCGGATGAGCGTGCGTATGTGCAGGATGCGTTTCAACGAGACGATATTCAGGTGGTTGTGGCGACGGTTGCTTTTGGTATGGGTATCAATAAGCCTAACGTTCGATTTGTGGCGCACTTCGACATTCCACGCAACGTTGAGTCTTATTATCAGGAAACCGGTCGAGCTGGCCGTGATGGTTTGCCAGCGGAAGCGATGATGCTTTACGACCCCGCCGATATTGGTTGGCTGCGTCGCATGCTGGATGAAAAGGCTGAAGGGCCCCAAAAGCAGGTGGAGAGCCACAAGCTCAATGCCATGAGTGCCTTTGCGGAAGCGCAGACGTGTCGTCGACAAGTACTGCTCAACTATTTTGGTGAATATCGTGATAAGCCTTGTGGTAATTGCGATATTTGTCTCGATCCACCTAAACACTTTGATGCCACGGAAGAGGCTCAGAAGGCCTTGTCTTGTGTCTATCGGGTTAATCAGAGCTTTGGTATCAGTTACGTCGTTGAGGTATTACGTGGTATGTCAAACATCCGTATTCGAGAGCACGGGCATGACAAACTGACCACTTACGGTATTGGACGTGATCATAGCCATGACTATTGGGTCAGTATTTTCAGGCAGCTGATTCACAAAGGGCTGTTGAACCAAAACATCACCCGTAATTCAACATTACAGTTGACCGAAGAGGCTCGCCCGCTATTGAGAGGGGAGACGACTCTGGAGCTGGCGGTGCCGCGCCTCGACACAGCGGCTCGCAGCGCGAAAGCAGACAAGCTGGCATCCAAGCATTACGATAAGAAACTGTTTGCCAAGTTACGTAAGCTGCGCAAATCCATTGCCGATGAAGATGGACTGCCGCCTTACGTGGTATTTAGTGATGCGACTCTGATTGACATGGCTGAAATTTTGCCGACGTCTTATGGTGAGATGCTAGCGGTCAATGGGGTTGGTGAGCGCAAGTTAGAGAAATACGCCGATCCTTTCCTGGATCTGATACAGGAGCATTTGACAAGTCATGGCTGATTTTGGTTTACGCGAATACCTGGCTGACGAAGGTAAGCTGCTTATCGTCACGCCTGCTTTTGATTTTGACAGCTTCGATGCACTGGCGACCTTATTGCTGCGACAACTCTCAGTTACGGTAGTAGAGAAGCAATGGGATGCCGATCTTCATACCTGGCTGGTGGACTTCGAAGGCTGCAGGATGCTGCTTAAAGGGGAGCATTACAGTGAGTCCATGTGGTTTGAAGCGCTGGATATTGCTGCTAGCAGAGAAGAGTTTGACTTCCTCGCGACTGTATTTCGACGCGGATTTTGAGTCACTGAGCGGTAAAACGTTTGCTATTCGCTCACCTATTGCGCATCTATTTGATTAATGTATAATCGCCCGCCGCTGCCGCGAGTGACCACACGAGCAGTGGCAAAACCATGTAACGATTAACTGGAGGCATTGCCTCAACTTGGGTTCCCTCAACCCCAAGCAAAACGAAAAAGGTACAATATGAACCCATTTTCTTCTGCGCAACAGCGCAAAGCGCTGATATTTCTTGTTCTGTTCCACCTGGTGATCATTGCATCCAGTAACTATCTGGTCCAATTGCCATTTACCATATTTGGCTTTCATACCACCTGGGGTGCCTTCACGTTCCCGTTTATTTTCCTGGCTACTGACTTAACGGTACGGATTTTTGGTGCTGGTCTGGCACGTAAGATCATTTTCTTGGTAATGCTTCCGGCACTGGCGGTATCCTACGGGCTATCGGTGTTGTTCTTTGAAGGGCAGTTTCAGGGATTAGGCCAGCTTGGAGAGTTCAATTTATTTGTTGCCCGTATCGCTGTGGCAAGTTTTATGGCTTATCTCTTGGGTCAGATTCTGGACGTGCATGTTTTCAATCGCTTACGTCAGATGAAACAGTGGTGGGTCGCACCAACCTGTTCGACGCTGTTTGGTAATGCGCTGGATACCCTGGCATTTTTTGCTATTGCGTTTTACCAGAGTCCTGATCCATTTATGGCAGAACACTGGACGGAAATCGCCCTGGTTGACTATGGCTTTAAGCTGGTGATAAGTCTGGGTCTGTTTGTACCAATGTACGGTGTGTTACTGAACTTCTTGGTGAAGAAGCTAACTGCCGTGAATCCAGGCATTAATGTCGCTGGCGTTAAAGCGTAGAACTCATTTTAAGCATAAAAAATCCCGAACTCAGTTCGGGATTTTTTTTATCAGCACTTCCGTGCGAGCTAGATGGCATGTATGGTCAGTGGCCAGCCCATGTCTGACTGACGATTGGATTCGATTTCCAGTTCGGCTGCGGACAACGGATTGCCTTTCAGCCACTTTTCATCAATCGACAACGTCAGCATGTTGCCCTCACACGCCACTGAGACGTTTGGCTGCAGCTCACGCTGGCGTCGATGAGTGATGATCACGGCCAGGCGCAACAGTCGCAACACGCGTTCGGCACTTTGTGTCGATAATGCATGCTGTGAAGGCAGGGCACTTAACTGGTCTTTATAACGTCGAACCAACTCGGCCAAAAGGTGTTTTTGTGCTCGGGTGAATCCGGGTAAATCCAGATTTTGAAGTAAGTACGCACTATGTTCTCCGGCCTTTTTGAAATCTAGAGTCAGGCCAATTTCATGCAACTTGGATGCGGATTCCAGTAAGGCTTGTGCCTGAGGCTCTTCCACCCACTGTGTGCCCCCACATTGCTTCAGTAGTTGTGTGGCAGTGGCTGCCACTTGCTCACCATATTCCACATCTAGTTGACAGCGTGACTGAACACTATTGATGGTGCGGGCCCGGATATCGTCTTGCTGCAGCTCTTTGACCATGTCATAGACCATACCTTCACGCAAGGCTCCACCGGCCAGAGTCATTGAGTCAATCTTCAGCAGCTCAAAAATAGCGATAAGAATCGATAAGCCACTTGGGAATACCAAGGCTCGTTCGAGGGTCAGTCCATCGATATCCAGCTCTTCCAGGTGGTCGGCTTGCATCGCCTGCTTTTGCAGACGTTTGAGTTTGGCGTGAGTGATCACTTCATCCATGCCCTGTGCCAACATGATTTCCTGCAGGGCCTGTACCGTGCCGCTCGCGCCCACGCACACATCCCAGCCAATGGTTTGATAGTGGTGCAAAATAGGGGCGAGAGTTTGTTTTGCGCCCTCAATCGCGCGCTCAAAGTTAACCTTATTGAGCTGGCGATCTTTAAAGTAGCGTTCCAGCCAGGTGACACAGCCCATTTTCAGGCTAGTGAGTGCTTTGGGTTCAAAGCCTTCACCAATGATCAGCTCCGTACTGGCTCCGCCGATATCGACCACCAAGCGGCGACCAGTGCCGCCTGAAGTATGAGCCACCCCTTTATATATGGTGGCAGCTTCTTCTTCGCCTGAAATCACCTGAATCGGATAACCAAGGATCGCATTGGCCTTTTTAAGAAACACATCCACATTGGTTGCGGTTCTTAAGGTCGCGGTGCCGACGATACGAATGTTCTCTTCGGGAATGTCCTGTAGTCGTTCTGCAAACAGACTTAAACACTCCCATCCACGTTGCATCGCTTCCTGGCTCAGGGCCATCTCCTGATCAAGGCCTGCGGCTAGGCGCACCTTGCGCTTAATTTTAGCCATTGTCTGAATGCTGCCATCGATATGACGCACCACCAACATATGAAAGCTGTTGGAGCCGAGATCAATGGCAGCGTAGAGTGGCGAAGAATTCACTGCGAGACTCATAAATACTGCTTACTTCCTGTTAAGATTTTTGCGCTCTTGGCCTTCTCTGAGGCTTTCTGTTTGAGGGTCTGGAACCGCCGGTATTGGTGCGACGCGAACCTGAATTGCGGCTCTTCAGAACCAGCGGTGCAGGTAAGTCTGTCAGCAGAGCGCTAGAGTCATAATCGGACACTGGAATGGAGTGCTCAATATATTCTTCAATGGCTGGCAGGTTGATAGCGTATTCTTCGCACGCAAAGCTGATGGAGTGGCCACTGGCCCCCGCGCGTCCGGTACGACCGATGCGGTGAACGTAATCTTCGCAGTCATCCGGTAAGTCGTAGTTGTACACATGAGTGACCTGAGGAATATGCAGGCCTCGTGCTGCGACATCGGTTGCAACCAAGATATCCACATCGCCTCGCGTAAACTGCTCTAGGATCTTCTCACGCTTTTTCTGAGGGACGTCACCAGTCAGTAGGCCAACACGGTGGCCGTCAGCCGCCAGATGTCCCCATACCTTTTCACATTTGTGCTTGGTATTGGCAAAGATAATCGCGCGATCTGGCCATTCTTCTTCGACCAGTGTTTGCAGCAGTGCCATCTTTTCGTTGTTCGATGGGTAGAACAGTTCTTCCTGGATGCGGTGACCGGTTTTCTGTTCCGGTTCGACGACGACATGTTCAGGATTGTGCATATGTTCGAATGCCAGTTCTTGTACTCGGTAGGAGAGAGTGGCAGAGAACAACATATTCAGACGATCTTTCGGCTCCGGCATACGACGGAACAAGAAGCGAATGTCTTTAATAAAGCCAAGATCGAACATGCGATCGGCTTCATCTAGCACTACGGCCTGAATGTTGTTGAGGTTGAAGACACGCTGCTTGTAGAAATCGATAATACGACCACAGGTACCAATAAGGATATCGACACCTTGCTCAAGTTTAGCAAGTTGCTTGTCATAGCTGTCACCGCCATAAGCTAATGCTGTTTTCAAACCCGTGCTTTCAATGAGCGGTTTCGCGTCATTGTGGATCTGAATAGCAAGCTCGCGCGTTGGTGCCATGATAATGGCGCGCGGCTGAGTTGCTTTGCGGCCTTCATGTTCAGGCGTCGTCAACAGGTGGTTAAAGGTAGCAGTCAGAAACGCGAGCGTTTTCCCAGTCCCGGTTTGGGCCTGTCCTGCAATATCTCGGCCGGCGAGCAATACCGGCAACGCCAAGGCTTGGATTGGGGTACAATAATCGAACCCTTTTTTTTCCAATCCTTCAATGATTTGGGGGTGCAAATCCAAATCGGCGAACTTTTGCTCTGTGATATGCGTCTTTTTCATTGCTATAGAATATCAGCTTAAGCTTGCAATACGAAGGTAAATACATTCCAATAGGAGATCTAATTGTTGGTGATTATCTCATCAATACAAAAAATATCGGAGTGAAAGATGAGTGAAAAGATTTTGCAGCTGACGGATGACGGTTTTGAAACTGACGTAATTAACGCTGCAGGCCCGGTTCTTGTTGACTTCTGGGCGGAGTGGTGTGGTCCTTGTAAAATGATTGCCCCTATCCTCGATGAAATCGCAGATGAGTACGAAGGCAAACTCACTATCGGTAAATTAAACATCGATCAAAATGCAGGTACTCCACCTAAATTTGGTATTCGTGGTATCCCAACGCTACTTCTTTTCAAAGATGGCAGTGTCGCAGCAACCAAGGTTGGTGCACTATCAAAAACTCAGTTGAAAGAGTTCCTGGACGCAAATCTATAATGAAAAGTAACGAAAACCGTGTATCTTAACAAATACACGGTTTTGTTTTTTTCAAAGCTAGACTAGACTCTTTTTTAGTGATAATTTATCGCACGTTAAATAAACAAGTGTTCACTTCTTGGTCGATCCTGAGACCAAATCCTTCTTAACAACAAAACAGATCCTATTTTGACTAAACAAACATCCACCACAATGAACTTAACAGAATTGAAGAACAGACCTGTTTCTGAGCTCGTTAAACTTGGCGAATCTCTTGGTCTGGAAAACTTAGCTCGTCTGCGTAAGCAAGACATCATTTTCGCCATCTTAAAAGCCCATGCGAAAAGTGGTGAAGATATCTTTGGTGACGGGGTCTTAGAGATTCTTCAAGATGGTTTTGGTTTCCTGCGCAGTGCAGACAGTTCGTACCTAGCAGGTCCAGACGATATCTACGTTTCTCCAAGCCAGATTCGTCGATTCAACCTGCGTACCGGTGACTCTATTGCTGGTAAAATTCGTCCACCGAAAGACGGTGAGCGTTACTTTGCCCTTCTGAAAGTCAACACTGTTAATGACGACAAGCCGGATAACGCACGTAACAAGATCCTATTTGAGAACTTGACGCCGTTGCACGCTAACGAGCGTATGACAATGGAGCGTGGTAATGGCTCAACAGAAGACATTACGGCTCGTGTACTGGATCTTGCGTCTCCTATCGGTAAAGGTCAGCGTGGTCTGATTGTAGCACCGCCAAAAGCGGGTAAAACCATGCTGCTTCAGAACATTGCACAGAGCATTGCTTACAATCACCCTGAGTGCGAACTGATGGTTCTTCTGATTGACGAACGTCCAGAAGAAGTAACCGAAATGCAGCGTCTGGTCAAAGGTGAGGTGGTTGCCTCTACATTTGATGAGCCAGCTTCTCGCCACGTACAGGTTGCGGAGATGGTGATTGAGAAAGCTAAGCGTCTGGTTGAACACAAGAAAGATGTGGTTATCTTGCTTGACTCTATTACTCGTCTGGCGCGTGCATACAACACGGTAGTCCCTTCTTCTGGTAAGGTCCTTACTGGTGGTGTTGATGCTAACGCACTGCATCGTCCTAAGCGTTTCTTCGGCGCGGCTCGTAATGTAGAAGAAGGCGGAAGCCTGACGATCATTGCAACAGCACTGGTTGATACGGGCTCTAAGATGGATGAAGTTATCTACGAAGAGTTTAAAGGTACAGGTAATATGGAACTGCACCTAAACCGTAAGATTGCTGAGAAGCGTGTTTTCCCTGCGATTGATTTCAACCGTTCAGGTACACGTCGTGAAGAGCTACTGACTAAGTCGGATGAGCTACAGAAAATGTGGATTCTGCGCAAGATTGTTCACCCTATGGGCGAGACAGATGCAATGGAGTTCCTTATCGATAAGCTAGCAATGACTAAGACCAACGATGAGTTCTTTGATGCGATGCGTCGTCAGTAATCGCGACTGACAGCTAATCTAAGAATTTGAACGCCACCCTTATGGGTGGCGTTTTTATTTGCACTTAACTTCGATACGGCGCACAATAGTGAGTATGTTAACAGGAGGTTAATATGCTACAAGGATGGCTAGCGTCAATTCTCCTCTCTATTACAGTGCTGCTGTCACCGTTTGCACTGGCGTCGAAGGAGATGACGCGAGACGAAGTGAATCATTGGCTAGAAAGTCCGCTGATTCAACAAAAAGTCGATGAATACATGGCGCTGGTTCTCAGCGATGACACCGACGAACTGAAATTTGCCTTGAACAGGCTGGCTCTGCCTCAGCAGGAGGTGGCGAGGTTCTTATTGCTACATGAAATGGAGCAGCAAGCGCTGATCCTTACTTCAAAGATGGCGATATTCGTGAAGAGTCAAAAATCGTTGCCGCCGACGTATACCATGTTAGAGCGTGGTGATGGTTATGAGTTCACCGTTCCTGCCTTTAATTACCCTGCCATTTCTGCCCGACTAATGAAGCGCTGGCACAGTGACCAAAAAACGATAGAGTTTATTCTACAGGTAGAACAAGAACAGTTAGTGCTAAGAGATTGGCTGTCTGAAGGGAGCGATTACGAAATTCAGATCCGTGAAGATTTGTTGGTTAAGGAGTTTGATAGTTTATCCCCGGAAGCCAATACTTATCTGACTCACCAACTCACTAAAACCACGATCACCGAGTGGTTGCCATCCACACGTGTACTGGTCAGGATGGCACAAGTCAATCAAGACACAAAGTTGTATGAATTACTATGGAAAATGAGGGCCGATTATCACAGTCAGTCGGAGCTAGAGCGTTTGGCGACGCTCAAAACGCCGTTTGCTCAACAGCAAATTATGTTGGCAACTCGAAATCCTAGCCTTAAGGAACAAGCCATCGTTGAGCTGGCACGTTTCAACCCATTGCCGGAAGAGGTAAAAGCGTTTCTGGTCACAAGAATGACCAGAGTTGATGATGCCAGCTTCGTTGCCAGCCAGTTAGCTCAAAATGGTCATGATGGTTGGGTGCGTGATGTGGTGTCAAGTAACCGACAGGTCAAAAGCTCTCTGATTCTACAAGCCTTGTCCAACTAGTCAGCTCGAATGATGCAGCTCACCATTCGAGTCTGAATTTCACTCATTGATGGGTTTACGTATATAATACGAACATCTTTCAAGGCGATGTTACCCCTATGAATTACAAGGATTTACGAGATTTTATTCAGCACTTGGAAAACCAGGGGCTGCTCAAGCGTATCTCTCACCCGGTAGACCCAGACTACGAGATGACGGAAATCAGCGATCGCACGTTGCGTGCTGGTGGTCCGGCGCTGCTGTTCGAAAACCCGATTGGATATGATATTCCCGTGTTGACGAACTTATTCGGGACACCCGAACGGGTCGCGATGGGCATGGGGCGAGCGCAAGTGTCTGAGCTTAGAGAAGTCGGTAAGCTGTTGGCTTATCTCAAAGAGCCAGAGCCACCACGTGGATTTAAAGATGCCATCAACAAGATCCCGTTGTTCAAAAAAGTACTGCATATGCCTGCGAAAAGGCTGCGTAAAGCCCGTTGTCAGGAAGTGATATGGCAGGGTGACGACGTTGATCTGGATAAGGTTCCGGTAATGAGTTGCTGGCCTGACGATGTAGCACCTTTGATGACCTGGGGATTAACGGTGACCAAAGGCCCAAACAAGAAGCGTCAGAATCTGGGGATTTATCGCCAACAGAAAATTGCCAAAAATAAAATTATTATGCGCTGGCTCGCGCATCGTGGTGGGGCCTTGGATCTACGAGACTGGATGGAAACCCATCCAGGGGAGCGTTTTCCAGTTTCTGTCGCGTTTGGCGCGGACCCGGCAACCATCCTTGGTGCAGTGACGCCGGTACCGGATACGTTATCTGAATATGCGTTTGCCGGGCTGTTACGTGGCGAACGCACTGAGGTGGTGAAATCTATCAGTAATGAATTGGAGGTACCAGCCAGCGCGGAAATCGTATTAGAGGGCTACATTGACCCTAGCGAATTCGCAGATGAAGGTCCTTATGGCGATCATACCGGCTACTACAACGAAGTGGAAAAACACCACGTGTTTACCATTACGCATATCACAATGCGTGAAAACCCCATTTATCACAGTACCTATACCGGAAGGCCACCTGATGAACCGGCGGTGTTGGGGGTTTCGTTGAATGAGGTGTTTGTCCCGATACTGCAAAAGCAGTTTCCGGAGATAGAAGATTTTTATTTGCCGCCGGAAGGCTGTTCTTACCGTATGGCAGTGGTCACGATCAAGAAGCAGTATCCAGGCCATGCCAAAAGAGTCATGATGGGCGTCTGGTCGTTTTTGCGCCAGTTTATGTACACGAAGTTCGTCATCGTTTGTGACGAGAGTGTCGATGGCCGCGACTGGCAGCAAGTCACTCAGGCGATGAATGACCATATGGTGCCAGGTCGCGATACGCTGATGATAGAGAGCACGCCGATAGATTCGCTGGATTTTGCGTCTCCGGTGGTGGGACTGGGTTCGAAAATGGGGTTGGACGCAACCATCAAGTGGGAAGCTGAGTTGGCGCTGGACGCTGGCAGATATCAGCATGAGAGCGCTATCAAACCTTCGAATAGTTGGGATGAAGCCTTATTAAGGAAGGAGGTAACAGAGCGATATTCTGAAGTGGATGACTTGTATGTTGCACCTGGAACAGGTACAACTCGAATGGTGCTGCTGTCGATGAATAAACAAACAGCGGGACAGGCGGTCGAGACAATGAAAGGCGTGAATACCTTCCTGGCATCCTACTTTGACTGTAAGTTCATGGTGGCATGTGACCAAGACGTCAATGTGAGAGACTGGAACGATGTGATTTGGGCGATTACCACTAGAATGGATCCCGCTCGTGACACACTCTTGATGACAGATGAGGGCTCACGAGCTTATCTGGATGCCACCAATAAGCTTGAGAACGAAGTAACGCGCGAGTGGGGGGTACCAATCAAAAAGGATCCTGAACTTGTCGCCAAGATTGATCGTATTTGGAAGCAACTCGATATCCTATGATTTTAAGAGTAACGCTTAAACCTCAGAACATAGAATTTACAGTGGAAGAGGGACAAACTGTGCTAGATGCTGCGCTCAACCAGAATCTGGCTTTTCCTCATCGCTGCAGAGTTGGAGCGTGTGCTTCTTGTTTGTGTCGTATTGAGTCCGGAGAGGTCGAATACGATCTTGAGCCGATGCTCACTGAGAAAGAAAAGCAGCAAGGCTGGATGTTTTCCTGTCTTGCATATCCCAAGAGTGATTTGGTGATCAATCTTGAGGAAGAATAAAAGAGATAAAACATGACGATTAAATGTAAAGTAAAGTCCATTGAGCCTTTAGCAGCGAACACCTATCAGATATTGCTGCACCCAGAACAACCAGTGAGTTTCAAAGCTGGCCAGTATTTAATGGTAGTAATGGGGGAAGCTGATAAGCGTCCATTTTCTATTGCTAGCAGTCCGTGTCGCCATGAAGGTGAAATCGAGTTACACATCGGCGCGGCAGAGCACAATGCTTACGCGATAGAGGTCGTCGAGTCGATGAAACAGGCCCTGGCGAATGGTGGTGATATCACTATTGATGCGCCACATGGTGAAGCTTGGATTCGTGAAGACAGTCAGCGCTCGATTCTGCTGATAGCAGGTGGCACAGGTTTTAGCTATGTTCGTTCAATACTCGACCATTGCATCAGCCAAAGTATAGAGCAACCTATCTATTTGTACTGGGGTGGACGTGATGAGGCTCAGCTATATGCCAAACAGGAGTTAGTGGAAATCGCTGCCGCCCACGCACACATCGAGTTTATTCCAGTTATTGAAGACGCTGTGCCACAATGGACAGGTAAAAAAGGTAATGTATTGCAAGCGGTCAGTGAGGACTTTGAATCTCTGGCGGATTTCGATATCTATATAGCAGGACGTTTTGAAATGGCTGGTGCTGCTCGTGAGCAGTTCACCCAAAACAAGCAAGCGAAGTCAGATCATATGTTTGCTGATGCCTACGCATTTATCTAATTGTTAGCAATTTGTGGTTAAAAGGAGAGTTTTTATACTCTCCTTTTGCTTTTCTGATGACATTTTCAGCAAAAGAACGTTTTTTCTAAAAAATATTAAAAAAGGGGTTGCGCCTGTTTGGATTCTCCCTATAATGCGCACCACCAGACGGCAAGGCAGCAAAGCAAGAGCCTGAAAGGTCTGGAGGGCAAAAGCCTTAACGAAAATAATTTGAAAAAAGTGGTTGACACGACAAGTTATCTAGTTAAAATGGCCGCCCACTTCGAGAGAAAAGCCGAAAGGCTTAAAAACGAAAGTTTAGCCTCTCGAAGAAATGTTCTTTAAAAATATAGACCTATCAATCTGTGTGGGCACTCGTTGATGATAATCAAAATTAGATTCTTCGGAATCAAATTTGGTTTCAATGAACTGAGTGACCAATTCAAGTCGTAAGACTTGGCACAGTCAATTCATTATCGTTCTGTTGGAACGATAATAGCTTTAAAATTACATTAGTAGTTTTGAAGTCAGTATTCATTGAGCCGACAAAATCTTAAATTGAAGAGTTTGATCATGGCTCAGATTGAACGCTGGCGGCAGGCCTAACACATGCAAGTCGAGCGGAAACGAGTTAACTGACCCTTCGGGTGACGTTAACGGCGTCGAGCGGCGGACGGGTGAGTAATG
>NZ_FNVG01000035.1 GCF_900107935.1 Vibrio hangzhouensis | reverse complement strand
TCCGAAGAGCGGCTGTTGCTCTCGCCAACAAAACAGTCAGAACGGCATGGTCAATGCTCAATCACCACCAACCATACCGATTACCCGAAACAGTTTAAGAACCATATTTAGGTTACAACCAAGAGTAAGACAAAAACAGGTAAGACCGACCCTAACGAGCCAGATCATCCTCATGGTACCAGGTACCTTTTTCGCGAAGTGGCATTAGGGTGCGAAAACATCAAGGGGCAGAGTTCGCTACTCAATAAGAGCCCGAATATGCGCATGCTTCCTACTTATTTTTGTCCTCTAGTTGCAATCTAACGGGAGTCCATATACGAGGATGACGGTATGTCTACTATGAACGCCGATAGAGCTACTTAATTTCACCAAAGCGCTCTAAGTAAAGAATAGTCGCGGCCGTTCTCGATGGTACCTGAAGTTTTCTCAACAAACTCTTCATATGTACTTTGACCGTAGATTCAGAAATGAACAGGCGGTCAGCGATCTGTTTGTTTCTAAAGCCTTTAGCAACCTCTTGCAAGATCTGCATCTCTCGCTCTGTCAGTGTGGTAAACACATCGCTCGCGTTAGCACGTTCATCCAGATATTTGGCAACGGCTTGACTGAATGCCTTGTTACCTGAGGTCAGTCCACGTAGCAAATCAATGATTTCATCAGGCTCCGTATCTTTAAGCAAGTAGCCGTCAGCTCCCGCCTTAACAAGCGCGTCAATATCAGCCGGAATGTCTGAGACAGTCAGAATCACTATGTGTCCCTGAAAATCATCTTCACGCAAGGCTTTTAATGTATCCAGCCCTGACATGCCTTTCATATTCAGGTCGAGCAAAATTAAGTCTGGCTCCTGCTCTTTTGCCAAGGCAATCGCATCTGAGCCATTGCTCGCTTCGGCAACAATAATAAAGTCATCTTCAAAGCTGAGTAATTGACCGATTCCACGCCTCATCAGTGGGTGGTCATCGACCAACATTACTTTACATTCGCTCACTTAGTGGCTCCTTACTTCTTTGAAATGTTAATACCACTTCACAACCCTGGTTTTCAGCGGTGTGAATGGATAAATTGGCATTCAGACGAGCAGCCCGTTCTTGCATGATGCTCATCCCATAGTGGTCTATTTTTTCGATGTTCTGATCGAACCCTACCCCATCATCGACGATTTTCACGGTGACCAGAGCATTTTCATCTTCAATGCAAGATACGTCGATAACTTTCGCATCGGCATGCTTCATTGCATTGAGAACTGCCTCGCGAATTAATTGCAATATATGGACCTGTTCGTTAGCACCCAGTTCCAACGACGACATCTGATTATTGAGTTTTATGGTCGCTTCCGTCTGGTCATCAAGCTGATGCAACATTTCCGTTATGGCTTCGCCAAACGTCCCTTCTTTGATGGAAAGACGGAAAGTGGTCAACAATTCTCTAAGCTGGATATAAGCGTTATCCAACCCTTCTCGAATATCATTCAATACCATTCCAGAGCGACTGCCGTCTACCTCCGGCAATTCTTTGTTCAACGAGCGCTTAAGCAGTGTTACCTGAATTTTCAGATACGACAGGGATTGAGCCAGCGAGTCGTGCAGTTCTCGTGCGATCGTTGCGCGCTCTTCCATCAAGATGATCTGTTCCGTTTGTCTTTGTGCTTTATTGTAGTAAATCGCTCGTGAAAGGATTTGAACAAAGTTATCAATGAGTTTTTCATCCGGGCAAGGAAGCCCGATTTGATATCTGAGCTGGCCCAACATATCACCATCTAGCTGAAGAACTTTTATCCGTTCAGACTTCCCATTAAACTCGCCTTCAGTCGCAATCCACGGACTCCCTTCCACTTCATCGACTTTCAATTCAACAGCGGTAATGCCCTCAACGCTCGAGATATACGTCAGGATCGCTCTGAAATTCTCGTGAGAAATCCGGGTCGCTGTCAACTCTTGGGAAGACTGGTAAAGAACCTGCAATGATTGGTGGGCGTGCTGCAATTTGTGTGTCTTTTCGTTTACCGCTTGCTCCAGGCCGCGATACAGTTTACCCAAATCATTGGCCATATTCTTGAAGGCATTGCCCAAAATGCCCAGTTCGTTATCCGAACGAATATCTACCGAGACATCAAATGAGCGGTTCTGAACTTGTTCACTTGCCAGTATTAGTTGTCCTAACGGTCTGACGATCTGTTTACGTACAAACAGAACGACATAAACAGCCACCAATAAAATGCCACCCAAACCAATACCACCAGCCCAGGCTAACCGAATCAATTTGTTTTCAGAGTGTTCTTGCAACTTAAGGACGAAATGGTCAATGCGGTCTACGAAATTTGCCACCAGCATTAGGTACTGCTCTCGATCATCACTAGCCAGTACTTTCTTTAGCTCATGCCAACGCACGATAAGTTTATAGTAATCTTGAGTGATCTCAGTCGGAACATCCCATGACTGTAGCGATTTCATTGAAGGTGAATAAAGTGAACGTTCAAATTGCTCGACGTGCAAATAGTAAAGAGGTGAATCCGACTGCATATCATGAGCCAATCGATAGCTCTGCATGCGCATTGAGCCTGAAACATTCACTGCTTCAGCATCGTTCAGGCTTGATGCCAAAGTAAGGATCGCGAAGTTGGTTGTAGCAAGTGATAACAATAAGATGAGTATCATTGCTTTTGCTATTGTACCCGTGACAGACTTATTCGGCTTCTTCATGATCTATTCATCTCATCAAACAAATTCATCTCCATTTACCCGCCCTGAAAACAGACCTCACACTATCGCTATCTATTGTCTGTAATTTATTGATCCAAAACAATGATAGCAGTTAATTACCCCCTAAGAGGTATTTATACAAATATGTCGAAACTTACAATTTATATGAATGTAAATTAAAGATTGTTAACAGATTTTTTGAGCTAAACTTCTCTGTGAACAGTTTTTATTGGTGAGATGAATGGTAGACGTTTCCAGGCGACGATTCTTTACAAGAAAGCAGATAGATACAAAACAAGTGAGGCTACCGTGGGTCAAGGATCTGCAAACCTTTACTGACTTATGCACTCGCTGTGGGAAATGTGTCAACGCTTGCGAAACACAAATCATCGTAAATGGTGACGGCGGCTACCCTTCCGTCGACTTCACAATTGATGAATGTACCTTCTGCTACAAGTGTGCAGAAATTTGCCCAGAGCCTATATTTAATAAGAGTATCAGCGACCCTTGGCAGGCGAAAGCCAGTATCTCAGAAACTTGTTTAGCGCACTCAAATGTTGAGTGCCGTAGTTGCGGAGATAGCTGTGAAGCCATGGCCATAACTTTCAAGCTGAGGGCCGGTGGAGTCGCTTTACCTAAATTGGAGTTGGGAGAATGTAATGGCTGCGGAGCATGTGTGTCCGTTTGTCCAACGTCTTCTATCTCAGTAAGCAATGTTTAAGCAATACGTTAAAAATAACAAAGAGAAGAACTCTATATGTCACTAAATGAAGTGCACATTTCAAGTTTGGTAGTTCACTGTAAGGCTGAATACCTTGCAGAAGTCAAAGCACAGATCGAACAGTACGATAACGCTGAAATCTATGGAGACAGTGAGGAAGGCAAGATTGTCGTTGTACTGGAAACTGAAAACCAGGGATTTGTGACCGATACGATTGATGCTATCAACAACTTACCGAATGTCCTTAACGCCGCCTTGGTTTATCACCAAATCGAGAGGGGGTTAGATGACGATGAAAACAACACTGGAAGTAACCATTCCCAATTAGAGGGTGAAGTATGAAAATGACAAGACGTGCGTTCGTGAAAGCGAACGCAGCGGCATCAGCAGCGGCTGTAGCAGGTATTACCCTTCCTGCTTCAGCAACAAACCTGATTGCTAGCTCCGACCAAACAAAGATTACCTGGGATAAAGCTCCTTGTCGTTTCTGTGGTACAGGCTGCTCTGTACTCGTAGGGACACAAAACGGTAAAGTTGTTGCAACCCAAGGCGACCCAGAAGCTCCTGTTAACAAAGGCCTGAACTGTATCAAGGGTTACTTCCTGTCTAAAATCATGTACGGTAACGACCGTCTGACCCAGCCCCTTCTTCGTATGAAAGATGGCAAGTTTGACAAAGACGGTGACTTCACTCCTATCTCTTGGGATCAAGCCTTTGACATCATGGCTGAAAAGTGGAAAGCCTCACTGAAAGCTAAGGGACCAACAAGCATTGGTATGTTCGGTTCAGGCCAGTGGACTGTCATGGAAGGTTACGCTGCAGCCAAGATGATGAAAGCGGGCTTCCGCTCTAACAACATTGACCCTAACGCACGTCACTGTATGGCTTCAGCGGTAGTGGGTTTCATGCGCGCATTTGGTATCGATGAACCGATGGGCTGTTATGACGACTTTGAAAACGCTGACTCATTCGTACTTTGGGGTTCGAATATGGCAGAGATGCACCCAGTATTGTGGACACGTATCACTGACCGTCGCCTAAGTCACCCACACGTTCGCGTGAACGTTTTATCGACCTATTACCACCGTTCATTTGAACTCGCTGACCAAGGTTACATCTTCAACCCTCAGTCTGACCTGGCTATTGCGAACTTCATCGCGAACTACATCATTCAGAATGACGCGGTTAACTGGGACTTCGTCAATAAGCACACCAACTTCAAACAAGCGGATACCGATATCGGCTATGGCCTGCGTGATGAAGACCCACTGCAACAGGCAGCGGCCAATGCTAACTCAGGTAAAATGTCCGACATTACATTTGAGCAATACAAAGCATCTGTTGCGCCATACACGGTAGAAAAAGCCTCTGAGATCTCTGGTGTTGAGCAAGAAAAATTGATTGAGCTTGCTAAGCAGTACGCCGATCCTAACGTGAAAGTAATGTCACTGTGGACTATGGGTATGAACCAACATACTCGTGGCGTTTGGATGAACGGCCTGGTGTATAACATTCACCTACTAACCGGCAAAATTGCGACTCCGGGTAACAGCCCATTCTCATTAACGGGTCAGCCTTCAGCGTGTGGTACCGCTCGTGAAGTAGGTACATTCGCCCACCGTCTACCTGCAGACATGGTAGTAGCAAACCCTAAACACCGTGCAATTGCCGAGAAAGAATGGAAACTACCTGAAGGTACGATTCCGCCAAAACCAGGTTACCACGCGGTACTACAAGACCGTATGCTAAAAGATGGCAAACTGAATTGTTACTGGATTCAATGTAACAATAACCTGCAAGCGGGTCCAAATATCAACAACGAACGTCTTCCTGGTTACCGTAATCCAGAAAACTTCATTGTATGTTCTGACCCTTACCCGACTGCAACCGCACAGGCTGCTGACTTGATCCTTCCAACAGCAATGTGGATTGAAAAAGAAGGGGCTTACGGTAACGCAGAACGTCGTACTCAGGCTTGGTACCAACAGGTTGAGACTGTAGGCGAAGCGAAATCTGACTTGTGGCAGGTCATGGAGTTCACAAAACGCTTCAAGATGGAAGAAGTGTGGCCAGAAGAGTTACTTGCTAAAGCGCCTGAATACCGTGGTAAAACCATGTATGACATGCTGTTTAAAAACGGTCAGGTGGACAAGTATCCTATCGAAGAAGCTCGTGAGCTTAACGATGATGCTCACCACTTCGGTTACTATGTACAAAAAGGCCTGTTTGAAGAATACGCCGCCTTTGGTCGCGACCACGGTCATGACCTAGCACCTTATGATGTTTATCATCAGGTACGTGGTCTGCGTTGGCCTGTCGTCGATGGCAAAGAAACACTGTGGCGTTATAAAGAAGGCTATGATCCTTATGCTAAAGCAGGCTCAGGATGGGACTTCTATGGTAAGCCAGATGGTAAAGCACTGATTATTTCTGCTCCTTACGAAGCGCCACCAGAAGTGCCAAACGAAGAGTTCGATTTGTGGCTATGTACAGGCCGTGTTCTTGAGCACTGGCACACAGGTACCATGACGCGTCGTGTTCCTGAGCTGTATAAGGCAGTTCCGGATGCAGTCTGCTACATGCACCCTGAAGATGCGAAAACTCGTGGTGTTCGCCGTGGTGATGAGGTTCTGATTCAGAACAAACGTGGTGAGGTTCGTGTTCGTGTTGAAACACGTGGCCGTAACCGTCCGCCGCAAGGTCTGGTATTTGTACCATTCTTCGATGCGCGCATCCTAATCAATAAGCTGATTCTTGATGCGACTGATCCTCTGTCCAAACAGACAGACTTCAAGAAGTGCCCAGTTAAGATCACGAAAGTGGCTTAAGGGCGAGCAAAACAGCAAAGTGGCTACTCCGTTGCGAGTAGCCCTCGAAGAATTAGCCTAAAGGCGGAGAACATAAAATGAAAAAAATGATTGTCGCTATTCTCTCTGTTGGTGCATTGCTCGCTGGCGTGGCGCAAGCAGAACTGAATAACCCGGGTGGAACTGGTGGTCTGGATTCACTTCGCGGTAGTACAAACCTTGAAGATACTCGTCCTGCGGACGCCTTCAAGCATACACCTAAAGACCAATTGGTAGAGAGTTCATTTGTATATCAGCCTCCACTGATCCCTCACCAAATTCGTAACTATGAAGTATCGCTTAATGCGAACAAATGCCTGGCATGCCATAGCTGGAAAAACGCCAAGGAAGCAGGTGCAACCAAAATCAGTGTTACTCACTACATGAATCGTGAAGATGCTGTGCTGGCGGACATGTCTCCTCGTCGTTACTTCTGTCTACAATGCCATGTACCTCAAGTAGACGCCCAACCACTAGTGGGTAACGACTTTGAGCGCGTTGATTCGTTGCGTACTGAATAGCCAAATGAAGTCAAGAGAGGCTATATATGAAATTTCTTAAAGCATTTTGGACGCGTTTAAAGTCGCCAAGCAAGGCAGCAGCAGGGGTTGTGCTATTCTTGGGCTTTGCCGGCGGTCTACTATTTTGGGGTGCGTTTAACACGGGTATGGAAGCCACGAACACAGAAGAATTTTGTTCTGGCTGTCATGCTCCAATCGTAGCGGAGATTCAGGAAACCATTCACTGGTCTAATCGTTCGGGCGTACGTGCCATATGTTCTGATTGTCACGTTCCACATAATTGGACTGACAAAATCGTCCGTAAGGTGCAGGCTTCGAAAGAGCTGTTTGCACACTACGTGCTTGATACCATTGGAACCGAAGAGAAGTTCCAGGCTCGTCGTGGTCATTTAGCCGAGCGAGAATGGGCAAGACTGAAAAATAATGATTCATTAGAATGCCGTAACTGTCATGAGTTCGATTTTATGGACTTTTCTGAGCAGGGACCACGAAGCGTTCAACAACACTCTACAGCGCTAGCATCAGGTGAGAAAACATGTGTAGACTGCCACAAAGGTATTGCACATAGACTTCCTAACATGAGCGGTGTAGAAGGCTGGCAATAAGGAGCTCTGAATGAGTACATTAGAATCGGTGATTTGGCACGTACTAGGTTATGCTGCAATGCCAGTCATTGTTTTATCGGGATTTGTCGGAGTAGCAGCAGTTTCACTCTGGTTATTGTCCCTAGGCAAAGACAAACAACTATAATTTCCTGGCCCTGCTACTGCAGGGCTTTTTTTTGCCCGCTTTTTTGCAATTCATCTATAGTTAACTCATTGAATAAAATAAATAAGTCAACAAGTCATGTTTTCAAAGGACTCTGAAAGCGCTGTTGTTGAACCATATGAGTGTCAGTAGAATGAATAACAAAAATCGAAGTCGATTCTCCATTAGGCGAGCTGTAGCGGTACTGTTTACTGTCGCCATCACGGCTACAGCCTTAATTTCCGCCTCGGTCATATTTTCTCTCACAAAAAATCGTGAGATTGACCATGCTCTGTCGAACTACCAGCTAGTTTCATCCGCTCTCTCTCAACGTTTGGAACATTTTGATTTAGTGGGCGAACAAGCAGCGATGCAACTTCGAACTCTGCTCTCTCAACAAACAGAACACATTGAGCGCTCTGAGATGGTCGAATTATTTGGGGCAACATTTTTGGGCAACCCATTTATTTACAGTATCTATATCGGCTTTGAAAATGACCATTTTATTCAATTGATAAATCTAAGGTCTCAGTCCACAGCCAGCCAAATCCATCTATTACAAGATGAGGCCTGGATGGTTGTTGAACACCTTCAACAAGGTGAGTCGCGAGTCAAGCTGACGCAATACTATCTCGATAACTTTGAGCTCAGCAGAGAGACGGTCGATATCAGTAGTTACTACCCCACGAGACGAGGTTGGTTTACCCGCGCGGAAGCGGATGAAGTCCAAAAAACTGCTCCATATTTGTTTTACAACCTGAAAGTAACGGGGCAAACTTTTTCGATAAAAGTGCCTGATCTTAATGCTGTAATTGGCGTGGACATCGCCTTAAACGACCTGCACAGTCAACTTGAACAAAAATTAACTGGCACCGACGTACTGAAAGGCAGCGATGCGTACATCGTCAGTGATTCTGGCCGGATTATCAGCTCTAATCAAAATGGCACTGATGCCGATAAGGTCCCAGAGATTTCACCTATGCCGCTATCTCGTGAACAGTTAGCTCTGGTTGCTCAATCTCCTTTATTAAAAGTATCCAATCAGCTTGATTGGGAACCCATCGATTTCGCTCTCTCGGGACAACCGTACGGACTGGTTATCGACTTGTTTACTCTGCTGTCGAAAGCGACCGGATTGCAATTTGAATTCGTAAATGGCAGGAGCTGGGCGGAACTTACCGAAGATTATCAATTGCGGAAAATTGACATTCTACAGTCCGTCGCAGCTAACAACCCCCTTACTGCAGTTCATCTTACCAGCGATCCCCTATATGAACTTGGCTACTCTATCGCTACGCATGGGGATGCCCCCAATGTGTTCTCTTTGGGCGATTTGGAAGGAAGGATTGTCGGTATATTAAAGGGTTGGTCAATCATTGACAGTATCAGAGAACAACACCCCAATATCACTATCTATCAGTACGACAATTACGAAGAAGCGTTTCACGATACACGAATTCGCAAGATCACAGGGGTTCTCGACGTCACGCCAGTACTAAAAAATAAAGTGACTCAACTGGTCAACGATGAATTAAAACTTCAACCCCTGGCAAAAAGCAGTTTGTTACACTCACGTTTTTACTTTGTGGCGCACGACGAGCTCAAACCCTATGTAGCACTCATTAATGAAGGTCTTGATTACTTAAAAGCATTAAACATACCGCAACAACTCAAAGAAAAATGGCTTGATACAGCCCTGCACCACACGAGCCACTTACCCGACAAGACGCTATTAACGGTACTGCAGGATCCCATATACCACAATACGATTACTCCAATAGAGTTAAACGGCGGCAAAAGTTTCATCTACATATCTCAGGTGAACGAGATGCCAAAAGAGTATTTTGTTTTGGTCATACCAGAATCGGTTATTTTGGACAGGGTATATTCTCATGTCCTATACAGTTCCGTTTGGACTCTGGCCGCACTGGTTATTATGATTCCATTTGTCTGGCGCGTAAGTACTCCCCTGGCGAAGCCCATCAAACGACTGGTTACTGAAACTAAAAAAATTAAATATCGTCACTACGATAAAGTAACTGCCTTTGAAAGCCCAATTCGGGAAGTCAACGAATTGTCGGCTGCCATTCTTGATATGGCAAAATCACTAGATACCTTCCAACGCTCTCAGGATGCATTTATTGAATCCATCATCCAACTGATTGCACGAGCTATTGATGAGAAATCGCCCTACACCGGCGCCCACTGTTTGCGGGTACCCGAACTGGCATTTCTACTTTCAGATGCAGCAGAAAAGTCAGATGAGGGCATATTTGAGTCGTTCAAATTCAAAAACCGTGCTCAGCGAAGAGAGTTTCGAATAGCGGCCTGGCTTCACGACTGTGGGAAGATAACCGTGCCAGAATATGTAGTAGACAAAGGCACCAAACTGGAGACTAATTACAACCGTATCCACGAGATCCGAACTCGATTTGAAGTCCTTTTGCGAGACGCCGAGATAAACGCGCTAAAAGCTGAACTGACCTTTCCTGACCAGAAAGAGAAACTGCAACAAGAACTGAAACGGCGTAAAGATGAACTCGTCGAACAATTTGGTTTTATTGCACAAATGAACATCGGCAATGAATTTACTACAGAACAAAATGTACAACGAATCCGTGAAATCGGCCAGCAAACATGGCGTGCCCATTTTGACCCTAAACTAGGGCTCTCACCGCTAGAAGAACAGCGCCTATCAAATAACGATGATAAAACGTCAAGGATTGAAACTCTGCTCAGCGACAAGCCTGAACATATTATTCCCCGAGACTCAGAGTACACGGTGGATCCCAAACTGGGTATTAAGATGGAAGTACCGGAACATTTATACAATCTCGGCGAACTCTACAATCTAACCATCTCTCGAGGCACACTAACCCGAGAAGAGCGATTTAAGATTAATGAGCATATGATCGCTGGCATTAAAATGCTCAGTAGCATCCCCTTCCCCGAAGAGCTAAAAGATGTGGAGCGCATAGCAACAACCCACCATGAAACGATGAAAGGTACAGGGTACCCGCGCCGTCTCAAAGGCGAAGCACTTTCAATACCTGAGCGTATTCTCGCTATTGCCGACATTTTTGAAGCACTCACGGCCGCTGACCGTCCATACAAAAAGGCAAAGACAGTCAGCGAGTCGCTCAACATCTTACACAAAATGGCGCTTGATGAGCATGTCGATATGCAGGTTTTCCAACTGTTCATTAAAAGCAAAGTATATCTGGAATATGCACATCGATTTCTTGCCAAGTCACAAATCGACGACGTTGATGAAAGTCGTTACCTATCAGGCTAGTCATGACAAAAAAGTGGACGCTTTAGAGCGTCCACTCATGCTTCAGTATTAAGCTAAGGCGCAGTATCAATTTCCATAGGCTGATAATGTTTTGCCTCTAAATGCAGCCACTCTGGAATCACTGTGCCCATTGAAATGGATGACCATGTGCCCGAGAAGATTCCTATAAACATAGCCGTCGCAAATCCTTGCAGCGCATCACCACCGAGTAACCAAAGAGCCCCAACTGTAATCAAAGTAGTACCTGATGTAACCATGGTTCTTGCGAACGTGGCAATCACTGCCTGATCACTCACATCCGCGGTAGCTTCACTTGGTCTGAGCTTTAAAATTTCCCGGATACGGTCAGCGATAATAATCGAGTCGTTGAGCGAATAACCCAAAATGGCCAGGATTGCTGCAAACACAGTCAAATTGAACTCCATTTGAGTAAGAGCGAAAAAGCCCAATACTAAAATGACGTCATGCAATAGTGCAGCCAGAGCACCACTGGCTAATCGCCATTCAAAACGAAAACTCAGGTACCCCAAAATACACAGCAAACAAACCAGCAAGGCCAGCCCCCCCTGATCGTATAGCTCTTGCCCTACCTGTGCACCAACAATACTGTCACTGACGATAGACGAATCTGGATAAGCCTGCATAAGCGCTTGTTTGAATTCATTATGCTTTTCTGCTCCCTGATCTACCGAGTATCGAATCGTCCAACGCCCCTCCTCACCTGACTGCGTTACCGTTATACCTTCTCCCAACACCGGTGTTAACGAGTCTTTCAATTCAGTCTGACTCGTCACACTGCTCAACTGAACCTCGGAAACCACCCCTCCGGTAAAGTCCAGGCCAAAGTTCAGTCCTTTCAATGCTACCGCTATAATCGAAATCATCACTAAACCAATGGAAAGCACATTAGTAAAATAGCGAATTGAACGAATGTTTGTCTTGAAGAAATCTTTCATGATTAAACCCTCACCTCACGACGAGAGTCTCGTCCCCAAATTAGATTAATAATGGCACGCGATGCAAAAATACCGGTAAACATACTGGTAAGCAGGCCTAACCCTAGCGTTAAAGCAAAGCCCTGAATTGGCCCATTACCAATCGCATAAAGAATGACCGCTGTGATCATTGTCGTGATATTAGCATCCATAATCGTTGCCACTGCAGAGTTAAAACCCTGGTCAATTGCTTGAGCGAAGCTTCGACCTTCGCCCAGTTTGTCTCTGATCCTCTCAAAAATCAGCACATTGGTATCGACAGCCATACCAACGGTCAAAACAAGACCAGCAATACCCGGCAATGTGAGAATTGCGCCTGGTACCAGGGCAATGAGTCCCAACAGACAGCTCATATTAAGAATCAGGGCGACGTTCGCAACCCAGCCTAACCGGCGATACCAAAGTGCCATAAAAGTCAACGTCAGACCCATACCTAACGCCAGCGCCGCAAATCCATTTTGAATATTCTCAGCACCCAGTGATGCACCTATGGTGCGCTCCTCAACAATAGTGACTGGTGCGGTTAAAGAACCAGCACGTAGCAATAGTGCCAACTGCTGCGCTTCCTCAAGATTACCCGAACCCGTGATTCGGAACTGACTACCAAGCTGAGACTGTATAGTCGCGACACTTATGACTTTTTCATTCCGTTGCGTTTCACCTCGTGCATCAACACCGTACTCGCGATAGACCGTCGCCATCGGTTTACCAATGTGCGTTGCAGAGAAATCGCTCATCATTTTACCGCCAGCATGGTCGAGGGAAATATCAACTTCTGGCCGATGCATCTGGTCAAAGCCAACGCGAGCGTTTACGATGTGTTCACCAGTCAATACTGGCTTTTTCACTAAAGTAACTTGTTTACCTTGTTCATCTTTCACTTTAAGCGTAGAGACAAGGTTTGATGATGTGCTGACTTCATGGAAAGCCAAACTGGCCGTGGCACCAATGACACGCTTAGCCAGAGCTGGGTCCTGAACACCCGGTAGTTCAATACGGATCCCGGTTTCCCCTTGTCTCTGAACACTCGCCTCCGTAATGCCTAATTCCTCGATTCGCTGCCGCATGATTTTGAGGTTTTGCTGCATCGTCAGCGTTTGGAATTCAGTGAAGTTTTGCGCTTTCATCTTAATCAAAAGTTCTTCACCACTGCCTTTCGCTTGCCACTCAGGATAATTTTTATTGATGAACTTGCGAACTGCGACTTCACCTTTATTGTTTTTGGCAAGCACCCTGATACCACTTTCCGTATCAGGTCGAACGATCACATCAAATACGCGCTCTTTACGTAGTGCCGTTTTGATTTCATCAATCACTGCGTCACGCTGTTCAGAAACAGCCTGGCCCACATCAACATTGAGCAAGAATTGGACACCACCTCTGAGATCAAGGCCAAGCTTGATGGGCGTAAATCCCATGCTTTGTAGCCATTGCGGAGCAACTGAAGTGTAGGAATAAGACATACTGTCGTCATTCCTAACCCACTCTCCCAGAGTGTTTCGCGCCTTGGTTTGTTCGTGTTCGTCATCAAAGACAAGTTGTGCCACATTGTTTTTCATAGTGACCGAATCGGGAATAATTCCCGCATCATGCAGCAGTGAATTGATCTTAAATGGACTGTTTAATTGCTCATTGTAGTCGCTGACCTTTAGTTCGATAGCTGGCTTTTCGCCAAACCAGGAGGGTAATGCACTGAGTGCTAAAACCACACAGGTCACAATCAACACAAGGTACTTCCAGGTTGAATAGTGATTTAACACTGCACGTGATTGTTTTTTTATACGCATAGTTGTTCCTCAGCAAAACGCTGATTTCATAAAGTTGATTTGCAACCGTACATCACGCTAATGCGGTGTAACTTCTATTAGTTGCTCTTAATTGACGGATAAAGTAGGAAACAAGCTACGCATATAGCGTATTGAGAAAAACGTAGAGGGTATTACTGTCTTTCCAGCCACCAATACGGTAGTTGTGGTTGGTATAGGTCAGATAGAAAGAGGGAAGCGCCAACGGAGGTGGAGCACCGGCGCTAATTGCTAAGTGGCTCGGGGCCCCAAAATCAAACAGCAGGTTATAACAAGGTAACTCCAGTTCTCGACTCTCGTTACCGTTATTAATTCCACGCCATGAACTCAATATCGCTTTTGCGTCATGGTCACCCAGCGATTTCGACCTAGGTTTATGAGGGACCTGACGCGCGTTGGTTGAATGAGTCAGTCTGTTCGACAGCGCCAAGGCAGATTGTTGCTGCCAGGTAATAAAGTGTTGTGATGATGCTTGACTGTTGTACTGCTCTTCGTGTTCAGACGCAGCTATTCCTTGGGGTGCGAAAAACGCAACAACCAGAGAAATAAAAAACTGCAGACTAAACTTATTCAAAGGGGTGACCTCGGACGACTTGGATTCGCATTATCTGCCTATGTTGAGCCAAACACAAATAAAAAAAACTAAATCGAAAAATCGAAATTATTCACTTTATCTTGTCGGAGCTAAGGTCGCCTTCTATATTCATATGGCAATGACAACAAAGAGGTAGACAATGGAACTGTCTCAACATGAAAGGCTAACTTTAGTCAAATACGCATTAAACGTACTGGATGGTTGGGGAGCATCAAATATTCAGACGGAAGCGATTCTGGAGCTTTCAGAAGAGCAACATGCCCGTTTAAAGGTCGCTCCTGCACGCGTGCCGATAGGATCTTCAACGTTAGAAAGAGTGCACCTAATAGTAGAGATAGATGGCCTGCTTCGCACTGCATTTGAAAGCTCTCATTTCATCAACAACTTTATTAATGTCAGAAGTAACTCATCAACCTTCAACGGGTACGCCCCCATAGAACATATTGAACGAGGCGATATTACTTCGCTTAAACGACTCAAACAATGCGCCAAAGAAATGGCAAGAGCAGCAGAAAGTGACAACTTCGATTAACTCAAATTCGGGTTCAAAAAACCTCACCTGATGCGACATTTAGGTAGACTTTATTCTTGGTATCAAGTCCACCACAATAGGTGAAGTAAACATTGTCAGAGAAATTTATAGATTTAATCCAGCCCCTCACTTCTTTGAAATCAGACAGGCGGCATCTTTTTTCTGTAATCAAAGCCGTAGATGCCTGTAAAAATACATCTTGAAACCGGATGAAATCGTCACTGGTATCAACATATTCAGTCAACACATTAAGCCAGGCTTCACCATTAAGCGCGAAAGGTTGATCAGACAAAGTGGCCGCATTCAACCATTGGGAAACCTCTTCAGCACCTTCTTCTAACTGATAAATTGGAGCAATGCGTATCCAGTCTCCTTGACGTTCCATCACTTCTAATTTCTCACCATAATAAGCAACGCCGTCTGAAGCGGAAGTCATATCAGGCTGAACATAAACCGTTTCAACAGACTGTGATACGTAGTAGTACTCCGGTAGGAGTTGGCGTTCCTCGTCAGGAACTTCAATTGGATTGGGTACAACCTTGGGTATAGACTCATTCTCATCCATTTCCAACTGAGGTCTCGACCTTTCTCGCTCTGGTTTATTAAAATCGCCCAGATAATAGGTGGTTCCGCCAGCAGCTGCGAGAAAAATGATGAATACCAATAAAACAAACAGGTTTTTTTTCACAATTTACTCATTAATCAGTAGTGCTTTATCGTTATCGGCACAGTCAATGATAATTTTACTGTTAATTTTGGGCAGGTAATCACATTTCATTTTATGAAGCGACGCTTTAATCGCCAGATTACACACAATTACATTCCATAACCTTATGTATGTGTTAGTATTTCCTATCAGTAATGATAACCAACTGCATGTGCAACAAACTGAATACAGTGCACTCAATCATGCGTCGCCTTGTCTCAAAAATACAAAAATAACTTGGCTTTGGGCATCATTTTCCTATCTTACTGGCTCAAAAAAGTGTGATTAATCTCGCAACCGAGTTTAAATCGACTAGTATACAGTAAGAACCATTGCACAAAGGTTAGTTATTAATGCGCTTGAAGTTTTTGTTAGGGATGACACTTTTTCTGTGTATGTTCGGGCTACAGTTAAGTTATGCCGAACCGCACAACGAAGGTCTAACTGAAGAACAAAAAACATTCTCCATTGGTGTTCTTAGCAATAAAGCGCGCAAACACGTCCTCTACACTGCCCCACTTGCCAGCTACATTGCGTCACAGTTGAAACCCTATGGTTATGAGAGTGGCAAAGTAAAAATCACCAGTTCCATTCTTGAATTAGGCCATTGGCTTGATACAGGTGAAGTGGACTTGATCTCGGAGACTTTCTACTCAGCACTGACTCTCCAGAATGAGCATAACGGAGAGTGGGTTCTGAGACGCTGGAAGAAAGGCGTTGCTGAATACCATACCGTGTTTTTTGCCCGAAAGGATGGGCCGGTTTCAAGTTTAGAAGACTTGAAAGGAAAGAAGCTCATTCTTGAGGACCAAACCTCCACATCTGGCTTCTACCTTCCTGTTCACGAGTTACTCAAACACAATATCTCGACAAACAGACATATGGTGTTCAATGATGCTGACACGGCTCCAGAAGTAGGGGTTGTACTGACAGGTGACATCTTACGCAGAGCCGATGAGGTCTCGTTATCAACCTGGGTTTATCAGGCTCAAGCAGACGCTGGCGCATTCTCCAATCTCAATTGGGATGACTCAGGTGATATGCCACTGCACTTGAAATCTGAATTAAAGATCATCCACCGCACTCAGCCCCTGCCGCGCAGTGTGGTGCTATTGAGAAAAAATTTACCTGCCAATGTAAAACAGTCCGTTATTAAGGTTCTCAAGGAGGCCAATGAAGATCCCAGAGGAAAAGCCGTACTGGAGCAATTTCAGAAAACCGCCAGGTTTGATGATATCCCGCCAGAGTACTTAACAGACTTAACAAGATACAACACCGCTCGTCTTCAAGTCGAAGAAGCATGGTTCAACTGAAGTAGGATAATTGAATGAAGCTTCGACTAAGACTACAAGGGCAATATATGTTAGTGACATTCGCACTAGCAGTAGTCATGACATTAACCAGCGCTGGGATTCATATTTGGCTATCATCAGCACAATCTAGCCGTCTATTGAATGAATTAACCATTCAGAACAGCAAGACGTTTCGCGCAGAACTAAGTAAACGGGCCAATCAAATGTCAGGTTATTTGTCTGACGCATTATTTGACCCGCTTTATATGTACAATCTCTCGGATGCTAATCAACTCATTAAGCCTATCGTTCAGCTTGGTGAAGTAAAACGTCTTATTGTCTTTGACAGCAAAGGCCGTATTTTTCATGACGGTGATGAAAGCCTACAACATCTGGGGGAGCCTTTCCCGTTTTCCAAACCGATGAACAACGTCCTTCGTTACGGCAGTTCTATACAATCATTCGGGCCTCATAGTCTTAAAGTCTATCGTCCGATTCAGGCAGCCAACCAGATTATCGGTGGGGTATACTTAGAGTTATCACTGGACAAAGTTGAACAGGATATCGATGCGATGGCTGCGCTAATAAAAGCCATTGATCGTCGAACTCAGGAAGAGTTGTACTTGGGTGTGGCTCTTGCCGCCATTTTGCTTTTAACCATATCTGCCATCATTGCAACGCTGATCTCCCGAAGCTGGAGCCGCCCTCTAGTCAAGCTCACTGAGCAAGCAGACGCGATTGGTCGGGGCGATTTCAAACGCGCTGATAGCATCACAGAAATACACCGTGATGATGAAATTGGTGACCTCAGTAAAGCGGTACGCTCCATGGCAACCAAGCTAGAGCAACGTACACAGAAAATTACCCATCTCGCTTATCACGATGCGTTGACAGAATTGCCTAACCGCACTCGTTTCATCCAACATCTGCAAAGTACCATCAAGTCCTATCCAGCGACGTCGTTTTCTGTCCTGTTCCTGGATCTGGATGAATTTAAGGTCATCAATGACAACTACGGACACGACAGTGGAGACTTTCTGCTAATCCGTCTGGCCGAAAAACTCAGCGCCTGTGCGCGCGAGATCACCAATGACCATCCACTCACCATGATATCCCGTATTGGTGGTGATGAATTTCTAATGCTGATACCACATCTCAAGAGCACCGAAGATGTTGATGCGGTCGTAAAACAAATCTTTGATGCCGTTCGTTCTCCGATATTAATGGAAAATGAAGAACTGGTCGTCGGTGGGAGTATTGGTGTCGCGCGATATCCATACAATGGCAAAACGTCGGAAGATCTGATTAAGAACGCCGATATCGCTATGTATCGAGCGAAAGCCGATGGCAAGAATACTCACAAAACGTTTACACCTAAAATGTTCAAGTCTGTCGTCCATCGTGCCAACATCGAACGTGAGCTACGTCGCTCCCTATCGGATTTACAACAATTTGAGCTTTGGTTCCAACCTCTTGTTTGCCTCAAGACCGGAAGAGTCATTGGTGCTGAATCTCTTGTGCGCTGGCGACACCCGACCTTAGGACTCGTTTCACCTCTCGATTTTATTTCCATCGCTGAAGAGACGGCCATGATCCTCCCGCTAGGTCAATGGCTCATTGAAAGTCTATGCCGACAACTACAGCAATGGATGCCCTATTTCGGCCCAGACTTCCACGCTTCTATCAATATTTCATCGAAGCAGCTTTATCGACAGAATCTGCTGGAAATGTTTGCTTTTTATATGGAAAAGTATCAAGTTCCTGCCAGAGCAATCCGAATGGAAATCACCGAAAGCTTGCTGTTGCAAGATGAAGACGAAGCAGAACGTACCTTGAAAGCCATCAGAGCCAGCGGTATCGAAGTCTGGCTAGATGATTTCGGCACTGGATATTCTTCATTGAGCTACCTACGAAAATTCACCGTGGATGGCATCAAGATTGACCGCTCATTCATTAGAGACATTATTGCTGATCCAAAAGACCAGCAGTTAGTGCAAGCCATGGTCGCTATGGCTAAGAACCTTGATTTACTGGTAGTCGCAGAAGGTATAGAAACGCCAGAACAAGCCGAAAAGGTGGAGAAGTTTGGTTGTCAGGTCGGTCAGGGTTACTACTTTGACAAACCTATGCCCGTGGATGATTTTGTCAAAAAGCTGATTAATGAAAGCGAATCCAACGTGGTTGAGTTTAAACTGTAGCCAGCCATCCGGTTTGAATCGTTAATTCGAGTCTTAGCACCCTATACTGCACCTTGATAAACTTCACGTTTCTGCAGTGTACAGTGCGATATACCCGTTACTTGTCATCCTATTTCAGGATATATTCGCTCCACATCTATCATAATGTTATTTACTGTTACAAAATCAACACATACACAAGCCATATATCACGGTATTGTTAATGTCATTTTAACGTCAGTTTCGGTGAAACATTGTAGATTTTGGTCAGCTACAGATTGTTGTCTCTATCGTAACAAACTAGAATTCACCGCTTTTGTTTTATAGTTTTCTTAACAAATCGACTGCACGCTCAGCTTGCATTTTCAATGGAGAAAAGAAGTGTCTACACCGCATTCAAGTCAGCAAAGCAATAACTGGAAATTTGTTTTGTTGCTTGCCATTGTCTCAGTGGTTTTCAGTGGTCTCTTTGACCATGATGTCTGGACACCAGATGAACCTCGTGTGGCGGCTATCATCCACAGCATGTATATGACTGGGGATTACATCATTCCGCAGTTCGCTGGTATCTCTTTCGTCGAAAAGCCTCCAGTATTCTTCATAGCCTCTACGATGTTAATGCATGCGACAGGCCTCGATGCAATTATGGCAGGGCGTCTGGCTCTGGCCCTACTGTGCCTGGGCTCTCTGGCTGCAACCTATCGTATTGCCTACTTGTTCAGAGGAGAGAACTTCGCCTGGATAGCGTTAGCGGTACTGGGGACTCTTGAAGGCTTTGTACTTAACTTCCATTGGTTACGTGTCGACGCAGCTCTGATGTTCACCACAATCGCGGCGACCTGGGCTTTCACCGAAGCATACCTTCGCCAAAAGTTGGGCTACCTCCTCATCGCAGGCGCTTTCACTGGCCTGGCGTTTTTGAGTAAAGGTCCTGTCGCAATAGTGCTCTGTATTGGCCTGGCATGGGTTCCTTTGATTCTGCGTGCTATTTCACTTAGAAAACAATTCCCTGATCAAGCTGCACCTGTAGGACAATTCGTACTGATGCACGTTTTAGGCATTACTGTCATGTGCCTTGTCGCGGCAAGTTGGATTTATCCATTTTACAAAACGGCATCGCCAGAACTTTGGAAATCCTGGTTCTGGGATAACCAAATTGGTCGTCTTACTGGCTCTGCTACGAATACTTTAGGTCATAATAACGCCGGGAAACCTTTCTACTACGTGAAAGGTGTTCTCGAGTACAGTGCACCCTGGACTCCTTTGCTGTTACTGTGGTTGGGCAGTTTTATCTATAAACTTCGCCAACCAAAACAACTAACCTGGATAGATGGCTTTTTCGCCTTCTGGTTTGCTTTGGCGATCTTCATACTCTCCTACTCTGTAACCAAGCGATCAATGTATTTGGCACCTCTGATGCCGCTATTTGCACTTATCATTGCCGACGCCGTAACAACGATGTCTGGTAAATGGTTCAACTGGTACCGCAAAGGCTGGATTGCCCTCATGTCATTTGTGCTGCTTGCTTTTGCCGTGGTACCACTTTGGGCAAACTTACTACCTCAGGAAAAAATTCCATCGGCACTGATGGAATGGCTAACGACCTGGCATCTTATTGCATTGGTTCCATTGATCGCTATTGTCCTTATGGTAGTGGTTGAACGTAAACCTTGGCCGCAGTGGAGTAAGCTTGCTATCGTCACCGCACTGTTTTTCTCCAGCGCTTTCAATTATCTGTTCCCGGCCATCGATATTGCAAAAGATATGAAGCCAGACCTGAATGTCTTCGTAGAACAAATTCCTGACGAAAAGCGTGATCGTATCGCCAGTATCCGTTTCTCGGAAACGATGACGTCGATTTTCTTCTTATATCATGACTGGGCTGTGCCCCGAGTAAGCTTGGAACGTGCACAAGCCATTTTAGACGGCGTTGATCCTGAGTACGACTACCTGCTTCTCGACAGAAGCAATTCGACTGAGGACATCATCAGCTTTACTAAGCTACGTCCGGATACCGAGTACAAAGTACTCGCTAAAGGTACGCCGCGAAGTGATAAGGAAAAGGATGCTGTTTTCTGGCTTTCCGCCGATTAGATTGCAACAACTAAGCTCGTCGTAAAGCCCTCAACAGAGGGCTTTTTTAATATCTACTAACACTGGCTTGCTCACAAATCGAGACATTGTGGACTCTCAGCATTTTAAATACAAAACAAACAGATGCGCTAATAATTGACTATATTATTGATTTGTATAATCTTTATGAAACGAGCTGTTACAAAAATCTGCTGCCAAATGAGTGCATTTGCTTTTATATAGTCTTTGTATTGGGCTAAGCAGATTCCCATCTCTTTGATTGAATAAATCTAGTTGAGATACGAAACGACATCCTGTAAAGTCATGCTCAACGATGGTTTGGCGAACTGTCATCAATGCAGCTAAAATAGAAAACAACAACGTCACAGGCACCAAAAACATGTTTGAACAAAAAACATTTCATTTGATGAAGAATACCCTTGAAGGGAAAGTGAGAAACATAGATATCATTCCAGGCTGCAGTAAAGATTCACTAATGGAAGCACTGAGAAATGCGTCCTCTGTGGAAGATCTAATCGGTATCAACAAGGCAATTATCCGCTTAGTTAACAAAGCCTAGGTCGGACAGGAGAAGAAAAGCCAGCATACACTGCTGGCTTTGGTATTATTTTGATTCAATATCCGAACTAGTTTTCCGCAATGACGTAGAGATCTTTAGAATAAATACGTCCCTCTACATTGTTCATTGGAAAGCCTCCAACCGATGGTCTGACGAGTCTGGCCTGCATGTAATAATAAATCGGCGCAATCGGCATATCTTCTGTCAACAGTCCCTCTGCCCGGTCATAGTGCTTTGCACGTTCTGCATCACTTGTCGCAGCCAATGCACCGTCTATTACCTTGTCGTAGTTTTCACTTTGATAAAATGCACGATTTCCGGAATTCTCAGACGTCATCAATGTCAGGAAAGTAGACGCTTCGTTATAATCCCCACACCAAGAGGTTCTTAGCACATCAAAGCTACCCTCACGTCTAGAAACCAGATACGACTTCCACTCCTGATTCTCGAGCTCCACCTTGGCGCCGAGGTTCTTTCCGAGCATTGAAGCAATAGCGACAGCAATCGCTTTATTACTTTCACTCGTGTTATAGAGCAACTTCATGCTCAACGGATTGTCCGGGCCATATCCTGCCTGAGCCAGAAGCTCTTTTGCTCGTTGGTCTCGCTGTTGTTGTGTCCAATGACTGTATTCTGGCTGCGTCGCCTGAAATCCAGCCACATATTGATGTGCAAATGTATATGCGGGTAGATTGCCTACCTGGGTAATACCATCGGTAATGACATCACGCATTATACTGTACGAGACTGCTTTACGAACTTTGGGATCATTAAAAGGAGCCTTTGTGGTATTAAACGCGTAGTAATAGGTACACAACAAAGGCACCACTGTATACGCATCAGGAAGTTCGTTTTTGAGCTTCTCCGCCATGGATGCCGGTACGTCGGACGTGATGTCCACTTCACCAGATGCATATCGGTTCATCGCCGCAGTTTGACTTTCGAATGGAATGTACGTAACCCGATCCAGCACGGTATCTGAATTACCCCAATACAATGCGTTTCTTGTCAGTTCTATTCTTTCGTTAACGACCCATTCCTTAAGCGTAAAGGCACCGTTTGACACCATATTGCCCGGTCGTGCCCATTTGTCGCCATACGTTTTGATCGTCTCCTGATGAACAGGCATCATCGACGAATGCGCAGTCATAGCAACAAAGTATGGAACCTGGCTTTCCAGTTCATACTGCAGGGTATAATCATCCAGAGCCGTAACTCCAAGCGAGTCCAGTGACGCTTTTCCATTAATGACCGCCTCGATATTTTTTATCTTGGTCAACTTCAGATACCAGCCATTCGCCGAGGCGAAATCAGGGTTCGCCGCTCTCTTCAGGCTGTATACGAAGTCCTGAGCCGTCACTGAGTCTCCGTTCGACCACTTAGCCCCTTTTCTCAAATGGAAAGTAAAAGTTTTATTGTCATTCGTGTCCCATGACCTTGCCATCCCGGGAATAACGTTGCCGTCTTTATCCTGTATTACCAGTCCTTCAAACAGATCTCGCAGTACATGCATTTCTGGCAAACCTTCTGCGTTAGCAGGATCGAGCGTTGCAACCTCGGCGTCATTTCCGCGAACAATGTGCTGCGAATCGGCCAAAGTAATCCCTGTCGGTACTTCTGCACTGCATACAGAAAATGATGTCGCCACCATTGCCGCAATAAGCGAGACTTTCCATTTAGTAATCTGTGTCATCCTAAACCACCTGATTGAAGTTTTTGTAAGTGTTCACTATCCAACAGACCTCAAGGCACTGGCTTTCATCTCTTGAGGTTAAAAGGGGATAGCGCAATCTTCTCTTTTATGGCATATATGAAACCAAATTATCGTGAGCGATATCAGGAATATCAGAGATGGATAAGTTGAACCAAAACAACGTACTACTGCTACCTCGAGCCGAACGTGCTGCATTCTTAGTCAACCCCTGCACTTTTGGACATTCAGTACTTGGCGCGCCATTGCTCTACTTTCCCGCTCAATCCAATCATAATGCACGTGGACTGATTTTGGCGGGGACGCATGGCGATGAGACCGCCTCTGTCACTGCCCTCTCTTGTGCACTACGAAGCCTACCGCCCAACTTGCTTAATCATGATATCGTGCTATCTCTGAATCCCGATGGTAATCAACTTGGTACCCGAGCCAACGCCAATCAGGTCGATCTAAATCGAGCCTTTCCCACAAAGACCTGGACCGAGCAAGGTACCGTATATCGCTGGAGCTCTCACAGTGATAAACGTGATGTTAAAATAAAGACAGGCAATGTCGCGCAACTAGAGCCAGAAGTCAGTGCATTGATTTCCCTGATAGAGAAACGGGCGCCAGAGTTCGTCGTCACACTTCACGAGCCCTTGGCGTGCATCGATGACCCGGATGCCAGCGCTCTGGGGCACTGGCTGTCGAATCGCCTGAATCTGCCTTTGGTCAGGGATGTAGACTATGAAACACCAGGGTCGTTTGGAAGTTGGTGTAAAGAAAGGAAGTTGCCTTGTGTCACCATTGAGTTTCCACCGATATCCACTGATTATGCAGTGGAGAATCATTTGGATGCGTTAATCGATTTATTGCAATATGATGGGGACTAAGGGCTATTTTCGGCGTTTAAACTTACGTCCGAGATAAACCACACCTACCAGCAACGCGATGTAATAGAAAAACTGACTGACGTACATACCGATTTGTTCTTTTTCCGGTAAGTTGATGTGATTCCAAAAGGTAAACACCTGCTCAGATTTACCTGAGTCAAAAATCATCCAAATTGTAATGGCCAGACACACAGCCATAAAAGCGATATTTCTCATTGGTTACTTCTCAACTAGATTGCAATTCCACCTAAACTCTTTTCCAAGCACGGTTAAGCGATATCACTATGTCAGGTGGAAACGTTTAACACGAAGACTATCAGCGGTTGATAACAAAATCAGTGATTCAAACCTTGTTATTCAACATTTACAACCTTGGACTCTTTGTACGACGAAACTTTACAATTTTCAAAGGGATTTAACTTGACGTTTGCCGGCAACAAGATAACGTTACGCATTCGAGAAATGAATAATGGCTCAACTTTGCATACATTCAGGCACCCATCGTTTCGCACACTGTTTATCGTCACGGCCATCCTGGTCGTGCTATCCAGCCTATACACCCCAACAGCAACCGCGCAGTCTACAGGGTGGATACAGGATCCCATGCATCCACCAGTCAAAGTTCGATTACTCTCTACTGGTCAACTTAATTCAGAAAAGAGACAGCTGGAGATGGTCGTCGATGTCCGTCTGGAAGGCGATTGGAAAACTTACTGGCGAAGTCCGGGTGAAGGCGGAGTGGCCCCGGTATTTGACTGGAGTGATTCCACAAATATTGACAACATCGACTGGCATTGGCCTGTCCCGGCGTACTACGAACAACTGGGCGTGTTGACGTTAGGCTACAAACATCAAGTGAGTTTCCCACTTGTGGTAAGCGTTACCGATCCAACACAACCCGTCTCTCTCGAAGCTAACCTGAGGCTATCCAGTTGCACCAACATATGTGTCATCGCAGATTATCCTATTCAACTAGATATTGAACCAAGTAGATTGGTACTCGATGCAAACGCGGCGTATCTGTTTGCTCAGGGCATGAGCTTAACCCCAAAGGAAAACAATCAAGTCACTATCGAAGGCAATTACTGGGATCAGCAAGCGCAAACCTTGCTGCTAAAGCTGCGCTCAACATCCCCTTGGAACACGCCACTGGTTTTGGTCGATGGGAGCGACGTGAGTGATGAATTTTTCTCACAGCCAACTTTAACCATAGAGGGAACCACACTTTATGCATTGTATAAGGTAAGTAACTGGTTGGGAAAGGCGGACATTGCCAATAAACAAATTCAAGTCACGGTTTCTGACGATCTCATATTGAGTGAAGCAACGATACAGGTCGCAACCACGCCCATCGATGTTCCTTACCAAAGTGGTTTGCTATGGATGATTGGTTTCGCGCTGGCTGGTGGATTGATCCTCAACATCATGCCTTGTGTGTTACCAGTGCTTGGGATGAAGCTCAACAGCATCATTGCCGGAGTACATCACTCTCCTGCTCAGGTGAGAATGTCCTTTCTCGCCTCTTCAGCCGGCATTATCACCTCCTTTATGTTGCTGGCAGCCGGACTCACCTCGCTGAAACTCGCTGGCCATTTGATCGGCTGGGGAATTCAGTTCCAGAACTATTGGTTTATTGGTTTTATGGCGCTGGTCACTCTGGTGTTCTCTGCAAACCTACTTGGGCTATACAATATTCAACTTCCAAGCAGCCTGAACACATGGCTTGCTGGTAAAGGCAATCAAAGTTATGGCGGACATTTTATTCAGGGGATGTTCGCCACTCTATTGGCCACGCCTTGTAGCGCGCCATTTCTTGGGACTGCGGTAGCATATGCACTTGGAGCCAGTTTCATTGAACTCTGGCTTATCTTTGTCGCATTAGGTGTCGGTATGAGCCTACCCTGGCTTCTGTTTACAGCATTTCCTGGTCTTGTCCGAATGTTCCCCAGACCCGGCCCGTGGATGAACACTGTCAAACTGATCTTTGGTGCCATGATGCTGTTAACCAGTCTTTGGTTAGTATCACTGTTGTCATCTTTTATTGGTGCCGGACTCACTGTCATTTTGATAATTGTCATTCTTCTTGCACTCATGGTGCTCGTGGGGAAACGCTATGGTCGAAATGCGGTCATTATGCTGTCTGCCCTTTCAGTTATGCTTGTCGGCGGAAGTTTAATCTTCGGCAGTGTTACCGCTGATAGATGGTCAACGCCCATTGTCGATAATCTTGACTGGCAAAAACTAGAGCGTTCTCAGATTGCTGACTTAGTCGCTCAAGGTAATATTGTATTTGTCGATGTGACAGCCGATTGGTGTATTACCTGCAAGGCCAATAAGATTGGCGTTGTATTACAAGACCCCGTCTACAGCGCCCTTCAGCAACCTAATACCATAGTAATGCGCGGGAACTGGACCACGCCAAGTGACGATGTCACACAATATCTACATAGTTATGGGCGGTATGGTATCCCTTTCAACATAGTATATGGACCAAATCACCCTGAGGGCATCCCACTTCCGGTTGTGCTGACTTCAGACGCCGTTATTGAAGCAATAAAGCTCGCGGGCGGTGACATCCGTGATTAATAAAGCCTTAAACTTAACAAGAATCAAGAAGTGGGGTAAAGAGCTGGCGATAATGCTTATCTTGCTAACGTCAGTCTCTTTTGCTGTGGACTGGTATAGAAGCCTTGATATGCCTGTCGGAGACGCGCCTTCAATACCCGCTCATACGACGGAAGGGCTACCTATTGATATTCTGGAACAAAGCCAGACAGAACCGGTTGTTCTCTACTTTTGGGCTACCTGGTGCGGAGCGTGCAAGTTCGTCAGTCCTACGGTGAACTGGCTCTCTAATCACTACCAAATCGTTTCTGTCGCGTTATCTTCAGGTTCAAGCGAGCGTATTCGCCATTATATGACATCCAAGAACTACGATTTTTCCGTCATTAACGACACGACCGGAGAGTTCAGTCGCCAATGGCACATCAGTGTGACCCCTACCATTGTCATCATCAATAAAGGCCAAATCGAGAGCATCTCTACTGGTGTCACTACCCCTGTCGGCCTATGGCTAAGAATACTATTCGCCCGGTAAAGGGATCACAAAGATAAGTATGGAGCAGTGACTGTCTAGTAGCATGCTCATACCCGGCTATCTACCTAATGACAAGCTAGAGCAAGCCATTAAAGATTACGCTGGCAACGCTAGCTAATCTGCCCCCAACCATGCAGCTCGGAGAGCCTTTGAAGCTTTCTGAGCTCTTGTTCCGTTTCACTTCTTAGCCAACTCGCTAACGCTTCGACAGTTGCAGAGTCTGACCGTTGATGACAGTAATAACGCCAGTCGCTGTGATGTATATTGGCGTCTTGGGGGCAAACTAAATACTCTCGCTCCAGCTCGGGTAACGCAAGCAAGAGATCCGTCACCGCGACACCGTGTCCAGACAGACAAGCACTCAGCGTGAGATCCAAAGTGAAAAATGTCGAGTTTCGTACTGAGTGACGGTCAGAATAGCGAATCTTATTTAACCATACTCGCCAGTCATGATGATCCATGGTCGGATGCAACCTCGGCAGGGTCAGCAAGCGTTCCACATCTCTGTCTTCACCAAGTAGCTGCTTTGTACAAACTGGCGCCATATATTCTTCGCGCAGAAAGAATATATCCGGATCCTGTTGATAATTCCTGCCACCCTTGCTGGTAAAAATGAACAAGTCGTAATCACCTTTTCCTAAACTCTCCTGTTCATCAATGACAGGAATAACTGCAATTTCGTTGTCCGGGAATCGCTCGTTAAGTTGTTGGATCTTTGGCATTAGTGAGCGTGTCGCGTAACTAAGCGCAGCTCGAATGACAATCTTGTTGTTCTGTACCTCTTTCCAGGATTCCAGCAGTGACTGCAGAGACTGGTAGTTTCTGCCCAATACTTCAAATAACGCTTGCCCCTTCAGAGTAAGGTCAATTGAACGGTGTTTCCGGACGATTAAGGATGCGTTCAGATCATGCTCTAACTGTCTGACTTGGCGACTCACCGCACTCTGAGTAACGTGAAGCTCATTCGCAGCCAGCGTAAAACTCATATGTCTTGCTACGGCCTCAAACGTTTTCAGCGCGTTATGTGAATAAGGAATGTTCGAATATGGACTCATAATTGCTCACATGACTTTAACTTATGCTAGAGTGACACATATGTTAATTGAGTGCCATATTTATGCATATAAAATAGCCATACAATAAACAGAGGCTATCATGAAAAAAATACTGTCACTTGCCGCTCCACTTATCATTTCACAACTTATCTCTATGGCTCTCGTTCTCACGGATGTGTGGATGATGGCTCAATTAAGTGTCGGTGACTTGGCAGGAGGTGGCTTAGGTGCTTCAGTATACACTTTCGTTTTTCTCGTCGCTGGTAGCACCGTGGGCTGTGTTGCAAACCTCATCGCAATCGCGTACGGGCAGAGTGTCGCACGTCCTGAGTTTGGTCAAAAACAAGTCCGCCTGGCAGTTAAGGGAGCTGTGATGCTGTCTGTACTGCTTACTGTTTTGCTCACTTTCTCTTTCACTTTTGCCCCTAATCTACTGAGACTAGCCCAACAGCCCGAAGCTATCATCGACATCGCCATGACCTATCTGAACACATTGAAATGGGCCATGCTCCCTACACTGCTGTTGCTAATCTTGCGTGGCCTTACCAGTAATTACGGCCATGCTAAGTCAGTCATGATGATGTCCTTTGCAACGGTCATGCTGAATGTCCCGTTTAGTTATTGGCTGGCATTCTACATGGGTTGGGGTATTGCCGGACTCGGTGTGGGAACCGCATTAGCGGCCACTCTGGTACTAATCGGCTATGGAATATGGGTATTTCAACGTCCCATATACTACCGTTTTGCCCCATGGTTGAATCTGGAGGAATATGAGTGGAGACTGATGCTTCCGCTACTTTCGATGGGAATTCCTATCGCCATTGCTGGCTCGCTAGAAATGGGACTCATCTATGGTGGAACACTGATGTCTGGCTATATAGGGATCACCGCACTCGCTCTACACCAAATACTACTTCAGTGTCTAAGTTTTACCTGGAACATTAACTTCGGTTTTTCTCAAGCCGCGGCGATATTAGTGGGGAAAGAGTTTGGTAACAACAATCTGTCAGGTGTAAAAGCGGTCGCAAAACGCAGCTTTACACTGGTTACAGCGTTAAGTGCCGTTCTGGCCGTTATCTTTATCATTTGGCCGGAGGCCATTGCAAGCATCTTCCAATTAGATGGCGAAGGAGAGCATGGACTTAGCGCCATGTTGTCATCTCTCATTTGGGTGGTAGCGCTCTGCTTCGTCGTCGATGCGTGGCAGTTACTCGCCATCAATTTACTCCGGGGAATGAAAATCGTCGTATTCCCTACAGTCATGACCGCGATTGGCTATTGGGTTTGCGGCCTTCCCGCGTCATGGCTACTGATGCAACGTTATGAACTAGCCGGAATTTGGGGTGGAATACTGGTGGGGTTGGCGGCAACAGGCCTGTTGCTACTGGCTCAACTGGTGGTAGAGCTTCGCCAACCAACTCTGCATTCAGCCAATCTGGTTAATACCAAATTCTAACTCTTGTGGTCGGCGTGACTCTGGCTGCCGACCGATATCGCTAACCTGACAACAAACTGTTCGCTTAGTTATTTCGGACTGGTACCATACCCCGAAATCAACAAAACTTCAGGACACGACTATGTCACTTCCTCCATGCCCAAACTGCCAGTCTGAATACGTATATCAGGATCAAGAACTACTGATCTGCCCTGAGTGTGCTCACGAGTGGAATCCATCGGAAGAGTTGGAAAATGCGTTCACCGTGAAAGATGCCAACGGTGCGGTACTGCAAGAGGGAGACAAAGTCACCCTTATCAAAGATCTTAAAGTTAAAGGCAGTTCAATCGTATTGAAGATTGGCACTAAGGCTCTGATTAGACGCATTGTAGAAGGCAAAGATCACCAGTTAGACTGTAAACTCGATGGTGCTGGCGAGATGATGGTAACCGCGAAGTTTGTAAAGAAGGCATGATTGGCCGATATGAGAGCCGTAGACCAAGTTTCATTGACTTAGTCTTTCATTTTCAACTCACTATTCGCTTTAGCAGGTTCTCACTTTCGAAAGGATGACGGCATTCTTGGATAGGTTAAAACAAAGGAAACTAGATTGTTTTTGCCCAACTTTGCGCCGATGGGGTAGTTCGTCGTAACGCAGAAATGCCCCATTTCTTGTTTCTAAACCAAAAAATTTAACCCCGTCATCCCCTTGAAAAAGGGGATCTCATATAGCGTGCTGTGAACGCAATTTACGCGACGTAGTCATTATTTTTCAATTAGCTACGCGCTTTAGGAGATCCTCACTTGCGTGAGGATGACGG
>NZ_FNVG01000034.1 GCF_900107935.1 Vibrio hangzhouensis | reverse complement strand
TTCGATGGCGGTTTTGTCTGCCGGCTTTCCGACCAGACCACTTTTGGCCGATGCAATACCCGCAGAGGCGATGGTTTTGTTCGGCAGCATTTTCGCCAGCATGTATTCACCGATTGGAGAGCGGCAGATGTTACCCACGCAGACGACTAAGATTTTGTTAAACATGTTTAAAAGCGGTCCTTGGTGAAAAATGGTTCTATGGTTCTATGGTTCTATGGTTCTATGGAAAAGCGGTCCTGTGGTTCTGTGGTTCTGTGGTTCTGTGGTTCTGTGGTTCTGTGGTTCTGTGGTTCTGTGGTTCACAAAAACAAATAAAACACTATTAATCAACAAGTTAATGCCAAGTGTAATTCATCACACCCCATAGGGCCACAGGGCCATAGGACCGGTCTTTCCCAAACCATAGGGCCACAGGACCATAGTACCGCTCTTCCCGAGGACCGCTCTTCCCGAGAACCGCTCTTTCCCAAGCCATAGTACCGCTCTTCAACCCTTAATCACCCCAACCTCGATACGAGTTACCTGCATCACCGATGTTTTTAAGACCCGTCAACGTTGGCAGTAGCTGCGTCATCAGGCGGTTCCAGCGTGCGAGTGGGGTGGCGGTGACGTAGACGACATCATACGGTTCGAGTTCGAATTCGGTGCCCAGGAACAGGGCGGTGGCATCTTGCATATTGAGTTGGTAGATACTGGCGATCTTGTCGCTGTCATTGCCCTGGGTCGGGCGAATGACGAAGATACCGGTGGCTGCTGCTGCGACTTCATTAATGCCGCCAACAGAGCTGAGCGCTTCTGTCAGGCTCATGCCGTTGCGTTCCATTTTAAGAGTTTGTGGCTCACCGACTTCACCCATTACAAAGATCTTCTGCGCATCGTTGCGTGGTACGTGGATGATGTCGCCCGGTTGCATCAGGCGGTTTTGTTTCAGATCGCCTTTTTGCATCAGCGCGTAGAGCGAAATGCGCTCTTCTTCACCATTGCGTGTCAGGGTGACGTTACGCCAGTCCGCGTCCGCCTTGAGTCCGCCCGCCTGGTTCACCGCATCGAGCACTGTCATCGGGATATTGGTGACGGGCCTTTGTCCCGGTGCGGCGACCTCGCCAGTCACGTAGACCTTTTTTGAACGAAAAGCGGCCACGTTGACATCCACTTGCGGGCTCTCGATGTATTTTTCCAGACGCGTGGTCATTTCGATACGAATTTCACGCACGGTTTTGCCTTCGACTTCAACCAGACCAATGTAGGGATAAAAGATAGTGCCATCGGCATTGACCCAGTTACCCGCTTCTGCCGAGCTACGGTACGAACCGGCTGGAATGGTCAGCTCCGGGTGATCCCAGATGGTGACATTAAGAATGTCGCCCGGTCCAACCCGATACTGGTATCTGGCAATGTCTACGTCGAGGGAAGGGTTAGCCTGCGCTGTAGGCTCAGGGGTTTTAAACGAGGCAACGCGTTCAGGAGTTAAAGGAAAGACATCGACTAAACTGGATAGATCCGTTGTTTCACCTTCAGCCTGGACGACATTTTTGTCGCTGGTTGAGATATGACCGCCAGGGAGCGTACATCCCGCTAGCAAAAGTGGCAACAGCGCGGTAACGGATAGTTTTTTAAAGTGGTTCATGAATTCCTTGGTCCTGCATTCTGAGACGTCGCCTCAGTCGGTTTTCCTCGGTGTATTTTTCTGAGAAAGACTATGGGGGTCAAGCTTTTACAGGCAATCAATCTATATTATGAGTGGTAAATCATATCTTCTGGGCATGCTACCGCCCATCGATGAATTACGCCTAATCGCACTGCGTTTGCTTTGTATGATGTATTCATGTTTCAAGGGATATTCCATTGAGACAATGACCATGCCGGGGCAGCAAAATACATCCTTCAGAATATCTTTATTGAAGATATGAAATGTAAGCCGTTGGAAGGTGCGCGAGTATTATTATGATTGCGCTAGCCTAGCCAGTAATGTTGCATATAAAAACAGGCAAATCGCCAAACAATCGCCCACCCATGATATGCAACACAGGGGATTGCACAATTATCCATACTGGTCTCAAAGACACAACAACTAACAGCATGTTTTATAGGCAATCTGATTAAAAACATTGCTCAACAAGCAAAGAGCAAGGCCTACCTGAATCGCCGCAACGATTTCCGGTAAAGTTTGCCCCTGCTCTTATTGCTTATTGCTTATTGCTTATAAGCTCAGTTCATTGTGATTTCGGGCAATGTCACCAATAAATGGTTAGTTACCGCTACCACCACCGGAACCGCCAGTGCCACCTGAGCCACCTGTACCGCCAGTGCCGCCGGTACCAGGAGGTGTCGGTTCAGTTGGGTCTTCTGGTTCAGGCACAACTTCACCTTCAGACACGCCACCACCGACCGCGTTCTTATGGTCGTCACTCGGTACGAACTCATCTGGAGCCTTAGACACAATATCGCCAAGTCCGCCATCTTGCCCTGCAGCTGAGACTATCGTATCCGCCAGTTCCACTTTGACCGGTTTGTTGGATTCCACCATCTCAGTAAACGCAGGATCCGCTTCCAGAATATTCGCCATGTTATTGGTCAAATTAAGAATCTTGTCGAAGGAGTCGACTTCGTTCTTAACATCGTCACTGGTTTGAAGCGATTGCACGACATCGGATGCCGTGGCGGTAACCGCAATCGCACGCTTGAATGTATCCGGATCATCTGTTTTTAGCTTAGCGATTTCGGCTTCCGGGTTCGTCATGAATGCATCGACATCCTGAACGTTTTCCAGCCCAAGTGCAGTCAATACCTCAGAGGCCGCTGCTGTCGAATATGTCTCTGCACCATTTTCTTCCAGGTACTCGACGATCAACGTCGTCAACGGCGATGCCGCAGCAGACTGACCACTGACAAACATGCCTTTAGGCGTTTTGTACGACACCTTAGACATATCTTTGCTGTTAGTAGTATCGATAATGGTTCTGTCGTCTCCGGTGAAGTCCCCAAATTCGAAACTGCAGTTTTCTGGGTAATCTCTCGGGTAAGCATCTTCAAAAAATGCGTAACCACTGTGCAACGTACGAGAGCCAGTGTAAGTCTGGCCATCATCACAAATCGCTTTACTGTCCATACCCCAAACCGGTCCATCGTAAGCCTGAATAGCAAAGTTTGTCGTTACACCGTTTTCGTTATTACTGTTACATCCGGCCATCAGCCCCATAGCAACAGCGATTGCTAACCAACGTTTATCCATTGTTAATCCTCATCCGTAATATCTGTTTACTGGCTCGGAAAAGCCGAATTTAGAAGTAGTAGTTGACGCCAATATTGTAGGTATGGAAATCTGGTGACCCACCCACATCGTTGTAATATTTGTATTCAAGTTGCGCGCCCCAGTCACCGGCAAACTTATACTCGCCACCGACTCCAGCGGTCGCTGCGGTATCTTTAACGCTGCAACACACGCCACCACCGGATGCTTTCCAGTCATAGTAGTAGGCGCCAACGCGGGCAAATACGTCGAATTTTTCATTGATGGCATAGGTCGCTTTCACGGCCGCATCCAGACCCGTTGCCGTGAACTTACCCGCTACGTCTTTGAGCTCCACTTTGCCCAGGTCGGTGTAACCCAGCTCTAGTGACAACCAAGGGAATAAACGGTAACCCCCATACACAGACCAGGTGGTGCTGTTCTTTTCAATGTCGGTGACATCAGTGACGCCGGCATCCATATTAACCACACTGCTGCCGCCCAACTTCGCCCCCACATACCAGGGGGTTGTTGGTTGCGATGAGCTCTCATCATGTTGGTCTGCCAACACAGGCATCGATAAGCCCGCCGAGGCGATTAATAACGTTGTTAATGTTGTCTTTTTTCTTAGCATTTTTTGCTCCCTAAGCCATCGATTTCCGTTAATTCAGCGCTAAGATCCTACTGGCCGACATTAACTTCATTACTCGAGCTTACAAACTGCAGCTCTATTTGTTTTACTTTTGCATTGCGTACGTCATATAAGCGTCTTTCAGACGCACGACATTGGCGTCGATATAACTCGCCGACAATCTGTCTCTGTTGTAGTAACCGCGATCTAGGTTGTGTTGAAGATCGCTCGTTGCCGCCAAAGAGCCATTCAGATCATTAGATGAATTGTTGACCATGGTTCGATAGCCATAGGTCCACTGCTCAATCCCTCTGATTTGGATTGGGGCAGGCGCCATGTCTTTTCTTGGTGTCAATGGGATCGAGAAACTCAACCCGGCAAAACTTTTGTCCGTGTGCTGGTAGTAGATATTGACGCTGGTATCACCAAACCAGTGCTTACTGGTCACGGTAAAGCCTTTGTCTCCCGCCCAGTACTGACCGGCATTGGCTTCCAGTGCCCAGTCATATTGGCTCAGGTAGTAACGATAACTGCCCAGTACCGGAGTAATGTTGTCGTCGTATTGGTCGCGCTTATCACGATAATAAGAGGCTTCAAAGCCAAATTTATGAGTGCCCTGTTCAGTCTGCCAACGGAACTCAGACGTGCCGCCCTGATAGTTGGTGCCCACTTGTCCAATACTGATTTGCGCCATGACACCGGCAGGCAAGGTCACGCCCTGATGCAACAGGATGCGATCGACGGTCGACGTATGACGACTGTTGCCGAAACGTTCGCCATCGGCGTAGTCATCGGAGTGCGAAATGGGCAGCATATGTCTCACGTCCACCATGGCGCCGGTCCAGACAGGCACTTGCACATTAGTGGCCAGTGCCAGTGAGTAATCAAACACACCATATTCCGAGCCGATGGTGGAATAGAGGCTCGGTGAGAAAATGACACGCGGTTTAAATAAGTGTGAGTTCTGTTTATTCGAGTTCCAGTTCACGTCATCCAATGCTTTGTAGAGCTGATTGGTGGTAATGGTAAGATTGGTGCTCGCCGGTATTTGGGTCAAATTATCCTTATCGAACAACTGCTTAAGATCTTGCTGAGTGCCCGACACTTTGACGACCGGTAAGTTATTGTTCAGTAATACAAAGGCAAAACGTTGCTGACTCATTTCCTCATTGATCAGGCCCAAAACCACACCCAGAGAATCGATTTCATTGACGTTAAACAGGTTGTTCTCGAGTCGAACCACCAGCTCATCCTGACGCGTTCCGACACTGACGTTCTCGAAACCATACTGGGTAAGACGCTGGGTAAGCCTTGTCAGCGAATGCGTAGAACTGGTTTTCTCTGCCTCTACATTGACAGCCACAGCTTTGACAGGCTCAGCTTCGCTACTCACCTGTGCCACTGTGCTCGCTTTGCGCAGGTTCAATGTCGGCTCTTGCTGATCCACCCCTTCCTGGTGCGATTGCGGTCTGCTGTAGCGCGGCGCTGCATTAGGTCCACTCAATGGTAACGTCAGCCCTAGGCCAACCCATTGGTTGTCGCGATTAAGGGTGTTTGAATCCGAATACGCTTGGTAGGTGAGATGAGCGCTCATCCCATAAGGGAGCCACTCTTGAGGGGTAAACAGTTTGGCACCCGCATTCATGCCCGTGCCGTCATAGTCGCCCACTAGCTGCAACCAGGAGAATGGCTGATACTCGATACCGCCAAACACGCCAGACAGATAATCCGGCCCCATTTGGTGTCTGGAGTCGGTTGGGTTGTAGCCGTACCCCATGGAGAACCTAAAGTCCGACACCTGCTTGGAAACCACAGCGTACGCACTTTCGTGGTGGTTCGCCTGGCCACCAAAGTCACTCAGTCCGAAGGCAAGCTGAAACCAATCCTGCGGGATAAGCCAGGCAGCGTCTATTTTTGCCGAATACGATAAATCACTGCCGGTTTTCCAGGCCTCACCGTTTATCTCTTTGTGAGTGTTTTGCACCACAAATTCCACATGAGGCAGGATGCCAACGCCAAGCAGGAAGGTATCATGCGCGCCCCGGCTGTAACCGGTTGTCAGGTCGACATTGTCTTCCAGGTGGTAGTTGAGCGAGATCTGCCCAAACCCTAAGGTTTGTGCATGAGGTGTTCTCAGCAGGCCTGAACCGCCCGTCTGAGCCATTGAATGTCGAAACTCTGTATTGTTAGCCCAGAAAGAACCGCTGGTATCTGACAATACCGATGGTGAAACTAGAACAGGGAGCGCCGCAAAAATCATTAGAGTGGAGCGTGTACGACTCATCTTAAACTCGGGCTCCGTTTGCACAACTGCGATTCATATGCTCTACGCATCCTTGCATGGTGATGTATTGCTGTAAAATTAGTTGATATGCATGGTAATGTATTGAGAATGTAAATTCTTGAAATAATGTCGCAAAAATAGTCAGTTTTGTGATCGCCATCAACAACTGTAATCTACCGTCAACTTTATATAACTATCAACAACATACGAAACACGAATAATTCGTAACAAATGAGGTGTGTTTTCCCAAGCTCACTTCCACCGTTATTGTTCAATACGGATAATCCTCCCGAACTTCAGGGACTTCTGGAACAGATCCTAGGCACCCTTTTGCAAATCTTATATAATCACTCATTATCTCGTTAATTAAGTGGAAGAACTCTATGATCATCGTAACTGGCGGCGCTGGCATGATTGGCAGCAATATTATTAAGGCGCTCAACGAAGCAGGTTTGAATGATATTTTGGTGGTCGATAACCTCAAGAATGGACGCAAGTTCAAGAACCTGGTTGACCTGGATATCACTGACTATATGGATCGCGATGACTTCCTGACCCAGATCATGGCGGGCGACGACTTCGGCCCGATCGAGGCGGTGTTCCACGAAGGGGCGTGTTCTGCCACTACCGAGTGGGACGGTAAGTATGTGATGCTGAATAACTACGAGTATTCAAAAGAAGTGCTTCACTACTGTTTGGATCGCGAGATCCCGTTCTTGTACGCCTCATCTGCAGCCACTTATGGCGAAACCACCGTATTTAAGGAAGAGCGTCAGTATGAAGGCGCGCTTAACGTGTACGGTTACTCTAAACAGCAATTCGATAACTACGTTCGCCGCCTGTGGGCAGATGCAGAAGCGCATGGCGAGAAATTGTCTCAGGTGACCGGTTTCCGTTACTTCAATGTGTATGGCCCTCGCGAGCAACACAAAGGCAGCATGGCGTCTGTGGCGTTCCACCTCAATAACCAGATGAACGCCGGTGAGAATCCGAAGTTATTCGCGGGTAGCGAGCACTTTATTCGCGACTTCGTATACGTTGGCGATGTCGCTAAGGTGAACCTGTGGTTTATGGAAAATGGCGTATCGGGCATTTTCAACTGTGGTACGGGCAATGCAGAGAGCTTCGAAGCGGTTGCTAATGCGGTGATCAAGCATCACGGTAAAGGTGAAATTGAAAACATCCCATTCCCTGACCATTTGAAAGGTGCCTATCAGGAATTTACTCAGGCTGATTTGACCAACCTTCGCGCGGCTGGTTGCGATGTTGAGTTTAAGACTGTGGCTGAAGGTGTGGCTGAATATTTGGCGATTGTGAATAAGTAGTATTTGGGTTCCTGGGTCCTAGGTTCTGGACCCTGGGTTCCAGATAACAGGATCTGTTTATGAATATCCTTATGGCCCTGTCCCAGCTCGAAGTGACCGGGGCTGAGGTTTACGCTACGACTGTAGGTAACGAACTAACGGCTCGGGGTCATAATGTATTTTATGTCTCGGATACGCTGACCAAGCCCCATAAGGGGCCTTTCTTTTCATTGCGGTTTAATAAACGCAGTGTGCCTCGCCGTTTCTGGCATGTGGGCTACCTTATCTACCTGATTAAAAAGCACAACATTCAGTTAGTGCATGCCCATTCACGCGCCTCCAGCTGGAGTTGTCATGTGGCCTGTAAGCTGACAGGTACGCCGATGGTGACGACGGTACATGGTCGCCAGCCTGTGCACGCTTCGCGCAAGAAGTTTCACGCTATGGGTGACAAGGCCTTGCCGGTGTGTGAAGCGATTCGCGATCAACTGCATAGTGACTTAGACGTACCATTAGAACAGATGGAAGTCAGTCGCAACGGTATTGAGACAGACCAGTTTCAGTGGGTGGCAGCACCGGACAATAGCAAACCGGTCATTACCATCGTCGGCCGTTTGACCGGCCCCAAAGGTGACCTCTGTTATCGTCTGCTGGACGAGTGCCTGGACTCAGACAAATACGATATTCGTGTCGTCACCGGCTCCAAATTCGAGTCTCGGTTTGAAAAGTTCACCTCTACGGTCAACTTCGTCGGTTATACCAATGACGTGCCGAAAATGCTCAGTGAAGCGGACTTGGTGATTGGCGCGGGTCGCGTCGCCATGGAATCTCTGCTGTGCGGCAGACCGACGCTGGCCATTGGTGAAGCCAAGTGCATCGGTATTGTCGACGACAGCAATGTCTCAGAAGCGATGGCCAGCAACTTTGGCGATATCGGCCCCAAAGATCTCGACATTGATTTTTCTGGTATCGCTTCCATGGTTGAATCTGGCCTTAATTCGGCTCACTGCAATGAGTCCACCAGTCAGACCATTCGTGACCACTACGCGTTAGCAAATATCGTCGATCAGGTAGAATGCATCTATCAGGACGTGTATATCGATACGCTGCGACGCGAGATGCCGGTGATCATGTATCACCGCTTTATTAAGGATGACAGCGGCAAAGGGGTACATGGCACCTATCTTCATATCGATATGTTCGATAAGCACATGGCGCTACTCAAGAAGATGGGCTTTGAGACACTGACGTTTGAAGATCTGCAGGATGGACGGCTGATCCGCCGCCTTGATGCGGGTAAGCGCTACATCATGATCACGGTCGACGACGGCTATGTGGACAATCTTGAGTTGATGCTCCCGGTGCTTGAGAAGTACGGCTTTAAAGCGGTAGTGTATGTGGTGACCGGTGAAAGCTTTAACCGCTGGGATGTGGAGAATCCAGACAACCCAGAGAAGTCGGTGCCATTGATGAATGCCGACCAGGTTAGGTTACTATCGCAATCCGAGCTGATTGAGATTGGCGGGCATACCCTGAGCCACCCTAAACTCAACACCTTATCGGATGCACAGCAGCGCCATGAAATCATCGAGAACAAAGCGGCGTTAGAGGCGACCATAGGCAAACCCCTCACCTCGTTCGCTTACCCGTTTGGCGAGCATAATCAGGCCTCAAAAGATATCGCTAAAGAGGTGGGTTATCAGTATGCGGTTGCCACCAACTCGGGACCACTGCAATTTCATAAAGACCCCTACCAGATCCGCCGTATTGCAATTTTCCCGAAAACCGATGTGTTTGGGTTGTGGCGCAAGGTGCGCGGTAATTATTTGTTTAGAAAGGCAAAGAAATAATGAAAGTAGCAAATGTATTCTATGTGACCTCACCGTTGCAGTATCTATGTGCATTTGAAGCAAGAAAAGCATTTGACGCGTCTTGTAATATTCTAATTCTGGAAGTGGGTGATACCGTAAGAGGTTTGGAACAACTGCAACAACTGATCTCCCGGGATACCTGGGACTGTACCTTTGAGTTGAAGACCGGAAACAGAACCTTTACCACCCCCGCCTTTATTAGAAACTTAAAGCGTTATCTTTCCAGCAACGGGTTATCTATTGATCACTTTTGCTTTGGTGAGTTTGCTAGCTGGCGTGTGAATCTGGTTCGCAAGAACCTTTCGTTCCGCCGTACCGTCTATTTTGATGACGGCACCCTTAGCATCAATGAAGTTGAGAAGTACATTAAGCCCGCCGTACCCTACTCTCGCAAACGTTGGTTTCATGATTTGTTGCTTCGCCTGCAGGGCGTTCAACCTGTGGGTGTGTTACCCGTGCCTGATAACCTGCTGGTTTACTCTATGTTCGATTTTTCTGACGAACTTTTTGACAGTCAGATTAACCAATTTGCCGACCTGCTCAGTCGCTTTGACTCTTTCAATGCGTATGATGCGCAGGGACCAGTGGCATTTATTGGTCAGGGTGCTATTGGGCATAAAAACCAAAAAGCGCTGGACGCCCACTTAAAAGAAATCATGCTTTTTACTGAGAACAAAGCTCAGAAAGTGGTTTATTTTCCGCATCGTAATGAGAGTGAAGCGGTGACAAAAGCCGTAAAGGCCATTGAGTCGGTCGAGTACCACACTCCTGACCGTCCGATGGAGCTTGAGATACTGACCAAACGCCTGACCTTTTCCAGAGTGGTTGGCCCTTACTCTACGGCCCTGTTCACCTTAAAGAAACTTTTCCCAGAATTACCTGTCACTCTCTTAGATGATGGGCGACAGAGTCAGGTCATTTTGGAGATCAGAAATCAGTTAAATAAAGAGCAAATCTTAGACTCCATTATTACCAAAGATGGTCATTTTGAGTCTTTGAATTAAGCTCACACCCCCAAACCTGCGCCGCCTTCTGGCGGCTAGCAAAGCACATGACTGTCGCAATGTGCGTGTTATACTAGTAGCAAAGCAACTGGCAATGTCACAAGACCATACGTTGCAAGCAAAGGATACTTTTTCATGTTAAATAACAAAACCGTGCTGATTACTGGTGGCACAGGCTCATTCGGAAAACAATTCATCAAGACGATTCTTGAACGTTATGAAGATGTAAAGAAGATCATTATCTTCTCAAGAGATGAACTGAAACAGTTCGAGCTTAAGCAGCAATATCCTCATAAGGACTTTCCTCAGCTGCGCTTCTTTATCGGTGACGTTCGTGATCGAAACCGCATGATTCAGGCGTGTGAAGGCGTGGATGTAATTATTCACGCTGCGGCAATCAAGCAGGTAGATACCGCCGAATACAACCCTACAGAATGTATTCGAACCAACGTTGACGGCGCGGAAAACGTGATTCAGGCAGCCCTGCAATGCGGCGTGCATGATGTTGTGGCACTCTCCACTGACAAGGCATGTGCTCCGATTAACCTATATGGCGCGACTAAGCTTGCCTCTGACAAATTGTTCACTGCAGCCAATAACATTAAGGGCTCTAAAGACATCCGTTTCAGCGTGGTACGCTACGGCAACGTCATGGGCTCAAGAGGCTCTGTTATCCCATTCTTCCTGAAGAAGAAAGAAGAAGGCCTGTTACCTATCACTCATGAAGAGATGACTCGATTCAACATCTCTTTGCAAGACGGCGTGAACATGGTGATGTACGCGTTGGAACACCACCTTGGCGGCGAAATTTTTGTGCCGAAGATCCCTTCTTACAAGATCATGGATATTGCCAAAGCGGTCGCACCTGAGTGCAAAACGAAGGTTGTCGGTATTCGTCCTGGAGAAAAGCTCCATGAAGAAATGATCACCGATACCGACTCTCTCAACACCATTGACCTGGGCAAGTACTACGCCATTCTGCCTTCTGTGTCATTTACATATACAGAGGAAGAGTACTTGAATCACCACAAAGCTGAGAAAGTACCGTTTGGTTTCAAATACAACTCAGGCACCAATACCGAGTGGGAAACCATTGAAGGGTTGCGTGAACTGATCAAAGAGCATGTTGATCCAAACTTTACAGTGTGAGCAATAACGTGATTCCATACGGCAAACAAGAGATTACGCAGCAAGATATCGACGCGGTTGTTGATGTTCTTAACTCTGACTTTTTGACGCAAGGGCCAAAAGTACCTGAGTTTGAGTCAATGCTTACTGCTCATACTGGCGCAGCACACGCATTAGCAGTCAACAGCGCGACATCCGCTCTGCACATCGCCTGTCTGGCTTTAGGCTTAAGTGAAGGTGACTGGTTATGGACCTCTCCTGTCACCTTTGTTGCATCAGCAAACTGTGGCCTGTACTGTGGCGCTAAGGTCGACTTCGTCGATATCAACCCTAGAACCTACAACATGTGTCCCGAGAAGCTAGAGCAGAAGCTGATTCAGGCAAAAGCTGAAGGCAAGCTGCCAAAAGTGGTGGTTCCGGTGCACCTGTGTGGTCAACCTTGTGACATGAAAGCCATTGATAAACTCGCAAAAGAGTATGGTTTCAAAGTGATTGAAGACGCTTCTCATGCGATTGGTGGCAAGTATCACGGTAAGCCTATTGGAAACTGTGAGTACTCGGATATCACGGTGTTTAGCTTTCACCCGGTAAAAATCGTGACAACGGCTGAAGGTGGTGCGGCACTGACCAACAGCCAGACACTCGCGAATAAAATGGCACTGTTGCGCAGCCACGGTATCACACGAGATCCGGCAATGATGCAGGGAGAATCGCATGGTGCATGGTACTACCAACAGATCGATTTGGGTTTTAACTATCGAATGACTGAGTTGCAAGCCGCATTAGGTGTCACCCAAATGCAGCGTTTGACGCAATTTGTCGCGGCTCGTCACAACTTGGCCTCTCGATACAATGAGCTATTAGAGTCATTACCTGTTGTGCGCCCGTATCAGTTAGAGGATACCTACTCTGGTCTGCACCTGTATGTTATCCGTTTGAAGCTTGATGAGATCACTCTGACTCACCAACAAGTATTCAATGCATTACGTGAGCAAGGTATTGGGGTCAACTTGCATTATATTCCGGTACATACTCAGCCATATTATCAACAAATGGGCTTTTCCATCGGTGATTTCCCTGAATCTGAGCGCTACTATCAAGAAGCTATTTCGTTACCAATGTTTCATACAATGACCGAAGCTCAACAAGATACTGTTGTTGCCGTCTTGACTGAGATTTTAGCGAGCTAGCACATGAAAATTGCCATTATCCCAGCGAGAGGCGGAAGCAAAAGAATACCGCGCAAAAACATTAAGTTATTTCACGGTAAGCCCATGATAGCCTACTCAATTGAAGCAGCGTTGAATTCAGGCTGCTTTGATAAAGTCATTGTGTCGACAGATGATCAGGAAATCGCTGAAGTTGCTAAGCAATATGGTGCGGAGGTTCCTTTTATTCGTCCAGATGACATATCTGATGATCATGCGACTACAATCGACGTCATCCATCATGCTGTTCAATGGTATGAACATCAGCAGGTCGAGATTGACTACGTCTGTTGTTTATATGCAACAGCACCATTTGTTACCGCTGAAGACTTAAAACTGGGGTATCAAAAACTGGTATCCGATAAGAAAGTTGAGTTCGTATTCAGCGCGACATCTTTTCCTTTCCCGATTCAACGAGCGATCAAACTCTCGACATCTGGTGCAGTAACTATGTTTGCACCTGAAAATGAGTTGGTACGCTCTCAAGATTTGGAGGAAGCATATCACGATGCAGGGCAATTCTACTGGGGGAAAAAATCGGCTTTTCTTGAAAGGAAATCCTTCTTCTCACCTCACTCTAGAGTCGTTTTACTTCCAAGGCAAAGAGTGCAAGACATTGATACCGATGAAGACTGGCACTTTGCCGAAACGTTATATTCATTGATAGATAAATCGTGATGAAAAAAGTCGTTTTCAGGACTGACGCTTCGATTTGGATAGGTAGCGGACACGTTATGAGGTGCTTGGTACTTGCTACTTCTCTGAGGGAGCATAATTATCAGGTCAGTTTCGCTTGCTTACCGCAAAAAGGCGACATGATAAGCTACATTCAAAGCCGTGGATTTGATGTTATTAAGCTCACACCACCCAAGGTTCCTGTTGTCCCAAGCAGTGACAAAGACTACATTGCTTGGCTGCAACGCACACCAGAAGAGGATGCGAACGATTTCTTGCGTTCTGTGCCAGATGCCCAATGGGTAATTAGCGATCACTACGCTATCGACGAGGTTTGGCAAACAATCGTTCGTTCTCGACAGAAAAGCCTACTAATGAGTATTGACGACTTAGTTAGAGTCCATTCTGCCGACCTGATCATAGATCAAACCCTAGGAAGGAAAGCGTCAGACTATCAGTCTAAAGGCACGGTATTAGCCGGCAGCAATTATGCACTTCTAGACAAAAAATTCTCACAGCTACACTCTTCCGGTGAAAATAGAGTGAAGCCTGATAAGTCACCAAAAGTCTTGATATCTATGGGTGGAATTGACGCGCCGAATGCTTCACTCAAAGTTCTAGAAGCCTTAAGCGGCGAGGTAAATGCCAGTTTCACCGTGCTGTTGAGTAACCGCTCTCCAAATTATCAGCGCCTGCGAGATTGGTGTCAGGGTCGCGATAAGGTAACTCACATTGATTTTTCCGAAAATATGGCAGCTCTGATGTTAGAGCATGATATTGCTATTGGGGCGCCCGGTAGTACTAGTTGGGAGAGAGCTTGTTTAGGTCTGCCAAGTATTGTCATTCCTCTGGCAGACAACCAGAAAGAGATATGTGCTCAATTGGTAAATCAAGGTGTCGCATTACAAGTCAATTTAGAGAATATTGAATCTGACCTCCTCAACACATACGAACAACTTCTTACTGAGTGGACCTCGTTACACCAAGCAAGCCTCCAGATTTGCGACGGTAAAGGTGTTTATAGAGTGACCGAAAAAATACTTGAGTTAGATTATGAAAATAGCCATTGTCTGTAGCAGCAATACACACCCAGTTTTCCCTTATTTGGAGGCATGGGTAGAGAATAATGCTGCCAATCACCAAATTGAGCTGGTAACCAGCATCAGCGAACTTAGCGGGCCTGGGGATATTCTATTCTTGGTATCCTGCTCTGAAATTGTGCACAAACAGACGAGGGAACTATTTCGCTATACGCTTGTTCTTCACGCGAGTGACTTACCTCAAGGTCGAGGCTGGAGCCCTCATGTATGGGAAATAGTCAATGGCGGCAATGAGATAACCCTTTCTCTTTTAAACGCCGAAGACGGAGTCGATACTGGTGACATTTGGCAGAAAATAAGCATTCCGTTGTCTGGTCATGAATTGTTTGATGAGATTAATCACAAGCTTTTTTCAGCAGAAATTGAGCTTATTTCATGGGCATGCGAGCACATAGACCAAAGTAATGCCACGGCTCAGTCAGTGAATGTCGAATCCAGCTACTATAGAAAAAGAACGCCAGAAGATAGTCAACTAGACGCCGACGCTTCTATTCGCTCTCAATTCAACTTGCTTAGAGTATGTGACCCAGAGCGCTTTCCGGCATACGTTATAATCAATGGCATCAAATACTACGTCCGATTGGAGAAAGATAATGAGCAATGAGTATATTCAGATTGAAGGACGTAAGATTGGTCCTGATTTCGAGCCATATATAATCGCTGAGCTGTCAGCAAACCACAATGGCGATATCAATAACGCATTCAAGATTATTGAAGAAGCTAAGAAGGCTGGCGCGGATGCAATTAAGCTACAGACATATCGCCCAGACACAATAACTATTGATTGTGACAAAGAAGACTTCCAAATTCACGGTGGCTTATGGGATGGCCGTTCTCTCTATGAGCTCTACGAATGGGCGCATACGCCATGGGAATGGCATCAAGCTCTGTTTGAGAAAGCGAAGGAAGTCGGCATCACGATATTTAGCTCTCCGTTTGATTTCACCGCCGTGGACTTACTGGAGGATCTGGGCGCACCTGCTTATAAAATCGCCTCTTTCGAACTTGTTGATCATGCATTGATAGCTCGCGTAGCCAGAACTGGTAAGCCGATGATCATGTCCACAGGAATGGCAAACGAAGAAGAGATACATGAAGCCATTGCCGTGGCAAAAAACAATGGGTGCAGTGAGCTGGTAGTTCTTCATTGCGTGAGCGGATACCCTGCCCCAGCCGAGCAGTATAACTTAAGAACCATTGCGGATATGCAAGAACGCTTCGGTGTTCTCTCAGGTCTTTCCGATCATACGATTGATAATGCAACCGCTGTGGCTTCTATTGCTTTAGGTGCATGCCTGATAGAGAAGCACGCGACTTTAGACCGAAACGGTGGTGGTCCAGATGATAGTTTCTCTCTTGAGCCTTCAGAATTGAAAGCGCTTTGCAAGGATACTAAAACCGCCTGGGCTGCACTTGGTAAAGTGAACTACGAACGCACAGAAGCAGAGAAAGGGAATGTTAAGTTTCGTCGCTCCCTCTATGTCGTGAAGGATATTGAAGCAGGAGAACCGTTGACCTCGGATAATATTCGTTCAATACGACCAGGATATGGGCTGGCACCAAAACACTTAGAAGAAGTGTTAGGTAGAACGGTGAATGTCAACATTGAGAGGGGAACTCCACTATCACTCGACCTGTTAAATAAAGCATGAAAATTCTAATCATCGGCCCCTCCTGGGTTGGCGATATGGTGATGTCTCAGAGCCTGTATATTCGCCTCAGAGAGCTGTACCCAAATGCCAGCATTGATGTGCTGGCTCCTGCTTGGTGTAAGCCCATTTTGGAGCGGATGCCACAGGTCAATCGAGCAATAGAAATGCCTATCGGTCATGGTTCTTTTGACCTCAAAGGGCGTTGGAAACTGGGTCGCCAATTGAAGGGGGAACGCTATACCCATGCGTTTGTTTTACCTAATTCTGCCAAATCTGCACTGATTCCCGTTTTCGCTGGTATCCCGAAGCGCATTGGCTGGAAAGGAGAAATGCGCTATGGCCTGCTCAATGACTTACGCCCAGATAAGCGGGTGTTTCAATACTACGTAGAACGCTTTGTTGCGCTCGCGTCGACGAAAGAGACCATGCTACAAGAGGTTAAGCTATCGTCTTGCCCCCGCCCGGCATTTACTATCGACGCGTCCATTCAAAAACAGGCACTCGATAAGTTCAGCCTGTCGACGTCTCGAAAGGTCTACGGCATGTGTCCCGGTGCGGAATTTGGACCGGCTAAACGCTGGCCAGATGCACACTATGCTGAGGTTGCTCAATCTCTGATTGAAGAGGGTCATCAGGTCTGGTTGTTCGGTTCGCAAAAAGACAAAGAAGTGACCGAGAGCATACGTCTAGCGCTGACGCCCGAAGCGATGCAACATTGCCACAATTTGGCAGGAAGCACCTCGTTAACCGAGGCTGTTGATTTATTAGCGGCATGCGATACGGTGATCAGCAATGACTCTGGGCTGATGCATGTATCTGCAGCGGTAGGCTGTAAAATAGTGGCGATTTATGGCTCAAGTTCACCGGACTATACGCCACCACTCGGCGACAATGTTAAAATCATCCATACTGACATTGAATGTCGTCCATGCTTTAAGCGTGAATGCCCTCTTGGGCACTTAAAATGTCTGGTAGACTTACCTTCAAAATGGATTCTGGACGCAATCCAACAACTCAACTCAAAAGAGAATTTGCAATGAAATACTACTGGTGTGAGCGTGGTGGCTATGTCTCGAACAAAGCCCAGCAATATCTACACAACGATTTTTCACCAGAGAAAGTCAAAAATATCACCGTCATTCGTCAAGCGGCGCTAGGTGATTTGGTGATCGTGCGTCCATTTCTGACCGAAGCCAGACGATTTTTCCCGAACGCTAAAATTACCTTGGTCGGAGTATCGAACTACCAGTATGGCATGCCGTCTGATCTGGCTGACGAAACCATTTATGTTTCCGGCCGAGAGAAAAAGGCTGAGATGACACTGAAAAAGAAGTATCAGGAATTCTCTCAACTTCCCGAGCAAGATATTATTTTTGACTTAGCGGGTACCGCGCGCTCTTACTGGATGATGGCATTAAGCAAGGCAAAACTAAAATTTGGCTTTCCTTACAAACCATTCTTGAATGGTACTCTCTACAACATCTCGGTGTTTCGTTCGGACTACCAGCCTGAGGTAGAGTGCATGCTGGATATGTTGAAAATGCTGGGTCACGCCCCACAGAGGCCTCTGGATTTTGCCTATCCAAGCAATTTGGATGTCGTGCAATCTACAGAGGATAAGCCGCAAATACTTTATTTCAACGGCGCTTCTACTAAGTCGAAAATATTGTCTGAACAACAAATGAAACAGCTACTCGAGAGCGCGGTGAAGGAACTTCCTGACTATGACCATGTCTATCTGGAAGGCAAAAACGATTTTGAAAAAGGCGATTTTGTCCGTCACCTGGAAGCAAATGACAACTTCAAAATCCAGCCCTGTTTGCCTTTGGATGAGCTCGTCAGTTACGTTTCAAAAGCGAAATTGGTGGTAGCACCGGATACAGGAGTGAGGAACGTAGCGGTCTCAACGCATACCCCAACCGTTGGTATTTTTTACTCGACTGTACCATTTCGCTACACTCCTCTCGACGGACGCCATCATATTGTTATGAACGCCAATGGTGATATCCCATCGAATCAACAGATTATCGACGCAGTTAAACACGCACTATAGGTTACTTATGTCAAACTCCGCGCCCATTATTTCTATAGTATGTCCTTGTTATAACGAACAGGCCGTACTGACTATTTTCATGGAACGAATTTCATCGGTCCTGCAAGAAACCGGGTACAGCTACGAAGTCATTTTAATTAATGATGGCAGCAAAGACGACACCCTGAGTGTGATGGACTCTTTAAGAGAACAGGATCATCACGTTCGGACCGTAAACCTGTCTCGTAATTTTGGTAAAGAGGCTGCACTGACCGCAGGACTGGATTTGGCTCGCGGAGAAGTCATCATTCCAATCGATGCCGACTTGCAAGATCCTCCTGAACTGATTCATGATTTTCTACGCGAATGGAATAAAGGCTTTGACGTTGTGGTGGCTAAACGAGTCGATCGCAGCACCGATTCATGGGCGAAAAAACTCTCTGCCGAGCTGTTTTATAAGTTTCATAACGCAGTAGCACACGTGGAGATCCCAGAAAATGTTGGCGATTTTCGCTTGATCAACCGACGAGTACTCAAGGCAATTCAGTTGCTACCCGAAAACCAGCGCTTCATGAAAGGGATCTTTTCCTGGGTGGGTTTCAAAACCTCGGTTGTCGAATACAAACGAGAATCGCGCGAAGCCGGAGAGACCAGTTTTAATGGCTGGAAGCTGTGGAACTTTGCGTTAGACGGCATCACCAGTTTTAGCACTGCGCCGCTGCGTATTTGGCTCTATATTGGCAGTGTCATTTCGGCGTTTGCCTTTTTGTATCTGAGCATCACGGTCATTAAAACGCTGATCTTTGGCATCGACTCTCCTGGTTATGCCTCTTTGATTACCGTCATCCTATTTTTAGGTGGTGTGCAGTTAATAGGCATTGGCGTGCTCGGTGAATATGTGGGCCGACTCTACATGGAGTCAAAGCGTCGCCCTAGCTATATTGTTGAGAGTGACAAGTACCAAGACGCCCCCGAAGAGAAGCAAAATGACTGATCTCCTTAACCGATTACTACAATATCGGATAGTAAGATTCATTTTGACAGGTGGCATGGCAACGGCAATTCACATTGCTGTTGCTTTTCTGTTTCTGCGCTTTATTCAAGACAATGTGCTCTACGCCAATGTGTGTGGTTTTACTATTGCGTTCTTTTTTTCTTACTTTGCCCAGACGCTTATTGTATTTAAGCACAAGGTCAACTGGGGGAATGCCGTTCGGTTTTTCGCTGTTCAATTTGCCTCACTGATGGCAGCACAAGGCATTAGTGAGCTATTCAGTGATGTTAACAGTTATATTCGAGTATTGATTGTGGTGGTGATATTGCCCGTCATTACCTATCTCGTTCATAAAGTTTGGACCTTTTCGGAGCCAAACGATGCTGCCATTAACAAATAATCTCTAGAGTGAACTCATGTTATCAAAAGCATTCCTAGAAAAGCATTTTTCAGCCCTTTATTTTACGGGCTTTTTGGTTGGTTTGGTCTTTGCGTTCGTTTACGCCAGCAATCAGATCATTGCGGGCGATCAGACACAAATGCTGCACAAAGGTTACTTGGCGGCTTACTCCGGCATCTGGACTAACTTTGGTAATGCCGCCAGTGCTGTCGGTAGCGTACCAGGCTCACTAACGACCTGGTTGGTGGCCGGGCCTTTACTGATCTGGGACTCACCCTGGGCCCCAGTGGTTTTGTTATTTGCGCTGCGCATTTTATCACTGTTTCTTTTAGACTCGGTGATTAAGCAAGTTTTCAATAATCCAATGCGTTTGGCGCTGTTAGCACTGTACTGGTTAAATCCATGGCTGCTGTATGACAGTCTGCTCTACAACCCATCTTATTTATGCTTTTTTGCTGCTTTGCATCTTTGGAGTGCATTTAAAATGCGCGAAGGTGGCAATACGTTCCTGTATACCTTCCTGCACATCCTGTCTATCGGCTTGGCAATGCAGCTTCATTACTCATGGCCTGTGCTGGCTGTCCTTTCTCTTTATCTGCTTTATCGAGGCATGGGAAAAGTCTCGTGGCTGGGAGTTATGGCCGCTTTGTTGGCGCTTGGACTGTCGTTGATTCCGTATCTACTCGAGTACATGGTTAATGAGCAGCTCAGCCGTGAAAGCGATCGCTACATTGGCTACGGGCTTGTTCACGTCTACCCTGTACTCAAAGCACTGCTATATTGGTTCCGCTACGCCTCTCTGCTGTTTTCCAACAAGGTGATTGCTTACAGTGAGTTTGACTGGCTTACCAGTATCGAGTGGCTGAGAATGACCGCGTTATACAGCTGGAAAGGCCTGATTTTCATTGTTGGTGGACTCAGTGTGCTGGTTTCAGTAAAAGCAAGCTGGGATTGGTGGCAACAAATCAAAAGCAAAATCAAACGCTCAACATCCACAGAAGTCCTTTCTGACAAGACGTTATGGCTTAAACTGTATGCTTTTGGTGCTGTAATTGGGGTGCTGGTCAGTGCGGCCTTGTCTCCGATTACGTTTTCTTATTGGCATTTGATTCTGGTCTACCCAATTGCGCTTATTCCAATGTTATTCGCGGTGCAGAAGTGGGGCAGCGAGAAGCCCCAGTTAATGAGTAAGATCGCACCATTGTTCTGCGTTTATATCATTATGATCAACTTACTTGCCTCTCACGACAGCATTAAGTACTCGTACAAGGTGAACTACGCCGACCAAGTGGAAGCGTTCCTGCAATTAACGCCTGAAAAATACAACTTACAAGAACATAGGTAGAGCAATGCTGCGCCAAATCTATACATTATTGCTCATCGTCGTCAGCCCTTTTTTTCTATATGGTTTGTTCAAAAAGAAAAAGGGTAAGCCGAGTATTGGTGAGCGCTGGAAAGAACATTTTGGTTTTACGCCTGCTCTCTCAAACGCTCGCTCTCAGCCTATATGGATTCATGCTGTCTCTGTCGGTGAAGTCATTGCAGTATCTCCGCTGATAAAAAAACTAAAAAAAGCTCACCCCAACATGGTTATTGTATTGACCACAACAACACCGACAGGCGCACAGCAAGCCAGTAAGTTAGGGGACATAATCGAGCATCGTTATATGCCACTCGATTTTGGCTTTGCTGTGAAAGGATTCCTAAAGGCGATTCATCCAAGTCAGCTTCTGATTGTAGAAACTGAGCTTTGGCCAAACACTCTGCATTGGGTAGCAAAAAACGGCATCCCGATTACCATACTTAACGCCCGGCTTTCTGAGCGTTCTTGTCAACGCTATGCTAAGGTGCAGCCCGTTTTCGACCTGCTGTCTCACCGTATTTCGACCATTCTTTGTCAACACCAGGATGACGCTGAGCGATTTATTCGCCTCGGTGTCAAGCCAGAAAAAGTTAGTGTCACGGGCTCGCTTAAGTTTGATATTTCCGTAAATGAACAAGATATTGAAGCGGGTAAAAAGCTGCGACAACAGATGGCAGATCGCCCGGTCTGGATCGCTTCAAGCACCCATGAAGGAGAAGACGAGCAATTGCTCGCCGTCCACAGAAAAATCCTGGAACTGTTGCCTGAGGCGCTGATGATTCTGGTACCCAGACACCCAGAGCGTTTTCAAAGCGTGCTTGATGCCATCAAGAAGCACGGTTTCACGGTAACCAGACGAACCGAGAATCAGCCTGTCACCCCAGAGACTGAGGTCTTTTTGGGCGATACCATGGGCGAAATGATGACTCTGCTGTCCGCATCAGACGTTTGCTTTATGGGAGGTAGTCTACTGGGCAATAAAGTAGGTGGACACAATCTTTTGGAGCCTGCTGCGCTTGGTCTCCCAATGGTAACTGGACCGAGTTATTTTAATTTCAAAGACATTACTGAGCAGTTACATCAGCTTGGGGCATGCGATATCATACCCGACACGGTAACCGCCTCGACCGTCATTCTGGCGCTACTGAACGATCCACAACACAGAGACCAAATTGGGGAAACGGCAAAAAGCTTTGTTCAGGCTAACAAAGGGGCCATCGAACGGACGTTAACGGCTTTGAACCTATAAGCCTAATCGCCGCGAGCACGGTTAACCATTGCGGACTGACATATTCATCAAGTGAGAGACAACACTGTGACAAAGTCTTACGACATCTTAGCGCGAAGCAACATTTTCTTTCTGATCGGGTTGGCCTTATCGATACCGGCTTCTAAAGCCGGAATGAATCTTTTTTTATACCCTTACGTGCTAACGGCGTTTGCTCTCTATTTTAAAAGTGATATTCAGTTGCGCCAGTCGCAAACTATCATCCTGAAATCGTCTGTTGCTGTTTTTGTCTTGGGTCTTATATTCTCCATGTTTTCAAAAGGCGTTGCGGCAGACCCTCTAGTCTACATTCAAAAGTATATCTACCTACTGTTACCCATTTGTTTGATCTTCACTGCTACAAAGAACGCCAAAGCAATCTGGTGGTCTCTCGCGGCGTTCATTATTAGCATTGTCGCCTGTATCTTTATCGACCTGTATTTGTTTGCCTTTGTTTACGACTTTTTCAGCGAGCAGACCGTTCGACTTTGGGGACGTATCGGTTATAGCCGCTGGCCAATTGTACTTACCACGGGTATAACGGCGGCTGTCATTTATGTTTTTTACTCTAAAAATATAACGAAAACCATTTACGCTTTATCCTTTATTACTCTGTCAGTAGTGGCGGCTATTTTGTCAGGTAGCAAAGGTGGGATTGTTGCCATTGGTATCCTATTTCTTGGCTTCTCTACCATTATCATTAAGAGTAATTGGAAGTACATTGCTGTCGTATTTCTAATTACGATAGCGGTGTTTCAGACGGACACATTCCAAACCACCATTGTTGAACGAGGCTTTTCTCCTGAGTCCATTAAAGGAGAGTCGATTCAGGCTCGAGTGACTATGATAAAAACGGCTTGGAGTCTATCCAAACTCAATGCATCAAATGATCTGCAATACCTGTTATTTGGTGGAGGGCTGGATAAACCGCAACAAGCGTTTGAGCAGGCTTTAAGCTCACTGCCTGTCGAAGAGCGTGAGACTCTCACCTATGGTGGGCGCTACTGGGGACATACTGATCTTCATAACAGTTATTTGGACCAGCTGTTCAAGAGTGGGCTTCTGTTTTCGCTAATTTATACTAGTCTGATGGTTATGCTCGTCGTGTTTGGCTATCAAGCCGCTAAAGCCTGCAACCACCATTTTAAGCACTGCAGTTTTATGTTTGTCACCACGATATTGGCTTACATTCTATTTAATAGTTTTTATAGTAACTTTGCGGACTACGCTGTCTATTCACAGATTTACTTCCTGTCTTTGATACTCTGCCTTCCGGTAGTACTTGGCAAGGTTAACAAGCCATTAGAATAGACCTCATTCACCGTGGCTTAGCTTCCTATCAAAGCTAAGCCGCTGCCGAAAGCAGTATTGCAATGTCTTGTTCAGCCACACGAATACCCGCTCTGACCACCTCTTTGTCAAACGAGCGCTTGAGTCTATCCAAGTTCGCTTGCTTCCAGTCGTCACCTTCTTGTTGGTGGCACTTATCAAAGTCGATGATCCACACCTTATCCTGGTCATCAATTAGAATATTGTGGATATTCAGATCGGTATGATTCACCTGTGCATTATGCATCTTACGGATCTCTTGGCCGATTTTTTGGTACATTTCTGCTGGTAATGATTCTTCTTGCAAAATAGCCACTAAATCACGGGCGTTAGCGATCTTTTCACTGAAAAGGTCTGCGCGATAGTAAAGCCCTGTTTTTACCGCTCGAGCCGCGATCGGTCTTGGTACATTAACCCCGGCTTCAATCAGCGTGTTCAAAAGAGCAAACTCCTGATAGCTTCGGGTCTTTTCCCAGTCTGAAAACCAGTATTGGTCTTTGACGAGCTTGCCAAATAGACCGCCGCGACGATAATGACGCAGAGCCGCATCTACCGTTTGGGTTTTTACAAACCAGGTTGTACCGCGACCTTGAGCACTACCAATAACTCGATCTTGTTGCTGCCAGAACTCGGGGTCAAATACTTTCTCTACCTGTTCATTAAGCAGCTTTTCATCATACCAATAGGTTGTATTGTTGTTTTTAACCGTTTTCAATCTCACGCCCTACTTCGAGGAGCTAGGACCAAGGGCCTAGAACCATTTTTTCATCCTTCTGATTTTACATTCATTCCGCCCCCCTGCATAATCTTTACATCTGTTCCTAGTCATGTGTTTTTATGCCACTTTTCAATACTGCTCCTCAATCCATCTGCATATTACGGCTCTCTGCCATCGGCGATGTCTGTAACACGATTGCCGCTGTACAGGCGATTCAGGCACACTGGCCGACAACCCGTATCACCTGGATCACTGGTAAACTGGAAGCAAAATTACTTGAAAGCATAGATGGCATCGAGATTATTGTTTTTGATAAGAAAGCGGGCTGGCAAGGCTATAAAAACCTCTGGCAGCAATTGAAAGGACGCCATTTTGATGCTCTGCTGCATATGCAATACGCATTTCGTGCCAGCATTGCCACTCTGGGAATTAAAGCAAAACATAAACTCGGCTTTGATGGCGAGCGCGCTCAGGACTTTCAGGGACTGTTTACCAATATAAAAGTGCCCTCGCCGGCTAAAATGCACGTGCTTGATGGATTGATGGCGTTTACCGAGACGCTGGGCGTTCCTACTACCACGCCAAAATGGAAACTTGCCTATACTGCGGAAGACCGCGAGTGGGCTAATCAATGGCTAGCTAACCAATGGATAGAAGGGCGCACGCTTGTTATCGTGCCTGCTGCGAGTAAAGGCTATAAAAACTGGCATGCTCAAGGGTATGCCGACGTTATCGACCATGCTGCAAAAGCAGGCTGGAACATCATTTTAGCGGGGAGCCCGGCTCAAATTGAAGTTGAATTGGGCCAGCAAATCGAAGAACTTAGCCCACACTCGCTGACCAACATCATTGGACAAAGCAGTTTGCTGCAAATGCTGGCACTGCTTGATCGCGCCGATTTGGTGATTGCACCGGACACGGGTCCGACTCATATGGCAAACGCGATGGGCACCCCAGTCATTGGCCTGTATGCTCACCATAACCCGAAGCGCACCGGGCCCTATAATTACCAGGACTATGTGGTGTCTGTTTATGAAGAGTCGATTTTGGCGGAAACGGGGAAACCGAGTAATGAGCTGAGTTGGCGGGCTCGGGTTAAGGATAAAAAGGCGATGCTGCGAATTACGCCAGATGCTGTGATTGACATGTTCGATCGGGTTGTCGAGGCGGAGGGGCTGGATTAGTCTAGTACCGGCATTTCTTGAATAAGGGGATCGCATGAAGCACGCTGTGGCGTTTAATGCGCTTTGAGTACAGCGCCGTTATTGAAGGAGTCACTCGCTGTAGGAGATCCTCACTTTCGTGAGGATGACGAGAAAAGTGAGAACGTCTTTAGTATATGAGGACGTCGGAAAAAGTAAGAATGACGAGAATTTACGAATTACATTGTCTCCCGATAATAAGCGGGGATACCAACCAAGGACCATCACAGTGACCAAACCAACACTTGCTGTCGCACTGATTGTAAAAAATGAAACCAAGCACCTGCGTGCGTGTCTCGAGACCGTTCAAGGTTGGGTCGATGAAATCGTCATTATGGACTCTGGTAGTACCGATGACACTCCCCAAATCGCAGCAGAGTTTGGTGCCAAGTTTCACGTTAATACCGAGTGGCCGGGGTTTGGCCCTCAAAGACGATTGGCACAAAGCCACGTCACCTCAGACTTTGTGTTCTGGCTTGATGCCGATGAGCGAGTAACGCCGGAGCTCAAAGCAAGCATTCTGGAGGCCACGGAAAAAAACCGAGCGGATACTATCTACCAGTTTGCTCGTTTAAGTTGGGTATTTGGCCGCTTTATCAAGCATTGTGGCTGGTACCCTGACAAGGTTCTGCGCCTATATCCGACTAAACTGACTCAATATGACGAGTCTCTGGTTCATGAAAAAGTGCAAACGAACAGCGCTATGCAGATTGAGACACTAAAAGGTGATCTTATCCATTATACCTATGACGACATCCATCATTATTTGGTGAAATCGGCGGGGTATGCCAAAGCGTGGGCCGAGCAACGGGAGAAACGCGGTAAGCGCTCCAGCATCTCTCAGGGAATTCTCCATGCCGTCGCCTGCTTCGTGAAGATGTACATTGTCAAAGCCGGTTTTCTCGATGGTAAACAGGGCTTTCTGCTGTCTCTATTGTCGGCGCACTCCACCTTTGTCAAATACGCCGACCTTTGGGTCAGGACAAGTACTGAGTCGCCCAAGGAGTAAGTTCTGCCAACACGTCATTGATATCAATGCGGGTCATATTATCCTGGCTCGCTTTATCCTCAGCTTGCGGTGGGCAAAAGGCAAGGTGACGCCCTTCTGAGTTCAGAGGTCTCCAGCGCAGCGGCGTTGCCGAGCGCTTAGCGGGAAAGAAGCCAACCGTTGGTACATCTAATGCGGCAGCAATGTGCAACGGCCCGGTGGAGCCTGCAATGAATAAGCTGGCGCAAGCCAGAGAGCAAGAGAAATCCACCAGCCCGTCGTTTTTATCATAAACCACACTGGAGACGTGCTTGCTGGCAAGTAGCGCCTGAAGCTCTCTGGCTTTTTCCTCTTCCCCCGGCCCTGCAGTGAGCACCACTTCGGCGTTCGCCTCGAGCCCTGCAATAAGATCAGTATATTGTTCAAGAGAAAGATTGTTCGCCGAGCCACCGCTGCCAGCATGAACGTAAACCCAAGGCTGCGCTTTATTGAGACCGAGCTGCAATGCTAACTTCTCTTTCTGCTTAGCGAGCGCATCCAGAGAAAAAGAGAAATATGGTGTGCGCGGCTCGACAATCTCTATCGACTGGTCGTTTAAGAAGGCTCGAATAAGATCAAGGTTGTACTCATACTCTGGCTTGGCGCTTTGTGAGCGTTTTTGTTTGATGCGTTTGTTATAGAAAACCTGTGCAAATTTGGTGGCTGGCGCTAAGCGATAGGGGATGTTGGCCTTCCAAACCAAGAGTGCATTGTAGGTGGTCGAAAACAAATTGATCGACGCGTCGAACTTCGCGCCTTTCAGCGTATTAATCAACGTTTTCTGAGTATGTTTGCCGGCATCTTTACCACAGTCGACAATCACTTCGTCAATCCACGGACAAGCTCTGGCCAACGCCACCGTATAGCTTGGTACAAGTGCAGTGATTCGGCACTCAGGCATCGAGGCTTTGAGCATAGCAAAGCTGGGCCATGCCAACATGAAATCGCCAATTTTGTCGTTTCGAACCACCAGTATGTTTTTCATTTATGCTTCTCTTTTTTGTGTTCACTTAGCCACTTGGGGATAATAACAACTCATGGGATTAATGATAACTCTTGCGTGCCTGTTTGTTCGTGTCTATAAAGTGTTACACTGAGTAAAATTTTAAACCAGAGCAAATACAGTGACTCAAAAGCGACTATCTCGTGTGATCTACCCTGGGACCTTTGACCCGATTACCAATGGACACCTCGATCTCATTGAACGAGCGTCTACGATGTTTGACGAAGTGATCATTGCCATTGCGGCCAGTCCTAGCAAGAACACTATGTTTACGTTAGATGAGCGCGTTGAATTTGCCAAAGCCGTCACTCAGCATCTGGATAACGTCACCGCAAAAGGGTTTTCAGGCCTTTTGGTTAATTTTGCCAAAGAAGAACAAGCCAATGTCTTGATTCGAGGACTGAGAACCACCGTCGACTTTGAATATGAATTTGGCCTGACCAATATGTATCGCCGTTTGCTGCCAGGCCTGGAGAGTGTTTTTCTTACGCCAGCGGAAGAGCATGCGTTTATCTCCTCGACACTGGTGAGAGAAGTCGCGATTCATGGCGGTGATGTCAGCCAGTTTGTTCCGCCCCTGATCGAACAGGCGCTGCAAAAGAAAAAAGTGGTTTGACCCCGCCGATTTCCTTAAAAATCACAAACCTTAACAATAGATTGAATGCCAGTTTATTGACCTACACTTGAATAATGTGTGAGACTTCGTGAGTTTTTCTTGGGCAGAATGATATAGCCATCACTCTGCTCAAGCCTATGGCGAATATCTTGCCAAACATTTGGCGACTAGTTGGAGCTAACAAAAATGATTAACAAAGAGCGAACGCTTTGGACCTTGCTGATTGGTGCGTTGCTCATCCGCCTTCTTTCTCTTGGACTTTATCCATTGATGGATACGACCGAGTCCCGTTATGGAGAAATGGCGCGAATGATGGTGGAGACAGGCAACTGGCTGACGCCGCTGTTTGACTACGGTATACCATTTTGGGGTAAGCCGCCGCTATTTACCTGGATGAGTGCGGCCAGCGTTGAGCTGTTCGGCCTGTCCGAGTTTACTTTGCGCTTCCCTCACTGGATAGCCGGCGTATTGGTTGTTTGCGCTTCTGCCTGGTTTGCCAAGAAGAATGGCTACAACCCGCTTGTTGCCGCTTTAGTGCTGTCGACCACACTGGTGTTCTCCATTTCAGCTGGTGCTGTCATGACAGATATGGCTCTTACTGTTGGTCTCACATTAGCCATGATAGGTTTCTACCAATGCTGGCGAGGTGAAACGCTGTGGGGCTATGTTGGGTTTGCCGGCCTGGCTATTGGTCTACTCGCAAAAGGCCCGGTCGCCATTGTGTTGTTTGGTCTCGCGGTGTTCCCATGGATGGTCATTCAGCATGGTATCATCGGCGCGTTTGTCGAACTATGGCGTCGTTTCCCGCTGATTAAAGGCACCCTATTGATGCTTGCTATTGCCCTGCCCTGGTACATCATGGCCGAGCGTGCGACACCCGGCTTTATTGATTACTTTATTGTCGGTGAGCACTACAAGCGCTTCGTTGAACCTGGTTGGACTGGTGACCTGTATGGTTCTGGTCATCAAGAGCCAAAAGGTAAGATCTGGTTCTTCTGGTTGCTGGCGGTCTTGCCCTGGTCTTTGATTCTGCCTGTGCTAATGCTAGTACGTGTAAAGTTTGGTCTGGAGCAAGCGAAACAAAACCATGGCTTCACAAGCTTTGCCATTTGGTGGGCACTGTCGCCACTAATTTTGTTCACGGCTTCGAGCAATATCTTACCGACTTACGTTCTTCCGGGTACACCGGCGATAGGCATCTTGTTAGCCCTATTCTGGAAGAAAAAAGACACCATCTGGCTTGCTATAGCTTCACTTATTGTGCCGGTAGCACTGATTGCGGCAACCTACCTATTAGCAACGGGCAAGGTATCTGACAACAGTGATAAGTCAATATTTGAAACCATCGATCCTAATGTTCGCACCTTTTACATGTACCCCCGCTCCTACTCAGGGCAATACTACAGCAATGGACAGGCGAAGGTGTTTGAGTCAGATGAGCAGCTAAAAGGCGTTGATGAGTTTTACATCATTTCATTCAAAGACCGACATCACGAGTTTGCGTTATTCAGAGACAAGTACGACTGTAGCGAGAACGCGGTGGCAGAAAGCAATGACCGTATGGCCATACTCTGCAAAAAGACTCCGGGACAGTAATTAAAAAAGGGTCAGTATGTCGCCATACTGACCCCTTTTTTTCGTTGACGTTTTATCTTGTTGACGTCTTAGATGCCGTACTGTGCACGATACGCTTTCACCGCCTCTAGGTGCTCCGCATTGTCACCCTTCTCTTCCAGGAAGGTGATAAGGTCAGTCAGGCTCACAATTGAAATCACGGCACAGCCAAAGTCACGTTCAACTTCCTGAATCGCTGACAACTCACCTTTGCCTTTTTCCTGACGGTCGATAGCCACGAGTACACCTGCAAGATCGGCACCGTTTTCCTGAATGATTTCCATCGACTCTCGAATCGCCGTACCCGCCGTGATCACATCATCCACCAGCATAATACGACCGACCAGTGGACTACCTACAAGGCTGCCACCCTCACCGTGGTCTTTGGCTTCTTTACGGTTGAAGCAATATGGGGTGTCAACATCATAATGGTCAGCCAAAGCTACCGCTGTTGTCGTTGCGATTGGGATACCCTTGTACGCCGGGCCAAAAAGTACATCGTACTCGATACCAGAGTCAGCCAGTGCCGCTGCGTAAAAGCGACCAAGGCGCGCTAGGTCACGACCAGTATTGAAAAGCCCAGCGTTAAAGAAATAAGGGCTTTTACGACCAGATTTTAGGGTAAATTCGCCAAATTTTAGAACTTCTTTCTCTAGTGCAAATTCGATAAATTCACGCTGGTATGCTTTCATTTTATGTCTCTCTTTACTTTCATTCGTCATCCCCTTGAAAAAGGGGATGACGGTTATCTTAATATAAATAAAGGTAATTCAACGCGCGCTCTGCGCACAAAAAAATAGCCCCCTTACGGGAGCTATCGATTAATCTTCTAAAGCCAGCTTCTGCGCTGCCACGATCTCGGTAATGCCTTTCTTCGCTGACGCCAGCAGAGCCATCAGTTCATCGTGAGTAAACGGTTCGCCTTCAGCAGTGCCCTGAACTTCGATCATGCGGCCATCTTCCGTCATCACTACATTCATATCCGTGTCGGCTGCGGAATCTTCTGTATACTCAAGGTCACACAACACGTCTTCGCCAAGCAGACCCACAGACACGGCCGCTACATGGCCTTTCATCGGGTTCGCTTTCAGTGTGCCTTTTGCTACCAGGTGAGCAAATGCATCTGCCATAGCCACACTGGCACCGGAAATCGACGCAGTGCGCGTTCCACCATCAGCCTGAATCACGTCACAGTCTACTGTCACCATGACTTCACCCATGGCCTCCAGATCCACCACCGCACGCAGACTACGGGCAATCAGGCGCTGAATCTCCATCGTACGACCGCCTTGCTTACCACTTGCAGCTTCACGACGCATTCTAGAGTGGGTTGAACGAGGCAACATGCCGTATTCCGCCGTCACCCAACCTTTACCCTGACCTTTTAGCCAGCGCGGTACGTTTTCTTCTACGGTTGCGTTACACAACACTTTGGTATTGCCGAACTCGACTAACACAGAACCTTCTGCATAAGCGGTATAGTTGCGAGTAATTTTTATTGGGCGCACTTGGTCTGCTGCGCGATCATTTGGACGCATGGACATTACCTTTGTTGGGGAAGCGGATTGGATTGGGCGGAGATTATAGCGGAGATGAGGGAAAGGGTCTAGGTTCTGTGGTTCTGTGGTTCTGTGGTTCTGTGGTTCTGTGGTTCTGTGGTTCTGTGGTTCTGTGGTTCTGTGGTTCACAAAAACAAATAAAACATTATTAGTCAAAAATTTAGTGCAAAGTATAATTCGTCACTCCCCATAGGGCCACAGGGCCATAGTTCCGCTCTTTAACCGGTCTTATTTCGGATACTGCTCAAACACCTTGTGTACCTAATCCTGAACAAATGCGTCTCTTTGTTCTGTGGTTCACAAAAACAAATAAAACATTATTAGTCAACAATTTAGTTCAAATTGTAATTCGTCACTCCCCATAGGGCCACAGGGCCATAGTTCCGCTCTTTAACCGCTCTTATTTCGGATATTGCTCAAACACCTTGTGTACCTAATCCTGAACAAATGCGTCTCTTTGTTCTATGGTTCACAAAAACAAATAAAACACTATTAATCAACAATTTAATTCAAATTGTAATTCATCACTCCCCACAGGACCACAGGGCCATAGTTCCGCTCTTTAACCGCTCTTTCTCCTAGAACCGCTCTTTACCCTAGAGCCATTCTTTTTTTAAATGTGCTAACATGAACACAGTTTGCAAACTTTATCTAATCCAAGGAAATTCATTCATGATCTACAGCATGACCGCGTACGCGCGCAAAGAAGTCAAAGGTGACTGGGGCAGCGCAGTATGGGAAATTCGCTCAGTGAACCAACGTTACCTCGAAACTTACTTCCGTCTTCCTGAGCAGTTCCGTGGTCTGGAGCCTGTACTTCGTGATCGTTTCCGCAAGCGTCTGGCGCGCGGCAAAGTCGAGTGCCATCTGCGTTTTGAAGCCAACCCTGCGGCGAAAGGCGAGCTCAACATCAATGAGACACTGGCAAAGCAAGTCATTGGCGCAGCCAATCAAGTCATGTCACTTACCGGTGAAGAGAGTCGCATCAACCCATTTCAGGTGATGCAGTGGCCAGGTGTGATGGAAACCCCGGAACAAGACATGGACACCATCAACAAAGCACTATTAGAAGGCTTTGAAGAAACATTGGGTGAGTTTATTGAAGCTCGTGGTCGCGAGGGTGAAAACATGAAAGCGCTGATCGTAGCGCGTCTCGAGACCATCACTCAAGAAGTAGTCAAGGTTCGCGCTCGTATGCCAGAAATCCTGGAATGGCAACGTGAACGCCTACTGGGCAAGTTTGAAGATGCCAAAATTGAACTGGATGCCTCCCGTGTCGAGCAGGAGCTTATCCTACTGGCGCAAAAATCCGATGTAGCTGAAGAACTGGACCGCTTAGATTCTCACGTTAAAGAAACAACCAGCATCTTGAAGAAAGGCGGCTCTGTAGGTCGCCGACTGGATTTCATGATGCAGGAGTTTAACCGTGAGTCGAACACGCTAGCTTCTAAGTCTATTAGCACTGACATCACCGCTTCAGGGGTTGAGCTCAAGGTGTTGATTGAACAGATGCGTGAGCAGATTCAGAATATTGAGTAATAAGCAAAAGTAACCAACAGAGCTCTTATTCTACCGAGACTATAAAGCTCATACTCTGTTGGTCGTTATTTAGCTTTGTAGTACCAGTATGCAATGTTACTTGGTTTACAACCGCATGAGGCGTAAAACTTGATTGCTGGTAAGTTGCTGAGTTGCGTATCTACCGAGAAATGAAGACAACCTTTATTATGGAAGTAGGCTTTGGCCTGCTCCATAAGCATTTTCGCTATACCCTTTTTTTGATGCTTTGGGTGCACAGCTAACAAACCAATTATTCCATGTTCTCCTGAAGTGCGCACGGTCACGAATCCTCTCACCTCATTTTGTTGTGAAGTATCGGTGATACACGCCTCATCGAATGTCCCTTCTATCGCCTTCGAAATCCACTCTGCATAGAAATCTGCATTTTGTTGATGACTAAACCATGGTTGTCGATATCTCGAATAATCTTGGTAGACCACGGACGCTAACGCTTTAAGCTCTTCAGCTTGAGCTTCAGAAGCGTACGATAAAGGATCTGTTCTGCTGTTGTTGCATTCCCCTGAATAAGTAATGGCTCCTTCAACCAATTCAAAACCCAACTTACTTAAGAGCTCAATGGCATTAAACACATTTGAGTCAACTTTACACTGAATCAACGAGCCAGCTTCACAGTTGTCGATAACTTGCTCGGCTTCCTTCAATGTAGTTCCTTGCAACTCTAAAGGGTCTAATTCCTTAATTTTCTTATTAAAAAAATCAGAATCCCAACTCTTATCACTTATCAATTGTTTCTTCCTTCTACCGTCAAAAGCGTGGTTTTTATTCTGTGAACTAAAACTTAGCTAAAAGAGTAACTCGATTTGCTTACCTACGACAAATTAGTACGGTTTAACCTTAGAATGATAGAGCACTTCACACAAAGTCATCAGCATCGGCTTGGACAAGTAGCAACGAAAATTAGTTGCAAAACGAATTTCCTGACAATAACACAAACAGCATGATAAAATTATAGCAACGTGAACCAGCTACTTTTTAAAAGTTAAACATGATCCCTTTCAACAAACCCGCCGTCACTGGTAATGAAGTTAAGTACATTCAGCAAGCTATAGAGAGCAACGTTCTTTGTGGCGATGGTCCTTTCACCAAACGATGCGAACAATGGTTTGTTGATAAGTTATTGACTAAAAAGGCATTGCTTACCCCCTCTTGCACTCACGCTTTGGAGCTAGCCGCTCTGTTGATTGATATTAGGCCAGGTGATGAAGTTATAATGCCGAGCTATACATTTGTAAGTACGGCTAATGCATTTGTCCTCCATGGAGCCAAAATCGTGTTTGTTGATATCCGCCCAGATACTATGAACATTGACGAAACACTTATTGAGGACGCGATTACAGAAAAGACCAAAGCAATTGTGCCAGTGCACTACGCGGGGGTAGCTTGTGAGATGGATACTATTATGTCCATCGCTTCCAAACACAATCTGTACGTAATCGAAGATGCTGCGCAAGGTATGATGTCGACGTATAGAGGAAAGTTCCTTGGCACAATAGGTCACATCGGCACATTTAGCTTTCACGAAACTAAAAACTACACTTCTGGCGGTGAAGGTGGTGTCTTACTTTTAAATGAAGAGAAATTTATCGAGCAAGCAGAAGTTCACCGTGAAAAAGGAACAAACAGAAGTAAGTTCTTTCGAGGCATGGTCGACAAATATTCGTGGGTTGAGAAAGGCAGCAGCATGTTACCTAGTGAGATCCAAGCCGCTTACCTCTGGTCTCAACTTGAGAATGCAAGCAAGATAAATAAAAAGCGACTATCAGACTGGGCTTCATACGACAATTATTTCAACTCTCTGAAAACAAAGCTTCCTATAGAAACGCCAAAGTGCCCAGAAGAATGTGTCCACAACGGGCATATGTATTACTTGAAGTTCGAAAGCCTCGACATACGCACAAAATTCATACAGAAGATGAAACTTGCAGGTGTCTTGACTCCTTTTCATTATGTCCCGCTTCATAGTGCACCTGCAGGAAAAAGATTTGGACGTTTTAATGGCAAAGATACTTATACAACAAGTCATAGTGAGTGCCTTGTTCGATTGCCGATGTTCTATTCACTTACCGACCAAGAACACTCAACGATCTGTGGAACCGCTTCAAAGATTATCAAGGAAATACTGTGCGATTAGAAAACAAGCATATTTTTGTTATTTCTAGTGCAGATAAGTTCTGCTTCCTGAACCTAGATGCTCTCATCCATAAATGTGGAATACTGCCCAGCAACTTAGCCGTTATCGTCTTTCCAATACAAGGACAACCACTTTCAGAACTGCTAAAAATTGACAACGTAGACTATTACGAGTTCGACGATGTTACTCTCGAGGAGATAAAGTTAGCTCAAACCATTACCTTTATGTCCTTGAATCGATTTAACTCTCCTTACGCGAGAAAGATCATCGAGTTCGATGAAGGAATGGCGAGAAAAAGCTACATTTTTATTACTGATGATGAAGTCGATCGTTGGAATCAATGTCACTCTAAGTTTGGGAAACTTGTTCCCTATAAAAAGCTGCATATTGTTGAGGACGATATAGTCTGTTTGAATCGAATAAACAATTTCATTGCTGACCGAAGTACTTTTGAATCGACCCTGCAAAGGACTCTAAACCGAAAGAAAGTAAATTTTATTAACGCTAGTGTTATTTTTGACACTCTACCTTACAATGCATCCAAGTCCCTAGAAAGCGCATTCAATTGCTCAGACCAACATTATGAGCGAGAAGCAAAAGTCTTACTCGGAACTAAGCAACACGCTCTTAGCTATTCTGAACTTAGAGAAGTTGTTAATGGATTTGTAAAGGCAGAAAATGCCGAACGATATAAATTCCTAATTTTGTGGAATAAAAAGCGTCGAAAAGAACGAGTTATGTTTGACCTCTACATCACATATTTACGTCATATTAAGAGACAAACTATTGATGTTTCTTACGTTACCGCTCTTTCTCCCATTGCCTACACGTCTCTGATATTATCATGTTCACATATGGTTTTACAAAGACGGGGAGGAGCAAGTACCGCTCGCCTATTCTTAAAAAGAGGTCGCGGTATGGTATATACGCTAGAGAACTCTGAAAATGACTTTGGATTTCGCAAAGCACTTGGTATCAAAACTAAGTCCTTTACCTCCTTTTCAGATATAGGAAAACTAGTAAGCAACCTAAACGATGACGCTGATATTGAGCACAACATTAAAATATGTGAGTCAGTAGAACAACGCGATGTTTCGAATCTCCAAAAACTGTATTCCAACTAACTGCTCTGAAACCAGCGTGAACTCTACTATTTAGACTCACGATAACTGCCCTCAATATCTAGAAAGCAGGCTCTTCCCTGCTTTCTTAACCCAGATCTGTCTCCCTACTCTTTCTCCTGAAGTTCTTCTGGGCAAAAGATAAAAGGGCCCTATTAATGGAAAGCTAAACTTTTCAAGCAGTAAAAGATGTACAGCGGGCTTGGATGCCCGCCGATAAAGTATCTACAGCAACACCAAATACGTCATAAACAACCCAGACAACACAAAAATTACTGGGTGTACCTGTTTACCCTTGCCAGCCACGACCATGCTGAACGCGTAGCTAATAAAGCCCATTGCCATACCATTGGCTGGCGAAAAGCTCAGCACGGTAAACATGATGGTAAAGAACGCGGCAATGCGGGATTCTTTCTGCTCCCATTTGATCTCACCTAAACGGCCAATCATGTAGATACCGACCACGACCATTGCCGGAGCCACCATGGCGGCTGAGAATAGTGAAAACAGTGGGTACAGGAACAGTGACAGCAGGAAAAGACCCGCAACCACCACGGCAGCCAGTCCGGTTTTTGCACCCTGTGATGACGCGATACCAGACTCAGAAAACGCCGTGACTGACGTGGTACCAAGCAAGGAGCCCATGACCGTACCGCCCGCATCTGCCACCAACGCCGAACGCGCATTCGGTACCTTACCGTCTTTGTCGATGATGCCCGCATCACGACCGACGCCCACAATGGTGCTCAGGCCATCAAAGAAATCGACAATTAGGAAAATGATCATAATAAACAGCAGATCAAACAGCTTTTCCGTGGTTAGCCCGGAGAAGTCAAAGATAGCGCCAAAGCTACCTGCCATACTCGGCGGCATGGCGACCAGTTGCTCCGGGATCGGGGCATTTGAGGTACCTAAGAAGGTGTCGGCAAGGATCGTTAGTACGATGGCAGACACAAAAGAGATGAAGGTCGCCAGTTTGATGTCACGGACCATACAGCCCAGTGCGATAAAGATACTGATGTAGGCGATGATCACTTTCGGGTCAGAGATGTCGCCCATGCTGACCAGGATGATCGGATTAGAGACGATGATTCCAGCGTTCTTCAATCCTAGAAACGCGATAAACAGCCCCAGAGAGACCGTAATGGCCAGCTTGAGATCTTCCGGTATCGACTCAATCATCGCGCGACGGATTTTGGTCATCGACAAGATCAGATAAATGATGCCGGAGAAAAAGATACCCAGCAGCGCTTCATGCCAAACCAAGGCAACAGAGCCACTCAGCAACATACCTTTGAAAAATCCGTTCATGCTCATGCCTGGTGCCAGCATCACCGGGTAGTTACCGAAAATCCCCATCACCAAGGTGGCAAAAGCGGCTGCCAATGCCGTCGCCGTGAAGACAGCACCACGATCCATACCAGGGATATCCCCCAGGATTGCCGGATTCACCGCCAGAATGTAACTCATCGCAAGGAAAGTAATGAAACCGGCGTACACTTCGGTGCCGATGGTGGATTGTCGTTCTGTCACCTTAAAGGTGGATTCGATAAAAGAGGAACCTGCCTGGCGCTGACCAGCTAATTCTGCACTCACAGTAAGACCTATAGTGTTTAAAAATGGAGGACGCAAACGTATGCGCGATAAAAATATTGGCGCGAATTCTAATCAGACCGCGCCAGAAATCAATGCTTTTCTCTATTGTTTTTATCTGTTAAAAAACAAAACGTTGAAAATCAAGCAAACGTTTGCTCAAAATCAAACAAATAAGCCGTAATTGCACCCGCGTTCGTCCCTCGGCATCCAACCTTTAGTCAGTAGAAAGCGAGGCGTGTTCATCACTTGTCGACCCGCCCTCAAACATGATACTCTTCGCCTCCATTTTTCTGGCCGAATTTTCAGCAATTCGGCGAGTGTTACGTATAATCTAGAAACTATCAGCCCAAGATGGTTTCCCCTTCAACCCAATAATGTGGACACTGACAAATGATTGGTAAAGGCACACTTTATATCGTATCGGCGCCGAGCGGTGCTGGTAAATCTAGCTTAATTGCAGCGATGTTGGAGAAGAACCCAACCTATGCAATGAAGGTTTCAGTCTCCCACACGACGCGCAGCATGCGTCCGGGTGAAGAAGATGGTGTGCACTATCACTTTGTCGAAAAATCAGAGTTTGAGTCTTTGATTGAGCAAGGGGCGTTCCTGGAATACGCAGAGGTGTTTGGTAATTACTACGGCACTTCTCGCCTGTGGATTGAAGAAACGCTAGAAAAAGGCATTGATGTGTTCCTGGATATTGACTGGCAGGGTGCGCGCCAGATCCGTGAACAAATGCCTGAAGCGAAAAGCGTCTTTATCCTGCCACCTTCGAACAGTGAGCTAGAACGCCGCTTGAATGTTCGTGGTCAGGACAGCGACGAAGTGATCGCTAAACGCATGAGCGAAGCAAAATCAGAAATGTCACACTACGACGAGTACGACTATGTGATCGTCAACGATGACTTTGATGGCGCACTTGTTGATTTTAAAGCTATTTTGCGTGCTGAGCGTTTGAAGCAAGATAAGCAAGCCGTGAAGTACAAAGGCATGCTGGACGCGTTGCTGGCGGAGTAATTGACTCTCTAGCAAAACGTCAAAATCAAAAAACAAATCGTCATCCTCAGCAGAGTGAGGATCTTTTGTCCGCAAGTGTTGCGCTCAAATTACATGAGTCACTTGCCGCACGAGATCCCCTTTTTCAAGGGGATGACGAGTGTGCTACTTCGAATGTAGCGCACACTAAAAAACCAAAATAAACCGTCATCCTCACGAAAGTGAGGATCTTTGTCAGCGAGTCTTGCGCTCAAATTGTGTGAGTTATTTGCGGTGAGAGATCTCCTTTTTCAAGGGATGACGAATGTGTCGCTTCGACTGTGGCACACAATTAAAACCTAAGTAACAGTAGCTAATCGGATCATTTGTGATCTAGAATCTAAACGTAATAGCCTGTATACTTTCTCGTCATCAAAAATTTAGTTAACTATTGGAGTTCTTATGGCACGCGTAACTGTTCAAGACGCTGTTGAAAAAGTTGGCAACCGCTTCGACCTAGTTCTTATTTCGGCTCGCCGCGCACGTCAGATGCAAATCGGTGGTAAAGATGCACTAGTGCCAGAAGAAAATGATAAGCCAACGGTTATCGCTCTGCGCGAAATCGAAGAAGGCTTGATCACGAAAGAAGTACTAGACGCACGTGAGCGTCAAGAGCAGCAAGAGCAAGAAGCTGCTGAACTAGCGGCAGTAAGCAGCATCGCTCACAACCGTTAATTCGACCATTTAATCAGAGTTCCATCGACTTTCGGGCCTATAATTTGTACCTATTCGATAGCCTTAAAGACGTTGCCCAAGAATACCTAACAGAGCCTCAAATTGAGGCTCTGCGTCAATCTTATGTGGTAGCAAGAGATGCCCATGAAGGGCAGACCCGCTCTAGCGGTGAACCATACATTATTCACCCTGTTGCGGTAGCGCGAATCCTGGCAGAAATGCGTCTGGATATTGAAACGCTGCAAGCAGCACTGTTGCATGATGTCATTGAAGATACGGAAGTCACTAAAGAAGAGCTAGAAGAACAATTTGGTACGGCAGTGGCGGAACTCGTCGATGGCGTATCGAAACTCGATAAGCTGAAATTCCGCGATCGCAAAGAAGCCCAGGCAGAGAACTTCCGTAAGATGGTTCTGGCCATGGTGCAGGACATTCGCGTGATTCTGATTAAGCTGAGTGACCGTACCCACAACATGCGCACGCTCGGGGCACTTCGCCCGGACAAAAAGCGTCGTATTGCTCGTGAAACCCTGGAAATCTATGCCCCTCTGGCGCATCGTCTGGGTATTCACAACATCAAAACCGAGCTGGAAGAGCTGGGTTTTGAAGCCCTGTATCCCAATCGTTATCGCGTTCTTAAAGAAGTGGTCAAATCGGCTCGCGGTAATCGTAAAGAGATGATCCAACGTATCCATAGCGAAATTGAGGGACGACTTGAAGACGTCGGCCTGAATGTTCGTGTGCTGGGGCGTGAAAAGAACCTGTTCTCCATCTACAACAAGATGAAAACCAAAGAACAGCGTTTCCATACCATTATGGATATTTACGCCTTCCGCGTGATTGTGGATACGGCTGACACCTGTTATCGCGTGCTAGGTCAGGTTCACAGCCTGTTTAAACCGCGTCCGGGCCGCATGAAAGACTACATTGCAGTGCCAAAAGCGAACGGCTACCAGTCCCTTCACACCTCGATGGTTGGCCCGCACGGCGTCCCTGTCGAAGTGCAGATCCGTACTGAAGATATGGATCAAATGGCGGACAAGGGTGTCGCTGCGCACTGGGCCTACAAAGGCAATGGGGACCGTACTGGCACAACAGCGCAAATTAAAGCGCAACGCTGGATGCAAAGCCTGCTGGAACTGCAGCAAAGCGCGGGCAACTCGTTTGAATTTATTGAAAACGTAAAATCGGATCTGTTCCCAGACGAGATTTACGTGTTCACACCAAAAGGTCGCATTGTTGAGCTGCCGCTCGGCGCCACAGCGGTAGACTTTGCTTACGCCGTGCATACCGATGTGGGTAACACCTGCGTTGGCGCGCGCGTTGACCGCAACCCTTATCCACTGAGCAAGGCACTGAAAAACGGCCAAACAGTGGAGATCATCAGTGCCCCAGGTGCCAGACCTAATGCCGCATGGCTAAACTACGTGGTGACGTCTCGTGCCCGCACCAAGATCCGTCAGGTACTGAAAACCATGCGCCGTGAAGAGTCTGTGGTACTGGGTCGTCGTCTGCTCAATCATGCTCTGGGTCGCCACTCTATCGATTCTATCTACCCAGAGAACGTCAACGAAGTACTGGCGGATCTCAAACTGAAAAGCGTCGATGATCTGCTGGCGGCCATTGGTTTAGGTGAGTTGATGAGCATAGTGATTGCCCGTCGTCTGCTAGGTGATACCGATGAACTGACGCAAACCAGTTCTGTACCTTCATCCGGTAAGCGCCTGCCAATTCGCGGCGCCGAAGGCATTCTATTGACCTTTGCCAACTGCTGTCATCCGATCCCGGACGACCATATCATTGCCCACGTCTCTCCGGGACGCGGCCTGGTGGTTCACCGTGAAACCTGTCCGAACGTACGCGGTCATCAGAAAGAGCCGGATAAGTACATGGCGGTGGAATGGAGTGACGATTACGATCAGGAATTCACTGCCGAGTTGAAAGTGGATCTGCAGAATCATCAGGGTGCACTGGCAGAACTGACCAATGTCATCGCCAAAACGGGCTCGAACATCCACGGTATCTCGACTGAAGAACGTGATGGTCGCCTGTATACCGTGACGGTTCTGCTGACGACCAAAGATCGTGTCCATTTAGCGGGCATTATGAAGCGCATTCGCGTGATGCCACATGCCCTGCGCGTCCAACGTCGTAAAAACTAGAGCTAACGCTTGATTTAACACGGGTTCGATAGATATCGAGCCCGTTTTATTTGGAACATCCTCATGAATTTAGAACGCTACAATCGTATTCAGCAAGTGCTTAAGGCACGCCAACCCGACCTTACTTTGCTACTGGAACAAGTTCACAAGCCAAATAATGTCTCTGCCGTCATTCGCACCGCCGATGCGGCAGGGGTACATAAGGTTCATGCAGTCTGGCCTGATGAAAAAATGCGTACTCTGAGCCACACCTCAGCCGGGGCTCGTAACTGGGTTGAAGTTGAGACCCACGATACAGTGGCTGATGCGGTTGCTGTTCTTAAGTCACAAGGTATGCAAGTACTTGCTACCAACCTGTCTGATAATGCCGTTGATTTCCGCGAAATTGACTACACCAAACCGACCGCCATTATTCTCGGCGGTGAAAAGCACGGCATCACTCAGGATGCGCTGACACAAGCCGATCAGGACATCATCATCCCTATGGTTGGCATGGTGCAGTCCCTCAATGTGTCCGTTGCCAGTGCTTTAATCCTGTTCGAAGCACAGCGACAGCGCCAACTAGCGGGTATGTACGATCGCGATTCCAGTGCGCTTCCTGAAGACACTATCCACCGCATCCTGTTTGAACGCGGCCACCCGGTACTGGCCAAAGTCGCTCAGAAGAAAAAACTACCCTACCCACCCCTTGATGAGCATGGGCAAATTGTGGCTGATGAGGAGTGGTGGAAGGAGATGCAGAAGAAGTAGGGTTTTAGGTACTGGGGACTGGGTTCTAGGGACTATGGTTCTATGGTTCTATGGTTCTATGGTTCTATGGTTCTATGGTTCTATGGTTCTATGGTTCTGTGGTTCTATGGTTCTGTGGTTCTGTGGTTCACAGAAACAAATAAAGCATTATTAATCAATAATTTAATGCAAAGTATAATTCATCAAACCCCATAGGGCCACAGGGCCATAGTACCGCTCTTTAACCGCTCTTATTTCGGATACTGCTCAAACATCTTTTGTACCTGGTCCTGAACAAATGCGTCTCTGGTTCTGTGGTTCTGTGGTTCTGTGGTTCTGTGGTTCTGTGGTTCTGTGGTTC
>NZ_FNVG01000031.1 GCF_900107935.1 Vibrio hangzhouensis | reverse complement strand
AAGCATTCAGAGAAGGATGGTGGGTCCGGGCGAACTCGAATCGCCGACCCCTACCATGTCAAGGTAGTACTCTAACCAACTGAGCTACGGACCCATCTCTCTGGAACGAGAAGGATATTAACCAGAGAGACCGGGCTGTGCAAGCACATTTTTGTGTTTTTGATACCGTTTGGCTTAGAAGTCATCAATTCGACTCTTTTTTACTCTTTTCTCCAGTAAAAACGTGAAGGCTATCAGATCCTTGCCTCAATCCTTCAAGGCTACGGTGTTAGTCATTAGCATCAAAAACGACGTTGTAGTTCTCGGTATACTGACACAACGGCTGGCGACTACAGGTAAAGAAGCGTCTTCCCTTAAAGTCGCCCTGAGTGGCCGTTTTAATGATCATCGGACTGCCGCAACGTTTGCAAAAACGGACCTCTTTATCGGCTTCAATCAGATCAATGTGCGCCGCTAACAAACGACGAATTTTGCTGACCTGATAACTCAGCTTAACCGATGCACCAATAAGCGGGATCCCGGCCGACTTGCAGACCTGCATGATCAATTTCTGCCGCTCTACCTTGCCTTTATCAAGCTTCTGGCCGTTGTCGTATTCAATAACAACCCTAGGTTGCATCGTGCGTGGGTCGCAGACAACAAAGTCAAAGTAACTACGAGCAATCACTTTATTGGCAATAAACCATTGCTTTTTATTAGTACCCTGTTGAGGTGTCACTACACTCGACATATTAACTTTGGTCAGAATGACACCATGCTCTCCCACCGCCTCTTTCAAAGCATTGTAGAAGGCCGTTTGAGCAGCGGACAACACAGGCCCCTTGATCTTGTACTGATATGTTTTTGTGTCTTCTTGCTTTACGAACACTTTGATCGCAACAAAGATAAATCCCACAAGTACAGCTAAAACAATGAATATCTCTAACATTGTGCGCATCAAACCTATTTGAGTAGACGGACGAGACCTTAGTTCGCTAAGCGCACTCCCGGCTCTTGGATTATTTAATAACTATGCAGATTAAGCTCTCTGATGTTTTGATGCAATCTTTGTGGTCTTTTGTTGTGGAACTAGCGTATATTTTAAGTAAATATAGTGAGTTACAGAACATAAGGAGTCTCCCTTGAAGCTATTTCCAAGCCGTATGCTTACCTTAGTGATTGCCCTTTTGGCGTTAGGCTGTACTGGTATGCCTGAGAGCGTCCAGCCAGTCAAAGACTTTGAACTAAACCGCTATCTGGGTAAGTGGTATGAGATCGCCCGTCTGGACCACAGCTTTGAGCGCGGGTTAGATAATGTCAGCGCCACCTACTCAATGAATGAAGATGGCACCGTCAGAGTAATCAACCGTGGCTGGGACAAAAAGGAAATGCGTTGGTCAGAGGCTGAAGGAAAAGCAAAATTTGTCGACGCGCCCAATATCGGCCACCTCAAAGTGTCCTTCTTTGGCCCCTTCTACGGCAGTTATGTCGTTTACTATCTTGAGCCTGATTATTCTGTGGCTTTGGTCAGCGGTTATAACTCAGATTATTTCTGGATACTGTCGCGCACACCCGAGTTAAGTCCGGATCAAATTGACCGCTATAAACAGCTAGCCTCTGAAGCTGGCTTTGCAGCCAACGAGCTGATTTTCCCTAAGCAGGATAAGTCGGAATGATGTTGTTAAACGCTACCGGGAATAAAAGCAGGAACGAAATATTCCCTTGAGCTTGATCTTAGTGACGCGCCAGTGTGTCAATGGACGCATTGGAGCGGTATCCAGGATATGCTGTTTAGACTGAGCATCGAACGTGACCGGACCGCGATGGGCCAGCAGAACCTGTTGCGCCCCCAGTTGATGGATCTTTTCGATAGAAGCGCGATATTGATTGGGGTGGAAGATAGGAAAAGGGGCGATCAATTGCTGCTTAACTTCCACCATTAAATCTGCCACGTACACCACTGATGCCATATGGTTGTAGACCGAAATGTCACGATCGGTATGGCCCGGTGTATCAAGAATGCGCCAGTCACTAAACAGGGGCACGCTATCCCCTTCTTTGACCTGATAATCGACAATCAAACGCTTTTTATACCAAAGGTTTTTTCTTGGCCTACCCATTCTGGCGGCCATCCACCAGGCAAGCATCAAATCGGTTAAATGCATCAAAAATCCATCCAGCCCTGAATACCATGCCTCCTCTTTCTCAGACGACACTATGTGTGCCCCTGTCAGTTTTCGCAGTCGATGGGCAGCTCCAGCATGGTCAGGATGCATATGAGTCACAATGATGGCCTTCAGATCTGTGATAGGTCGAGAAAGTTCATCACTAATGAACCTTAAAATGGTCCCCACATCGGCCCGACTTGCCCCATCCAACAAAAGCAGTTTATCCGGGTATTCAACAAGGTAAATTTGTTGTATATATCCTTGGATTTGGTGGATCTTCATCTCATAGTTAACTGGTCTGATGACTTTTCAACAAGATATCTTTATTGTTACATATTTGCAACATAAACATCAGCACGACTGACGACAACATCTCTATCAGCGTGGCAAATGAGGCTTAAAATGAGCTTAATCATCGCAGGACATCGTGGCGTGGCGGGTACTCATCCAGAAAACACGCTTTGCAGTATTCAGGAGGCAAAACACCTTGGCCTCGCCTGGGTTGAAGTGGATATCCAGCCAACGCGTGACGGGATATTGGTAGTGTGTCATGACCACACCGTGGAAAGGTGCAGTAATGGTTATGGCCGTGTGGACGAGCTGACATTAAGTGAGCTGAAACAACTCGACTTTGGCAGTTGGAAAGGTCCTGAGTTCACTGGAGAAAAAGTGCTTACGTTAGACGAGCTCCTCACCTATTGTCATGACAACACTCTGCACATTAACCTCGAAGTGAAAGTCGATACTCACGATGTCCAGTACGTTGTAAAGCTGTTGGCAGAGGCACTGTCCAAAAGCCCTATTGACCGAAACTTGTTACTGATATCAAGTTTCAGCCGAGAGGTGATGTTAACGCTGCACTCTGCTCGGCTCGGAGTCAAATTGGGGGTGTTAGGCAATCGCCTGAACCAGAAGGTCTTAAAAACCATTCAGGAAGTCGATACCTACAGCTGTCACCTAAATTATCGTTGGCTAACAAAGAAGCACATTCGATGGCTTAGGGAGCGAGAAGTAGAGATCTGGTGCTACACGGTCAACAATCCAAAGTCATTCCGCCACTTAGCAGAGGTAGATGCCATTTTCAGCGACTACCCGCAACGCTTTATGGATCACGCTTAACTGGTTTCATCGCCTCGACCATGTAGTCAATAAATGCTCGTCTGCGGACGGGCATAAACTTTGATTGGGGAAATTGCATGACGATCTCTCCCTGATACCGAGAGTTAATATTCCAATCCGGAAGCACTTGCAGTACGTCCCCTTGTTTTAATGCTTTCTCAACCACAAATTCTGGGAAAATACCTATTCCCATGCCACTTTTCACCGCGTTGAGGCGCATTTCAGAATGATTAACAGAATATCGCCCATCAACCTGAACCTTAACGTCCTCATCACCCTTCGAAAATAGCCAAACATTATCGTTAGGCTGTTCATTGAGGTACAAGCAATCATGGTTGAGCAAATTATTTGGATGGAATGGAATACCATTATTTTGTAGATAGGACTTACTGGCACACAAAACGGCTTTTATGTCTCCCAGTGTTTTTGCTACTAAGTTCTCTCGTGGAAAGTGGGTTAATTCAAAAACAATATCGAGATTATGCCCAAATGGATCAATAAATTCATCGCTGACCAACAGTCGTAATTTTGTTTTGGGGTAGCGCTCCAGAAACGGCAACATTAAAGGTTCTAATATGTGTCGACTAAATGCTTTCGGCGCCGAGATCCTTAGTTCTCCCACTGCTTCCCCACCCTCCTGACTGGCAATATTGGCAATGTCAGAGGCCGATTCCATTATCTTTTTACTAAACTCATAGACAACCTTGCCCGTATCCGTGGTGACCTGCTTACGCGTTGTACGCTCTAACAAATCAGCCTTTAGAGCAGCCTCTAAACGACTCACCTGTCGACTCACACCCGATGGCGTCATGCCCAACCTTTGCGAGGCCGCAGTAAAACTGCCTGCCTCAACCACAGTCATAAACGCGGCAATGTCTGGCAACAGCGCCATCAATTTATTTGAGTCCATCAGTCACAGGTCCTATGCATTTTGGAAGTATTATCACGTTGTTATTCATAAGTTAGCATAGCAACAGCGTCATTCATATGAAATATTATTAGGTAATTTAAATGGAAAGAAATTACGCACAAAGTTTCACTATAAATTGGGCCATCCTAGGTCTGCTACTCGTCTCAATCGTATGGGGTACAAGTTATGGGGTATCCAAACAAATATTAGAGGTCTTATCAGTGCCTCAACTCTTGTTTGCACGCTTTACTATAAGCTGTGCTTTTTTGCTCATCATCTTATATAAGAAAAATCTATTTAAGGAATTGGTCAAAAAACCACTACATTACCTAAAAGTTGGCGTGATAACAGGGACGATACTCAGCTGCATCTTTATTACCGAAACCTGGGCAGTACTATTAACCCAGGCAGGCCAAGTAGCGGTATTGATCAGTGTTTGTATCCTATTTACACCTTTGCTAGAAAAAGTCTGGTTAAAAGTGTCTCTCCCAAAGGGCATTATGTTTTACTGTTCAGTCGGTGTAGTTGGAGTGCTTATGCTGTCCGATATCAGTTTGCATTCAATGACATTCAATTGGGGTATCGTCTTAGTCATGGTCGCGGCAGCACTACGCGCAATGATGGTGGTCACCTGCCGAAAAGCATTCACAGGAGAAGAGTTTAATATTGAACTGATCACCTTTATTCAGTTGTCTGTGGTAGCAATGGTAAGTTGGGCGGTCATGGTATCTACCTCTTCATGGACAACGATAGCCTCGACCTTCAGTTCACTAGACGCTTTCTCGATAGCTAGTCTGCTCTATCTCACCTTTGGTTGTACATTAATGGCATTCTTTGTACAGAACTACGCTGTGAAGCACCTGCATGCGAGTCACGCTTCGTTGCTCATGGGGACTGAGCCCCTGTTCGGCCTTTTATTTGCGTCACTATTCTTGCAGGAACAACTTAACAACATTCAATGGCTAGGTAGCTTTCTGATTATTTCAACCACTGTTGCAGCTTGTTACCAATTTTCTAAGCAAAAGCAGCCTTAAAACTAGTCAATTCGACCAGGTTGCGGGGCTTTTATTGATTTATCTCAGGTCTGGCACGTAAACATAGAGTGTAAAGTGGGTGTCCCTGTTTCATAACGTGAAGAAATCCTATGACACTAGTAAATACCGACCGCCTGGTTAATCATTTTTTCGAACTGGTCAAGATCGACAGTGAGTCTGGAAACGAAAAAGCCGTTGCTGAGGCGATTGCTGAGCAATTGGGCGAACTTGGTTTCTCGGTGAGCAAACTCCCGGTTCCAGAACAGTACACAAACGGTTTTAATGTCTACGGCCGTCTTGAAGGTAAATTGGAAGGCAGTATCGTCTTCAGTGCTCATATGGATACGGTTACTCCGGGTATTGGTATTGAGCCCATTATTGAAGACGGCATTATCCGCTCAAAGGGTGAGACGATTCTTGGTGGTGATGATAAGTCCGGTATTGCAGCTGTAATGGAAGCGGTACGTTGCTTAAAAGAGCAAAATCGTGAACACAAAACCATTGAAGTTGCTTTTACCGTTCACGAAGAAGGTGGCCTGTTTGGATCTGAGCACTTCGATATGTCTTATATCAAGTCTGATAAAGCCATCGTACTGGATACCGGTGGTCCTATCGGCACGATTGTTACTGGTGCTCCTGGCCAGCAAAAGATCGTTGCTAAGATCAAAGGCCGTCCAGCTCACGCCGGTCTTGCTCCAGAAGAAGGCATCAGTGCCGCTATGGTTGCAGCAGATGCCATTGCCAATATGAAACTGCTCCGCATCGATTCAGAAACGACAGCAAACATTGGTTCTGTTAATGGTGGTCAAGCAACTAACATCGTTATGCCAGAGTTGACAGTGGTTGCCGAAGCGCGTTCACTCAACAGCGACAAGCTAACGGCACAAGTTAACCACATGGTTGAAACTTTCCAAGCGTCAGCTGAGAAATTCGGTGCAGAAGTAGAGATTGAATCAACGCGCGCTTACGACGCTTTCGTTATCGCAGAAGATGATGCGCACGTTTTGAAGATTAAACAAGTCTTCGAAGCAAACGGCATCGAAGCCAACACCAAACACACAGGTGGTGGTAGTGACGCCAACAACTTCAACGGCAAAGGTCTAACAACCGTTAACCTTTCTACTGGCATGGCAAAAGTGCATACTACGGAAGAATTTATTGCCATTGATGATATGGTTAAGATCACCGACTTTGTGATCGGCTATGTAACAGCATAAATTCAGGCCCGTAACCAAATTGCAGCTGCATTTCACACTCGCGGAATGCAGCTTTTTTATAATCCTTCATACTCATCAATGGCAGCGCGAGCTTCCACCAAAGAACAGCCTGACTCATGTATCAGTTCTGCAATGGTCACTTCAGGATTTCGCTCTAACACCCGTTGAATGGGAGACTTGTAATCCGCGAGAGCTTTATCAATGGCAATAGATATCCACCCCACACCGGCCGAGATTGCAAACGCCACCAGTTGATCTTTCTCTCCTGATAACGTCCAGTTGCGAGAACGTCGAATCCTTTTCAACTGACATTGATGGGCCCGTGCACAGTCCATTACCCGCGTCTTGTCTTCGACCCGATGAACAAAGCTGTTCAGACGAACCGTAATTAAAAACCGCGACGTTTCCAAAACTGACCTTCATCTCTGGCAATGACCTTAAACTTCTTTTCGGCAACAACGCGACCTTGCATCTCCAGTACCATGCGCCATTCACCGAGGTTACTTTCCAATCCGTCTACCGGGTGAAGCAGTTGAATGGTATCACCCAGATAGAAGTCCCAATCATTACTGCCAACATGCTCTTCTCCGTCAAAAGGTGCTAAGACCTGCCCTTTTTTACTGAGCACTCCGGGATGGTAAATACAGTAGCGCACCCGCTCTCCCTTCGCTTTCTTTATGTTGACGATAAAGCCAAACTCGATATGCTCGTCCGCAGGTACGATAGTGGTGAAATCCTGAATTTTTGGAAGCTCTTTTGAGCCCGAATCCCATGTCGAGTATATGCCGTAGGAGGTCATTTCAATTACTGGTGAACGTTTTGCCATTGAACAATTGATGTCTTAAGTGTGGATAGAAGAGTATACCTGACTCTCTCTGAAATGGGCGGATTTTGCTTACCATGTGATTTGGTTTCCACATCATGGGCGACATTAGTCCTGCCACCGACGACGCATTCTATCTACCACCTCATCACTTACCCCATGAATATTGGGGTAACTTCCATTGCAAACGATGACTTCTAATTGCGCCCGATACCTTTGCGCCAATGTGCGGTAGGCTTTCATTTCCCACAACCGCACAAACGTGTTAGCGATTACTACATCCTCTCCATTGGCAAGTGCCTTTTCTGCCTCGCTCTGACACCAGAGATGCGCCTGCTCAATCTTATCGGAGTCGTAATGATAGTCACCGTTGTCGTCCATGAAAAACATGTCAGCTTCAAAGTGCTTGCCGGGCAGTGTTTTCGCGAGCGTTGACTTTCCAGACCCCGGCAGCCCCCGAATAAGGGTCAGTTTCAATTGTGGATACCTTTATGTTTGAACCAGGTTTAATTGTACCCATATTTGCCAGTGAACACAGTGTAGGATTCATTCACTGCTGGGAATTGAACTAAAATTAACTATCGACAAGCAAAAACGTTTGCGTTAACTTTAGATGTATAGACGTCCAGAAGACCAAACATTAGCTTAGGGAGAAAGCTGTGCCAATTAAGATTCCCGATCAACTACCTGCATCCAATGTACTCAGACAAGAGAACATCTTTGTCATGTCAGAAACCCGTGCGGCAACGCAGGAAATTCGACCACTCAAAGTACTGATTCTCAATTTGATGCCTAAGAAAATTGAAACGGAAACCCAGTTCCTGAGACTTCTCTCAAACAGTCCACTGCAGGTTGATGTTGAACTGCTGCGTATAGACGACAGACCAAGTAAGAACACGCCAACAGAGCACTTGGATACCTTTTATCGTCAATTCGAAACGATCAAAGATCGTAACTTTGACGGGCTGATCATCACTGGTGCCCCTTTGGGACTGGTTCAGTTTGAAGATGTCATCTATTGGGAGCATCTACAAACCATCATGAACTGGGCCAGCAAACATGTTACCTCGACACTTTACGTATGCTGGGCTGCACAGGCGGGTCTGAAGTTGCTTTACGATCTACCAAAAAGAACGCGTAAAGAGAAACTGTCAGGGGTATATCATCACACCATCCAGAACCAATACCATCCAATCTTGCGCGGTTTTGATGACTCTTTCCTTGCGCCTCATTCGCGCTATGCCGATTTCTCACCGGAATATTTGGAGTCACACACCGATCTGGATATTTTGGCGACCTCTGATGTAGCGGGTGTTTACCTGGCAACCACAAAGGACAAACGAAATGTGTTTGTTACAGGTCACCCTGAGTACGATTCACATACGCTACATAATGAGTATGTGCGTGATTTAGGGGAAGGTATGGAGCCTGCGATTCCGGTCAATTACTACCCCAACAACAATCCGGACAACAAACCGATTGCCAGTTGGCGCAGTCATGGTCACCTGCTTTTTTCCAACTGGCTCAACTACTGTGTTTACCAGCAGACGCCATACGATTTGGAACACTTCAGCGAAGCGGCCTTTACGACAGACGAGTAACCTATTCCGACTAAAATTGGCTTCCTAGCGGTTCGGGAAGCCATTGAATACTTACTTCGCTAAGAGTGCCACTTTTTTCAAGAAACTATCGCGTAAATGTTCCTGATCGTACTCAAGGTGATAGGTATTGTGAAAGCCCACCTTAAGCTCAACACCATTGCCGCGCATAAAGACGTTATAGCCATCATAATCTGAAAAAGCCTCAACACCTTCATAGATTTTACCAAACTCTGTGTCGGTACCATGAGCCATGATGTTGTCGTAGGCCTGAAGGATTTTTCCGGGATCAAGTTCGTTTTTCATCGCTGTCTCCTACAAACGCAAAAGCCACACTATCAGTGTGGCTCAGAGGGTTACTTTGCGCCAATTTTAGCTGGCTATTCAGTGACCAGAAGCAAGTTATTGGTCTCTTAGTACTCGACGCAAAATTTTACCGACGTTGGTTTTAGGCAGTTCATCTCTGAATTCAATGACTTTAGGGATTTTATATCCGGTCAGATGTTTACGACAGTGCTGCTTGATGTCGTCCGCAGTCACCGCCCCATTGGTCACCAAAATGAGCTTCACGCGCTCGCCTGCCGCATCATCCGGAACGCCAACAGCAGCGGCTTCGATGATCTTCGGGTGTAAGGTCGCTACTTCTTCGATTTCTGTAGGGAATACATTAAAACCGGAAACCAAAATCATGTCTTTTTTGCGGTCTTCAATATAAAAGATGCCGTTTTCGTCCATACGACCAATATCACCGGAGTACAGCCATCCATCATCGGTCAGGACAGAACGAGTTTCCGCTTCCTGCTTCCAATAGCCTTTCATTACTTGATCGCCACGGATTTGAATCTCACCCACTTCATTCACATCAAGGGGTTCACCATTCTCATCCACAATACGCAGCTCGGTACTTGGCATGGGTACGCCTACAGCGGGAACATAAGACTGTTGGGTATGGACACCACCAGCGACAACAGGAGAACATTCAGTGAGACCATAGCCTTCGATAATTGGCATCCCTGTGATTTTCTGCCACTCTTCGGCAACGTGCTGCTGAGTGGCCATGCCGCCTGCAATGGTGAACTCGGCGTTAGAGAAATCCAGTTCTCTGAACTTGGCGTGATTATTGAGCGCAGCAAACAGCGTATTGAGACCAAATATCATCGTAAATGGATATTTACTCAAATCGTTTACAAAGCTGTTGAGATCGCGTGGGTTGGTAATCAGTAAGTTACTGCCCCCCATATACATCATCAGCATCATACTCACCGAGTTCGCAAAAATATGATAAAGCGGCAGTGGGGTTACGGCACGCTCTTTGTCTTTCGCGGTGCGCGGCCCAAAATGACCAAAAACCTGCAGCACGTTGGCAATGATGTTTCTGTGGGTCAGCATGGCCCCTTTCGCCAGACCAGTGGTGCCACCGGTATACTGCAAATAAGCCAGATCGCTGCTCTCAATAACAGGTGGTGCGAAGTTCATGCGCTGTCCGTCCGCCAGTACACGGCGTAGCGAAATCGCCCCGGGTAGGTGATATTTAGGGACCATCTTCTTCACGTACTTGATCACAAAGTTAACTAGCGTCCGTTTGTGAGGGGCGAGTTCATCACCAATGCTAGTCAGAATGACGTGTTTAAGACTTGTCTTCGAAACCACTTTCTGCAGGCTGTCGCCAAAGTTTGTCACGGCGACGATAATGGTCGCCCCAGAGTCGCGCAGCTGGTGTTCCAATTCTCTTGGCGTGTAGAGAGGGTTGACGTTAACAACCACAAGACCCGCTTTGAGTGCGCCTAAAATCGTGATGGGGTACTGCAGCAGATTCGGCATCATCAACGCGATGCGATCGCCTTTTTTGGCCTTTAATTCCGTCTGCAAATAAGCAGCAAACGCGTCGCTTTTCTCACTCAGATTACGATACGTTAGTGAATGGCCCATGTTGACAAACGCCGTGTTGTCGGCGAACTGGAGGAATGGTCGTTCAAACATCTCATTGATGTTTGAGTATTGGTCGATATCAACACATTCTGGCACATCGTCGGGGTAAGTCTTTAACCAGGGTTTGTTGTCTGCACTCATTGCTGCTTTACCTAATTGCTTCGTCACTAATACTGTAACCAAGTTAAATCAATAGATATAGATTTGAGTCATTATTCTAATTTATTTGCTTGTTTTATAGGCAATAATGCAACATTGCTCAAATTTTTTGCGTCACTGCTCGCATTGCATTTTAGCTGCGGTTTCCTCTGGTTCTCTCAAGATTACGATATGTATAGCATTTTCCCATTCATAAACAAGAGAGAAAGCGTGCCCAACAATTTCAAACTGTTTTGCCAAACTTTAACGCTTGCGCTGAGTATTCTGAATTACGGATGCGTTACTGTGGATGCCGAAGCAGAGGCCGAATCGGTAGACCCGGTCAGCGCGGCAGAATCCCGCATTGCGTTAGGGATAGCCTATATGGAGCGAGGGCACTACCTGCGAGCAAGGCAAGACTTCGAAAAGGCGTTGGAACTCGCCCCCGACTATTATCGTACTCACCTTTCAATGGCACACTTTCACCAGGTGGTTGGGGAGTTGGATTTGGCAGAGGATACCTACAACAAAGCGTTAAAACGTTACCCAAATAACGGCAATGTCTATCACAATTACGGCACGTTCCTGTGTAAACAAAATCGTTATGATTTGGCTGACCAGCAATTTCATCTTGCTATCCGTCAACCCTCTTATTTTAACATTGCCGACAGCTATGAAAATGCCGGATTGTGTGCACTAAAAGCCAGTCAGAACAGTAAAGCAAAAGATTACTTAGAAAAAGCGTTGGCACACGATCCCTTCAAGCCGAACGCAACCATACAATTGGCTGCGCTAGAGATGGGCGCTGGCAATTATACCTCGGCGCGTGTGCGTTTACTGACCTTCCACCAGCGCTACGGTTACCAAAAGCCGAGCTTAAAGCTTTTGATCGCTATCGAACAACAAAGCGGCAACGTTGTCATGGCCAGTCATTATCAGCAACAACTGAACCTACTGGAAGCATCAAAGTAAATGGATGGCAATGTTCTGGCGCTGATCCTTAGACATAAACGTCCAGGCAAGGAAGCGACTCTTCTTCTGTCCCTGAGACATTTCCTGAATCACGATGTCCATGGCTCCAAGTTTCTCAAGACGCTTTCTAAGCGGGCGAATATTGTCTTTTTTGGACAGCAAGGTGCTAAACCAAATCACTTGTGATGCAAAGTCTTTACTTTCCTGCGCCATGTTAAGTACGAAGGCCTCTTCGCCTCCGGGACACCAAAGCTCTGCATTTTGTCCACCAAAATTGAGTTTTTCACTCGATTTGGCTGCGCTGTATTGACCACGCGACTTTTGATTTTTGGAGAGATTGTTGTTTTTGCGCTCCGTGCCTTTTTGCGCGTCTTGCATCGACTTGTGGAACGGTGGATTGCAGGTTGTGGCGACAAAAAAATCATCGGAAGTAATCACGCCAGCAAAGATATGGTTGCTGTTTTTCTGATGTCGAATCTCAATTTTTCGCGCCAGTTTGTCGTTGTTATTGACTATCTCTTTGGCACAATTCACGGAGATTGGATCGATGTCCGACCCTACCCAATTCCAGTGATGACGTGTCGCACCCACAATCGGATAGATACAGTTCGCGCCGGTACCAATATCTAGCGCTTTAACCTTGAGGCGAGCTTTCTCAGGCTGCCCTTGCATCAAATCATATTGCAACCACTCATTGAGTCGATGTACATAATCCGCTCTACCAGGGATGGGTGGGCATAAATAACTCTCAGGAATGTCCCAATAGTTGATGCCATAGTAGGCCTTTAGCAGCGCGCGATTAAGCAGCTTAACAGCAGCAGGATCGGAAAACACAATCGTCGCCTCCCCCTTAGGATTGCTGACAACGTAATCTTTCAGCTCAGGGAGTGCTTGCGTGAGTTCAGCGAAGTCGTAGCGGCCATGGTGAAAGTTGTCTTTGTGAAGACCCTCAGCTTGACGTTTAACTAACTGAGTTTCTGAGCTCGGCTTTTTGTTCTTCTTAGTCTGACCCGGTTTGCTCTGAGCGCGTTTATTATTTTCGGTCTTCATGCTTAATTTCCTGATAGATCATAAATAGACGCGCATCGAACTCTAACTGATGGTAGTCAGGCTCCATATGACAGCATAATTGGTAAAACGATTTGTCGTGCTCTTTCTCTTTGATATGAGCCAGTTCATGCACCACTAGCATCCGCAGTAACGGCTCAGGCGCATGTTTAAACACGCTAGCAATTCGAATTTCGTTCTTGGATTTTAGCTTGCCACCATGGGCGCGAGACACATAGGTGTGCAAACCAAGCGCGTTGTTTATCAGGTGAATTTTATTGTCCCAAATAACTTTTGAAATCGGCGCTGTTTTTTTCATGTAGCGCTGTTTGATATCCATGGTGTAATCGAATAACGCTTTTTCACTCTGGATTTGATGACGCTCTGGATAACGCTTTTCAAACCAGGTAACAAAACGCCCGCTTTCAATCAGTGACGATACCTGTTCGATAAGGTTTTGTGGATACCCGGATATGTATTTTAGATTTGGGTTCATGGTCACTCTCAGCTTTATGGGAGCGACATTCTAGCCGGGTCTTGCTGTGAAGAAAAGATACTCTCACGATTTCCCGTACAAGCCGAAGAGTCAGGTTACCTGATAATACGTGCGTCAACCAATATGAACAGATTACATACCGCTTGTTGTATTACCAGGCATTCATTCCAATGAGCCATTACAGTCCGGGTAATTCTACATTACCCGGCACACCTCAACTCTCCCACAACCCTTTAGCATCAGAAAACAGGGACTTAAACCAGAGCACCACACTGTCCCAGGCTCTTTTGAATATGGAACCTTGTTCGACACTTGATTTGGCAATCAATGGCTCAGAGGCTACCTCATCGGTACCAATTCGCCAGGTGACGCTACCGACAATGTCCCCCTGCTTTACTGGGGCAATAAGAGGTGCGTAGATCTCCGTCTCCTTAGACAAACTTCTGTTGTTTCCTCTTAAGTACGTTGCGTACACATCTTGTTCAAAGCCGACCTGAACACTGGCTTGCTGGCCTTTCCAGACTCGTACGGTTGCCTCATTTTTATCTGCTTCGGCGAGTTGTTCCGTTTCATAAAAACGGAAACCATAATTAAGCAGTTGCCTTGAAGCCTCCACCCGTGTTTGCTGACTCGGCGTTCCCATGACGACCGATATTAATCGCATTGGCCCCTGAACTGCAGAACTGACCAGGCTGTAGCCCGCCTCCGAGGTGTAACCCGTTTTTCCTCCATCTACATTAAGAGAGTTATCCCACAACAAGCGATTTCGGTTGTACTGTTTGATATCCGCCCAAACAAACCTTTTCTCAGAATACAATTTGTACACTTCTGGCACATCTTCAATGATACGGCGCATCAAAGTCGCCATGTCCAGAGGGGTTGTATGAATACCCTCGCCATCCAAACCATGAGCATTTATAAACTGTGTACTGCTCATTCCTAACGTCGCCGCCCACTGGTTCATTAGTGCAACAAAACCACTCTCGGTTCCCGCCACGTGCTCCGCGAGAGCCACTGCCGCATCGTTTCCTGATTGAACGATCAGACCTCGCATAAGGTCGGCCACCGTGACGTTGTCACCAGGCTTGATGAACATTTTCGACGAGTCGGGAAACTTCACCGACCATGCATTTTCGCTTACTGCGACTTTGCTGTCCCAGGTCGTACGTCCGGATTCAATTTCTTTACCGACCACATAAGCGGTCATCAATTTGGTCAGACTCGCCGGAGCAAGTGCAACGTCTTTATTACCATCAACAAGAACAGCGCCAGATTGATAGTCCATAAGCAAATAGCCTTTCGCATTAAGCGAAGGTGGGTTGGGTGTCACCAAGGCAAAAACGGACGCCGATGAACACAAAGTTATAGACGCAAGCAAAAGTGACAAAGGTTTATTCATCTCACGGACTCCTTATTCTGTGAGAGCCACGTGCATACATCGATACAGGGAATTTCGACGCATTAACGTCTGTTTAAAATCTTCGATGTGGGCACGGAGCGAAAGTTTTTCTCCCCTCCCCTCAAACTAGAATAATATCGACAAGTTAGCTTAGTTTTTTTGTAAGATTTATTTCTATTTCTGCGACATAGCACTGTTGCGCTCCTCATCTGGCCACATCGGTTTCACGACCAGATTGATAGCACAGATTAACCTGAATATGACATTTTGGTATGAATCAGCCCCGACAGACGTGTGCAGCAGACTAAAAGACGAGGTTATCTTGGTAAGGAGGCTTCAAGGTAAAGGAATTTCATACTCTATAGATCCACACTTTGTAACAATCACTACCAAAGAAATGAAGTCTTAGTGGCTATGCGGTGCAATCGAAAAAGACGCTTTTCGAACCTGGATGTGTTTTCGCCTGATACATGGCTTTATCAGCCACGCTAATCGCTGTCGCAATGTCTACTTCCTGGCCATAACACAGAGTCGCTCCAACACTGATATCGGTAGTTAACGAGTAACCGTTTGTCAAAGCAATAGAATGGGATGTCACTTGCAGCAAATGGTCAGCCAGACTCAGCACATGCTCTTGACTATTAAGGCCCGGCAGAACAACCAGAAACTCATCGCCTCCCAAACGCGCAACAATATCATTTTGGCGGGTAAAATCTCGCAACCTGTTCGCCAGAGTCGTTAACACTTCATCACCACTGCTATGCCCATAAGTGTCATTAATCTGCTTGAAGTTATCAATATCGAGATACATGAAGGCGACTTTTTCGGAACGCTCTCTGCAATGGCTCAGCATGTCGTGAAGTTTGCTATTCAGTAGGCGACGATTAGGAAGTCCGGTCAAGGGATCCAGATTCTGAGCTTCAAGGGTTCTCAATTCTCTGGCTTTACGCTCGGAGATATCCCGTACAATCGCGAGCAGGTACTGTTCGTTGTTAAACTCAATCAAATTCACATTCGCTTCTATAGGAATCTCAGACCCATCTTTGCACTTGTGGGTCCCTTCAACAAAAACGTTGTGAGCCAGTTTCAATTGCTCAACATGCTCTTGCCAGGTCATCACTTTGCGAAATAGTGGGTTGATGTCCGGTACTGTCAGGCGAAGAAGTTCTTCTTTGGTGTAACCCAGTCGCTTATAGCCAAGTTCATTACAATTGAGGATTTGTCCAAAAGTGAGATCGGCAACATAGATGGCATCGTGAGACTTTTGAACCAACTGATCTAACAGCAACTCAGCCGCCTGAGACTGTCGCGTTCCTGATAGGTCAACGATCTGAGACATGAACCATAGTACCTCGCCATGCTCGTCGGTTTCGGCGACAATGTTGAGCAGAGCCAGAATTGAATGTCCATCTTTGTGGAGGTAGCGCTTATGCACCTGAACCGACCTATCCGGTGATTGGGTTAGTTTTTCTCTTACCTTATGATTTATTGCGATGTCTTCGGGATGAGTAAGCACCACGCCAGAAGACAGGATTTCAGTTTCGCTGTAACCCAGTAGTTTGCGCAGGGCAGGATTGGTGTAAAGAATTTCACCAGTTGAAGAACTCATCGCCGTTGGTACCGGCGTAATGTCAAATAAGCGCCTGATCGCTTTACTCATTTGATTGCCGATGTTTGACATACGATCCCCAGTGCTACTTCATAATTGTTTTTTTATACTTTTTCGGGCTTCCGTCCCCGGGGCTACTTGTCCTTTAAACAACACCTCGACCTTACCCATCTTCAACAGATGAGCTCTTTCTGGTATTGCTAACCAAACTATAGATAACTGAGTCACAAACCAGCCTTCATTTATAATTAATTTTGTTAATTACTCATAAATGAGACAATCTATAAACCACAGTTTTCACTGAAAATTACTCATTTGGTGTAATGTCCCTGGGATAGTTACTGAACTATCATCGCGCTTTCACTTCTCCAATTATCGCGATATGAGTAGCAAACCCAACCTTACTGACGCCACCCTTGAGCTCATTACTCAAGTTAAAGTCGAGCTCCCCCTGTATTCTGAAGACACATTTGTTTGCGGCCCAGATAACTCGTGCATCGGATGCCCTAAAAAGTTATTGGAGCTGGTTGAATCCGAGGTAAGTTACTGGGAAAGCGCCGTATCGAGAGGAATCATTCCAAACTTCGAAGAATTACGCCGCTTTGGCAAGCTCTGCAAGAGCGTCAAACGAGGTCTGGTTCGAAACGGTATTGTGAACTGAGCTACCAAGCCAAGATATTTTCAGAAACGACGAAATAAATGCCCTCGAACCTCGGTCTGTTGGTTCTCGTGTAACTGTAAAAAATGACTGAGGGCCGCCGTCATGAAAACCGAAGTAAAGCTCTTCCACTGTCAAAGCGATACACCATTGGCTCGCCTTTCTCTTGAATTCTATCAGGTCAACATGTTGCTTGATGAAATTCAATGCAGCTCATCTTACCCTCATTGCGAGGTCACCCGCATTGAGGTCTTCGAATCGGGTCATCTCGTTCGCTCTGTCACCGCATGCCTGACTCCTGAGTTAGAAAACCTATTTGAGCGATTTTGATCCCTGCCCGCGCCTCAGTTTTCTTTCTATACTCATTATCAATGCGAAAAATTAATCGAAGCAACTGAAATTTATCAAGTTCTTGTCCGGTCTGCTATGACAGCCATTTTTTAGGTTATATCTCTATAGATGGCGATAAGAGTATTGATTATCACGAACCAACCTTTAGTATCATTTAGTAACAATCGGGCAAGGTTCGCCTCTGATGGCATAACATGGATTATAAAATGAATAACAGAATAAAACGTTCGACCGTGCTTTCTACACTCGCTTTCACAATGGCATCGCTGTCTCTACCCGCGTCCAGCCAGACAGAAGCTCAGAACTGGGACTCCGTATTACAACAGGCACAGGGACAAACGGTTTACTTTCACGCTTGGGGTGGTAGCCAGGAGATCAACCGCTATTTGCAATGGGCGGGAAAGGAAATAAAAAGTCAGTACGGCGTGACGTTCAATCATGTCAAAGTATCCGACATCGCAGAAACGGGATCGCGCTTACTGGCAGAAAAAGCAGCGGGTAAAAATGAAGGTGGCAGTGTCGACATGGTGTGGATTAATGGCGAAAACTTTAAATCTATGAAGGATAACGCGCTACTCTATGGTCCATTTGTTTCTACCTTACCGAACTGGCAATACGTAGACAAAACATTGCCGGTTGATAGTGACTTCTCCGAACCTACCGATGGCCTTGAAGCGCCATGGGGCGTGGGTCAATTGGTATTTATCCATGACACTGACACATTAAACAATCCGCCGATGTCTTATATGGAAATGCTCAACTATGCCAAAGCATACCCGAATAAACTGAGCTACCCGAAACCACCCGAGTTCCATGGTACCAGCTTCCTGAAATCACTATTAATTGAGCTAACCGACAACGATCCAGCGCTATCAAAGCCAGTATCAGAAGCGGATTTTGCCGGTGTCACCCAACCTCTTTGGAACTATCTGGACGAATTCCATAAGGTCGCCTGGCGAGGAGGCAAACAGTTCCCGGCAGGGACAGCGGAAACCATTCAGCTTCTGGACGACGGTCAACTTGATCTGGCTATTACCTTCAACCCCAACGCTGTATTTTCAGCTCAGGCAAACGGGAATTTGAGTCCCACTACCAACGCCTATGCGATGAATAGCGGCGCATTGTCCAATATTCACTTTCTGGCCATACCCTGGAACGCCAACGCGAAAGCAGGTGCATTAGTCGCCATCAACTTCTTACTAAGCCCGCAAGCACAGTCTCGAAAAGGCGATATCAATATCTGGGGCGATCCTTCTGTGTTGAGCAAACAACACTTAACTGGCAGTGCTGCACAAACCCAGCAATTTAAATCAGTTGCCGAACCTCACCCTAGCTGGCAAAGCGCTCTCGAGCAAGAATGGCTCAAGCGTTACGGAAGCTAACCAACGATGTTAAGGCTGTTGTACACCCTATTGGTGATAGTCTGTATTCTGCCCACCATTCCGGGTCTGCTTGGGGTGGTGGTCGCTTCGCTGGGGTATATCCCGCCACTGAACCTGCATCATTTTGGCTTATCCGGCTTTGAGCAGGTTTTCTCCTGGCAAGGTGTGGAAACCTCTATTGCGCTTACCTTCACAACGGCAATTTTTAGCAGCTATCTGGCATGCCTTGTGACATTCGCCATTTTAGCGTCAAGTTGGAACAGTCGGTGGTGGAAAAGTATTGAGTTACTCCTCTCTCCATTACTAGCGCTGCCCCATGTGGCATTTGCTATCGGGTTTGCATTTTTGTTTGCACCTACTGGCTTTGGTGCGCGAGTTATGGTCGATGTCTTGGGGTTTGAGCAACAAAGCAGTGTTTCCGAGTTCGCCTGGTTGGTCAAAGACCCTTATGGTCTGGGATTGACCCTGATGCTGGCGATGAAAGAAGTCCCATTTTTGCTGTTGATGAGTATTCCCATTTTAAAACAGCTTAAAGTCCGCGAGTCTTTGCAGATAGCCACTTCGCTCGGTTACTCCAGCAGCGCAGCCTGGTGGCGAGTACTGTTGCCCCAGTGGTTTACCAAGATTCGCTTTCCGATGCTTGCCGTCATCGCCTACAGTCTCTCCGTAGTCGATGTCGCCCTTATCATCGGCCCAACCAATCCACCAACGTTTGCCGTACTGGTGTGGCAATGGTTTAACGATCCTGACCTCAATCTTCTCCCTAGAGCCAGTGCGGGAGCCGTAATACTGTTTGCCATAGCCTCGCTATTGATTGCTGTTGCGAGAACTGTTGAATACCTTGTTGTCAGCCGTTGTAATCGGTGGCAGTATTCTGGGCGCCATTCCATTCGCATACCGGGTAAAACGCTATTTTTGTCGCTCCTCACCGTTGTGGCTATCATGACGCCGCTCACGGTACTTTGGACATTCGCCCAGCGTTGGCGGTTTCCCGATGTTGTACCTAGCCAATACACGGTCCGCTTTTGGCAATACGAATGGTCAAGTATGTCAGGCGTTATTACTCAAAGCCTGACCATTGCCATCATTGCTGCGACCATCGCCCTGTTGCTAGCCATCATAGGCCATGAATATCGCAGTAAATATCGTCTTCAGGTACCCGGATTCATTATTGCCATTCCTATGTTGCTACCTCAATTGAGCGTTCTATTCGGTTTACAGGTGATGACCCTGTTGCTGAGTGATCAACACTATCTATTCTGGGTATGCTGGTCACACGTCTTTTTTGCGTTTCCGTTTGTCTATTTGTCGCTAGATGGTCCTTGGCGGGGCTTCAACAAGCGCTACACGCAGGTCTCTTTGAGTCTGGGTAAATCGCCACTACAAACCTGGCTTCGTATCAAACTGCCTTTGCTATTTCCTGCCATCGTCTTTGCCTGGGCGATTGGTGCCAGCGTCAGTTTAGCTCAGTATTTACCCACCTTAGTGTTGGGCGCTGGAAGGATTTCCACCATAACCACAGAGGCAGTAGCACTCTCCAGCGGTTTCGACCGAAGAGTGACCGCTATTTACGCGCTGTTTCAGGCACTACTTCCCTTGGTGTTCTTCTCCCTGGCGATTTTAATCAGTCGCCTGAACAACCGATATCGTCGAATTAAAATAAAAGGATGGCCAATTAATGACGCTTTCACTAGAAAACCTCACCATTCATAAAAACGGTGGTGAAGTGCTGTTTTCTGACTGCAGCTTCCAAATCGAATCTGGAGAGGTACTGACCTTAATGGGCCCCAGTGGATGCGGAAAATCGACGTTGCTGGATGTGATAGCCGGCCACCTATCGTCTGAATTTACTTTTTCAGGTTCAGTCACATTGAATGGACAACGTATAGAGCGCCTTGAACCACACAAGCGTCGTGTGGGCATCCTGTTTCAGGATGATTTGTTATTTCCCCATTTAAATGTGTGGGAAAATCTGGCCTTTGCGTTGCCCGACGACTGTAAAGGGATCCAGCGCGAACAATCCGCCATGGACGCGCTTGCCAGTGTGCAACTTACCCAGGTAGCCAGCCAATATCCCGAGCAACTCTCAGGTGGACAGCGAGCACGGGTTAGTCTGATCAGAATGTTGCTGGCCAAGCCCGAAGCCGCCCTTTTAGATGAACCGTTCAGCAAACTTGATAAAGAATTACGGTTTCAGTTTCGCGACTGGGTTTTCGAACAACTAACCGCGGCCAATATCCCAACGCTTATGGTCACCCACGATGAGTCGGATGTCCCTGCTGATAGTCGCGTCCTAACATGGCCATGGAATAATCACTATGCTTGATAGTCTGAGTATTAAAATCATCCGCAGGCCTTTGTCTACGGGTGCCAAGCTGTTGCACCGTGCTGACATTACCGCCAATCAAACCACGCTGTTTGGCTTTGGCATTGGCTGCCTGGCCTTTCCTGCACTCGTGTTGGAACAATATTGGCTGGCATTGGTATTGATACTTGTAAACCGCATTTGCGATGGACTAGATGGCGCACTGGCACGAATTCAGGGGATTACTGATGCGGGAGGCTTCCTCGATATCAGTCTGGATTTTCTGTTTTACTCCTTAATCCCTTTTGGCTTTGTCGTGGCTAACCCAGAGCAAAATGCTGTTGCCGGAGCTTTCTTGATTTTCTCTTTCATCGGCACCGGCACCAGCTTTCTGGCCTTTGCGGTCATGGCAGGAAAACGGGGCATTGAAAATCCGGTGTATAAACATAAGTCTTTGTATTACATGAGTGGTTTAACAGAGGGTACGGAAACCATTGGCTGTTTTATCTTGCTTTGCCTCATGCCCGCGCACTTTGCGACGATTGCCATCGTATTTGGTATCGCTTGTTGGTTTACAACATTAACTCGCATTTACTCCGGGTTTCAGACTCTTCAATAGAATGAACGATGGCCGTCGAACATCACGCGTTGCTGCCTGAAGTCAATGCCTATAAGGCAGAGCGTTGTTGATCGCATTAATCACACTTTCAGCGGCCAAAGTTTTCTACTTACGACACTGTGATAGAAACAGACCAACACTGACTATTTGGTTGAGAGAGTAATTTATGGCCTCTGATTTCTATGGCACAAGTGCGGCTTACGCTCGCAAAGAAAGTGGCTATCGCGAGAAAGCACTTAAACTGTATCCTTGGGTTTGCGGCAGCTGCGCTCGTGAGTTCGTCTACTCTAATCTTCGGGAACTGACCGTGCACCACAAGGACCACGACCACACCAATAACCCGGAAGATGGAAGCAATTGGGAACTGCTGTGCCTGTATTGTCACGATCACGAACACTCTAAATATACTGAACATGAGCTATACGGGAGTGAAGTAAAACCCGGGGAAGACAATCATCAGGCTGCCACACACAACCCATTTGCCGAACTAGGCAAAATGATGAATAAAAAATAGTGAATAAGAAAACGTCAGTGACTACTATCATCTGACGTTTTTCTTACAAACAGATTCGCGCTAATCCCATTCGGGAGCGAAATCAGGATTGGCTAACCGATGTCCACGATCCAATCCGGCAATAACCTTCATATCCTCATCATCAAGCGTCACCTGTGAGTAGGCTAAATTGCTTTCAATATTGGCTTTCTTGGTTGACGACGGAATCGTAACAAAACCCGATTTAGCCATCCAGGCCAACACTACTTGCGCCGCTGTCGCACTGTGCTTTTCAGCAATATGCTTAATCGAACCGTCTTTTAATACATCGCCGTAAGCAAAAGGCATGTACCCTGTGACAATCATGTTGTGGTTGCTGCAAAACTCAGTCACTGGCTTGTTTTGTAAATAGGGATGTACTTCAACCTGGTTGGTATACAAGACATTTTCGCCCAGAATCTCTATCGCCTGCCTCATATGTGCAACTGTAAAGTTCGACACACCAATATGACGAGCTAAGCCAGTGTCCTGAGCATGTTTCAGCTCCTGCAAATACTCTTCCATCGGTACTGCGTCATCTTTTAATGGCCAGTGAATCAGCAACAAATCCACATAATCTAGCTGAAGGTCGAGTAAACTCTCCTGAAGGCTTGGGATGAATGATGCCTTACCCAGTCTGTCCATCCATATCTTGGTGGTAATAAACAGTTCACTCCGTTCTACGGTCGAATCGGCCAATGCCTGCCCTACTTCTTTCTCATTGCCGTATATCTGCGCCGTATCAATATGCCGATAACCAGCCTCCAGGGCCATTTTCACTGAATTGTAAGCGTCTTCGCCTTTAAGCCGGAACGTACCGGCACCCAGCGTAGGGATAGAAAGGGGCATAACGTCTCCTTAGCAGTCATTGCTATGTGATTGTTAACCTTACTATAGATTCCGCAAGTGATACCCGTCCAGCGTTATATATGGAAACTGTCGCAGCTGTGCCGATAGACTAGTTGTACCGCCTAGCTAAGTACTTTCCAGGACTCGCACGTTTAAGTCGATTAACTCAAGAAACGCATTATGAGAAATGGGTTTACTCAACAAATACCCTTGCCCAAAGATGCAGTCTCGTTGCAGCAAATAGTCTTGCTGTAGCTCGGTTTCAATGCCTTCTGCAATTACCTGCAAACCATATATTTCGGATATTGCCAGGATAATATTGACGATCGATTGCCCCGAAACAGCATCAATCTGACCAACAAATGAACGATCAATCTTAATGCAATCTACCGGATAATGAGTCAGTTGACTAAACGCAGTATATCCAGTACCAAAATCATCCAATGACAGCAATATCCCCATTGCTCGTAAACGTTTTAAGGTCTCAATGCTCTCACTATCCGGAGATAACAGCCTGGTTTCGGTTAACTCCAAATACAACTTGCCTGCTGGAACAGCATACTGCTCCACCAATCGTGCCATCAAAGAAACAAAGTTATCGTTCTTCAGTTCTACTGATGAGATATTGACCGAAACGTAGCCAAGAAAACCATCGTCCTTCATCTTTTGATATTGGCTCAGAGCATGCTCTAATACCCACTGGTCGATGCGCTTGATCAAACCCGAAGATTCGGCAATCGGAATGAATACATCGGGACCAACGTTCAACTCCGCCAACGCTTTGCAGCGAAGTAATACCTCGTATCCCACGACAACTGAGTCTCTCATATCGTAGATTGGCATGTAGACCAGTTCGAAGCTGTCTTCCACCAGTGCTTTGTTGAGTTCGTCTTCAATCAATTGCCTGCGAAACACGTCTGCCGCGATGGTTTGATCAAACATCACGTAGCGGTTACGACCTTCAGCCTTCGCCCGATACATCGCCGCATCGGCACTTTTGAATATTGTGACCATGTCTGTTGGCGCACCACTGGTCAATGCAATACCGATACTGGCTTGTACCTGATGGCACACTCCATCGAGATAAAACCCGTGCTCAAACTCCGCCAGGATTTGACCTGCAATAGCCTTTGCGGTGTCTGCATTAGGAATTTGAGTCAACAGCACCGCAAACTCATCACCAGCGATTCTGGCGACGGCTCCGCTCTGGAAATACCCCTGACAAGTTTGGCTCGACATTACGAGCTTAAGTCGCTCGCCAAACTCCTTTAACAAACGATCACCGGTCACATGACCGAAATGATCATTGACCCACTTAAAGTTATCAAGGTCGATAAACAACAGCGCTGAATAGGTCTTAGAACTCGTCACTTCACTCAGACTGTCATTAAGTAGATGTTCAAAACTTCTTCTATTCGGCAATCCCGTCAAGGTGTCAAATGAAGCTAATCGTTGCAAATCTACCAATAATTTAAGGTAGGCGTTGTTGAGCTTCGAGACTTCATCCTTCCCCGGCAACAAATCAAAGTTTCTGGTCGACAATCTAGATGTATCATGAATGCGATCGTGAAGACGATTGATCGGATTAACTACTGTCGCCAAAAAAAGCAGACGAATTAAAAAAAAGCTTACTAAAGAAGCTGCAATAACAACAAATGTGATCAGTTGTCGACTTGAAATCAGATACTCATCTACTGAATGACTGGCAATCAGAAGCTCGAGCTGGAAAAAACTTGAACTCATCACTGCACGAATATCACCACCTTCTAGCACAATATCGATTTCTGAATCTGATAGTGGAAATTCGACGGCGACAGGTTTGAAATGAGAACGAATCTGTACGCCTATATTGCTCTCGAGCGAACGAGAAAACTCCGCCAAAGAGTTAATCTTTGCGATTTGAATAGCCACTAAATAACCGTTGGCAGGTGTGGCAAAATCATCATAGGTTAATAAGCGCGAGGAAAACATCTCTGACAATAATAAGTTCAACTCACCACTGTCAGTTTCATAGATAGCTAAGTTCTGTGAAAACCTGTCACTGGTTTTAAATGTTGACAGCATCTTATCGATGAACTGGAATGGATCTGTTGGAAGTTGCTGAGGCTGAAACGGGTCTTTCCTCGGAGTGTAATCAAGCACGACGCCATCACTTTGATTCACTATATGAAGGCTAGACACATCTCTCCCCAGATAAGTGCGCTGCAACATTTTGTACAACGCAGCATCCAAAGAAAATGCCTGATAGTGATGGTATTTCTCGTTAACATAGCGAATCATCTCCGCACCATTTAACGCTTCAGACAGGGTAGACTGATGGGTTCTGATTTCCAGGCGAATCTCTTTATCCAATGATTGCAAATCTCTTGCCAACCACTGCTTGAACGCATCGTAAGTGTTTGTTCTTGCAGCCTGATAAACCGAAAATCCACATAACGCAAATATCATAGTGATAAGTGGTAGCAAGGTAATGTCCACTTTAGTGACTAATCGCATTATCTTAACCTACCGCAGTGACTGCTGAATCTTAAAACGCAACCTCTGTCCATTTGAAGCAATAGGTTGATAGTGGTGGCTTTTCTCTAGTACTTCTTGATCTGGGAAGAGTCCCGAATCTGTTCGGTATTCCTCTGACGCTAACTCAAGCGCCTGAGTGACAGGTGTTGCCATCCATACTGACTCTGCATTTTGGATCGCAATCTCTGGCCTGGAAAGAAAACGAACAAACTCGAGGGTCTGAGGATGAATCTCTCCAGAAGCTGGAAAGGCCAGACACTCTGTCCATATGACCGTCCCCTCTTTAGGTACGACATAGGTCCAATCCGCTTGACCTGTTACTTCAGCAATCGAATACTCATCGCCTGAGTAACCCAATGCCATTGTCATCTCACTACTCGCTCCATGGCGATAGGCATACGAATCACCATACTCATAGGCAAGCACATGGGGGGCCTGTGTCTGAAATAAACCGTAAGCCTGCTTCAAGGTATCCACATCAGAAGTAAATGGGGATTGACCGGCGGCCAACAACGCACTTGCAGTTCCATCCACAATATCGCTGTACATTACTATTTTACCTTGGTGCTCTTTGGGAGGGTGAAACAGCTGTTTCCAGGACGTAATCGGTTGCCTTGCCACTTCACTTCGATAAACGATACCTAACGTGCCCCAACTGTAGGGAATGCCGTACTCACCACAGGCCTGTTGAAACTCTGAACCAAAGCGTTCCGGCATTGACCTGATTAGATCACTGACATTGTGAAACAGCTTCTTGTTGCCCATTATCTGCAAACTCCAGCCATCAACCAACACCAGATCGAAGCCATTGGCTCGACCGCTATTGATGACCTCATCCCTTAGATCTTCACTGGCAAAATAGTCTTGCGCTATTTTAATACGATGCTCAGATTCAAATTGCTCGACCAGCGTTTGGTCAAGATAACCAACCCAATTATAAAAAAGGATCTCTTGTGCTTGAGATCCAAGTGAAACCATCCACACCCAGAAGGTGAAAAGGCTTTTTTTTGACAACATCATCACTGTCCAAATTGTATCCTGGCTTGTTTGCTGACTCTCTGCCGGAGTCTATGCCAGTTATGTTCATTCTGAGCCCGAATGATATATCAACCCTGACTAATAAATCGATATGCTAATGATGCAACTGTGAATAAGATTCCGTTTACGCAATGTATTCTGGCGCACGTACGTCTCAATTTGCTTAGCTTGAACCAAAAAAAAGCCTTACGACATGCATCGTAAGGCTCTATTTAATCAACTTTGTGATTATACGTCGTAAGTCGTAGAAGCAGTATTACCGCCTGTACCAGTCCAGTTAGTGTGGAAGAACTCACCACGTTCACGGTCGATACGCTCATACGTGTGAGCACCGAAGTAGTCACGTTGAGCCTGCAGAAGGTTTGCAGGTAGACGTGCCGTTGTGTAACCATCCAGGAACGTAAGAGCAGATGTTGTACAAGGCATTGGGATGCCCGCTTCAAGAGACTTAGCGGCAACCTTACGCCATGCTACCAGGCTGCTTTGTAGAATGTTCTTGAAGTACTCATCTGAACCCAGGAATGCAAGATCTGGGTTTGCTTCGTACGCGTCACGGATGTTGCCCAGGAACGCACTGCGGATGATACAACCACCACGCCACATTAGCGCCACGTTACCGTAGTTCAGGTCCCAACCATTCTCATTTGACGCTTCACGCATTAGCATGAAACCTTGAGCGTAAGAAATGATCTTAGAGGCTAGTAACGCTTGACGTAGTGCATCCACCCACTCTTGCTTGTCGCCTTCAACTGGAGTGATTGTCTTACCGAATAGAGATTCAGCTTCAACACGTTGCTCTTTAAGCGCAGATAGGCAGCGCGAGAATACAGACTCAGAGATAAGCGTTAGTGGAATACCTAGGTCTAGAGCGTTGATACCAGTCCATTTACCCGTACCTTTTTGACCCGCAGTATCAAGAATCTTCTCAACTAGCGGCTCGCCGGCTTCGTCTTTGTAGCCAAGGATGTCAGCCGTGATTTCTACTAGGTAGCTGTCTAGTTCAGTCTTGTTCCAATCAGCAAATACTGCCTGCATTTCGTCAGCAGACATGCCTAAGCCGTCTTTCATGAACTGGTAAGCTTCAGTAATTAACTGCATGTCGCCGTATTCGATACCGTTGTGCACCATCTTAACGAAGTGGCCAGCACCGTCGTTACCAACCCAGTCACAACAAGGCTCGCCAGCGTCAGTTTTTGCAGAGATACCTTGGAAGATAGGCTTAACCGCTTCCCAAGCTTCAGCAGCACCGCCTGGCATGATTGAAGGACCAAAACGTGCACCTTCTTCACCACCAGAAACACCAGTACCGATGAAGTGGATGCCCTTTTCACGGCACTCAACAACACGACGGTTAGTGTCGGGGTAGTTGGTGTTACCACCATCAATGATGATGTCACCTTTGTCTAGCAACGGTACTAGAGCTTCGATGAACTTATCAACCACTTCACCCGCACGCACCATTAGCATCACTTTACGTGGTGACTCTAGCTTCTCTACTAGCTCTTCTAGTGAATATGCACCAACAATGTTGGTGCCTTTAGCAGCACCTTCCAGGAACTCGTCAACTTTTGCAGCAGTACGGTTGTGAGCCACTACTTTAAAGCCGTGGTCATTCATGTTTAGGATAAGGTTCTGACCCATTACCGCCAGACCAATTACACCAATATCACCTTTCATTGTTCTCTCCATCAATTCGGCAACTTAACTTGCTGCTTTAAACTTGTTGTCGAGCTAAGTTGTGCAGCGCCCTCAGCTCGACCTAATCGGCAATTACAGTTCGCAGTAGTCTGTATCAGTCAGGTTCTTACATGGGAAACGCCATGCGCGACCATCACTTTGTAGCAGTTGATCAGATTCCTGAGGCCCCCAGGTACCACACGCATAACCAAACAACGCTTGTGGATCCTGTTTGAAATCCAGAATAGGTTGCACAAACTCCCAACATGCTTCTACGGCATCACTTCTTGCAAAAAGCGTAGCATCCCCATTGAGTGCATCAAGTAACAAACGCTCGTAAGCAGTAAGCATTTGTGTCTCTTGCAGCGATGCATAGTGGAAGTTCATTTTCACTTCCTTAGCGTGGAAGCCAGCACCGGGCTCCTTGAGACCGAAGCTCATCTGAATGCCTTCATCCGGCTGAATACGGATGATCAGTTTGTTCTCTGGCGCATCCTGACCAAATACCGGATGTGGTGTGCGTTTAAAGTGGATAACCACTTCTGTCACACGAGTCGGCAATCGTTTACCTGTACGCACATAAAAAGGTACGCCGTTCCAGCGCCAGTTATCGATAAACATCTTGAGGCCAACGTAAGTTTCGGTACGCGAATCGTCAGCGACACCTTGTTCATTGCGATAGCTCGGTAAGAACTGCCCACGAACGTTTGATTCTGTGTATTGACCCAATACCAAATTGTCACGGAGATCTTGTTGCGACAGTGGACGTAGACATTGCAGTACTTTTACTACTTCATTACGGATTGCATCGGCATTGATTTGCGCCGGAGATTCCATGCCAACCATCGCAAGAACTTGCAGCAGATGGTTTTGGAACATGTCGCGCACCGCACCAGACCCATCATAATAACCGCCACGTTCTTCTACGCCCAGGAATTCAGCACCAGTGATTTCAACATAGTCCACATACTGATGATTCCATAGTGGCTCAAACATCGCGTTTGAGAAGCGAAGTACCAGTAGGTTCTGAACCGTCTCTTTACCCAAATAATGGTCAATACGGTAGATTTGGTGTTCCTGGAAATGCTCGTGGATTTCTTGGTCCAGTTTGCGGGCAGACGCCAGATCATAGCCAAATGGCTTTTCGATGATAAGACGTTTCCATCCATCGCTTTCCCCGTTTAAACCGTGTGCCGCAAGACTTGCTGGAATAATGCTATACAAGCTAGGCGGTGTAGCCAGGTAGTAAAGGGTATTGCGTTGCTCAAAGCCATATTGCTCGGCAACATCATCAAGACGCGTAGCCAGTTTGGCATAATCTTGAGTGTCTGAAGTATCAATCGCTTGATAGTGAAGATGATTACAAAAAGCATTGAGCGTTTCTGGCTCGGTCTTTTCCATCTCTTGTAGCGACTGTTTTAGCTTTTCTCGGTAAGTCTCGTCACTGTATTGAGTGCGGCTAACACCAAGAATCGCGAATGATTTAGGCAGTTGATTACTAGCATACAAATGGTAAAGCGCAGGGATCAGCTTACGGTACGTAAGATCCCCTGAAGCACCAAAAATTACGATGCTGCTATTTTCAGGTATTACCATCTTTTTTCCTTAGACAATGGGGGCAATTGTTTAGCGGACGCAATGTTAACAGCGTGCTAGATAAAAAGAAAATAAGTTTTGCCTATAGGTAAGATAGGCAAATTCACGCCATACATGACCTCCGACCAGACACCTGAAAATCTTGCGACACGCTATTAGATCAAACACATATAAAGTTAGTAAAACTGCACTTTAATCGCAGATCCTGCTACTAATAGGGCAAAATTAGACCACATAACATCATCACTTGTGGCACAATTCAATATAATGTAAACATATGGTTAACAAACGACACCATCCAGAGAGCGGTGGTTCAGGTCAGTCTCAATCAGACAAACACTAATTACAGAGAAGGTGAGCATGCTTTCAATATTTGAGATATATAAGATAGGCGTCGGCCCTTCGAGTTCGCACACAAATGGTCCAATGATCGCTGGCTACCAGTTCACAAAGTTGATCGCTGAAGATCTTGAAAAGGTGGCACGAGTTCAAGTTGACCTCTACGGTTCCCTATCACTGACAGGAATTGGTCACCATACCGATCGTGCGACGATTCTGGGTCTTCTCGGAAACAAGCCAGATACGATTAAAATTTCCAGTGCTAACCAGGCGATGAGAAAAGCGATCGATGAAGGTGAATTGCCTCTTTCAGGCACGCACAACATCGCATTCAACTACAAAACCGATATGCTGTTTCATGAAGAGAACCTTCCTCTCCACGAAAACGGCATGACCATCTCTGCTTTTGATAGCAAAGGTAGTCGTATTGGTTTTGAAACCTATTACTCAATCGGTGGCGGTTTTATCGCTACAGAGCACGAACTGCAACACGGTAAAAAAGAACAAGAAGTAGCTGTCGAATTCCCGTTCCAAAGCGCGGATGAAATGCTAGAACTGGCAGAGAAAAATGGATTGAGTCTGGGTGGAATGGTGCTCCGCAATGAGCTTGCTTTTAAAGCTCTTGAGGATATCGATGAAAAAGCTGAGCAGATCTGGCGCGTCATGACGCGCTGCATGGAGCGTGGCTTTGAGACCGAAGGGATTCTTGATGGTGGTCTCAATGTGACTCGCCGCGCCCCTAACCTGTTGAAAAAACTCGAAGCCAATGCGGCTATTGAAAATGATCCAATGGAAATCATGGACTGGATAAACCTGTTTGCGTTTGCCGTCAGTGAAGAAAATGCGGCCGGCGGTCAAGTCGTCACCTCTCCGACAAACGGAGCAGCAGGCGTGATTCCAGCGGTATTAATGTACTACCACAGATTCATTAAAGAGCTCGACACCAAGCAGCTCAAAGATTTCTTAGCCGTATCGGGCGCTATCGGTATTCTATATAAAACTAACGCCTCTATCTCTGGTGCCGAAGTCGGCTGTCAGGGTGAAGTGGGCGTATCGTCGTCAATGGCGGCGGCCGGTCTGACAGCATTGCGCGGTGGCAGCAATGAACAGATGTGTATTGCAGCCGAGATTGCCATGGAGCACTCGCTTGGTATGACGTGCGACCCTATTGGCGGTTTGGTTCAGGTTCCTTGCATTGAGCGCAACGCCATGGGTGCAATGAAAGCAATCAACGCTTCACGCATGGCACTAAAACGCACCAGTAAGTGTCTCATCTCTTTAGATAAAGTCATCGATACTATGTATCAGACAGGTAAAGATATGAACAAGAAGTACCGTGAGACGTCACAAGGTGGCTTGGCGCTAATTCATTTGGCTCCGCCTTGTGAATAACACTCAAGAATCGGACAAGCCCACGTATCTCATTATCGTGGGCTTGTTTACTCAACTAACCCGTACACATAAGCCAATTCTGCTACAGTACGGGCTGAGAATTTTTTCATCAAGCTTGCTCTGTGAACCTCAACTGTTCGTTCTGCGATGCACAACTCATCGGCAATAGAACTGTTTCTCTTACCAGCAATCAGCAATCTGAGAATGCCCAACTCTCTGTTGGTCAGGCTATCCAAGGCTTCTTTGCCCGCTAGCAGTCTTGCATTGACTTCCGATTGATACAGGGCTTCCCTAATCGCTGGCAACATGGTTGCGGCCCGAACAGGTTTTTGGAAAAAATGGACGGCACCTAGCCTGAGCGCCGATACCGCCATAGGCACATCACCATGCCCGGTGAGAAAAATAACCGACAACGGGCTGTTTTTCTCTGCCAATATTTGATGAACCTCTTGCCCCATCAACTCAGGCATTCTGCTGTCCAGAATCACACAGCCAGGCTCATGAATCGAGGCTTGAGAAAGAAAAAGCCGACCATCATCAAAACTTGCCACATTAAAGTCATATTCTGCCAGTAGCAATTCCAGAGAATCGCGCACAGATTCATCATCATCAACAACATAAATAGGCAGACTCTTGTTCAATTTCAACATCACCTATTCTCCGCTCGTCACATCTTTGCCAATACTGGTTTGTCACACAGCTTCGTCCAATCCCGGTAGTGTAACGGTTACCTGGCATCCGTGCGGTGATTTGGAGCAAATTGTTAAGGTTCCCTGATGTTTCTCTATGATATCACGACAGATTGTCAGTCCTAATCCCAGCCCGTCCTTTTTACTCGTTACCAACCCTTCCAAGGGACGCTCTACTTTTAATCCGGTGCCATTATCGATAATGGTAACTATTAGTTTGGGGTTAGAATACTCAACCTGTATCTTAACTGTTGCCTCGTAGTTCGAGGCGAGGTATTGTTGATGAAACAACTTGCATGCATCCATGCTGTTGTTCAATACGTTGATAATGACTTGCTGAAGACCGACTGCGTCTCCTTGTATGTCGAATTTTTTCCCGCAAATCACGACTGAAAGCGCTACCTTCTCATTACGGATCCGATTTTGCAGTAAGTCGACACTGTCTCTGACTATCTGGTCAATATCACAATACTCTTTCACTACTGGCTGGTGTTTTATCAGAGCCCTCAATCTCTGAACAATTGCATCTGCCCGGTCGACTTGCTTTTGAACTTTTTCCAGCAATGGAAGTACCTCTGCCGATGGTTTCTGTTTTTCAACACGAAGTGCAACCCCTTCACAGTAATTCCGAATAGCAGCAAGAGGCTGATTCATTTCATGGGCCACGCTTGTACCCAATTCACCAACAATCGACAGACGTTGGGAGTGCTCCAGAAATTCACTCTTTTCTTTCAACCGAAACAGAGTCTGCTCAAGCTGTTTCTTGCTTTTGCTAAATCTAAACTCAAGCCAAAAATGATAACCATTGAGAACAATAACCAGCACAAACAATCCCCAGGCCCACTGTTGGCGCTGACTTAGCCAACGATAAGCATCAACCCACCAGGGTTGCTGGAGTGGATGTAGGTCTAATGCCTGATAAAGTTTGTCAACCGATAGGAAGCTCACTGGCGAAGTCCAACCTGAAGCCCCTAAGGCGTGAAGAGGTTTACTCTCTGCTGGCATCGCCAGAAGAAACTGAGTCATGACTTTTGCCAGCGTCTCTGAACCTGTTGGCGTTTTCGCAAAAGACCAGTTTGGATAAAGTTGAGTGGAAGCCTGACAATGAAATTGTGCATGTGGTTTTAGGTTGATGACACGATAATTATCTTTGTTCAATAACCCTTCGACTGACATTTTTTCAAGCAAACATGCGGGAACCACCGAGGCTTTGACGACATCATCACGCAACTGATAGAGGCTCGCATCTATGGGAAAACCGAGGAAGCGGACATCGGCAAAAAAGCGACTCGTATCGATCCCCATTTGTTGGAGTTCGTAGCGCATCGTTAGGAAACCGCCAAAGGCATTCTGAGAAACAGCAGCGATGGGCAACCCAAATAGGTCTTGTACCGAATGATAGGGCGAGTCCTTTTTGACGATTAAAGCAGTACCGATGCCATAGTTTGTATTATGGGGTGCGCCACTGGTAAGTGTCGCCAACCACGAAAATGCATACTTTCGACCTAACTGTACGGCTTGACCCGGGTTAGTTAATACAAAGTCCAGTTGCTCCTTTTCTACCGCTTCAGCCATACCTCTCAAGTCATGAGGGTGCAATTCAAATGTCACTTCTGGAATACGCTGGGACAACCAATCCAAGGTCGGCTGCCATCGAATTTGTGCGTCCATACTGCCGCGAATCGCCAGTACGCCCACTTGGACCAACTGCTGATCTGGCGGTAGTTCTTCTTGAGCATGGCTGGAAAAGAGAGTGAATGAAAGCAGAGCAAAAACAAACCGTTGCTTCCAATTACTGATGCGCATTTAGCTTTCCCTTCTGGCAATAGTGCACACAAAGCATACCAGTAACTCCCCATGCTATTCCCTTGTTTCAGATCAAGAATGACTAGGATATGTGGAAATCCACAATTTTTTCATCCTTCCTGATTTCTGACAATGAACAAGTCAACCCAGTAATTCAATTAAGGTGAACTATGGACTCCTCCAAGAGACGCTTTTTAGGTGCACTCACCACCGGGGCTGCACTCATACCCGTGACCGGTGTAGGTGTCGCCGCCGCGGACACCGTGATTCGCAACAATCAATCTGACGACCGACAGGGATTAGCAGGAAGAAGATACGGCATGGTTATCGACCTTCGCCGGTGTGTGGGGTGTCAGGCCTGTACCGTCGCATGTGGCATTGAAAATCAAACACCAATCGGTCAGTTTCGAACCTCAGTAAAACAGTATGATGTCGTATCAACGGATACGGAGAACCAACCGCAATGTCAGGCTGTCATGTTACCGAGGCTTTGCAACCATTGTGAAAATCCGCCATGCGTCGCGGTATGTCCTGTTCAGGCTACTTTCCAGCGAGAAGATGGAATTGTCATGGTTGACAACAAACGCTGTGTTGGTTGCGCCTACTGCGTACAGGCCTGCCCCTACGACGCCCGGTTCATCAATTCACAGACACTAACCGCTGACAAATGTACGTTTTGTGCCCACCGCATCGAACAAGGATTACTGCCCGCCTGTGTCGAAACCTGCGTTGGCGGTGCCCGGGTTATTGGCGATCTCCACAATCCCGATAGCACCATTAACCAACTTCTCGAAGCCAATAAGGACAATATTCGGGTACTTAAACCCGAGCAGGGAACAAAACCACATGTTTTCTATATCGGCCTTAACGAACACTTTGTCACCCGCATCGAAGGCAGTAGCGCCATCTACCAAACTCAAGGAGAGCACCAATGAAAATAACTGAAGTGTTAATTACTCCTCAAGAAATAGCCTGGCTCCCCTGGGCGGCTCAGTATTTCTTCTATATTGGTGGTGCCTATGCAGCTTCCATACTCTTTCTGATAGCGCTGATTTGGAGGGAGAAAACCAGTCATCTGTTGAGAACCTCACTGGTACTCACTATGGCCATCAGCGCCATTGTCGGAGCGCTCGCCCTGAGTGCGGATTTGCACCAACCCGCCAGAGCATGGCATTTCTACGCACATTTTACACCGTGGTCGTGGATGTCACTCGGCTCCATTTTCCTTCCTCTGTTTTGTGCTCTGTCTGTCATTACCGCGTGGCTTTATTTGAGAGACGACTTAGTTGCCATCAGAAACTCACCAAATCAAGCACTTAAATTTGTGGGCCATTTAAGTTTTGGGTCTTGGAAGACCACTCATCGCCAGTTGCTCTTTGTTGCGTTAGTCACCATGCTTTCTGGCTTAAGCATCGCTCTATACACCGGGGCTGAAGTGGCGGTGATAAAGGCGCGGCCTTTATGGAATCAATCCGCCTCACCATTGCTTTGGTTTGTCACTGCCTTTTTGTCAGCCATCGGCTTTAGTCTCATCCTTTGCCTGCTTCAGGCCGGAAAACGACTCCGCACCACGTTCAATCCATGCGATATGCTACTGATAACTCGCACGCTCAAGGTCACTGGTGTACTGGCCATCATCTTGCTGTCAATATGGGCCTCTAACGATCCCATGTTTCATGTCTATTCTCAGCCAACCTGGTTTTACTACCTGATGGCGCTGTATCTATTGTTTGTTTTGTGTGCACTGCTGCCAACATCGACCACTCTGCTTCCCAAGTCGCTTTCGGGCACAATACTCACTGCCGCAATGACATTAGGTGCAGCATGGATGACGCGTTGGGTAACGCTAATGGAAACACAGCGCATCGCAAAATATGATGCAGGCCTTTACCCTTACGAGCTTCCTGTCGGCACTGCTGGATATTTGGGAATACTCGGCATGCTCGGACTTTGGTGCACATTTGCTCTCATCACCAGTGAGCTAACCCGTGTGCAGCACTCACACCAAAACCCTTCTTCACTTGCTAACGAACAATTCGAAAGGTAATTCTATGGACAGCAAACGTCGTCAACTTCTTAAATCCGGGCTGGCTGTCGGTGGCCTTGGAGTCTTCGCTGCAGGTTATTCCACGACCGCAAAACATACGGTAGATGGGGCAGTCAATGGTTCAGCTGGTCAATCAACGGATCATCATCACCACGGTAATTCCCTCGTACCAGAATATCGTGTCACTAACGACAACAACCTCACGGCCAATCCCGCTCAAAGAGTGAGCCCGTCGATGTGTTTTGGATGCTGGACTCTATGCGGTGTGAGAGCGAGAATTGACAATCAAACCGATGATATTCTCAGAATCGCAGGCAATCCTTACCATCCACTATCACAAAGTCATCAACTACCGTTCGAAACGCCTGTAAAACAAGCGTATTTGTCACTCTCCGGGGAGTCGGGACTGGAGCAACGCTCCACCGTCTGTGCACGTGGAAATGCCATGTTAGAACTGCAAAATAGCCCCTATCGAATTACCCAACCCCTTAAACGGGCTGGTAAGCGAGGTGAAGGAAAGTGGCAACCCATCAGTTATGAGCAGCTCATTACAGAGATCACCGAAGGTGGTGACCTATTTGGTGAAGGTCAGGTAGAGGGGCTCCGAGCCATTCGTGATGTCAAAACCCCGTTAGATGCACTCAACCCGGAGTACGGTCCCAAAGCGAATCAGTTGCTGGTAACAAATGCCGGCAATGAAGGACGTGATGACATCCTGAAACGATTTGCCTTGAACAGCTTTGGTACACGTAATGTGGGTCACCATGGCTCTTATTGCGGTTACGCGTTCAGAGCCGGTAGTGGTGCGTTGATGAATGATCTAACCAAATTCGCCCATCTAAAGCCAGATTTCGAACACACTGAATACATTCTGTTTATTGGTATGTCGGCTGGTCAGGCGGGTAATCCGTTCAAAAGGCAAGCGCGACTGCTTGCCGAAGCTCGGGCCAAAGGTCAATTACAGTACACCGTTGTCACGCCATCAATGCCTGCAGGATCGATGAACCTCTCGACCAAAGAGCACAATGACTGGCTAGCCATCAAACCCGGCAGTGACTCAGCTTTAGTCCTGGCAATGATGCAGTGGATGTTTGATCACCAACGATATAATCAAACATTTCTAGCACAACCCGGTCCCTTGGCGATGAAACGAGCAAAAAATGCACACTGGTGTAATGCGACACACCTTGTCATCAGTGACCCTGATCACCCGAGAGACGGAAGCTTCCTCAGAGCCTCCGATGTTGGTCTGCCCTATTCTGGGAAACCACGCTCGGATGGCGACCCCTTTGCAGTAGTAGACGCTCTCACTAATACCCTGTCTGTGCATACTCAGGAAGGCGAGGCCGTTCTTTTCGTCGATCAAATCATCAACCTTAACGGGGCTTCTGTCGCCGTCAAATCTTCTCTGCAACGTCTGCGTGAAGAAGTAGACAAACATGACCTCAGTTTTTACAGCCAGCAGTGTGGCATTACTGAAGAAAAGATAATCGAACTTGCTGAGAAATTTACCAGCTTTGGAACTAAGGCCGTCGTGGACACGCATGGTGGAAATATGCACACCAATGGCTTCTACAATTCCTACACCATTCTGATGCTCAACGCACTCATAGGGAATGTAAATTTAAAAGGTGGCGCCATGGCCAAAGCCGGTGGATATCCGACTTCGGCCAAAGGTCCTAGATATGACTTCACCGCTTTTTCCGGAAAAGTGGGCCCTAAAGGGGTATTTCTATCCCGAAGTAAGTTTCCTTATCAAAAAACCAGCGAGTATAAACGTCGTGTCGCCGCCGGCGAATCACCTTATCCAACACGAGCTCCGTGGTATCCCATTTCTGCGCCGCTGCTTACTGAACACCTGTCAGCAGCGATCGATGGTTATCCTTATCGGGTAAAGGCCTGGATAAACCACATGGCCAACCCCCTCTATGGCGTACCCGGATTGAAGACATTGCTTGAAGATAAGCTCAAGGATCCCAAACAATTGGGCCTGATTGTTTCCATCGACGCTTTTATTAACGAAACCACGGCACTGTCTGATTACATCGTTCCCGATACGATTAGCTATGAGAGTTGGGGAATGGCGACCCCATGGCATGGCGTACCGACAAAAGCCGTGACGGCTCGGTGGCCAATCGTTGAGCCCAGAACCCAAAAATCGCCAGATGGCAGACCGATCAATCTGGAAAACTTTCTGATTGATCTAGCCAAAAATCTAGGACTTGGAGGGTTTGGAACAAAAGCAATCAAGGCTCAGGACGGCACTTGGCACGATATTCACAGTGCAGAAGACTACTACTTACGTTCAGCTGCTAACCTTGCCTTTGCTAAAGGCTCCGTTCCCAATGTTTCGGCCGAAGACATTTTCTGGTCCGGTCTGGATCGTTTGATGCCTGCGATGAATAACGCCTTGTCGCCAGACGAGGTAAAACGCGTCGCTTTTATCCTCGCCAGAGGGGGACGCTTCGAAAACGCATCACAGGCTTATCAAGAGGAGCAAATGAAGCACAAATGGATGAAGCCCTTAGCGATTTGGAATGAGAAAGTTGGCACCTCAGTGAATACCATGACAGGTGAGAGATACGTCGGTTGCCCCACTTGGCACCCGCAACGCTTGAGTGACGGTACCCCAATGGAATCACGCTATCCGACAACAGAGTGGCCGTTCTCGCTGACTAACTTTAAATCCAACATCCACAGCGCGGTTTCCAATCTCTCGCCAAGGTTACAGTCGATAAAAGGGACCAATCCGGTCTATATTCACTCTCAGGATGCAGCGATTTATGCATTGAAGAGTGGAGATTCTGTGATTATCGAAACACCCAGCGCCTCGCTAAGGGCACAAGTGTTGATCATCGATGGTATCAGACCTGGCACGCTTGGCTTCGAACATGGATTTGGGCATAAAGAATTAGGGCAGCGTGCCCATTGGATTGGTGATAAACAACAGCCAACAAAACTCCATTCAGAGGATGGTGTGAATATTAATGAGATTGGACTTATTGACCCTACCCGGCAGGGAAAGGGGGTACTGTTAGACTGGGTGGTCGGTGCTGCATCACGTCAGGCACTACCCGCCAGAATTCAAAAAGCGTAACAATCTAGTTATCGTCGCCCTTAACGTTGGTTAGGGCGACGGTTTGTTTCGATGACCCGACACATTTTGGGTTTAAGATCACACTCACATTCTCCATGTGGATTTCCACAATAGTGACACCTCGCCAATACCCATAAAATTAAAATGGTTATTAACAATTCACTGAGGAGTCCCACGTCATGAAAATAATATGGCCCATCGTTTTATGTTCCTTCTCTGTACTTGCCAGTGCCCCAGACCCCGAGGATTATCCCGCGCTTTTTGAGTATAAGTGGTTACCACCATCGATGTCATCTTTGACTGACAGTGAACGACAGGTTGTCGAGTACGGCAAGTCGTTATTAACTCACACTTATAAATATTTAGGTCAAAACGCTGAAGTACCCTACTCAGGAAATAAACTCTCATGCACCAGTTGCCACCTTAGCGAAGGGACGAAACCCAACGCCGGTCCATTCATTGCTGTCAGTAAAAAATATGCGGGAGAAGGGCTTTACAGTTCGCGTACTGACGAATATCGAACACTACCCATCAGAATCAATGGCTGCTTCCAGCGTTCAATGAATGGAAGTGCGCTCCCTCAAGAAAGTGCTGAAATGCAGGCTATGGTCGCTTACATGGAATGGCTAGCAACCGGATTGCAGGTAGAAGACTGGAAATCAGTTCCTAGTCTTGGAATGGGGCCAGACCTTGAACTGCTATCTCGCGCTGCTAGCCCTAATCGTGGCGCTGAAGTCTATAAAGACGAATGTGAGACTTGTCACGGAGAGAACGGTGAAGGTCGTTGGGATGCAGACGAACAGAAATATCGTTATCCCGCGTTATGGGGCCCAAATAGCTTTAACAATGGAGCAGGGATGAACAGACTTCGAACAACGGTAAAATTTGTCAAACATAACATGCCTTACGGCAAAGAAGACTTAACCGATAACGAAGCTTGGGATGTATCAGCCTATATCGTCTCCCAGTCTCGCCCATTGTTTGCTAATCAATTATCTGACTGGAGCGGAACCAGTCCGGACGGTACCCCTAACTGGAAGAAAAAGAAAGTCGACGCATTTTACCCCAACCTCTATCCAAGAGCGGATGGCACAAATGACTTAACCCAACCTCCTTATTTTCCTGTGGAGCAACATAAATTTGGTCCCTATCAAGAGATGCTCGATCTTCAACAACAGCTGATCGCGGAACAATAATACCCAGCAAGGACAGGGAATTTCCTGTCCTTGTCTAATTATTACTACTCGGCTAATCGTCGGCTAACTCAACTTGCTCTTCAAGCTTTCCAATACAGACTTACGAATTGAGCCTAGTTTTGGGCGTTCCTCACTTGGAAACGGAATTGGTCGCATTAAACTAATAGTCTTCAAACCCAAGCGAGCTGTTAGCAGACCCACACCTAAACCTTGCCCTGCCCTTGCCGACAGCTTCTCGGCCAGGTTCATCGACAGGATATCGGCACTCGACTCTATCGCCAGCTCACTGGCACCAGCCAGAGCAATATTCATCAACACCAGTTTGAACAGCTTCAATCTAGACCAGTAGCCCAGCTCTACACCATATATTTCCGAAAGTCTGTCTATCATTCTGAAGTTGCGCCAGGCGATCAGCAGCATGTCAGCAATCGCGAGTGGACTTAGAGCCACCAAAAGTGCCGCTTCTCCCGATAACCGGGAAACCGCAGCGAGTGCCTGTTTATCCTGCTCTTTTATCACCATCGACTGGTACATATTAAGCACTTCGGCATCACTGTGCGCGCTGTGTATACTATTCTTCCAGCGATCAAACGCTGGGTTTTCTGGCTGTACACCGGCTTGTTGAGCAAGCTTTTGGCAAAACCTTTCTCCCTGGCCGACACCGTCATTTTCAATCAGAGCCTCAGCCTGCTCCTGAACAGAGAAATGATCTTTCAGTTTACGAAGTTTGTAGAGCTCTTTACCCAATGCGCCTATACCCAGAGTCGCGATAACCGTTACAAGCGCTGACCAACCTAGGGAAAGGTAATCTCCCGTATTAGCCGCCGTAATCACATTATCTATCGCTTGCCACCCGACAAGTCCGGTAAACGTCGTCAACAGGCTCGTCGCAATCCACCCCTTCTTGCCACTACCTTTAACGACCTGCTCTAACTCGACCTCATTTTTGTGCTCGGTTGCAATCTGCTCTACCGGTACAAACGTCTCTTCAGCTTCAAATAATTTCTGAGTATTTACATCAGTCGCATCCTCCTTAATGGACGCTTCATCAGTAAATACTTTTCTACCTTTAAAATCACTCATCGAAGCTTATCTCCAATCAAATATTGCAGAGCCTTATCAAGGCGAATGTGCGCACAAGGCTTATCGCTTGCCCCTTCAAGAGGTCGAAACGAGGTAAACTCAAAACGATTATCTTGCCAGTACTCAGGTTTAGGCAGTCGCGCCGGGACATCCCCCGGATACAAGGTCATGGTTTCGTTATCCAGTGTTGTCCCCCTCAGTGCAGCAGAGCTTTCACTTCCCTTACCGACAAAACCGGCCTCCGTGGCGCGAATGGAGGCAACACTCATACAACTCATCTCAATATTCTCGAATGCCGTCTCTTGCCAGGCCGGGTGCACCATTTGTTGTAACAGACTCACCAAATTGTTGTGTTGGTCCGGAGTCACATGATCGGCCTTAGTTGCGGCAAACAGAATTTTATCAATACGCTGTGCGAACAATCGACGCAGTAGATTCGACTGTCCATAACGAAAACTTTTCATGATCTGCTGAAGCGCTTCTTTCATATCATGAAACGCCTCATCACCAGCCATGAGTGGCTGTAAGCAGTCAACAAGAACAATTTGACGATCAAAGGTAGCAAAATGATTCTTGTAAAACTGCTTCACCACTTTGCTCTGATACTCTTCATAACGCCGTTTCAACATTGCGTAGCCACTAGTTTTGCTGGTCTTTTCTAGCGGTTCTTTACAAGGGAAAAATTGCAGAACTGGCGCACCAGTTAACTCTCCCGGCAACACAAAACGTCCCGGTTGAACCCAATGCAAACCTTTGTCTTTACACGCATACAGGTAGTCAGTGAAGCTTTGAGCGATGTCTGCTATGGCTTTTTCATTCTGTTCATCTTTTGCATCGAACTGCTCCAATTTGGCTAACCATGTCTGCGCGCACTCGAGCCTGATGCCTTTCAAACCTTCAAATTGCATTTCACTCCACTGTTCAAACGTCAGATCCATCAACGGCAAATCCAATAGCCACTCGCCAGGATAATCAATGACATCGATATACAAGGTCGACGTCTTACTCAGCAGACGTTTCGCACCCTTAGCTGGCTTATATTTTACCGCAAGACGTATTTCACTGACGTCACGGGTAGGCTGCGGCCACTCTGTTGGCACGGAATGCAGTTGATCCATGGCATCATCATAAGCAAAACGGGGGACCATCAAGTTGGATTGTGGTACCCGCTTGGCGCCAACCAATCGCCCTTCCCTAGCGCAATCAAGCAATGGCAAATTATCGTGGGTAGAAGTGTGTAACAGTTGGTTAACGAGAGAGGTGATGAACGCGGTTTTTCCAGCTCTTGACAGGCCTGTGACCGCGATTCGGACATGAGAGTCCATGCTGCGATGCAGGAGATCTGATACTTCTTGACCAATACGGTTCATTCAACGTGCTCCGGTGAAATTAATAACTTTATTTTGCACTATACGAGATTAACGAAACATGAACAAAAAACCCCTGAAACTGTTCAGGGGTTTGGATATCAATAGTGAGCAGAGTTAATCTTCTTCTATTAGCTTATAGATAACGAAAAGCGCAATCTCCAGAAGCACCGTCAGTGCACAGGTCATGGTCACATACTTCTCATTGAAGATACTAATGCCGTGTAAAATCAGATCGTAGCCAACGAAAAATCCCACTACTAACAGTACCGCTACTTGCAATATTTGTATAAATCGAGGCATATGAGCTCTCTCCTTCGTTCTTTTTATTCAGTATACGCCTGAATTATAGATAAAAAAAAGCGAGTATGTTTTCACACACCCACTTTTTATTGTCGCTTTAAGAGGCTTTTTCAGCTTCGGCGATTTTTACTTTCCAGGTATCTGGACCAATTTGGTGAGCATTCGCACCACTCGAGTCCACTGCGACGGTTACGGGCATATCTTCAACCTCGAACTCATAGATCGCTTCCATACCCAGATCTTCAAACGCCACGACTTTCGCTTTTTTGATCGCTTTAGCTACCAAGTATGCCGCGCCACCAACAGCCATCAGATAGACGGCTTTGTGGTTTTTGATCGATTCAATCGCTGCTGGACCGCGCTCTGCTTTGCCAATCATTCCTGTCAGGCCAGTTTCGGACAGCATCATCTCAGTAAACTTGTCCATACGCGTTGAGGTTGTCGGGCCTGCAGGGCCTACCGCTTCATCACCAACCGCGTCAACGGGGCCAACGTAGTAGATAAATTTGCCTTTAAAGTCGACACCTTTTGGCAAGCCTTCACCACTCTCCAACATCCCTTGAATACGTTTATGCGCTGCATCACGACCTGTCAGAATTTTTCCGGTAAGCAATAGTGTCTCGCCCGTTTTCCACTCTTGAACGTCTTGTTTAGTAATGGTATCCAGGTTGACCCGACGTGTATTTTCGCCAGCTTCCCAGGTAATATCTGGCCACTCTTCCAGTTTTGGTGGAGTCAGCTCTGCCGGCCCCGAACCATCAAGCGTAAAGTGAACGTGACGTGTCGCGGCACAGTTTGGAATCATGCACACAGGCTTAGAAGCGGCATGAGTTGGCGCGGTTTTGATTTTTACATCAACAACAGTTGTCAGGCCGCCAAGCCCCTGAGCACCAATACCTAGCTTGTTTACCCGGTTAAAAATGTCCAGACGAAGTTCTTCTTCTGCATTCGAAGGGCCGCGTTCAATAAGCTCTTGAATGTCGATATGCTCCATCAAGGATTCTTTCGCTAATACTGCCGCTTTCTCGGCGGTACCACCGATACCAATGCCCAACATACCTGGTGGACACCAACCGGCTCCCATCGTCGGCAGTGTTTTTTCTACCCACTCAGCGATGTCATCTGAAGGGTTTAACATTACCATTTTAGTTTTATTTTCTGAGCCGCCGCCTTTCGCCGCGATCTGAATTTCAACCTTATCACCTGGCACCATATTAATATGTACGACTGCAGGCGTGTTGTCTTTGGTGTTGATGCGTTTACCAGCGGGATCCTTAAGCACCGAAGCACGCAGCGGATTGTCTGGGTTGGTATAAGCCTGACGAACGCCTTCATCGATCATCTCTTGAACCGTCAGCTCCGTGTCCCATTGAACATTCATTCCAATGTTTACGAAACAGGTAACGATCCCCGTGTCCTGACAGATCGGTCTGTGACCTTCTGCGGACATGCGGGAGTTAATCAGGATCTGCGCGATCGCATCTTTCGCCGCTTGGCTTTCTTCCTTTTGATAAGCTTTGTCTAGGGCTTGAACAAAGTCGAGGGGATGGTAATACGAGATGTATTGCAATGCATCAGCGACACTGCTGATAACATCTTCTTTACGAATAACCGCCATTGAATACCTCTTTTGTAATTTTAGCTTCCAGTCTGACGGGCTTGCTATTCCGTGATCTATACCGGCTTAACACGCAGTATTTTCAGGGATAATTGCCCGACTTTTTATTGTGAAAATATGATACTCTTGCTTTCCACTATGCGCCATGAGTGCGACAACGTTTCTGTCACAATTTAAGCAAATGAACAAAAAACAAAGCCAATCTATTCAATTCATTGACATTCCATACTATCCAGAGCTCGCAACAGAGCGCTTTGCGACTATTGAGCAGCTCCCCTGGTCAATGCTACTCAAGTCCTCAACGACTCCACATGAGAACAATCGCTTTGATATATTGGTGACCAAACCTATTGCGACAGTAGAGTCATTCGAAAATGAATCGGTAGTAACAGTAAATGGTGAGCGTTCGACCTCAGACGAAGACCCGTTTGTATTGATTAATCATCTGATTGACACCTTGATTGGCTATACCGACGAACATAGTGAGTGGCCCTTCATTGGGGGTGCTGCGGGGTACTTTGCGTACGATCTTGGACGACGAGTAGAACGCATCCCAACTATTGCCGCTGATGATATTGAAGCAGCCGATATGGCAGTGGGTATCTACGACTGGGCGCTCATCGTCGATCATCAACAACACAAAGCCACCATAGTGGGTAATAATTGCGAAGAGCACCACCAATGGCTTACTTCACAAACGCCGCCAGACGAGGCACCGTTTCGCTTAACATCGGATTGGCAGTCCAACATGACAGAAAAAGCCTACCAGCAAAAGTTCGATTCAGTGCAGAACTATTTGCATGCAGGTGACTGCTATCAGATCAATCTGGCTCAACGACACACCGCTGATTATCTTGGCAGTGAGTGGCAAGCCTTCTGTAGACTGGATACCCAGAATCAGGCACCCTTCAGCGCGTTTATCCGGACAGAGCAAAGTGCCATCCTAAGTGTCTCTCCAGAGCGTTTTTTGCAGCTCGAGCACGGGAAGATTGAGACCAAACCTATTAAAGGTACCCGACCACGCTCCAATGATGCTGAACAAGACCAACGCTATGCCGAACAACTCCAAAATGCGACAAAAGATCAGGCTGAAAACCTGATGATTGTTGATCTGCTGCGGAACGACATTGGTCGTGTGGCCACACCGGGCAGTGTTCAGGTTCCCAGACTTTTTTCCATCGAGAGTTTTCCTGCTGTGCACCACCTGGTCAGTACCGTTACCGGCGTGCTCGCCCCTAAGTATAGTGCCACGGATCTACTTAAAGCATGCTTCCCTGGCGGCTCAATTACCGGCGCCCCGAAGGTACGTGCCATGGAAATCATCGAGGAACTGGAACCACATCGACGCAGCGTTTATTGTGGCAGCATTGGCTATATCAGCGCCCATGGCGTTATGGACACAAGTATCACCATAAGAACGCTTATAGCCAAAGAAGGTAAAATACACGCCTGGGCTGGAGGAGGTATCGTGGCAGATAGCGAATGCAGCTCAGAATATCAGGAGACATACGACAAGCTTGGTAAAATACTACCGGTCTTAGCGAACCTGTAAGCTCTCGCTGCTCGCCCACTTAGTGAGCGTCAAGGTTAACTCTTGAGCGGTATAAGGTTTTGATAATATGTCATCCATCCCTACCGCATAACATGTTTGACGCTCTTCAAGCGTTGTGCCCGCAGTCAGCGCAATGATGGGGTTGGTATAATTAGATTCACGCAAACGACGGGTGGCTTCAAAGCCATCCATGACCGGCATGCGGCAGTCCATGAAAATAATGTCGTATTGCCGTTTCGCTGCCCACTCTAGCGCCTGAGCGCCATTAACAGCCAGATCGGCCTTTATTCCCAGCTTACTGAGCATCTTGGTGATCACTATCTGGTTCATCTTGATATCGTCAACAACCAATACGTTAAGTGCTGAAAGGTCGGATGCAGGTTCCTTGGGGTTGGCTTGTTGTATTACATCGGCATTGTGCTGGATAAACATCAACGGAAGAATCACCCGAAAAGTGGTACCTTCTCCTAACCGACTGTCCAAGGCAATTTGTCCGTCCATCAATTCCACCAGACGTTTACAGATAGCCAAGCCTAAACCTGTACCTTCATAATTTCGCGTACTGGACCGGTCTACCTGAATAAATGGCTGGAAAAGGGAGCGCTGCGCCTCACTGCTAATTCCGATTCCTGTATCCGAGACTAAAAATTCTACATCACTGTCCCTAACGATCGCGTTCAGCTCTACTCTCCCCTGATCGGTGAACTTAATCGCATTACCTATCAAGTTGACAAAAATCTGTGTCAGACGCTCCAAATCTCCTTGGATTAATCGACCCGATAAACTGTCCGCGTTGATCGAGAAACTTAGCCGCTTTTCGGCTGCCTGATGTTCGAAAATGCTTCGTAGCGTCGATTCTAGCGTGTTCCAATCAAAAGTGGTTTCAATGAGTTCCAACATCCCTGCTTCGATCTTACTAAAGTCCAACAGGTCGTTTATGATGGCTTTTAATAGCTGTCCTGAGTGATTTAAGTTTCGGTGGAGATCTTTTTGTATTTCTGTTAGACCGGTATCAGCAAGTAACTCAGCGCTACCTAACAAACCGTTGAGTGGGGTTCTTAGTTCGTGGTTAATCATCGCCAAAAACTCACGGGTTGAACGCTCTGAAGCCTCAGCCCTTTCCTTTGACTCAACTAAACGCAAGTTGATCAATTGTCTGGAAATAGAACCGGTCAAAAGTTCACAAATCAAGGACAGTTGGCTGCGAACAAAGCTGTTGTTATATTCATTGTTGGCAACAGTTGCCATCAGTTTTCCAACTCTATTTTGCTCAACCTGAATAGGGATAGTTATAGTAGCAACATCCTCGCATTCAAAGTGTCTGGAGGTAGTAATTGATGCGGTCGAAAGTGTGGGCAGTAATTGGTCTTGAAGCTCTATCGAGCAACTAACATTACTCGATATGTCTTCGATATGTTTCACCAAACCATTTAATAACACATCATCAAGATTGCTTCTTAACAGAGTTTTACCAAAGTAGATAAGGATGCGCTCAATTTTCTGCTGAAAATGCAGCTTCTTAAAGCTAGCCTGAGACCGTTTTTCGACCTGAATCAGCGCGACTTCAAGCTTTTGATTGGCATAGTACAGCTCTAGACTTTTTGCCTCTAAAAGTCGTTCTGCTTCTTTACGTGCCGCGATTTCTCGTTTGAGCTTCCTTTCAATGGCTTGACTGCTGGTCATAGTACTCTCACGATACAGTTAGATTAAACCGAACGAGGCTGCCATCCTCCATCTGGGGAGTCATTTGAACACGAACGCTTTCACCAAAATGCTCCGCACACCCCTCTATCAAACCTAAGCATACATTCGACATACATCTCGCGCTCTGGTAATCCATTATCATTTCCGTTTCTGTCTCACTTATGAAATCGAACTGGGGCGGATGCGCATCCGAATAGAGCTTCTTAACCTCTACATGTATGTAATCTTCTACGTGACGGAGAAACTGAAACGTGGTCGAGCTTGTGCCAATGCTCGCGGTTGGAGGAATGGAAGCGAGTAGCGTCTTGAATACGGTTTTACCAAATACCTGTTGTAATGTCGTAGCGTCAATGTTGGTTTTCTTACTTAAATTCACGATCAGTTTGACCAGGTCTTTATGGTCATAGCTGCCGACGGCGGTATAAATACCCTCATCACCGGACATTTCCAACACCTCATCGAGAACTTCCAGCCCAAACTGTTGTTCAACTAACTCCATGAATTCGGTAAAAATAATGCCTTTCATACTATTTTCCTTTGTTCCCTAAAGATTTCCGTATCAAATTATTGCCTTCGCCTTTCTTTAAGTTTTAGAACAAAACGACCACTATTCCAACTACTGATCGTTTGTAATCAAATAGCTATATACTCAAGTGACCTCAAGATGTAGGACTCAGAGCTTCATCAAGGTGTTCAGTTCAAGGAAAATAGTTGAAGGAATGGCTATTCCCTTTCGAAGCTATTTGACGCAGAAATGGGCACCTTGATGAGCTCCCAAAGGGCGAGTTTTCTTGGCTTATATGCTTTGTTAGCGATTTTCGATTTAGAGCCACTAGATCTTCAAATCACTGCCGCGCCTAGAAGCCAAGTAATTCTCGCTGAACAAGCATCTTGAGGTTACTTGAGTATAGTGCCCTATCAAGGCTATAGTGCAGTGAGGCGAGTATCTCAATTGGAATGGCAACGGCAATATTTACATATTCAACAGCGTCG
>NZ_FNVG01000052.1 GCF_900107935.1 Vibrio hangzhouensis | reverse complement strand
ATTTTGGACACTTGCGATAGCGAGTATGCCACTGCGGAGTGGTAGTTCAGTTGGTTAGAATACCGGCCTGTCACGCCGGGGGTCGCGGGTTCGAGTCCCGTCCACTCCGCCACTTATACTAAGCCCTAGTCTATCGACTAGGGCTTTTTTACATCCGTAGGATAGGTTCTCTTAACAAGAAAATGAGCCACGCTAGTCCGATGGTACGCAAGCCCGGACTCGGCGCCCCCGCCATTCCGCCACTTATTAAGAAGCCTCGTCTAACGACGAGGCTTTTTTCGTTGTCTGCGATTCAACCTCCTCATAAGTATGCAAGCTGTTACTCGAGCGCAGTACTCCCAGATCGTTCGCACCTTATTCAAGAAACTCGAAAGGACGCGGTGCTATCGTATCCAAGAGGGCAGGCGATTTATTGATGATGAGCTTCACTGTATGGACGCTCAGGCGTTTAAATCCATATAGTCTTAAGCTCTAACACTAATTCCTGTCTTTCTCTTGTCAGGGTGTTTCTGTGCAGTTCTATGAGTTGCTATACCTGACGTTGGATGTTAGTTAGCCTAAACGCTCAGACATCGAGTCGAGTATCGCTAGAATTCCGAAGTGAAATACAAAATCCCGATTTTGATGCGGATGAGAGGGAAAAAGTGACTCCTGTAACTTTTTTATTCTTTTCAGTATTGAGTGCTAGTTTATTCAGATGAAATATTAATTTTGGCTCTACTAATGTCAAAATTATGATGGGTCCGTATACTATTAGCCCTATAGATTTTTAATTTGGATTATAAGATGGGGCAGTTTTCAATATTGGGCTTTATCGCCATAGGTGGAGCCTTTGGTGCTTGTTCTCGATATCTGGTATCGGAACTTTGCATTGTACTATTTGGCCGAGGTTTCCCTTACGGAACATTGACGGTGAATGTCGTCGGCTCATTCATTATGGGGCTGTTGATAGCGGCTTTTGAAAACGAAGTACTGGCCCCTGAGCCCTGGCGTCAGATCATTGGTCTGGGCTTTCTTGGCGCTTTGACGACGTTCTCAACCTTCTCCATGGATAACGTATTGTTGATGCAGCAGGGGGCGTTTATCAAAATGGGGTTGAACGTGCTACTCAATGTATTATTGAGTATTTCTGCATGTTGGTTGGGCTTTCAACTTCTGATCAAAAGTTAAACAAAAGATACATTGAGTTATTGATGTATCAAAACAAATAGCCTTATAATCATGGCAATACTTGTCGGAGTGCCCATTGGGCTGAGACCGTTAATTCGGGATCCGTTGAACCTGATCTGGTTAGTACCAGCGAAGGGAACAAGAGAATAAAAGGAATTCCTTCCTCTTTTTATTTATCAAATAGCGCAAGCTATTGTGGTTGATACCTCTTGTATTCACACATCCGTCAAGCATTTATCTTTTATAACTATATGATATATAAGGAAATGCTATGTCGACACGTAAGCAAAATAGACTGGAAGCAAAAAACTTTATCGATACCCTTTCGGTGAAGCCTTACCCTAACTCAGAGAAAACCTATGTGCAGGGAAGTCGCAGTGATTTGCGCGTACCTATGCGCAAGATCTCTTTGGCTGATAGCCTGATCGGGGGAACGCAGGATAACCCGGTTTACTCACCAAATGAGCCCATTCATGTCTACGATACCTCTGGGGTATATACCGACCCAACTCATACTATTGACTTGTATTCAGGCCTCCCAAAGCTCAGAGAGCAATGGATTGAAGAGCGTTCAGATACCGATATTTTGTCAGGTGTGAGTTCCAAATTTGCCAAACAACGTCTTGAAGATGAAACCTTAGATGAACTACGTTACGGTCAGTTGCCCCGAATTCGACGTGGCGTTAAAGGAGCGTGTGTAACCCAGCTGCACTACGCACGAAAGGGAATTGTGACTCCAGAAATGGAGTATATTGCGATTCGTGAAAATATGGGACGCCAAAAGCTTAAAGACGAAGTACTTACTCAGCAACATCCAGGACAACACTTTGGTGCAAACCTGCCTCAAGAAATTACACCTGAGTTTGTGCGTATAGAAGTTGCTGAAGGCCGTGCCATTATCCCTTCCAACATCAATCACCCCGAATCAGAGCCGATGATCATTGGCCGTAATTTCCTAGTTAAGGTCAATGCCAATATTGGTAACTCATCAGTAACGTCATCGATTGAAGAAGAAGTTGAAAAGCTAGTGTGGGGCACGAGATGGGGAGCGGATACGGTAATGGATCTGTCTACTGGGCGCAATATTCACGAAACAAGGGAGTGGATTCTTCGCAATAGCCCAGTACCAATAGGAACTGTTCCAATGTATCAAGCGCTGGAAAAGGTTAATGGTGTAGCTGAAAACCTCACTTGGGAAGTGATGCGTGATACGCTGATCGAGCAAGCAGAGCAGGGGGTGGATTACTTTACCATTCATGCCGGTCTTTTGCTTCATCATATCCCACTCACGGCAAAACGTGTGACGGGCATTGTTAGCCGTGGTGGTTCTATCATTGCCAAATGGTGTTTGGCGCATCACGAAGAAAGCTTCCTCTATACCAACTTTAGAGAGATCTGTGAAATCTGTGCACGTTATGACGTGGCGCTGTCGCTCGGTGATGGACTACGTCCAGGGTCCATCGCTGATGCAAATGATGAAGCCCAGTTTGCCGAATTAAGAACATTGGGCAAGCTGACAAAAATTGCTTGGGAATACGATGTTCAGGTGATTATAGAAGGTCCCGGTCATGTACCTATGCACATGATAAAAGAGAACATGGAAGAACAGCTTGAGCATTGTCACGAAGCACCATTCTATACGCTAGGGCCTCTGACAACCGATATCGCTCCTGGCTATGATCACATTACTTCCGGCATAGGCGCTGCGATGATCGGTTGGTATGGCTGTGCGATGCTTTGTTATGTGACACCAAAAGAACACTTGGGTCTGCCAAATAAGGAAGACGTTAAAACCGGCCTTATCACCTATAAGCTTGCCGCTCATGCAGCTGATTTGGCTAAGGGACATCCTGGTGCCCAAATCCGCGACAATGCATTGTCAAAAGCTCGCTTTGAATTCCGTTGGGAAGACCAGTTTAACCTCTCTCTTGACCCAGATACCGCACGTCAGTTCCACGATGAAACGCTTCCTCAAGAGTCAGGAAAGGTTGCTCACTTCTGCTCAATGTGTGGACCTAAATTCTGTTCGATGAAAATCTCGCAAGAGGTAAGAGAGTACGCTAAGGACAAGCTACAACGCGACAATATCGCTATCACACTGCTCGATGATCCTTTAGAAGGTATGCGTCAAAAAGCTCAGGAGTTCAGAGCAACGGGTGCCGAGTTATATCACTCAGCTGTGAATGAAGAATAATTATTACAATCCAAGGAGCTTCCGTTGAAACTAATTTTGCCCTCTGGTTCACACACGTTGCGCACTCATATACTGAGTGTTCTTAGCTTAGCTAAGCAAGTCGGCTTTTCAACCGATAACATTACCGTGTCTTGTTCTGATGATCTCTACACTATCATTGTCCAACAAGGGGATAACGCGCGTCACATATCAGCAGATATCCTCGGCTCTATTTTCAATTCAGAAAGTAGCACGAATGAGCGTGATGTTCGTATACGCTATTTGCACGATATGAGTGAGAGCCAGCTTTCAACCTCACTAGAAGCAGCCCAACAAGGCGACGTGTTTGTTGATGTTGTAACTGCATCTCAATGGCTAGATGTGTGGTCGTGCAGAGAGAGAGTGATTAAAGCCTCAGCGGCAGCTTCTTCGGTTAATGATCACACTAAGCATTTGGCTTGGCTAGTGGTCAGTATTGCTTTGGACTTTCCACTTGAAGATGCTGTTATGGTGGCCAGAGCGGGTTGTGTTTCACGTGAAACATGGCCAAGTCACTTAAACCAATTCCCAAAGCCGGTAATTGAGAACGCTAACTTAGATATACGTGTCGGCTGGGCTGTCGAGGCGTCTAGTTTACCGTTTCCAACCGTAAGTAAATCAAAGCTTGGATTATACCCTGTCGTCGACAGCGTGGATTGGGTAGCGAAGTTACTAGACTTGGGTATTAAGACGGTACAGCTACGTATTAAGCAGTCGGACTCACCAGACCTAGAACAGCAGATTGTCCAAGCAATTGAACTTGGCACAAAGTATCGCGCACAAGTCTTCATCAATGACTACTGGCAACTAGCCATTAAGCATGGTGCTTATGGTGTTCACCTCGGCCAAGAGGATATTGAGATTGCCAACCTCAAGCTGTTAGCAGAACAAGGGATTGCTCTCGGCCTTTCTACTCACGGCTATTATGAGCTACTGCGTATTATTCAAATAAATCCTAGTTACATAGCGCTCGGCCATATCTTCCCAACTACCACTAAAGAAATGCCATCAAAGCCCCAGGGCTTGATTAAGCTCGGACTTTATCAGCGTTTGATTGATTCGATACCTTACGGTAAACAAATGGGGTATCCGACAGTCGCAATTGGTGGTATCGATTTGCAGACAGCAACAGCTGTTTGGAATTGTGGCGTGACAAGCTTGGCGGTAGTGCGTGCAATCACATTGGCTGACGATGTACACGACGTGATCCAACAATTTCACACCATCATGGATGGGGGTAGAGATGGTTAGTGATGGCCAGTTTAGGCAGTACCTACGCCAAATTAGTTTACCGAATATGGGTGAAAGTGTTCAGTGCAAGTTGCTCTCGGCCAATGTACTTATCGTTGGTTGTGGCGGCCTTGGCACGGCGGCGAGTATCTATTTGGCAGGTTCAGGGGTCGGGCGACTTGCTATCGCTGATGATGATGTGGTGGAAATTTCGAACCTACCCAGGCAAGTCACTTATCACGCCACTGATGTCGGTCGTGCAAAAATTGATTGCTTAAAGGCGAGCCTCCAAAGGCAAAACCCAGATATAGGAGTTCGGGCCATCAACAAAAAGCTTAGCGGCGATCAGCTACTACTAGAGATCTCTATAGCAGATATCGTACTTGATTGCTCAGACAACCTGGCAACCCGTCATTCAATTAATGTCTTTTGCAAACAAAGCAACACCGATCTCGTCAGCGGGGCTGCTATTGGTTGGAAAGGGCAACTAAGTGTGTTCCCGTTTTCAGCTCCACAGGATATCGCTTGCTATCGATGCTTGTATCCATTTGATGAAATCAAGGGTAGCAGTCGCTGCTCAGAATCGTCAGTCATGGGACCGGTCGTTGGCATAATAGGTCTATATCAAGCCCTGGAAACCATAAAGCTGCTGGCGGGTGTCCACCCACAAGTAGAGCAACAAAAGCCACCGACATTGAAGCTATTTGATGGCCTAAATGGCCAGTGGCAAACATTACAGATTGCACGCGAAAAAACGTGCTCAGTCTGTATCACGAACTGAATACATCACCAGTGTAATCTCAGATTATTAACTAGAGAGCAAAAAAATGATCCAAGTAACGGTCAATAATATTCTCCGACAAATTGAAACAGACAGTGCTCTTGAACAGCTTATCAAAGAGCTCGATATCGATACCCATGGGTGTGCCATTGCCGTCAATGACCAAATTGTTCCACGAACAGAATGGTCGACGTTTGTTGTTAAGAACGACATGTCCATCAATATTTTCCAAGCTATCGCAGGGGGGTAATTCATGCTAACTATTGCCGACAAAACTTTTGAATCTCGGCTGTTTACAGGAACTGGAAAGTTCTCAGATCAATCCCTTATGGTTCAAGCGTTAAAAGAAAGTGGATCCGAGCTCGCGACTATGGCGCTTAAGCGCGTTGATTTGCAGGGACAGGATGACAACATCTTACGCCCATTAATTGAAAATCGGATTAACCTATTGCCAAATACTTCTGGCGCCAAAAATGCCAGAGACGCAATTTTTGCTGCTCATCTTGCACGAGAAGCGCTAGGCACAAATTGGCTTAAGCTAGAAATTCATCCGGACCCAAAGTACTTACTACCGGATCCGATTGAAACCCTTAAAGCGGCGGAGCAGTTAGTGAAGGACGGTTTCATTGTCTTACCTTATTGCCACAGTGACCCGACTCTATGTAAACATCTAGAGGAAGCTGGCTGCGCTGCCGTCATGCCACTAGGGGCACCGATTGGAAGTAACAAGGGAATTGTCAGTAAGGATTTCCTAGAAATTATCATCGAACAAGCGAATGTGCCCGTTGTTGTTGATGCCGGTATTGGCGCGCCATCCCACGCTGCTATGGCAATGGAAATGGGGGCAGATGCAGTGTTGGTGAATACTGCAATAGCCGTGGCGGCTGATCCGGTTGCAATGGCGAAAGCATTTAAACTGGCCGTAGCAGCGGGGAGACTCGCATACGAAAGTGGTTTAGCAGGAACAGTAAACCATGCGATCGCTTCGAGCCCGTTAACAGCGTTTCTAGATTCCCAGTAGGAGAGCATCATGAGCTTTGTTGAGGAACATGCGAAGTATGATTGGGATGATGTCAGGCTTTCCATTTATGCCAAAACAGCCAAAGATGTTGAGCGTGCACTGTCAAAAACGCGCCTCGATCTCGAAGACTTTAAGGCGCTAATTAGCCCGGTAGCGGAACCCTATCTAGAGCAGATGGCACAGCGTTCATTCGTCCTCACGCGAAAGCGGTTCGGTCATACAATGTCTATGTACATTCCATTGTATCTTTCGAACCTGTGCGCGAATGTCTGCACTTATTGCGGTTTTTCGATGGAGAATCGTATTAAGCGCAAGACTCTTAGTGTTGGTGAGATAGATCGCGAATGTGAAGTCATCAAGCTGATGGGATTCGACAATATTCTGCTGGTGACGGGTGAGCATGAGAACAAGGTTGGTATGAAGTATTTCCAACAGGTGCTGCCGCAAATAAAAAAGCATTTTAGCTACTTGGCAATGGAAGTGCAGCCACTCAAAACCGAAGAATACTCGTTGCTGAAGCAACTTGGGCTCGACGCAGTGATGGTTTACCAGGAAACTTATCATCGTTCTACTTATGCGCAGCACCACTCGCGCGGTAATAAAATGGACTTTGATTACCGACTAGAGACACCTGATCGACTGGCTAAGGCTGGAATTGATAAGATAGGTATTGGCTCTTTGATTGGTCTGGAAGAGTGGCGTACTGACAGCTTCTTCGCTGCTGCGCACCTGCAATATCTAGAGAACCATTATTGGAAGACTCGATATTCGATCTCTTTCCCTAGGTTAAGACCTTGTGAGGGTGCACTGCAACCAAAGTCGGTAATGACAGACAAGCAGTTGGTTCAGCTTATCTGTGCATATCGATTGTTTAATAATGAAGTTGAGTTGTCTCTATCGACGAGAGAGTCGTCGTCGTTTCGTGATCACGTATACCCGTTGGGTATCACGAGTATCAGTGCTGCATCGAAAACTCAACCAGGTGGTTATGCAGATGAGCAGCAAGAGTTAGAGCAGTTTGCTATTAGTGATGAACGTAGTGCTGATGTCGTTGCTGCCTCGGTGAAGCAGGCAGGTATGGAGCCTGTATGGAAGGATTGGCATCAAACGTACTCGGGATAGTATTCCCAAAGTGTTTCACGTGAAACAAAAAAGGCGCTAGTAACAGCGCCTTTTTTACTACTGTGTACCGTCCTAAATAAGGTTGACACATTTCCAACATGAAATTGGAGAGTGTTATGAAATCAACAAGTAAACGCACCCAAAGAGACTATTCTCTTGCCTTTAAATTGGCCGTTGTAGACCAAGTAGAAAAAGGTGAAATGACATATCGACAAGCCCAAGACAGATATGGAATACAAGGTCGCTCTACAGTTTTAGTTTGGCTTCGTAAGCATGGTCAACTAGATTGGTCTAAGGGAACTGAGTATCTAAACATGGTGGGTAGTGATATGGCAGAGTCTTCATCCCCTCTAACTCCAGAGCAACGAATTAAAGAGCTTGAGCAACAGCTTGAAGA
>NZ_FNVG01000041.1 GCF_900107935.1 Vibrio hangzhouensis | reverse complement strand
CATGAATACGATGATGTATGGGATACCAACCTGACGGCCTAGTAGGATGTGCTCACGAGTCTGAGGCATTGGGCCGTCAGTTGCAGCAACAACTAGGATACCACCGTCCATTTGCGCAGCACCAGTGATCATGTTTTTAACATAATCCGCGTGTCCTGGGCAGTCTACGTGTGCGTAGTGACGAGTTGGAGTGTCGTACTCAACGTGAGAAGTTGCGATTGTGATACCGCGCTCACGCTCTTCTGGAGCGTTATCGATAGATGCGAAGTCTTTCGCTTCACCGCCGTACACTTTTGCAAGAGTAGTACAGATTGCAGCAGTTAGAGTTGTTTTACCGTGGTCAACGTGGCCGATAGTACCAACGTTAACGTGCGGTTTAGTACGTTCAAATTTTTCTTTAGACACGATCGTGTTCCTTCCTAGTTATGATTCGCCCCGAAGACAAATTTAAAGTCGGGGCGCGCCAGAATTTGCTATTTTATGCGTCAATTTTACTCAACGCAATAGATTCATTACTAAACAATAGCTGATTAGCTGCGCTGTGCAATAATCGTATCCGCCACATTCTTTGGAACTTCAGCATATTCGCTAAATTCCATCGAGTATGACGCGCGACCTTGAGTAGCAGAACGCAAATCAGTTGCGTAGCCAAACATTTCAGAGAGTGGTACTTGTGCACGGACAATCTTAAGACCAGCGTGGCCTTCATCCATACCTTCGATCATGCCACGGCGACGGTTTAGGTCACCAACAACATCACCCATCCAATCTTCTGGAGTGGTTACTTCAACTTTCATCATTGGCTCAAGAAGGACAGGCTGAGCTTCAAGCGCACCCTTCCTGAAAGCCATCGAGCCAGCGATCTTAAACGCCATCTCGCTAGAGTCGACATCATGGTAAGAGCCGTCAAACAGTGTCGCTTTCACATCCAGTACAGGATAGCCGGCTAGCACACCGTTGTTCATTTGCTCCTCGATACCCTTCGATACCGAACTGATGTATTCCTTAGGAACCACACCACCCACAATCTCGTCAACGAATACAAACCCTTCACCCGCGTCAGATGGCTCAAGCTTAAGCCATACGTGACCATATTGACCACGACCACCTGATTGGCGAACAAATTTGCCTTCAACTTCTGTGCTGCCGCGAATCGTTTCGCGGTACGCAACCTGAGGTTTACCCACATTGCAATCAACACTGAATTCACGTTTCATACGGTCAACAATGATGTCCAGGTGAAGTTCACCCATACCAGAAATTAGTGTCTGGCCAGTTTCATCATCGGTTTCCACACGGAACGACGGGTCTTCCGCAGCAAGTTTGCCAAGCGCAATACCCATTTTTTCTTGGTCAGCTTTAGAACGAGGCTCTACCGCGATCTGAATAACAGGCTCAGGGAACTCCATGCGCTCCAGAATCACTTTGTGGTTCTGGTCACACAGCGTATCACCCGTCGTCACGTCTTTCAGACCAATCGCTGCTGCAATGTCACCGGCACGAACTTCTTTCACTTCTTCGCGCTTGTTCGAGTGCATTTGTACGATACGGCCAAAGCGTTCACGTTTCTGCTTCACTGAGTTATAAACTGCATCACCTGAGTTAACGACACCTGAATAAACGCGCATAAACGCCAGGGTGCCAACAAATGGGTCAGTCGCAATCTTAAATGCCAGAGCAGCGAACGGTTCGTTGTCGTCTGCGTGACGCTCAACTTCTTTTTCTTCTTCGTCGATACCTTTAATTGCAGGTACGTCAACCGGAGAAGGCAGGTATTCAATCACTGCGTCCAGTACCGCTTGTACACCTTTGTTCTTAAATGCACTGCCGCATGTTGCCAGTACGATTTCATTGTTTAGTGTACGAGCACGTAGACCCGCTTTGATGTCTGCTTCTGATAGTTCACCTTCTTCAAGGTATTTATCCATCAGCTCTTCGTTCGCTTCTGCAGCGGCTTCAACCATGTTGTTGCGCCACTCTTCAGCTTCGTCTTGCAGTTCAGCCGGAATGTCTTCATAAGTGAAGGTCATGCCTTGATCGGCGTCATTCCAGTTGATTGCTTTCATCTTGATAAGGTCGATGACTCCTTTGAACTCATCTTCCGCACCAATGTTTAACTGGATTGGAACCGGGTTCGCACCAAGACGATCTTTAATTTGGTCCACAACGCGTAGGAAGTCTGCGCCTGCACGGTCCATCTTGTTCACAAATACCATACGTGGAACGTGGTACTTGTCAGCTTGACGCCATACAGTTTCAGACTGAGGTTCAACACCTGATGAGCCACAGAATACAACCACTGCACCATCAAGCACACGCAAAGAACGCTCTACTTCGATAGTAAAGTCAACGTGTCCAGGGGTATCAATGATGTTTACGCGATGATCTTGGAATTGTGCTTCCATACCACGCCAGAAGGTAGTAGTCGCAGCAGATGTGATAGTGATACCACGCTCTTGCTCCTGCTCCATCCAGTCCATGGTTGCAGCACCATCGTGAACTTCGCCGATTTTGTGAGAAAGGCCAGTGTAGAACAGAATACGCTCACTTGTGGTTGTTTTACCTGCATCTACGTGAGCAACGATACCGATATTACGATAGCGCTCAATAGGAGTTTTACGAGCCACGATTGTATCCTCTTACTAAGGTTAACCTTAGAGTGTAGAAAAGTGCTGCGAGAGAACCTCGCAGCACTGAAAAGGTATTACCAGCGGTAATGAGCAAACGCTTTGTTCGCGTCAGCCATGCGGTGAACGTCTTCACGTTTCTTAACCGCAGTACCTTTGTTCTCAGACGCGTCTAGCATTTCAGCAGCTAGGCGTTGAGCCATAGATTTTTCACCACGCTTACGCGCAGCTTCAACCAACCAACGCATAGCAAGTGCGTTACGGCGAACCGGACGTACTTCTACAGGTACTTGGTAAGTTGAACCACCTACACGGCGAGATTTAACCTCTACCGCTGGGCGAACATTTTCAAGAGCTTCTTCAAATACAGCTAAGTGGTCTTTGCCAGACTTCTCAGCCATAGTTTCTAGTGCACCGTAAACGATTTTTTCAGCAGTTGATTTCTTACCGTCAACCATTACGATGTTTACAAATTTTGCCAGCAGCTCAGATTTGAACTTTGGATCTGGAAGGATCTTACGCTGACCAATTACGCGACGACGTGGCATGGAATTTCTCCGTTGTCTTATTCTTCAGGTTATCCAAAACTTTACAGTTTCTTCAAAAATTAAAATTTTAATTTTAGTGTTTGGCCTTACTTAACGCTTCTCTTTTAAAAAGAAGGGCATTAAGACTTAGGACGCTTCACACCGTACTTAGAACGACCTTGTTTACGGTCATTTACGCCAGCACAGTCAAGTGCGCCGCGAACAGTGTGGTAACGTACACCCGGAAGGTCTTTAACACGACCGCCACGGATTAGAACAACACTGTGCTCTTGAAGGTTGTGACCTTCACCGCCGATGTACGAAGTTACTTCGAAGCCGTTCGTTAGACGAACACGACATACTTTACGAAGTGCTGAGTTAGGTTTTTTAGGTGTAGTAGTGTAAACACGAGTACATACACCACGTTTTTGTGGGCACGCTTCTAGTGCAGGCACGTTGCTTTTAACAACTTGCTTTGCACGAGGTTTACGTACCAACTGGTTAATAGTTGCCATTAACTAGCTCCTGATTTACTTGAAAGTAAGCTTTGTGAAAAATCTTGCCCCAATCACCAATGGCAATTAGGGACGCAAAATTCTATGCAGCAGTGGGATGTGTGTCAAGAAATATACAGATCTTTTTTAGTCAAACAGATGGTTTTTGCGTTCACCGGATAATAATAACGACGTACTATTCCCAGGTCGTACTGGCAACATGTCGCTCAGTGAGGTCAACAAAGCCATTAAAATCGACCACTTGCGTGCGTTCGGTAGATTCAATACTAAGGCCACGGGCGACCAAATCCTCTTTGAGTGAGTAGTGACCACAACGATCATCTAATTCGGTGGTTGTTGGTATGTAGCTCGCGCTTTCTATCAGGAGTACATCATCGCCCTGATTCAAATACTGTCGTGCTGACTGGTAACCAGTTTCGCTTTTAATAATGTGCAGCATAGAGACTCTAAAAAGTTAACACTTTATGACACTGACTGAGTTCACTGGCGAGTGATTCCGGACTGAGTACCTGTACATCGGCTATCAATTGCGACGTGCTGAGTTGATAGCGAGACAGACTGGCTTCGCACACATAGACCTGTTCCAAATCATAAAGGTCCATAAGTTTAAACGCACTCACGTAATCCCGGGATAACACCGCCTCGGAATCCTGGTTCAATCGCAATTGATTGACTCCGGCTCCAACAAAAAAAACTTTGATGTCTTCGGTAAAAGCCGAGGTTGCCAATAAGGCATCCAGTCCCTCTCGTCCCCGTGCCGTCGTGTGGGGTAATGAGGTAAATACGAAAGCTAATGTTGTCAAAACTGTACCACCCTGTCTTGTGTCAGCATAGCACTGGCCAAACTGCCCAGCCCGGCCTGTTCAAAACCCTCAGCAAGATTATCACCGTTACGCTGATGTTGCTGGGCCTCATCGGCTCCCAGCACACCGCGTCGTAGCGATGCCGCCACACAAGTTTCGAGACGAACCCCATGTTCCTTAGCCAAATTCTGCCACGCCGACACCAGATCAAACTCATCATTGGCTGGCACCGTCAACCTGCTCGCATTGTGAATGCCTTCCTGATAGAAGAAGACACTGACCAACTTGTGTCCTTTGGCCGTTAACGCTTTAGCGAACAGGTAAGCACTGCGCGCAGACTGGCTGCCATAGACAGAGCCGTTCACTACTAAGGTATAGCTTAACGCCGACAAGTTATTCGTCCTCAGTTTTACGCTGGCGAATATACAAATACACCGTGTGTTTCGAAATGTTCAATCGGTCCGCGACCCGGTTAATGGCATCCTTGATATCAAAGATCCCCTTGTCGTAGAGCTCCATAACGATTTGGCGATTCTTGGTATTGTTTGATACCGATTTGTCCGCATTAATGTCTTCGATAGTTCGTTCTACCGTCTGGTCAACCAGCTCTTCGACATCGCTAGCGAAGTTTACCGAGGATGCGGCGTCTTTCGCATCCTGAGTTGGCATAAATGACTGCAGTATTTGCGAGAAAGGCGCATCCAGGTTCACGTTGATGCACAGCAGACCGATCACACGATTGTCCCCATTACGAATCGCTATCGTAATAGACTTCATCAACACGCCACCTTTCGCCCGAGTGAAGTAAGAGCGTGAAAAGTTGCGCTCAGAGCCTTCAATATCCTTGAGCATTTTAAGCGCAAGATCGGTGATCGGTGAACCAACCTGACGGCCGGTGTTCTCGCCATTGGCAATCTTCACCGCAGACGTGTTCAATGACTCTAGCGAGTGCAAAACAATTTCACAAAACGGACCGATCAGGCTGGCAAGCCCATCGACCACCGCTTCGTACGATTTTAAGATGATTTTGTCGTGCTCACTAAACGGTGCCACGTCGACCGACTCCATTTCGAGCAACTCATCCGGATTAGCAATTTCAGTCACTGTACTTTGACCCTAAAAATACTTAAAAAAATTAACGTAAGTTTATCAGATAATTTGAACCCCACCTCTATGTATGTCTCCAACAAGTGATTTAGGGCAAAAAAAGTGCAACTTTTTCTGGTGCATATAGATTGTCGCAATAAAAAAGGCCCACCGATGTGAGCCTTTTTAATAACAATCAGCGATTACTGAGCGGCTTGCGCGTCATCACCTTCAATTTTCAGCAGCTCAACCTCAAACACCAGCGTCGAGTTAGCCGGAATGGTTGGTGTATCTTGCTCACCGTAAGCCAGCTCAGGCGGGATTACGAACTTATACTTAGAACCGACTTTCATTAACTGAACGCCTTCGGTCCAGCCCGGAATCACACGGTTCAGCGGGAACGCAGCTGGTTGACCGCGATCGTATGAGCTATCGAACTGAGTACCATCAATCAGTGTACCTTTGTAGTGCACTTCAACCGTATCCGTTTCTTTTGGTTGCTGACCAGTACCTTCCGTTTCTACCAGATAAAGTAGACCCGATTCCGTTTTCGTCACACCGTCTTGTTTTTCAAACTCCGCTCGGAACTCGTCACCCGCTTTCAGTGCCGCTGCCGCTTTTTCCGTCGCTTGCTTCTGCATTGACTCTGCAACACGCTTGTCGAGGCCCTCGAGTGCAGCGCGGATTTCCTCTTCTGTAAGCTCAGCCTGACCTGCGAACGCCTGTTCAATACCTTTAAGCACTAACTCTTTCTTCAGTTCAATACCAAACTCAGCCGGCTTCTCAATGCTTGTGCTCAGGTAGTTCGCAAAAGAAACACCGATTGCATAAGCTGCTTTGTCGTCTTCAGTTTTAAAGTGAACCGCTTTGCCCGTTTCGGCCTGAACTTGCTCTTGCGCCGCTGGCTCCGTTTTTGGTTCTTCTTTCTGACAACCGACTGCCAACATTACTGTCGCAGCAAGCAGCGACACTTTAAATAGTGATTTCATTTATTTCTCCAATTATGGACATTCCCCAGATTCGACATCAAATCACACTTAATGATATTGTTCTGAAAACCACCATGCGTAACTATCTAAATCTAGTAACTATTTCTTCGTAGCTCAAACTATAAATATACTAGCTTAAACTCAAGACTCAACGTGGAATAACGGTAATGATGCGAATAATATCTCATTCTGTGCTGTGGCTAATTGTCATCAGCCTGTTAAATGGCTGCTTTTTCTCCACGAACTCAGAAAAACGTTGGGATCTGGCAGTAGACGGCTCTACCGCCATTGCGCTCAGCCGGGATGCACGATTCGCGTTGTTGTATTCCAAGCAACAGCACTTACAGTTATGGGACCTCAACCAGAACGAGCTACTAGCACGTTTAGGTATTCAGGATCCTGAACAAAACATCATTTCGCTCATCCGTTTTAGTGACAACGGCAGATTTGCTGTCACCGCAACGCAAACCAACTTCGCCATCTGGGATCTCGGCTGGTCCCAGTCTAGTGGCTTATGGTCTGTTTCCGATGGACTCATTCAGGATATTGCTTTGGGCAATAGTGGTGATGAAGTCTTGATTGGTTTAAGTAACGGTAAAGCCATTTTCATCGATTTAGTCACTGGAAGACGTCTAGAGTTCCTTGCGCATGTAGAAAAAGTGAATTCTGTGGCGCTTTCTCCCAATGGCAAATACGCGTTGTCCGGCGGCAATGACCATAATGCGTATTTTTGGAGTACAGAATCGGGTCAGATATTGCGCCAATTTGAGCATCAACAACGGGTAGGAACGGTCGAGCTGCAACGAGACGGACGACTCGCTCTCACCTCGGACACCGGCAACAATGCCATTATCTGGGATTTGCATACCGGAGAGCGCGTTAGCCAGCTCAGCAGCTGGAGCAGACAGCTCATTTTCTCTGCTGCGCGTTTTTCTGACGACGGCACGCTTCTCGCCACCGGCTCTCCCTCATCCCGGATGATGATTTGGAGTACAGCCAGTGGTAAACGCATTGAAGGCTACGAGGTTGAGATGCTAAAAGATGTTCGTCCCCCCCGAGGAGTAGTGTATGATGCCGCTTTTGAAAGCAACCAACGCGTACTGTCCGCATCTTCTGCCGGAGTGGTGCAAGCCTGGAAGGTAAGTGAGTAAAGACGATGAATAGTAAAGAAATCCAAGCGCTTGAAGAGAGAATCAATGACATGGAATGCAAAATGGCATTTCAAGAGCAGACCATTGACGAGTTGAACGATGCGTTAACACAACAACAGCTATTGATCAGCAAGATGCAAGATCAAATGAAGTATGTCGTCGGCAAAGTTAAAAACATGGACACCTCAAATCTTGCGGATCCATCGGAAGAAACGCCACCACCGCACTATTAAACCTGAATTGGTATGCCGGTAGATAAAACAAAGCCCCAGTCTTATGCTGGGGCTTTGTCATTATTGGAGCACTAATTAAAGCGCGCGTTGGCGAACGGCTTCAAATAGACAAATGCCGGATGCCACCGACACGTTTAAGCTCGATACCGCTCCCGCCATTGGGATCTTGATCAAGTCATCACAGGTCTCGCGAGTCAGACGTCGCATACCGTCACCTTCTGCGCCCATTACAATGGCGAGAGAGCCAGACAGTTTCGCTTGATAGATATCGTGCGTTGCTTCGCCTGCCGTGCCAACAATCCAGATGCCTTTTTCTTGCATTGCGCGCATGGTACGCGCCAAGTTAGTGACACGGATAAGTGGCACTGTCTCTGCCGCGCCACAGGCGACCTTGCTCACCGTAGCCGTCATTGGTGCTGATTTATCTTTCGGTACAATCACTGCGGCAACCCCAGCAGCGTCGGCATTACGCAAACACGCACCGAGATTGTGTGGGTCCGTCACCCCGTCCAGAATCAGCAGCAAAGGCTGTTCGTGCTGCGCCAAAATGTCATCGAGGTCATTTTCGTTTAGCTGCTTTGCTGGTTTTACCTTGGCAATAATGCCTTGGTGATTAGCACCGCGAGCTTTGTCATCAAGCGTCTTGCGGTTCATCTGTTGAATGGAGACACCCATTTGGTTCAGCTCATTCAGTACTGGCATCAGACGGTCATCTTGACGCCCTTTTAGCACATACGCCTCAACAAAGCGGACAGGATCTCGTTCTAGTACCGCTTTTACTGCGTGAATGCCGTAGATAAATTCGTTGCTCATGGAATAACCCTGAATTCGTTATTTTTTCTTTGCTTGACTGCGCGCCTTGCTCTGACGCGCTTTGTGCTTGCGAGACTTGGTCGCTTTGGACTTTTTCCGTTTGTGCGGCAGCACATCGTCTTCTTGTCCATCCGGCCTTTTGGTGGCTTCTACCAAAGGCTTCGCTTTCGACCCGCGCTTTCCTCTTACTTCTGCGACACGCTGTTTTGCCTTGGCTTTTTTCTTCTCAGCCTCAGCAAGACGCTTCTTCGCTGTCTTTCCTTTGCCGCGTAGCTTACGACTTGTTTCCACTAATTCAAAGTCAATTTGTTTATCATCGAGATTTACCGACAACACTTTGACTTTAACTGCATCGCCCAAACGGTAGATGGCTCCGAAGCTTTCACCAATAAGTCTTTGTCCAATGGGATCAAATTGGTAATAGTCATTGGCCAAATTCGAAATGTGCACCAAGCCATCGATGTGTAGCTCGGTAAGACGCACAAAAAAGCCAAATCCAGTGACATTGGCGATCACACCATCCAACACCTCACCGACGTGGTCCTGCATATATTCACATTTGAGCCAGTCGGCCACATCTCGGGTTGCGTCATCCGCTCGGCGTTCGGTCATCGAACACTGCTCACCATAAAAGTCCATATCATCAAAAGAATAATGATAGCCACCCGTTGGTGTCCAGCGATCAGTGTTGCGCCCTTCCTGCTTAGCAATCAGATACTTAATAGCGCGATGCAATAGCAAATCAGGGTAACGACGAATCGGCGAAGTAAAGTGTGCATAGCGTTTGAGCGCCAGACCAAAGTGGCCGGCATTATCGGCGTTGTAAACCGCCTGTTTCATCGAACGCAACAGCATCGTTTGGATAAGCTCTTTATCCTGGCGCTCACCAATTTTCTTAATAAGCTCCGCATAGTCGGTCGGTGACGGCTCAAGCCCTCCGGAAAGGTCCAGTCCCAGCTCTCCGAGGAAATCCCGGAAACCTTGTAGGCGCTCCTCTCCCGGAGATTCGTGGATACGATACAGGGCAGGTTCTTTGGCTTTCTCAACCAAAGAGGCCGACGCGATGTTCGCCAGTATCATGCACTCCTCGATGATCTTGTGTGCATCGTTGCGAACAACCGGCTCAATGCGATCGATTTTGCGATCGGCATTAAAAATAAACTTGGTTTCCACCGATTCAAACTCAATCGCACCCCTTTGCTCTCGGGAACGCTTGAGTACTTGATACATACTATGCAGCTCGTGCAGATGCGGTACCAAGGCACTGTAGCGCTGACGCAGCTCTTCGTCGCCTTCTAAGATGTCGTTCACCTTGTTATAGGTCAGACGCGCGTGAGAGTTCATCACTGCTTCATAATGCTGATAACCTGACAGCTTACCGGATGCAGAGATGGTCATCTCACACACCATACATAAGCGATCCACTTGCGGGTTAAGCGAGCAAAGACCGTTAGACAGCACCTCTGGAAGCATCGGTACTACTTGAGATGGGAAGTAGACCGAGTTACCACGTACGATGGCTTCTTTATCCAGTGGTGAATCCGGACGAACATAGTAGCTCACGTCTGCGATAGCGACCCACAATCGCCACCCGCCACTCTTCTTGGGTTCACAGTAAACCGCATCGTCAAAATCACGCGCATCTTCACCATCGATGGTTACTAATGGCAGCTCTCTGAGATCCACCCGGTCTTGTTTGGCCTCCTCGGGCACAAACTCACCAAACTGTTTAACCTGTTTTTCCACCTCATCAGGCCATTCGTGAGGAATTTGGTGAGTACGGATAGCTATTTGCGTTTCCATACCTGGAGCCATATTTTCTCCAAGTACCTCAACCACTTGCCCCATCATGCCACGGGAGCGGCTACCGCGATCGGTCACTTCCACGACCACAACGTTGCCCATTCTGGCACCGCCACGGTGTTCGTTGGGGATCAGAATATCCTGACTGATACGCGAATCGTCCGCTACGACATAAGCGTAGCCATACTCTAAGAAAAAGCGTCCGACTACCTGAGTCTTTCTTTCCTCCAGAACTCGCACCAGTCGCCCTTCCTTACGACCTCGCTTATCCGTCCCCGTAGGTTGCACTAAGACAAAGTCTCCATGCAGTAAGGTACGCATCTGGTGATGGGGAAGCAGGACGTCATTATCCTTATTCATGCTCCCTTCCGGACGTACCCAGCCATGACCATCTTTGTGACCGATGACATGCCCCTTGATCAGCTCCAGCTTGTCTGGCAACGCATAGCATTGACGCCGAGTAAACACGAGTTGTCCGTCGCGCTCCATGGCACGCAGGCGGCGACGAAGACCTTCATAGTGCTCTTCACCAGACAGCCCCAACGCTTCAAACAGATCGTTTCTGTTCATGGGCACATTGACGCTGGCTAAAAAGTCACTGATAAACTCGCGGCTTGGGATAGGGTTGTCATAGTTTTCTGACTCTCTTGCTGCAAAAGGGTCGTCAACTTTGATATCGCTAGGCTTGTTCGACATAGTCTGACCTATATTTTAGGAGGGATACGTCGATTATAACTGACACAGAAGATAAGCTACAGAAATGCTTTATATTTCTATAGCCAGAGAGAGGATTACTACCAGAAGGTTGTGCGACGTTTAGCCCGAGCGATGATGTTTTCAGGCATACGCTGCTCGAGTCCACGCCTTAACATAGAAATACGCTTGTGCTTGCGGCCATCCGGAGTGACAGAGTTATACAGCCATCGATAAGCATCTTCATAATCAAGGGGACTGCCATAATCTCTAAGCAACAACTCCGCCAACTGGATTCTTGCATCAATATTACCCATCGATGCCGCTTCGCGGAAATACGGGATCGCACGTTCTTTGTCTTGTTGAACAAAAGTACCGCGAGAGTAATATCTGCCTAGTTGCTCCAGTGCAACAGGCAAGCCCTGATGAGCCGCATTTTCCATATAGTACAGTCCGAGTTCAACGTCCTGAGGCACACACACACCCCAGGCTAGCATGTCGCCATATAAAAACTCGTATGAGGGTAAGTTGATGCGCGTCGCACGGGCCATGATGTCTTCAACGAGCTGACAGTTGTCCTCTTTGACACGAGCGAGGTGACGATTTTCTTCGATCAGCCCAATAAGCTCATCTTCAGAGTAAATCGGAACAGGCGCTCCCACCTCTTTAGCATGAAGTGTTTTTGCTGGACCAAGTAGCGCCATGCAGACAAGTGCTGCCAGTTTGTGTCGCTTTATCACGATGTCGCTACTCCTCATGCTCAACTGCCCCTTCATCTCCAGATGGATGACTGGTTCTATTCTATCGGCAGTTGTTCGCCCCGCTTTAGCCCCAAAAACACCAATACGGCAATATTTTGCCACTTTTTCAGTAAAGTCCGTTCAGAACGTCAAAAACTTGGCACAAGATCACATTCTAAACGGACTCACTCCGTGTTCAGATACAAAAAAGCCAGCGTCATTGCGCTGGCTCTTGATTAACAAACGTATCGATTAAGACTCAAACGGGTGGATCTTGATGATAGTTTCGTTACGGTCAGGACCTGTAGAAATGATGTCTACTGGCACACCTGTTAGGTCTTCAATGCGCTTGATGTAGTCTAGAGCTGCCTGAGGAAGCTGCTCGATAGACGTTGCACCAAATGTTGTTTCTGACCAACCTGGCATAGTTTCGTAGATTGGCGTTGCTTCTTCGAATGCTTCAGCAGCCATTGGCGATACTTCTAGGATAGAGCCATCTTTCATCTTGTAACCAGTACAGATTTTCAGTTCTTCCAGACCGTCTAGTACGTCTAGCTTAGTTAGACAGAAGCCAGAGATAGAGTTGATCTGGATTGCGCGGCGCATTGCCACTGCATCAAACCAACCAGTACGGCGTAGACGACCAGTCGTCGCGCCAAACTCGTGACCTACAGTACCCAGATGCTTGCCAATTGGGTCTTGCTTGTCCAGACCGTCATACAGTTCTGTTGGGAATGGACCTGAACCTACGCGAGTACAGTACGCCTTAGTGATACCCAGGATGTAACCAATGTGACGAGGACCAAAACCAGAACCTGCTGCTACACCGCCAGCTGTTGTGTTAGACGAGGTTACGTACGGATATGTGCCGTGGTCGATGTCTAGAAGCGTACCTTGAGCACCTTCAAACATGATCTTGTCGCCACGCTTGCGTGCTGCGTCAAGTTCGTCAGTTACATCGATAACCATAGAAGTGAGTAGGTCAGCATAGCCCATGCACTGCTCTAGAACGTCTTCATAGCTCACAGTGTCTGTTTTGTAGAAGTGTTCTAGCTGGAAGTTATGGAACTCCATTACTTCTTTGAGCTTCTCTGCGAACATTTCTTTGTCGAACAAGTCACCAACACGTAGGCCACGGCGAGCAACTTTGTCTTCATACGCAGGACCGATACCACGACCAGTCGTACCAATTGCTTTCTTACCACGAGCGATTTCACGCGCCTGGTCGATAGCAATATGGTAAGGAAGAATTAAAGGACAAGCTTCAGAAACGAAAAGACGCTCACGAACTGGAATACCGCGCTCTTCTAGAGGTTTCATTTCTTTAAGAAGTGCTTCAGGAGATAGAACAACACCGTTACCGATAACGCATTTGATGTTGTCGCGAAGAATACCTGATGGAATCAAATGAAGAACGGTTTTTTCACCGTCAATGACTAGAGTGTGACCTGCATTGTGACCGCCTTGGTAGCGAACCACGTATTTTGCATCTTCAGTTAAAAGGTCTACGATTTTACCTTTACCTTCGTCACCCCATTGGGTGCCCAGAACGACTACGTTATTACCCATCTTTCCAATCTGATTGCTAGTTAAAAATGGATTCTAGCACCGAAATCACAATTATGCAGTCATTTTTTAAGCATAAAAATGCCACGCTTCGATAAGTCTCTGAAGTTGACTAATAAAAAGTCAATCATTGCGCCTAATTTAACATCATAAACGTGATCACGGCCCCTGCGACAACCAGACAGCCTCCAATGCGTCTTAGTTGCTCGTCTGGCTGCTGAGCCAATTGAGAAATCATATTGCGCCACCCCTTTGGTGCTATTAAAGGCCCCAGCCCTTCGACCACCAACATCAGGCCAAATGCCACCCATAGTGATTGAGACATGCTTGTTTCTCCAAAAAAATAGGGCCCCAAAGGAGCCCTAGTATCATCTAGATTCTGTCATTACTTAGCTGGAGCGCCGTTCATATCATTCATGTAACGGAAGAACTCACTCTTAGGATCAAGAAGCAGGATATCGCTCTTGTCAGCAAATGATGTCTTGTAAGCGTCCAGAGAGCGCATAAAGCTATAGAACTCTGGGTCCTTGTTGTATGCCGACGAGTAAATACCTGCGGCCTGAGCATCTGCGCCACCTCGTGTTACACGAGCGGTTTTATCGGCTTCAGCCAACAGTGTTGCGACTTCTAGTTCAGCCTGCGCACGGATAACTTCTGCCTTCTCACGACCTTGAGAACGGTGCTTACGCGCTACCGACTCACGCTCAGCACGCATACGACGATAAATTGACTCACTGATTTCATCAGGCAGGTTGATTTTCTTGATTCGGAAATCCACAACCTTCACACCCAAGTCTTTCATCGCACTTTCACGAGTATCGTTCAGTACGTTAACCATGATCTTGTCACGCTCACCGTCAATCTCTAACGCTTGACGTGCAGCTTCGGTCGTGACCTCTTCACTGTCAGCACTGTCTGGCAACACATCTGTATTACGAGGGCCGGACACGATCTGCTTGATTTCACGAGAACCAATTTCAGAACGAAGTACATCAGTCACTTTACGCTCGAGTAGTGCTTGTGCGGTTAATGCATTGCCACCACCCGTCGCCAGATAGTATTGACGGAAATCTTCAATTTTCCACTTAACATAAGTGTTGATGATAACGTCTTTTTTCTCGGACGTTACGAATCGGTCACCACGACCATCCATTGTTTGAATACGTGCGTCGAGTGTTTTAACGCGGTCAAACAAAGGCATTTTGAAATGCAAACCTGGCTCGTAAATACGAGACACTTGGTTGCCATCCGTCAAGACTCGGCCGAATCGAATTACGATGCCACGCTCACCTTCAGGGATGACGAACAGAGACATCAGCATCAAGGCTAAGGCAACGACTAATACTGGTATCATCAATTTACGCATTATTAGTATCTCCCTTGACGAGTCGAGTTATTGCGAGACGAATTGCTGCCAGAAGATGTATCGGTTGTCGACGCATCCAACTGAATCTCCTCATAGACTGAAGTTTCTTTTGGTTTACGAGATTTCGACGCGCCTTCTTGTCCAGCAAGCTTATCAATTGGCAAATACAACAAGTTACCGCTCGATTCCGAATCAATCAGAACCTTAGAAGTATTCGAATAAACTTCTTCCATCGCATCCAGATACAGACGGTTACGAGTCACTTCAGGTGCCGCGTTGTATTCAGGAAGTAGCTTCTCAAATTGCGCCACTTGACCAAGAGCTTCGTTGACGATGCGTTCCGAGTAGCCTTGAGCTTCTTTCTTCAAGCGCTCGGCACGACCCGTGGCTTTCGGAATAATCTCGTTCTTGTAAGCTTCTGCTTCACGGATGAAACGCTCTTCATCCTCACGCGCCGCAATGGCGTCATCAAATGCATCTTTCACCTGCTCAGGTGGACGAGCAGACTGGAAGTTAACATCTACGATGGATAGGCCCATGTCGTAATTGTCAATGATGTCGTTCAGTGTTTCTTGAGTACTTTGACGAATTTGTTGACGACCGCTTGTCAGGATACTGTCCATCAAAGAATCACCTATCACTGCACGTAGTGCAGAATCCGTTGCTTGACTCAAACTGTCATCCGCGTTGGTGACCACAAACAAATACTTGTAAGGATCCGATACACGGTATTGAACGTCCATTGATACAGACACCACGTTCTCGTCTTTTGTCAGCATGGTGCCAGACGCACGTAGCGAGCGAATCGCCTGAACATTCACAGGTTGATATTCATCGATAAAGCGAGGACGCCAGTTCAGACCTGGGTCGACAATTCTATCGAACTTACCGAGACGAAGAACGACACCGCGCTCACCTTCACTGATAGTGTAGAAACCCGAAAAGAACCAAATGGCAACAGCAATCAATGCAATTACGCCGAAGCCAATTGCACTGCCACCACCACCAAGTGATGGGCCACCACCACGTTTTCCAAACTTACCACCGATTTTCTGACTCAGCTTGTTAAAGACTTCATCTAAATCAGGCGGTCCTTGATCACGACCACCGGAGTTCCGGTCACCACGATTGTTATTACCCCATGGGTCTTTATCGCGGCCGTTGTTTCCATTGTTATTACCAGGCTCATTCCACGCCATTAGGAAGCTCCATCATTTAGTATGACGTTATACTGTAGCAGTCCTTTAAGTAACTATAAAGTCACTCAAAACTGCCCCTTCTCTTTTTTCAAGTCTAGACCAATCTACTTGTTGCATCCGAATATCAATCAACAAGTTACCTTCCGAATCGTATTCCTCTCTCTGGATACAGTTCATTTGGAAAAATGTACTACGAAAGCGCCCTTGAAACTGCGGCGGAATTCGCAATTGATACTGAACCATCTGGCTCGCTAAACGCTCTGTCAGCGCTTCGAACAACAGTTCGATTCCTTGCCCTTCCATGGCAGAAACCCAAACGGCTCTTGGAACACCTTCATCGTCACGTTCGATACGTGGACGCTGGCCTTCTAGATTATCTATTTTGTTCATTACGGTCAGAGACGGTACTTCATCAGCATCGATCTCTTCTAGCACGTCATGAACAGCTTGAATGTTCTCACGAAATCGGTCATCACTGGCATCGACAACATGTAACAAAATGTCAGCTTCCTGCGTCTCTTGCAGTGTTGCTTTAAATGCCGCGACCAGATCATGCGGAAGATGACGGATAAATCCTACCGTATCCGCAAGGATCGCCGGACCGACGTCCGCTAATTGTATTTTTCTTAAAGTGGGATCAAGTGTTGCAAATAACTGGTCAGCAGCATACACCCCAGCTTCAGTAATGCGGTTGAACAGTGTTGATTTTCCCGCATTGGTATAACCCACCAGGGAAATGGTTGGGATTTCAGCCCTATTTCTGGCTCGTCTGCCTTGTTCACGCTGTTTTGCAACTTTTTCCAATCGACGCAAGATGGCCTTTATACGGTCACGAAGAAGTCGACGGTCAGTCTCTAACTGAGTTTCACCCGGGCCACGTAAACCGATACCACCTTTTTGTCTTTCAAGGTGGGTCCAGCCACGAATTAATCGAGTTGAGATGTGTCGCAACTGTGCTAGTTCAACTTGCAACTTACCTTCGTGGGTACGTGCTCGCTGAGCAAAAATGTCGAGGATCAGACCGGTACGATCCAAGACTCGACATTTACACAGACCTTCCAAATTACGCTCTTGGGCTGGGGAAAGCGCGTGATTAAAAATCACAATGTCAGCACCGGTTAACTGCACCACTTGGGCAATTTCCTGAGCTTTTCCTTCCCCAACATAATATTTCGGGTGAGGGGACTGACGGCTTCCGGTTACGACTTGTAACGCATTAACGCCGGCAGAAGACACGAGCATTTCAAATTCGCTGAGGTCTTCCCACTCACCTTCTTGCGTGAAGTTGATATGAACAAGTACAGCCTGCTCACCCGATTCATAACGGTCAAACAAGCAACCAACTCCTATTTATATGTCTTGTTTTATTAAATTCGGTATTAATCGTCAGATTTCTCTTGTTGACGATCACCACCAGTACGCTCACCACTGTGGTGACTAACAGCACGTGCTGGAACAACCGTAGAAATCGCATGCTTATAAACCATTTGATTTACGGTGTTTTTCAAAAGGATCACAAACTGATCAAACGACTCAATCTGACCTTGTAACTTGATCCCGTTAACAAGATAGATTGATACAGGAATACGCTCGCGACGTAGTGCATTTAGGAATGGGTCTTGAAGAGATTGCCCCTTAGCCATTTTTATTTTCCTTATATTAATTTTGTAGTTTTAATTATTTAGCTATTGGTGCACTGCATTTTGGTGCTGCCTTTGCATCTGAGCTAAACCAATGAAATACCCCTTAGTTTTATAATCATAGATCAACTATTGTCTTTGAAAACAAAACTCAGTTCCTTTTTGGGTACAAATGAGCAAAAGCGACCACATTATACACAGTTAATGCCATCAGATGCTATGGCATCTGTGAGAGTTTTCATCGAATCCTCAATGTGTTCGCTGTCAAGCCAAACCAAATCATCCCAACTCCTTAACCAGGTGATTTGTCGCTTGGCCAATTGGCGAGTTGCACAGATTCCGCGAAAAATCGCGTCTTCCAGTGTACTCTCTCCATCCATGTACTCCCACATCTGACGATACCCGACACAGCGAACAGACGGCAGATCCGGGTGAAGATCTTCACGAGCATATAACGCTTTGACTTCATCTTCAAAGCCTGCTTGTATCATTTTCTCGAACCGTAATTCAATTCGTTTGTGTAACAAAGCACGATCTTTGGGCGCTACCGCAAATTGTTTTACACGAAATGGTAACGGTTCACCTTTTGTTTCAGTCAATTCTGTCAGAGACTTGCCTGATATTCGATACACTTCCAATGCTCGAGATAGTCGTTGAGGATCATTAGGATGTATTCTTTCTGCTGAGACAGGATCAATGCGACGAAGTTCATCGTGCAACGCCTGCCAACCTTTTTCCTGAGCTTCATTTTCGATCTGTTGACGGATTTCAGGATCCGCAGCGGGTAATGGTGATAGCCCTTGTAGTAATGCTTTGAAGTAAAGCATGGTGCCACCCACTAGCAACGGAATTTTTCCTTCAGCGTGGATTTTCGCAATCTCAGCTAACGCATCTCGTCGAAAGTCTGCCGCGGAATAGGCCTGAGAAGGATCCAGAATATCAATGAGTCGATGTGGTGCCAGTGACAACTCTTCTGCATCGGGCTTCGCCGTACCGATATCCATGCCTTTGTAGATCAAAGCCGAGTCCACACTAATGATCTCAACTGGATACTGTTGGCGTAGTCGTATTGCTAACTCTGTCTTACCTGATGCGGTAGGACCCATTAAAAACAAAACTAGTGGTAATTTCTGACTCATGATGAAAACGCTGCAATTGTGGCCGTAAAATCGACAGGACGAACAAATTTAGGGTCGCTTAAAGGTAACACACCGTTGTAAAGCTGCTCCAGATTACCCAGTAACTGAACCGACTCAGACAAAGTGTAGCCACTTTTTACTTGCAGCACTTTCTTGGTTAACCACAGGCTTAATAAATTGGCACTGATGTCATGCTGCTCAAGGGTCGCCAAGTATGACAGCATTTCATCAATTAACAATTGCAAATTTTGCTGCCTGAGGGGGGAAGGCACCCCCATCACCATAATGGTCTGTTTATTACGAACTTTGATGTCGATACCAAACATCAGCAGCCGTTGCTGCTGAGTTTGCGCGATCTGGTACTGAGCCTCTGTGACCTTCAGAGACAAAGGCACAAGAAGTGGCTGCATTGTCAGTGAACCCGCTTTGGGATCCAGTTGCGCTAACAACTTATAAAACTCGGCTCGATGCAGTGACACCAGCGCGCAGCCAGGCTGCCCTTTAACCAGCACGTACGCAGATTCCACAATCGCAATGGCCGCACCAATGGACTGAACCTCAGCCTGTGCGGAAGACGCAACCGGTATTTCCGATACCGAAGTCGATTCCGTCATTTCGGGTGTCTGCATCAATGCCTGATACACCTTGACCTGTTCAGCGTTTGGCGCCTTCTCAGGAGTTCGTGGATTTGCCTTCCCTGATGACTTGCTGACTGCACGCTGCGTCACCCAGTCATGACGTGAAGCTGGCTCGTTGATCTCCTGTCGAGCGGATGCTCTGCTACCCGGGTAGCTAGGCGTCTCTTGCTGAGGCCGATAATCCTGTCGTCCCGGGTAGGCGGGAATGCGCTCGACAGCGTCGATTACAGAATCCGCGACCATCGGTGATGGCGAAACTTCAGGTGTCGGCTCGTGAACTGTTTCTGGCACCGTTTGCATGCCCGCCTCAGCAGCTTGACTAAAGGCGGCGGAAGACGACTGTCGCTCATCAATCGACTTGACCTGAACCAAGGCATCACTCAATGCCTGACAAATAAAATCGTGCACCAATCTTGCCTGATGAAAGCGCACTTCGTGTTTTGCCGGGTGGACATTCACATCCACCTGATGTGGGTCTATGTCTATGAATAGAATATAAGCGGCATATTGATCAGGAGCCAGGCTGTTTTCATAACTTTGTCTGATGGCATGATTAATGAGCTTGTCTTTCATCATGCGGCCGTTCACATAGCAGTATTGCAGGTCACTCTGTGAACGTGCCCCTTCCGGCGTGGTGATCCAGCCGTGTAGTTTGAGATCATGATGCTGCAGCTCTATTTTCAGCATGTTGCGGACAAAACCAGCACCACACACAGCAGCGATGCGCTTTTCTGTTTGAGTGTCTGTTTTTGCGGCTCGATACTGACGAACCAATTTGCCATTATGTTTGAGGTTGATGGAAACATCGAAGCGACTCAGGGCTATGCGCTTAAGCAGCTCATCGATATGAGTAAATTCGGTTTTTTCGGTCCGTAGAAATTTACGTCTTGCTGGCGTATTGAAGAACAGATCCAATACTTCCAGTGTCGTACCAATTGGATGCGCAGCAGGCTTGAGCTTAACGGCCATTTCCCGCCCTTCGGCGTACGCACTCCACGCCTGTTCCTGAGTTGCAGGGCGCGAGGTCAGAGTCAGTCGGGCAACAGAACTGATACTGGCCAACGCTTCACCGCGAAATCCCAAGCTCATGATAGCTTCCAGATCATCAAGGGTGTGGATTTTGGATGTTGCATGACGACTCAAGGCAAGCTGCAATTCATCTTTTACGATGCCCTTGCCGTTATCCCGCACTCGAATCAACTTAGCGCCACCTTTTTCGATGTCAATATCGATACGCGTCGCACCGGAATCCAGGCTATTCTCTACCAACTCTTTAACGACAGACGCGGGGCGTTCAACCACTTCACCTGCAGCTATTTGGTTTGCCAGTCGGGCGGGAAGGATTTTAATCGTCACGGCTCGTCTCCATTTGGATAGTTCGCATCGGTGGCTACTTGTTGGGTATCAACAACACTTGTCCCACCGCCAGTGAATCTGAGCGCAGCTTGTTAGCATCTCTGATACTCTGAACTGTGACACCATATTGTGATGCTATCTTGCCCAAGAACTCTCCGCGCTTCACGGTGTGTTTGCGTAACGGTAAATCTTTCAGGCTAACGGTTATTTTCAGCTTTTGTCCGAGTTTTAGGACATCTGATTTCAGCTTATTTTCACGCTTAATATCTGCCACGGATACTTTATATTTACCCGCGATCTTGCCCAGATAATCACCCTTAGCTACCACATGGGTGATCGTCTCGGTCTCAACGGTATTTACTTTGGCGCTCACTTTTACCGGTGCAGAACTGCCAGGGATCACGAGAACCTGCCCCACCGCAAGCGACGTACTCTTGAGGCTGTTGGCACTCTTAATTGCCGACACAGAAGAGCCGTAGCGCTGAGCGATCACTGAAAGAGACTCGCCTCGCTTCACCGTGTGTTTCTTCTGCTGGCCGCGATTGGCAAACAGCGTTCCTTCAGGCGGGTTGGCTTCAAAATACTGAACAATCGCTTTTGCTAACGCTCGCGCCAATTTGTCCTGATGACTGCGAGTCGTCAGCAGACGTTCCTCTGTCGGGTTGGAAATGAACCCTGTCTCTACCAATACCGACGGAATATCTGGCGATTTCAATACCGCCAGACTGGCATTCACCGGCTCTTTTTTATGAAGGTGTGCGACTTTTCCCATCTCATTTAGAATCTTAGTCGCCACCTTATAGCCCTCTTTCTGAGAGTGGCTGAATTGCAAATCCAGCAAAGTCTGGCTGACGTTTCTATCATTGTTGTTTTTCGCCAACACTTCACCAGCTCCACCTAACAGCTCTGATTGCTGCTCATGATTTTCAACCCATCGGGCTATTTCCGTATTGGCTCGTCTGGTATTCAACACGAACACTGACGCGCCTCGGGGCTGCGGCGTTCTAAATGCATCGGCGTGGACCGAAACCAATAAATGAGCTTTGTTTTTACGAGCAATTTCTGAACGTTTATTCAGGTTAACGAAATAATCACCACGTCGTGTCAAAACGGCTTTCATTCCTGGAATGGCATCGATCTGTGCGGCGAGCTTCTTAGATACACTTAATGTGACGTGCTTTTCATACTTTCGCGTTGGCCCTATCGAACCAGGGTCTTCACCGCCGTGTCCCGCATCAATCGCCACTACGATGTCAGCCGTTCCTCTCAGTTGAGAGGCATCCCTACTAACTTGGGTTTTGCTCTTCGATGCCACCGGTGCTGTTGCACTCTCCACGTTCCCATGAGGTAAATCTATCACCAGACGATGACCATACTGTCCACCAGGGGTAGGGTTAAGTTTAAATATCTGTGGTGTGGAGGAAGCCTTTAGCTCGAACACCAGTCGATATGTACCTTTATCAGGTGGCGAGCTCTTTCTGATCTTTGACAAAACAGGGCTGTCGGTCACCCCTATAGGCAACTTGGTGCTTAATGTAGTGTTCTTAAGATCGACAACAATGCGACTTGGGCCAGACAAAGAGAAATAGCTGTAGTCTGCTTCCGATTTCAAATCGATAACAACACGAGTTTCGTCGGGAGACGGCCAGACACGTATGCCTTCCAGTGCATTGGCAAACGTAACTGTAGGAAATATCAACAATACCGGCAGCATGAATGTCATCATGCTGCTAAGAAAACGATTGATCAATTTAGCTCCAATTGATTGATTAACTCTGTTCCGTATTCGCTATTTGCAGTAAAGGTGATCTCACGTGCATCTCCAACATATTGGATGCTAATGTCCAAATCCGCAGCAGGAAGGATCCCTTCGCCTTTTTCAGGCCACTCCACCAAACAGATGGCATCATCAGAGAAATAGTCACGAATCCCCATAAATTCCAACTCCTCTGGATCCGCCAGACGATACAGGTCAAAGTGATAAACATTCCACCCATCTAGCTGATAAGGCTCAACCAGAGTATAAGTCGGACTTTTCACATTCCCCTGATGCCCTAAACTTTGAATAAAGCCACGACTAAATGTGGTCTTTCCTGCGCCTAGATCACCATGCAAATAAATCGTTGTTTGTTTTGAACAAAGACTAGCTAATTTAGTTCCAATTAAAATCGTTGCCGATTCGTCAGCTAAGTTGAATTTTTTAATACTCATCACATTTTTTCTCTGAATGGTGCCTTTGAGAGCCGAAATAGTAAACTGTGTCGCTTTTAACAAACAAGTGATCTTATGTAAGTAATCAGAAAATTTACCATTATTTTCAGATAATCCCTATGGCGAACGGCATCAATAAAGACAATTTTATCGTACAAAGCTTGCTCGTAGCGCCATACTGACATGATTCCTAGTGGATAAAGGTATTTTTCACACTCATACTTGGGTCATATTGGTTTTGAGTATAGAATACGCGTCCTTTTCTAAATGAGTGATCATGATGGACTTCAATAAGCTTGCCAGTGACATTAAAGTTTGGGCTCGAGAACTTGGCTTCCAGAAGGTGGGTATCAGTGATATCAACCTTGAAGAACAAGAATCTGCGCTTAAGAACTGGCTTGATGCAGGCTATCATGGTGATATGGCGTGGATGGCGACACATCAGGATTTGAGGATTCATCCAGATAAGCTTCACCCCAATACCTGTCGTATTATCAGCGTTCGTATGGACTACTTGCCAGAAGATGCAGCCTTTGCATCCAATCTGGAAAATAAGCACAGTGGCTACATCAGCCGTTATGCGCTCGGTCGCGACTATCACAAATTAATACGGAATCTCCTCAAGAAGTTAGGACAAAAGATCGAGCAGGAAGTTACCGAGTTGGGGTTTCGTCCTTTCGTTGATTCCGCGCCAGTTCTAGAGCGCCCCATTGCACAAAAGGCCGGGTTAGGTTGGATTGGGAAACACTCCCTACTGCTCGACCAAGATGCTGGCTCCTGGTTTTTTCTCGGAGAGCTCTTCATTGATCTTCCTCTTCCTGTTGATGAACCGGTAGATAACCAATGTGGTAAATGTTCGGCGTGCGTGACGTCCTGTCCTACCAATGCCATTCTGGACAACGGTGTGATTGACGCAAGACGCTGTATCTCTTACCTGACGATCGAATACAAAGGCGTCATTCCTGAAGAGTATCGTGACGCCATCGGCAATCGAATCTATGGCTGTGACGATTGCCAATTGGTCTGCCCGTGGAATCGTTTTGCAGCCCTAAGCCAACAAGGTGATTTCCAGCGACGCGACGCCTTTGATGATACCGATTTGTGCCGATTGTTAGAGTGGGATGAAACTACTTTCCTGAAGAATATGGAAGGTTCCGCAATCCGACGAATTGGCCACGAACAATGGCAAAGGAACATCATCATCGCCATCGGCAACGCCCCATTTTCTCAGCATTACCTAGAAGCTTTAGAGTACGTCAGCGGCCGAACGGAGTTCCTAGACCAGCATATTGAGTGGGCAAAACAAAAATTATTAAAACAACTCCCTGAGTCGGTCACCACAAACCTACACAACAAAAACCAGCGTCTTATCCGTATCGTAAAGAAAGGACTGCCCCGAGATGCTTGAGCGTCAATGACTAGCGAAAAATCAAATTAATTTTCTTGACTGATATCTCAAATTTAGATTTGTGGAAAAACTACATTTTCAAGGCCTGTTAGTCATTGAGAAATCAGGTTAAACACAGTTGAAATATATGACCAGGATCAAATAAATGTCGCTTGGTGATCATTTTACTGTCAAGAATACCTCATCAGAAAAACATTTAAGCCCATAAAAAACAACAAGTTAAGATTGATTTAAGACGATATTATTAAGTTCTCTACCTGTAAAGATCTTTCACCAAGTCTATTTTCAGAGTCTACAAATACAATTTATCAACCAACTTATCCACAGAATAAAAATGTGGATAACTCTGTTAATTGAAATGTAATGGCACACCAGCAAAGCATACGCCTACTGAGATACAGGTGTGTAGAAAATAGAATACACAGCTCAGTGCATTGCCTTGCATACTAAAGACAATTGACCGATGGTTTTAATTTTTGGGGAATGATGCTTCTCAGCATTAGAAAAGAGCAGGCGGCGATAGGACTAAGTTTCTCAACTTTGTTATCTCATCGTGAGATAACCGCTTTTCGATGTCCACCTCTGAAGAGAAGTGGAGCGACACATGAGGTTCCCGATTTTCATGAGAAAGGCGTGACCTCAACCTTGGCAAGGTTGTGCTCCATCAACTGAGCTAGTGTCGCATTTTTTGTCACCGTTAAGTACGATGAAGACTATCTATTTGGAGCGACGCGACCAGCTTGGGCACGAGGTTCCTCGTGTGCTGTTTCGTCTTTCCTAAATTTGGAGCGACACACGAGGTTCGAACTCGTGACCTCAACCTTGGCAAGGTTGCGCTCTACCAACTGAGCTAGTGTCGCATTTTGTCACCGTTGAGCA
>NZ_FNVG01000029.1 GCF_900107935.1 Vibrio hangzhouensis | reverse complement strand
AGATCTAGTGGCTCTAAATCGAAAATCGCTAACAAAGCATATAAGCCAAGTAAACTTGCCCTTTGGGAGCTCATCAAGGTGCTCATTTCTGCGTCAAATAGCTTCGAAAGGGAATAGCCATTCCTTCAACTATTTTCCTTGAACTGAACTCCTTGATGAATCTCTGAGTCCTGCATCTTGAGGTCACTTGAGTATATGTGCGATTCTGTTTACGCAATGGATAATAATGAAAGCGATCATTGTTCTGAAATGAACTCTGCGAGTTTTTGATATAACCACAAGTAATATCTATAATCGTTATAAAACCTAAACCTATAAATCTTCTAAATTTAAACAAGGGATTGTGGCCTGTGAGATCAAGATTGTCTGTTAACAAATGTTGTTCACCACAATGTTGACACAAATCAACTATAGTTAGACTGACATTTGCTAATGGCAGGCTCTTGTTTATTCATGACGTTTTTTTGACTATGCATACAAAAATTATTGTTTTCTATACATTCAATAAACTGCTTTACATGCTTGTTGCATATAGTATGGTGAATATAAGCTTTGTGCTTATTGGCTAGGAAAAGTAGATGAAATTATGTATTAAAGAAATAACTACTGACAAACATACAATTTACTGTGAATATAGTGCTAAAGAGTACGTTACATTTGAGTTTAGGCTGCAACCAATCGTTAACCCCTTAGATTATAAAACATTCGCCTTTGAGGTATTATCTCACTTAGTTAATACAAGTGGAGAAGAGTTGGATAATGAAGATTTTTTTGAGCTCATCGATGATGAATTTATAAAAGAGATTTTTTTGTGTCAATTACACTGTTTTCTGCCCTTCATTAATACCCATAATGCGCTTCTTTCGTTCAATCTTCCATCAGTATGTCTTACCGACGATGTTTTTGTACAGCAGGTTATTGAGGTGATCAATTGCCCGATTGCCATTGAAATCACATGTATCGATAGCATTAAAAGTTTGAATAAGGCGAAAGGGAATATCACAAAATTAAAAAAATCAGGGGTAAGCTTATGGCTAGATGACTATCACCATAAAGACTCTTTAAAAACTGCTGCGTTGCAGTCTGTGGAATGGGACATCGTAAAGTTAGACCGGGAGTACCTATATTATGATGATAGCCTCGAAATGATTAATCTGTTGATTGGATTAGTCAGTTTCCATTGCGATAATATCATTCTGGAAGGTGTAGAATCAGATTCTCAACGGGTCGGATTTCTCAATCGTGGTGTTTACCATCAAGGTTACCACTATTGTTATCCACTTTCGTTAAACGAAGCCATTGAATTATTAGATTTTAAGCAAATAGAGGCTTACACAGCATAGGCTGAAATAACTATAAATAACTAAAACCAGAATGAAAAGCGTAACATTTAAGAACATAATATCTACTGATGAACAGATAATTACGAACATCTATGTAACCAGGCATATCTATGCCAGATTACGTAACATTGTAGGCTATATTGGTGTCAGCGGGCAGATATCAAAAATCGATGGCGAAGGTATTGTCTACATTCCTGCTTACTCAAAATGTCAGCTCTCATTGAGAGCAAAAGACGGCAGGAAGCCGTCTTATTTTCAAAGATTTGCTTATTCTGAGGAAAAATTTAGAAGCATTGTCGACAACTACTATTTATATCATCACTGTCAAAATACCGAGCCGGACACCCGCTATTCGGTGAACGACTATTTTGATTCTTGCGTGACACATTGCCAAGCCACTCCTCAGTGTTGTCTGGTTGACTCTCTTAGCGTATTCGCATTCATCGGTTTCTTGGACAACTGTAGCGAGTACGACAAGGCGAACATGTTGATTGCACCTAAAATACTGAACAGTATTGTTCACTGTATTCAAACCGACCTTAGAGCGCCCTGGTGCACAGAGCAAGTGGCTAAAATCATTGGCGTTAGCAAAGCTTACCTGAACCATGAGCTCAAACGTGAGAACATTACATTTAAACAGTTGCTCAACACGGTCAGGCTCAAACATTCGGTCTCATTGATTTTATCTGGTGAATCAATCAAAAAAGCCGCAACAGAGAGCGGGTTTAACTGCCAGAACTACTTTAGTCGGACCTTTTCCAGGCATTATGGTCATACGCCAAGCTGCCTCGTCAGTGAGTCAAAGTTGATTGATATTGAAGGGATGGCGCTAATTATGGACGAATACTAAAAGCCTACCAATCAAGATCTGCCGCTAGCCAACTTTAGTAGACAGCAAACAACCTGTGCTCACTCAGCGCTGACATGCACAAACATAGCAGCGCTGAACTTTGCCGTTACTGCTCACCGCTGTGTTTCGAAGTGCACCAGAAACTCCGCGGTATCTTTCTGGAACCAAGGCAATGCCAACGCAATTTGCTCGTCACTCCAGTTCCACCAAGCCAGTGCCTCTAAGCGAGGTCCGAAACTGTCATCATCGAAACGCGGGCGCAGGACTCGCGCCGGATTACCGACCACAATAGAGTAAGCAGGGACATCTTTTGTCACTACGCTCCCCGCACCAATAATAGAGCCGTTACCTACGTTGACACCTGGCAAAATGATCGCGCCATGACCAATCCAAACATCATGGCCGACCACTACTTTGTCTTCTTCACGCCAACTGAACACTTCATCATCCAATACCGAAGGGTTATCTCCCAAACCGTATTTACCGGGACGATAAGTGAAGTGGTGCAAAGTTGGTCTCCACCATGGATGATTGCTTGGATTGATGCGCACAGCGGCGGCGATGGAGGTGAACTTTCCCACTTCGGTAAACATCAAATTGCAATCATTTTGGATATAACTGTAATCACCAACGGTGACGTTATTTAACACGCATCGCTGCGTAATCTCAGTCCAGCGCCCCAGCTGCGTGCGATGTAATTGGCTGCACGGCGATACGCTCGGCTCGGCTCGGCTCGGCTCGGCTCGGCAGAGAGGGTTGGCGATAGAGGCTGGCTCATAGTGGGATCTCCTGTCCGTCATGAAGAAGTTGAAATCTGTCAGAAAAACACTGCGGGTGTTGCCTGGCCCAAAGCAAAACGTTGTGACCTAAATGCATCAGGCCAATACGCTCACACTGGCATTGCTCAGCGATGTTCTGTACTTGGTAGATATCGTTATGGTTATTGCTAAGTCTTGTTTGTTCGCACTCGACGGGGGGAAAGCTGCAATCGGTGACAATCCAGTCCACAGAGCGTTGCTTGAGCCACTGCGTCGTCGCATCTGGCAGTCCATTGGTATCGGTCAAGTAAGCGATGCAGCGGCCATTCAGCTCAAAGGCATAGCCCACACAAGGCCGAGAGTGATTGAGTGGAAGTGGCGTGATGGTGATGTCTTGCCACATAAAAGATTGAAACGGCAGTGAGCGCTGCGAGAAATCCAATACGCCGGGGTATTTGTACAAATCATCACACCCTTGCTCATCCTCAGGCGCATGTACAGGAATAGGCGCTCCGTTACCCCAGCGAAGATCAAACAAACTGTGCACATGGTCCATATGGAAATGCGTTAACAGAATCTTATCGATCGACCCGGATGGGAAACGATCCAGAAGATCGGGGGCATTGGCATCTAACAGCAGCTTACGGCCATTGTGTTCAACATAGGCTGAGCTTTTCTCACGTCTTAGTGTCCTATCATGCCTTGCTTCGGCACATATATCGCAGTCGCAGCCCCAAACAGGCACCATGGCGCTGTTTCCTGTACCCAACATGACAAGTTTCATCACGACTTCCCTTCAAGCTGAGAACGAATATAGCGGAACTGCTTAGCGCTCGATTGCACGTCGCCGCTGTTATCAATAGGGTAAAAACCCTCTTGTTTCGATAAGGCAAATTCGGTGGCGCGCTGTAACCTGAGTTCAATCTCTTCGCTGGATTCTCGTCCTCGGTGTTGCAATCGAGTTCGCAGTACGTCTAGCTCAACATTGACCACAATCGGAACCAGATCTGAGCCAAAACATTGCTGCGCTTGAGCCAGTTCCGCACGCGAGCCATTCAGCAAAACAGAAAAGCCTTTATCTAGCCACGTTTTCACTTCTAGCCCCACGCCGTAGCACAGCCCATGGGCCTGCCAGCTCATGGCAAATAGCCCTTTTTGTTGCCTTGATAGATACTCTTGCTCACTAACGGCAACATGGTTTTCACCACCGGCACCAAAAGGACGCGTGATATAGCGATGGGCAACAATAATATCTTCAGGATGATCGGCACGAATGGCATCAATCAGGGTATCTTTGCCTGCACCTGAAGGACCTATCACATAATAGAGTTTGCCTTTGCGCTTTGTTGATGCGTTGGCGTAGTCCGCCGTAGATGAAAAAGAAGCATCCGAGGATGCTTCTAATAGTGTGTTATTGGTCATCGGCTAAAACACCTTTTTGCCTTGTCGCCATACTCGAGCGACCAACGGATGCCCATCCACTTGTTTTGCCAATACGAGGTCGGCACGCTTCCCTTCCGCAATAACGCCACGATCATCAAGGCTCAGTGCTTGCGCCGGATTCTTGGTGACCAGTTGAACTGCTTGCGGCAATGTTAGGGTGTTGCGCTCATCCCACGATAACTTGTAGATACCTTCTAGCAGACTCATTGGGTAATAGTCTGACGATAAAATGTCTAGTACACCGTGAGAGGCCAGTTCGTGCGCGGCCACATTACCGGAATGAGACCCTCCGCGAACCACATTGGGGGCGCCCATCAGCACTTTCAGCCCAAGCTCATGAGAGCGCTTCGCCGCTTCCACTGTCGTTGGGAATTCTGCTATCACCATGCCTAAGTCTTTTGACTCTTGAACATGTGCCGTTGTCGCATCATCATGGCTCGCCATTGGGATGCTGTGTTCGCGGCACTGACGACAGATTTCATTGCGGTTTTGCGTCGACCAGCGCTCAGAAAGCACTACTTGCTTCTTCTCAAACGCCGCCATTTCACTGTCCGTTAGGTTGTGCTTGCCTTGATAGTAAGTGCGATACTTTTCTACATCCACAAACTGGCGCTGACCCGGCGCGTGGTCCATCAACGAAACCAACTGAACTTCCGGTAAGTCGACATATTTCTCAAACATTCCGACGGTGCTTTCATGGGGTACTTCGCAGCGAAGGTGCAGTAGGTGCTCGGCACGAGTCAGGTTACGCTTTTGGCTATCCACCACAGTGTTGATGAACAGATCCAAGTTAGTTTGACGTTTCTCATCTCGAAAATCACCCAGCGCCACTGCATCCAGCACCGTGGTAATGCCTGAGCCAATCAACTGAGTATCATGCGCACTCATCGCCGAGAAAGGCGGCCAATCCACTTTCGGTCTCGGAGTGAAGTACTGCTCTAAGTTGTCGGTATGCAACTCAATAAAACCCGGCATGAGAAAGTCACCTTCTCCGTCATAGGCGCCTGCCACCTGACTTTGTGAATCTGACATGCTAACGATTTTGCCGTCACGGAGCTCTAATGAGCCTTTTACTACTTCGTTCTCAAGAACCAAATTTACATTGGTGATAATCATGCTGCTTTCTCCCGTTATGCGCATGCTGAGATGGGGGTTGCCTGAGCACTGCCCTGCTCGGCCTGTTGAGTGGCTTCGTTTTGTTTCTTCACGTCATACAAACGGTCAGCCACCTGATCTCGAGTCGCTTCATCGTGGAAAATCCCCACAATGGCGGCGCCGCGATCCTTAGCTTCTTGAATCAGATTCACCACAACCGCACTGTTGGTGGCATCTAACGACGCCGTAGGCTCATCCAACAGCAGAATGGGATAATCGACGATAAAGCCTCGAGCGATATTCACGCGTTGCTGCTCACCACCGGAAAACGTGGCCGGAGCAAGGTTCCAAAGATGCTCTGGTACATTAAGACGAGTCAGCAGTGTTTTCGCTTTTTGCTCAGCTTGATCGCGGCAGCCACCCATTTCCAACATCGGCTGCATCACCACCTCCAATGCGCTAATACGAGGAATGACGCGCAAAAATTGACTAACCCAACCAATGGTATGCTTGCGAACATTGATGATTTCACGCGGCTGCGCCTTAGCAATATTGACCCAGCGTCCTTGATGCTCGACTTCGATGTCGCCCGTATCCACAAGGTAATTGGCGTAAAGCGCCCGTAGCAAGGTTGACTTCCCAGAACCAGAGCGGCCATTAAGCACCACACACTCGCCACTTGCGACGCTAAAATTGGCGTTGTTCAGCACATCCAAAGTAATGCCATTTTGGTTATGCAGAACAAAGGTTTTGCTTACATTGGAAACGATGATTTTTGTTTCAGTTGTCATGTTGGTAATTCCTTTATTCAGCCATCAGTTCTGCAACACGGACGAAACCAGTAATTGGGTGTAAGGGTGCTGTGGATCATCAAGCACTTGGTCCGTCAGCCCAGTTTCTACCACTTCACTGCGACGCATCACCATCAGTCGATGAGCCAGTAAACGCGCCACCGCTAGGTCATGAGTGACGATAACGACAGCCAGTTCCAGTTCGGTGACAAGGCGACGCAACAGGTCGAGGAGTTTTGCCTGCACCGACACATCCAATCCGCCTGTCGGCTCATCCATAAAAATCAGTTTCGGGTGAGTCACTAAGTTGCGAGCGATCTGCAAGCGCTGCTGCATACCACCAGAAAACGTCGTTGGCATGTCATCAATTCGGTCTTGAGGAATTTCTACATCAGTGAGCCACTTGGTTGATGCCGTTCGAATGTCGCCATAATGACGCTCGCCCACGGCCATTAAACGTTCACCAATATTGCCGCCCGCAGAAACACGGCCGCGAAGTCCATCCATCGGGTGCTGATGCACAACGCCCCACTCAGTGCGCAGTAATTGACGACGCTGACTCTCTGCCATCAAATAGAGATCTTCGAGTTGCGTCACCTGATCTTCTGCGCGACCACGGATGTAAAGCACTTCACCGCTGTCTGGCGTTTGGCGACCCGACAGTGATTTTAATAAGGTACTTTTGCCTGAACCCGACTCGCCCACGATGCCTAGCACTTCGCCGGGATACAAATCAAACGAGACATTGGTAAAGCCTTTTCCTGGTGCGTAAAGCTTTGTGAGGCTACGAACCGACAATAGTGGCTGCTCACTTACATCAGAGGTATTGGTGTCAAATGTTGGCTGTTTTACCGCTAACGTGCTCATGCGTGACTCTCCGTTTCCTTAGCATGGATGGTGTGTTGTTCTACTTGCTGTGAACAGTAATCAGTATCTGAACAAACGAACATATGATTGCCTTTGTCATCCATAACAACCTCGTCAAGGAAGGTGTCCGTTGCGCCACAAATGGCACACGGTTCATCCCATTTTTGGATTTCAAATGGATGATCTTCAAAATCTAAACTCTTCACTTTGGTATATGGCGGAATGGCATAGATTCGTTTTTCACGACCCGCACCGAACAGCTGAAGCGCTGCCATATTGTCCATTTTCGGGTTATCAAACTTAGGGATCGGTGAAGGGTCCATGATGTAGCGATCATTGACGCAAACCGGATACGCGTAAGATGTCGCAATGTGACCAAATCGTGCGATGTCTTCATACAGTTTGACGTGCATGATTCCGTACTCTTCTAGCGCGTGCATTTTGCGCGTTTCCGTCTCTCGCGGTTCGATAAAGCGCAGCGGCTCTGGAATCGGCACCTGATACACCAAGATCTGATCTTTATCGAGGGTAATTTCCGGAATACGGTGACGCGTTTGAATGATCGAGGCGTCTACGGTTTTCTCGGTGGTTTTCGCACTCGCCACCGACTTGAAAAACTCTCGAATGGAAACTGCGTTGGTTGTGTCGTCGGCGCCTTGGTCAATCACTTTCAACGTGTCGGTTTGACCGATGATCGCTGCGGTGATCTGAACGCCGCCGGTTCCCCAGCCGTATGGCATTGGCATCTCTCGACCACCAAACGGCACTTGATAGCCCGGAATGGCAACCGCTTTGAGCAGAGCGCGACGAATCATTCGTTTGGTTTGTTCATCAAGGTAACCGTAGTTGTAGCCGGTCACACCTTGCGCCTGAGTATGGGTTGATACTTGGCTCATGACTGGCTCTCCTGGTTTTGTTCGCCTTGCGATTGAATCAATTCATCATCCTCTTTGTGCATCTTACGAAGCAGCTCTAGCTCTGCTTGGAAGTCCACGTAGTGAGGCAGTTTTAAATGCGAGACAAAGCCTGCCGCTTCGACGTTATCCGAATGCGATAACACAAATTCTTCGTCCTGAGCCGGACCATCAACGGCTTCGTCGTACTCTGCCGCCTGCAACGAGCGGTCCACCAGCGCCATCGACATCGCCTTGCGCTCGGTCGAACCAAACGTCAAACCATAGCCGCGTGTCAGTTTGGCTTTCTCTGTCTTGCTACCCACAAACCCATTCACCATTTGGCACTCGGTCAGCTCAACCTCACCGATATCAATAGCAAAGCCGAGCTCCTCAGGTACCAACGTTAAATCGCAGAAACCGATGCGGATTTCGCCAGCAAACGGGTGATGTCGTCCATAGCCGCGCTGCGTCGAATAGCCAAGTGCCAGCAAGAATCCTTCATCGCCGCGAACCAAGTTCTGTAATCGCGCACTGCGATCACATGGATAGTTCACCGGATGCATGGTGATATCTTCTGGGGTTTGTTGGTTATCTTCTTCAGTCGTCATCAAGTCGAGATTTTCAAGAATGCTCATCACTTGAGGGCAAGTTTCCATCGCTTGAACATCTGAGGTGTCCACTCGCGGTGCTTCACCTTCAGCAATCAAACTAAAGTCCAACAGACGATGGGTATAGTCATACGTCGGCCCCAATACTTGGCCGCCAGGCAGATCTTTATAAGTGGCGGAGATGCGGCGCTCAATACGCATTTCACTGGTGTTCACAGCCTGTGAAACCGAAAGGCGCGGCAACGTGGTGCGATAAGCACGCAGTAAGAAGATTGCTTCTACGAGATCGCCGTTCGCTTGCTTTACAGCCAGTGCGGCTAACTCACGGTCATATATACCACCTTCGGTCATCACACGATCAACACTGCCAGAGAGCTGCTCGCTAATTTGTGCCACTGTCAGTTCAGCCAGTTCAGTATTACCACGACGCTTTTTAGCCTGTAGCTGATGGGCGTTGTTAATGGCTTTCTCACCACCTTTTACTGCTACATACATGAGTTCACCTCGACAAGTGTGGTACGTGGTAGGCAGGCAATGATCTCGTCACTGACCAAGACCAAATCGATACCAAGTGGAAAGGCAAAGTGCTCTTGGCGTCCTTGTAAGAAGTGCTGAAATTCCTGAGATACAACACCAATGTTCAACACCGATTGTGATTCGATCCCCGGCCCTGATAGCGTTAGCGTGATGTCACCTTTGGATTGATTCGCGACCGAACCATTGCCCAAGCTGCTCAACCTGCTTAGCTCAACGATGACCGTCGTAGACTGATCCGGGTACTCTTCACAGCCAAGGCTAAATGTGGCGTTGTTCCAATCAAAATCAGCCAAATCTTGTTCAGCAATCACAGCAAAGCTGGCATTGTTTTGTATTTCGGTGACCGGACTGCCACAGTGAAAGCGAATATTTTCACGAATTACGGCGTCTTTTAGGTGTGACTCTGAAAGCCATATCGGCGTGGCATTGTCGCTTAAGCTCAACAAGGTTTGTGTCGCTGCTTTTTGCATCGCGCCAAAGCCTTCGCTTCTATCTAGAGTGACTAGCTCACCCGGTTCAGACATCGCCTTAAGCAGTAATCTGAAGCACTGCTGGCTGTCGTGGACTGCATCTTCAAATGCAGTAGTAATTGTGGTCATTATCTCTGCCTTACTTGGTTAATTCGTTAAACCAAACTTGTTCATGTTCCTTGAATCAATCTTCACCGCGTACCATGGTGAAAAAGTCCACCTTACTGGTCGCCACTTCTTTTGCTCTGAGTTGATGCTGCTCTTGTTTCATCGCCGCTAAGGGTTCAATAACCATGCGCATCAACTGCTCATGGTGCGACTGGGTCTGTAGCAGGCCATCAATGACGGCAGCCAGCTCTGCTTGCGTTTTATTGCGACCGCGCAAGTAGCTGTAACCCATCTCCCCACTGGCCAATTTGACGACAGCTCGAGTGATCGTCGCATCGCCCATATTGAACTCACGACCGCTCCCCCCCATTCGAGCACGGACCTGTGCCAACCCGATTTCGGGTTGACGCACCATCTGATAGCTCGCTTCAATCTTGGTTTCGTGCCACAGTTGCTCTAACTCGTTCTTCTGACTTTGTGCCAGTGTTGACATCCAGCTTGCTCTCTCGCTCACAGCAGTCATTTAATGCTCCATTACTATTTCAGTTGCGTCGGAACGGCTATTGGAGGTCGAAAACTCGGCCACCATGTTGGTTCCCTTGATAACGTTCTTGGTTTTTACTCTTAGAATTGGTGTGCTTTGTGTAATTTGCAGCAACCGGCACTCTTCACCCGTTGGCGTTTTGGCGCTCACTCGGGTCTCTTTGCGCTCAAGCTCTATATCGAGCCCACGTTTAATGAATTCGTGTAATGAACCACTTTGGTAATTCTTCAAAATGCTCCACCACTCTATATTGGCTAAGTAGTGATCAATGATGGTACGAGGACACTCTTCGGTTTTTCGCAGTGTGCGAATATGGATGATCTTGCTGCCTTCTGAGACGCCAAGATTGACTGCGATGTCCATAGGTGCGACAAGCACTCGATGTTGAATCACTTCGCAACGCGGCCTTGCCCCTTGTTCAATCAGATTCTTGGTAAAGTGCGCGCCCGAATGCACGTGATACTCACTAGGCTGCCGTATCACCATATTGCCTTTGCCTTGATGACGTTGAACCATGCCAGTACTCACCAATTCATCGATTGCACGACGCAAGGTATGTCGGTTGACGTCAAAACGTTTGGCAAGTTGCCCTTCTGAAGGCAGATAGTCCCCCGGCGCGTATCGCTCGCGAACTTCTTGCTCCAGTTCGATAGCAATGTCTAAGTAAACGGGCATAGTGGCTCCTGTACCTGATGATTTGTCTAGATAAGTTCTCAGTTGCAGCCAAGGGAAATGTAGGTATTGGGCTAACTTTCCCCGTTTATTTTTCTGAGAACGTCCAGTCGATAGAAGTACTTTGCGGGTGGAATATGACGCTTACGTGTCGGTTTGGTTGCAAAATCGCAACAGATTAGCGGTATGAAACAGTTGTCTAGACAAGCCTGAAGCTTTGGTTTTATTTACTTTCCAGCGGAACTTTTGCCGATGTTTCGCTGACATATATAAACCCTAAATTCATATTAATTTGACCTGATAAGTTGGTTCATTGTTGCGCGAATTGATTAGTGCATCTTGAAACAACTTGGGTATACTCTGCATCAACTTTTTAAACCAAGAAAAAATCATGAAGAACTATCTGACTACATTCTTAAAAGGAATGGCGATGGGTGCGGCAGACGTCGTGCCTGGCGTATCAGGCGGTACTATCGCCTTTATCACCGGTATTTACGACACACTGTTGGAGAGCATTCGCCGTGTAAACCCAAGCCTGCTTGGCATCTGGAAGCGTAAAGGCTTCAAAGCGGCGTTCAACTATATTAACGGCTTTTTCTTGATTGCTTTGTTTGGTGGCATTCTGACCTCCATTCTGTCACTGGCAAAATTCATCTCGTGGGCATTAGAAACCCATCCAGTTCCTGTGTGGTCTTTCTTCTTTGGCCTGATCATGGTGTCTGTTTATCACATGATGAGACAAGTGGAACACAAAACACTATCGCGTTTCGTGTTCTTATTACTTGGTGCGGTATTCGCCTACAGCATCACGGTATTAAAACCACTGCAAATGGACCCAACCAGCATCAACATCTTTTTCGCTGGCTGTATCGCAATTTGTGCCATGATTCTTCCTGGTATCTCGGGCAGCTTCATTCTATTACTACTAGGTATGTACACGCCGGTATTGGGCGCTGTGAAGGGTCTACAAATCGACGTAATGGCACTGTTTGCGATGGGCTGTTTGATTGGTCTGTTGTCATTCTCTCATGTCCTGTCATGGTTACTAAAACGCTACCGTGATTTCGCATTAGTGTTCCTGACTGGTCTAATGCTAGGTACATTACCAAAACTATGGCCATGGAAAGAAACCATCTCTTGGCGCATTAACTCTAAAGGAGAGCAAGTGCCGCTTATTCAAGAGAACCTGTCACCGTTCAACTTTGAGTCAGTAACGGGTCAACCATCACAACTGGCGATTGCAGTCGTATTGATGCTGGCAGCAATTGGCCTGGTTCTGGCACTTGAAAAGGTGGCGGAAAATGGTGAATAACTGCATCACCCGCTAGTCTGAAAAGAGGGCGACTGATATCAGTCGCCCTCTTTTTTGGTTCTAAACGCAGACCACTCCAACAATAACTGGTGTTAGAACACAAAGTTCACCATCACTGTATATAAGTTGGCTGAAGGTTCGCTTGGAGCATCAAGAAAAGCCCCGCGATAATAAGTGCCATTTTCATTCTGCTGAGACTGCAGCCTGTTCCACTCGGCGTTCAGTGACACGTTGTAGATCAGATCATAGCGAAGTCCCACCGTATAAGTATCATTGGTCATGTCATAGTCGCCGTTAAATGATTGGCCGTAACTCACATAAGGCACGAATGACTGAAGTCGATAATCGGCTTGCAGATACCACGCCGCGTTCTCGTCGTTTTTCTGCCCCTCTATGGTCACTTTGACCGGCTGGAAATCATACTCAAAGCCAAGAGAATAGAGTTCAAAATGCACTTTCGGCGTGTCATCAATAACTAAACCAAGTTGATCAAATCGAGCAATTTCCTGATATTTTGAGCGGAAGTAAACCAGATTCAGTTTGTACTGATCGCCTTCAAGTGTTCCATTGACCCCATAGGTATAATCAGATTTGAACTTGAGTGATAGTTGAGAAGTGTAACGAATAAACTCTCCGTCGGTCCCCATCCCATAGAATGGCACCAGTGAAATTAGCGTTGAGTCATTTAATGACGAACTCCATTTCAGACTCACACCATCATATGAAGTAATGCCTAACAGCGAGTTATAATAGTCTTGTTGCAATCTGGCAGCGGTATAGGCATGGCCCACATAGAAATATTCAGAGGCAAGACCGTAAGGAAGGCGTTGACGCCCAACGGTAGCCTGCCAGTCCGAAAAAGAATACCCTAAATACGCCCACTCAAGATGGGGCTCACTCCAATGCTTTTGAGGTCGTTTCACTACCTGAGCAGAAGCATGTAATCCACCCTGATAGTAATCAGCCTGGATCCCAAACACCGTATCGCAATCCCAACAGTTTTCATTGGCAATTTCTCGATTCACCAATAGAGGGGTACTGTTATCCGAGCGCGCCCATGATGTTGAGCCAAAACCGCTCACAGAAAAGTTGTCGGTAATATCAATCGCAGCCAAAGCAGGTAACGTCATGAAGGCCGCACATAACACAACAAGTTGTTTTATCATTATTATTGCTCCTTACCAACAACATAAAGGACGTTAGCCTCAGCCGGGATCTCGGAGAGAGGGGCATAGCCAATACGGTTAGACTTTTCTGCAAGCCAGATCACCAGACTGCTGACACTGGCGCTGTCCATTTCTTTAGGGGGACGGGCCTTACCAGAAAAAGACAAACTGGCCCAGTAGGCATTCATTTGTGCGACATCTTTTCCTAATAATGATTGGTAAAATTCAGAGCGCTCTGAGGAGCTTTCAGGCCAGTCTGACAACTCAATTCGCGTTCCCTGGAGCGATTTGGCTTTGCCACGATAAAGCATTCTAGCTTTGCTTCGTGTTAGTTCGTCAAACTCTTGATTGAGGGTAAACACGGCGTATTCGTTGGCTGCGAAAGCACGACTATCAAAAGAAAAGAGCAATAACAGAGCCAGGCCAATGAAGGCAAAGCTACTGATAATTCCTTTCATTTCGTAGCCCACTGCGTTGCAGTAATGATTCATATAATCAGTCTCTTACCGATTCCATTCTTATACGAACTAAGCTAGTAAAATAAAAACAAAATTCAAACTTTTCTGATGGTTAGTATGATGTGTCACCAAAAAATATCACCGTCCTTACCTCAGAGTCAGTCAACACCGTGGGCGACTCGATTGGTACCGGATAAAGCGAACCATGATAAGCGGCATCACCGGCCAATCTCATTGCATATTGAAAATGTTACTTTTTCTACTCACCATTTTTCTCTAGAATCAGCACAACGTTATTTACTCTCCATGAACTCATGAATAAAAGCCTGATTACTAACATCACTGCTCTGGCACTGCTCGGAGCCGGTTATCAACTCGACAATACTATCGCCCTTTACGCGGGCCTTTTCGCATTCTCCGGTGCCGTGACCAACTGGCTCGCGATTCACATGTTGTTTGAAAAAGTGCCCGGATTGTACGGTTCGGGTGTCATCCCGGCTCGCTTTGAAGACTTTAAACTCGCCATCAAACATCTAATGATGGAGCAGTTTTTTACCAGCGAAAACATCGACCGTTTTCTTAACAAGGAAATGAACTCAGGGCTGAACATCGATCTAGAGCCTGTGTTGGAGAAAGTCGACTTTAACCCAGCCTTTGATTCGCTGGTCGAGGTCATTGAAAACTCCCAGTTTGGCGGCATGCTGGCTATGTTTGGTGGCGCAGAAGCACTGCAACCAATGAAGCAACCGTTCATAGAGAAAATGCAGCAATCGGTTATCGACATCAGCCAGAGTGACTCGGTCAAACAAGCACTTATCGAGCAACTGGAATCCCCTGCTATACTTGATGAAGTCAAAAACAATGTCGAAGCCATCATCGACCAACGTTTAAGTGAGCTCACCCCTAAGCTCGTTAAAGAGATCGTTCAGAAGATGATCAAAGAGCACCTGGGCTGGCTGGTTATCTGGGGCGGTGTGTTTGGGGGAGCAATTGGCGTTATCTCATCACTCTTCGTATAACACGCTAGAAATATCCAATGACAGGGTTCTGCCATAGCAGAGCCCTTTTTTATGGCCAAACGCCAGATTAGAACAAATAATAGCCAACATTTATACATTCATCACATACATAGCAAGCCTCTATCTTTATCATATTCATCAATAAGTTACGTATGGATATGAACACAATGCAATCAATAACCTTTAAGGCCAAGCTGTACAGTATGGTGATCTCTATTATTTTGGTCACCATCATTACTTCCTACTTTAGTGCCAGCTACCACATCGAAAACTATATTGAGACCAGCGACAAACAAACAATAAACGCGCAAATGGAGTTGATCGACAGGGGGATATCCCAGAATATCGCCGACAGCATTCGACTGGCACAGTCACTGGATGTGAGTATCATTCAAGTTGCTGATATCATAGATAAAACTGATTTTTACAACATCATCAAAATCACTTACGGGCTGTTTTTTGATAAGAGTGGCATGATCGATGAGGAGAACGCAGTACAGCACTACAAGGGCATGCTAACTGCAGCTGAAGGTAAGCTAACGATAGGCGACGTCTTTTATCAAGAAGACAAACCGTTGGTTCGGATCGTCGTACCGGTAGACGCAGAAACCGGCACTATCTACGAACTGGATTTACAGTTCCTGACTGACTCCCTGAACAGCGCGGCTATTCCCGGTACCTACATGGAGCTGTACGACTCAAACAATAATAAAGTCTTCTCCAATCTCCAGCCAGGTGAACTGACCGAACAGTCCATGCCGATACAGGTTCACGACAGCAACTGGACGTTAAAAGCGTTTGTTGATACTGCATTTACTGAGCAAAATGCTTCTGCTGTCAGTCAAAAGATCACTTACGCCCTGTTGATTGCCGCAGCGATCATAGCCCCATTAAGCATGGTATTGATCGCGATGATCTTTAAACCCATCGCCTCTCTGAAAACTGTCGTCAGCGATCTTGCCAGTGGTGAAGCGGATCTGACGCAGCGTCTCAAGGTTGAATCGAATGACGAATTTGGTGAGATCTCACGTGACATCAACACCTTCATTGCTCAACTTCAGGCATTGGTGGGCAATGTGGTTCAGTCTTGCAACGAGACCAGTGGATCTATTATCCAGTTAGAAAAGCAGACTCTGCAAAATCAAAAGCTGTTTCAGTCACATCAGACTGAAATGGATCAGGTGGTCACCTCGATTCATGAAATGAGTGCGTCGGCAGACACTGTCGCTAACGATGCACTTCAGGCTTCTTCCCATACTGAAACGGCCAATCAAGCCAGCGCTCAGTCTAAAATAGTTGTTCAGGAAGCCCTGACCAGTTTGCAGGCTTTGGTGGCTGAAGTCGACAAAACATCGGAAGCGATCGTGGCTATGAGCCGGGATACTCAAAAGATAGGTGATACGCTGGAAGTGATTGGCGATATTGCCGAGCAAACGAATCTTCTGGCTCTTAATGCAGCGATTGAAGCCGCCAGAGCAGGCGAACAGGGACGAGGTTTTGCGGTGGTTGCTGATGAAGTGCGAGCGCTCGCATCGAGAACACGACAAAGCACATCAGAGATTAACGACATGCTGGCCAAGCTTCACGCTGGCAACGAGGCCGTAGTCGCCAATATGGAATCCACCAAGCATCGTTGCAAGCTATACGAAGAACAAACCAGTGATGTAACCAGTTCACTCGATGCCATGATGCAGTTTACCGACGATATCAATGTGCTCGTTGCACAAATTGCTTCATCAGCGAAAGAGCAGAGTACGGTTTCAGAAGAAATAAATAAGAACATGGTCTCTATTCAGGACATGGTTCACGTGTTGGTCAATAACGGTGAACAAGCCACACAGAACGCCAATGAACTCAAAGGCCGCAATCAGCAGCTACTGACAACGGTAGAACAGTTCAAAGTCTGATGACTAAACTTGAGCGATTTGATGCTCCTACTTAAATCGCTTCTAGTCACCCCAAAAGAAAAAAGCCAATCGCGAATTCATCTGCGATTGGCTGTTTAACGTGTGAACAAGAGTCGTTCACTAACAACGTCAGTTGGCTAGGTGACCCTTAAATCAGAGGGTCACCTCATTCTAGTTTTATAATCGCACTCAATTCAAGTCACAAACTTCATTTATATCAGCAATTTATCGACTATTAGATTCAGGTCACAGCCCAAAAAATCAGCAACCCTATCCCCCCTACCACCTTAGGGTTATTTGTTAACCATAGGATAACATTTGAAGCAGTAAATCTTATTGCCGCTGTAATTCGCTAACATAGGACAGAAGCTTTTCTCTCAACCAGCAGTTCGCTTTACTGTTTTGCTCACGATTGTGAGTAAGCAACATATAATTGATTGGCAGAGAGCGAAATGGCACGTTCAATATTTGGATGCCCAAGCGCTCTGAAAATAGCTTCGCAATACTAAGACTCACCATACCTATACTTTCACTGCTGGCGACTAGCGCCATCAAGGCCAACAATGAATCACACTCAACCGAAACCTTTCTTCCTTTCAGATGTTCTTCGGTAAAGTAATCCGCCAGAAATACATCTTCACGCCTTAATTTAAGAGTGACATGCTTTTCTTGGTAATATTGCTCCGACGTAATACTGCCCTGAATTCTAGGATGGGAGTGACTGGCTATCACGCAAATCTGATCAGTAAAGAACTGCTCAGAGAAGTAGGAAGGGGAAGAAAACTGGGCAAAATCAATCGCCAAATCCGCCTGACGTAAGTTCAATCGATCAAACAATGCTTCTTCGCTAGCGAGTGTCGGATAAAGCACGATTTCTCGATTCCCCAACGAGTCGTCTGCTTCGATTTTCGGCAAAAGTACCAACATCACCGGTTCCGGTGCATACACAACAAAACGACGTTTCCCGTGTAAGCTGAAGTCCTGCACACTGCTGATTGTAGTCTCAATGGTATCCAGTGCAGGTTCAATCTGACGAGCAATTTCATGAGCCAGATGGGTAGGTGCAATCCCTCGTCCATCTCGCACGAAAAGTTTCTCGCCCAGTTGACTCTGTAGCCGCTTCAGCGCGCCACTAACCCCAGGTTGAGTCAGTTGCAAAACCTCTGCTGCAACAGTAATAGACTGATAACGATAAACCGTTAAAAACACTCTGAAAAGATTGAGGTCAAACTCTGATGGATTCATGAAACATAGCTCTTGGTTATGTATTAACTAAATTTTTATGCATGTTTTGTTATGAGTCAAGTCGATATATTGAATGTGTTCCCGTTTCAATCTGTGATGAGGTCACCTATGTACCGTAAACTCGCTCCAACCACGATCGCCCTTGCTGTTTTTGCTTCTTTTAATGCTACAGCTGACTATATCGGCCTGGAAGATTATCAAGGCAAGCCTGCCAGTACCCACACTCTGGAAGCAAACCAAGCGTTGGCAGCAACCCTTCCATGGCATGATGTGTCTGCGTTTGAACGTACTCAACGAGGACTCATTGCCGAGTTTGGTAATCATGCGGCTGGTGAGTTAAAAAATCGCTTCCAGTATATGGCAGAGATGTCTGTCGATGAAATTCCACCAACCGTTAATCCATCGATCTGGCGTCAGGGCATGCTGAATTACGCTGCTGGTGGTTTATACCAAGTCACTGATGGCGTTTACCAGATCCGCGGCGCCGATCTTTCAAACATGACGATCTACCGCACAGACAATGGTTATGTGATCCACGATCCTTTGTTATCCAAAGAGGCCGCAGCGGCGTCTTGGGACTTCGCCAAAGCACACCTTCCAAAAATTAATGGTGAGCACAAGATCACAGGCATGATCTACTCTCACATGCATGCCGATCACTTCGGTGGATCCCGAGGTATCTACGAGTCCGGAGATTTTGCCAAAGACGCTAAGATCTACGCGCCAAAAGACTTTATTAAAGAACTGGCCGATGAAAACGTCATTGCTGGTACAGCAATGGGACGTCGAGCCAACTATCAATATGGAACAACACTGGCTAATGATGCCAAAGGTATTGTCGACAATGCGCTAGGTCTGGGCACATCGCGCGGTGAAGTCACACTGGTTGCTCCAACCACTGAAATCGAAACGAGAGAAAAAGTCGTTACCATTGATGGTGTAGAGTTCCACGCTATCAACATGCCTGGCGCTGAAGCGCCTGCTGAAATCGTACTGTACGTTCCGCAATATCGCTCACTAAACACCGCAGAGCTGACTTACGATGGTATGCATAACATCTATACTTTCCGCGGAGCGAAAGTTCGTGATTCTCTCGTCTGGACCAAATACCTGACCGAGCTAAAACTGCGTTTTGTGGACTCTGGTTTGGTCGACAACATTCATGCAGCACACTCTGCCCCTGTTTGGAATAATCCAAACACAGAAGGTAACGAAATCGCTGAATACATGACGCTACAACGTGATAACTATGGTTTTATCCACAATCAGGCAATGCGTCTGGCTAACCATGGAGTCACCATTCACGATGTTGGTCGCAAAATCGAAAGTCTGGTTCCTGAGTCTCAAAAACAAACCTGGCATACCAACGGCTACCATGGTTCATACAGCCACAATGCCCGTGCGGTGGTGAACCTGTACCTTGGTTACCATGATATGAATCCGGTCAACACCAACCCTCTAAAAACACAGGACAAATCATGTGTTTATGTTAATGCTGCGGGAGCGGATGTCCTCTATAAAGCCGGACTTGAACACTTTAATAATGGCGAGTATCAGCAAGCGTCACAACTTCTGAATGATTTGGTTCAGTGTGATCCAAACAATCTGGACTACCGTTTTGCACTGGCGGACAGTTTTGAACAACAAGGTTACCAGTCAGAAACCATGGCATGGCGTAACTCTTACCTTCAGGGAGCGGTAGAACTGAGAACTGGCGAAATCATGCCGTCTATCAAGCTGGCTTCGTCTGACGTCATCGCCAATACACCAACAGGCATGTTCTTAGACTTTATCGCTGTACGCCTGAATGCCGAAAAAGCAGAGAAAGCGGGCTTAGACTTCAGCTTTGGTCTTTATCATCCTGACGTCGAAGAGCGTTACTATGGTGAAGTGTCTAATGCCAATATGAGCAACATTGAAGTGGACACTCTGCCTAAAACGGATGTGGAACTTATTATTCACAAAGCTGATCTAACTAAGCTGGCGCTGGGTCAAACCACTCTGGATAAACTGCTTAAGTCCGGTCAGGCTGGCATCAAAGGCGATGGTGAACTGATTGGGAAGCTCGCGGCAACACTCGACAAGTTTGACGGTATGTTTGAAATCTTACCGATGCCGACGAAATAACAACCCTAAAAAAAGCCCAGAGTCAAACTCTGGGCTTTGTCATATCTATCGATAACAAACATCTGCCCAGCGCGCCAAACCTGCGGTGACGGAGCCAAAATAGTTACCCGCAACAACCGGGATATCTGGCAGAACTTGCTGTACCGCCGCTCGCAAAACCGTAGACCGAGCCGAGCCTCCTGTCATGAATATCGCGTCCGGCTGTGTTCCCGCCTGCTGAGCCGCTTCTTTGACCAGAGCCTGGATCTTTTTCGTCGGATTATCAATCGCGACAGCCATGTCGGCTGCACTGACCTCTATTCCTACCTGCTCAGAAAACAGATCGAGCATCGCTCGATAGTCGTTGGACTCTTCGAGCGCTATCTTTGCTTTTTCAGCCTCTCTGATGATCGCATAGCCAAGAGTTTCCTTGTGCAGCTTTGCGAGTCTGACAACTTTCTCCGGCTCCAGAGCCTCTTTCGTCAGCATTGTCAGTTCTTTTAAGTTGTCATGGGCATAGAATTTTCGCTGGGCCTGAACGTCATTAATCGCAATCGGATTCCAAAATTGTGTCACAGGAATATCCAGCCCATTATGCCGTTTCGTCCCCATACCAAACGCATGCATGAAACGACGGAAAGCGATGTAGATATCCAGGTCATTTCCACCAACCAATTGTCCGGTATGCGCAATTAATGATGCCTGTCTGTCTGCTTTTCCGACCCACGATGGTCCCATCTGAATATAGGAACAGTCGGTTGTACCGCCACCAATGTCGACCACCAGAACATTTTTGTCTTCTGTTAAGGTGGATTCGAATTCCAACCCAGCGGCAACAGGTTCAAACTGAAACTCGACATCTTTGAAACCAGCCCGATTCGCAGCTCGACGCAAGATGCCTTCCGCCTGAAGATTTGAGGCTTCTCCTCCCCTCCCCAGAAAATTAACAGGCCGCCCTATCACTGTCTGCGTTACCGTTTCACCGAGATGGCATTCAGCCTGACGCTTTACATTGCTCATCATGGCACAGACCAGATCTTCGAAAAATGACAATTGCACATCTCGCAATCCCATACCACCTAAGAAGGATTTTGGTGATTTAATGTAATAGACATCCTTTGGGTCTTCGAGATACAAGTTCAAAGCCTGTTCGCCAAACAAAACATCGCCAGTATCGACTTCGATGCCCTCTTCACGGTTCATTTTTATTGCACGGCGCAGCACCGCCTCACCCACCTCATTAGCAGGGCGAATGCCTAAGCAACGAAATAGATATTCTGACACGGTCTCTGCTGTTGGAGCACACAGCGTTGAGGAGATGTAGCAGTTTTCGCCCACTAATGGGATTTGCTCAACACTACTCTCAACTAAATGTGCAACAGAGCAGTTTGCTGTTCCATAATCGAAACCAATGGCCATGAAGTACCTCAACACAAAACAAAGGGCGGCAAAGAATAGCAGCCTATAAAGGAAGTTCAAGAGGTGTAAGGTAAACTCGGTACGGAAAGTCGGGTCAGCTTGGTGTCACTTCTCCGGTAGGTCTTTGTTTTTTACAGTGTAAATAGGTCCGTTCATTGCTACCCATTCAGAAACGACAAGGCTGCGTGTCGCAGCCTCAAATAGGCCAACGGTCAAAATATGCCATTGCATTTTTGTACTAGTCAAAAATAGCGATGCTCTGTCTGCTCACTGCAACTAACTGCCCTTTGTTGTTCCAGATGTTGGCCTGCGCATGAGCATAACCTTCTGCGGCCTGCCTGGTATGGGATTGATAAGCAAACCAATCCTCCGGCGAAACAGGTTGGTGAGGGTGAATAAATTCAAGATTCCACATCATTGAACTCGCTGGTGAGGGGGTCGACATCATTTGCAGCACCCCCGGAGGCCACGCATCAACAAGACAAATTAAATGTGCGTCAGTGATCTGTTTCGGTGCTTGTTTAAAGCGCATCCAACCCCAGGTGTGTGAGTCTTTGCTGCTGGTAAAGGGCAGGTGCCCTCGTGCAAGCGCTAGATCAATGTGTGAGGTATAATTTGGCGCACCCTGAGCCACATCTGAAAATCTAGGCAATTCATCAGGTAAAGGCATGATATGGTTATCATTATTCTTCACGCTAATGTTTGAATCTCGGTCCGCACCAAAACAGCCCTGCTGAAAGACGGCAACCTGCCCATTTTGAATGATTCTGGCACTCAACTGAGACACGCTCTTTCCTTCTCGCAGGATCTCGACTTCAAAAACAAACGGGACGTCGACTAGGAGAGGACCTACGAAATTGGTATTTAGTGAGCGCAATACTCGCTCATCACTGGCGTGAGAACGCATAACAGTGTACAAAATTGCTGACGACAGGCCCCCAAATACGGTTCGCCCTTGCCCCCAGGAAGCCGGAATCGCCATGTGCTCCCCTGTTTCAGAGCACTGCTTCGCTTTTTCTATTAAATCATCGAAATGCATTCCAACCACCACTTTGTTAACAACTTGTTATTTAACAATAACTGGTCGGATGGGTTGCTGCAAGGGAGGTCACCCAATTTTGTTACGATTCACACATATATTGCGATAACATTCTAGTATTATGGACAACAAACCATTAACCATCAGGTGCTCACCGTGGCGTTTCACTCAACAAACTTGCAGGGGTTGATCCACGCCATCCAATTGGATGGCGAAGGAGGATTTCATCTTTGTAATGATGACATTGCTCAGCTTTGGAATGCAACTGAGACCTCTCTCTGGTTACATTTTGACTACAGTGCTCCTGATACCAGTGAGTGGTTACTTAAACACAGTGGCCTTAATGACCTGGCCCTGCAAGGGCTAACTAGTGAGTCTAGCCGCCCACATATACTCAAGAGAGGAAATAACCTTCTAGCGATTTTTCGGGCTATCAATTTAAATCCCAATTCGGATCCAGAAGACATGGTTTCGCTCCGTATTTGGACTGATGGCAAACGGATTATAAGTACTCGTCGACGCCCACTCATATCAACTACCGAAATATTAGAAAGACTCGAGTCAGGCGAAGGGCCAAAAACGATTTCTCAATTATTAATAGAATGGTTGGAATTAATAACCGAAAAACAAGAGCACAGCATTCACATTCTAGAAGAGCAGGCATTAGTGCTCGAAGATGCAGACTTCATCGGCGATGGCGCCAACTATCGAGAGCAAGTCAATACGCTTCGTAAAGCATGTATTAGCCTACGTCGATATTTGTTACCACAGAAAGAGGCACTGGCTCAGTTGTCTAATCTTAATATCAATTGGCTCAGTGAATTGGATACATTAAGAGTGAAAGCGGTGTTAGACCGTCAGTTACGCTGCTTGGAAAACATCGAAATGATTCGAGAACATTCACTGCTTATGATAGAAGAACTCAATGCTCTAGATAATGATAAGCTGAATCGACGAACCTACATCTTTACGGTTATTGCAGGAATGTTTTTACCGCTCGGTTTCTTTACAGGGCTACTTGGTATTAATGTCGGCGGTATGCCGGGCACCGACAGTCCACTAGCCTTTTGGATTGTTGTTGCTTTGTGTATTGGCTTTGGTTTGGGATCTTTAATCTGGGCAATACGCAATAAATGGTTATAAGCGTTTAAATTAATGCCAGAAACTGAAACACGATCGTTCGGCTTACAGTGTAAATTGGCGTTCTACTATTGATTAAGCGACACATAAGAGGGTGACATAGCACCCTCTCTGGTTCCAAATTATTTTTTTCTGGCCGGCAACATATCCGTCATCGAACCTTCAACCAATTCGGCGGTAAACGCGAACGTCTCTGCCAATGTTGGATGCGCGTGTACGGTATGAGCAATGTCTCTCGCTCGCCCCCCTAACTCGAGAGCCGTGCAAGCTTCGTGAATCAACTCGCCGGCATTTTCACCACAAATCCCTGCGCCCAACAATGTACCAGTGGCTGAATCAAAGAGTGCTTTCGTCACACCATTTGTTGCGCCAACGCTCTGGGCACGTCCACTCACCAACCAGGGGACTTTACCTACACTGTATTCAATTCCCTGCTGTTTTGCCTCTTTCTCCGTCAGGCCTACCCAAGCAACCTCAGGAGCGGTGTAAGCCACCGAGGGAATTGAAACTGGTTGGAAGGTCGCATCCAATCCCGCAATAACCTCTGCGGCCACTTTTCCTTCATGAGTCGCTTTATGCGCAAGCATAGGTCCTTTAACAATATCGCCGATGGCAAAGATGTGAGGCTCGCTAGTTTGCATTCTGTTGTCAACCTCAATCAACCCTGACTTTTCGACTCTTACCCCAACCTGCTCCAGACCAATATTCGAGGTGTTTGGGCGACGCCCTACCGCGACTAACACCACATCATAGCTGGCATTCTGTGGCGCTTTCTTACCCTCAAACGACACCACAATACCTTTGTCCTGAGCCTCCATACTGGTAACCAATGTCTTGGTAAGGATTTGGTAACGTTTTTTAAGATCTTTAAGTAGCGGTTGAACCACATCTTTATCTGCGGCGGGAATGATTTGCTCCTGCGCTTCTACAATGGTGATATCTGCACCCAGTGAAGAGTATACCTGAGCCATTTCCAGACCGATGATGCCCCCTCCAACGATCAACATTTTCTCGGGAATTTTTTTGAGTGCCAAGGCGTCTGTGGAATCCCATACTCGATCATCTCGCGGTGCGATAGGTAGCCTGATAGCGTGTGATCCTGTGGCGATGATCGCCTGTTTAAACTGAATTTGATAGCTATCATCACCTTTTACGATCAACGAATTCGAAGAAGTAAACTGACCTTCTCCCTTAACGCGAATCACTTTTCGAGCCTTGGCCAGGTTTGCAATCCCCTTGGTCAACTCTGTAATGGTCGACTGTTTATGAGTGCGAAGCGTATCAAGATCAATAGTGGGTTGCGCAAATGATATACCCATTTGATGACCATGACTGGCATGTTCAATTAGAGAAGAGGCGTGTAACAGTGTTTTAGATGGGATACATCCCACATTGACGCAAACACCGCCTAATGTGTCTCGCTTTTCTACAATACATACCGACAAGCCTAAATCCGCGGCACGAAATGCTGCAGTGTATCCGCCGGGTCCACCACCGATTACCGCTACATCAACGTTGATAGATTCCGTCATTCCAATTCTCCTTGTATCTGGGTGCTAGCAAAATGTGCGAAAACAAATATCGGGCCTCAGTATAGATCGGTCAACTGTCTGAGCAGTGTCAATTTTTTCACTTCAGTGACCTGCGTTTCAATCTTTACTTTATCTGCAAAAATTAGCGGTTAGTATTAGCGATTCCACCAATAGCTTAGACAAAATTCTGCCGATTATGAGCTACAAAGTACTGTTACCTATAACAATCCTTACCATTACAGGCTGTTCATCGTATCAGATGAATCAACTGGGTCTGCGGTCCTCTCCGGTAAATCGTTACCCCAACTACATGAGTACTATTGAACTGTGTGAAGTCGCGAATGGCTATCGTTCGACAAACCAGACTCGAATTTCTGTAAGCAGTGAGCAATGGAAAAGAAAACTCTTAGCCGAGCAATGCGACGAACTGGTTAAAGAACTGTATTTTAGCCGCTTCATCAAAAACATAAGAATCACTAAACCGAAGAATGAGAATCCCCCTGTGCCGACGCCACTTCCTGCAGGAGCCACAACCGCGCCAAATAAGTAGTTTTTCCTCTCACCTAAATTTCTTTGCAACTTGCGAGTAAACACAACGTCAGCCACTCAACTTAGTCGGAAACAGCGCTATAATGCCTAAAAAAGGGAGTACGCAATGGAACTATCCGTAGGTCAGGTGGCGAAACGGGCCGAGGTTACCGTCTCGGCACTGCACTTTTATGAACAGAAAGGGATGATTGCCAGTTGGCGCAATCAGGGCAATCAGAGGCGCTACGACAGTTCGGTCCTTCGTCGCATTGCTGTGATAAAAACCGGGCAGCAGCTTGGGCTGAGTTTGGAAGAAATCAAACAAGCTTTGGCTAGTTTACCCATTGACCGAGCACCCTCACAGGAAGAGTGGGAAGCCATGGGTAAAAAGTGGAAAAGCATCCTTGATGACAAGATTTGGTTGATGACAAAACTACGTGATGAGCTGGGTGAATGTATTGGATGCGGTTGTTTGTCTTTGAATCGATGCCGCTTGCGCAATCCTGATGACGAGTTAGGCGCCCTTGGAAACGGCGCCACACTTTGGAAGAAAAATGACTAGTTTATTGTTTTTAAACCGCGAGGTCTTCTTCTTTAAGTTTCGGTGTAAAGTTGATGATGTGTTTATTAAAACTGAATAACGCCGGACCATGAGTATTTTTGGTCGTTACTTTTTCGTCGTCAAAGGCGACAGTAACTCGAGTATGGGTCTGCACCAATGACTCGACGGTATTCAGCTCTAGTTTGGCAAACAGTTCCAGTTCCAGACGCTCTTTGTCTTCACTAAACCTATCCAATGCATCCGTGTTAGAGCTGTTCAATGCCGCCAGTTCCATATTCTGCGCTTCGCTTCGAGACGACTTAGGTATCTTCTTCAACTCGATTTCGCGCCTGATCGCTTTCATTTTCTGCTCTTGAAGCTGAGTATACCGCAGTTCAAGCTGCTCTAACTTTTCTGTGTAGCAGTGGTAGCTAGCAAATGCTTTTATGTAGGTTGCTGTATCTCCCTCTACACCAAGTTGATTACACAGAACTTTACCACCGACAATCGCTTGCCCACCGCTCAAAATACCCTGCTTCTTACTAGTACCCGTAGCGGTCAAGTCACCACCACAACGCAGATCGTTGTTCAGGCTATGGACGGTAAAATGCATATCCCCTTTTGCCTCAATCTCCGCAAACTGAGCGTAGTTTGCGATCACGTCTCCCCCAGAATGAATGTGACACGACTTGGGCTCACCGTCATCGACATTGTGACCAATGATTCCTTTACTAACGATGATATCTCCCTTTGACTTCAGGGTTGCCGATTCGACAAAACCACCCACAGTTATCGTGCCTGTAGCAGTGACTTCCATGTTGGCTTCAACATTGCCGGAAATCACGACACTGCCCTTAAACTTAATGTGTCCCGTCGAGATATCAACTTTACTGAGGCAAAGGGCTTCATCGATTTCAACGCCAGAAGCTTTTATCACTGGCATACCAGACATAGTGGACAATAGCGTATTAGGGTTGTCAGAAGAGAATTTAGTGCCCACACCGGGTTTAAGCGGATTATCCTTGACGGGTTTAGGCGGAATGACTGCGCCCGTGACGGTATAGCCGCTCTGTCCCTGAATGGCAGGAATGCGCTTCATCACCAGCTCATTTTCACCAACAGTCACAATCGCCCCTAAGTCTCGCATATCCACTTTACCGTGTTCACCCGTGGCCTGAGGTTTTAGCACTCGTTTTTTCGGGTCTGCGACAAGAGGAATGAATTGCGCATTCTTACCTTCCTTTGGTCGCTTGCCTATCGCAACAGGTTGAAGATAGGTTTCACCAGGTTTGAGCTGCTGGCTTAGCAGCAGTACTTTCTTAAGCGCTTTTTTATTGAGCCCTCTGATAACATGAGCATCAGTCAAGATTTTGATGACATCGTTCGGTTGTAAAGGCGCCCCACCATAGGCTCCAGTTACCTTAATACTGGCTATCATATCCTGCTCTGTAAGAAGTACCTCAGCAGCCGCATCTCTGACTTCCGCTATCATCATACCAGCGAATGCATCACCCTTTGCCTCTCCAGCGCATTTGATAAACTGAATCACAGCCGTATCATCAACAAAAAAGTTCTGGGCATTGTGCTCCGCCAACGCGTTATGGAGTAATGTCACTTCCAACGCCAAGCCTTGTTCATATTCAGACGGGAGTTGTGCGATGACTTTATTACCAGAGACATCGAGCTTGAGGACGTTTTTCCACATGATGATTTGCCACTTCCCTATGTTCGCTCACGACAGTCAATTTTAAACAGTGTGATCATGCTTCAATAATTTATCAATTATTTTAGTTCAGTCTCACTACTGAGACTACATTCATGAGTAAAAACTCAGTGCGGCGTCACGGTAATATGCTTAGAAGTTTGATCTTGAGTCAATCTACAACAAGATTGCTAACTTATTGAATAAGCGAAGAACATCTGAGATGACAAATTTACACTGTAAAAGTGCTAGCAAATGCATCTTGGCTTTTACAGTGTAAATTGTAAAGGAGGTTTAATTTGGTTGGCCTAATTTACACTGTAAACGTTGGATAAGCTCAGACAGAGATGCACGAAAGCGACGCTCGGCCTGTTTCCTGCCGGTACAACCAAATGTATCCGCGACAATTTCCCACTCCTTTTCTTGAAGCGCTATTGCCAGGACTAACTCATCGTCAACTGCTATGTCAGCAACAGCCAGCGACTGAAGAAACGGTAACAGTTCAGCTCGACAAGAGTTAAGAGCATTCCCACCTTTGGCATAGTAAGTTAACAACGTAGAAGGCTGCTTGCTATTTTCGCTCAATGAGAGAGCACCACAATAGAGACGCCATGCAAGAGAAGCATCAATGTCTTGATTTGAGCGGCGTAGTTGATGAACCAGATTGCGTTCAAATTGAGACTCAGCGCCATCAATCCACTGACGAGACTGATGACTCAATGGAAGAACAAGACTGGCGCTGTATGTACCACTGGCTTTGTCTTTCGAGCTGCCAAGTTTCAGGGGCACGAATTGATTATGTTGCCAGAATGCCAGCAACTCATCCGTCACCCCAAAGCTAGTTGCCAGGTAGTCGGCGCCATCGACCAAATTTTGCTTAAGCCGTGTGAGCATTTCACTCCCCACGCCCAGTGATTGAAGTAGCGGGTGAACGGCGATACGCATCACTCTTACGCAACGTTGGGCTGCAGGCGCTGTCAATGCGAGATGGTTGCACAATTCGACAGGTATCAAATGGCCCGAAGGACGCGATTGACCCAATTGGATTTTTTCAATCACCTCGGACTGAAGTTGCCCTTCTTCGTTAGTCAACACACTACCGATAACCGCGTCTTGATAAATCATGAGATACAAAGACATATTGGGAGATGTAAGCAATAACATCAGATCACTGGGTGAAGTCTGATAATGAGCATTGACCAACAGCGCAAAGGCTGAAGAAAGCAGATGCTTACCAGACAATGCTTGGCTTATATCAAAGCGACAAAACTGCAATTTCTCTGGGCTTAAACTCGTAACTGAAGAAAGTTTTTCGAGACTGTCCATTTCCGCCGACAACAAAAATGCACTGGAACACCAGGCTTCCAGAGGATCATTGTTATTCCATCGAATCGGTTTCGACATCGTATAGATTTTGGCTCCGGGTCTTTCAGCTTGTAACCAGGGTAAAAATTTAAGACTGAAACCTCTGCCACATCCCTCATAACCATGAACCGTAGAACTAATAACAAGACGATGATAGTGAGCAACCATCCTCTTCAGCATAGGGACTGGTATGGCTGCCGCCTCATCCACCATTAACAAATCACAATTAGGAAGATTCTGTAGCAAATCATCGGGCGCTATGAATTCTATTTGCCGCTGTTGTGCTTCACATTCATCCATGCTGGCAGCACTGTACTCAAAGATAGGTGCTACCGCAGAACGATTGGGGGCAGTGACCAAAATTCGACATGGTCGTTTTTTCTGAATTTGCCCCGCGGCAATACCCAAAGCACTGCTCTTTCCCCTGCCCCTGTCAGCAGTAATGACTAAAGGACGTTTTCGGTGACCAAACACCACTTTTTCAACCATCTCGATGGCCTGTGTTTGTTCTGCATAGACATCACGATCAAGTGAACCACCTGACTCGATAGGCCAATATTCGGATAAATTCGTGATCGTAAGTTCAGACTGAAGAAGCGAAGGAATAGCAGTAAGATGGTGTAGCAGCCAAGGGTGAACCGATGAACCAGATGAGCGAGTAAACAGTAACATGCCACCGCCCACTAAGGTGCCGACTGCAGCATTAAAGCTGTTGGCATCAAACGATTCATCAAGTGATACTACAATCAAGAGACTTTCTTTACCGAGAAGCCTCTTCCCTTGTTTCGCAGGCAAATATTCGAGTGTCGCCATCGCCTCCCCCCCTAGTTGGTAGGCGCCGCCTTCGGGAACAAGTGATGAAAACCGGGTGACTAATGAATGGAGCCACTCACCGTCGCCCTCGAGCACTAATGCAGCTCGCTGGCAAAAACGTCGAGCCAAAGAGGACTGCTCGACAAGGAGTTGTAGTTGATTCTCAATAAAAGCTGACATAATAGTACTGGGTTGAAACTTCACTCCTCCAATATTAACACAAAAAAATACCCCGCTAACGCGAGGTATTTTGTCTGACCAGCGGTTTAATTTATTTTGCTTTTCACAAATTCGAGAATCTCTTCCATGGTCTTGTCATCGACTTTTTTAAGATTTAGTGCCAGATTAGGTCCCTTACGAGTGTAGCTCGCTCTGCCCTTCACCAGGTCAATCTTAGTCACTTTTGCACGCTTTGGTGGCGAAAGTTCGTGCATCCATGTTTCCAATGTCTCAGAGACCTCTTTCGTGATGCGTGCAACACCTTGAGCCTGACTTTGTTGCCATACATAACCTTCATCAAGCTGGCATCGCTCAATCAACTTACCTCTATTATCTAAATCAAGTTCGTTGAATTGCTTATGCAGTCTGACAATCGTTGGGCGCCCTAAATCACTCACGTTAGGATACGCTTGTAACAGTTCAAGAGGCAGGTCCGCTGCTTTTAACGCACCACTGACTAACGCCTCACTGCATTGGAACATCTTTGCCAACGCTTTCTGATCTTCTGCGTCACCACTTTCCAATTTGGCTAACATTTCTTTACCCTTCTCGTACAAAGACAGAGGTTTATGGGCATTCGCGACATCAGAAAGAAACTTCGCATGGTTAGCATTGATATTTTCGGCAACATAAATCAAAAATTCCTTTTGTGCCAAAATACAAGACATACGGCGTCGACTACCGTCCAGGACTTCGATTTTTCCGTCTTTTTGACGACGACCCACCGCTGGGTATTGCTGACCTTTGTCGCGTAGTGTCGCTAACACATCTGATAGTGCGTGTTCGTTAAGAAAAGACTGCTCGCGAGCATTCTCTTCAAAAACAAACGTATTGGATTCGACTTCCTGAGCAGGAATACGCATTAACTCAAACGAGACTAGTTCTTCGCCTGCAACAGACAACTCGATATACTGAGCTTTTTCTTTAGCTGCTGATTGAGCTTCCTGAGGAGTTGTCGCACGGCGTTTATTTGCTTTTCCGAAGAGTTTTGCATTAAGTTCTGAAGTTTTAATAGCCATATCAGATTACCCTTGATTCAATGAAGCCCAGTTGCTGTGTAGCACCCTTTCCAGTTCCAGTGCGCTCTTATGTACGGCATCCTGTGCAGTAGCGAGTGTCTTCTTACCCCCTTCGAAATCAGAAGCAGTAAGATCAAACACGGTGCTATATGTATCTGCACAGGTTTCAAATGCTCTACTTCTCGGAATCGTAGCCATCATTACCTGGTCACCAAGTAGATAATTCATTTCTGTCAGAACCGACACTTGTTTTTTGTTATCATCTTCAAACATCGTCGGCATCAATCTGGCAAACTCTAGCCCCTTCCAATCTTCAGGGAACATTTCATATACAGTAGGAAGATGCTGGAAGAAGTTAACGGTCGACGCCCAATCCAATCGTTTTGCGGCGCAAGGAATCAGTAACGCATTAGACGCATACATCGCATTCCAAACAAGTGGATCGACGTGTGGTCCAGTATCAATCATAATAATGTCAAAATCGTCAGCAATCTTATCAATCAGCTTCTCTTTTAGCAGCTTAACAATATCGAGTGATTGATTTTGAGACAGATTTTGCCATGCTTCAGCATTAAACATTGCATCTTCAGGGAAAGCAGAAATAGTCTTGAGATTTGGATACTGTGTCGGCAATAGCACATTGTGACGCAAGAAATCGATGTCTACCTCTGTGCCTTCTGGCACATTTTCGAGCATCACATCTACAGCAGAATAGATATTTTCGTGTTCAGCAATACTGATTTGCGGATTAAGGAATAAACGCAATGAGCCCTGTGGATCAAGGTCAATAAGACAGATACGATAGCGTTTATCTAAATTTAGCGCTAAACATGCCGCTAGATGAACTGCGCTCATTGACTTGCCCGTACCACCCTTTTGGTTTTGTACGTTGATTATCCATGGCTTATTGTTGTCACTATTCTTACGCTCATGAAACTTTGGCACGGCCGCCGCGTCCATAAGCATATGTGCTTCCTGTAGAGAAATGGAATAATGGTTGGCGTTATTTTTGGTAAACTGGTGGCCATCTGACTCCATTTTACTGATCGCTTCATCCAATTTCCGTCGAGTCAGCCCTGAACGAGTTTCCATCATAGCTTTTGACATCGCCGGAAAATGATCGTCACTGCGCTCTTCCAACACAATTTCGATACGATCGGCCTGCACTTGTTGAGTCTGCTCAGCAAGTTGGTAGAGATTATCTATTGTTTGTTCTCTTTTCATACCCAAGTTCCAACCAAGTAACCTAATTATTTTATGTACAGCTATATCGTACATTCTCAGTAAAAAGCTGTCCATACACTTAGTGTGAATATTTACATTAAATTGACTACATTTGTGCCAAATCGTGATTTTGATGGTAGAAGTGGTGAAAAATACATCATTAGTGCCAATTTAAATGATGCATAACAGCTAACAATGTGGACTAGATTTAAACTGTTACATTGTCACTGATTTACAATGTAAACGAAATTTCCCCGGAACGATTATAAAGTCACGATATTTTACGGCCTATGTTGATTTGGCTTAATTTTCCTGAAACAGAACGACAAACAATTGAAAATCGTTTTTCTAGATACCTTAATAGAACCATCACTGGAACTTTCGGAAACATGATCATGCGAAATCCTTGATCATTGTTTCGGCAATCTGAAGCATGATCAAGGAAGACAGTGTGGCATCAACAGTATAAATTAGCAGCTAAAAATGGATCAAACTGTCAGGAAGAATGATCAAGTAAATAATCACTTCGGAAGCATGGAAATGTTTGACTAAGTTACGGTCAATGCCCGATAGAATAAGGGATATATGGCTAAATGCTGCCATTAACAGCCAAATTGAAATGCAAATTCTTTAACACGCTATATTCTTGATCATCGTTCCGTAACCTCTTCATTCGAAGTCATAGCACGGCACGTTGAGTTCAATAGTAAGACTATTCTCAAGTTGACGACATATTCATCAATCATTGCGAAGAATCCGAGAGTTCTTACCCAATATCGCGCTACTTGATCATGCTTCCCTCAAAAAACAGCTATAATTCCGTGACTTAGAGATAACTATTAACAGCTTTTCTACTAAATCTGTGGATAACTTGTGTTGGGCTCATGATCATCGCTCCGAGAGCTCATTGATCATGTTTTCCCAATCATTATGATCATGCGTTCGTCCGGTTGTGATCATGCATTCGATATTCATTGATCATAGTTTCGTATGACACCTGATCATGCGTCCGGCAAAGCGTAAACAATAATACTTTAAATACAACCACTTGCGCGTTAAAATCTACTCAGATCATAAGATCACTTAATCATATAAGATCAGTATAAACATAAAGATCAGTTTATTTTATCTTTCAAAAATAGAGCTTTATTTATGATCTAATATTCATTATGCTATGGAACAATATCGAAATTACGGATAGTGTGATATAGATCCAATCATGAGCAATGAAGATAAAATATTGATCCGATCTCCAAGAGATCACAAAGGTGGCCATTTATTTGAAGTGACAGAAACGTCCGTCGATTGGATCGAGCAATATCAACACTTTAAAGGTGTCACCAAAAGCATTCTTGAATTATTAAACCTAATCTCTCTACGAGGATTCAGTTCTAAAGACGGATATGTTTCAACAACAGAATTGATTGATGCCACTGACGGTAAGCTCACCAGAGCTGCAATTCAACAACGTCTTAGAGCAGCGGTCAACATTGGTCTGTTCAGTCAGCACGGTGTTAAGTTTGAAGAAGGCCTGGCCGGAAAAACCATGCTACATCGTTTTATTAACCCAAATCAGTTGGTGTCTGTTTTGGGAGCGACAAGTCTGGTCACAGAGTCGGTCAAACAATCAGAAAAGCAGAAAAAATCCAAAGCACTGGCTCAGACGCAGGTTAACAAGCGTCTGCTTAACGAGCACGGTTTATACACGCCACCAGCAATGCGAGATGAAGCGGATCAATTTGTTGTTTCGCCAACCAATTGGGCAGGGATCATTGATCAGGCTTTAGCCCCTCCCAGAACCCGTAAAAGTTATCAAAAGTCGATGGTCTCGATCTCTGGCACTAAAGCGGTGATTGAAACTCGATCATCTAAGAATATTATGACAGTCGATGATCTGATGACGTTATTTGCATTGTTTACTCTTACGGTGCAGTACCACGATCATCATCACGAAGAATATCATCTTGATGCCAAGCAGGTGCCGAATAAAACACCACTTTACATCACGGACATTTTGTCACTTAGAGGTAAAAAGGACAGTGGACCTGCCCGTGATTCTATTCGTGATAGTATCGATAGAATCGAGTTTACGGACTTCCAATTACACGAACTCACTGGTCGTTGGCTCAGTGAGAACATGCCTGAAGGCTTCAAGAGTGATCGATTCCGTTTTCTTGCCAGAACGATTACTGCATCTGAAGAAGCGCCCCGTGAAGGCGCTGATGGCGAAATCAAGATCAAACCCAATTTATACATACTGGTTTGGGAACCATCGTTTTACGAAGAATTACTGACACGCGATTATTTCTTCCTGTTCCCACCTGAAATCCTGAAGCAGCACACTTTAGTATTCCAGTTGTACTCTTATTTCAGAAGTCGTATGGCGCGCCGCCATACGGATTCTTTGTTGTTGTCTGAGCTGAACCAGAAACTGGCAAGAAACATCGAATGGCGTCGTTTTTCAATGGATCTGTTACGAGAGCTTCGCAAATTGGGAGAAGGATCCACTGAAGGGGATCAGTTTGAGGTCAACCTATGGGGTTATCATCTAAAGCTGTCCTGTATGGACCCTGACGCTAAGCTGCCTGACTTTCAGGTAGACATTCGCTGCGACGTGGAGGAAGTTCTTCGTTATTCAAGAGCCAGAACCACAAATGCTGGTAAGCGAAACATGGCACCAACATTACCGAACCCGCTTAGAAATGAACTGGTGACGCGTAAGCAGCTTGATGAGCTGTCGACCATCATAGATGGTGAGTTTGAACCTATACAGCGAAAAGCGCCGTCTCCGCGTGGCAATCTCGGACGTCGAGTGAAGCAGAGAAAACACCTTGTTGAAATCAACGCCGATGAAATTACCATTATTCTATCCAAATATACCTCTCCAGAGGCTCTGGAACGCAGTGTAGCGGCGTTGTCCGCTATGACAGGGCATTCGGTCGCATCGATTAAACAAGAGTGTTCTGAGCTTATGGAGAAGCTTGACTGGCTGCGTGTCGATAATGATGTTATTCCATATGAAACATTGAGTCGGGTTGTCGAGTTGTACAACTCTCGTCAGGAAAACAAGCATTTATCTATCGAACGCCTGATTTCGTCGCTTGCTGTGAGAAAGAAAGTGTGTAAACAGGTTTACCAGGGACATATCGATGATTCGGTTTTTCGGGTACTTGATGAAGTGGCGATCTAGCGCAGCGTTATAACTTGTTACAACTACTAAGATTTTGTTGGGATTTGCACATAACGCTGACAGTAAGTTGACACAGACAATCAATGGTATGGCTATTATTTATCCCGAATAGACAACCTTTTGTCCTTTCTATGAAATAGTAGATTGGCTCATATTGTTACATTCATTCTGATATATTTTTTGCGAGTTCTTTTGGACTCGCTTTTTTTTGCCCAAAATTCGCACTATGCAATGCTGCTCATGGCAATGAGACAAGAGTGAAATCAAGAATAATGGGATGAAAAAAAGAGATCTGGATCAAGTCAGTTTTACGAGGTGGAATCTCCTAAATGTACTGCCGGATTTTATTAATTTCAAAGCTTATAGACCTCTTCTCGAAACTTCTGTTGAGAATCATCGGCCCAATCACATTCTGACTCAGTTTTTCTTAACAACAAAATTGTCGTTTGCTACAGATTAGGTGTTCAGACATGGTTCATCAGGAGGTAACAATGTCCATTAATTCAATCGACCATGACGAAATGACATCCATTACAAACAAGTGGGATCACTCTGAAGAGATCCAGGAAGAAATACGTCCTGCGAAACAAGGAAAATCCGCAGAAGCCAGACGTCGCATTGAAGCATTACGGGAAATCAGAGAAAGTGGCCTCACTCTTGAAGAAGCTCGGGAGTTGGGTTTGATTCACTAAGGTTTTGGATAGGACAGATAGGGTGGCTAAGGCCACCCTTTGTATTTTTTAAGACTGAGTCCTCACCCAAGTTGCTCCCATTTGAGTTTACGGCCCCATCAGTGCTATATTCAGCATCTTGCCAATATCAACTGACCAACTGCTATGTCTCATAATCTTTCACTGCTTCCGCCCTCAGAAAAAAACAGAGTTGAACTTGATAAACAAGCTTCCTTTGTAGTCTGGCAGCTCAAAGAAGCAAAGGCGGGCCCAGAAGCCCTTCGTGAGCAACTTGAAAAGATAAGTGATGAGACCGAAAAAGCGTGGTTTGAACAGTGTGTCGACAAATACAAAAAAATGATGGGAGTGATGTAAACACCTGAGTAGGGTTCACAATTGAATTGTGCCTACGATTTGTTAAAATCCTCCGCGTTAAATTGAATTAGAGAGAACATCCCAATGGGAAGAAGTTTTGAAGTGCGCAAAGCCTCAATGGCGAAAACACAAGGCGCAAAAATTAAAGTTTATTCCAAGTACGGTAAAGAGATTTACGTTGCTGCTAAAAACGGTGGTGCTGATCCGGAAATGAACCTGTCGCTTAAGCATCTGATTGCTAAAGCGAAGAAGGACCAAGTACCTGCTCACGTTATTGACAAAGCGCTAGATAAAGCAAGTGGTGGTGGCGGTGAAGACTATCAACCAGCTCGTTACGAAGGTTTTGGCCCAGGCGGCGTTAGCGTTATCGTTGATTGTCTGACTGATAACGGCAACCGTACTTTCCAGGATGTTCGTCAGTGCTTCGTGAAAACGGGCGCTAAAATTGGTAGTCCAGGTACCGTTGCGCATATGTTCGACCATCAAGCGGTATTCCAGTTCAAGGGTGACGATGAAGAGTCAGTGCTGGAAGCTCTGATGATGGCTGACGTGGATGTGACAGACATCGAGCTAGAAGATGGTGTGATCACCGTGTTTGCTCCTCACACAGAGTTCTTCAAAGCGAAAACGGCATTGGGTGCAGAGTACCCAGAGTTAGCACTTGATGTCGAAGAAATTACGTTTGTACCGCAAACTCACACGGCGATCGCTGGTGAGGACGCAGAGAAGTTCCAGAAGTTCCTGGACATGCTTGATGACTGCGATGATGTTCAGCAGGTGTATCACAACGCTGAGCAGTAATGCGCAAACAATTCAGAAAGTGAAGAGTCGACCAAGTCGGCTCTTTTTTTTTGCTTGTGAATACGATTAACAGACGGCGTCGATCTTTTTCTCGCTGCTCCATGGAAACATGATCAAGTGTATTTTCCATGATCATGCTTCCTAGTTGGTTTGTTTGGGTTGGCTGAGCCAGGCTGCAAAATGACGCACTTGAGGTAAAACCGTTAGATTCAGTAGCAGAGCGCAGGGCCAGGCAAGTAAGAAGCTTTGCAGCCAAACGGGGGGCCAGTCACTGCTGAACCCGAGTTTGTAACCAGAAATAATGCCTGACATCATGATCGCCATAGTGAGTGATGACAGCAGAGTAGAGAGCCAGAATTGTTTTTTGTTCATGATAAACTCCAGTTGATTTTTGATATCAAAAGTATAAATCTATTCATAAATAGATAATATTGGGTATTTTAAAATCGTGGATTCCATATTTGGATATATTGATGATGTCTATCTGTTCTGTAAGGTGGTAGAGCAGGGTTCGGTATTGAAAGCCGCTACTGAGTTAGGCTTACCTCAATCGACGGTGTCGAGACGGATTTCATCGCTTGAAGAGCGCTTAGGGTTACGCTTACTGGAGAAAAAGGGCAGAGAATTGTCTCCAACCGAAATTGGATCTCTGGCTTTTGAACAGCTCAGTAGTGGTATTGAACAGGTTGAGATTGGACTGAGCAATATTACCGAAAGGACTGAACAAGTGGCCGGGACAGTACGTCTTTCCGTTCCTCACAGCTTTTATCACTCCTTCATCGCTCCCGTAGTGGAGAGCTATTTGAAGCAATACCCCAAGGTTCATATCGATCTTGCTCTCAATCACGATCAATCCAAGCCTCAGACAGATCGAGAATTACTGATCACGTTTGATCTTACCGATATGGATTCATTGATCGCTCGCCCATTGTTGTCTGCTCGTCATGGTTTCTTTGCCAATGATGAGTATTTGTCACAGTACTCTCCCATTGACCGTATTGAACAACTTTCGCAGCTGGACTGGTTGGCCATTGACGAACGTACCCAGCTTGAAGTTCGCCATAATCATCAGTCAACCGCCAGACTGCAAATCAAACCCAGACTGGTCGTTAATGATATTCAGGCGTTAATGGATGCCGTTGAAAGAGGGCTAGGGATAGCGTCGTTGCCGCTTCGACATGTCGCAGGCAACTCAAAATTAGTTCATGTGCTGCCTGAGCACTATCGTAGTGACCGTCAGGCGTTTTTGGTGTACAAAGATAGGAAATATCAGCCTAAAGCCGTGAAAGCGCTGATAGACGCCATTCTTGCGAAAGCGAAGACCATGGATGCGGCGGTTCACCCCTCAAACAAACAAAGGAGCACGAATGAAAGTTAGTTTTATTGGATTAGGGGTAATGGGATACCCAATGGCTGGCCATTTAGTGAAAGCCGGGTTTGAGGTGACGGTGTTCAACCGCACGACGGAAAAAGCTCAGCGTTGGGCCAATGAATATCAAGCTGAGTATGCCCAGAGCGTCGCTCAATGTGTAAAGGATGCGGATGTTGTTGCGGTATGCGTAGGTAATGATGATGACGTCAGACAAATGACCACAGCTTCAGAGGGCGCTATCGCCAATATGAAGCAAGGAGCGATTTTAGTTGATCATACGACGACATCGGCCGCACTGGCAGAAGAGTTGGGTGCTGCCAGTAAAGCGGCGAATATCCAGTTTATGGACGCGCCAGTCTCTGGCGGTCAGGCCGGGGCTGAAAATGGAGTTCTGACCATTATGTGTGGAGGTGATGAGGGGACATTTGAGGCTCTCCAGCCTGTCTTTGATGCCTATGGTAAATCATCGGTGCTTATGGGAGAAGTTGGTCAGGGGCAAAGAGCAAAAATGGTCAATCAGGTTTGTATTGCCGGAGTCTTGACTGGTTTGTCAGAAGGTTTGTTGCTGGCGCAAAAGAGTGGTCTGGATATTCCATCGCTGGTTGATTGCCTGAAAAATGGTGCTGCGGGCTCCTGGCAAATGGAGAACCGTGCGAAAACGATGGATAAGGACCAGTACGATTTTGGCTTCGCGATTGACTGGATGATCAAAGATTTGGGTTTTTGTCTTGACGAAGCTCAGCGTCAGGGTATCTCATTGCCGTTGACTCAACAGTCTATTGAGCGTTATCAGTTATTATCTTCTTTGGGTGAGGGCCGCTCAGATACTTCGGTTTTATTTAAGGCCGTGCGTGAGGATGCGTTGAAGTAACGTCACTGGACATTGTTTACAGTGTAAATAAGTTCACTTTAATCGATGCGACACCGGTCGCATCGGTTCTTTCCCGTCAGCCAACCCGAAAGCCGATACCGGTGTTTGGCAAATTTAACATACAACCAGTCGAACACCGGTCTGAATAGAGGCCAGCGTGTAAAGGCATAAAGATACCCTTTGCCAACAATGCGCCACGCCTGATAAGTGACATCCAATCCGGTAAAAAGTTGTCCTTTGTCATCATAGGCATGCAGTCGTTCTGCGGCCGAAACGGCATCTATCTCGGGAAAATCATCAAAGCGCTCAGAGAATATATCGATAAATTGAATTGCATTTGAATGATCGCGTCTTTTGAGCGCGCGCATTTCCCTGACACATAAGGGGCAGGTGGCATCAAAGAACAAGGTGAGTTTTGTGGGCATCATGATTCCTTCGGCGATTCTGGTTTAATGGTCAACTTGCTTCAATCCTAATACCTGTTTCCAGTTCGTATCGATCTGTTCGAAGGTCAACTCACATTTTTGTTTTTGTTCTTCTCTGTATTCAGCTTCAATTTCGTCCAGAAGGGAAGGGTAATTGTCGGGCTCACTGCCGTAAACCAGACACAAGGTGCTAAAGTAGCGTTGCAGGTCGAAACTGTGCTCGCCGATGTACTCAAAGAAGTTGTAATACTCGGGTCTGTCTTCGGATTCAAAGGAAAACATATCGGCGGCACTGATCGCCGCATCGGCCCCACCTTCAACGTAATTGAGCATGATGACGGCTGCGAAATTATCAACGGCATCTTCCTCTTTGCCTAAGATGGGCAGCGCATAGTCAGCGACATAGGCGTGTCCGGCTTCGTGAAGTAACGTATGAAGCAACGTATCCATGGCGCCTTGCTGGGCGGGTTTTGAGTATTTTTTTTCGTAGTCGTTACTCAAAAAGTAGTTGAGAGAGTCGATATAGAAGTTGTAGGGAATATGAATCTTGTGTTGTTCTGGATCGTAGAGCGGACCATCTTCTCCTCCGTATTGAATCGTCAATGTGTTGTTAAATGGGAAATACTGCCTGGATAACTCAGCGACTAACTCATTAAGACCATTCTGTTCGATGGCCAATTTGGCTTGCATGTCTGATGTTGACACTGGCGTTTCAAAGTCGACCTTAACGTTGGCGCTTACCCAGGAGGAGATAAGCAGAGCAGTGGCGGTAAGAACCGTCTTCGAGGTCGTCAGCATAATGTGAATCCTTGTATTTTCTACATTTATTAGTTTGTCCGAGACGGATGTGCTACACTCCGACATTAACTTAGTGTAGTCATCCATCGTGATTTCAGCGCAGTTTACGTCATTTGACCGTGTTTTATCGACGGTTAAGCGATTATGTTGCTGAGTTCAATCAAGTTTTCAGGCCGATTCTTCCGCGGCTCCGTTCAAAGCTACGAAACATTCAGAATAGTCAAACAAGGTTGTTTGGTGTCTTTTTACGTCGCCAACTATTCAATTTTTACTACACTAAACAAACCAATCAAACCTCATTAGGGAAGATGAGCGAAAAGCAAAAAAAGAGGTCATATGAACAGCACCATTACTGTTGGTACGTTAGAATCTTTTTTGATCGCAATTAGCGTTCTTTTTCTTGGGCACTTGATTAATGGCAAACTGCCCACGCTAAAAAAATACAACATTCCAGAGCCTATCGTCGGCGGCCTGATCGTCGCACTCATTATAACCGTGTTGCACTTTAATGGTGTTGATATGGTCTTCTCTCTGCCGCTGCAAAAAACCTTTATGTTGATGTTCTTCAGTACCGTAGGTCTGGCAGCAAACTATACCCAGTTGATGAAAGGCGGCGCAAAAGTGTTTGTCTTTTTAGCGGTCGCATCGCTGTATATCATTATTCAGAATAGTGTTGGTGTTGGTCTGGCATCGGTGTTGGGACTGGAGCCCTTGATGGGACTAATAGCAGGTTCTATCACTTTGTCAGGGGGACACGGAACTGGCGCCGCCTGGGCTCAGACTTTCACTGAAAGCTACGGTATTAGTAATACCTTAGAAATAGCGATGGCCTCGGCGACGTTTGGCCTAATTATTGGCGGTATCATCGGCAGTCCGGTTGCACAGCGCCTGATCGACAAGCACGAATTTGAATCTGAGTACGGGCGTGGCAATGATACCCACGAACGTTTTCCGGAATTGGTGACGTACAATGAGTATGAAAAAGATCGGGTAACGGCAAAAAAGGTTATCGAAGTGCTGTTTATCTTGCTGATTTGCGTTACCGGTGCTAAGTATCTTCACGCTTGGGTGAACACTTTTGAGATATCCTGGTTGATGATCCCAGACTTTGTTTACGCGTTGTTTATTGGTGTGTTTATTACCAACCTCTGTGAAGTCACTAAGAGCTATAAGGTGCACGCAGAAACGATAGATATCTTGGGTACCGTCTCCCTGTCGTTATTTCTGGCTATGGCGTTGATGAGTCTACAGCTTTGGAACATATTCGATTTGGCTATTCCATTTCTGATCATTCTTGGTGTGCAGTCTATGGTGCTGGGCGTGTTCGCCTATTACGTGACTTTCAGAGTCATGGGCAAGAATTACGATGGTGCAGTGATCGCTGGAGGACATTGTGGATTCGGTCTGGGCGCTACTCCAACCGCGGTGATGAATATGGGCTCGATCGTCAATCGTTTTGGTCCATCGCCTCAGGCGTTTATGGTTGTGCCAATTGTCGGCGCTTTCTTCATTGATATTGTCAATTTAATCATTCTTCAGGGATTCATTACCCTGATGGGGTAGCCGCTTAAAAAATAACCGATAAAGTCTCGTAATTGCGAGACTTTTTTCGTTTTTGAGACAAAGCAAAAATAGTTTTCAGGATGGTTTTCATTACTCAAAAAATCTGGTATCAACGGTTGTTAACAAAATAGTAACGCTCTCAGCTACAGGAACATAAATCGCTGAAGTGAGTTTGCAAAGGGAATTCAACATACGCCTGAGCGGTTATTAGGGCGGTTCAAGGAGTCGAACATGAGCGCTTTTTCTTTAAATAGCTTAGCTCAGGTATCGGGCACGTTAGTGATCGATACAAATGGAAATCTTATCATTCTTCAGGAAGGCAGCGAGCCACGACCAGGCGATGTGGTCGTTGATCAACTACATAATGCCCAAGTAGGTGAAGATATCACTCTCGCGTTAGTGCGTGATGATGGCTTTAATCAAGATCTTAAAATTGACGATCTGGATGCGCAAGCGATTATCGCTCAGATTGAGGAAGGACAGGACCCGACACTCGTCGAGAGTCAGGCTACCGCCGCGGGTAGTATTGATGGCTCCAGTGCCACCACTTCCTCTGCAATTACTCGTTTCGGAGCAGAAGTTCTCGCAACCACCGAATTTGATACCTCTGGCCTGGAAAAGCAAGGGCTGACCCGCACCCAAGCACTGACATTGATTCAGTTTCTGACCAACAGTGCTCCCAGCATAACTTCAGATGAGCTTGTTGGGCATGCCGTTGAGGCAGGCTACGGTCAGGATGGCACTGAGTTTGAGGGGATGTCAGAGCTTGGTGGGCAGCTCACAGCGGTGGACAATGAGTTCGCTTCTGAGACGCTGACCTGGAGTCTGGTGACGCTTCCAGATAACCTCGATAACTATGGTTCGTTCACCTTGCTTCCTGATGGACATTGGACCTTCGTACTTAATAATGACTCCGATGCCGTGCAGGCGCTAAATGTAGATGATGTTATATCACTCGAGTTCCTTGTTCAGGTCTCAGACCCACTTCTTGGTTCCACGCAGCAGACAACCGTTATTACCATTTCTGGTACGAATGACAAGCCTGTGCTCAATGAGAATAACGCCATTAGTGGCGAAGTAAGAGAGTCGGGTCATCTCGATAGTGGTAGTGATGATATCGGTACCTCAATTGCTAGCGGACAGCTTACCGCCGCAGATGTCGATTCCGACACTCTGAGATGGAGTGCGTTGGGAGAGCTTGAAAAACCCTACGGCACATTTGACATATCTGAAGATGGATTGTGGACGTTCACTATAGATAACGAGGCTGCGCAGCATTTGAAGGAAGGGGATGAAGTTTCTTATACCTTCACAGTTCAGGTTGCCGATGGTGACGGCGGCGCCGTTAGCCAGGATATCTCAGTATTGGTGAAAGGCACCAACGATATTCCCGTTATTAAAGAAGTAGATAGTGTAGGAAGCGTGACTGAAAAGGGAGCTTCTCAACCAGGTGAAGCTGTAGCAACGGGAGCGATCATCGTCACCGATGTCGACGACGATGCCAGTGCTACCTATACCCTTAAAGAAACCGGTGATACAACGTATGGGACGTTCTCCGTCGATAAGAATACCGGACAGTGGACATACACATTGGATGATTCACTGCCGGCAACGAATGCGCTGTCGGAGCAGGGTAAAGCGGTTCAGCTCAATTACACCGTTCTAGTCAGTGATGACAAAGGGGCAACGATAGAGCAAACCATCAGCGTCACCATCAATGGCAGCAATGACGCGCCAGAAATCCAGGCCGGGCAAAGTCAGTTGGACGGTCGGGTAGCTGATTCTGGTTACATGCAAGCTGGTGAAAGTAAAGCGTCCGGCCTGATTACCGTTACAGATGTGGATGCAGCAGCTACTCGTTCCTTTGGTATCTCGGTGGGTGACTCTGAATTGGTTGATAGTGTTACCAATGAATACGGTACGTTCCGTATTGTGGATAGTGAGACTGAAACCTGGACGTTTACTCTTGATGAAAACTCGCCGCTGGTTCAACAGCTCGGGCCCAATGAATTTAAGGATCTCTCCTTTGAGGTTGTGGTTACCGATGAACATGGCGCAACAGACACTGAAACGGTAATAGTGACCATCAACGGAGCGAACGATCTGCCCGAAGCAAAAAGCTTTGAGTTCACTATCGAAGACGAAAGCAGGGTTGGTGTGGTGTTCAATTCTGAGGATTCTGCCTTAGATCAGATTGCCGATGTGGATGATGACCTCAACGGAGTAGGGGATAAAGTTCAGGTTAAGATCACAGAGCTTCCTGAGCACGGTACGTTATATTTCGTGGGAGAAAGTGGTCTCGAAGCCATTACGCAAGCCATGGTGGATGCAGGTAAAACTTTCAATGCCCAAGAAATCAGTTATCAGCCTGATTCTGTTCAACAGGGCTTCCTGCTTGGATCACGAGAAAACCCTACCGAAGGTTTACCAGATCAAAACAGCAGTACTACTGACTTTTATAACTGGGGAACGAAGGATACCAGGACGCATCGTGTACTAAGCCTCGAAGACGGAGATAAGGTTGAGATCAGCAGTAACAAGGGGCCATTGACTCAGTATCGTGGTGATGTAAAGGACAATCACGTTGGCCACGGTTTGGGTGTGGGAGGTGGTGATGGCATTAACAAGAATGAGGTGCTTTCCATCGACTTTGCCGACAGACCTGCGACAAGTATTACTGTTGGACTGGATGGTTTGGGTGGTTACTTTTCCTCGAATGCGGCTGCAGGTAAAGAAAGTTCAGTCATAGTGGTATTGAAATTGGATGATGGCAATGGTGGCATCATTGAATATCCGGTGGAGTACCAGAAAGCCCCTGGAGACGGTCTTTTCCATATCTTGGAACTGGATGTCACTCAATTACCCGAACAAAACCAGTACAATTCTGATATTGAGGTGTCTGGCCTAAAGGATATGACCATTATTGGCGCAGACTTTACCACCAACGGTCCGGGCAACTGGGAGCTGAGATTCCTGGAAACCAGTGTAAATGACAGCTTCAAATATCAATCGGTGGATACAGATTCAGACAGCAGCGCAGAATCGGCAGTAGTGACTATCGTTGATGGACGTCAGGCTGAAACCAATACCCCGACGATACATGAGGTCAGACTCGAAACAGACAGCGTCCTTGAAGGGGACGAGCTGGTCTACACAGTGGAGTTGAACGGTGTCACTCTGCGTGAAGAAAGTTACTCTCTGGCCCTCGGAGCCCAGAGTGACTCTGCCAATGGGGAAGATATCGACCCATCGTCGATGACCTTCACCCATGGTGTTTACTATGATGTTTCGCAGAACGTAATTGTGATTCCAGAGGGTGTCTCTAGCTTTGAGATTCGCTTACCAACGTTGTTTGAATTAACTCATGAGTCAACGGAAACATTTACGCTAAGTGTCGATAATGTGGCAGCCAAGCCCGCAGAGATTATCGACAACAAAAAACCCACCATTGACCTTGGCAGTGGACCGGATTATCAAAATGCTTTTGTCGAAGGTGATGAACCTGTCAACGTGGTGGATGACGCGAACGTCGACGTATTTGATGACAGAGATATGCTGCATCAGGTCACTGTTGAGTTGACTAACTTTAAGGTGGGTGATGCGTTAACCATTTATGAGGGGGGCGAACACTCTAGCAGCGGTACCTTATTGAGTGGAATTGAATACAACGTTTCTCAAGAGCAAGATGGTAAGTTAGTACTAACTCTTAAAGCGACCGGTGATGATGAAGTAGCCAGCGCTGAGGATTTCGAAGCGGCACTGAAAAACCTTCAGTTTAGCAACAGCAGTCAGGATCCTGACACCGAAGATCGGATTATCAAAATCGTTGTGACGGACGAAAGGATGCAACAGTCTGAGGAGGCCGTATCTACGATCTCCGTGACTCCGGTAGACGATAACCCAGAACCGCCAGAGCCGCAGAACACACCGCCGGAAGTCATGGACATTGATGTGTTTGCGATGGACGATACCATCCCTCTTAATTTTGCTGATTACAGTCGTGATATCGAGGATGATTTTAGTCTGGATACCGACACAATGATACGAATTACCGAGCTACCTGAGCACGGTCGCTTGTACATTGAAACTGGAGACGGGGAAGGTAAGGTCTATCTGGAGGTCGACGATGAGGTCTATTACTCTGAGCGCTCCAATATCAAGTATGAGTTAGACCGGGACGAGGATATTGGTTTTGATGTTGTCAGCGAGTTGTCCGATGGTGATGAACTAGGCGAGCAAAGTGAGTATTGGCTTGGTGCCGATATAGTGATTCAAGGCGGGACCTATACAGGTGATCAGCCGCACTTTCATGATGATGTTGATGACGATAAAGACTCCTCTATTACGTTCACAGATGTTGATGTGAAGGCTAAAGGAACTCCTGAGCACCAGGGCTTTTATGCGGTATCAGGGAAAAACGATCCAAAAGGTCACAAAACGTCGGAAGGGGAGTTTATCTCTGCCAGATTGACAACGGGCAGCACGAATCAAGCGTCGGTAACGCTGAGCAGTCTCACTGGGAATTTTGTTAATAGTTCAGCACTGTTTACGGTGTTCTTGTATCTGGATGGTACTTTTGTTGAAGCAACAGAGTTTCCTGCTGATTCGTTAGCGTTTGATGGTGGCGGTGATAAAACGGCAGAGCTTTCCGTCACCTCAGGGCAACCATTTGATGAGGTGCGTATTGTTGCAACCGACCTCCCAGGTAACAGCAAAGGGTTTGGCCTACAAGGTGTCGATTTTGAGACCGGAAGTGGTGACGTGACAGATAGCTTTAGATACGAGGCGAAAGACAGTCACGGGCAACTCAGCCAAGGGGAAGACGCCACCGTAACCATCCATATCAGCGAGGAAGGGAATGTACCAGCTGACTCGGGTTATGACTTCGCACTGCACAGCAGTGATAATGTTTCTATTCTCCATGGCACGGAAGGTAATGATCAGCTTGTCGGAGGGGCATCAGACGACCTGCTTGTTGGGGGGGCTGGTAGCGATCTTCTCACGGGTGGCGCGGGTGATGATGTCTTTAAATGGACAGAAAGTGACCTTGATGGCAGTGTGGATGTAATTACCGATTTTCGTCAGCAAGAGGATTTTGACGTGATTGACTTGCGCGATCTGTTTGATGAATCGGACTCGGTACAACAGCTGCTCGATAATAACGAGATCGAGGTGACGGAGAAGCGTGGCAATACGCAAATTGATATCGAAAAGGATGGAAAATCCGTTACTATCGAGCTTGAAGGTGTCACTGGTGTTGATCATTCTTTGTTGAACCAGATTTTGCTCATTCATGATAGTTAAAAAGATGAGTGGCCGCTTATAACACACTGATCGGTATCGCTATTCTTTTTCTAACAGAGAATAGCGCATAAACTTATCCCCATTAAGGGCCGAAAACTACTAGTGTCTCGTGTTTGCGAGACATTTTTCGTTTTTGAGACAAAGCTTAATTACTCCCCAGAAAAGTTTCATAAATCCAGTTCCTCTGGTATCTAAAAGTATACGTTAGTAAAAGATTGAGCTTGAGGTTTAGTTCATTCGCGCGAGTTTGGCTGGCTAGAAATGAATAATTAGGTCCTCTCTTTGTGAGAGGGTATTCAAGGAGTAAATCATGAGTGCGTTGTCTCTTTTAGGTTTAGTTCGGGTATCAGGAACATTAGTCCTTGATCCTCAGGGGAAACTCACCATTCTTCCGGAGGGGGCTGATCCTCGCCCTGGTGATGTCGTTATTGATGTACTGGAAAACGATGAAGTCGGGGATAAACTTCGAGTAGAGCTCATTCAGCTAGACGGTGCTTCACAGGCCCTTAGTATACCTGGTCCCGGTATCGATCCTGAGCAAATTATCGCTCAAATTGAATCTGGCCAAGACCCGACTCAAGATGATGATCAAGCTCCGGCAGCTGGTGAATCAGACGGTTCAAGCCCTACCACAACAGGCTCCATTGTTCGCGATGATAGTCAAACATTAGCGGAGACACAATTTGATACCGCGGGTTTAGATAAACAGGGTCTTGCTCCTACTCAATCCCTCACCTTATTGCAGCTCCTGAATCAGCCTGAAGATACGCCTCCGGAAATTGGTACCGTGCTGGTCAGCTTGAGTGGGCCTGAGAATTTGACTGAGGGTACCACTAGTGGTGATTATACGGTGACACTAAGCTCTCCAGCACCTGTTGGTAGTATTGTGACGTTAACTTATACCTACGCAAGTGCATCAGAAGCCGATATTGTGGAAACGAAACAAGCCATCATCGGGCTTGACGGCACTACCGCCACCTTCACCATTTCTCCAGTTGACGACAACTTAGCTGAGGGTGATGAAGTCTTTATGGTCAGTGTTGGTGACATCATCACCCCTGATGGCAATCCAGTGTTTGAACAACTGGACTTAAGCAGTGCTAGCCAGCAAGTTACCATTAGCGATGAAAATATTCCGGGGCCAGAAGACACCGTGACCGTGACCCTTGAAGGGCCGGAGAGCATTGTTGAGGGTGACACCAGCACCACGTATACCGTTACACTCAGCAGCGCGGCACCAATTGGTTCGGTGGTCACGCTCAGTTACACCGATGGTACCGCGACAGCGGGAGAAGACTACACCAAGACCCTCACCGCTATTGTGGGTGGCGACGGCACTACCGCGACGTTCACTATCGATACTCTGGATGACGATCTGGCGGAAGGCAGCGAAAACTTCACCGTAAGCGTGTCGGGCGTTGAAGACGGGGAAGGCAACGCGGTTTTCGAAGCGCTGAACTTAGACGGTGCGAGCCAGTTGACCCACATCACCGATGAAGAAACTCCGGGGCCAGAAGACACCGTGACCGTGACCCTTGAAGGGCCGGAGAGCATTGTTGAGGGTGACACC
>NZ_FNVG01000027.1 GCF_900107935.1 Vibrio hangzhouensis | reverse complement strand
AGGTGCTAGGTGCTAGGTGCTAGGTGCTAGAAAACTACGTATCGGCCTGCGGCATCAAGCTCAATGAGCCTTTGAACTGACGAAAACGAATAAAAAAGAGCAGGCCTGGCCTGCTCATTTCAGTGCTATTTTTGCTTTAGCTTGGAGAAGAATTTAAGCGTTGCAGAACGGTCACGTTTTGCAGAAGTTGACGTTGACTGGGTCGCTACCTGAGCCCCAGTAAGAGGCTGGAAGCTTTCGAGCACATAGCTGTCGTCGTAAACCACCGTACCAAATTCCTTACAGCGGATTTCCGCATTGGCACCCACGAGACAGTCAGAAATTTGTGTACCATCTTCAAGGGTAAATGACGCCATTTTGCCGCCGTACGCATATTCACTGGTATAAACATCCGTATTACCAACCTCTTCGCTGTAGGAAGAATCAATTACCTCTGATTCAAACGCTTTAACCAACAGGCTGCCGATTTGATAGCTTGCGGCTGGCTGTGTTAGCTCTGTTTCTCTGATAGTGCTGCTGTACTCTACATTGTCAGAAGGGTAATCTTGCCACGTAGTGGTATAAGTCCCGTCACCATTATCTAGCCAGGCGCCCTCTGCAACTATAACGTATTCACCACTTTGCGGGTCCGCGTAGTACGATACGAATGATTCACTATTACCGGAAACGGTATAGACATCTTTCCAACCGTTGTCACTCACAAAAGTATAAACCCCGTCGCGAGACAGATAATAATCTGAGATCGTAACCTGATTCTGCTGGGCAAATTCCAGCCCGACAAAATTACCGCTATTATCAATCACGGTTTGACCGTTAATTTGAATTTCGCCTTCCACATTCAGAATCGCGTTGCCCGCTGCAAAAGCCGAGGAAACACCTAACACTGATGACAGTGCGACCACTACTAGTTTTTTATTCATTGTTACATCCATATATTTATTGTTATTTGATGGTGAGTTTGCCAGAGACAACCAGCTTTTCGGCGGGTAAGTCACTGTCGCTATTTGAAACTAAAGCAAAGACCCCTTGTTGACCATTATTGGTGGATACCTCGATCACCACGTCCTCAGACTCGGACACTTCGATCTGGCTGTACTCCTTGCCATCTTGGTCAACCACTAGTGTTGCACTCTGCTTAAGTTCATCAACAGTTTTAAAGACCGTTCCACTCCCTGAGTCTTCACTGTCTCCCCCACCACAACCAGCTAACAGTAAGATAGCGCTGGATAGAAGTAGATATTTCATAATGTTCCTTATATATGCATCGCCTTTAATGCAAAAACTTTCATATCAAAGACATTCATACATTTCTGATCGAAATATCATTCCCGTGATGCAACTCAATCTATTTAACACAATGTAAACACCTGATTTATATAAATATATTATTCATTCATGGTAATTATTAATATGACATACAGCGGCAGTTTTCCAAATGAACGCGCGACGCAACCGCTACACTTGGTAACAAATCTGGGAGTAACTTGAGGGGGGTAATAACTGGAAACAGCTCCGAAGAGCTATTTCAGCAAGGCAACAACCGTATGGCGGCGAACGTTCGCCTGGGCATTCAGCGCTTTGAAGGTGGTGGTGAAATCTTGAGAAAGGCGATTAAACTGGGTCAGTTGCTCACTGACTTGTTCAGCAGAAGGGACATTAGACTGACTTTGGATGCGCGTCATCTGCGTGTTCAGTTGTGACTGAAACTGTCTAGCTTCGTTCAGACTGATCTGAGCTTGCTGCAGGTGCTGATTGACCTTGGCAATAGATTGTTTGATACCGTCACGAGAGCCTAAGTCAAACTTAAGTTCGGCCGTGCCATCCGGTTCTGCCTGAATGTTAAAGGTATTAGCCTGACCGGCTGGAAAACGGTGGCCCTGCCCTGTGACATTGACCTGTTGCTTCATCGCAGCGTAGGCTGACTCGTGAACCTCAAACAAAATACTGCCGTCGTGGGATAATGAGGCTCGCATCCCCATTGGGATCAGACTGCGATCGAGCTGCTTTACTGTACGGACACCATCCGACTGGCCGTCAAATTGCAGCACTACGGAACCGCCACCAGGAAAGTCCAGACGCACCTGCTCCGCTCTTTCACTCATGCGGTGCACGTTCAGTCCGGGGATAGAAAATCGCCTCACATCCGCGCTGTCGAGTTTGAGTTGCAGTTCATTATCAACTACACGCTTACCATCAAACCGGGCCTGGTTCAGCGTTGCGTCAATGGTGGTTTTCGAGCGGGTGAGCGCATCTGACGTGGCACTGGTGACCCCGTGTGAGAGCGAATGGGTCAACTGCCGTTTCACCTGCGTCAGCTCTTTACCGACCCCTTGCAGTGCTTTGGTGGCAATTTGCACCGACGTCGCGTGCTGCTGACCCTGAGTCAGTAACACCCCCGATAATGAGTAGGCAGACGTGATGTCTGCCTGAGGTCTTAAAAGGCGTTTGGACAGCGAACTGCTGGTATCCGAAGCCTGAGACGGAGCAATAGTTGCCGCCTCCTGCCCCGTCAGCTTAATACTATGCGGTCTGACTTCAACCGTACTAACTGCCATAACACCTTTCCTTGTTGCTCAAATTGGTCGACCTAAATACGGTCAAAAAGAGATAAATCGTTGATTTTCACATAGCTGGCCTGAGTTGCCTGCAGGGCAGCCATATAATTACTTAAGCGCACCGATGCCTCGCCATAGTCCAGAGCGGAAATGTCACTGGTCACCTTATCTACAAACAGCTTATTTTCACCATGAGCGCCGTCCATGAGATCAAGGTTATTATGACGGCCACCAATCTCGGTCATCGCACCCAGTACGTTGCCCAGCGTATCATCAATGGCATCCAGGCTGGCTGCAACTTCGTTTTGAAAATTTGGACTCGGGTTCTTAAATTCAACAATAAGCGCATCAATCTGATTGAGGACGTTATTACCGCCGCCCAGATCCAGAATATCCTGAGCCGTCATATTCGACTCCATCGTCACCCCTTTGGCGACAGTCACTACACGCTTATCATTATTACCCTCAATCACGTAACTGCCGCCTGCATTAGACACCGCAGCGGTATCTGTCTTAGTGCCAGAGAACAGGTAATGACCTTCTTCATCCTGAGCATTAAACGCAGCGGCAACGGAATCCCTCAGGCTTTCTAACTCAGTCACCATGACCGCACGGTCATCATCACTAATCGTACCATTGGCACCCCACAACACCAGCTCACGCATGCTTTTCAGGCCCTCATTCACTGAGTCAAGATAGGTCTCCTGGCTTGATAACGTGGTTTTCACATTAGCAATATTGCGCTGATACTGATTGATAGCACTGCCTTCGCGATCCAGGTTAAGCAATTGAATCGAGGCCATTGGGTCATCAGACAACTTGGTTAATCGATCCCCGGTGGCCATCTGTTGCAGCACCTTGCCCAGACCGGCATTATTGAGCTGCAAACTTTGCAGCATCATCTGGCTAAATTGAGTATCACTGACTCTCATACTAACTCCTTAAAATAGCTGCAACACAGAATCGAACAGTTGGTTGGCAGTGCTAATGACTTTCATGTTGGCATTATGTGCATTGGCAAACGTCATCAGGTTAGCGGCTTCTTCATCACTGCTTACCGCGCTGACGTTGTCGCGTGCGGCGACCGATTGCTCAAACATCGACTGTTTGGCCTGATAGTCCGAATCTGCCTGTCTGGCTTTGATCGCCGTTTGACCGACCATCGCAGTAAATGCATCATTAAGAGACAACGAACCAAGCCCTGAAATAGCAACCGGTTTGTTACTGATAGCGATCAGATCTTTCAAATTATCACTGTTACCCGGGTTACCATCCGCAGAGAAAGCCAGTTCATCCGCTTTGATATCGGTGATGTTGAGACTGGCTGCTGGGTTGGCAGGGTCATAAGTAAACAGGGGCGGCCCCGGATTACCATTCAGATCCACACCAGCCGCAAGTACAGCATTGAACTCGTCCGCTAAGTTACGAGCCATATCGTCGATGGCCTGCTGATAAGGCTTAAGCACATCTACCTGATAGTCATTGAGAGCACCTAGCTTGCCTCCCACATCCCCTTTGGCAGCAAAAGTTTGATTACCAAATTCGATTTGGATGTCGGCTAAATATGGGTCGCTTGGATCGGGTACCGCTGTGATCTTACTGGCATCCGCCCCCATCACCAGTGGTTGACCCGATACAAGCGCCAACTGAATGCTGCCATCTGCCTGATCGGTGGTTTTCACTTCCATGATTTTTGACAGCTCACCGACGAGTGCATCGCGGGTATCCATCAGTTGTGCTGGATTGCCACCAGTCCCCTGCATCTCCACTATCTGCTTATTCACATCAGCAATATTGCTCATCAGGCTGTTGGCCTGAGCAATAGCGGCATTGCGTTGGTCATGCACGTCTTTGTGCTGGTTGTGCAAAGATTCAGTTAGAGTATTGAAGCGGCGAGCCAAGGCTTCTGATTCATTAATCACCTGCTGGCGTAATGGGTTCGACTCTGGTTTAGTGGTCGCATCATTGAGAGACGCAAACAGCGAATCCAAACCTGCCGACAGACTGAATCCGTCTGCCCCCAGCATGTTTTCTAACTGGCTCATGGCACTGGTGTACCCGGACGCGTAATTGGCAGCACTGGCGGTTGACCAGGTCTGCTTCACCAGATATTGATCGGTCACGCGGCGAATGCTGGTCACCTCGACCCCCATACCCGCACTGTGTTTGTCGTATTTCCCCCCCGATAACGAAGCCATCATAGCTTGCTGTCGGCTGTAACCCGGAGTATTGATGTTGGCAACGTTCTGCGCAGTGACATCCAGTGCCACCCGGTTCGCATTCAGGCCAGAGAGCGCAATATTGACGAGATTCATGATAACTAGAGCTCCGTTGTTCTAATCAGAGACTGGGAAAATGCCATGGTAGTGGCGACTTCTTTAGGGGATTGCCTATAAAAGGCGACCGACTGTGTCTGGGAATTAACTGACTCAAGGGGTTCCGCGATCGCTTGCGTACCAACTTGTGACAATGGTTCCATATCGTTGGCAGGTTGCATCACGTTTGTTATCGCCGGGTCGAACTGCACTTCAAGATTAGACGAGGTTGACTGAGCCGGGCCGAGCTGTTTAACCAACATATCCGCAATGCCTGAGCTCTGTTTCTTGGCCATTTCAATCGCTAACTGACCATCATGCATATCACGGAATACCCCATGCTGCTGAGAGGAAAACGGACTGTCTTCATCGGCCAGCACATCGCTACTGCTGCGCATTTGTCTTAGCACCATTTGCAGAAACATGGCTTCGAACTGTCCCGCCACCTCTTGCAGAGCCCCCTGTTGGTCGCTGCTGTGTTTGATATTGGTCAGAGCCGCGTTGTCGTGATAAAGCACGCTGTTCATCTGCGTAGTGTCGTTCATCGCATCTATATTCATACTCAGCTCCTAAATCACGACCAGTTCAGCATTGAGGGCACCGGCCTCATGCAGCGCTTGCAAAATAGACATCAAATCCGTCGGAGTTGCGCCCAAACTGTTGACAGCATTGACGATGGTATTGAGTTCGGTTCCTTCCGGCCAAATCACCATCTGTGCCTGATCTTCGTTGATGTTTATCTTCGATTGATCCACCACCACAGTATCACCATCAGCAAAGGCATTAGGCTGACTCACTTTCTGCGATTCGGTTATCGAAACGGTCAGGTTTCCGTGGCTCACTGCAGCCTCGGTCACTTTGACGTTCTTACCGACCACCACAGTTCCTGTGCGCGAGTTGAAGACAATACGCGCAGGTTTGCGCCCTTCAACCACACTCATCTCTTCCAGCATGGACATCATGGTCACTCGTTGCTGACTGTCTTTAGGCGCGCGCATGTCCACGCGCACTTTATTGACGGCAATCGCCACATCCGGACCAAAGGTACTGTTGATCTCCCGGGCAATGTTCTTCGCCGTGGTGAAGCTGGCCTTGCGCAGGTTCAGAGTGATCTGCGAACGCGAGTTGAAATCCGACGGGATCTCACGCTCCAGTGTCGCACCGTTCGGTACACGCCCCGCTGTTGGGGTGTTTACCGCGACCTTAGAGCCACTGCGCCCTTCCGCTGATACACCACCAACCACGACGTTGCCCTGAGCTACGGCATACACCTCGCCATCCACGCCGCGCAACGGAGTAAGCAACAGCGTGCCGCCTCTAAGACTTTTGGCGTCACCGATAGAGGACACCACAACATCCAGCATTTGCCCCGGGCCTGCCATAGGATCGACGGTAGCGGTAACACTCACAGAAGCCACATTACGCAACTTAGGATTGGCATCGTCACCAATCTGCACCCCGAATTGGCGTAGCATATTGGTGATGGACTGAGCGGTGAACTTCACCTGATTTCGGTCCCCTTGACCATCAAGGCCCACGACCAGTCCATAGCCCACTAACTGGTTACTACGAACCCCCTGAACATCGACCAAATCCATAATGGGAATTTCCACTTCCGCTTTCGCGACGGGCATCATGCCCAATGCAAAAGCCAGAAAAATCGACGTGAAAAAATAGCGTTGTTTTGTCATTAGAACGGCATCCATGGGCTGGTGAAGAATTGAGTGAGCCAGCCAGCAGAGTTACTGTCTGCCAGAGCACCACGGCCAGAGTAGGTAATACGGGCATCACCGATTCGGTGCGAGTAAACCTGGTTGTAACGATCGACATCATCGACACGGACGATGCCTGTTACACGAATAAATTCATCGCCCTGATTGAGACGAATCCATTTTTCGCCGCTGATACGCAGCACTCCGTTGGGCAGCACTTCATGTACCGTCACCGTAATGGCGCCTTCCAGTTTATTGCCCTGCGAACTGGCAGCACTGCCATCAAAGGCGCGTGAACCATTCAAACCCACGGCAGTTTCATTCAGCGTAGTACCACCAATGGTTGCGGCGCTGAAATCGACATTGGAAGACTTGCCAAACTTGGTGTCAGCTTTTTTACTCGACTGCGTTTCTTCCACCAGCAAAACAGTCAGCACATCACCGATACGGTACGCACGGCGATCCTGGAATAACGTGAGGTTATACTGGTGGCGATACAGACTGCCCCCCGTGGCCTCCGGTAACGCATAATTCAGCTCTGGTGGTGCATACTTCTGCTCATCCGGCTCAGGCGGTACAAACTCGGGACGAGCTGCACATCCGGTCAACACCAGTAACCCTATTACCATCCACCATCGAGAAAGCCATTTCATGCCACTATTTCCTTTCACGTTAACTCCCAGTACTGCTGTTGATGGTTAGATTGATTGTGCAACGAACTTGAGCATGTCATCAGCCGCTGAAACTACTTTGGCATTCATTTCGTAAGCACGTTGAGTGGTGATCATATCCACCATCTCTTCTACCACTTGTACGTTCGAGCCTTCCAGAGCCCCTTGCTTGATGCTCCCAGCCCCCTCTTCGCCGGCAATCAGTTCTTCAGCCTGACCACTGGCTTCAGTTTCTTTGAACAGGTTGCCTCCGATGGCTTCAAGACCCGCTGGGTTAACGAATTTCGCCAGGGTGATTTGCCCAAGATTCTGCGGCGCCGGCCCGTCTGCTGTGGTGGTGGTCACCGTGCCATCGACACCGACCGACAGGGTTAACGCATTGTCCGGAATCTGAATTTGCGGCTCCAATGGCAGACCCTGGCTATTCACCATCAGACCTTCGGAGTTGACATGAAACTGACCATTTCGGGTATACATGATCTGACCGTCAGAGTTTTCAATCTGGAAAAAGCCTTGCCCCATCACGGCTAAATCCAGCTCTTGCCCGGTATTTTGCGCGCTACCCTGAGTGAACACTTTCTGAGTGCCCACCACACGTACACCGCTACCCAACTGCATGCCCGTTGGCAATTGGTTGACCTGATCTACCTGAGCACCTGGCTGGCGCTGAATGCTGTAAAACAGATCTTCAAACACCACACGGTCGCGCTTGAAGCCTACCGTATTCACGTTTGCCAGGTTGTTTGAGATCGCCGTCATCTTGGTATCTTGGGCGGCCATCCCTGTTTTACTGACCCATAATGCTGAATGCATGATTACTCCTTTGCGCGCGAGATTAACTCGCGCTCATTAATTTGTTTCCAGATTGCGCAAGTGTTTCCGCTGTTTTCATCATGCGGATTTGCATCTCAAAGTTGCGGGTAAGTGACATCACACTGAGCAATTCATCAATGGCTGACACGTTACTGCCTTCAATGTGCTCAGGAGCCAGATTTACGGTGGCATCCGCAGCAAAAGGCTGGCCATCAAGGCTGTGCAGCAAACTGTCACTCTCTTTTTGCAGTTGATTTCTCTCCGGCTTTACCAGCTTCAGAGTGCCGACTTCCACTTCCGCGCCGCCTCCCGGTGGAATAACGCTGACCCGGCCACGCTCACTGATTTCTACCTTCTGGAATTCCGGTAGAACCATCGGACCGTTATCACCGATGACAGGGAAACCATTGATACTCATCGCACCCAGTTCATTCACTTTGATATTACCGGCACGGGTATAGGCTTCGTTGCCTGCAGGTGTCTGAACACTGATGTAACCTTCACCCATAATGGCGATATCCAGTGCCCGACCCGTTTTCACTACATCGCCAGAATCAAAGCGCGTCGCAGCAGAGTTGGTGACAACCATGGTGCGTCCATCAAAGCCTGAACCTTGCAGCGGAATGCTTTTCACGCGTTCCATATCGGCGCGAAAACCGGCCGTATCGGCATTCGATAAGTTATTGGAGCGAACGTGCTGCGCCTTGAGTACGCGACTCGCTCCGGTTGTGGCTGTGAATAACAAGCTATCCATGCGCTAACTTCCTATACCGCGTTGAACAGGGCTTGAGTCAGCTTGTCAGACGTCGAAATCGTCTTCGCATTCGCTTGGTAGTTGCGCTGAGCCGTCATCAGGTTCACCAGTTCAGAGGTCAGATCGACGTTAGAGCCTTCCAGCGCTCCCGGCGTCAGATCACCTAACACGCCTGTACCTGGCGTCCCCATCACTGGTGCGCCTGAGCTGTAGCTCTGAGTCCAGGCCGTTCCATTGGTCTTCGCCAGACCTTGAGGGTTGGCAAAGTTTGCTAAAATGACTTGTCCTTGCAATTGAGACTGGCCGTTGGTGTAAGTCGCAAACAGCATGCCGTTGTCTTCCACTCGAACCCCTGCCAGTTCACCCGAGGTATAACCGTTAGGATTGTTGGTGCTCACGCCAAATGCGGCGCCAAATTGTGTGCTGCCAGCCAGACTGATATCGATGCTCATGGCATTGGCACCCGGAGCCGGGAAAGCGACGTTGAAGGAACCGGCTGGTGACGCCAAGGTACCATCGGTATTAAAAGTCACAGGTACGGTTTGTACTGGCGTGCTGCCACCATCCACCTGCACATTGACTTCCCAGGTGTTATCAGCCGTTTTGGTGAAGTACTGAGTCACCGTGTGTGAGTTGCCCAGTGAGTCATACACTTTCGAGGTGTAAGAAGAGTTAAATGAGTTGGGATCAGCAGGGTCAAACGGATTGACCGCCTGATCTATCACATCGGAGCTGGCATCAAAATTGGCCACAAAATCCAGCTTGTCCGTCGCTTTCGCCGCCAGTGAGGAAGTGCTGATCTGCAGATCGCCGACCGAACCTGTCAGCAGGTTATTGTTGCTGTCGACGCTGTAGCCCTGAAGTTTTGCCCCTGTGTTACCGACAACATAGTTGTTTTTATCGGTACCGAATACGCCCGCGCGGGTATACAAAGTCTGGCCCATATGGTCTTTGGTCACGAAAAAGCCGTTGCCATTGATCGCCATATCCATAGAGCGACCCGTGCCCGACACTGAACCATTCTTGTCGAAATTCTGAGAAATCGCCGCGACTTCCACCCCACCAGGTTGCATGCCGTTGTAGACTGCGGAGAATTCAGTACGTGACTGTTTAAAACCATACGTGGAAGCGTTGGCAATGTTATGGCTGATTGTATTTAGCTGAGTATTGGTGGCGTCCAGGCCACTTAATGCAATATTAAAGCTCATAATGTCCTCTGATTCTGATTATTTTTCTCGTTAGAATGTGAGCGCTATGCGCCGAACTGACTGATTTTGTAGAACGGTACGCTGCCTACTCCGGCAACATTCACCATGGCAGCGCCGCCGGTACTAGGAATACGCACTTGCTGGACTTCCCCTGCCAATAACAGGTTCGGACTCGCTTGCCCTTCCTGTACTTCGACAGACACGGTGTAATTACCCGGTTTCAAGCCCAGCTCTTCCGGGTCAATGTTGAAATCCACATCACCCGCGGGGTGTGCACCAAGAGGCACTTTGGTTTTCTGGCCAAACTCATCTTCCACCACTAAAGTGACCTGATTAGAAGGATGCTCCAGCTCGATTCGTCCCTTTTGAGTCCCTTCAGCCAGTTCAAATTCATTGCCGCTGACGTACACGGTCTGACCCACCAGCCCCGCTGTCGATAACACTTGCATGTTGTCGAGCAGAACCATGCTGTTTTGCATCAGCATGGACATATTTTCAGTACTTTGTACCTGAGAGAATTGCGCCAGTTGGCTGACATACTCAGTACCATCCAGTGGATTCAAAGGGTCCTGATTCTGGATTTGTGCCACCATCAAGGTGATGAATTCGTTTTGCAGCGAGCTTGCACTGTTCATATCTTGCGGGTTAGCCGCGATCCCCGGATTACTCTGGGTTGTCGTTGGCGTATCCGTGTCCAGCGCAGTAAATTGAGCAATACTCATTAGCGTCCTTCTCCTAATCTCAGCAGCCCTTGCTGCATGCTTTTCACATTCGCCAGCACTTCCACATTGGTCTCGAAACTGCGCGTCGCCGACATCATGTCTGCCATTTCCGCCACCACATCGACACCAGGGTAATAGACGTAACCCTCTTCGTTGGCTAGCGGGTTATTGGGTTCAAATCTTTGTTCAGCCTTGGCGTCACTTTGCACCACATCGACAATTCGCACTTCCGCATTGGGGTAGACATTTTGGCCTGCGGCCAGCTGAGTCTGGCTATACACCGTGGCAAACACAGGTTTTAGTGCTTTGTAGGCATCGTCCGGGTTCGCTGACACTGCATCAGCATTCGCCAGGTTACTGGCTACCGTGTTGAGACGAACGGTTTGCGCTGTCATTGCCGAGCCCGCGATGGAATAGATATCAGTGAATGACATGATTAACGTCCCTCTATCGCTTTAGCCAGACCACTGAATTTCATATTCATAAACGTCAGGCTGGTTTGAAAATCCATGTTGTTTTGCGTGAATTTGGCTTGCTCCACGCCCAGTTCTACCGTGTTGCCATCTTTACTGTTCTGATATGGCACAGAATACTTGGTTGAAACGTCCAGCTTCGGTGTTGTCGCGTGCACACCATTTGGATTGGCCTGCTTCATAACCGTGGTAAAACTCAAGTCTTTGGCCAGGTATCCAGGCGTATCGACATTTGCTAAGTTACTAGCAAGCACCTTGGTACGCTGAACCCGAAAGTTGAGTGCCTCTGGGTGAACCCCTAATGCACTGTCAAAACTGATTGCCATGTCTCTGTCCTTAAATGGGCGAAGTACTAAGGGGTATAACAAGATACATGCCAATTTTTTTATAAAGCAAAAACAATGACTTATACAAAAAACAGGAAGCGAAACTTCCGTTTCACGGAAGCCAGAACAGGGATGAGGAAGTGGGTCGGAAGCATTGTGATATTGCTCGCAACGTGGTCTGGATACGCTGCCGAAGAAGCCAAAATGACCACCCAAGCGCTCGAGACTGCGGTCCATCTTTCGCTGCAAGAAGAAATTCAACGAGTCGCCCAGCAGCAAAACTGGCAGCACCATCAGATGCATCTCGTGATATTCGTTCCAGAGTCTGCAAAACATCTGGCACGGTGTCAGGGGCCGCTAATTGTTTCCAGCCGTGACAACCAGACCTTGCCCGTTGGCAACTTAAAGCGAAGTGTAAGCTGTCAGGATGGATTCAATGATTGGCGCATCAACACCAGCGCAAAAGTAACCCTTTCCGTGCCAGTTGCTGTTGCGACCACCACACTGAATCGCAACAGTCAAATCAATGCCAACTCCGTTAAACTGGAAACCCGAACCCTCACCCGGGCTATCCATTTTGTGCCAGAGCTCTCCCAGTTGATCGGTAAACAGGTATCAAGACGCATGCGCTCTGGCCAGATCATTGATGCCAGTTTTGTCTCTAACCCACCACTGGTCGAGAAAGGCAACGAGGTAGTGATTATTGCTGCCAAAGGCAAGCTCAATGCCAGCACCAAGGGCATTGCTCTGGAAAACGGTGGAGCAGGAGAACAGATAGATGTGCAGAATAGTCAATCAAAGCAGGTGATTCGTGCCGTAGTGACTGGCTTGAATCAAGTTCATACGCAATTCTGAGCACAGGTCAACACACCCAATTCAGCCAAACCCATAACCGACACCAATGGTTACCGTTTGTCATATTGTTAAATTTGAACACGGGTTCCAAAAGTCACGCCAGTCGTTTTATTGCAGCAAGTTATCGTAGAAGAAAAACAACGCTTATTTCAATAAAACAAAAGTGGTGGTTATGTATAAATCAACCTTCCCCAGGTGCAAAACAATAGGGTTCCTGACCCTGGTTGCGCCGTTTTCACTTGCTGCAAGCACTCTAAATATCGAGTTTGAAGATTACGACACAGGTGGCCAGAATGTTAGCTACTTTGACAGCTCTCCGGGCAACGATGGCGGCAAATATCGTGACGACGATGTCGATATCAGAAGCAACGGTTCTGGCGGTTATGCCGTGGGCTGGGCCAAAGATGGCGAGTACCTGAACTACACGGTGAATCTGGCTCAGGCAGGAAAATATCGCCTCGACGCTCAGGTCGCAGGCAGCAATACAGAACCGATGTCACTGAGCTTCCACCTCACCGATGGCAGCCACTTGGGAACGTTAACTTACTCGCCTCTGGTTGCCGATGTGCGCAGTTTTCAAACCGAAACTCTATCCGATATCTGGCTACCACAAGGGGAAATCACCGTTCAGGTTCGCTTGCACAGCGGTGCCTTATCCCTCGACAGCTTTGCCTTCATCTTAGATCAGGCCGCTTCCGCCGCCGATACTCAATATGGTGCGGGCTCAAGCCTGGTCAATTACGCCCGATTACCTGGAGACTTCATGGCGGCCGATTACAGTGGCTATTTTGATACCACCACAGGCAATGCTGGCGGCGGATATCGTCAGGACGATGTCGACATTCGAGTCAGTAATCAAACCCCTTTGGTTGGCTGGACTCAACCTGGAGAATATTTAAAGTTTGAAACATCCGTAGCACAGAGCGGTGCTTACGATGCTGTTTTCAACCTCGCGTCAGATAGTACAAGCGATAAAACGTTGGAGCTTAGAGACGAAACTGGCAACCTGCTAAGTCAGTTAACTTTTAATACTCAAGGCGCTGGTGCCTATAACCTCGAGCCGTTTACCATGACAGGGATAACACTGCTTGAGGGCCGCCAACAACTGGAGGTTCGCTTTACCAGTAGTGGCTTCCGCATTCGAAACATTGATATTGTCTCCTCGCCCGATCGCGACGGTGACTGGGTCGGCGACAACGCCGATGCGTTCCCTGATGATCCTGCCGCCAGTATCGATACCGATAAAGATGGCTACCCCAATGCTTGGAACGAAGGCAAGACTCAACAAGACTCTACGACTCCTTTAACACTGGACGCCTTCCCCGATGACCCAAATGAGCAGATCGACTCCGATAAGGATGGCGTCGGTGACAATGCCGATATTTACCCGTTGCTGCCAGATCTTTGGGTCGCACCGGTAATGTCAGTACCGGGTAGCATGCAAGCTGAACACTTTCAATATGGAGAAAATGGCGAAGCTTACTTTGACTTATCCACAGGCAACGCTAAAGAACAACATCGTTTAGACGTAGATGTGGACATTCACAATAATAACCAACCTGATAGCTCTGGTAACCCGACCTACGGCATCGCCTATATCGAGGATAGTGAGTGGTTGATGTATGATCTTGATGTAAAACAAGCGGGACTGTATCAGCTCACTCTGACCGCTGGCAGTGGCCAAATCAGCAAACCAGTTGAACTCTCCGTCCACATTAATGGCGACAGCTACCCACTTGAATATACGGCGAATGTCGCCGATCCTCGCCAATATCAAACGGTCATGCTGGATGCCGATATTCCATTGTCGACTGGCAAACAGCAATTAATGATACGTTTTGATGACGCCAACGGTGCCTCACTGGATGCTTTCTCACTGACAACTCTCGTCGATAGCGATAACGACGGTGTTTCTGACGGTCGCGATGCCTTCCCTAACGATCCGAACGAATGGTTAGATAGCGATGGCGACGGCGTGGGTAATAATGAGGATGCCTTTCCCTATAACGCCGCTGCCAGTATCGACTCTGATAGCGATGGTTACCCTGATGAGTGGAACGAAACGTGTGACTATTCATGCCAGTTAAACTCTGGTTTGAGGCATGATGAACTACCGAACGATCCTAATAACTATCGTGACAGCGATAAGGACGGCGTGGGTGATAACGATGACCAAGACGATCAGCGCTTCCATCACACCGCTTTTGCCAGCGACACGCTGCTTTTCGAACGATTTGAAATTCAGACTCGCTCTCAGAGCGGCACAGAAGTGATCGGTCGAATCCAGCCTGTCAGCAATCGCTTCGCGCCAGAATCGGCACCCGATTCCGATCTCGCCTTTGCTCTTACTCGCGATGACAGTGATCTGTTCACACTCACTAACATTCGAGATCAGGACGGCCGATTGTTCGGGGTACTGACACTGAAAACGGATGACAGCGTAGATTGGGATAACAACCATCTGGTTGAAATTGAGCTCCGGCAAGCAGGCAGCGCCATTGCCCGGGTGGAAACCTTAGTCGAAGCACTTAATACCACAGCATGGAAACAGTTCTTTGACCAGTTCTATCTCTATGCCACAGACGAAGCCTATCGCCTACACAGCGGCAGAGACTATGATTATGCTTTGGTGAGCGACCAGGTAAACACTCTGGCCAGCAACAACTATCAAGTCCGCTATGGATTTAAGAGCACCAGCTCTGGCTGGGCAGAAGACAGCAGCCTCACCATTAACTTCTATGATTATCCGAATGAAGATGATCTCGCTTATTACGGTCAGCAAGTCGTCAGCAAATCGATTTTGGCCGATGAACTTGAGCAAAGTGCGCTGCATCTTGCGGCTCTGGCTCGTGCCTATACTCACCTGCCCGAGTATCAGTCAGGCTCAGAGCGTAGCGCGTTAAAAACGACCTTGTTACATACGTTAGAGGCATGGCTTGACGCTTTCCCGAGTTCCGACTTTGGTAACTACGCCGGCGTTGAATACAACGACACCACCCATGCCTGGCGCTTCACCGACCCAATATCTGGCGTCATCATGGCGCTAGCCGACGACATCCATGAAGGCCGGGCGCAAGACAAGAGCCTGTACACGCGGGTATTTGATAAGACCAGCCAGTTCCTGTCTGAGGTGGCTTTTGACTTGCCTGTCGGTGAGGCCTCCATCGATTACCATCGCTACTACAATGCTAAGGATCTCGCCTCCTCTCCAGGAGCCTGGGCCGACGCTAACCGTGCACACCGACTCAGAACATGGGCAGCCATGGTAGCCTTCTATAAAGACTACAACCGCCCGATTACTTACAACGCATTATGGTACCCAGACTACGAGGGCAATCAGCCCGGACTTGGCTGGCAATCACAAGGAACAACAATATTACCTGGGTGGAGTCCTCAAGGCAGCTTTGGCGACCTAAAGCACTGGATCGACACCAATGGCATCAGTGCACAAAGCTATGGCCGCTCCGGTTTGTTACCAGACGGTACCATGAGTCACCACGTTGGATTAAGACAAGACTTAGCCATGTACGCCTATGGCTATGAATGGTTGACCGAGGAACCTTATGTGTTTGCCTCTTACCTGAAGGGCACCGCCTTTGAAGCCTCTCACACACCTTATGAGTTTTCACTGGATGTTCTGAACTACATCATGCCCTGGCTCATTTACGGTCAGTCGACCGACTTCCAGGCCGTCGGACGCAGTCACTATGGTAATCATATCGATGACTTTGGTAGTTATATCTTGAGTCGGGATGCAGAACTGCTCACCCACTCCGCACCATACTCTACCGATCAGGGTGCTATTACTCGATTGACGGAGTTGACCTCAAACATTAACCAAAACACCCATCAGCAACTGGGCAGCAACGCCTTTTGGGCTAATGATTATCTGATTCACCGCCGGGAGAAGTTTGATTCTAACAGCTCGGAGTACAAAGAATGGTTTAGCTCAGTAAAGCTTGAATCTCAGCGCACCCGTGGCGCAGAAAGCTTCTCTGACAGCGCATTCGGCTTTATGAACGGGCGTGGCGTACTGCAAGTCAAAACCAATGTTCAGGATTACAGTAACATTCGTTATGACTGGGACTGGCATTTGCTTCCGGGAGTCACCGAGTCATGGCGACAGGATAGCCTGCCGTTGCAATCGAGTGAAAACGCTGGCAACCCTTCAGCATTCTCGTCGGTACTCACTAATGATGCTCAGGATCCGGCTGATGCCTATGCCATGGCGGCATTCGACTACGCCAGCGATCACAGTTACTCCACAGTCACAGCCAATAAGTCCTATTTCTTCCTGGATGAAATGGTTGTCGCCATGGGCAATAACATTCAGCGAGTGAGAGACGATCTATCAACCAATGGAGGCAACTCGCCAATCTTGACCGTTATCGATCAACTGGAATGGTCCACGCCATTTACCTATAACCCGGGACAAGGGTCGAGTGTCGGTACTGACGGCGTGAAAGTGGCGCAACTGCAAACCAACTGGTCTTCCAACCCAGCCAATGATCCAACGCTGACTGAATCAGAACAGGTGATGTGGTTCCATCAGGGCAACAAAGGTTATGTCATTCTGCCGCAAAATGGGCAGAAAGTGAGAACCTACCTACGAGGAGGGGACGCCATTCCGGATTCGGATGACAGCACACAAGGTGGTGAAAATGGTGAGCGTCTGACGCCGCTTCTGATTGCCATCAATCACGGAACGGATACATCAGGAGCGGGTGAGCAGAGTCACTACACCTACCTGACTCTGCCATTCGTTAGTGCTGATGATATGCCGGCTAAGGTACAGCAGATATTGACTCAGTTGGAAGTCCATCAACTTCCGGACTCGGGCATTGAAGCTATTTATTATCAACACCCGGAAACCGACAAAGAAGTGGTTCAGATAGTCTTCAGGCAAAGCGGGGAAGTGACATTTGACAATGGCCTCAAGGTCTCTGTCAATAAGCCAGCACTAGTGCAGATGAATGAAGTCAGCTCGGGTGAATGGGATATTACTGTCACCGATCCAAACGCTCATGACGATCCTGATATCGAGGCTCCGACTAAGAGTTTCAAACATATCGCTCTTACAACCAACAATGAAATTGTTTTGAACGTAAGTCTCAACTTTTCGCCAGGCACATACTCTTATCTGACTCAAGGTATCAAAAAGGAGGCGCTGACCTCGCAACAGGTAGGGGTTTCAAGTATCAATAACGGTACCGAACTGACTTTCCAGCTGCCCGATATTAATGATAGTGAAGACTATCAGGGGAGAGAAAATCTTTACCTTGGCATGCCGGCAAGTATTCGCATCAACGAAATCAACTGATGTAGCCTAATCACAGGCAAACAAATTGTTTAATACTTTTTGTTTGCCTGTCGCCCTATACTGTTAACAACAATGCAGACAGGAATTTTGTGATGAAAATCGATAAGGTGGCAGGGGGTCATGTCCCGCAAACCAACTTCAGTCAATCGAAAACACAGGCCACAGCAGAAGCACCGACTCGAACGTCCACGACCGAGACGGCATTCAATGCGAATACTGCCGCATTAGACAAAGCGCAGGCTGAACTGTCAGCCATGCCGAATGTCGATATGGCGAAAGTCGAAGCGGTGCGCAACGCACTTGCGAAAGGTGAACTCGGGCTGGATGTTAAAGCGTTGTCTCAGGCAGTGATGCGTTTTCATACCGGACACGAGTCTTAATGATATTAACGCATTAGACATTGGGGCAGCGCCCCGGTAAGGGAGCAACACTCATGGCCGCAACAAGGACAGAGCTAGTCCAGCAATTTGTGCTATCGATAACCGAAGACATTCGGTTGTATCGCAAACTGCTCGCATTGCTACAGCATCAAAAAGCACTCTACCTTAAATTTGATGGTGAGGCGCTAAGCAACAATATCCACGGCCAGCTTCCAATACTTAAGCAACTCAGCCACAATGCCAGCAAACGCAGTCAGGCGTTATTACAACTGCAACTACCTAGCTCTGAACTGGGCGTCAAAAAGCTGATTCGTGCACTGCCAACCAAACTGGCTGACAACATTAGCAAACAGTGGCAGATGCTGGCGTCACTGATTAAAGAATGCCAAAAATACAATCACGATAACGGCCAAAGCTCCGCCGCTTTCCATGAATTGCTGGGCGAACTCACGGGCAAAGAGCGACATTCCTATGAGGAACATATCGGTTAACGTTTCGGTTTGCCGTCTCTGGCTGCACTTAGCCATTTGGTTAGTGGCGGGAATGGTTTGCTTATGGCCACCAGCTGTAAGCGCGGGCTCTGCCCCGCCAGATAGCGCCATCCAACCTCACTTAGCCAAGCTTCAGCCCTATCAGAGACAAATTCTCAACAAGTTTGAAGAGTTCAATCCGTTGGTGAGTGAAATCTTTAGTCAGCTATCCAAACGATCTCTGCCAGAGAGTTTGGTGCTAGTGCCCATGTTAGAATCATCCTATAACCCTAGCGCAATTTCGCCCGCAAAGGCGGCCGGACTGTGGCAATTAATGCCCGCTACAGCAAAACGCTTTGGTCTGACCGTTAATGAGCAGCAGGACCAACGATTTGACATCGCCCCCAGTACTCAGGCCGCGATGCAATACCTCGACTTTCTGTACCGAAAATTCAACGGTGACATCAACCTGACTCTGGCCGCCTACAACGCAGGGGAAGGGCGTGTGCAAAGGGCGATCAAAAGGGCTGGCAGCCATCAATTTGCCGATCTGCACCTCCCCGAAGAAACCATCCACTATGTGCATCGATTTCACGCTCTGCTGACTCTGGTCGACCTGTCGACGCTGAAACACGATCGCGTCAGCACCCTATGGCTTTTTGCCAGCGAAACACAATGGCAACAGACACCACTCATTGATCTGACCCCGTTACCACCTCTGATTTCGTTGTAACCCTATTATAAAAACGAAAAATTGGCTGTTTTCAGCCCACTATTCACTGGTAAGATGCTGACATTCTAATCCATTCATCCTTACTGACTTTCATGCAAAACGAACGCAAGGCCCTCCTGTTTGGCCTGTCCGCAGTACTCCTGTGGTCGACCGTTGCCACAGCCTTTAAGCTGACATTGGCAGAATTCACCCCAGCACAAATGGTGGCAGCAGCTTCTCTAGCCTCGACCGTTGCTCTGATTGTCATCTGCGCGGCTCAGGGGACACTTGCTCAGGTTAAAACAACCTTTTTATCCAACCCATTTTATTATCTGTTGCTGGGCCTGATTAACCCTCTGGCTTACTACCTGATCTTATTTAAGGCCTATGATCTGCTGCCCGCCTCTCAAGCACAGCCCATCAACTACAGCTGGGCCATTACTCTGACTCTGATGGCGGCCGTCTTCCTGAAGCAAAAAATCCGACCACAGGACTGGTTTGCCTGTGCGCTGGGTTATCTGGGGGTCGTGGTGATTGCAACCAAAGGCGACGTACTGGGGCTTCAGTTCGACAGCCCGCTGGGCGTGGGTCTGGCCCTGCTGTCTACATTACTCTGGGCAGGTTATTGGATCTTGAACACCAAAAACACAGCCGATCCGGTTGTTGGTGTACTGCTTGGATTCCTTGTCGCCCTACCCTTCGCCTTTGCCGTCGCTCTATACGAAGGGGCAGCGTGGTCTGCCATTAGCCTCAAAGGCTGGCTGGCGGTTTCTTATGTCGGACTCTTTGAAATGGGCATTACGTTTGTGCTGTGGCTCAGCGCTCTGAAATCGACACAAAATACGGCTCGAATCAGCAATCTGATTTTTGCCTCTCCTTTTATTTCCCTGATGCTACTGGCATCGGTGATTGGCGAAGAGATCCATCCTTCAACGCTGGTTGGCCTGGTACTCATTATCGTAGGACTGGTCGTGCAACAGTTTAAACGCAAAACTTAACACCCCGTCGCGGTTGCAGCGCGACATCATGTGCGCTGCAACCACCTGCGATTTTTTTCCTACTTTTTTTAACTGGTTCTCAAAAACTTAGCATCAAAAGCCACTGCCATTAACGGAACAAACCACTACTTTCATTCTTCCTGCCGCTATTTCACTCCAAAACCACAAACCCAGCCACCTTGATGGCATTGCATCACTCTGAAAAACCTGTAGAAATAATAGGGTTATTAAATAATTTCAATTCAAAGTGTAAATTTTTTATTACAGCCCAATCATTCTCATCTACGGATAATAATTACAAAGGATTTCTGCCATGGAGAATTCGATCTCTTCTTCGCCACCGGCCCGTTCCGGTTTGTCTCAGTTACTACGCTCACTTGGCCCGGGTATTATGATGGCCGCCGCCGCTGTCGGCGGCTCACACTTAGTGGCTTCTACTAAAGCCGGGGCCATCTATGGTTGGCAACTGGCTGCGCTTATTCTGCTTGTAAACCTGTTTAAATACCCGTTTTTTAGAGCAGGTGTCCAATACACCATGGGAACGGGAGACAGCTTAATTCAAGGTTATGCCAATCTGGGACGTGGATATCTGTGGGTATTCACCATACTCAATGTCATTTCTGCCATCATAAACACTGCCGCACTGTTGCTGTTCAGTGCCAGTCTTCTGGGCTATTTCCTGCCCTTTGAACTGTCTTCGCTTGTGCTGTGTGGCATAGTTCTGGTGACCTGTGTAGCGATTTTATTTGCCGGACACTACAAAGCGCTGGACGGCCTGTCGAAAGCCATTATGGCAACCCTGACGATTGCCACTGTGACAGCGGTCATCATCGCAGCCTCAAATGGCAGCGTAGCACCGGCCGACTATCAGGCTCCCTCACCATGGACCATTGCCGCGATCGGCTTCATTGTGGTCACCATGGGCTGGATGCCTGCACCGATTGAGATCTCCAGTATCACTTCAATGTGGCTTAAGAGCCAATGTAAGAAGCAGCAGGTCACCGCAGAGTCCGCTCTGTTTGATTTCAATGTAGGCTACATCGGGACTGCAATACTGGCTATCGTGTTTGTGGCTTTAGGTGCCCTGGTCATTCACGGCTCGGGGACGGAACTGTCTGCCTCTGGCGTTGGCTTCTCTCACCAGTTAGTCAGTATGTATGCCAGCACCATCGGTGAGTGGTCGCGCTACCTGATTGCAGTGATCGCTTTTTTCTGTATTTTTGGCAGCACCATTACCGTCATTGACGGCTACTCACGAGCTATCGCTGAATCACAACGCTTGATACAGAAACAAACTGAGGAGAACCCCAAGACCTATCAGGCCTGGGTCATCGTAGTCTCTGTCGCAGCTATCTCGATCGTGGCATTCTTTGCACAAGCACTGATGCCCATGCTCAACTTCGCGATGATCATGGCGTTTGTCACCACTCCCGTATTCGCGCTGCTGAACTACCTTCTGGTCTCCAGAACCGAGCTGCCACCTGCGCTCAAGATGGGCAGCAAGCTCAAAATTCTTTCCATTCTGGGTCTGATTTACCTGTTTGGGTTTTTGGCCGTCTTTGTATGGTGGAAATGGATGATGTAATAAAAACGCCGAGCATCTGCTCGGCGTTTTTCTGTTTTACCATCAGAGGGGACTAGACATGCTGACCCGCCACGAACCCTGACGACCAGCACCACTGGAAGTTATATCCACCAAGCCAACCTGTCACGTCCATTACCTCACCGATAAAGTACAAGCCCGGGATCGATTTACACTCCATGGTCTTCGACGACAGATGGTCGGTATTCACCCCGCCTAATGTTACCTCTGCAGTGCGGTAACCCTCGGTACCATTGGGCGCAATCGTCCAGTTCTCAAGTGACTCCCGAATGGACAGCAACTCTTTGTGGTTATATTGTTTTAAAGGCTTGTCCGCAAACACCTTACGCTCAATAAGCACCTCTACCAAACGCTTTGGCAGCACTCGTGCCAGAGTGTTCTTCAGGCTTTGGTTTGGGTGTTTCTCAAGCGATCGAGTCAGCAACTCATCAATATCTGCTTCGGGTACCAAATTCACTGACACATTTTGCCCAGGTTTCCAGAACGAAGAGATCTGCAAAACCGACGGGCCGGACAGTCCGCGATGAGTGAACAACAAAGCCTCTTTGAAAAGCGTGCCATCATTCGCTGTGATCTCGGCAGGAATGGCGATGCCAGACAGTTCAGCAAAATCTTCCTTGTCTTCTTTATGCAAGGTAAACGGCACCAGTCCTGCTGTAGTCGAGACCACCTCAAGACCGAACTGCTCGGCGATTTTGTATCCAAAGGGCGTCGCGCCCAGCTTTGGCATCGATAGTCCACCTGTCGCTACCACTAATGATGCACATTCAATCACATCAGTATCGGCGTGCAGAGAAAAGCCCGTCTCGGTTTTCTCAATGCTGTGCACATCCGCCTGATAACGGAACTGTATATTCGGTGACTCACACTCAGAGAGCAGCATCTTAACGATGTCTTTTGCCGACTCGAGGCAGAACAGCTGCCCATGATCGCGCTCTTCAAACTCAATGCCGTATTTACTGACAAGCGAGATAAAGTCCCAGTTGCTGTACTGCGACAACGCCGACTTCACAAAATGTGGATTCTGACACAGGTAGTTGTTAGCCGAGACATCGTAGTTAGTAAAATTGCACTTACCGCCACCAGAGATGAGGATTTTTCGGCCCGGTTTCTTGGCATGATCCAGCACCAGCACGGAGCGCCCACGCCTGCCTGCCTCTGCTGCACACATAAGACCCGCAGCACCAGCACCAATTACTACTACATCAATTTTCTGACTCATCACGATGTTCCGACTCGACATTCAATAAAAAAAGGATGTGCGTATTGCACATCCCTTCAACAATCTGGCGCTATTCTAACGACTTCGCAGAACAAAGCCAACTCTCCGACACACAGCTATCGGATATCAAGTACTTTTGCGCTCAAGCTTGCGGCTACAACAAGAAGCCCGCAAACAAGGTAACCCCTATCAAGGCGACACAGAGTACGAACAACTCTCTCACTCGGTCACATTTTCCAATAAACACCGGATCGTGGTGGTGATGGTATTCTTTGCTTTTGAGGTAGTGAAACAGCCTCACCTGCTTGGCCATGTTACCGTGAGTGGTGAAAAAACCGCGACCATCTACTTGTTGGTACAAGAGCGGATGCGCCTCACGCATGATGAAAATAAGTGAGCGTAGAGCTGTAAGATACCGGGCCATATTGACCGAGGTAATGAGCATCAATGCTAATAGAATAGTGTCTCCACTGATCATCTTTTCCTCCCTACATCTTCCCAGATGCCCAAGAGAAAAAGACGACCAGTCGACTTTTAAACGCTGATGTTACTCAGCAGGGGCATCCATAATGGAAGACGAACCTTCTTTCGCTAACGTTGCTAAGTCCTTATCGATGAAGAACAGCGCCTGTCCGTTCTCACCTACGAGTTCTAGCTTATCTAAGATCCCTTTAAATAATTTTTCTTCTTCATGTTGCTCGGCAACGTACCACTGAAGAAAATTAAACGTTGAGTAGTCTTGAGCTGTAAACGCAACATGAGCCAGTTTGTTGATTTTTTCCGTAATCATCTGCTCATGTTTGTAGGTTTCGCGGAACACATCACCCAAGCTGTCAAAGTCATGTCGAGGCGCTTCAATACTGCCCAGAATCGGCAGGGCACCCGTCTCGCTGACATACGTAAACAGTCTTTGCATGTGTTGCATTTCTTCGTCCGCATGCTTACGAAGAAATTCAGCCGCACCTTCGAATCCTTTGTCTTCACACCAAGCACTCATTTGTAAGTATAGATTGGATGAGAAAAATTCGAGGTTAATTTGCTCGTTCAGATGCTGAACCATTGCTGGAGAAAGCATTTACGACTCCTAATTTCGTAACTGGAATTAACGCTACTATAACATAACTTACTGAGGAGTCTCTGATCTCACACCCAAACTTACAATGCGCTAAGCACACTACCCTTACTTTGAGTCTAGAAAACTTTTAAGACTTTGCTCACCAATTCCAGTCTTGTTGTTGAGAAAAAACACAGTCAAACTGAATTGCAATAACGGCCTCAATCACCAAGGTGTCATTAAAGCAGCCTGGCTCTATTTGTACTCCTGATGACGATTTGAGATCACATCAGCATAAATGTCGAACGATAAGTGCTATGTTTTCTATAGAATAAACGTCAGGAGGATTGCGTTATGAGTTATAAACATATCTTGGTCGCATTGGATCTCTCAGAAGAAAGTAAAATGCTGATCGACAAAGCGGTCTCTCTCGCCAAGCCGCTGGATGCAGAGGTCTCATTCATTCACATCGATGTGAATTACGCTGAACTGTATACTGGTCTTATTGATCTCAATATGGCTGAGACACAGCACCAGGCAATGGAAGCCTCTATGACCCAACTAAAACTGTTCGCTGAGTACGCGGATTTCCCCATCAAGCACTCTTTAGTGGGAAGCGGCGATCTGAGCAACGAACTGCGTGATACCATCGGAGAATACAACGTTGATCTCGTAGTGTGCGGTCACCATCAGGATTTCTGGAGCAAAATCCTCTCCTCGACTCGTCAACTGATCAACACCTCTCCAGTTGATATGCTCGTCGTTCCTATCAAGGATTAATGCAACAAAACGCAATCTAACAGGCTTCTTCGGAAGCCTTTTTGCACTCATGCCTGCGAAGTTTCACAAAGGTGTTACAATAGCCCCATCTTTCACTCCATAGATAATAATGTACGATGGGTTATCTCTATTCTGTCACTCTGCTTTGGGCGTTTTCATTTAGCCTTATCGGTGTGTATCTGGCGGGTCAGGTCGACTCGTGGTTCTCAGTATTAATACGCGTAGTACTCGCGGCATTGGTGTTTTTGCCTTTTACCAAGTTCAAACAGGTTCCGGGCAAACTTAAGGCAAAACTGATGGCCATTGGTGGCATTCAGTTAGGGCTGATGTACTGCTTCTACTATCAGTCTTTTTTGCTGCTCTCAGTACCTGAAGTATTGCTGTTTACGGTGTTTACCCCTATTTATGTCACGCTATTTTATGACTTTTTGAAAGGGCGTTTCTCACCCTGGTACTTCGTCACCGCCGCCATTGCGGTAGCTGGTGCCGCCTTTATCAAATTTGCGGGTATCAACGACAACTTCGTCACCGGATTTCTCGTCGTTCAGGGCGCGAACCTGTGTTTTGCCATTGGTCAGGTTGGCTACAAATTCGTCATGGAACAAGAGCAGAGCGAATTACCTCAACACAGTGTTTTCGGTTATTTCTATTTCGGTGCAACTGTCGTGGCGACCATCGCTTTCACCCTGTTTGGTAATCTGGAAAAAATGCCAACTACTGGTGTTCAATGGGGCGTGCTGCTCTACCTTGGTACCATCGCATCAGGTCTGGGCTATTTCATCTGGAATAAAGGCGCGTGTATGGTCAACGCGGGTGCATTGGCGGTCATGAATAACCTGCTGGTGCCTGCCGGATTGATTGTGAATATCGTGATTTGGAATCGTGATGTGGACTTATTGAAGCTGTCCATTGGCGGAGGCATTATCTTGCTGTCACTGGTGGTGAATGAGCTTTGGGTTAAGCCCAGAGCGGAAGCCCAGTTTAATAACGCCTAAACTTCCCTCTATACCGTCACTCGTTAGTGCAGCTGTTCTGGCTGCACTTTTATCATCTGTTCGTCTACCACTGCAGCGGCCAAATGATACTTTTGCTCCAACTTGCTCTGCTTTCGTGCCAGTTTTTGACTCTTTTTCAGCAACTTGTGCAGCTTCTTCTGTGCTTTTTCCTGTAGCTTTAACGCTTTTTTCGCACGTTTTGCCGCTTTTTTATCGATCGTATCGAGGTTAGACGCATCCGCCGCTTTTGCCTTGCGCTGCGATTTTGAGTTCGACGTAGCGGACACACTATCGGACCGGGCTGGCAATGCTTCTGCTAACACACCGCACTGTTGCTGTTGTTCGAGCGGCTTGTTCTGACAAGAAGCTGGCGGGATTGCAGCAGGTTTACAAAGGGTAGATTTGTCGGCAGACGAGCGCGAGCAGGAGCGACACAAATACTTAGGCTCCGCCACCAAACGGTGAATGTCCCCCAGATTGGCGCTAATATCGCGACGATTTAACTTACACAGACGTTTCGTCATACCACTCTCCAACTCACCAAAACGAAAACAGGAATGATTCTTAGTTAGATATAAGGTCTATTGGCTTGGGTTTCAAGTAACTCGCTCCAGTTACAGTAAGCAATTTACTCAAAAAATGAATACAAGGCTACTAACTCATTGATGCGTTGACATAAACGTCGAAGCGATTTTTTTTGGTTTCAATGGCCATGGTGGGTTTCTTGTCATCCAGCCAATTCGCATAGTCCGGGCGTTTGACCACGACACGCTTAGTCGCCAGCTTCAGTGCTGGCACCAGAAGACCATCGGCGTCCGTGTCAGCACCAACCAAAGACTGAAATACGCGCATCTCCTTTTTAACCAGAGCCGATTTTTTCTTGTTCTCTGGGTGTGGGTACATAGGATCCAGGTACACCACGTCAGGCTTGATGAATGCGTTATCATCGGCAAGCTGTCCCAGTGCGTCCAGGCTGGAGGCATGCAGTAGCGACAGTCGCTCACTGACCCACTCACCAATCTCGGCATCTTGCTTAGCACGCTCCAGACCGTCATCTAATAGCGCGGCAACCACGGGGTGGCGCTCGACCATTTGCACTTTACAGCCCAATGATGCCAGAACAAAGGCATCCCGTCCCAGGCCCGCCGTGCCATCCAGGACTGTCGGCGTGGCGCCTTTGTTTAACCCTGCAGCTTTGGCTATCGCCTGCCCCTTGCCACCGCCAAATTTGCGTCGGTGCGCGACAGCGCCACCGGCAAGGTCGACATAAATCGCCCCCAACTTAGGTTCATCCAGTTTGCGAAGTTCCAGCCTTTCTTCGGTCAGTACCAGCGCAAATTCAGAGTCTTCCGATGCTGTAAGCCCCCAACGTTTAGCCAGTGCCATAAGCTGTGGCTGACGTGACTCTTGTTCGCAGATAAGTTGAATGTGCAAGATAGACTCCGAAAAAGGGATGGCGGTTTGGCGCCAGTGTACCTCAAGTCGATACCTTGACCAATAAGCGTGATCGACACAGAGACGACAACACAAAAATAGTGATAAGCTTTAGCCACAATCTTGTCACTAGACACTCCGTCAACAACCAAGGATTCAATATGCATGGCACCCATGGTCTTGATGATCTAGACAAAGCAATCCTGAAAACTCTCATGGAAGATGCCCGTCGTCCTTATGCTGAGATGGCAAAACAATTCGACGTCAGCCCGGCCACTATCCACGTCCGAATTGAGAAGATGAAAGCGGCAGGCATCATCGAAGGAACGGAAGTGGTCGTGAACACGAAAAAACTCGGCTACGACGTATGCTGCTTTATTGGTATCAATTTATACGCAGCGCGAGACTATCACTCTGCTCTTGAAAAGCTGAATGCGCTGGATGAAGTGGTTGAAGCCTACTACACCACTGGCGCTTACAATATTTTCGTGAAGCTGATGTGCCGATCGATTGAAGAGCTGCAACATGTCTTGATTGATAAATTGCAGGCGATTGAAGAAGTGCAATCGACGGAGACTCTGATTTCGCTGCAAAACCCGATCAGTCGTAATGTGAATCCCTAAAACGACAGAGAAAGAACAACAAAAAGGCGCTCAAATGAGCGCCTTTTGATTTTCATCGTTCCAGTGTTAAACCCACTTCGTCTTAGTGGCTTCTTTCACTGCTGACATCACCAGCGTCGGTAGCGATGCAGCCATGATGACACCAAACAAGTGACCTGCTGCCAACGCCTCCGTGTTAAAGATAAGCTGACCCAGACCTGTATAGATAACCCCGAGCGATAGGATCGCAGACACCGCGACCGCACCCAGTAGGTACGGGTTGGTGAATGGATTTCGGCGGTACAGCGACGTAAACGTGCGCGAGTCAAACAGGTGCCATAGCTGTGCAAAGACTAACATCGCAAACGCCATGGTTTGTGCGTAGTTTGCGGAGAAACCATTGGTCAGTGCCCAGTTAAATGCCATGTAACTCATACCACCCAGTGCCAGACCGCGAGTCAGGATACGAGTTCCCAAATGGTCACTGAAGAAGCTCTCGTTACGTTTGCGAGGCTTACGCTCCATCAGATCTTTCTCTTCTGGCTCTACACCCAGAGCAAGTGCTGGCAGACCATCAGAGACCAGGTTGATCCATAGAATCATCAGTGGCGTCAGCGGCAAGATCGCTTCCGGGCCCATCATTAGAAACGCAAACAGAATGACTGAAACTTCACCCACATTGGCAGTCAGCGCCTGACGGATAAACTTACGCAGGTTATCGAAGATCTGACGACCCTGACGCACCGCTTTCACTATGGTGCTGAAGTTATCATCCAATAAAATCAGGTCGCCTGAGTCTTTCGCAACCGAGGTACCGGTAATACCCATCGCCACACCAATATCAGCGCGACGCAGCGCAGGTGCATCGTTCACACCATCCCCAGTCATCGCCGCCACTTCGTTGTTGTACTGTTGAGCCTGTACGATGCGCAGCTTGTGCTCAGGAGTGACACGAGCAAATACAGCAACCTGAGGACAGATTTCACGCAGCTTATCATCGTCCATCTCATCGAGCTGCGCGCCAGTCACAACAAGGTCTTGCTCATTGCGGATAATGCCGATATCACGAGCAATCGCAGCAGCTGTGAGTGCGTGGTCACCCGTGATCATCACCGTTCTTACCCCTGCCTGATAACAGCTCTCTATCGCACCGCGAACTTCCGGGCGTGGCGGATCCATGATGCCGTATAGACCGAGGACAGTAATGTCTTTCTCAAGCTCTGTATGATCACGATCTAGATCGGCTTCTGTCAGCTCTTTAAAGCCAACCGCCAGGGTACGCAGTGCATCTTGAGCAAAGTTCTCAATCGCAGCTTCGTAGTTAGCCACAATCTCTTCGCTTGGACTCGCCGCCAGCGCAAGGTTACCGTCGGTTGCCATTGGCGTATGATCAACGGGCATGCCATCAACCATAAAGCCGGCAGCATTTCTAAGAATCACATCTGGCGCACCCTTAATAGCCAGGAAGTGCTTACCTTCCGGATCTCTCACAATTACCGAGGCCATCTTACGAGATGAGTCGAACGGAAATTTCTCAACAATCGAGTAGCCCCCAGAAGCGAGCATTTCAGACTGATTCAGGCCCGCTTTGGCTGCAGCGACAATCAGCGCCCCCTCCGTTGGGTTACCACGAACGGTCGAGCTGTCGCCATCCATGATGTACTCCGAATCGTTACATAGCGTTGCCACGACAAGACCCTTCATCATCTCTGGGCTGTGCTTGGCATCTGTACTGTGTGATAGCGGCTTAAACTGCCCTTCAGGGCTAAAGCCTTTACCGCTCACTTCCCAATAACGACCGCTCGCATCGTATGCTTTCATCACCTGCATTTGGTTTTGGGTCAGCGTCCCGGTTTTATCTGAGCAGATAACCGTAGTTGAACCGAGCGTTTCGATCGCAGCAAGCTGCTTAGCCAGTGCGTTGTTCTTCACCATGCGAGTAGAGCCCATGGTCAGGACGATAGTAATAACGGTAGGAAGTCCTTCAGGAATCGCCGCTACCGACAATGAGATACCCGTATTGAGGATCTCCAGCCAAGGCATGCCATAGTAAAGACCGATCGCACATACAACGGCGACCACACCCAATGCCACCAGCATCAGTGTTTTGGCGATGGTATCCATACGCTCTTGCATTGGCGTTTTGGTTTCTTCGGTATTTGCCATCAGGTCAGCGATGTGGCCCACTTCGGTCTGCATACCTGTCGCCACCACCAATCCCAAACCCGTGCCCGATGTCACCATCGTCGTCATAAAGCCCATATTCAGCTGGTCACCAAGACCTACGGACTCATCGTCGATGACTTTGGCCGTTTTATCCACGGGCTCCGATTCACCCGTCAATGCCGCTTCGTCGATGGACAGACGATTGGCTTCCAAGATACGAACATCGGCCGCCAGAATGTCGCCGGTGCTGATTTTCAGGATGTCACCCGGCACGATGTCGCTGGCGGGAATATCGATCCATTCGCCATCACGCTTAACTTGTGCCGAGGGTGCCGCCATTTGGCGCAGCGCTTCCATACCTTTCTGAGCTTTAAACTCTTGCCAGAAAGCGATGAGCGCGTTGATAAAGATGATCGCCGTAATCGCGATCGCATCCACCAGATGGCCGGTAAAATAGGAGACAACCGCGCCAACACCAAGGATAAAGATCAGTGGGTTTTTGAATTGATGGGCAAACAGCTCAAGTGCCGACTTGCCAGCTTTTTCTTGAAGCTCATTTTTGCCGTATTGTGATTGACGCTCGGTGACGTCCTTTGAAGTCAGGCCTTGTTCCGCCGAAACGCCCATCATCTGCTGGGTATTCTCGACAGTCTCTGTAAACCACTTTTTAGTCATGGGGTAACTCTCCAGGTAAATTCAGTCGACATCGGTAGAATGAAAAACCGATAAAAAGCAATCGCTGAATCAAATTATGAAATGCCCGCCCTGCATGTTTATTAACATTTAGTGCGTAAGCAAAAATCCAAATTAAGTTACCTGAAAGCCGATATCCTTGTAATTAAGTTTCGACGCGCTGACATGCACTCTAGGACGCTTCTTTGACTTAAGACAAACTTAGATTCCATTCCAAAACCAAACCAATAAAGGCTTTGTAAGCAAGTTTTAATGACACCTAATTTTGGCGGAAATAACACTTCTGTTTTTTCGAATAATGAAAACGGGCTACATTAATGAGGACTTCATTGAAGATTACATTTTTATAACCAATCTAATATCACGCCAACTTATTCAATAAATATTCACTTGCAAGATATATCGTTTAAACTTGGTTTTATCTCAATAAAAAAGCCTCTAGCTAGAGGCTTTACAATGTGAAGGTTTATAAGGTTAGGCGCTGATACCAGAGTGGCGTAACAACGCATCTATCTCAGGCTCACGTCCACGGAAGCGTTTGAATAACTCCATTGGCTCTTCGCTGCCCCCCATTTCGAGAATATGGTTCAGGAAGCTCTGACCCGTCTCTTTATTAAAGATCCCCTCTTCTTCAAAGCGCGAGTACGCATCTGAAGACAGGACCTCTGCCCAAAGGTAGCTGTAGTAGCCTGCACTGTAGCCACCAGCAAAGATATGACTGAAGCTATGTGAGAATCGGTTCCATTCGAGGCTTGGCAAAACCGCTACTTTGGATTTCACCTCTGCCAGAGTTTCCAGAACGCGAGCACCGATGTCCGGATCGTATTCCGTGTGCAGCGTGAAATCGAACAGACCAAATTCGAGCTGACGCAGGATAAACATAGCCGACTGGAAGTTCTTCGCCGCCAGCATCTTGTCGAGCATCTCTTTCGGCAACGGTTCACCGGTTTCATAATGGCCAGAAATAAAGGCCAGCGCTTCTTCTTCCCAACACCAGTTTTCCAGGAACTGACTTGGCAGTTCAACCGCATCCCAAGGTACACCATTGATACCGGAAACGGCTCCGGTATCGATCTTAGTTAGCATGTGGTGAATACCATGACCCGTTTCGTGAAATAGCGTCACCACCTCATCATGGGTGAACATCGCAGGCTTATCACCGACCGGTTTATTGAAGTTACAAGTCAGGTAAGCCACAGGCGTTTGCAGCTCACCATCGATACCGGTGCGACGCACACGACACTCATCCATCCAAGCACCACCACGCTTATGTTCACGTGCATACAAGTCAAGATAGAAGCTGCCACGTAAAGTGCCTTCTGCATCAAAAATATCGAAAAAACGTACCGACTCATGCCAGGTATCCACACCTTCACGTTCCTCGATGCGCATGCCAAAAACGCGATCCAGAACTTCAAACAGGCCACTTACCACTTTTGATTCTGGGAAGTATGGACGCAACTCCTCGTTCGAGAACTGGAACAGGTGTTGCTTTTGTTTCTCACTGTAATAAGCGATGTCCCAAAGGTTAAGCTCAGTGACGCCAAATTCTTTTTCAGCAAACTGGCGCAACTCTTCGACTTCACGCTCACCTTGTGGCTTGGCTTTTTTGGCCAGATCATTGAGGAACCCCAATACCTGTGCCGGAGTTTCGGCCATTTTCGTCGCCAGTGATTTTTCACTGAAGGTACCAAAGCCTAACAAACGTGCTATTTCATGGCGCAGCTTCAGTTGCTCCGCAATGATTTCCGTGTTGTCCCACTTTCCGGCATTCGGTCCGCGATCCGAGGCACGTGTCACGTACGCTTCATACAGCTCCTTGCGCAGTTCCTGATTATCGCAGTAGGTCAATACCGGCAGGTAAGAGGGAATATCCAGTGTCAGCAGGTAACCGTCGAGCTCTTTTGCTTCGGCGGCGGCTTGTGCGGCTGCGAGCGCCGACTCCGGCATCCCCGCCAACTCTTTTTCATCAGTAATGTGCTTTGTCCAACCCATGGTGGCATCAAGTACATTGTTGGAGAACTGCGAGCCCAGCTCAGACATACGTTTGCTGATCTCCCCGTAACGGTGCTGCTCATCGGCAGGCAAGCCGATGCCTGACAGCTCGAAGTCACGCAGGGAATCTTTGATGGTTTTCTTTTGAGCTTGCGACAGCACATCGAACGTGTCGCTGGCTTTGATTGCCTTATAAGCTTCATACAGCCCTTTATGCTGACCCACCCAGGTACCGTACTCCGACAGAATCGGCAGGCAGCTTTCATAGGCTTCTCGCAATTCGTCGCTATTCACCACAGAATTCATATGACTCACGGGTGACCAAAGACGGCTAAGCTTGTCATCAATGTCTTCAATCGGAGCAATGACATTGTCCCACGTTGGATGGTCATTGCCCTCGAGCACTTCACCAATTTTCGCCCTACATGCTTCAATCGCTTGTTCGACCGCTGGCTTTACGTGTTCCGGTTTGATTTGTGAAAAAGGAGGTAAGTCGGTAAACGTCATTAATGGATTTGACATGCAGCATCCCTTTTTAATTATTGGATTCCCTCACTCAATCAGAAGGCAAGTGAGCGTAATTAATAGATAAATGTAGACTCGAACAGCCGTTTTCAATCCTTTGTATGCCAATTACGTCAATTCAAAGCGGCAAGATCTCTGCCGCTTAGGGCTAGAAGAGGTTATAATCCGTCCATTCTTGTCCAACTGAGTCTTTATTTTGCTGAGCTATCGACACAGCTTTCACGCCGGTAACCATGCCGATGTTGTGAAGCACATAGTACAAAGTCTTATCCTTAATTCACTAAAAAACAAGGAAAAGCCGTTCGTTTATCACGACACCCATTCGGGCGTGGGTCGCTATGACCTGACTCATGAATGGTCGGAGAAAACGGGCGAATATAAGCAAGGTATCGGTCGTATTTGGGGCAACCCAGACATTCCCGAAGATATCGCCAGCTATATTGAGTCTATCGATACGCTGAATAACGGTGAAGCTCTGCGTTACTATCCCGGCTCTCCACGTGTGGCACGTGCGCATTTGCGTCCGCAAGACCGTATGGTGTTGACCGAGCTGCATCCAAGCGACTTTCCGCTGCTAGAGCAGGAGTTCCATCGCGATCGTCAGGTAAAAATCTTTAAAGAAGATGGTTTTAAACGTCTAAAAGCCAGCCTACCTCCAGCAGAGCGTCGTGGTCTGGTGTTAATCGACCCTCCGTATGAACTCGCAAAAGAGTATCGCGATGTGGTGACCGCGATTGCGCAAAGCTACAAGCGCTGGGCAACCGGTATCTACGCCATTTGGTATCCAGTAGTGAATCGCTACGACATTGACGACATGATCGAAGGCCTCGAAGGTCTTGGTATTCGTAAAATTCTGCAAATTGAATTGGGTGTCTCCCCCGACACCAACGAACGAGGCATGACCGCATCAGGCATGATTGTCATCAATCCGCCGTGGATGCTCGAGCAGCAGATGAACGCGATTCTCCCTTATCTGAAAGAAAAAATTGCCCCAGCCACCGGCCACTTTAAAGTGGAATGGATTGTGCCTGAATAGCAAACCTCTCAGGTTCACATGTCGCGGGGTGAGACGCCCTGCGACCTCCTCTCTTATTAATCGTTATTAGTCATAATCAACACAACTTTTTCCCATTGGATAAAGTTGCTAGACTCGATTTACTATAAAGACAGAGACTGTAAACAGAGAGTCGGGATCGTTGAGTTATCTTAACTGCGCCCCAATATGCTTTGTTATCAGCAATCAAAATATCTATAAGCTTCTGGAGAACGTAATGGCAACGCATTTTGACTATATCTGTATTGGTGGCGGCAGTGGCGGCATCGCATCGGCAAACCGCGCAGCAATGTATGGCGCTAAAGTCGCACTAATTGAAGCACAAGACCTGGGCGGTACCTGCGTAAACGTTGGGTGTGTACCAAAGAAAGTGATGTGGCATGGTGCGCAAGTTGCTGAAGCGATGAACCTGTATGCCGAAGATTATGGTTTTGATGTCGACGTTAAAAGCTTCGACTGGAGCAAATTGGTTGAGAGTCGCCAAGCATACATTGGCCGAATTCACCAGTCTTACGACCGCGTACTTGGCAACAACAAAGTCAACGTAATTCGTGGTTTTGCTAAGTTTGTTGATGCTAAAACCGTAGAAGTGAATGGTGAGCACTATACTGCTGATCATATCCTTATCGCGGTAGGCGGTCGTCCAACGATTCCAAACATTCCCGGCGCAGAATACGGTATCGATTCCAATGGCTTCTTTGAGCTAAGCGAGCAACCAAAACGCGTTGCGGTTATCGGTGCTGGCTACATTGCCGTTGAGATCGCGGGGGTGCTACATGCACTAGGCACGGAAACCCACCTGTTCTGCCGTAAAGAATCACCACTACGCAGCTTTGATCCTATGATCATCGACACTCTGGTTGAAGTGATGAACACCGAAGGTCCAACGCTACATACTCACTCGGTTCCTAAAGAAGTGGTCAAAGAAGCGGATGGTAGCCTGACGCTACATCTGGAAAATGGTGAGAGCCAAAATGTTGATACCTTGATTTGGGCGATCGGTCGTCACCCAGCGACAGATGCGATTAATCTTGGTGCCACAGGCGTGGCAACCAACGATCGTGGCTACATCAAAGTCGATGAGTATCAAGCAACCAACATAGCAGGCATTTACTGTGTGGGCGATATCATGGAAGGCGGCATCGAGCTTACCCCAGTTGCCGTTAAAGCAGGCCGTCAGCTTTCTGAGCGCCTGTTTAACAACAAGCCTGACGCCAAAATGGACTACGACCTGGTCCCAACAGTTGTCTTCAGTCATCCACCTATCGGCACCATCGGTCTGACAACCCAGGAAGCTGAGGAAAAATACGGCAAAGACAATATCAAGGTTTACACCTCTGGCTTTACCGCCATGTACACTGCGGTAACGAAACATCGTCAACCATGTAAGATGAAGCTGGTTTGTGCCGGTCCAGAAGAAACCGTTGTCGGCTTGCACGGCATCGGTTTCACCGTTGATGAAATGATTCAAGGTTTTGGCGTGGCGATGAAGATGGGCGCGACCAAAGCAGATTTTGATTCCGTTGTCGCCATTCACCCTACGGGTTCTGAAGAATTCGTTACCATGCGTTAATGCGAATTTCCTGACGATTCAAAGCCCAGCCGATGCTGGGCTTTTTCAGTCTTAGCGTTAGCTCTCACACCCTGAAGTAACTTTGCTGTTTATCATTCATATTGCGCTTGAAATGCGTCGCAATGAGCAACATTGTGCTTCGGAAATAATGGTTTTAACAGTTACCAGAACATAGCCTTTTCTAAAGTTTTTTCTGCTGACGAACAGAGCACCATCAGCATGATGGCTTTGCATTTCAGCGTAATCCAATAAAATAGAAAAGGAACGTCAGATGAACATCCCTCAATGGCTGCTGGCAGCCAGTGCAGCAAGCATCACTCTCCCGGCACTTGCGGTTAATCCCCAGCCCGACCCAGACAATCCAACCGGATATATACTGCTTCGCACTGAAGTGCAGGTTAGTGAAGCGGCCCAAACACATGATCCGATGTACTCAGCGTGGGCCAATGCTTTGGCGACAGCCCCTAACAGTATGGTGGAGCAGATTGATGAAGGCCTGGTCGCAAATCCCGACAATGTGAAACGTGCTGAACGTGTCTTTTCGCGGGGAGATTGGGACTTTCTCACCCAGATGGCCGCCCCGGAATACACCTACCAGCGATTTTTACAGGCGATAGGGAAATTCCCGGCATTCTGCGGTGATTATGGTGATGGTCGTGATGCCGATGCGATTTGCAAACGCTCCATCATTACCGCTTTCGCCCATTTTGCTCAGGAGACTGGTGGTCACGTGGCCAAAGACAACGCCTGGGACAACCCACTCGCTCTTGAGGAGTGGCAGCAAGCGCTGGTGCATGTCAGGGAAATGGGTTGGTCCGAAGGTCAGGAAGGATACACCACCGGGTGTGGACAAAATGACTGGCAGAACCGGCGCTGGCCATGTGCGGCCAATCAAGGCTATTTTGGCCGCGGCGCCAAGCAGCTTTCCTACCATTTTAACTACGGTCCTTTTTCCGAAGTGATGTTTGCAGGAGATGCCACTGTGCTGCTCAATAATCCGGCATTGGTGGCAGACTCATGGCTCAATCTAGCTTCAGCCATCTGGTTTTTTCTGACGCCACAAGCGCCCAAACCGGCTATGCTGCACGTGATTGACCGTACCTGGGTCCCTTCACAGCGTGAGATTGATGCTGGCATTGGCTATGGCTTTGGTACCACCATCAATATCATCAACGGCGGCATTGAGTGTGGCGAGCAAAACAAAACCAAAGGTCAGCCCGTCAATCGTATTCGCTATTGGGAAGGACTCGCGGCCCATTACCAAATCCCCATTGAAGCCGATGAAGCCAACACCTGCTGGCAACAAACACCTTATGGCAGCCTTAACCTCAATGGTGCGACCGATGTGCTTTATACCAACTGGGAAGCAAGCTGGAAGTATCATGCCGATCGCCCAGGAGGCGTCTCATTTGAATGTAACTTAGTCGGTTATCAAACTGCCTACTCGGCACTGGTTCCTGGCGACTACGAAAAGTGTGTCACCAACTTCTACGGCTCTCATGCCAACTGGCCAGAAGTGCGCATTGTCGATACATTGCCAACGGATGGTGGCGCTGGTGGCGGCACTGGTGGTGGCGACACAGGTTCAGGCACACCGTCTGGGATCATTGTTTGGGAGGCTGGCGTCACACAAGCCAATGTCGGTGATACCGTTATCCACCAAGGAAAATGTTTCACCGCCCAAAATCCTCCCGGCGTCTGGGAAACGCCAACCCAATCAAACTGGTTCTGGAAAGAGGTATCCTGCCCGGTAGGCTAAAACTTAAGCCACTGCCCCTCGGGGCAGTTTTTACACAACTTTTAAGTTCGTTCCCTTTTCAAATTGTAAATATCCCTTATAGTTTGCGCAGACTGTAAGGAGTGGTTAATGGACAAAAAACACATCTTTTTCTTTGACGGGATGCGCTGTGTGGCGGCGCTTGCTGTCATCGTTATTCATGCACTGGGACCTTACCGTCATGAACTGGGGCAAATACCCATGGGGGAGTGGATCACCGCCATCACCTTCAATGGATTCAGTCGCTGGGCCGTGCCAGTCTTCATACTGATTACCGGTGCCCTGATGTTAAGCGATAAGCGACCGTTCGATATGAAGTATTATCTTTCCCGCAGATTGGGCAAAGTCCTTATCCCTTTTGTCGTCTGGTCGCTGTTCTATGCCTATCTATCAGGCTGGACTATCGAAGGGTTTAGTGGGGATACGGTTAAAGAGGCTCTGGCGCAAAGCTACCATCATCAAACCTATTACCATCTGGGATTCTTCTACTATTTTATTCCGCTGTATGTGGCGATTCCGTTTCTGCAGTTATTGGTGCGTAAGTTTGATGATTCTGCCCTCTACGCACTGACTGGTGTCTGGCTGTTAACCACATTACTGTTCTTGCTCCGCATTGATGGTCCATGGAGTGAACAGTTCTGGCTTTACATGGGGTTGCTGCCACTTGGTTATATCCTGTATCAGAAACTGCCAGTGACTCAAGGGGTAGTTATCACCGCCGTCATCCTTGGGGTAGGCGCGATGATATTAAGCAGCTATATGGTGGTACAGGGCAGCGTTGAGGAAGGGCGTTATTATGTCGGGCGCTGGTTTTCATACAAAACACTGAATACCGCTCTCGCTGCCAGTATGATCTTTATTGTATGCAAAGCCTACGCCGAAAATCTGGCGCCTTCGGCCAAGCGCGTGGTCCGCTTTATCAGCAAATACAGCCTGGGCGTATATCTTCTGCACCCTCTGTTTTTGTGGCCAATGAATGAGCTTGGACTTCATGTGGGACACCCGGCGTATATGGTCCCTTTCTGGGTGATAGTGAGTGGCAGTCTGGCGCTCGCAACCAGTTGGCTGCTGTCCTTGAGCAGCAAAACACGCTGGCTACTCCCCTGACTAACTTCACCGACCAACGCAAACAACATTCAACAAGGTGTTTCCCTTTAACGGGGACACCTTTCCGTTGGTAAACAACCCCTTTTGACCATCTCCCCAATATGGCATTTGCAATGGCCATCGCTCCGTCTGCATCTTGCCTGACGCGACCAATGTCTGCCACTCGTCATTACTGGCCAAATGCATATCCATATCACTGCATACTTTAATGGCCGTGCGGTAATTGAGTCGATTCCAGGCTTTATCATGCTCCATATAGAACTGATGATCGTTATTTGCTATGTAAGGAATGATGTAGCGCTTGCCTTTTACCTGCGTGGTCAAGCGCACCGTTATAGGGGCTGGTGCGGATTGAGCGAGTGGCTGAATGGTTGTCGCTTTTTGGTTTGACATCACCTTCGGGGTCGTTAAGGCATCGGCTTTAACCGATGCTGACGCAGACAACTTAGCGGGTTTGGCCTTAGGGGCAGACGATGAAGTGTCCGGCTCGACATGTCGGATAAAGGCATCGTGATAGCCAGACAGCGACTTCACTTGGGTTAGTTCCTGCTGTGCCAGCGTGGCATCCTCATAGGGGCCGATCAGACAACGATAGCTGCGACTTTGCGGCAACATCCAGATATCGGTAGTGATTTGGCTATAGAGTTTTTTGGCCTGCTTCAATGGCATTGGCTTTTCGAGAATACCGCACTGAATCCAGTACAGCGAAGTAGGACTCATCGGAATCTGCTTACCCCAAACCCCTTCTCCGATAGGGCAATGCTTATCCAGAATGGGCAGTTCGTTCATTGAGGGTTGTGAGGCATCACACAACACTTCGTTTTCTGCGGAGGCAGGTAGGGCGTGCAACAAAGCCGCAACCACAGCAACCAAAGACCAGCCACCAAATCTCTCTACCCGATAAAAAGAGCCCATATACATCCTCTGAACACTCACTTGTTATTTGCAGCACAAATAAAAAGAGCCGCATTTATGTGCGACTCTTAGTGTAGTGAGGATTGGGCTTAAAAATCAATCACTCTGGATCACCCTTTGTAGATTTTCGGGTTAAATACATCACGTAGCCAGTCGCCCAACAGGTTAATAACCAGTACAAGCGTAATCAACACGATACCCGGGAAGACAGTAATCCACCATGAACCGGAGAAGATGTAGTTAAAGCCGATGCTGATCAGAGAACCCAGTGAAGGCTGGTCTACCGGAAGACCCAGACCCAGGAATGACAGCGCGGCCTCTGACATAATGGCATTCGCCACCTGTACCGTTGAAATAACCAGAATCGGTGACAGACAGTTAGGAAGAATATGACGGAACATGATACGCGGTGATTTAAAGCCCATGACTCGCGCTGCTTCGACGTACTCTTTCTTCTTCTCAGCCAGCACTGACGCACGAATCGTTCGAGCGTACTGTGGCCACTCAGCAACACCGATGATCACCACCAGCATGGTCACCGCGTATTGGCTGTAGAATTCGCTACCAAAGCTCGCCTTAAAAATTGCCGAGACGATAATGGCAACCATCATAGTAGAGAATGACAACTGAACATCAGCAAAACGCATCAGGAAGCTATCAATTCGGCCACCGAAGTAACCTGCAGACAGGCCGATCACTATGCCCAAAAACAGTTGCAAACCCACCGCCAGGAAACCAATGGTCAGCGACAGACGTGAACCATAGAGAATGGTCGACAGAATATCACGACCCTGATCGTCGGTACCCAGCACAAAGCTCTCATCACCCTCTTCCATCCAAGATGGCGGCAACTCAGAGTCCATGATATCGATCGACGACAAGTCGTAAGGGTCAGTTGGGGCGATCAAAGGCGCGGCTAATGCCATCACCAGGAATAACATAAATACGGTAAAACTCGCCATCGCGACTTTATCGCGCTTGAAATAGTACAAGAAGTCCGAGTTTTTAAAGCGCTCCCATGCCGAAGGAGCAGCGGCTGTATTGGTTTGACTCATGATTATGCTCCTTTTCCAGTCAAGTTCACGGTTGGGTTTATCAATCCGTACAACAAGTCAACGATAGTGTTGGTTACAACGAAAATCAGACCAACAAAAATAACGTAAGCGGTAATAAGCGGTGTATCTACACGGTTAATCGCTTCTAGGAAAAGGAAACCAGTACCCGGCCACTGGAACACAGTCTCGGTAAGGATGGTGTACGCCACCATGGTACCAATCTGCACCCCACCGACGGTCAGTACAGGAAGCATGGTATTTTTCAGGGCGTGTTGATAATAGATTTTGTTAAGAGGTAGCCCTTTTGCTTTGGCAAACTTGATGTACTCCGAGCTGAGCACTTCGAGCATTTCAGAACGAACCAGACGGATAAACAGTGGCAACATGATAGACGCCAGTGCGATACACGGCAGAATCAGGTGCTTAATCCCATCGATGGTAAAGAATCCAGACTCCCAACCCAGAACATTCGCGGTTTCTCCCCGCCCATATGACGGCAGCCAACCCAATTCAATCGAAAACACGTACATCAGCATGATTGCTGTCAGGAATACCGGGATAGAGATACCGACGCTACTTCCTGCCATCACTAGCTTGGTAAAAAAGCTTTTAGGGTGGATGGCCGAGTACACGCCCAGCGGTATCGATAAGAAAATAATGATTAATGTCGCGCCGAAAACAAGCTCCAGTGTCGCCACCAGCTTGTCGAGAATCACCTCAACGGCAGGACGCTTAAAAAAGTATGAAGTGCCAAGATCGCCTTGCAGCGCTGCACCAATAAAACGAGTGTATTTAGTAATGAAAGGATCGTTGAGGCCTAACTCATCACGCAGTGCCTGACGCTCCGCTTCCGAAACCGACTGACCTACAAGCTCACGTAGCGGGTCACCCAGGTTATCCTGAATGGCAAACGCCACCAAACTGATCACAAACATCACTATCAGTGCCTGAAACAGGCGCTTGACCAGAAACGAAAACATTCCTTGCCCCTTAACTATCCATTAATCTCATACGAGAGAGAAATTCAGTCTTAACAACCACCCAATCCGACTGAAATAAAATTGAGCTGAATTGAGGAGGGGAAGACTCCCCTCCTACATCACAGTATATTGTGATTACTCAACCACTAGGTCGCCAAAGTAAGGCATAACCATTGGGTTAACAATGTCGGCAGCTTTCACGTTAGACTTCGCGCCCCACGCTTCACTTTGCCAGTGTAGCGGAACAAATGCTGCGTCGTTGTATAGCGTCGCTTCAACGCCTTTCAGCATTTCAGCACGCTTAGCAGGATCCGTTTCTACGTTCGCCGCTTCAACAATGGCATCCATTTCTGGGTTAGAGTAGTGACCACAGTTATACTGACCACGACCTGTTTCTTCGTTACGAGTCATTGTCAGGAACTCGTTGAAGTTCGCTGAATCTTCCGTATCTGAGTGCCAGCCGATCATCATCATGTCTGCTGCACACACGTCAAACTCTGGCCAGTATTGCGCTTTAGGCATTGTCTTCAGATCAACTTTGATGCCGATCTTAGACAGCATCGCTGCCGCTGCCTGCGCTACTTTCGCGTCGTTCACATAACGGTTGTTTGGCGCCATCATAGTTAGCGTGAAGCCGTCAGCGTAACCCGCTTCTTTCATCAGCTCCTTCGCTTTCTTAAGATCGTAGCGTGGCACTAGTGTTTCGTTGTGACCAACGTAACCTTCAGGGCTTTGCTGACCTGCCGCCGTTGCGAAGCCTTTCATGATCTTCTTAACGATACCTTCGTTGTTGATTGCGTGAACAATCGCCTGACGAACACGAACGTCTTTCAGCGCTTCGTTGCTGTTTTGGTTCATTTGGAACGTGATGATACGTGTACCTGGAAGTGTCACCAGATCCACACCTTTTGCTTCTGATACACGCTTGTGATCGTTTGGAGCAACCGGGTGAATCATATCAACACCACCAGAAAGAAGTGCCGCTACACGGGTCGCGTCTTCTTTGATTGGTACTAGTGTCAGCTTGTCAACGTTACCTTTAGACTCCTTGTCCCAGTAGTCTGCGAAACGCACAAAATCAACCTTAACGCCTTGCTCACGAGCCGTCACGATAAATGGACCTGTACCCGACACGTTGGTAGACGCAAAAGAGTTACCGTGCTTCACTAGCTCAGATTTATCTTTGCCATCTGATGTCTTACCAGAATAGAACTTGCTGTCCATTGGGAAGATATACGTGGCTGTTTGCAGTACAAGTGGGTATGGGCCTTTTGTAACAAGATCAAACGTGTTGTCGTCAACTTTAACGATCTTCTCATATGGGTCGAAGATAGCTTTAAAGTCAGGAGAGCTTTGTAGACGCTTAAATGTCCATACAACGTCGTCCGCTGTTAGCGTGTTACCAGAGTGGAACTTAACGCCTTCACGCAGTTTAAAACGAACTGTCGTGTCGTTTACGCGCTCCCAGCTTTCTGCCAGGCGAGGCTCAAAGTCCATTTCTTGAGTGAAACGAACTAGTGGGTCAAATACCATGTGTGACATCTGCAGTGTGCCACCAGACAGTTGCTCATGCGGGTCAAGAGATACTGGGTCAGCTGCGTAGCCAACTTTGATATCTGCTGCCAAAGCATTGAAGCTCAGACCTGCCGCCATTAGCGCCACTGCTAATTTGCTTTTCATGGTTCTCATTTGCATAACTCCTTCATGCGGGGATCCGGATCCCTTGTTGTTGTGTTTGCTTCTGTTTTCGAGTCCCAATAGGGAATTGTTTGGCTTACGCCGTTTTTACTACGTCTTCTCTCAACCCTGTAAATTCAGGCATCAAGGAAATCAGTTGTTTGCTGTACTCATGCTGTGGGTCAGTGAACAGTTGTTCTGTTGGAGCCACTTCCAAAAGTGTTCCCATTTGCATCACACCCACTCGGTCACACATTTGACGAATAACCGGCAAATCGTGACTGATAAACAGCATAGTTAGGTTCAGTTCTTGTTGTAAGTCTTTTAGCAGGTTCAGAATTTGTGCCTGAACCGATACATCCAGTGCCGATGTCGGCTCATCACAAATCAGCAGACGTGGACGCGTTGCCAATGCACGAGCGATAGAAATACGCTGGCGCTGACCACCAGAGAACTCATGCGGATACTTCACACCCGCCATCTTGCCCAGACCCACGTGCTCAAGCAGATCTTCAACAATCTGTTTGGTTTCTGACTCATTGGCAGTCAATTTGTGGAAACGAATTGGCTCGGCGATGATGTCGTAAATCTTCATCCGTGGGTTCATTGAAGTATATGGGTTTTGGAACACCATCTGCATCTGACGACGCATTGGACGACGCTCTTTCTCCGATTTGAGAGAAGTCAGGTCGATACCTTCAAAGGTCACCTTGCCTGAGTTAGGCGTGTACAGACCAGCAATAACCCGAGCAATCGTCGACTTACCGGAGCCTGACTCACCCACCAGACCAAAGGTCTCACCTTCGTGTACTTGAAAACTTACGTTGTTGGACGCTTGCACGTACTCGCGTCGGCTTTCAAATAGCGAATCTTTAGTAATAAAACGCAGGTTGACGTTCTCAACATTAAGAAGTGGACCTGTATAGGCACGATGGTCCTGACTTTGACCTAACCAGTGGTTTTTCACGTCCAACGGTTCCATCTCATGAGCTTCTTCGATGTAGCTCACAAGAGGGAAACGGTCCAGCTTCATATCTGAACGCGGAACCGCCGAAATCAGGCTGCGAGTATACGAGTGATCAGGTTCACCCAATACTTTCGCGGTTGGGCCAAACTCAACCAAATCACCACGGTACATAACCGCGACACGGTCTGTCACGTTAGACACCACACCCATATCATGGGTTACCAACATACAACCGACATTATTCTTGATACACAAATCGCGGATCAAACCCAGAATTTGGTCCTGAATGGACACATCAAGAGCGGTCGTTGGTTCATCGGCAATGATGAGATCAGGCTCACCGGCCAGTGCAATAGCAATGACCACACGCTGACGCATTCCCCCAGAGAACTGGTGCGGGTACTGCTTCAGGCGGTTCTCAGGTTGTGGAATGCCCACTTGGTTCATCAGGTTAAGAGCGCGTTGATACGCCTCTTCATCCGACACCTTCATATTGGCGTGAATGGTTTCTTTTAATTGCTGCTCAACCGTGAACAATGGATTTAGAGAGGTCATTGGGTCTTGGAAAATAAACCCGATTTTTGAGCCACGAACTTTGCGCATCGCTTCTGGAGACAGGCCGGACACCTTTTCTCCATCGAGGAAAACCTCACCGTTAGCGATGACGCCAGGAGGAGACAGCAAATCAATAACCGCGTTACCGACGGTAGACTTACCAGCTCCGGATTCACCGACCACACCAACTATTTCACCGCGCTCAATATTGAACGACAAAGATTTAACCGCGGCATGTACCCCATGGCGTGATGGGTATTCGATACGAAGATTCTTAACTTCTAATAGTGACATTACCAGACCTCTACTGCTTTGGCAGTTTTCTGCCCCTGTCTGAAAAATTGATTCCGTTCCTAATCAGCATTTTGTGCTGACTATTTATAAGGGCATCAATTTGGCAAATCTTTCACAGAAAAGCAACAAAAATAGGATAAAAATTCGAAATTGAGCAAATCTAAAGCAGTATAAATAAATATATATGCACGATAATTACATATAGTAGTGGCAACAATGATTGAAAAAGTTGATATCTACTGAAAAAACCGCACTCAATAACGATGACAAAACGCTACCGTTCACGTTATTAGCAATATTTATGACTAATTCACCACGAATATTTATGCTGCAATCAATTTAACACTATAGAAACATAAATTTTGTGATAATGCCGGTAACAGCACTAAAGTCTAGATCTTAATCACATTTACTGACCATAATGCTTTTGATGCTTGAATGAACCAAATTTTCCGCTACCCCGGTTTGCAACATCTTGTCTTCAGGTTTTTTAGAGAAAACTCTACATTAATTATTAAATACAGAGTTTTTCTCCATTTCTTGCTCAAAGAGAATCGTAGAAATGTTATTCATGGTGGTGGATATTGGACAATTCACCCTGATTTTTCACTTTTGACACCGCCAGCACAAGCCTCGATTCTGCTTCATATTTAGCCTTGAACGGGCGACACTTCATCAAACCTAAAGATCGCCTCTATCTTTCCCCATAACTGCTCGCCGGCAATGAACAGAGCAACCACAAAGATGACGTCACAGCTGATCCCCAGCCACTGCCTGTAACCGATCCATTCAGGAAAGTAACCCGGCAGATAAAACAAGATGACATTCATTATCGGTCCGACCAACATCATTAAGCCAAGTCCGGTATAGTAAAGTCGCCTTGTAGAGCGTCGACTGGGTTTCAGTTTGAATAGGGTTTCAAGCAACCAGATTTTAAACCGCTGTAACCGCTCCCGCCCCAGCAGGAATATCGCAGCAATCGTCGCAACCTCGGGCACACCAAATATCATCGCACCACTGAGTAGTGCTTTCTTACTGCCACAAATGTCCAGTGTCGTTATCACCGGAATCAAAAGAGGACTCATCAATGCCATTGCAAACGCTGAAATTCCAAGGATAAAACGCAAATTGTGGCTTACTGTTGACCAAATGGTCTGTATACATCGCTTCATATCGTGTTTCCAGACAGCCCCTTTAGCAGCAAGAGGGCATGATTTTCGTATCAACATATCTCTCGACGAATCACCGAAGTTTTACAGCGTATACCACCGCTGAGTTTGGCATGATACTCAAAAGGTACTGTCACAGGCGTCACGCCTTTCTCTGCCAGCAACTGGTTAAGTCGCGGTGTCGACTCCGGCATCAGAATATGTTGATGGTCCAGCATGACAGCACAGGGACCGGTTGCCCGTGTCTCAGCACGATTAGCCCAAATGACATCGAAATCACTCATACACTCAGGGAGCCCTGCTGGAAACGCATCTTCATAGGCAATAACCAGTTTGGGTCCAGCTACGCACATGACCGCAAACAGATGGTGGATCCCCACCTCAGGCAGTTCTAGGATGGTGACCTGATAACCATCATGTTCTAGCATGCGTTTCACCCACTGTGCCCCTCTCTGATTAGTGGAAGATGGCCCTGTTGCCACCAGCACACGCCCATCACCAAGATTCAGTACGTCGCCACCTTCATAGATATAGTCTCTTTGCGTTGTCGGACGAGGTGCTGTGTAATGCAATATGTTGTGGTCATCATCGATAAACGGCTGGTGTCGCTCTCGCACTGGCTCAATACTGGCCCAGGCAACGTCACTGGCCCAGACATTTTCCAACACATTTCGACCTACGACCCACAGCGGCTCTGCCGCAAATACTTGTGTAAAATCTGCCGTCGGTTGACAGGCTAAGATCTCAGACTCTGACATTTCGCGTGCGAAATGGACCTTGACACCAAATTGCTCATAAGCCTTGGCCAGCGCCTGTGTTTCTTTTTGCAATCCAGCCAGAAACTCAGGGTAACTTTCCGACAGTAACTGCCCGCCGGCCTTATCACACATGTCAAATAACTCGTGTTGCATCACACTGTGATACGTCGCTCTAATATCTTCAGAGAGCTGCGGTAAACGCATATTCTGACTGCTGCCAAGAATCACTTCCCGCAACTTCCCATACAGGTTGAATTCTCCGTAGCTTTCTTTGGTAATTGCTGGCATAAACACGCGGTTGAACTGTTTCGCTATCGACATATTGCCTCTCTACTTTGTGGAAAAATAGAGACTCCCTTCTCTAATGAACCCACTCAGGATATCGCCACCTGCCGGTTCCAAAAAGTCAGTGTATGTCGTAACTATCATTCGCTCTCAGAGGGCAAATCAGTGGTCGTAACTCTCGCTCGATAAAACACATCATGATTTAGCGAGACGCTGGCAAATTCATTGATAGGGGTTGTCAGGCTAGGTAGGGTCAGCTGGTTGTGGTTCTCAGGCAAGCTGATCTGTCGCTCCATAAAGGTATAGCGCAAGGTCGCGACGTTATCTTGTACAGAAGAATCACTGATAAGCCATAGTTCCGTGTCACCGACTTGTTTGAGGAGCCGGTGCTCTTGTAAGCCCATAACCAGATTACCTTGATACTTTTGGTTAACGTGAATCGTAAGCTCTGCCACGTAGTGGGCCTGACAGCCAAAAGGCGCTATCAAAGCCCCCATTACCCACATTCGGTAAATACCGTTGAACATCGGTCCGCTCTTGTTTTACAAAACCATCAGGCTGAAGGAAAGGACTTCAGAAACCAACACGGACTCTGCATAACATTGCTGACACAGCGAGCTAAGTTACAGCTGAAAAGAGCGGCTCAGCTGAGCCAGCTTTGTGAGTAAGCGTCGTTCACGTTGCAGAGTGTGGTGCCAGATAAGGCGGTACTCCATGCTGACACTCCCGCGCCCCGTTGTGACGAGCTGACAGGCATCAATCGCACTTGCAACCTGCGCCTTGGGCAACCAACCCTTACCGTGAAACGTCAGTATTGCCCGCAGCATCTGAGCAGGCTGGTTGAAAGAAAGGGCATTGGTCGGTATCTCCTCAGCGAAATGCCACAGCGGCTGTCCTTTTGGTCCATGAACGAACATCTCTCTGTGGGCTTGACCCTGAGTTATTGGGGAACACACTTCAATAAACTCGCGCTGGCCAACCGACTCAGAATGAAGGTGTGGAGCAAGATGTTGAAACGGAAGAGTGATGGCCATATCGATCTCTTGTTTGACCAAAAGGCGCTGAATTTCGTTATTCTCTGCTGAAAACAAATCCAGGCTGCGTAGAGGGCACTCTCGCAACAACAACATAGATAGCGCACTGATCTCCTGTTCAGACACTCCTTGCTCGAAACAAACCCGTAAGGTTTCAGCCGTCTGACACTGCGAAAATGTCTCTGTGAGATGGAGCAAATTCTCCAGTTCTGTTGCCTGTCGATAAAACCGCTGCCCAAATTCGCTCAGTCTGACTGGCCGGGTTCCTTTAATAAACACATCAGCGCCCAAACTGGCTTCCAAACGGTGGATAGCCGAGGTGATCGCTGGCTGGGACTTACCTAACGCCCGAGCCGCCTTACGCATACTGCCGCTGTGTGCAATGGCGACAAAGGTTATTATTTGATCAAGCGTCACGGTTGTTCCTCCCTTGTCTGGATTTATCTATGGCCCAATGTTCCAGTCTTTCAAGTACAGAGGTTCCAGACAGATGTTCACTCCAGAACACCAGCACGCCCCATGTCGCTGTCAGATGTGGTTCACCACGGGTCGTGATCGTCGGAGAATCTACGATATTGGCAGCAATGGCCGACGTATGACTGGGGATGGCATTGAGAATGGCAGAGACCTGTGAATAGTCGGAAACACGAACTTGCCATGGGCATGGAAAATCGAAACGCTTATAAATGGGTGCGTTATCGCGACCGGGATGGGCAAGACTCAATTGCGGCAGGGTCATAAGTTGACCCGTGTCGAAAGTGGATGCCTGATTAGCCGCCGCTTTTGACGAAGGTTCATGACTGGTGAACAGTTGGCTTTCAACCTGACCCACTGCAAAAAAATGGCGGGTTTCTGGCCAGGGGAGATCGGCCAGCGTGACGATCCAGTCCAATCGCTGCTGATTGAACGCCGAAATCAGTTCGTCACTGGGCATGGTGTTGATACTGAGGCGGATATCGAGGTCCCACAGAATGGCGATAATCTCTTCGAGCCAGGTATTGGGGAGGTGACTGTCAATGCCCACGGCAACTTCTGTGATAACACCTGAGCCCAGAGAGTTCTTTAACTCATAATAACCACCAACGACAGCTTTAGCCCAAGGCAGTAATGCTTGCCCTCTCTTTGATAACTGCCGTTTACCATTACCTGTCACAAACAGCTCACCCCATCGATCTTCCAGACTTTGAATGGCCAGACTGACCGGGCCATGAGTCTTCCCCAACCGCTCTGCAGCCGCGACGATAGATCCTGACTGTGCAACAGCGACAAAGCTTTCCAGCTGTTCAATTGATGCCAAGTGATAACCTTTTTAAACCATTTATAGTGAATATTAGTTTATCAGGGATATTTATCATAACCCCACTTTTCAGGGAACGAGCAAAGTACGGCGACTTAATCAGTGCCCGGATGGCATGAACTCAACGTCTTATTAATGAATTTTTGAAAAGAGGTCATCATGAATATTCACGCCATTAAAGCCTTTGTCCTGACCACTGAGTTAGGCTCCATTTCTGCAGCGGCCAAAGCGATGAACAAAGGGCGCGTTCAGGTCAGTCAGTGGATTGCAAACCTGGAACTCGACTGGGGGTTAGAACTGTTTGACCGAACAGGCCATAAACCCATTCTCACTGAGCCAGGACATGCGCTGCTTGAAAAAGCCACTTCGATGATAAACCTGTCAGAAAAACTGGCGTCTCAAATCGAGACGATTAACGGCACTGGTTGCCCCCGAATACGTCTTGGGATCACCAGTTACATTGACCCTCAACTGGTTTCGCGCTTAGTGCTACAACTAAGAGAAATTGAACCCGCCACCGAACTGTTGATTGAATTTGCGCCCTGTGACGATCTGATCGCCTCAGACCAATACGATTTTATTATCAGTCACTACCCGCACTCTGGGATAGGCCAATGGGAGTTTCTCAATATCAGCCAGCGCCAGTTTGTCTCGGTCTGCTCGCCCGAGCACCCCATTGCCTTAGTGGATGATGTCACCACTGAACAGCTCGGCCAGCACCTGGCGATCAGCGTCACTCAACAACAAAGTGAATCTCTATGGAGCAGCATTAAATTCGACACACTGGCCGTTAATAACCTGACCACCGCTATTCAACTGGCAAAGGATGGAGTCGGCTGGCTCTGCCTCGATCAGGCCTCTGTCGCGGATGAACTCAGTAACAACCAACTCATGATCATCAATCACAGAGAAGCGATTCAGCGCTGCAAATTTGGACTTGGCTACAAAGACGCTCACACCATGATTGACGTCAGAGAAGCGCTTTATCACACCCTGCACCAGTACATTCGACGTTAAACATATCTGTGTAGATAAACCCCAACGGAGTCTGATTTTTTTAAATCAGGTACAGCCAATACTATGCGATTCGAAACAAAGACCAGGCCCTTTGGCCAATTTTTAGTGAGGAAACGATGAAAAAAGCAACTTTGAAAACAGCCACTATCCTAGCGCTTGCCACTGCCGTAGCCGCGCCCGCACTCGCGTCCAACGACTCTGGGTTTTATGTCGGCTCGTACATTGGGGCAATGTCCGCCTCCAATAGCGATACTGCGACAAAAGGGGAGAAAGACCAGAAAATCAAAGGTAACTTTCGCTCTCTTGGAGTAAAAGCCGGTTACGACTTCAACTCCATATTTGGAGCCGAACTTCGCTATAGCCGAGACAATGGCAAAGTACAAAAAAAATCAGGTCAAAGCCTGGCTGTCGACCATCAAACAGGACTCTACGGTAAAGCAAAGTTCAATGTCACGAACAACATTGAGTTATATGGTCTTGCCGGTGTGAACAATATTCGCCTCAAGCAAGCCGGGTTTGCCAGTAACGACAATAAGAAAACCATTAACTCGTTTTCTTATGGGGTCGGAGCTCAGTACAATTTCAGCGATTCACTGGGTGCTAACGTTGAGCTGATGAAACTGTCTAACCACAAGCAGTTTGATGCTCAATCTATTAACCTAGGCCTCAACTACCGATTCTAACCTTCAACCCCAACCAAGTTTGCAGGGATGCAACTTGTTCCTTTCTGCCAGCAGATCCAAGCACTTACCCTCCGACACAAACACCGAGTTAAAGCTACCTCTCTCCCCAAGACACATAAAATAATCGTTCAAGATGACCGATTCATACTAATCAATGAACAGGGTCTCGATAGGAGTAAACATGGTGATTGGGCTTCCAAGAGACAGGCCACCGACCCGAATGCGGTTTCCTCAAACCTTTTTAATACACATACGAAAAAAGCCCCGACTTTCGACGAGGCTTTAAATAGTGGTCGGTGAAAAGGGATTCGATTGGTTCGACACTCGAGGACTGGGCTTCCATGGGACTGGCCACCCAGCCCCCGACTAGCATGGGCTTTCCCTAAAACCTATAAAACCATATACGAAAAAGGCCTTGTCTTTCGACAAGGCCTTGAATGGTGGTCGGTGAAGAGGGATTCGAACCCCCGACCCTCTGGTCCCAAACCAGATGCGCTACCAAGCTGCGCTATTCACCGAC
>NZ_FNVG01000033.1 GCF_900107935.1 Vibrio hangzhouensis | reverse complement strand
GTCGGCGTCGCGCCTCCCGCAGGCGCGTGGATTGAAACCAGGTTTCGCCAGTTAGCGAGTCATAGCCATTAGGTCGCGCCTCCCGCAGGCGCGTGGATTGAAACACGAATTCGCCATATCTCCATAATGCGATCAGTGGTCGCGCCTCCCTCAGGCGCGTGGATTGAAAAGGAGTAATCACAGTGAGGCAGTGTTTTCCGAAAATAGAAAGTGCTATACGATGCTATTAAAGTGAATAATTAGAAGATCACCACAATGCTCAACTATATCGCCCCCGTCTTTCGTCCTCCTTCCGAGTGGAAATCGCTGATCCTGCAGGTAACCAATGGTTGCAGCCACAATCGATGCACATTCTGCGATATGTATACGCAGCCACAGAAAAAATTCCGTCCCAAGAAAATTGACGAGATTGAGCAAGAGTTGCGCATTGTGGCCGAATCCGGAGCACCGGTTCACCGGGTGTTTCTGGCCGATGGTGATGCGATGACATTACCGTTTCACCGCCTTCAGGCGATCTGCGAACTGATTAACCAATACTTCCCTCAGGTCCAGCGTATTTCAAGCTACTGCCTGCCGCGCAACCTAACCAACAAAACGACCGAACAACTGACGCTACTTCGAGAGCTTGGCCTTAGTCTGATGTATGTGGGATGTGAAAGTGGTGACGATGACGTATTGGCAAAAGTAGACAAAGGAGAAACGTTTAATTCGTCTCTTGCTGCGCTTAACAAGATCAAAGCGGCAGGGATGAAGAGCTCGGTAATGATACTTAACGGGCTAGGAGGTCCAAATTACAGTAAGCAGCATGCTTTGAACTCGGCGAAACTAATGAATGCTGCTCAGCCTGATTATCTGTCTACGCTGGTGGTCTCCTTTCCGTTTGGAGAAGAGCGTGTAGCGGCAGGTTTTAATGGTACGTTTCGCCCGTTGACACAATTGGAACTGTTTGAAGAAATTAAACTGTTGATAGAGCATCTGGAACTGGAGAAAACCATATTTCGCTCAGACCATGCATCGAACTATCTGGTTTTGAAGGGCGTATTGGGGCGAGATAAGCCAAAATTACTTCAGAAAATTGAGCTTGCTATCCATCATCCAGACAGGATCCCATTGCGACAGGAATGGCAAAGAGGCTTATAAATTGGACTAACCGAAGTGCAATTTTACACAACCCGCCGAGAGCGGGTTTTGTTTTTTGCAATCAAGGGCTCTTGCTAACGTACTGATTTAAAGGGCTTAATATTGGCTGAATAAGGTTTTGTGAGATTTTTTACACAGAACAGTTTTGTAAAATTCACAGTGTGAAAATTTCGTTGTGAAATTGTTGTGAAAAAGGCGCTATTCTACATATCAAGCAATCGCGAAGACGAACCAGCAAGAACGTTTAGGGGATTTGCTGTAGCTGTTATCAATGACCTCTGAAGGAATAGACTATGAACATGCAGACATTCGATAGAACTGAACAACACCACCCACAAAATTTTATCGCAGAAGCCGTGTTTGCCGTAGAAATGGTCAACGCCGATGAGCTGACGCAAAAACAAAAAATGGCCAAGCAACTGCTCGATACGTTGTTCCCGCTAGAGAATGGTTCTCATGAAGACGTGGTGAGCTATGAAATTGACTACCGACATGTTCAGGCTTACTTTAAGAATGGCCAACATAGTGGTCTTCGTCATGCTAAACAATTTATCGCTTATACCGGAGATAAGTGTGCACCGGACTCGATTTTGTTCCGTGACGAAAGTGGTACACATTTAGAGGTGACGATGGGTCGACGTAAAGGAACGGGTTACCTTGAATTGGTGGACATCGCCGATATCCAACTTGAGACATGTACCATATTTGGTCAGGGCGAAGGGCAGCAAACAACCGGACTTCGTCATTGGGTAAGCTTGCTCAAGGGAGACAAAAAGTGTCATCCGACTGCAACCAATGAAGATAAAGAATTTACCGCCAAGAATGGCGATGATTATACGCTAGGGTTTTGCTTCGCCGTTTAGAGCGAGCAGGGCACAGGCATCCAGAATAAATAAAAGAAAGCAATAAGCTTCTGTATTCTGATGTGTATGTGCAAGTAATTCTGAGGGGAATGGAAAGCCGCACATTGTTGTGCGGCTTTTTTGTCTGCCTCAATGAGTAGGGCCGGATAGTAACGTGCTCAGCACCTACCACAGATCTATAATCGCGGTTCTTTCTGTCACTAAACGGAGTGACATAAACATATTAGTTTGAAAAGGTGCGGTATCTGAATTACTAGCAATAACAATTTCAACCTTGCACGTGTCGTAGTCGCTCATCAAGCTACTTAACGACTCATTCCATTGACCACTTAAACTTGTTTGGTAATGTCCCGTTGTAATATATTGTTCATCTTTTGAAAGGTCTGGGACAAAGCCCCCAATAGTAGAGCGCAACGATGAGTTTTCACATTCCAAAAACTCAATACCGTGATAATAAGAGTGATAAGGCTGTGGTGACCACGATAAATCAATTAAATCACCATCAAAAGACTGAGTTAATTCGAAGGGTAGAGACAATTCTGTCGTTGTTAGGCTTGAAACCAATTCCTGATTTCGATGCCATTCAACAATATATTCATTGCCATTCAATGGAATGTTAACGGAGTAACTCCTAAGTGTGCCTTCTTCGAAATAATCGGGCTCTAACTGATACCTCAAGCCATCCACTACAATAGATAACTTGTCAGTTTCGTCTAGCTCAATAGGATAAGGAGACTCTTGCACTCGTGCATAGGCTATGACTTCCGTATCGCGAGATGACGTGTTGGTGATTGAAAATTCAATATCCAACTCATCTATTGAATATTGACCGCTAGTATTATTAGGCTGTGTTGGCGATGTACTGCCGCCATTATCCCCACCACCACAGCCTATCAAGACTAATGTACTTATTGTTAGAACAATTATGTTTTTCATATTGTTTCATTTCCTTGAAATAGAGCCAAAGTAGATGCCTTGGCTCCGTTGCACCAAAACTATGACTTCTTATGGTTGTTGAGTATTGGTCGTACTTTTCGCGTCCCAAACTAGTAACTACCCACCATAAGGAGGTGGCGTAAAAACCAACTCCCGCGCAAAACCACAGGGTAAGACGCCCAAATAGAGAGGTACAACGGCTGTTCACCATCATCAGGGTGCACCAAGCTATTAGCACAAGCCATAGCGCATACTGTGTACTTTGGTAAGCCAAAGCAAGTCCGTACCCAACGATCAACCCCACTATTTTATCCTTTACTTAATGTATAAATGCGGTTGCATACTATCTGGGAGTAGGGAGGGATTAAAATGGTATGAGTTATGAACATGCGTTTATGCGAAAGAATTCATATTAAAATGTAAATGATGAATTTGATAGAGAGAGCTTGATAATGTGGTGCTCATTAAAAAACCTAGTTAGCTAGGTAACTAGGCTTTACCTTTCATTATTTATAGATAAAACGTGAGTGGCCACTACAAACGGAGTCGTCACTATGTAATGCAAATACGCCTGGTTTTTATGCCCTTAATGAAGGGGGAAGATGAAATAAATAGGAGAGGTCATTAAGTTTGGAGGCGAAAATACTTTTATATGCTTATCCCAACGAAAATAGGCTGATGCTTCAGCCCCTTGATTGCTTAGTGTTTAAATGCTTATAACGAGATTTATGCTCAGTTAAAAATGAGAAAATCATCAGGCAACCTTTTGCCTAGAATTTCTTCACCATAGGCCGATAAATGGTCACCATCATCCCAGAGTGTATTTTCACAGTTCATAAAGTCACTGGGAAAATCATAGTTTAACATTCTATTCTGGGACAAAAACCTTATGTCAGTATTACTAACCTTGTTCTCTATATATCCATCTAGTCTGTTGAATAAATCCTGCAGACCAAGTCTGAAGGAGTATGGATAATCGCACTTGTTCTGTAGAATAATATTGTCGCTTATATGAGGTTCTAATCTACTGCCAAACCAAGTTACATCTGTAAATGCAGACAGTTCATATAAAAAGCTGATAACACCATTTATATGATCTACATCCAAACTTATTCCAACAATCTCACCGTTTAAAGGGAATTTACTCAACATCGTTCGATGCCCCTTTTTATCGCCATCTAGCATTAAATAAAAACCAGCCTGTTCATAAATTATGTGATTAAAAACATTAGCCTTAGATACAAAATCAACAACGCCATCGTAAGGACATATATCTTTAGGTGTGTGAGGTCTGCAACCATGGGTGCTTGTAACTCCAACTAAAAATTCATGATCAAATCTGGATGCTACCATTCCAAAAAGGTCTTTTGCATGACTATCACCTAAAATTAGCACTCCATCACCAAATCTTTGATGACAATTATTTAGTCTTGACTCTACCTCTTTTGTAATAAAACTCACGTTAAATCTACAAAGTGAAAAATCTTGATTGCCATCAACATCAGCCCCCCAGGAACCGAATTTGGGGTCTGAATCTGTCAATATACTATATGTCGTCTTTGTTATTTGGTCTTGTCTATCTAGCCAAGCATTCTCCCCATTTGTTGCTTTAAGTCCAGCTAAAGCAATCAGTAAACACATGAATGAATTTTTAATCTTAAACATCCCCAGCCAATTAGGAAAATATTTAAAACTAAAACTTTCAACAACTATGAAACTAGTAAAACCTAGCAATGTGGATAATAGCAATCCATATAAAACCCAACCTTGAGGGTTAATATAATAGCCAAAAACAACAACTGGCCAATGCCATAAGTAGATAGAATATGACCACCTGCCTAAATATTGCAAAATAACATTGTTAGTAATGAAGCTAGATTGCTGGTTAGCAACAATCACTAGGTAAGTGCCAAGAACAGGTAGAAAAGCAAAATGACCTGGCCACGCTACATCGCGAGAAACAAAAGCATATGAAGCTAGAATTAGAGTTAATCCTATAAGCTCTGTAAGTTTCTTTTTACTTTCAGACATGCTCCAAGGATAAACAAAAGCGATGCCTCCCATCATCATTTCCCAAGCTCTTGTTGGTAGAAGATAGTAGGCAGGGTTTGGCCATTTAATGGTTGCCACTACACTACAAACAAACCCGAGAACTGTTCCTATCACTATCAATCGCTTTAGATTCTTAAAAGATAAAAATCGCTTTAATACAACAAGCACAATCGGATAAATGATATAGAACTGCCACTCAACAGATAGAGACCACGTATGTAAGAGCCATTTTTCATGTGATGCCGCATCAAAGTAACCGGCTTCTTTCCAATAGATCACATTAGAAAGGAAGACCATACTACTAGCAACGTGTCTACCTAGAGCTTTGTAGTCTAATGGCGGGAGATAAAACCACCCTAAGACCAGAAGTACCAAGCATAAGACAGCAAGGGCTGGAATTATTCGGTTGGCTCGGGCAACATAAAATTTAAACAAGTTAAAATCATTGTTTTCCAGACCTCTGAAGATGATGCTTGTCATCAGGAACCCAGAGATAACAAAAAACACATCTACGCCAGCAAAACCACCGGGCACCCAAGCAGGATTAAAATGGAAAAGAGCCACAGCGATCACCGCAATTGCTCTTAATCCATTTATGTCGTATCTATAGTTCATCAACACCACTCAAATGCAAATTATGTGCGCTATTGTATAGATAAGAAATTGTAGCCCCAGGTCACCCTCTAGCTCTAACTATTCATCAGCATGACTAGTATGAGCATCTAATCCTTCGAGAGGCACTTGTTCTGTAATTAGCTTCTTATCTATTTTCAGAGCCTCTCAAGTTATCGGTTTTGTTTGAAGTATAACACCGATAAAAAGAGTGTTAGGAATTTCATAAACGTCTTTTGGGAGGGGGTTGTGTCTATGTACTTAGAGTAAGAAGAAAGTAGGGGAAATGGAGTAGTGGTTAGAGTGGTAGTGAAAACAGGACTAAGACATTGCTGAGAGAAACGACGGTATAATCCCACCATTCGCCAACTTTCAATCCACACGGAACGTTTGTGATTAATGAAGTCGTTCGTGAAGAGGTTAAGTTTCAGTAAGTTGAAGAGAATTGAGCGCGTTTTTGAGGGCTCAAAAACGGTGAAACCCCGATGTTGGTAGCATCGGGGTTTCGAATTTTTTAAGTTTCTTGGTTGGTAAGACCGAGAATCTTTTTTTATGCAAAAGGTTTGGATTAAATCCGATTAATTCCTTGGTAGGGAATTAGATGCGGATGAAGTCCATGTGCTCAACTTTTGGCTTGAACGCGTGACGTTGAACGTCTTGTGGCTTAACCTTAACTTCTGCGCCGTCGATCACTAGAGTGATGCCTTCGTAGAATTCTGGCTTGTCCATTTGGTTGATCAAGTTGTCGTGGTTTAGAGCGATAGAAACAGGTGCTGCTTCACCACCGTAAACGATTGCTGGGAATTGACCAGCGTGACGTAGGCGGCGGCTCGCACCCTTACCTAGTTCAGTACGTACTACTGCTTCGAATTTCATAGTATTTACTCTCAAATAGTAAAATTAACATTAACGTTTTGACGTAGCGACCTAGTCAAAACTATAGCCGTTTCGAGTTATCGAAGAGATACTCTCAAAACGAGCGCGGATACTAACATTCAAACCTGTGATGAGCAATAGCAAATCACCCATAACTCTATAATTTTTGGTCCTTTGCTCGCAGTAGCGTAAGAACTGCTCGCAAACCACCCAGTTTACTCTGTTCGAGAAGTAGTTCTCCTCGATAACTGTGCGCCATTTCACTAACAATGTTTAAGCCTAATCCGGTTCCCGGTGTTGTTTCATCGAGACGAACACCTCGCTTAACAACGTCTTGGCATTTCTCTAATGGGATACCTGGCCCGTCATCTTCAATGACGATGTTGACCTGCTGGCTGTCATCGGTCTCAGAGTAGACCCTGATGAAGCTGTGTCCCCACTTGTAGGCATTCTCCAGCAAATTACCGAGCATTTCGTCCAGGTCCGCTTTTTCAACCGCAACGATGAGGTCAGTATCGAGCTCACTCACCAGAGCGATACCGCGATCGGCATAGACTTTGTCAAAAGCCAGAGAAATCGCATCCACCCTTTCGCTGGGTGACGATTTGACAGACAGAATATTCATGGCTCCGGCCATGCGGGTACGCCCCAGGTGGTAGTCGATGTGAGCTTGTATCTGGGCAATTGCCGGCTTCAGGCGATTACGGTCTTGCTCTGAGAGCTGTTCCAGTTCGTTTTTTAGTACTGATAACGGCGTTTTAAGAGCATGTGACAAGTTGCCTGCGTGGTTGCGTGCTCTGGACAACAGTTCCTGATAATGAAACAGCAGGGCGTTGAGATCGTCAACCAGAGGTTCAATCTCTTTTGGATAATGGTCGTCCAGTGTGTGTTGCTCGCCGGTTTTCAGTTGCTTGAGCTCGCGTTGCATTTTTCCAAGGGGTCTGAGTGACCAACTGACCTGAGCGACAATTAACGACAGGATACCGAGAGACATGATCCCGAGGATAACCCACAGTTGACCGGTCAAAGAATCCAGAGTTTCATCGATACGATCTTCGTCCTGGCCGATGATTATTGTTACGCCGTCACTAACGTCGGGGAGAAATACTGTTCGTTTAATGGTGATCAAGCGCTCGTTATTGGCACCAAAGTAGTCAGTATGATGTTTCTTCTCTTCGCTGCTGATGGCACGATCCCACAATGAGCGCGAGCGAAGTTTCTGAGAGCCGGTCTCAATACTCCAGTAAAGTCCACTGTATGGTTGGTTAAATCGAGGATCCGACAGGCGCGTTTCTAAAACCAGTCCGCCTTGTTTGTCGACTTCAAGGTTGGCGGCGATCTCATCCATCGCCAACCCAAGTTGTGCCTCGAGATCCTGGGTGAGGTAATCGCGAACGAGACCCGGAATTGATATCCCGGCAGCAATCATCATGGCCGACAACCATAAGGTTGCAGCAAGCAGCAAACGGGTTTTTAAGCTGACACGTTTTAAGTCTTTTTTTAGCCGCTTAGAGTCAAGTTCAGGCATTCAATTGGTATCCCAAGCCGCGAACCGTTTTTATGATCTGCGGTGCGATTTTCTTGCGGATTCGGCCAATAAACACTTCGATAGTATTAGAGTCTCTGTCGAAATCCTGTTTGTAAATATGTTCAACCAACTCTGTTCGGGAGATGACTTTGTCGGCATTGTGCATAAAGTACGCTACGACCTTGTACTCTAACGCGGTTAAACTCACAGCATTACCTTGCCACATCACTTTTGAGGTACGGGTATCCAGGCTAAGATCGCCCACTTGCATTAACGGAGAGGCGTTACCTGAAGCACGGCGCAGTTGGGCGCGGATTCGGGCAATAAGCTCAATCATCTCGAACGGTTTGGTGAGATAGTCATCAGCACCAGCGTTAAGTCCTTCAACTCGTTGGCTTAACGTGTCACGTGCACTCAGGATGATCACCGGTGTGTTAATATTTTCGTCTCGGATGCCATTGAGTACAGTCAGGCCATCAATTTTGGGCAACCCCAAATCGAGTACAATTGCGTCCCATTCTTCAGAGGTCGCTCGGTAAAGCGCATCAATGCCATCCTGAGCCAGCTCCGGCACCCATCCAGCATGTTCAAGAGTGGCTGAAATTTGTTCACCCAGTCTAGGGTCATCTTCCACGACAAGAATTTTCATTATTGTTCTCTATTTTCTTATGACTTTTTGAAGATTATGGCCTTTGATTTCCATCATCTCCAGCGTAGTCGCGTTATATTCCACTTTGATAACGTCTTGTTCATGAAGCAGTTTAAGTTCGTAGATCCATTCGTCATCGTCTTCTTCCAGCTCAACCTTGATAACCCGGCCATTGAGGTCTCGCTCAACGGTGGCAAACAGCTCTGAAAATGGTTTAATCAGCCCTTTTTGTACAGCTTCGTAGACTTCATCCTGATCTTCGTCAAACTCGACTCTGGTCCCTTCTGCAGGGACATCCTGTACGAGCTCATGCCCGTTTGGCGATTCTGAGAAGAAATCTGCGCGGGCTGTTAGCGGCACTGCTAATAATGTCGACAAGGATACGACGGCGATGGTCTTTTTGATTTCAGTAAGCATGGCTCAAACCCGGAATTATCAACATGACTAAAATATACAGTTATGAATATGAATGAAAGCTGAACAATGATCAGTTCAGCTCATCGTCAAACACTTTATCGCGCATTTTCCAGAATCGACCGCTTTTTCTGGCGATGACAAAGGCGGGCAGTCGGAAACGGTGTTGATTATTCACCACTTTTGTTGGCGATGTTGCCTCAAATTCGTGGTGCTTGTCGGCTAAATGAGGTCGGACAAACTTAGCCAGAAACGTCTCTTTTTGTTTTTTGGTGGTCAGCGACCAGAACTCACTGACCTGAGCATCATTCTCACCTATATAGTTGACCCGAAGGCTGCTTTTGCCTTTGTCATCTTTGTGAACCAACAGCGTCATATCCTTACATTCAAACACGAGTGCATCTTTTAGATTAAGCGCCTCTTTCAGTTTCTTGTCCGGGTCAACCAGAGTAGCATCACACTCGTGGCAGATGCGTGCTGCGATATCGTTGTCTGCCCCGCACTCCGAACAGTATTTAGCGCGAAAGCGATAGTCGCAGTGTTCACGCTCGCCAGTGTCTTCGTCTGTGAAGTAGCCCTGACATTTGCGTCCAAAGTGTTCAATAAGAAAGCCGTTGGCATCCAGTTTGCCCCAGAAATCATTATTGAAACCACATGCGGGGCAGGGGATGGTGATGAGTTCTGAGTCTGAGTCGGGCTTTGGATTACCCACCTCAGGCTGATAAAGATCGTAGGTGTTACCTGCGTAATCCAGAACCAGGCATTCACTCTTTCCTTCTGAAAGGCGTAAACCACGACCAACGATTTGCTGATACAAGCTGACCGATTCCGTCGGGCGCAGGATGGCGATGAGATCAACATGTGGGGCGTCAAAGCCGGTAGTGAGTACTGAGACGTTAACTAAGAATTTGATTTCCCTTTGTTTGAAGCGCTGAATGATGTCGTCACGTTCGGGCGTTGGTGTATCGCCGATCACGATTTGACTGGAATGGTCAGGCAGCAGCGACAGTATCTCCTGAGCATGGCGAACCGTGGCAGCGAAGATCATCACACCTTGTTTGTCCTGACTGTAACGAATGATCTGCTTTACGATCTGCGGTGTGGCTCGTTTAGACTGTTCAATGACCAAATCCATCTCCGACTCCTTGTACTTGCCCATACTCGTGGGCTTAAGTTGAGAGAAGTCATAACTGAGAACGGGCGCATCAATCAGTTTGGCTGGGGTTAAGAACCCTTCATCAAGCAGATACTGAATGGGCAATTCGAAGATACAGTCTTTAAAAAAACGCGCTTCATCGCTGCGCACCAGTCCTTTTGTATGGTACTGATATATCCAGCCGACACCGAGTCGATAGGGTGTTGCGGTGAGTCCCAGTATTTTGATGCCGGGATTAATATCACACAGGTGGCTGATCACCTTCTGGTAACTGGAACTTTTGTTTTCAGGAACACGGTGGCATTCGTCAATGACCAGCAATGAAAACTGATTCGCGAACGCGTCCAGATTTCGAACCACAGATTGAACAGAGGCAAATACCACTTGCTCCGATGTCTCCTTTCTGCCGAGACCCGCTGAGAAAATAGAGCCTTTGAGACCATATCCCTCGTATTTGGCGTGATTCTGTTCCACCAGTTCTTTGACGTGGGCAAGTACCAGTACACGCCCGCGTGCCAAGCGGGCAAGTTCCGCGATGACCAGGCTTTTACCTGCCCCGGTTGGCAAAACAATGACGGCGGGAGTGGCATTTTTACGAAAATAGTGGACAACGGCTTTAACGGAGTCGGCCTGATAAGGGCGAAGCGTGTACATACGGCTCAGTTTTACTCTACATTTTGAAAAACCTCTCTATAATACCCCACGAAATGAAAACGAGGTATTCATGCGTTTAGATAAGTTTTTGTGTGACGCGTTAGGCGCAACACGTAAAGAAGCAACAAAGATCATTAAATCAGGTGACGTCACAGTCGATGGTGTGATTCAAAAGAGTGGGGCGGTTAAAGTTAACGAAGACAACCTTGTTGAATGGCAGGACCGGGAAGTCCGTATGCAAGGCCCCCGCTATATCATGTTATTCAAACCTGATGGTTTTGTGTGTTCTCACGAAGATGGTTTCAATCACACTGCATTTATGTTGTTAGATGAAGTGAAAATGGAAAACCTGCACTTTGCGGGTCGTCTGGATGTAGATACAACGGGCTTGGTTCTTATTACGGATGACGGTCAGTGGTCGCACAGAATTACTTCACCAAAACACAAGTGTGCCAAGACCTACCGTGTTTGGTTGGCCGACCCGGTTCAGGCGACGTATCAGCAAGCGTTTGAAGAGGGCATTGATCTTCGCAACGAAAAAGCACCGACATTACCGGCACAGTTAGAAGTGGTCGATGACCATGAAGTCCTGCTTACTATTCATGAAGGTAAGTACCATCAAGTAAAAAGGATGTTCGCGGCTTTAGGCAACAAAGTCGAGGCTCTGCACAGAGAAAGCGTCGGAGACATCATTCTGGATGAAGATCTGGAACCGGGGGAGTATCGATATCTTACTCAGGAAGAAATTGACTCTGTCTGGAAAAAGTAATACTAATAACGAGTTAGATTCAGTAACTATGACATCCGCGATGAGCTGTTCGCCTCTGTTCAAGGGCTTCTTTCTTTCATCGCGGCATACCTCAGATAGTAAAGCTATCGCTGTGTTATCTCACATCACTCAATAGGAATCATTGAGTCAAGATTGGTTATTTGTTGCCAGGGAGTGCAAGGCAAATAACGTTTCGTTAGGAGCGATATGAGTTCTAAATCCTCATCGCAGCCCGACTTACCTCAACTAGGATTAGCCCTTTTCCTGGTTCTCGGAGCGATTGGTGCATTGACGCCTCTGGCTATCGACATGTATTTGCCAGCGATGCCGACTATCGCGCAAGATCTTGGGGTGACTGCCGGAGCTGTACAAATCACATTGACGGTGTATACCGCCGGTTTTGCGATAGGCCAACTTTTGCATGGCCCGCTTGCTGATAGCTTTGGTCGCAGACCCATTTTGCTTTTTGGTGTCTTTTTCTTCGGAGTCGCATCGGCGGTTTGCGCGACCACTTCTAGTATTGAGTCGCTCACTGCTATTCGCACGGCACAAGGGTTTGCCGGTGCTGCTGCCGCAGTCATTATTCAGGCTGTGGTGCGCGATATGTTCGACAAGGAAGACTTTGCCCGTACTATGTCTTTCGTCACACTGGTTGTGACTCTGGCACCTTTAGTCGCTCCTATGATCGGCGGTCACTTAGCGGTTTGGTTTGGGTGGCGTTCTATATTCTGGGTACTCACGGCCTTTTCTTGTGTGGTGATTGCAGCGGTAGTGTGGAAGATACCAGAAACCCTTGCGCCGGAGAATCGACAGCCGCTGAGGTTTCGTACTACGATCAGAAATTACCTTCGTTTGTGTCAAAACCCGGTCGCGATGGGACTGATGTTTTCTGGCGCGTTTTCGTTTGCAGGCATGTTCGCCTTTTTAACCGCTGGCTCTTTTGTCTATATTGATATTTATGGCGTGACACCTGACCAATTTGGTTATTTGTTCGGCCTCAACATTGTGACCATGATTATTATGACCAGTATTAATGGTCGCCTGGTCAAGAAAGTGGGTCTGCACGGTATGCTGAGGTTTGGTTTGACTGTGCAGTTAATTGCCGGGATAGGTCTGCTAATGAGCGGTGTGTTCGAGCTTGGTATCTGGGGTGTCGTGCCATTTGTGATGATGTTTATCGGTACGTTATCAACCATTGGTAGTAATTCAATGGGCCTGTTGTTGAGTGGCTATCCAACGATGGCGGGTACGGCTTCTTCGTTGGCAGGGACGTTACGATTTGGTACCGGGTCAGTTATTGGCGCGATTGTCGCTGCTTTGCCCGGTGATTCGGTATGGCCAATGATTGCATTAATGGCTATTTGTTCGGTATTATCCGCCGCCTTGTATTGGACGTTTGGAAAGAAAGCGTAATGTCTGACTATTATTCAGAGATCCAGAATGTGGTAAACAGTGCTCTTGAAGAGTTAGCAAGTGAACACGCCTCTGGTAAGTTAATCAACTCTCCGGTTACCAATAACCATTTTTTGGTGAGATGGGTGACCAAAGCGATCAAAACTCAACGTTTTGGTAAAGAGACCAGTGCGAATCTGGTTCAGTGGCAAAAAGCGGGACGTTCAAAGGGTAATGACTCTATGCTTGAGCCTGCTTTTAAACGCATTTCTGCTTTCTATCACGAGTTTTTTGGCGGGGATATCCAGCCACTGACAGACGCAAAGATCGAGCAGTTCATCGAGGATGTGGAACAGGCCGGTTGGGGTGTCTGCACATCAGAAGTACTAACGGATGGCAGCAAGGTACAATTCTTTACCGATGGCCATAACTCGTTTGCCCTGTGCGCGAATCAGTGTGATGACTGCTTCGATGGCGAGAATCTGGTGAAACCGATGAGTTGGTTTGTACGAGGAAATCACGCGGAGTTCATTACTAAGGCGTATGAAGCTGGTTTTATGCTTCACAAACGCACAGACTATAAGTCTAAAGTAAAATACCACGGTGAATATTTGATCTACCCGATGAATAAAGGGACTCAACTGGCAGAAATTCCACTGTCTTTTAAAGCCTGATCGTTAGCTCAGGCTTTTTTGCAGATCGCCCGCACCATGCCCCTAAAAATAAACAGGTGAGCGGGCATCATTGCAAACCAGTAGAGCAGGCCAAGAAAGCCCTGTGGATGCCACCATGCGGTCACATTCAACTCCCGTTGGTCACCATGGTCGGTGATGGTAACTTCCAGTCGACCCAGCCCAGGCCCTTTCATTCCAAATAGCAAAGATAGAAAACCGGGAGATTCGCACCGTATAACTTTCCAGGAATCAATACGGTCACCAACTTTCAGCTCCGGCCCCTGGGGCACTCGCCTTACCGGCTTTCCACCCCCAAAGAAGATATCTAACCACTCCCTTGTTCGCCATAGTGCATTGGCAAAAAAGTAACCTTGCTCAGGGCTGCCAATGGTCTTGGCGATGTTCCAGAGTTGCTGGGTCGATTTATCGGTAAAATAACTGGCACCAGCTTTTTTGGGGTAGTAGCCATACCCTGCCTGCCAGCGGGTAAGCGCTGCAGGATCGTATCCCCACACATTGCTCCTGACAAACGTGCCTTCGCCATCAATACTGGTTGAAATTGCCTGGTCGTAAGGGATGAGCGTTTGTGGAAAGCGTGCATTGATGGCTTGGGAATCTGCTACAAAGTCATGTTCTAGTCCGGCCAGCAAGGCCCTACCAATATTCGAAGGGACGGAGGTGACGACACCAAGCCAGTAAGAGGCGATTTTAGGGGTTAATAAACCGGTGGCCCAAAGTCGAAGCGGTTTCCCCACTTTGTCACAGATAACCTGAAATTGCTGTCGATAGGACAGGATATCTGGTCCACCGACTTCGTATATTTCTGTGGTGGGGTGAGTAACCTTGGACAGTTCTATAAGGTAGTGGTTCAGGTTCTCCAGAGCGATTGGATTGGCTTTGGATTCTACCCATTTAGGCGCAATGAGCAGTGGAAGATTGTAGACAAAATCACGCATGATTTCGTAGGCAGCAGACCCCGGGCCTATGATGACACCCGCCCTCAATTCGGTGACCGGCACACCACTTGTTCTGAGTACTTTGCCGGTCAGTTTTCGTGCTGCCAGATGTTCTGAGTTGCCAGTTTGTGGCTGGATGGCACTAAGGTAAATAACATGTTCGACATGGCTGATAGCCAGCGCGTCTCTGAAATTTTCAGCAAGGGCAAGCTCGTATTCAATAAAGTCATGACCATGTGCCATGCCGTGTACCAAAAAGTACACCAAATCGAATTGAGGAATGAGGGCGAGGGTCGCGTCACGGTCGGCGAGATCCAGATATTCAAACTTAAGTAAAGAATGGGGAATAACCCGACTCTTGAGGTACTCAATTTGCCGGGCGGCTGCGGTGACTTCATAGCCTTGTTCCAGAAGGATTGGAATAAGTTGCGAGCCAACATAGCCCGATGCGCCCAGCACTAAAACACGCTTCATAAACCCTGCATCCTTGCGATCTTATCTCATTAAAACTTAACACAATTCTGGAAATTCGGCCTGTTAGATTAACCCGGCTGTTACACAAAACATAAAATAATGGGGAAACTCGAGAGTCACAGTCCCACTGATTAAAATGGCATCTTGTTCTGAAATTGAGTTAAACCTGCTCGATATAGGCGTTTACTGGCCAAATTTGCTTCCTACAACCACAAATTTAGTGTAGATTCACACTCCGAATTTATAGTTGATTGTAGAGATTGAATGCTTAAGTTGTCAGACCTTTGTAAAGGCTACATTGATGGTGGTGAGTTTCATCCTGTACTACAGAGTGCAGAGCTAACACTATCGCAAGGGGAACAACTGGCACTGATGGGAGAAAGTGGCTCCGGAAAGAGTACTCTTCTCAACTTGATCGCTGGCATTGATAAGGCGGATTCGGGAGAAATCTGGTACCCGGATTTTGCCATGCATGATGCCAAAGAAAGTCAGCGTACCGCTTATCGTCGCAACAATATTGGTCATATCTTTCAGCAGTTCAATCTACTACCGACTCTCAATGTGGCCGACAACATCCGCTTCTGTCGTCAAATTAAAGGACTACCAGAGGATCGTGGACTCTGGCGTCAAATCCTGTCTGCCCTGGACCTTATGGCACTTCTGGGGCGCTATCCTGAAGAAATCTCTGGTGGTCAGCAGCAGCGTGCCGCAATTGCCAGAGCGTTGTACATGGAGCCTAAGATTTTGTTGGCCGATGAGCCGACCGGAAGTCTTGATGAACGTAATGCGGAAGCCGTTATGCGTCTTCTTACCTCCCTTACCAGACACCTTGAATGCACGCTTTTGGTTGTTACACACAGTGAGAAAGTAGCCTCACACTTAGACGGCTCTATTCGTCTTCAAGGGGGACAGTTGCATGTTATGGCCCGTAGTTAAAGCGCTACTCGGGCATTATCGTCGCCATCCGCTACAAATATTACTGGTTTGGTTAGGCTTAACCCTAGGGGTGTCATTACTGGTCGGTGTGACAGCAATTAATCATCACGCCAATCAAGCTTATGCCAGCGGTGAAAAGCTGTTTGCTAATCCCGTTCCTTACCGTATTCGACCCAAACACGCAGAAACCAAAATTCCACAAGGCTTTTATATCCAACTCAGAAGAGAAGGGTTCAAGCAGTGTGTGCCGTTTGATCTGCAAAAAATCCATACCGAAAGTGGATTTGAGATCAATCTTGTTGGCGTCGATCCCATTTCTTTGCTTCAGCTCCGCAACACGGTGACTATCGGAGATATTGCCTCTCAGGATATGATCAAGGTGCCAACCACTATCGTTGTTAGTCATGACTTAGCAGAGCATAAGGGCTGGCAAAATGGTGACTTTCTCAAACTGGACAACGGTATTCAGTTAGGCCCAATTAAAATTGATTCGAAGCAGGGGATAAAGGGAACACAGATACTGGCGGATATGTCGCTGGTACGTGCGATGAAAAAATCATCGGGCCTTTCGGTAATTGCCTGCGGGGAAATGAGTGGCGCGAAGCTGGAGCAGCTGCGCAAAATGATCCCGAATGGCATGACGCTATCTCGAAGCTCACAGTCTGAGCTTGAGTCATTGACCAAAGCATTTCATACCAACCTTTCAGCCATGAGTATGTTGTCCTTCGTGGTAGGACTGTTTATTTTTTATCAGGCGATGTCATTGTCGCTGGCTCAACGTCAACCTTTAGTGGGAAGTCTACGCCAAGTTGGTGTCTCCGGTTGGCAACTGGCTCAGGCGCTATGTCTTGAGCTTGCTGTATTGGTGTTTCTGAGCTGGCTAGGCGGCAACCTGTTTGGACTGCTTCTCGCCAACCAGATGATTCCTGCTGTGTCTCAAAGCCTTAATGATCTCTACGATGCCAATATCGGTTTGAGTATCGAATGGAGTTGGGAGTGGAGCCTTTATAGCTTCTTACTGGCGTTCTCTGGTGCACTTATCTCATGTGGCTGGCCATTGGTGAGACTATTGAAGTCACAGCCTGTTCGTTTGTCAGCACGTTTGTCGCTCATGCGATTTACCGGTGCTGAGTTCACTTGGCAGGCCTTTGTTGCCTGCGGTTTTTGTGTGGCAGCGATTGCGATTTATCAGGCTCCTAAGTCTCAGAATTCCGGCTATGCCATCATTGTTTTGATGCTGCTGAGTGTGGCTCTAATCACGCCATTTATCACCTGGAAGATTTTTACTCTGTTCTCATATTCCTTACGCTGGGTAAAACTGCGCTGGTTCTTTGCTGATGCTGCGGCAAGTATGAGCTATCGCGGGGTTGCCAACATGGCGTTCATGTTAGCGATGGCCGCCAACATGGGTGTGGAGACTATGGTAGGGAGCTTCCGAGACACAACGGATCGATGGCTGACACAACGTCTTGCAGCTGACATTTATGTGTATCCAAGCAATAACACTGCAGTGCGCATGAGTAAGTGGTTAGAAGCACAACCCGAAGTCGATAGAGTCTGGTGGCGCTGGGAGGAAGAAATTCCCACCGACCATGGCATGATGCAGGTGGTCAGCACTGGCGACTCTGTTGGAGAACTGGACGCGTTGACTGTAAAGATCGCGATTCCTAACTACTGGTACCATCTTCACCACTCCAGAAGCATCATGGTGAGCGAATCCATGGCGCTTAAACAAGAGCTTCGCCCCGGAGACTATGTGGATCTGGGTGCGCCTTTGGGTGGTAACTGGCATGTTGTCGGTGTGTATTATGACTATGGCAATCCACACCATCAGGTATTGTTGTCCCAAAATCGATGGTTGGCCAATCTTGCCGGTTCAGGCGACGTCGCACTAGGCGCAGTACTGAACGATAAGTCGCAGTCCCTGTTTGTTGAGCGCAGATTACAGTCGACGTTCAGGCTCAACTCTGAGCGAATTTACGACAATACTTCGATTCATACTAAGGCGATGACAACATTTGATCGCACCTTCGCTATTGCTGATACTCTTGGCAATATTACTCTGGTGATTGCCGTGTTTGGCATTTTCTTCGCCACCATCGCCGGCGAGGTGACACGCCAACGACACACTTCTTTGTTGCGTTGTTTGGGGATTTCAGGAAAAGAGCTGGTGGTTATGGGTGGACTGCAGTTGCTGGTGTTTGGCTTGATATCTGCGGCGATCGCGATGCCACTGGGGCTTGCGCTGGCGCAGCTGATCGTCGATATTGTGATTAAACAGTCGTTTGGCTGGTCATTGCAATTGCAAATTGTACCATGGCAATATTTATCCACCTGTCTGTGGTCGTTGTTAGCGCTAATGATTGCGGGTGCTCTGCCCGTATTAAAACTGATACGGAATACACCGATTCATTCGTTGAGGGATGCATTGTAAATGAATCGAATGCAAAAGCTGGTTTTATCCTGCTCATTGATTATCGTGGTGACTGGAATAGCTTTGTGGTTGAGCGAGGTTGGTGACCAGGAGACAAAGGTTACAAAAACGACTCATATCAACAGTGTGTTCGGATCGCCGGGCAGAAAGGTGTTTGAGCCTGTGCTGCCAGATCGCAAAGTCGAGTTACCCAAGGATTTTCGTTTCCACCCGGAATTTCAACATGAGTGGTGGCAGATGGTAGTGAAGCTCAAAGATGACTCTGGTCAGGCTTACTGGCTTCGCTGGCGCTTTTTCCGCTATGCCACTGACGATCGAATCGCAACAGGATGGCAGGACCCACAGATCTACATTTCTAATGTGGTGCTAAATAGCCATATAGGTCTGTTCACTGACCAGCGCATCGCTCGCGGCGGTATTGGTCAGGCTGGTGGACTAAACCGCCCGTTTCGAGTCTGGATAGACGACTGGTCATGGCGTTCGCTTTCTCAACAACCCTTACCCGGAAACTTTCGCCTCGCTACCGATGAGTTCAAGATCAACCTGAACTTCAATGCTATTGGTGCATTTGCGCCTATAGGTGAAGAGGGGTATCACCTCAAACATGATTTGCTCCCAAGAGCTTCCTATGCCGTTGAAGCACCGTTCGTTCTTGCCAACGGTGAATTAGAATTGCGTAACGGCAAAAAGTTTTATGTGAAAGGTCAGGCATGGCTGAGCAAAGAGTGGGGCAGTGAGCTTGTGGGCATTAACTATGTGGGTGAAGACAACATCATTGTTTGGCTCTCACAAACCCAGGCATTAGCGATCAGCCAGTATCGCTATAAAGATAATTTACCTTACACTTCTGCATCACTGATCGACTCCGACGGTACGGTTACCAATATAGCGGCTGATGACATTAAATTCCGAGCGCTGAGTTATAGCGAATTTCAGTCTGGCAATCGAGTGCCGCTCGTTTGGAGTTTACAAATACCCAGTCAGCAAATCGATGTAGTGATTCGCGCCAAACACAGGGATAACTGGGTCAACTTTGTTGTTCCACAATGGCTAGGCGCGATTCAGACGACTGGTTCTCACAACGCGAACGGCTTCATGCAGTTAAGCGGTTACTAACACTCTGTTACTCTTTTTGTTGTTGTCTACTTTCAGTTGCGCCAATAAGCGTGAGCTGCGAATTTCTGCGTGTTTTAAATGATATTGACAGCCACAAGTGATTGAAATCAGAAATGACCGGGGTAGTTTTTATACACTATACTTCTATTTATCGTTGCCCAGATTGGTATAGATATCTCGAATCTTTTATCAATATAATTCGGAAAAACCGCACTTTAACATCTGTACAATCGATTTTTTCTGAAATTTAACTAGTTATACAATTTGTAACATTCAAATAATGTGAATAATTATTAAGGGCTTTACACATGAATGAAGTCATTCGTAACTTTTTTAAGATGGAGTCAGCAGGGGGAATCATCCTGGTTATTGCTGCTGCAATAGCGATGCTTGTTGCTAATTCTCCTCTCAATGAATTGTATCAAGGCGTACTTCATACATACGTTTTTGGTTTGTCTATTTCACACTGGATCAACGATGGTTTGATGGCGGTGTTTTTCTTCCTGATTGGTTTAGAAGTAAAGCGTGAGCTTCTTGAAGGTGCGCTGAAATCCAAAGAAACTGCGATTTTCCCAGCGATAGCCGCGGTAGGCGGGATGTTAGCACCAGCTCTCATCTACGTTCTGTTTAATATGGGTGATGCTCAAGCGATGAACGGCTGGGCAATTCCTGCAGCGACGGATATTGCGTTTGCACTTGGTATTATGGCGTTGTTGGGCAGACGTGTCCCAGTTGCTTTAAAAGTGTTCTTGCTGGCACTGGCTATCATTGATGACCTTGGTGTTATTGTCATTATCGCTCTGTTCTACAGTAGCGACCTGTCAACACTGGCGTTGACGATAGGCTTTATAATGACTGGTGTGCTGTTCATACTTAATGCCAAGAAAGTCACCAGCATACCGGTATATCTGGCCGTGGGTGCCGTTCTTTGGGTAAGTGTTCTTGCTTCGGGTGTGCATGCTACGTTGGCTGGTGTCGTGCTGGGTTTCTCAATACCGCTTAAAGGTAAGCCTGGCGAGCTTTCACCTCTGAAACATCTTGAGCATATGTTACACCCTTACGTGGCGTTCTTGATTCTGCCTATCTTTGCATTTGCTAATGCTGGTATCTCACTGGAAGGCGTTTCGATGTCAGGACTCACGTCTATGCTTCCGCTGGGTATTGCACTGGGTCTGTTAGTCGGTAAACCACTTGGAATCTTTACGTTCAGTTGGGTTGCTGTGAAGACAGGTGTTGCTAAGTTGCCTGAGGGGGTCGACTTTAAACAGGTATTTGCCGTGTCAGTGTTGTGCGGTATCGGTTTTACCATGTCTATCTTTATCGCTTCCCTGGCCTTTGTTGGCGTGAGTGCAGAGTTTGATACTTACGCTCGATTGGGCATTCTAATGGGCTCGACGACAGCGGCGGTGCTAGGATATGCATTACTGAACCTAGCCCTTCCTAGAGAAGCGGCACCAGAGCCAAAAGTCGGCTACTAAAGGCTGTTTGAGTGAATACTAAAACCCAGCTTCGGCTGGGTTTTTGCTTTCTCGGCGGTCAGAATAAAAAAAGCCCAGACCAATAGGGTCTGGGCGGATACAAAAAATAGGAGTTAATATGAAAAAGCAGCATTTGTAGTCAACAATAAGAAATTCAGCGTCTTCAAAATTCAAACAGTTATTGCTCACTACCCTTAAATAGACTCACCCCATTGTGTTTAGTTCAATATAAATTCAATAAAATTCACCATTTTTAATTTTCCTATATTTTTCAATTAGATAAATTTCTGGTTAGACCAGTTTTGCGTGGCGGATAAAAAGTTTGATGTTAATCACTTGTTATCTTGCTGTTGCGGGAGTATATTCAAACATATGTTTGATACGGGCGATTGAAATGACCAATAGATTGACCACGAAAGATAAGATTCTCGATGTAGCCGAAGTGCTGTTCGCTGAGCATGGTTTTAATGATACTTCGCTGAGGACAATCACCAGCAAGGCCAATGTGAATCTGGCATCAGTCAATTATCACTTTGGTGATAAAAAAACACTAGTAAGGGCGGTGCTCAATCGTTATCTGGAAGCGTTCATGCCCGCAGTGGAAAAAGCGCTGTACGAGCTGAATGAACGAGACAGCTATTCCATGAATGATGTATTTAGTGCTTTGAAATCCCCACTTCTGAGCTTGAACCAAGTCAAACCAGGAGGCGCGAGTCGATTTATGTCTCTGGTGGGAAGAGGGTACACCGACGTACAAGGGCACTTGCGCTGGTTTATTACGACTCGATATACCGAAGCACTGGCGATGTTCACTCAATCGGTTATGAAGGCTAACCCTGACCTGGATGCGGAAACTCTGTTCTGGAGATTGCATCTCACTCTGGGCACTTGTGTATTTACGATGGCGTCAAGTCAGGCTTTGTCTGAAATCGCACTTAGCTCTTTTGATAAACAGGTCGATGCAGAAGCTATTATCGATCAGATTATTCCTTATTTAGCAGCGGGCGTCGCAGCAAAGTAGTGACAACCAAGTAGTATTTAAAACCAAAATAAACCCAATAATAACAACAAATAACCTGAACAAAAGGATAGGTATCATGAGCTCTCTAAGAAGAAAATGGATTAGTGATCCAGCGTTTAAGATGTTCAAAAAGGTACTACCACCTCTTTCTGCAACTGAGCGCGAAGCGATGGAAGCGGGCAGTGTTTGGTGGGATGGCGAGCTATTCTCCGGAACTCCTAATTTCAAAACACTTCACCAGTATCCTAAGCCAACGCTTTCTGCCGATGAGCAATCATTCATCGATAACGAGTTGGAAACTCTATTGGCGATGCTTGATGATAACAAAATAGTCAAAGAGGATCGTGACCTGCCGAAAGAAGTGTGGGATTACCTTCGTAAAGAACGTTTTTTCTCGCTTATTATTTCAAAAGAATATGGCGGTCGTGAGTTTTCACCTTTGGCAAACTCCACCATAGTAACCAAAATTGCCACTCGTAGTATTAGTGCTGCTGTGTCGGTTATGGTACCCAATTCGCTGGGTCCAGGTGAGTTACTTTCTCATTACGGCACACAGGAACAAAAAGATTACTGGTTGCCTAGACTGGCTGATGGTACAGATATTCCTTGTTTTGCATTGACTGGTCCAGAGGCGGGTTCCGATGCAGGTGGTATCCCGGATAAAGGGGTCGTCTGCTATGGCGAGCATGAAGGTAAGGAAGTTCTTGGTATCCGTCTTAGCTGGAACAAACGCTACATTACGCTTGCACCTGTAGCTACTGTATTGGGACTGGCGTTTAAGCTGCACGATCCAGACAAATTGTTGGGTGACAAAGAAGACATTGGTATCACCTGTGCGTTGATTCCAGCAGACCATAAGGGTGTAGAAATCGGTGAGCGACATGACCCGCTACATCTGGCATTTATGAATGGTCCAACCCGAGGGAATGACGTCTTCATTCCTATGGAGTGGCTCATCGGTGGACAAGAGTACGCCGGTCGAGGCTGGCGTATGCTAGTTGAATGCTTGTCTGCTGGCCGCGGTATTTCACTGCCAGCACTTGGTACGGCAATCGGTCACTTGACGACAAGAACAACTGGCGCTTATGCGTACGTGCGTAAGCAGTTTGGTATGTCTATCGGTAAATTTGAGGGCGTGGCTGAGGCGATGGGCCGAATTGGTGGTCTTACGTACTTATTAGAGGCCACGAGAACGCTGACGACAACGTCATTGGATATGGGTGAAAAGCCGGGGATAGTCACGGCGATCGCTAAATATCACATGACTGAAATGGCGCGTACTATCCTGAATGACTCTATGGATATTCACGCAGGTCGAGCGATTCAGGATGGTCCAATGAACTATCTTGCTTCCAGCTATCTTGGCATTCCGGTCGCCATTACGGTGGAAGGTGCCAACATCTTAACGCGTAATCTGATGATATTTGGACAAGGTGCGACTCGCTGCCACCCTTATGTATTAAAAGAGATGGAAACCGCAGCCAACCCTGATGAGAAGCAGGGTGCGGCAGATTTTGATAAGTTGCTGTTTAAACATATTGGACACGCAACCAAAAATACGTTGGGCGCATTTACTGCAGCGTTAACGGGCTCGGCATTTGTTGGCGCACACATGAGCGGACCGACAAAACGTTACTACAAAGATTTGACACGCTTGAGCAAGGCGTTGGCGGTCAGTGCAGATTTTGCAATGCTGACTCTTGGCGGTGATCTGAAACGAAAAGAGATGATTTCTGCACGACTTGGTGATGGCTTGGCATATCTGTTTATGGCATCTGCTGCTCTGAAGAAGTATGAAGATGATGGCCGACTTCAGGCAGATTTGGATTATGTCCATTATTCGGTGCAACATTGCTTCTATCATGCAGCAAAATCGCTAAACGAAGCATATCGTAACTTCCCGGCTCGTTGGGCGGGCGTGACGCTGAAAGGTCTATTGTTCCCGATTGGTAACCATTTTGAGAAACCATCTGATGATCTTGGCCTGAAACTGGCGAAAAGCATGATGGTACCGGGTGCTCATCGCGATCGTCTGACACACCTTTGCTATATCGGCTCCGATGCTGACGATAAGATTGGACTTATGGAAAATGCTTTCCTTGCCATGTATGACATCAGAGATTTGGAGAAAAAGCTTTTCAAAGGAGTGAAAGAGGGCAAAGTTGCGAAGAAAGGTTTGTTGCAGGACAGACTAGTGCAAGCAGTTGAAGCCGACGTTTTGACTCAGGATGAAGTCACCAAGATCCTTGAAGCCGATGCGTTACGATACAAAGCGATTCAGGTTGACCACTTCAGCCATGATTTCACAGAAGTAAGAACGCACTCTGAAAATAAGCCACAGCTCAATAGTGTGGCATAGTTCTCATTGTTAATCCTTTATGCAGAGCGCCTTATTGAATAAGGCGCTCTTTTTTTTGATTTGAGGCGAGTTCGCGCTGAAAAGTGCTCCAACCACTTAGAAAATTAGGCTAAATTGACAGAAATAGGATGCGAATTTCAGTTGAAACTCTTATCCTACTATGGATTTTCTGAGGAACTGAATATGATCATCAAACCAAGAATTCGTGGATTTATTTGTACTACTACTCACCCAGTAGGTTGTGAAGCTAACGTAAAAGAACAAATCGCTTACACCAAAGCACAGGGCCCAATCGCAAACGCACCAAAACGCGTACTTGTCGTGGGTTCTTCAAGTGGTTATGGCCTGTCTTCTCGTATTGCTGCGGCATTTGGTGGTGGTGCGGCGACTATCGGCGTATTTTTCGAAAAGCCGGGTACGGAGAAAAAACCGGGCACAGCGGGTTTCTATAACTCAGCGGCATTTGACAAGTTGGCTAAAGAAGAAGGCCTGTACTCAAAGAGCATCAATGGCGACGCATTCTCTCATGAAGCGAAAGATAAAGTCATTGACCTTATTAAGGAAGATCTTGGACAAGTGGATATGGTGGTTTACTCACTAGCATCACCTGTACGTAAGCTTCCTGAAACTGGCGAACTGATTCGTTCATCGCTAAAGCCGATTGGCGAGACATACACGTCAACGGCAGTAGACACTAACTCTGATAAGATCATTGAAGCAAGTGTCGAGCCTGCGACTGAGCAAGAAATCGAAGATACAGTGACTGTAATGGGTGGTCAGGACTGGGAGCTTTGGATCAATGCTCTGTCAGAAGCTGGCGTTCTGGCTGACGGTTGTAAGACGGTCGCTTACTCATACATTGGTACTGAGCTAACCTGGCCTATCTACTGGGAAGGTGCCCTAGGTAAAGCTAAGATGGACCTGGACCGTGCAGCCACTGAGCTGAATGCGAAATTGTATCAAACTGGTGGTAGTGCGAATGTAGCGGTACTAAAATCTGTTGTGACTCAGGCAAGTTCTGCAATTCCGGTCATGCCTCTTTATATCGCGATGGTATTTAAGAAGATGCGTGAAGAAGGCATTCACGAGGGCTGTATGGAGCAAATCTTCCGTATGTTCTCACAACGTCTATACAAAGAAGACGGTAGTGCTCCAGAAGTAGACGAGAAGAACCGTCTTCGTCTGGATGATTGGGAACTGCGTGACGATATCCAAAAACACTGTGCAGATCTGTGGCCACAAATCACAACTGAAAACCTAAAAGAGCTCACTGATTACGTTGAGTATAAAGAAGAGTTCTTGAAGCTGTTCGGCTTTGGTGTAGAAGGTGTGGATTACGAAGCGGACGTATCTACACTGGTAGAATTTGACGTTGTTGATCTGTAATTCTGGTTAAGTTAATTAAATAGCAAAGGGGCGCATTAATTGCGCCCCTTTATTTTATCTGTCGTTTCAGTCTCACGAGAGAATGATAAGAACAGTACCGGCTAGTGTCATCAAGATGTTAGCAATGGCATAAGTACCTGCGTAGCCTAATGCCGGAATGGTCGACCGGGCGTGTTCATTAATCACGTCCATTGCCGGAGCACAGGTTCTCGCACCAACGATAGCACCAATGAGCAGTGCTCGATTCATCTTAAGCACATAGTTTCCAACCAGATAGGCCAGAATAACGGGTAACACGCTGACCAGGAAGGCAATCAGAATAACCTGAGGACCAACCTGAGTAAGGTGTTCAAACATTTTACCACCGGCGCTCAGACCAATACCGACCATAAAGAACATCAGTCCCAAGTCTTTCACCATATTCAAAGCCCCCTGAGGCACATAGCCAAAGGTTGGGTGGTTTGCTCGTAAAAAGCCCAACGTGATTCCAGATAGTAGAAGGCCTACAGCATTGCCCAAGCCGAAAGATACCTGCCCAAAGCTCATGGTAATCAGACCAAACATAATGCCCAGGATAAAGAAGCTGCAAAAAGCCAGTAGATCGGCCATCTGACTGTGAATCGAGATAAAACCGATTTTTTCAGCAAGTCCGTGTACGCGGCTTTTCTCGCCACTGACCTGCAGGATATCACCCTTAGCCAATACAATATTTGCATCCATTGGCATTTCGATTTGCGCTCGAACTACTCTGTTAAGAAAACAGCCGTACTCAGATAAGTTCAGGCTAGACAGGCTCTTTCCAGCGATATTATCGCTTTTTACGACGATCTCTTCTTCAACAATTCGCAGATCGAGTAAGTTGCGGTCGAAGACTTCTTTACCATTTCGGAAACTCGGGTCGAGCCGTGCGTGGCTGTCTGGAAATCCAACCAGCGCGATTTCATCACCTTCCTGCAAAATCGCGTCACCATCAGGATGGGCTAAGATGCCATTACGTCGAATACGCTCGATATAGCAACCGGTTTGGCGGTAGATACCCAATTCACGCAGGTTCTTACCATCGGTCCAGTCAATAAGCTCCTGACCAACACGATAAGCTCGAATGATGGGCAGATACACTTTTCTTTGCCCGCTGCCACCCAGTCCGCGTTCTTGTGCGATTTGCTGAGCTGAGTCGTGAAGGTTCTGCTTTTGTAGTTTAGGTAGCAGTTTGGCTAGCATGATCATGCTTATCAAGCCAATCAGATAGGCCATAGCATAACCTACTGAGAGATTCTCAATGACTAATGAAAAGTCCATTCCTCGGGGAATCGTCGCTAAGCCTGAATTTAGTGCATCTTGTGCGCCAACAAGTACCGGAGTAGCCGTAAGTGCTCCCGCCATAACACCTGCAGACAGACCATATTCAAGTCCAAGATAGTGACTGGCAAAATAGGTAACAGTCAACGCGGTCACGAGCACGACCAAGCTAAGGACAAGGTAGTGTTTGCCGTCTCTGAAGAATATGCCGAAGAAGTTGGGGCCTGCTTCTATGCCAACACAGTAGATAAACAGCATAAAGCCGATTGTAAGTGCTTCTGCATTAAAGGTGAATCCCAAATGCCCCATGATTAGCGAGGTGATAAGCACGCCTATCGAATTACCAAGTTGGAGATTACCGAAGCGAATTTTGCCAAATGCCAGGCCGATAGCCAGCACGACAAAGATGAGAAGAATAGGGTTTTGATCTAGCAGGTTGACTACGTCTATGTTCACTGTAGTGGCTCGAAGAAGCTGTCGTTAGGGTTAATAAAGTCTGGCGATTGTAGCGGAAATAATCCAAAAGATAAGTGAAATTTTTTCAATTTTACCATTAGATTACGTATTTCAAGCAAAGCCCTTACAAAACGGGAAGTTAGAGCAGAAACTGCTTCAGAAATGATACAGATAACAAATAAAACGCCAGCTTAGTTAAGCTGGCGTTTTTGGTATTAGATTCAACTATACTGTTGAAGGTGCGGAGGTTTATTCTGCGTAAAGGCCTAGGTTTTCTTTTGCATAAGCTTCAAACTCTGTACAACCGCCGATGTGCTCCTGGTCAATGAAGATTTGAGGCACAGTTTCAACCGGTTTACCGACAGTTTTTTCTAGGTCTGCTTTTGAGATACCCTCTGCGTGGATATCAACGTAACGGAAATTAAAATCGTCACGATTTTCTTTTAGCGTTTCAGCATGCTCTTTAGCACGAACACAAAATGGACAACCTGGGCGACCAAAAATCACTACGAACATTGACTTTCTCCTTAAGAGTTAAACTTTTGTCGAGCCTATGGAGATAAGTACCTCGGCTCTTTCATTCTGTTGCAACCAACTATGCCTTAAGATGAAAAGGAAATAAAGCGAGAAATTCCTCTTGCTGCGATAGGAAAAACCTATCAGGGCAGAAGTTGCACAAATGGCGCTATTGTCGGGCTTACCCTTATGTGACTTGATGCAAAGTTGGCAGCATAAGTCTTAAGAAACGGTTGGTTGTTTGGTTTAGGTCAAGATTTGATGTTGATGCTCATAGCATGCTGAATTCAGCGTTTTAATGTTTGCACTACCGACAAGACTCACAAAGAGTTGGTTTCATGTATTGCTGGCTACTTAGGCAATGGTTTGGCAGGTGAGTCGGACGGTCTACCTAAAGGATAGTGGTATGTTTCAGTTCATGACGTCGAGTCGTATTATCTTTGGCGAGGGGGCGCTCCAATCTTCCCTCTCTATCATCAACCAATTCGGCTACAGTGTACTTTTAGTGACAGGGCAGGAGCGTCAAAGAGCGCAGCCCGTAATCAATTATCTTCATAGTCACAATATGCGTTATCAGCATGTCGCGATACGGGGTGAACCCAATATTACTATGGTGGAGGAGACTGCCATTATGGGGCGGCGCTTTAAGCCGGATATGGTTGTTGCCATAGGGGGAGGCTCCGTTCTCGATATGGGTAAGGCATTGGCGGCGATCATTCCTAATCAGGGCGATGTGTATGACTATGTGGAGGTTGTGGGACGGAACGTCCCTCTGAAAGCCAAACCTATTCCAATGATAGCAATCCCGACCACAGCCAGTACTGGTGCAGAAGTGACCAAAAACGCAGTGCTTAAGTCCGGACAAGACAAAGTCAAAGTCAGTTTGCGTAGTCCCGACATGCTGCCGGACGTTGCGATTGTTGATCCAGTTCTGACCTATGGAACCGACGCTTATACTTCTGGGCGAGGTGCTATGGATGCATTTACTCACCTGATGGAAGCTTACGTGTGTGGGGAGCCGAATCCACTTTCCGATATGGTGTGTGAAGAGGGCCTGAGGCGTTTGAGTTACTCTATTATTTCTGGGTGCAAGCAGGATAATCCTAAAGCGCGAGCTGATCTGTCGTTTGCTGCAATGCTTGGGGGCATGGCGATTACCAATGCGAAGTTAGGTGCTGCCCATGGTTTGGCATCAGCGTTAGGAGGGAAAATTACCGCTCCACATAGTGTTATCACTGCTCGTTTGGCGCCTCATGTTATGACTGAAAATATTAAGGCAGCAAAAAGAGCCGGCCGTAGTGATGTGCTGAATCGTTATCGCAATATGGCACAACTTCTAACCGGTCGTTCAAATGCCAATATAGAAGATGGTGTGCTTTGGGTGAACATGATCCTGGAGCGTTTAGAGTTACCACTCTTATCTGAGTTTGGTGTTTGTCATACGTCGTTTGAGCAGGTCGCTGCTGATGCGATGAAATCGGTTGCTATCAAAGGGAACCCGTTACCTTTGACTGAGGACAGACTTATTTTTATTCTGAATCAGGTTTGTCAGTGTCAGAGTGATGGAAAAGGAGAGACCACAGTGGACACAACTCAGGTGGAATTCCTCAATAACCCTGTAGAAACAGATTAACGTCGAGATTGGCAAAATGGTGATAACAAAAAAGAGGCCAGAGCCTCTTTTTTGTTAGTGATCCTTACCGAAAAATGTCTAGTAGTTTGGCATTTTGTCGTATCGAGAATCTTTTAATGCTTCTTTAACGCGCTTGAGATTATCTCTGAAGCCAGAACCGCGACGCAATGTAAAGCCTGTCGCCAATACGTCGATGATAGTCATTTGAACGACGCGACTTGCCATTGGCATATAAACGTCAGTGTCTTCTGGTACGTCAACCGTTATAGACAATGAGCTTGCTTTGTCGAGCGGCGAGTCTTTGGCCGTTACAGCAATTACAGTTGCTCCGTTTTCTCGGGCAAGGTGAGCAATTTCAACCTGACTCTTTGTACGGCCTGTATGAGAGATAAGTACGATAACATCATTATCTGAACAGTTGATGCAACTCATTCTCTGCATCACCACATCTTCATAACAAGAAATTGGGATGTTAAAGCGAATGAATTTGTTTTGTGCATCGCGGGCAACTGATGATGAAGCGCCTAAGCCGAAAAATGAAATGCGCTTAGCCTGCGTCAGCAAATCGACAGCACGGTTGATCTGCATAGGGTCTAGACTGTTTTTGGCAACATCAAGGCAGGCCATGGTCGACTCGAAGATCTTATGGGTATAAGCATCCGGACCATCATCCTCTTCGACATTGCGGTTCACATAGGGTGTCCCGTTAGCAAGGCTTTGTGCAAGGTGCAATTTAAAGTCGGGAAACCCTTTTGTATCCAGGCGACGACAAAAACGGTTTACCGTAGGCTCACTAACATCAGCCATTTTGGCTAACGTTGCAATGCTTGAGTGAATGGCTGTCTGGGGGGACGCCATAATAACTTCAGCCACCTTACGCTCGGACTTGCTGAAGTTCTCTAAGTTTTTTTGGACTTTCTCTAGTGTATTCATAGTGTCACGGGGTAAAGAGAACAACCTGTTGGCATTTATAGTCATGATATAGGGCAGTCAGGCCACCTTATATGTCTCTATTTTCGAGTTTTTATAGTAAGTTCGATATACGCCAACTCCATTACTTCAGTATAAACGAAGCAAGCTCTGAGCTGTAATAAAAGCTCACATGAAATCTTTAGAATATGACAGGCATCAAACAAAAATCTGGAAGAAAAAAACAGATGGAGAAAAAATAGCCAAAAAACTCTCGCTTCTGGCTCGTTTTTACCGTATCACGCCCACAAAACAGAAAGAAATTTTCATAATCACACCTTTGCAATTAATTTCATTCCGTGAGGCGTGTTGTCATTATTGATTGAGCACCTGACTGGCTACCTTTTCGAGGCGAGTCATGAGATCGGGAACCGATTTTGCGATGTTACGCTGCTCGTCCAGCACTGAACTGAGCACCTCTTTAGTCGTTAGTGGATTTGCTAATACGACTCGGAAAACGATGGTATCGCGCTGAGCCCATCGGATAGGGTTTAGTTGTGTACGAGATACAAATGACAAGCCCGTTTCTCGTTGCTTTTTCTGAATGATCTTTGTCAGTTCGTTGAGCAGTTCGTGCAGTTCATCGAGTTGCGTTGCTGAAGCTTGCTTCAAAGCAGCTTGTACATTTTCCGGTACATACCGGTAGGTCAATAGACAAAGTTCTGGTTGACTTACCAGCTCAAAATCTACCTGTTGACTGATCAAATCGGCAAAATAGCGTGCTTTTTCGATGCTTTGATTAATTAATAGTTCATAGCCTGGACGACTGATAATATGCATCGCAGCGTAGACTAGCATAGCCATTCCAGAACGGGAACCTTCCAGCGTATGACTGCCTAGATCTTTAGAACCTTTACGCAGAATGTATTGTGCATGGTGCTCGATACTCTTCATCGCATCCGGGTTTTTAAAGAGAACCATTCCGGCTCCCATAGGGATGTAGAGTTGTTTGTGTGCATCGATAGTTACTGAGTCAGCGAGTTCTACGCCATCTAGAAGATGTCGGTATTTAGAAGACATCAGTGTTGCACCGCCCCAGGCCGCATCCACGTGAAAATGACAGGATTGCTGTGCACAAATCGCTGCTATTTCTTTTAACGGGTCAACATTACCTGTTTCGGTAGTTCCGGCAACGCCGATTACTGCGAATGGCTTGATTTTTCGCTGTTTGAGTTCTGCAAATTTCAGCTTAAGATCTGCCGGGCAAATACGATTATTATGGTCGGTTTTAACTGCTACAAGCCCTTGCTGTCCTATCCCAAGTACATCGGCGGCTTTTTTCAAGGAGTAGTGACCACGTTCAGAAACAAGCACTGCAAGTCCTTCATAGCCGTAGTGCTTCATTGCGCGGAACAGTCCCTCTTTTTCAACCCCCTTGAACTCACCTTCTGCTCTTAATGCATTGTTGCGGGCCACCCAAAGCGCAGTAATGTTCGCAATGGTACCACCAGAGCAAAACGCCCCCAAAGAATGGTTGGCGCTATGCATCCATTGAGAATAAAAAGTGTCATTCTGAGAGTAGATCAGCTTGTGCAGCATCCCCAGCACTTGACGCTCAAGCGGTGTAAAGGCTTTGGATGTTTCAATCTTAACCAGGTTCTGGTTGAGCGCAATCATGATCTTTGAAAGCGGCATCAGGAAGTAGGGCAGTGCAGAGGTCATATGACCAATAAAGCTAGGGGATGACGTGTGCACTGAATGTGACACCAAACTCTCTAATAGATGTTCGGTGTGATCAGAAACGAACTCCGGTTGCTCAGGAATAGCAGCATTTGAGAAATCCTTTTCAATTTCATGTAAAGGTTTCTCTTCGGCGACAATGTGTTCGCGTAAAAACTGGTTTAAGTTTTTCGACAAACTGTCTTCGATTTGCGTTAGCGTTGAGTCTGGTCCTTCAGGGATAGTGAAGATGCGAAGAAGGCTCTCAAAGCTGACATCTGCAATTTTTTGCTCAGATACCATATCGTTATCTACTATTGTTCCGTTGTTGCAAGCGGCACAATCTAAACCAATTGAGCCTGAATGTCTTGCAAAAAATGGGATGAGAACTTAATTTTCGCTATGTCATCGACATGATGTAGCACATTTGAACAGTCAAAACCAAAAAAGCTGACTGACTGTCAGCTTTTAAGAATTAGAGAAGGGCAACTAGCGGCAATCTGTTGCTTCTACTTTTTTAATGGCAGTGTTGTATTTGTTTAGAGCTTCATCGATCTTTTTCGGATGACTAAGTAAATCTGCGAACGCGCTACGTAAGTCGTAATTGTTGTCATGAGGCTTCGCCTGACGGTCGGAAAAACTCTTTGCCGCAGCCCTTCCAAGTTCATCGTCTCGTTGGGCCAAAACTTTTACATCGTGTTGTTCCAGTTGCAGCCAGCTTTCTACTGAGCGTTCAGTGGCGACTTTTGTTGGTTCATTTTGCAGATAGTAGTGCACAGCCGCCCGATTCAATTCAAAATGGTTTTTGCGGCCTTCAAGGAACCAGTTTCCGACTTCGGCCAGATCTGGATACTGCTCAGTGGTCAGTTGAACCAGATCTTCGTACCAATGAATAGAGGCGTCGACATAGGCATCATATTTCGTCTCTAAGCATTGATTATCAGCGGCAAGGGTAGAGAAAGACGTCCCGACAAGCATTGCTGTGATGAGCAATTTTTTCATTATTATGTCCTTTGAATGGGCTAAAGAATCACTTAGGTATATTGTTATTTTATGAGCGAAGGATAGCGGATTTACACCCAGTTTCCTGCGATCTAACCTGCAAGAGATACAAAAAATAACATCAATACAGGCACCAACAAGCTTAGAATAAATCCACTGACGATCGCAACTGGGACGCAGCGAACCCCTCCCGTATTCTGAATAACAGGCAGGGTGAAGTCCATGGCAGTGGCTCCCGCATAACCTATAGCCGTGCAGGGCTTTTTGCCAATGAGTAACGGTATAAATACCAGAGCAACAAGCTCTCTGAGTAGTTCTATCATAAACGAAGCGCCGCCGAAGACCGGGCCAAAAGCATCACCCATTAAGATCCCTGCTAATGAGTACCAGCCAAATCCGGATGCCATAGCCAGTCCTTGATAGACAGAAATATTCAGAATGAGGGCTGCGAGTGCTCCGCCGACCAATGAGCTGACAACGATGATGAGGGCGATGGCCATGCCCTGTTTGTTCACTAGTATTTGCTTGAGCGTTAATCCGCTGTTGCGCAATTGGATGCCGATAAAAAACAGTAATACCAATAAGATCCATTCACTGGCAGTCTCGACCCAGCCCAAGCCAATAGGCAGCAGCAATCCTGCGATCAGGCCTGAACCAACAACAAGAATGAGTTTAAGTGATTCAAGTGCCATGCTGGAAAGAGGGAGGTGACTATTCAGGGTTTCAGTCTTCAAAGGTAATAGTCGGTCAATAAGTGGGAGACAGAGTAAGTTACACCCGCCGATGGCGACAAAAAAAGTTGCAGTCATTGTAACGATGGTTTTTAGGTTAGTGCCAAAGTTATCCAGTGCAGCAAGGCTTAATCCCATCAGAAATAAGATGATATAGATTAACCACGAGGTGGCTTTATTCAGTTGTTCGAGTAGCGATTTATTGGAAATCGAGAACAGATAACCGACAACCAGTGGCGTAAAAATATAGAGCATCCCTGAAAACATTGCCGCGACGTTCCTTCGTTATTATTAGCGTATGCAGTATTGTGAAAGGTTTGCTCTTTAAAAACAAGAGGTAACCTAAGAAATGAAAATGAGAATTTATCACAGTGCTCAAGTTAGGCAAATACCTTTACAAGAGCACTGTCGTTTGTCCGGATATCGAAGTCCCAAAAAGCAGGGACACCGACGCTTATGAGCTACATACCAGCGGAGCGAATAATGTCCGACGTCTTATTTCGGAATTCCTGTTCGCTCATTGTCGTCAGTTTGTAGAGCACTTCAGCGCCGTCGACGTTGATTTCTACTTCGTGCTCTTCCAGTGCATCCTGATCCTGCTTTCTGAACAGCAAAACATGATTGGCTATACGAGCAATGTCGAGATAAGAGACTTCTGGCCTTTCAATACTCTTTGGCTGATTCGAGGCCACTTCAATAAAGTCATTATCAAATCCCCAGGTATTAAGAACCTGTTCACTGGTAATCGGACAACGCGAACGGAAGATTTGCATCGCGATGTTCGGATCAAGATAGTTCCCTTTTTCCAGATACATGTGATACTCATTGACCAAACAGAACAGGCCAATATCGGCAAGGAAGCCAACCAGAAGCGCTTTTTCCTGCTCAAGGTGTTGATACTGTGTCGGTGAATGGTCTTGAAATGACTGCGTGACGAGAACCATAGTGGCAGCCAGTTCTCTTGAAATGGTGGCACTTTGAATCAGAACTTTTTTGCAATCGTCTGAAAGATTAACAGAATGCTTGAGTAGTTCTATGGATTGGGCAGTCACGATATCTCGAACTCGCAATATACCTAAACGAGAAACAGCGGTATTCAGGTCTTTACAGGTAATATTGCGGCGGTTGAAAATGACGGAATTAGCGACTTTAAGTACGACAGCAGCCAGGCTAGGGTCTTCGAGCAAACAGTCTGCGATATCTGCGATACCAGTCGATTCCAGTGCACACAATTTCTGTATTTTTAATACGACCTCAGAAATAGGAGGTAAGGAAATTTTACCGGTGTTAATAGATTGCTCTACAAGCTCAGCAAATTCGGTTTCCAGACTTTGGATGAATAATTGTTGGTTTTCGGGCAGCCAATAAAAAGATAAGTGGTTCATAAGTATTCGACAGCGGGACAGATAAGGTCAGTTTACCTTTCAAGGTTTGTAATTGACAATATCCTAAATGCCAAAATGTAGTCTTCAGTCAATTGTTTGACGTTTTAAACAGCATTCAATTAAAAAGTATATGTGAAACTTGTTGTGTATTGCGAATGTTGTGAAGTGACTCGCAAAGGCTCTAGATCTGTTTCGCACAATTGTGATGTTGAGCCAGACTTAATTTGCAATGTGAACTATTATAAAGCCATATAAAAAAATGGAGCAGTTCAAAGCAATAACTACTGACTCCAAAAACTCTTTTTCGCTTAAACACTGCTGCTATTTCTGGTGATCGAATTAATCGGGGTAAAGATTAAGGATCAAAGGAAATGATAGAGCAATCTTTTTACGACTACACAACTCAATTTGGCCATTCGCAAAAGCGTTCTATGTTTGGTGGTACAGGCCTGTTTAAAGATGGCGCCATGTATGCGTTGATCAGCAACGAGAAAGTATTCATCCGTGGAGGCAAAGGCCTGGATGAGAAACTCTACGAACTCAAATGTGAGAAATTCAGACACGTTAAAAAGCAATCAACCGCTACGGTTAATTACTATGACGTTACACATCTTTTTCTCGAGCCTTCTCCTTTATTGAAACAGTTGGTACAACGTTCAATCGCCAATTCTGTTGATCAGCACTGTAGCAAAAAGGCTTTTGAAAATAAGAGACTAAGGGATCTTCCCAATATGCAGCTTACTCTAGAGCGCATGGTTAAAAAGGCAGGGGTCGACGATGTTAAGACTTTTCTTGAGCTTGGCGCACCAAGAGTTTTTAATCGTGTCAAAAGAACTTACGGCAATGATGTCGATGTTAAATTACTGTGGAAGTTTGCCGGAGCCGTCGATGGAATTCACTGGAAACTGATACAGGACCCCAGAAAACAGCAGTTATTAGAGCATTGCTCCGAAATAGAGTAGGAATAAAAAAGGTCGTGCAAAGCACGACCTTTTTCGTGATTCACTAGCGCTTAGAATGCAAAGCGAGCAGTGAACATCAATTGATCACCATACATATGGTTGATGCGACCTTCGAGACCTAAAGAGAAAAGTTCAGTCGAGTGGAAACGTCCGTAAATAGAACCCATCCAACGATCTTTATCGCCAACATTCAGATAACCGGCTTTACCGCCAATTTCAAGTTGAGGACCTAACCACTGACGAACACCCAGGTTAACTTCCATGCCTGTGTCCGTTTTGTGGTGATTGCCACTGTCGTGGATGTGAGCAAGCATTTCACCAGTGAAGTCTGCCCAGTTGTTTACCGGTGCATGGAAACCTACACCACCAGAGAAGTCGTAGTCACCCTCGAACTTAGAATCGATGCTACCGACGATGTGAGCATTAGGGTGAATAGATTTACTGATGGCTGCACCAAATGTCATTGGGCTAGCACCAATTCGAGCTTCTGCGTAATCATAGTTGAAGTTACTCATCGTAGCTCGTTGTTGCTCTTGATTTGCGAATGCTTGTTGCGAAGTAATGACCATCAGAGCCGCTAAAAGAGTTTTGCGCATAGTGTCTCTAAACCTTGTTATTTTGAATTTAATTCCTTGCCCATAAGAGTCGTGCGCGTCGCATTGTGCTTATGGCGACAATCATGTTTCCGCTATCATAATCGAAATCCTTATGAGTTCACCAATAAAAAGTGTCTCTAACGGGGGCAATTTCCCAAATTTTTACATTGCTATACAGTTTTCTGGCAAAACATCGACAGAATGTAAGAAGTTGGTAACAGAAAACTTGATGGGTCAGGTCAACAAGTTATTCAATTAAAGACACAAAATGCACCAAATTGATAAAAATATAAACCTGACAATCTAAGTGGCTACTCCCCATAACTCATGCGGTTATCGGCGAGGGCTTTGAAAATGCGCTCAGTATCCAAAATGCGCCCCCATGGGGCTAAATTGCTGTCGTTTTCAATAACAAAGTCCGTGAGTTGTTGTTTAACAACCTCACGAAGATGATCACCTTTCCAGGGTTTGCTGATGTAAAAGTCCAGACAGGCGTGGTTCACCGCTTCGATGGTATCCTCATGGCCAGCCTGTCCGGTCAACAGAACCTTACGACAGTGTTTAAACTGTTCATCTTCACTGAGTTCGATAAGGAAGCTGACACCGGTTTGTTCAGGCATGATATGGTCACAGAGAATAAGCGCTAACTGAGTACCATTAGCGGCGTGCTCACGAATTACCTCACGAGCTTCGTTTACTGACTCAGCCCCTTCCAGTATAAAGTGCTCTTCATAGTCATCGAGATCCTGAAGCACACTGTCTAGCACTTCTCTTTCATCATCGACACATAAGATCAGGTATTCATTCATAATTGTGCTCCTTAGTTTGTTTCATCCTGACCGACAGGGATGAGTACCGACATGTTGGTATAAGCGCCAACCTCTGAATCTACTTCGATCCAGCCGTTGTGTTGAGCAAGGATTTGTTGACATACCGACAGTCCAATTCCTAAGCCAAAATTACCTTCTTTCTTAGTGGTAAAGTTGAGCTCAAAAATCGAGGCCTGTTGCTGTTTGGGAATGCCACAACCGTTATCAATAAACTCATACATGTTGTATAACGTATTGTCACGTTTGACACATTGGGTGCGAATAGTGAGCGTTCCTTGCTCTGGTAGTGCATCCAATGCATTAGAAATCAAGTTGGTCCAGACTTGCTGAAGTGCGATCGGTTTGCAGTGTACGGGGCGAAGATTTCCGTACTCTTTTATCAGGGTGTGCCGCTTAAGGCGGTTTTCGAAGATGACCAGAGTATCTTCGATACCTTCATGCAAATCCACCCGTTCGTAAGACTCATTATCGGGACGCGCATAACCCTTTAAGCTCTTAACCATGTCAGCGATACGTTGCGCGCATACCTGAATCGAGCGCAGCGTTGTACCGGTTACCTGAAACTTTTCCAACTGACTGAGCTGAAGTGCCAATTCCGCGGGAGCCGCTGTGGCTTTGTTTATCAGTTGGTCATGTTGTTCCAGGTTGAGGTGTACCAGCCGTTTTGCCAGCCTTCGATCATCAATTTTGGATTGTAGTGCTTTCGTCCTAGCTCGCAGCTCAGAAGTAGATAAGGGCATAGCACGCCTCGATTGCTCCAGAACTTCTAGTCCTAACTCAAAGGTGGAACCCTCATAGCGAGTATTAAGAATGGTATCGATTTTCTCGGAGACAGTTTCTGCACCTCTGAGGATAGCGGATACGGGGTTGTTGAGCTCATGGGCTACGCCGGCCACTAATTGTCCAAGCATAGCCATTTTTTCCTGTTCAATCAGCTGTTGGTGCGCGGATTCTAGGGATTCTAACGTTTTTTGCAGTTCTAATTTTGTGTTAATGCTGCGTTGTAATCGGCGGTTGAAGTGGCGAAGAAGTAGGTTAGTGAACAGCGGAAGCAAATCGGTGTTGGTATGCATGACTTGTGTAAATAGGCTTCTGTCTAATTTGATAACCTGAGTTCTGGTTAAGGTCATTGCGGTTGAGAACGAACACTCACCAGTAACAAAGGACATACCCCCAACGATACCGCCACGGCTATGACGTACCACTTCTCTTTGTTGGCCAACGTCATCTTTTTTGTACAGCGCTACCTGGCCTTCAACAATAAACCATAAAAATTGATTTGGCTGACCTTCAGCGGTCAATATGTGCTCTGGGGAATACTCTCTTACAGCACGGGTTTCGTCTTTGTCGGCAAAAAAACTGAGTAGAGCTTCAATAACTTGAGCCGCCAATTCCTTATCGGACAGCTCGTGAAAATCATGAATAAAGCTAGCACGGTAAGAGTGCATTTTTTGGTCAATATGAGCCCGAAGAATTTTCTGCTGGTCCAAAACCTTACCGTAATGCAGTAGGTTGTCTTTTTCGTTAGCAACAATAAACTGCGTAAGTTCTTTGACGACTGTTTTGTGCAGGGTTTCCTGCTCTAAGGGTAGAGTCAGACAGTGATCAAGACGGCCTTCATTTACCGCGTTGAGAATCGCCTGAATATCATGAGCGTCTGTTTTACTGACCAGTACTTTTCGTGCCGATTGGGCATGATGCGATTGCTCTAATTGAATCAAGAACTCACCGCCATCAAACAGGCGGCTATGTCTGGCAATAACCAGTGCCAGTTGCTGGCCTTGCATACCAATATCTTGTAGTAGCTCATGTCCCTCCTGAATGGAGGTCACCAAATAAATGTCAAAGTGTGACTGATACAGAGACAGCTCTGTGTCGAGCTTATCCAGGTCAACCAGATCATTGTCCAGGCATAATACGGCGTATTGGTTTCGCTGAGTCATGAATTTGAGTTATCGCTCTGTGTTGTCATGAAATCAATATATCAATAAAAAGCATGAGGTTATGAGAAGTAGGTATGAGATTGGAGATCCCGGTGAGTTGAGTTAGACTGAATGAAATACACTTCACAAAATGTTTTAGAAATTCTATGAATCAGTTAAAGAAATACGGTGCTATTGGTGGTGCGGTCGCATTGGCTTTGTGTTGGCCTCTCGCTGTTGGCCATATTGGTCAAAAAATTGTCGAAGACGGGGTGGAACAGCTGAACAATGAAGGTGTCAGTGCTGAGGTGATCTCTTACAACCGCAGCTACTTGTCTTCATCGGTGGAAACGCGTTACCAAGTTCAGGATCCGATTTTAAAAGAACAACTCGAAGTGGATGGCTTGCCGACAGAGATGCTGGTTAAGACTCACATTAACCATGGTCTGATGAGTCTTACAGCTGATTCGAACATTGCAAACTTCCCTGAATTTCCTCTTAAATTGAAAACAGTGACGCAATTGAATGGCAACACCGAGTTTGAGTTAACGCTGGACAGCTGGAACTATCAGGGCAATGCAGAGCAAACGGTCAGTATGTCGATTTCTCCTTCCGTAGCGACAGGGACTGCCACGGTATTAGGGCAGTTGTCCTTTAGCGCCAATATTCCATCGATTCAGTTGGATTTCGATAGTGGTGAACAGTTGATTGTCACCGACTTAAATGCCTCTGGAACCGGGAAGAAAGAGAAGGGCTTCTGGCTTGGCGAGCAGAGCACATCAGTTAAGAATTTCTCCATTCTGGATCCAGCGCATACAAGTCTGTTCAACATAGATAAAGCGGGATATACCTTTACGTCTACTTTTAATGCTGAGACAGATCGAATAGACACTCAGCATGTCTTTGACATGGCGGAGATGACCTATGTAGACGGTGAGCGAGTACGTGATCTGAATGTTGACTTTGCTTTGACCTCTCTTGACCGTAGTGCGTTCGAAGGTCTGGTGGATATCTATCAGTCGAACCCCTCTCTGGCTCAAGCGGATATTAACATTCTCGCGCCGCTAATTGAGACGTTGTTTTCTCGCGGTTTTCAGGTGTCCATGAATGGCATGCAGTTCAAAATCGCGGACGATGAGTTTAAGTCAAAATGGTTGTTGGAAGTTCCGGAGGGCACTAACAATGTCTCGCGCGATCCGAGTGTGGTTATGCCAGCTCTGACTGGTAATATGAACGCCTATATGTCGGAAGGTATGGTTAATGCCTACCCTGTACTTGCTGAGGGTATTGATGAGCTAATAATCATGGAAATGATCAAGCAGAAGGGTGAGGGTTATGAGCTGGATGCCTCTATTGAGGCTGGTCAACTGGTGTTTGAAAATGGTCAGAGAATCCCGCTTATTGCACTGTTGTTGCCTCTTCTGATGCAACAATCCATGGGGCAGTAGTCCACAGATTGCGCAAATTCTCGATAGTCAAATAAAAAAGGGCGTAAGGCTAATAGCTTGCGCCTTTTTCTTTCTTTTTATCTTATTGAAAACGTGATATTACTGATGCCCTCATTATGTTTTAGTCAGGAGTATCGAGGTCATGGAGCCGATTTCACATAACGTATTCAATTTCAGTGCAGGACCGGCAGGGTTGCCGAGAGCGGTATTGCAAAAAGCACAAAGTGAGTTGCTGGACTGGAATGACTTAGGCACGTCGGTTATGGAAATCAGTCACCGAAGCAAGCCATTCATAAAGGTAGCGGAAGAGGCTGAGCAAGACTTAAGAGATCTACTCAATATTCCGTCAAATTATAAGGTGCTGTTCTGCCAGGGCGGTGCTCGAGCTCAGTTTGCTGCGGTACCAATGAACCTCCTGGGAACAAAAACAAAAGCCACGTATATTGATGCGGGTTATTGGGCCGAGAGTGCCATCACAGAAGCGAAGAAATACTGCGAACCGGTTGTTCACAACGCCAAAACTGAAATAGACGGTAAGGTAGCGGTTCAGCCTGCGGCCGAGTGGCGAATTGATGCGGATTCTGCCTATGTTCATTTTTGTCCCAATGAAACCATTGATGGTATTGAAATCAATGAATTACCACAGACAGATCTTCCGATAGTGGCCGATATGTCGTCGACCATCCTGTCACGTGAAATTGATGTTTCAAAATATGGTGTGATTTACGCTGGTGCGCAAAAGAATATTGGTCCGGCAGGTATTTGTATTGCCATCGTTCGTGATGATCTGCTGGACTTTGCCAGTGACGTTTTACCCACTTTTCTGAACTATAAAGTATTGGCACAGAAAGAGTCGATGTACAACACTCCCCCAACATTTGCCTGGTATCTGTCGGGTCTGGTGTTTAAATGGCTGAAAGAGCAGGGCGGAGTTAAGGGAATAGAAAAAGTTAACCGTGAAAAAGCGGCGATACTATACAACTACATTGATGCATCGGATTTTTATCGTAATAACGTTCATGAGAACAACCGCTCTCTGATGAATGTTCCGTTCCAGTTAGCCAAGCCTGAGTTGGACGGTAAATTTCTGGAGCTCGCTGATGAAAGAGGTTTGCGTGCGCTGAAAGGACACCGTGCAGTCGGTGGAATGCGTGCTTCTATCTACAATGCGATGCCCAAAGAAGGGGTACAGGCATTGGTCGACTTTATGAAAGAGTTCGAGCAGCAGTACGCATAAGTACAATGTCTTATTAAAAAGCCGCACCTTGTGCGGCTTTTTTTGTCTTTGGCGCTAAACATCATATGCCTGGATTGTCGTTGTGATAAAAATTTGCAGCCCATAAAGTTATTCATTCATGCTGAATGTCACACTCTACATCGCATTTTCTCGGTTATGCTTTCTATACTCAAGTAACCTCAAGATGCTTGTTCAGCGAGAATTACTTGGCTTTTAGGCGCGGCAGTGATTTGAAGATCTAGTGGCTCTAAATCGAAAATCGCTAACAAAGCATATAAGCCAAGTAAACTCGCCCTTAGGGAGCTCATCAAGGTGCCCATTTCTGCGTCAAATAGCTTCGAAAGGGAATAGCCATTCCTTCAACTATTTTCCTTGAACTGAACACCTTGATGAAGCTCTGAGTCCTGCATCTTGAGGTCACTTGAGTATA
>NZ_FNVG01000005.1 GCF_900107935.1 Vibrio hangzhouensis | reverse complement strand
AGGGGCAGAGTTCGCTACTCAATAAGAGCCCGAATATGCGCATGCTTCCTACTTATTTTTGTCCTCTAGTTGCAATCTAACGGGAGTCCATATACCGTGGATGACAACGACCTATTCGTACTATAACCAATCCATCAACCAGCTCAATTTAGGGCAGAGTTATGGGCGACCAGCACCTTATGGATGGGGTATTGAGCTAGCGGTTGACGATGGTTCAATTGAACGTAACAGCTTGGTTTATATGTTCAGCGGCAGTGAGGTGATCCGCAGGGACTACCGCGCAAAAACAGCATTTCGAGTAGAAACCTCCTCGAATGCTCGCTATTTATTGTTCAGCGTCTTTAATGCGCCGTACCATGATTCAAGTAACCAACATTGGTCAGACGATATTGTTGAATACAGTGCGTATTTCCGTGGTCTGAAGTACAGCGGTGTGCGATTTGGAATACTGGAGCTTAATGAAAAAGGCGACTTCGTAACTATTATCGCTGAAAAAACCATTCCTGAAGAACCTCTCAACGGTTATGACTTCCCGCAAGCGTGGATCCATAACGTTAAACTAACTCCTGGTCGTCTTTACGCCTATTTTGTCGAAACGGAACAGGGCTGGCCAAGCTGCACACTCAACGAGGCGGGCGTTTTTTTCAATCCAGAAGGTGTCGATATTGTCCCTGATATGAAACCGCGAGTAACTGACCATTTGCGAATGGTTGAAGAATTTGGGCAATACAGCAAAGCCGAGTTGATCCAGGGCGTCACCGTGGATGTGGGACGATACCCAATGCCTTTTGGCATGGGAAAACACCTCATTATGTCTGTCTGCTATGACAGACAAGGGAGCCAAACCAATCATTATCCGCCGCTTTCGATTACCAAGCAGGACTACAAAAGTGTTTTAGTCTTGGGGAATGACAAAACCAATGATGGTAGTCACGTATTGGCATTTTACTCGCCTTATCCCGTGCACCTGAACTACTTCAACTCACCCCACTACGTGGCGCCATAACATGCGGGGCTACTTACTTTTATTACTGATATTCGGAGGGTTTCTGTACTTTATGAGCCGAAAACTCGCGCGTGGGATCCGCAACAACAATCCGCTAAACATCCGAGTAGGTAACGACTGGCAGGGAGAGGCATTCATTCCCAAAGATGCCGAGTTTGAAACCTTCTCACACAGCAAATATGGCTTTCGAGCGGGCGCTAAAATACTGCGCAATTACCAAAGTATTCATGGCCTCAACACCGTTCGGGAAATGATCTACCGGTTTGCGCCCAAGAACGAAAACGACTCAGACAACTACGCCCGTTTCGTAGCAAAAGGCATTGATGTTGGCCTGGACGAACCCATCAACCTAAGTAGTGATGAATTGCTCGCCAAAATGCTGCACACCATGTCGATTATGGAAGTCGGGCGCTATTACAGCTATGACGATGCAATGCAGGGAGTACAGCTGGCATGACCAATACCGAAATCGTTCAACGTCTTGCAGTGGGTATCGCCACTGCCTTAATCAGCGCTTATATCTGGAAGCGCATCAACGGCTAGGAGCACAATCAATATGAAAATCGACTTTACTCAACCTTCAACTAAAAAAGGTCTGGTACTGATTGGTGCGGCCACAGCAATGATGGCCGGACGCCCAGAATTGCTTACGGCCACCGTCACTGAACAAGGCGTACAAGCCGGGGGATTAATTGGTACCACAGTTCCGGTTGTTCTGGGGCTTTGGGAAGTGCTGCGCAACGAATTCAAAGGTAAGTAATGGGACTGGCAGAAGCGCTTTTCTTATCGGCCGTAACGGGCGCAGCGTCAGCAGTCGCCACCGTAGTGGCACTCAAAGTCGATATTAAGTGGATTCGGGAAATACTGAAGGATTACGGCGAGCGTATCAAAACCCTCGAAACCAAAGTGCAATGAAGTAGGATAGGGCGCGGGTCACTTCAAAACCTAGCTAACAACGGTTTTAACATTAGGCTTTTAACGCTAATCTCGTGACTACTCCATATGGACACTTTTGCTTGCTGTCATTTGGAATAAATAAAAGCCGAACTCTTTGATGGAGTTCGGCTTTTAATTTTTTTAAAGGGATTACAATATCAACTATTGGCATAGAATTATTGAAAAGGCGACATTATGGAAATAAATCCATATATAAACGGTGTTCATTCATTTGCTCTAGGGTTAAAAGCACTACATGAGTTTCTAAAAGAGGACAACAATGAACCATTTTTGCTGAAAGAAGTTATTATGAAGCTTCATCATGGTCTTGAAACTCTATTGAAAGACTCACTATTTAAAAGAAACCCTGTTTTCCTATTAGATGAGAAAACCAATGTGGCAAAGATAATCAAGTACTATGAGGATTTCAATGACAGCAATAACCACTACTTGTTAGATGAAGCCCATACGATAACACCAGAAGAAGCTATAAAAAGAATACAAAAGCTAAAAATAGCCTCCACGGTTAATGAGCAAGAATTTAGTCAGTTGGTCAAGAGTTTTAAAGAACTTAACGCCTTACGAAACCAACTCCAACATTTTGCCATCAAAGCAAATCCTGACCGAATCGTACGCTTACTTGGCAACCTAGTCCCGAGAGGTCGAAAGTTAATAAACGCTTGTTATGCCGATGTATTTTCTCCAATAGGTACAAGTAGAAGTAGCTTGATTCCACATATTCCTACAGGAAACACGAGAGACCTTTATAATCCAGTTCATGATATTACGCCAGACTTGAACCGTTTTTATGACCAATCTTCAACCGTTCTGGATGAGCTGAGTTCAAAATATGATGAACTACTGAATGAAGCTATTAGAGCTTTTCGCGGTTCTTCAATACCTGAACTTCCGATTAAAGTTAGTTTTAAAAGTCATGGGAATGTAGGTTGTCCACCATATATGCCAGAAATCGATTGTAAGGGTTGGGTTAACGAATCATTCTCAGTTCATACTAACTCTAAAGTTCGAAACTTCTTTGGTGAAAGACCATGTTCAGCCCTCTATGAAGCATCAATTCACGTTGAACAACCGCACATAATAACTGATGGTGAACATATGAGCATGGATGTTCGTAGCAAGTTAAAGATTACAATAGAGGGATTGGTCGATATTATTAGCTCAAAAGAAATCATAGATATCTCAGGATTTGATGAGCACTTGCAGTACCTATCAAAGCCTGAGATACGAATATTCGTAGAAATAGAGTGTGAAGGTGTAGGGATGTTCAATGAATCACACTACGACATACGAAAAGTGGAAGCAATTAGTGGTGTTTTGCGGGCTGAGTTACGTTCAAGTGTTTTTGGCGATGAAAGTCCATCCATTAAGGGGTTACAAAGCATCTCACTTAATAAGCACAACACTGCATTTAGATTCCACTCATTTGTTGACTCAACAAGAAAACTCACGGATCATCATTCCTTGGAGCTAAAGATTGAAGACAAAGCAGAATTGAAATTCTGATCGTATTCTATTTTTTAACTCACTATTTGAATTTAGTTGGAATCCAAGGCGCCGCAGTCATGCGGCGTCCGCCACGAAACGGCAACACATTTTCCTTTGCCGGATAGTATTTCACATTGTCTAAGTGACCGTGTAACTCAATCAACTGCAAGTATTCGTCACGCCAGTTCACAAAGGATTCCAGCTCTTTAGGGCTAAATTCACGGCCAGTGGGCGTGATTAGCACTGCGCGAACTTCATCAACACGAAAACCACGCCAACGCATGTCATTGGGCAGATAGCCCAGGGATTTCACAATTAGCAGCTTTTCAGCCATTGGATTGATCGGAACGGTGCCATCGAGCCAACGGCGAACGGTAGCCACATTCACATGGAAGAATTCAGCGCCTTCGCGCACGGATTTAAACTCACGCCAGTAGAGCGTTTTGAACGATTCATAAAACATGAAATGCCTCGCAAATTCGGATGGAGGCGAAAAAAAATTTCTCGCCGGATTTGCGGCTGTAGGAGTGATAATTTGCCAAACGCTGCACGATGCGCAGCACAAGTGGAAGCAAGCGACTTGCAGTGTAAAACTTGCTAAGACATTGAAAAGATTGATTTAACGTAAATTCGGCATACATATCAAACACTTAAAAAGTCAGTTGACACAGAAACGGACACAAGCCGTTGAATGTTAAATGTTCATACCCAAGTGCGCATTATGTATATTATGTTAAATTAAATGTGCTGGTACGTGAAATCTTTCTTGTTATTGCCTACTCTGTTGCACTTTTAAATGCTATTTAACGATAATCGTGATTTACCATAAAATACCTAATAATCACATTGATTAATCTTCGATTATCTAATGTGACTATTAGCCATCGTTGATGGTTTCGCCAATCAGGCATTCAGTCTCAATATGGATTTGTTAATGCTTTCAAATTCTGAAGTGTCCGCGCCTGATAACTGTCTTGAAGTTCGCTTCTTCAATGTCGGTCACTTGAGTCGCCAGATGCTCGGTCTCTGTACTTGGTTTTGCTTTTAAAAATGTATTGCGTATCTGAATCATTTTTCGATTTTCACTCGAATGGATTTACCTTTACTGTCTGAGACTATCAGTTCGATGGGCAAATTTAACTCTGAAATCGATGCATCATTAACCGTTTTTTTTAACACTCCCTCAATATTTTTGATTTCAATTGTTAAATCTTCTGGTTTTGTGAACTTCAACACTCTTGATGATTCTTGGTAGTCAAAAGTGACGGTTTTCTCCGCAATATTCACTTCGCAAACGTCGTTTGGTGAACAAGTCATCACATTTGCCTCATTGTGAGTGATAGTTCGGTAAGTAAATGCTGTTATTAACAACAACATCATGACGATTATTTGTACAAGCCTGCCTTTTGTTAACTTCTGTGCCGCCATTTTTACGTGTTCTCCGTGTAACAAACTTCAAAGTTTTGAAATAAATGGTCAAAAACCCAACGAACAGTAAGGTTACTACCCTGTTCTTGAATTGTTAATTGAAGTATTATTGTCGCCTGAAAATGCTACTTTTTGTTAAATCCTGCAAGAGAAGTAACGTTTTGATTCATCGTTAGTTCTATTGATGGGTTGGGTAGCATTACGACATGTGTCGTGTTGGAAGTAAAGTGTAGTTAATTAGAAAATTGGAAGCATGTTAATGAGCCAAGAAAAGCAGCTTGAACAAGTCTACAACTATACCGTCGTACGCCAGTTCACTTTAGTGACGATTCTTTGGGGTATTGTTGGTATGGCAGTAGGTGTTTTGATTGCCGCTCAATTAGTTTGGCCACAGCTCAACTTTGATACGCCGTGGTTGACGTACAGTCGTTTACGTCCTTTGCATACTAATGCGGTAATCTTTGCGTTTGGTACAAGTGCCCTGTTTGCAACGTCTTATTACGTTGTTCAGCGTACCTGTCAAACGAGATTATTTGGGGGCCCTCTTGTTGCCTTTACCTTTTGGGGGTGGCAAGCAATCATTTTAGCCGCAGCAATTACTCTGCCTCTAGGTTTTACCTCAGGTAAAGAGTACGCTGAACTAGAATGGCCAATCGATATCGCCATTGCAGTGGTTTGGGTATCTTACGCTATCGTGTTCTTCGGAACGCTGATTAAGCGAAAGACATCACATATTTATGTTGCAAACTGGTTCTTTGGTGCATTTATCATCACCGTTGCAGTACTTCACATTGTGAACAGTATGGCAATTCCAGTGTCCATGGGTAAATCCTACTCGGTCTATTCGGGTGCAGTGGATGCTATGATTCAGTGGTGGTATGGCCATAATGCGGTAGGCTTCCTTCTTACGGCAGGTTTCCTGGGTATGATGTATTACTTCGTACCAAAGCAAGCTGAACGTCCTGTTTACTCTTACCGTTTGTCGATTGTTCACTTCTGGGCGCTTGTTTCTCTGTATATTTGGGCTGGTCCTCACCACCTACACTATACAGCGCTACCAGACTGGACTCAGTCTCTGGGTATGGTAATGTCACTGGTTCTTTTCGCTCCTTCTTGGGGTGGTATGATCAATGGTATTATGACGCTGTCTGGCGCTTGGCATAAACTGCGTTACGACCCTATCCTACGTTTCTTGATCGTTTCTCTATCTTTCTACGGTATGTCGACGTTCGAAGGTCCGATGATGTCTATTAAGACAGTTAACGCACTTTCTCACTACACAGACTGGACAATCGGTCACGTTCACTCCGGAGCTCTGGGTTGGGTTGCGATGGTATCTATCGGTTCCGTCTATCACCTTATCCCTCGCCTGTTCGGTCAGGAGCGCATGTACTCTGTAGGTCTAATCAACGCTCACTTCTGGTTGGCAACAATCGGTACGGTATTGTATATCGTTGCGATGTGGATCTCAGGTGTAATGCAGGGCCTGATGTGGCGTGCGGTAAACTCAGACGGTACGCTAACGTACAGCTTTGTAGAATCAGTACAAGCGTCTTACCCGTTCTACACAGTTCGCTTTATCGGTGGTTTCATCTTCCTGGCAGGTATGTTCTTAATGGCATACAACGCTTATAAGACGATTACTGCTGCTAAAGGTAGCTTGAAAGCTATCCCTCAACCGGCTTAAGGAGATTAAAAATGAGCTCAAACTCTAACAATCGCCATGAAGTCGTTGAACGTAACGTTGGCTTACTGGCTATCTTGATCGTATTCGCAATCAGTTTAGGTGCTTTGGTAGAAATCACGCCGTTGATTTTCCAAAAGCAAACTACTGAGCCTGTGAAAAACCTACGTGCTTACAGTGCACTAGAAATGGAAGGTCGTGATATTTATATCCGTGAAGGTTGTAACGTATGTCACAGCCAGATGATCCGTCCTTTCCGTTCTGAAACTGAGCGCTATGGTCACTACTCTGTCGCTGGCGAAAGCGTTTGGGAGCATCCATTCCTATGGGGTTCCAAGCGTACTGGTCCAGATCTCGCTCGTGTTGGTGGACGTTACTCAGACGAGTGGCACCGTGTTCACCTGATCGATCCTCGTGAGTTGGTTCCAGAATCAAACATGCCAGGTTTCCCTTGGCTAGAGGAAAACGTACTGGATGGTAAATTGACGCAGAAGAAACTTGAGATCTTCCGCAATCAATTTGGTGTTCCATACACGGACGAGCAAATCGCAAACGCGGCTAAAGACGTAGAAGGTAAAACAGAGATGGACGCCATCATTGCTTATCTTCAATCTTTAGGCCATGCGATGAAATAAGGAGGGACTTATGGACATCGGTACTATTCACAGTATTTGGACCATAGTTTTGTTCGCGAGCTTCATTGGTATCGTGTGGTGGGCTTTTGGTAAAAGTCGCAAAGCACGATTCGAAGAAGACGCAAATCTCGTGTTTGCAGACGAACAGAAACCTTCCTCCGAAGAAAAAGGAGTGACTAAGTAATGACTACATTCTGGAGTCTATGGATTATTGTCATCACAGTCGGTACGTTGGTTGGTTGTGCAGCGATCCTATATTGGTGTGTTCGCGACAAAATGGGTGTCGAGGACGGCGCTGACATGGGACATGAATACGATGGTATTCGTGAACTGAACAACCCGCTACCTAAGTGGTGGACATACTTGTTTGTCGGCACATTTATTTTTGCTGCCATCTACCTTGCAATGTACCCAGGACTGGGTAACTTTAAAGGCTTTTTAGGCTGGCAAAGTTCTGACCAAACCGTTCGTTCTGTTGAAGAATCAAAAGCTTCAATTGCTGCAGCACAAAGTAGTAAATCGTTAGTGCAATATGCAAAAGAGTTGGATGATGCTGAGACGTATTTTGGTGAGGCGTTCAACCGTCTGGCTAAGAATGCTGATGGTAGTGGTCTGCGCCCTATTCCGGAGATCGCTGCTGACAGTGAGGCAATTAAAGTAGGTCAACGACTATTCCTACAAAACTGTTCTCAATGTCACGGTTCGGATGCTCGCGGTCAAAAAGGCTTCCCTAACCTGACTGACGACGCTTGGTTGTATGGTGGTGAGCCTGAAGCGATCGTGACAACGATAATGGATGGCCGTATTGGTCAGATGCCTGCGTGGAAAGATGCTTTAGGCGAAGATGGCGTACGTGAAGTCGTGAGCTACACACTAAGCCTTTCTGGTCGTAAAGTGAATGCACGTGAAGCGGAAGCAGGTAAAGCTCGCTTTGTTGTGTGTGCAGCGTGTCACGGTACAGATGGTAAAGGTAACCCAGCAGTGGGTGCACCAGACCTGACTGACCAGAACTGGTTATTCGGCGATTCTCGTGCAGAAGTTACAGAGACTGTTATGAACGGTCGTTCTGGTGTCATGCCAGCGTGGAAGGACATTCTAGGCGAAGAAAAAGTGCAGCTGGTTTCAGCGTACGTTTGGAGCCTGAGCAATTCCGAGAAATAAGTAACATTTCAATAACAGCCCCTTGTAAGGGGCTGTCTTTTCTATATAAATTATAATTTCTTTCTTAGTCAGCTGTTGAGAACTTTTTTATGGTAAAGCCTTGGTATAAACAATTCTGGCCGTGGTTTCTAATCGCGTTGCCACTCACTGTTGTTATTGGTACGGTGTATAGAATTTCACTTTTAATGGACAACCAGGTGAATCTGGTGGCCGAGGATTACTATAAAAAAGGAAAAGGAATTAACGTTGATTTAACCAAGATTAACGTCGCCAGAGAGCTGAAACTGAATGCCGCCGTTTCATCTTCAGGTAATACTATCTTTATTAAATTAGAAAAAGGTCAATTGCCTCACTTCCCTGCTCTCACTGCTACGTTTACCCATCGTACACTGCCGGATCAGGATTTCGAAAAGCTACTGACTGCAGACGCACAAGGTACGTACCGATTGGTTCTTGACCATGACGTCCAAGGTCCTTGGTTTGTCGAACTTCAGCCACACGACCAAGCCTGGATGGTACAAGGACGAGTGACATTCCCCACAGAAACCGATGTAGTATTGTTAGATTAGATTATGTGTAAGACGTGTTATCACTGCGGTGAAGATGTACCAGCCGACACGAACTTCAGCGTAGATATATTAGGTGAGCAACGGGACATGTGTTGTCCCGGTTGCGAAAGTGTGGCTCAAACCATCGTAGATAGTGGATTAGTCTCCTACTATCAATATCGTACCGCTCCGGCGGAAAAGGCTGATCTCGTTCCCGAACAATTACGCTCTCTTATCCACTATGACAATGAGGATGTCCAGGCTGAGTTTGTCAGAAACTCCGAGGACACAAAAGAAGTTACACTGTCACTAGAGGGCGTATCCTGTGCTGCCTGTGCCTGGCTGATTGAAAAACGCATGGCGGTCGAGCCCGGCGTGTTGTCTATTCGAGTAAACACCACAACAAACCGTGCATTGCTCCAGTGGGATAGTACAAAGACACAACTGAGTAAGTTGCTCGCTTCAGTTCACTCTTTAGGATACAAAGCGGCGCCTTTCGAAGCTGATAGACAAGAAGCCGCCTACCATGCCACGATGAAACAGTATTTGTATCGTCTTGGTATTGCAGGCCTTGCTACCATGCAGGTCATGATGCTCGCGGTGGCGTTATATTTAGAGGTGTTTGGTGATTTAGAGCCCGAATTCAAAAACTACTTCCGATGGGTAAGTTTGATATTCGCAACACCGGTTCTCTTGTATTCTGCCCTGCCTTTCTATATCAATGCCTGGAGAAGTATTAAAGGTCGAACCTTAGGGATGGATGTTCCTGTCTCCATCGCGCTCATTCTCGCTTACGTGGCAAGTTTGGTTGCCACTGTGGCTGAAAAAGGTGAAGTTTTCTTCGAATCAATTTCAATGTTTACCTTCTTTTTATTGGTCGGTCGATATCTTGAAATGAGAGCTAGACGTAAGGCTGCGGCAGCAAGTGGAAACTTGCTTAAACTGATCCCCGCTATCGCCAATAAACTGAACGGCGACCAGGTGCCAGTGAAATCGCTGAAAATTGGTGATCAAATTAAAGTGTTACCGGGCGAGCACATTCCTGCAGACGGTATGGTACTCGATGGTCGTATTCACATCGATGAATCAATGTTGACGGGTGAGTCTTTGCCAGTTGTTAAAAACAAAGATGACTACGTTTATGCCGGCACGCTCAACGGTGACGAAGCGTTTAACTTAGAAGTACGATCTACAAAAGCAGATTCAATGATCTCAAGTATTGTCCGTCTGCAAGATGAGGCTCAACTGAGTAAGCCCAAAATCGCCGAAATTGCTGATGTTGTCGCTCGTTACTTTGTTGCCGTCATCTTGATTATTGCCGCAGGTACCTGGTTCTTCTGGCATCAAAGCAAACCCGATGATGCCTTTTGGATCATGCTGTCTGTTCTGGTAGCAACCTGCCCTTGTGCTTTGTCATTAGCAACTCCAACAGCCATCACCTGTTCCAGTTCCCGGATGGGTACGCTGGGGATCCTTTCCAGGCGAGGTCATGTGTTTGAGACGCTTTGTAAGGTTAACCATTTGGTCGTCGACAAGACAGGTACGCTCACACATGGAGATATCGAGCTCTCTAAAACTCTCCTGTTTGGTGAGCTAAACGAGGCTGAGGCCCTGAAAATCGCAGCTGCGCTAGAAAGTCATGCTAACCACCCTATTGCTCGGGCATTTAAACCGTTTCACGATTGTGCAGTCGAAGTCAATGAGGTCGAGAACGTAATCGGCTCTGGTCTTAAAGGACTCTTGGATGGTGCTGAAATCCGTATAGGTAATGCTCTGTTTGTATTAAATAAGGCTGATGATGCTAGAAACAGCGTATATATGTCTATTGATGGACAGCATGTTGCAACGTTTGAGTATCAGGATCCTATTCGCAAAGAAGCGGCAGAGTTCATCCGAAACATGAGATTGGCCGGAATAAAAACAACATTGCTTACCGGCGACACTGAAGCTAACGCCAGACCTGTAGCAAAAGAAGTGGGTATCGATGATATTGTATCGAGTGCATCACCGAGTGATAAACTGAGTTACCTCAAGTCACTTGATAAGGGCGACATCTCAATGATGATTGGCGATGGTATTAATGATGCACCGACTTTGGCCGGGGCTCACCTCTCGGTCGCAATGGGCGGTGGGACAGACGTTGCTAAAGCGTCAGCCGATTTAGTACTGCTTGGAGACCGTCTTGATAAACTGCTTATTGCAAGGGAATTGGCTCTGAGAACGAGAAAGATCATTCGTGAGAATCTGGCGTGGTCTTTGGGGTATAATCTCCTGATTCTACCTCTGGCAGTAGCGGGACTTGTTGCTCCCTACATTGCCGTCGTGGGAATGTCAGCAAGCTCGATCATCGTCGTATCCAATTCTTTGCGCTTGCTAAAAGAAGAAGGTAAGTAATATGGAAAGTATCTATATATTGATTCCAATTGCGATCGTACTTGTTTGTGTTGCGGTTGGCATTTTCCTTTGGGCGGTCAAAAGCGAGCAATTTGAAGATTTGGAACGCCAGGGACACAACATTTTGTTCGATGAAGATGTCGACACCACTTCAAGTTCAGACAAGGACAAAAAGAGTGACGCTTGATCTTGTTGGCGCATTTACAATCGGTCTTTTAGGTGCTGGCCACTGCATGGGGATGTGTGGGGGCATCGCCTCTCTGCTTTCCATTGGACAATCGAATAAGACCCCTACCGCACTTATCATTAATTACAATCTTGGTCGTTTGATCAGTTATGCAATGATAGGTAGTGTGGTAGGTGGAACGATTGCAGGGATTGCATCACTTTCTCAGTTTAATCATGCACTTGCTATAGTCAGAATCGTAGCTTCCGTATTTATGATACTTCTCGCCTTTTATGTCGGTCGTTGGTGGAACGGTTTATTAGTCGTAGAGAAATTGGGACAGTCGCTATGGAAGCGGATATCGCCTTTCGCAAATCAATTACTCCCGATAAAGCACAGCGGCTATGCCATTCCATTTGGCTTCTTGTGGGGCTGGCTTCCATGCGGTCTGGTTTATTCGATATTAACCTGGGCTGCAGTATCTGGTAGTGCCCTGGGAGGCGCTGCGACGATGCTTGCTTTTGGGCTAGGTACACTGCCAGCGATGTTGGTGGTAGGCACCAGTGCAACGAAGTTAAAAAAACTGCAAAATTCCTTAATATTTCGTAACATCGCAGCGGTTTCAATACTTGTTTATGGTCTTTATACAGGTTACGAGTCGGTGATGATTTTTAACGCAAACTAATAGATGATTGTTTTATCATTGATTTTTTAGCTACCCTTAAGGGGTAATGAGTGATAAAATATTGATGTACATCAAATAGTGAAAGGTTGTTATGATTTCTGAAAAACCTGCAGCAAAACGTATTCAGTCAGGCGGATGCGCTATTCATTGCCAAGATTGTAGTATTAGTCAGCTTTGCATTCCCTTTACGTTAAATGAGTCTGAGCTCGATCAGTTAGACCAGATCATTGAACGTAAGAAGCCAATCCAGAAAGGCCAAGAGTTATTTAAAGCCGGTGACGAGCTAAAATCACTCTACGCTATTCGTTCTGGTACGATTAAAAGCTACACCATTACTGAGCAAGGTGACGAACAAATCACAGCGTTCCACCTAGCTGGTGACCTCGTTGGCTTTGATGCGATAACCGGAGACGAACATCCTAGCTTTGCTCAAGCGCTCGAAACCTCGATGGTTTGTGAAATCCCATACGAAATTCTTGACGACCTTTCAGGTAAAATGCCGAAATTGCGTCAACAGATCATGCGTTTGATGTCTAATGAGATCAAAGGCGACCAAGAAATGATTCTTCTGTTATCTAAGAAGAATGCTGAAGAACGTTTGGCGGCTTTCCTTTACAACCTGTCGACACGTTTTTCTCAACGCGGATTTAGCCCACGCGAATTCCGTCTTACTATGACACGTGGAGACATCGGTAACTATCTGGGTTTGACAGTAGAAACAATCAGCCGATTATTGGGTCGTTTCCAAAAGTCTGAAGTGCTTAGTGTGAAAGGCAAATACATTACCATCATCGATCATGATGCACTGATGGAAATGGCGGGCGTTTCGAAAGAGTAACTCCTCGTAATTAAATAAGTTTCATAATCCTTTCCTGAAGTGGCTCTATAATGAGCCACTTCAAATTTCTACCTTCCTTCCCTTCGATTTTTCTAAAAAGATTCATAGATTTGCGCTAGAGTTAGTTATAGGTAATAGCCCAAATAGGTAGGGAGTATCTATGAGCATCTACAGTAAAATCCTCGTTGTTGCCAACCTCAATAGCGATGAGCAACCTGCCCTTGCTCGTGCGGTTCAACTTGCTAAGAAGAGTAAATCCAGAAGCCACATTTCGTTCTTCTTATCTATCTATGACTTTTCCTATGACATGACTTCAATGCTTTCCCATGAAGAACGCGACGCTATGCGACGTGGTGTAATTCAACAGCGTGAAGAATGGATGAGAAATGTCGCGAACCCAATGATTGATGACAGCTTTGATTTCGACGTGAAGGTGGTTTGGCACAATCGCCCATACGTAGCGATCATAGATGAGGTGTTTGGAGGCCATCACGATATCGTTATTAAGGCGACTCGAAAACACGATATTCTGGAGTCCGTAATTTTCACACCAACGGACTGGCATTTACTGCGCAAATGTCCCGTACCCGTACTCCTTGTTAAGAATGCGGAATGGCCGGAACATGCCAATATTATCGCATCAGTACACGTGGGTTCAGAAAACCCGACCCATATCGATCTTAACGATTGTATGGTTAAACAGTTAGACAGCTTAACTGACCGTCTCGGAGCTACGGGTTATCTGGTCAACGCCTACCCTGTTACACCCGCTAATATCACGATCGAATTGCCAGAATTTGACCCTGCGACATATACAGACGCAGTACGGGGCCACCACTTAACGGCAATGAAGGCGTTGAGGCAAAAACACGGTTATGATGAAGCGCATACCATTGTTGAGCAGGGTTTACCAGAGGACATTATTCCGGAAGTCGTTCGCGAACTTGATGTTGGAATGGTGATCTTAGGAACAACAGGACGTACCGGATTATCCGCAGTATTTATCGGTAATACCGCCGAACATGTCATTGATAAAATTAACTGTGACGTCATGGCCTTGAAACCAGAAGGCTATATTAGCCCACTAGACCCTAACCAGGAATAGTCAAAAAGCCCCTCGTGTTGAGGGGCTTTTGTTTTGTTCTGTTGTTTATGTTACTTAGATATTGGTGACATCTATAAACATAGACTCGTCAATATTGGTCGACGACACAATGGCTTCACTAAACTCATACTCTTCACGCTCGCCTTCACGTGCAAGTGGCAGATTAACGAAATCAAATAGCTCTCTGTCTGCCAGCTGACTAGGGCTCACATTTTGAATCGACTTGAAAATACTTTCTACTCGGCCCGGTGTTTTCTTATCCCAATCGATGAGCATTGCCTTGATTGCCTGACGTTGCAGATTTTCCTGAGAACCACAAAGGTTACATGGAATGATCGGGAACTCTTTGTGCTCAGCGTATTTAATCAGATCTTTTTCTCTACAGTACGTCAAAGGACGAATGACAACGTTACGGCCATCGTCTGAGCGTAATTTCGGTGGCATAGCCTTTAAGCGAGAACCGTGGAACATGTTCAGGAACATAGTTTCAACGATATCATCCAGATGGTGGCCAAGGGCAATTTTTGTTGCACCGATTTTTTCAGCGAAAGAATACAAGGTTCCTCGGCGCAAGCGAGAGCACAAACCGCAAGTTGTTTTACCTTCCGGAATCTTCTCTTTAACGACTGAATAAGTATCTTTATCAACGATGTAATAAGGAATATTTAGCGTTTCAAAGTATTCAGGAAGAATGTGCTCCGGGAATCCTGGTTGTTTCTGATCCAGGTTGACGGCAACGACTTCAAACTTAATTGGTGCGGCTTTTTGCAGGTTCAGCAGGATATCAAGCATCGCGAATGAATCCTTACCACCACTAATACACGCCATGACGACGTCATTTTCTTCGATCATGTTGTAGTCAATAATGGCATTTCCAACATTTCTTCTTAAACGCTTTTGAAGTTTGTTGAATTCAAGGGTTTCTTTTCTAGTATCTGTTTGGTTCATTGCGGGCTCTCACATTGCCGAACACGTCGACGACAGGATTTCCTATCTGGATTTATCTGGGGCGTGGATTATACGGGCTTTTTGCACAAGATTAAATGGTTGTATTACTTAGACGCTCACATTACGCTTCACATCAATTTTGAACGGGTAACCAATACTCAGTTTCTAAACACAATAAAAAAGCACCTGACAGTCAGGTGCCTTGTAGCGGTGCGTGCGGTTGGACTGTTTTATTTCGCAGCTGGCAAGTACGGTAACACTCTTACTGTCTTTGCTGGCAACTCAATATAACCGCCCTCTCCGATCTCGCTCAGTATGATCTGGGCTTTGCCATTAATGACATCAGCACGGTTCCCGTTTGAAAAGCGTACCGGGTCAGTAATAGTTTCGGAAAATTCCAGGGTAATACCTTCAACGTCTGGTGTAAACCAACTGGCGAACATGCCGCCTAGATCTTCCAGCATCGTCTGCATTTGAGGCAGCAGCGATTCGATTTGTTGATAGCTGACTTTGCCTGATAACGGTTTCTTGGTCATGACAACCATAGAGAAGTCACAACGGCGATCTTTCGGTGTGTGAACAAAAACAAGGGGGTTAGCTTGTCTTAAATTGTTGTCGAGAGGAACCTTAAGCTCATTAGCTTCACTGGATTGAAGCTCTTCGTAATGTTCCTCTTTTTCCATCCATGCTTTTTCGATATTACACAGTGATTTTGTGTCAGCATCTACGAAAAAGAAGCCGACTTTCACATCCTCATGGCCTTCTTTTACATTGTTCTTCATCTGCGAGAACAGTTTGGAATAAGTGAACATGTATTCTTGAGCGATCGCTGGCAACGTAAAGGTACTCGCCGCCAGTCCTAATAGGGCTAATTTTACTACTTTCATATTTTATTATTTAAAATCCAGAATTCTTCATTATGACGAATCATTGCTTGCAGGTCTTTGACGTATGCCTCACCTCTCTCTGAGTATCGCAATAATCCGTTACTTAATTCCAACGCGGCAGTCTCCGAGGCAGGGTCCTGACCTTTGTCGCGTATACTGGCTCTGATATCTCGAAGCTCCTGATACGCCCTGTTGCGATTTACGTTCATGAAGTAGCCATGTATCGAGCCCTGAGGTGAGTCAAACTTAGCGACTTCGTGTGTTTTTCCTTCGCTGCGCTGAAGTGGAACCAGTCCACAGCCTTTTGTGTAACACCATTGTCCAAAATAATTATTTGCTTCACGAGCAAATCGCGATGTGCCCCAAGCTGATTCGTTAGCGGCTTGTGTAAGTACTAGGGCTTCAGGCAAAACATCAACACGCTTTAACATGTTATCAATCCACTCATAGGTCACTTCCGAAGGTTCCAATGAGTAAAGCTTGCCCATTCTTTTGGCCGTAGCAATCTGTTCAGATGAAAGTGATTGCTCATCCAAGGCGTTCTTCATCGCCAATAGTCGCTCACGCTCTTTAACGATACGAGCATTCTCAATGACTATTCCCGGTCTTAAGTAGCCAAAAAAGGTTTGCTTCTTTGTTTTAGTATCTGTGATTGCACTGATATCAGGTTTGTTCTCAGAAATCGGTGCAAGGGTTGGCTCCGACGTATCTGAATCGTTATTTTTTTCGTAAAAGAATAAAAAAGCGCTCCCCGACAGGAGAGCGATAATAGACAGAATTTTGTGCGACTTACGCATCAAATACCTCAGGGTTTTTATTGGGCTTATCGCTATCACTAGGCGGTGTGTTGTTGTGATTGTCACCATCACCATCACCATCACTACTATCATCCGAGCCATGGTCCTGACTTGCCACTATTTTCAGTTTAATTCCGAACATCTCGCGATAAAGGATGCCTTTTACATGGAAAAAGAAGGGCAACACAAAAATGAGACCAATGCCATAAAACATAGCACCTGCAATAAACATCAAAACGAGGATGATGTAAATGCCTGCCAGCACGAAAATTTTCTTGTTGACGGCTCTTAATGAGAGCAGCAGTGACTGAAGTGGTGGTACTTTCTTCTCACAAATCAGTAAAATAGACTGGCTAAATGCTAATGATAAATACATTGACAAGAACGGCAGGATCATACTGACCACACCTTGTAGTACCAGACTAAATAGCGTTGCGATGATGACCGGAACGGTATATTGGAGACCTTTTGCTATGTGTCGGGACTTGGTAGACAGTCCGGCAGCATGACTCATTGCCATAAGTGAAATGCCAGCATAAACCGGTGCACTGACCACTTCATAGCTAAAGTTAGCAACGAATATAGCCTGGAAAATCTTGTCATTCAGTAATGATGGGTCTTGAAAAGCCTGAAGTATGATTGAGGGATCGCCAAGCTGCAGTTGCAATGCGATATAAAAGATCGCTAGTTGAACCAGAATCAAGGCGACGATGGCCGGAGAGAACGACATAAAGTGTTTTATGGTTTGCTTCCAAGCTTCCTGAAACACAGCCCCGGCCTTAAGTTCATATTGACCCGAGATAGCGCGTTCAATACTCCCACCCAGATTGAAGTCTCTTTCAAAATCGTTTTTCATAGTATTTCCAAATTACATTCAATTTGTGAATGTGTAATTTCTTCGTTGAAAAGGCTGAGCCATTATAGCGGGAACGAGATTGTAATATCACTGTTATAACCTTGCTTTCTCACCTTTTTGGATGATAATTAACCACTTGATAAGGCGAAAAATTCAGCTCGTTACCTTATAAACCAAGTATGGTAAATAATCTTTAGTTTTACCTGCAAAATTTTTTCTGTTTCGAGATAAGAAAATGCTTTGATTTCACCCAATTGGTGATTATGATGCGCGCCTCAAATGTGTATAGCAACTGGCCGAACCTATTCCTGGCCAAGGTGGAGAAAAACAGACGTTGAACGCCAAACATTCAGTAGGCACACCAGTCGTACAGCTTTCTGGTGTCAGTAAAAGTTTCGATGGTAAAGAAATCATCTCGAATCTTAACTTAAATGTTAATCATGGTGAGTTTCTCACTATCTTAGGTCCATCGGGTTGCGGTAAGACAACCGTACTAAGAATGATAGCGGGTTTTGAAACCGTAAATAACGGTAGAATTACCTTAGCTGACCAGGATGTTACTGAAGTCCCTGCTGAACAGAGACACGTAAATACTGTTTTCCAGAGCTATGCGCTCTTCCCTCACATGACTGTATTTGAAAATGTCGCTTTTGGTCTGCGTATGCAAAAAGTGCCCAACGACGATATTGAACCTCGTGTTCTTGAGGCGCTAAAAATGGTACGCCTTGAAAGTATGGCGCAGCGTAAACCGCATCAACTATCCGGTGGTCAGCAACAGCGTATCGCCATCGCACGAGCGGTTGTCAACAAGCCCAAAGTACTGTTGTTAGACGAATCTTTGTCTGCACTGGATTACAAACTGCGCAAGCAAATGCAAATTGAGCTGAAACAGTTGCAACGCCAACTGGGGATCACTTTTATCTTCGTTACTCACGATCAGGAAGAAGCTTTGTCGATGTCTGATCGCATTATCGTCATGCGTGACGGTGTTATCGAACAAGATGGCTCGCCTCGTGAAATATATGAAGAGCCTAAAAACCTGTTTGTTGCCCGCTTCATCGGTGAGATTAACGTATTCAATGCGACTGCGATTAAACGTATCGATGAGAAACACATTAAAGCCGAAATCGAAGGTCAGGAAAGTGTGGTCTATTACGATCAAGCATTCACTGCTGGCGATAAGCTTCAGGTTCTGTTGCGTCCGGAAGATTTGCGGATTGAAGAGATTAAAGAGTCTGAGAGTAAAGGCATAGTTGGGCACGTCGCCGAACGCACATATAAAGGCATGACGCTCGACTCGGTTATCGAACTGGAATCGGGTATGCGTGTGATGGTCAGTGAGTTCTTCAACGAAGATGATCCTGACGTTGACCACTCATTGGGTCAAAAAGTCGCTGTAACTTGGGTTGAAAGCTGGGAAGTGGTGCTTAAAGATGAGCAAGAGATTTAATTTACAAAACGCCATTATTACTCTGATCGTCGGCTGGCTGGTACTGTTTGTACTCATCCCGAACATTATGATCATTGGCACCAGTTTCTTGACTCGAGACGAAGCCAATCTCATTGAGATGACGTTCACGTTAGAAAACTACGCACGGCTAATGGACCCACTTTATGCCAAGGTGTTGTTCCATTCATTTTATATGGCGATCGTCGCAACATTAATCTGTCTTGTGGTTGGCTATCCATTCGCTTATATCGTCGCTAAGATGTCAGAGAAATGGCGTCCTTTTATGCTGTTCTTAGTTATTGTCCCCTTTTGGACTAACTCGCTGATTCGTACCTACGGCTTAAAAATCGTACTGGGTACTCAGGGAATCTTGAACAAAAGCTTATTGGCGCTCGATATTATCGATAAACCATTAAGAATCATGTACACAGAAACTGCAGTAATGATTGGCCTAGTGTACATCCTGCTGCCATTTATGATTTTGCCGCTCTACTCGGCGATTGAAAAGTTAGACGGAACGTATATCGAAGCTGCACGTGACTTAGGGGCTAGCAAATGGCAAACCCTGACAAGAGTCATTCTGCCGTTAACAATGCCCGGAATTATCGGTGGCTGTTTGTTGGTGTTGTTGCCAGCACTCGGCATGTTCTACATTGCAGATTTACTTGGTGGCGCCAAGAACCTACTTATCGGTAATGTAATCAAGAGCCAGATCCTCAATGCGAGAGACTGGCCTTTCGGTGCTGCAACAAGTATCGCATTGACGGCAGCAATGGCAGTGATGCTTTATGCCTACTACCGAGCAGGCAAACTGCTCAACCGTAAAGTGGAGCTTGAATAATGGGTCGCGTAGTTAGATTTAGTTTTATGTCGGTGGTTTACGCGTTCTTGTACCTACCTATTGTGGTATTGATTGCTAACTCGTTCAACGCCAACAAATTTGGTATGAAATGGGGTGGCTGGACAACCAAGTGGTATCATGCTCTTGTGAATAACGACAGTTTAATGCAAGCAGCCTGGCACTCGCTCAATGTCGCTGTGTTCTCCGCAACGGCAGCAACGATCATTGGTAGTTTGACGGCGGTGGCTCTGTTCCGATATCAATTTAAAGGTAAAGGCGCTGTGAGCGGCCTGCTTTTTATTGTAATGATGTCACCGGATATCGTGATGGCGATTTCCCTGTTGGCGATTTTCCTGGTTCTGGGGGCGCAGTTAGGCTTTTTTAGCTTACTGATTGCACATATTACGTTCTGTCTGCCTTTTGTGGTAGTCACGGTGTACAGTCGTTTGAAAGGCTTTGACGTGAAGATGTTAGAAGCAGCAAAGGATCTTGGGGCTGGCGAGTGGACTATTCTTAAACAGATTATTCTTCCATTGGCTAAACCTGCTGTTGCTGCTGGTTGGTTATTGTCATTCACCCTGTCGCTGGACGATGTCATTGTCAGTTCGTTTGTGACTGGACCAACCTATGAAATCCTGCCTTTAAAAATATACTCAATGGTTAAAGTTGGAATTTCGCCAGAGGTGAATGCTTTGGCTACAATTATGTTGATTGTCTCTCTGGTTCTGGTCGTTATGTCACAGTTGCTGGCGAGAGAAAAGGTCAAATAGTACCGCTATTTTCTTACTGGAGCAGAATGGCGTTGTCATTCTGCTCTTTTTCTATCTATGCCTTTGGGCAGCGTTTGTTTGGAGCTAACGTCAATGAAAAAATGGGCTACTTTCTTAGCTGGTAGTGCATGTGCACTCTCTCTACTCTCTGGAGCAGTGAGTGCTAAAGAAGATAAAGAACTGGTATTTATGAACTGGGGGCCGTATATCAATAGCAGCCTTCTTGAGCAATTTACCAAAGAAACAGGGATTAAGGTTATCTACTCGACTTACGAGTCAAATGAAACCCTTTACGCAAAGCTAAAGACACACAATCAGGGTTACGACCTTGTGGTTCCATCGACATACTTTGTTGCTAAAATGCGCGACGAAGGGATGTTGCAAAAAATCGATAAGTCGAAACTCACAAATTTCAGCAACCTTGACCCTAACTATCTGGATAAACCTTACGACCCAAACAACGACTACTCTATTCCACATGTTGTCGCAATCACTGGTCTGGCCGTTAATACTGATATGTATGATCCAGAAGAGTTCACCAGTTGGGCTGACTTATGGAAACCGGAACTCAAAGGTCAACTGATGCTTATGGATGACACACGTGAAGTGTTCCATATTGCGCTTCGTAAGCTTGGCTATTCAGGCAACACTACTGACAAGGCACAAATAGACGAGGCTTATGCAGAACTGCAAAAACTGATGCCAAACGTGCTGGTGTTCAACTCTGATAACCCAGGCGCACCTTATCTGTCCGGTGAGGTCGGTTTAGGCATGCTTTGGAATGGTTCAGCGGCAGCCGCACAAAACGAAGGGCTACCTATTAAGCTCGTGTTTCCTAAAGAAGGTGGCATTGGCTGGGTAGATAACTTTGCCATCAGCTCTGGTGCGAAAAACGTCGATGCTGCTCACAAGATGATCGACTTCTTGCTAAGACCTGAGATTGCGGAACAGATTTCTCGTGACACCGGCTATTTGACTGCGGTTACAGAATCAAATGAGAAGTTCAAAGACGTGCCTGCGTTATTTCCTTCTCAGGAGGATCTGAACCGTGTGGAATGGCAAGACTCTGTTGGCGACAAGACAGTTATTTATGAAGATTATTTCTTGAAACTGAAAGCTGGTCAGTAATTCTTCATTCTGTTTTTAATTAAGGTGGCATTTGCCACCTTTTTTAATACCAGACTGCCTATATCATTCTAAACGTTTAATTTTTGTAAAATCCCGGATAGAGTATTCAACCATTCGCTGATATAATCTTGTGATGCACATCAAATAGTGATGGCGTGCAAAGTAGTACGAGAATTCCCTACTCTCTCGTATTACCATGCCTCTAAGAGGCTCTTTGTTTACCAATACAAACGGAAAAGTAATGAAAAGCAAATTGTATGCAGGCGCACTTTGTGCGGCGACTCTCTTCACTACCCCGGCGTTTGCAGCCAACGAAGAATTGTACTTCTACAACTGGTCTGAATACATTCCAAGTGAGGTTCTGGAAGACTTCACTAAAGAAACAGGCATTAAAGTTATCTACTCAACCTATGAGTCAAACGAAAGCATGTACGCTAAATTGAAGACTCAGGGTTCTGGCTATGACTTGGTCGTACCATCTACGTACTTCGTCTCTAAGATGCGTAAAGAAGGCATGCTACAACAAATCGATAAAGATAAGCTTGCTCACTACAAAGACTTAGATCCCAACTACCTGGACAAACCTTTCGATCCGGACAACAAGTATTCAATCCCGTATATTTGGGGCGCTACCGGTATTGGTATCAATACAGACATGCTCGACAAGTCAGCGGTCAACTCTTGGGGCGATCTATGGGATCCACAATGGGAAGGCCAGTTAATGATGATGGATGACTCTCGTGAAGTATTCCACATTGCGCTGACAAAGTTGGGATATTCTCCAAATACAACCAACCCGGAAGAAATAAAAGCAGCATACGAAGAACTAAGAAAACTGGTTCCAAATGTCCTTGTTTTCAACTCTGATTTCCCTGCTAATCCATATCTGGCAGGTGAAGTTTCATTAGGAATGCTTTGGAATGGCTCTGCGTATATGGCTCGTCAGGAAGGTGCATCGATCGACATTGTCTGGCCAGAAAAAGGCGCGATTTTCTGGATGGACAGCTTAGCAATTCCGGCTGGCGCAAAAAATACCGAAGCCGCACATAAGATGATCGACTTTTTGCTTCGTCCGGAAAATGCAGCAAAGATCGCCGTTGAAATTGGCTATCCTACACCAGTAAAAGCCGCCTACCCGCTGCTACCTAAAGAGTTTGCAGAAGATCCAAACGTGTTCCCACCACAGGAAATTATGGATTCAGGGACGTGGCAAGATGAAGTGGGTGAAGCAGCGATGCTTTACGAAGAATACTTCCAGAAATTAAAAGTAGATAATTGATCTGCTAATTTTTAAATAATTAAAGCCCTCGCAAGCGAGGGCTTTTTTTGGTGTAAACACAACGCGCGTTCATTATGATGCGGCTTTATCCTGAGTCTGGAGCTCCAAGATCTCTTTCACCAACTTAGGAACTTCGATACTGGCTTTGCCGTAACGCTTCTCTTCAAACTCACTCTGCACCGCACTAGGCTCTAGGTTAATCTCAATGGTATGAGCACCATGCATTTTAGCGTCGTGAACAAATCCTGCTGCTGGGTATACAACCCCTGACGTTCCGATAGAGATAAACAAATCGGCTTGTTCCAGCGCTGCGTAGATATCTCCCATCCGCAGTGGCATTTCTCCAAACCAGACTATATGGGGACGCATCTGAGCTGGGATCTGACAACAGTGACACAAGTCTCCTGTAACGATATCGCCGTGCATATCGATAACCTGCCCAGACTCTTCGCAGCGAGCACGCAATAGCTCACCATGCATATGGATGACATTTTCACTGCCACCGCGCTCGTGAAGGTTGTCAATATTCTGCGTCACTATTGTTACTGTACCCTCGAGTGCTTTCTCGAGTTGCCCTAAAGCAAGGTGTGCGGCATTGGGTTCAATATGATCATGTTGAAGCTTTTGACGACGTTTGTTATAGAAGTTCTGAACCAGGTCCGGGTTGCGGACGAAGCCTTCAGGAGTAGCAACGTCTTCAATACGATGATTTTCCCACAACCCATCTTGAGCGCGAAAAGTCTGAATGCCTGACTCAGCGGAGATACCGGCACCTGTCAGTACGACAACATTCTTGTAGGGAAACTTCATAGACATTCCTTGTGCTAACTTATTTTTGTTCTAATAAGAGTAACATGGAACGAATAACATCAGTAGTTTTGGGGATTAGACCATGGTCTAATTTAGAAAGGAATGCAGCGGAATAAAGGTAAGGGGTAACCCCCTTACCTGTCAAAATGGTTTAGTCTTCGTTCGTTGACGAGATTTTGTGGATAGCTAAATCGGCCCCGTTAAATTCGTCCTCTTCAGACAAGCGCAGACCAGTCACTTTATCCAGAATACCGTAAACAATAGCGGCACCCACAATAGCGACAGCAATACCGGCAACCGTTCCCACAACTTGAGAAGCAAAGCTCACGCCGCCAAGACCACCCAGAGCTGATTGACCAAATATGCCTGCAGCCACACCACCCCATGCACCACATAGCCCATGAAGTGGCCATACGCCGAGTACGTCATCGATTTTGGTTTTATTTTGCAGGTACGTAAATACCCAAACAAACAACACGCCAGCCACAGAACCTGTGATCAATGCACCGATTGGATGCATGAGATCTGAGCCTGCACAAACGGCCACCAGGCCAGCTAACGGACCATTGTGGATAAAGCCAGGGTCGTTTTTACCCGCAAAGAGGGAAGCCAATATACCGCCAACCATTGCCATTAATGAATTCATGGCGACAAGACCACTGATCCCCTCTAACGTTTGTGCTGACATCACGTTAAAACCAAACCAACCTACGCTCAGAATCCACGCGCCTAGAGCGAGGAAAGGAATATTGGAAGGTGCAAAGTTCGTGTGTTTGCCAGCACGAATTCGGCCCTTACGCATGCCCAGAAATACCACGGCAACCAATGCAATCCAACCACCGACACCGTGAACGACAACTGAACCGGCAAAGTCGTGGAACCCTGCCCCAAAAGTAGATTCCAACCAAGTCTGGAATCCAAAGTTTCCGTTCCAAATCATGCCTTCGAATAAAGGGTATACCAGGCCGACCGTAAAGAACGTAGCAAGAAGAATCGGATAAAAACGCGCTCTTTCAGCGATACCACCAGAAACAATGGCCGGAATTGCCGCAGCAAATGTTAATAAGAAGAAGAACTTAACCAGTTCATACCCATTACCCTGTGAAAGGGTTTCTGCGTCAGCAAAGAAAGTCCCGCCATACGCAACCCAATAACCAATAAAGAAGTAAGCAATGGCGGAAACGCCAAAATCTGCAAGAATTTTGACCAACGCGTTGACTTGGTTTTTTTGACGAACCGTTCCCACTTCAAGAAACGCAAATCCTGCGTGCATTAAGAACACCATAATGGCACCCAGTAGTAAGAAAAGCGTGTCTGAGCTTTGTGTTAATGTTTGTACCGCACCGTGTACCTGCTCTACCGAAGGGGACATGTATCGATTACTCCTTTAATACGAATAAATTCAAGCCATCATAGGATGCACAAAAGTTGTGCTTCATATGGTTGCATACACACCAAAATAGGGAGTGTTAAACTAAGAACGTCTTACAGAGCAATTACTGTTCCAAATAAGCGTTAGGTGTTGGAATTATTTTAACCGACTGAATATAAAGAAATTTATACGAAGTGGTCATTTGAAGTGTATCAACGAGAACCACTAATGTGCACCAATATGGTCAGTTAGCACCATTATGGTTCGCACCAATATGTAGCACGTTAAATTTTCCAGGCGTAATTGGACTGGCAAAGAAAAGGCTCCGTTAGGAGCCTTTATTACTATGGAAGTTGTCGAATCGGCTGCTGTGAGTCGCCAAAAGTCATCGGAATATTTTGTTTTAGTTTACTCATGCCAGCAAACATACGAATGATCCACACGACAATCGCAACAGATGCGAATAACATCCCCACGTAAGGAATGAAATTTGCGATCTTGTCTATCCAAGTGGCCTGATACCAATAGTGTGTCACACCTTTTAGTAGTCCATTGGATGTCGCCACAGTAACAATAAGCACGACGAAGAAAGTTAAATTTAAAAAGAAGGTCCGAATTAACCCGTAGTAATGCGTATTAACCACATCACTGTCTTCGCCTTTGTCTAGCCGATATCCCGCATAGACAATCGCTATCACGCCAGAAAGTAACAAAGTAAAAGGCGTAAAGAGGCTAAGAATGTAAGCTATCCAAATACCCTTGTGTTGTTGGTGCATATTCTTGTTCTCTCCCTTAACTCAAATCGCTACGTGTTTTCGCATCGCTCGGAGGTGATTTTTCAGGTTCGGGCGTCGGGTTGTCCAACTCATGTTTGACGTCCTCATACCAAAGGTCGTGGTGCTCTTTGGCCCAAGTCTCGTCAACTTCGCCAGTCACCATACCCTCAAGCGCCCCTTCCATACCAAACAGACCGATATAAATATGGAAGATAAAGCCACAAATGAGTATCAGTGCCGCAAGCATGTGGATAAGGTTAGACCATTCCATATCACGACGCGTTTGACCGAAGATAGGAAAATCGAGGATCAGGCCACTTGCCGCAACCACGGCTCCGACAATGATCAACATCCAAAACAACACTTTCTCACCTGCATTAGAGAAACCCGCAGATGGGTGACTTCCCTTATGCTTGCCCGCCATACCACCAAGTTTCATAAACCACTGTACATCGACTTTGGTGAATATGGATTTGCTCCACCATTTAATCAGTAATGACAACAGAAGAATAATGAACATTGGCCCCATATAGTTGTGGTACTGTTTCGCCAAGTAAACGGTCCAGCCCCACAAGTCTGTTGGAACGTATGGTTTCATAAAGTGCTTGCCATAGACCAGCATCAGACCACTGAAAGCGAGCGTTAAGAATACAAACGCCATGCTCCAGTGGAGTGCTCTATCCATACGGCTCCACCTTTGCAGCTTTCTCCCCGTTCTAGCGCCAGACAGTTTCATCGGACCACCAATGAAATACACCAGAATCACAAGCGTAATACTACCGAAAATGGCGACTGCACCCGCTGGAGACATCCACTTTTCTTTCAAGATATACCACGTTTCACCGGGCTTACTAATCAACACACCGTGCTCAGGAGAGGCAGAGGTGGTTGTCCCCTCTACACCTTCTCGCACCATGCGCCAATAGTCTGCACCAGCAAGCTGCGTCATCTCACCTTGAACAACTTTATTGCTCTTACTTTCTTCAGCATGAACGCCAAACGACATCGCTAGAACCACTGCTGCCAACACTGGCAGCAGCAATCGGAAGACAGAGCCAAGCAAACCTTGTTGTTTAGACAAAATAGCCATCGCTCTCTCCATTAGCTCTTAGTCGCGTCGTAAGCCAGGTCGTTACCATCGGTCCAGCCCGCATCTTTCGCACCACGTTCAACAACGCGTTGACGGAAGATATCCGATACTTTTGCCGCGTCACCCGCTAGCAAGGCTTTGGTTGAGCAAAGCTCTGCACACATCGGCAACTTACCTTCAGCAATACGGTTTGCGCCGTACTTCGCACGCTCTTCTTCTGAGTTGTCTTCAGTTTCAGGGCCGCCAGCACAGAATGTACATTTGTCCATCTTACCGCGCTCCCCAAAAGCCGCTTGTTTAGGGAATTGAGGCGCACCGAACGGACAAGCAAACAAGCAGTACCCACAACCGATACATAGATCCTTGTTGTGAAGCACAATGCCATCTTCTGTGCGTTCGAAGCAGTCTGCCGGGCACACCGCCATACATGGTGCGTCGGTACAGTGCATACACGCGACAGAAATCGAGTTTTCTCCCGGAAGACCATCATTTAAGGTAACCACGCGACGACGCTGGATACCCCATTGAAGCGCATCGTCGTTTTCATTTTTGCATGCTGTGACACAGCCGTTACATTCAATACAACGTTTGGTGTCACATAGGAATTTCATATTAGCCATTAGGTGACTCCTTACGCTTTCTTAATGTTACAGAGAGTGACTTTCGTTTCCTGCATTTGAGTCACTGGGTCATAACCATAGGTAGTCGCCGTATTAGCAGCTTCACCTATGACGTAAGGCACGGTACCTTCTGGATACTTGTTAGTGAGATCCTCGCCCTGGAACTTACCGCCAAAGTGGAATGGAATGAACGCCAAACCAGGTTTCACACGCGGTGTTACCATGGCTTTCACCTTAATGCGCCCTTTCTCAGCACCTTCAACCCACACCATGTCGCCATCCTTGAAACCGATGTCATTAGCGTCTTTCGGGTTCACCTCAACAAACATCTCGCGTTGAAGCTCTGCCAACCATGGGTTAGAACGTGTTTCTTCACCACCACCTTCGTATTCAACCAATCGGCCAGACGTCAGAACAATTGGGTACTCGCCAGATACGTCTTTGTCTTGTATCGATTTGTACATGGTCGGCAGACGGTAAATGGATTCGCTGTCATCCCACGTTGGGTAATCAGCAACCAGATCACGTCTTGGCGTGTAAAGTGGCTCACGGTGCAGTGGCACGCGGTCCGGGAATGTCCATACAATGGCACGCGCTTTTGCGTTACCGAAAGGCATACACCCATGCTTAATAGCAACGCGCTGGATTCCGCCTGACAAGTCGGTCTTCCAGTTCTTACCTTCCGCTGCCGCTTTTTCCTCTTCGGTGAGGTCATTCCACCAACCTAACTGCTTAATCAGTCTGTCTGTAAATTCTGGATAGCCATCTTCAAGTTCACACCCCAGTGAATAGCTATCTTCAGCCAATAAGTTATTGCCCTCAAACTCAACACCAAAACGAGCACGGAAGTTACCACCGCCATCGGCAACGGCTTTCGACGTATCGTAAAGGATATGGGTACCTGGGTGTTTCATCTCTGGTGTACCCCAGCATGGCCAAGGCAGTCCGTAAGTTTCACCATTAATCGGGCCGCCTTCTGCTACCAATGAGGTTTTATGGAAGGTGTGCCAGTTTTGCTGGTGCGCTTTAATACGCTCTGGGCTTTGACCCGTGTAGCCAATCGTCCACATGCCGCGGTTAAATTCGCGGGTGATGTCTTCAATATTCGGCTCGTTGTTCTCTACTTTGATGTTCTTAAACAGTTCCTTCTCAAAGCCAAGTTTTTTGGTAAGAAGGTACATGATCTCGTGGTCAGGTTTTGAATCGAACAACGGCTCAACAACTTTGTCACGCCATTGCAGTGAACGGTTGGATGCAGTTACAGAGCCATAGGTTTCGAACTGCGTGGTTGCTGGCAGCAGGTAAACGCCATCTGTGCGATTGTTCATAACCGCTGCATGAGTCGGATATGGGTCTACAATCACCATCATGTCCAGCTTTTGCATCGCTTTTTGCATCTCTACACCACGAGTTTGCGAGTTAACCGCATGACCCCAGTAGAACATGGCGCGAATATTGTCGTTCTGCTCAATGTTGTCTTTGTTTTCCAACACACCATCGATCCAACGAGACACAGGAATACCCATGTTGTTCATTGGTTTTTTGCCACGATACTCGTTTTGATCAAAGCGCGCTTTCACCCACTCGTAATCCAAATCCCAAACCTTGGCCCAGTGCTTCCATGAGCCGTCAGCAAGACCGTAGTAACCAGGAAGCGTATGAGAGAGGACACCTAAGTCGGTCGCACCCTGCACGTTGTCGTGACCACGGAAGATATTCGCTCCGCCACCTGACTTACCGATGTTACCAAGCGCCAACTCAAGTACACAGTATGCACGCGTATTGTTATTACCTGTAGTGTGTTGAGTACCACCCATACACCAGATAATACTACCGGGACGATTCTCAGAAAGGATCTTAGCCGCTTTATAAACATCGGCTTCACTAACGCCAGTTACACGTTCGACTTCCTTCGGACCCCATTTGGCAACTTCAGCACGGATTTCATCCATACCGTAAACACGCTGACGAATGAACTCTTTATCTTCCCAGTTGTTTGCAAAGATATGCCATAGCAAACCCCAAATAAACGCGACGTCTGTACCTGGGCGAAGTGAACAATAGTGATTCGCTTTTGCTGCTGTACGTGTGCGACGAGGGTCAGCAACAACGATTTGGCAACGGTTTTTCTCTTTCGCTATCAAGATGTGCTGCATGGCGACAGGGTGAGCTTCCGCAGGGTTTGAACCAATGAACAGCATCGACTTACAGTTATGCATGTCATTGAAGGAGTTGGTCATTGCGCCATAACCCCAAGTGTTCGCTACACCAGATACTGTAGTAGAGTGGCAGATACGAGCCTGGTGGTCTACGTTATTAGTGCCCCAAAGTGACGCCATTTTGCGGAACAGATACGCTTGTTCATTACTGTGCTTCGCACTGCCTAACCAGTAAACGGAATCGGGGCCTGATTCTTTGCGGATCTCCAGAACTTTGTTACCGATCTCTTCGATCGCTTCTTCCCAGCTCAGTTTCTTCCACTTACCGCCTTCAAGTTTCATTGGGTACTTAAGGCGACGTTCACCATGACCATGTTCACGCAATGCAGCGCCTTTCGCGCAGTGGCCACCAGCATTAAACGGGTGGTCGAACGCTGGCTCTTGACCTGTCCACACGCCGTTTTGTACTTCGGCATAAATGCCGCAACCGACTGAGCAGTGAGAACAGATTGTACGTTTGACTTCAGTTTTTGCGTCAACCGGTACCGATTCGGCGTGCGCTTTTTTGATCATTCCAGGTGCGAACGTATACGCGCCCGCGGCTAAACCACCCGCCGCGATCGAAGAATTACGCATAAATGCGCGACGGCTAAGTCCTAGCTTGTTTTCATTTTTGCTCACGTTGTCGGAGCGTTTTGTTAGTTTCATGCTTTGCTCCTACAGTGTGTCGTAATAATCTTTAACATGCTGTGTTTCACGATAACCGGTTTTCTTTTCGTCATCGGGTTTCACGTCAACTAACTCAGTGTCAGTAGCGGCATGTGCGGTACCTGAAATCACAGCGCCAGCGACAGCAGCGGTGGTCAGGCCCTTCAGTAGGTTTCGACGATTCTCGTTAAAATCACTTTTATCGTCACGTTTAGTTTGTTTACTCATAGTTTGCTCCCTGAGTGGATACCTATCCTTCGAGATGGCATCTCTCGTTAGCTGACATTACTTCGTGGTTATATTTTTTACGTCTATTTTCATTTTCGTCTGCGTAGTGCCTGGGTTTTGCGCGTAACTCACCTGCTCTACATCGAAAAATGCTTGCATCAGCGCCGCGACAGAAGGATAAAACTGAGCACTTGGTGCAGTTTCTATCTGACGGCACAAATCTGTGTACCAAGGAGAAAGATGGTGATTAAAGAACGCTTTCGCCTCTTGCTCTTTCTGTTGGTCAATAAGGTGCGCGAGCACTTCACACACCGCGGAAATATGATCTTCAGGCTCTTTTACTGACTCTTCACGCTCAAGACCTAAGAGGCCGAGATCGTTTCGAAGGGCGGCCAGGGGTTTATCCATTAGTGAGCCTGTTAAATGCCATGAAGCGAACGGAATCACCTCACCTTTGCCGATACCAATGAACAGGTCTTGATACTCATCTTGTAGCGCACTGACTTCTGCCACTTTCGCGGCCGCTGCCAACCCTTGCCATGCACTCGTCATTTGGTTAATGCCCGACTCAATTTCCAAAGTAGAGAGAAAATCGAGCAGTTCACGCTCGGGGGCGCTGCGACATAAGGTCGAGATAAGCAGGTAAATGTCACTTCTTAGTTGGTTATTTTCGTTATCCATTGACATCCGTTCCTAGTATTTCAGTTGTTGTTCTGGGTTTTCAGCCATGCTTTCAAACATGTCCACTACCCGGCAGTCTTCACACATCGCAATACGACGCAGTGCAGCCTCATTATCAAAATGAGAGTGACCGCGTAACTTTTCCTGAAGCATAGTGATCATAGATTGCGGTGCGAAAGGCTTACCGCAACTCAAACATTCCGCCGCTTTCTCTTCATACAAAGCAACGACACTGGTTCGGGCCGCTTTATCCCAATTGACTTGCTGAGTCAGAGACAGAGCTGATTCAGGGCAGGCCTTTTCGCACATTCCACACTGGACACAGTCCTGCTCTACAAAGTCTAAAGCAGGCCTATCACCTTTGTTGTAGAGCGCTTTCGTAGGGCACACCGCAACGCAGGCCATGCACAATGTACATTTATCGGTATCACAATTAACGGTGCCGTAAGGTGCAGTCGTCGGAAGAGGTTGAATGGTGTCAGTTACACCCTGGTTAGCGGATAACGCATCCAACGAGTGGAACAGTCTTTGTCGTTTGTTTCCTTCTATGTCCCCAAGACGAAGCCCAAAATCAAATTCAACTAACGTCGGCATACTTTCGCGCAGTGATTCCAGGTATAAAACATCAATGGTTTCACGCGCCAAACCGAGATTCTCAAGTAGCTGTTGTCCCATGCTAACTTCACGATTGAGTACGGTTTGAATGGTTTCAGGCATATGGCGGCTTGCAGCAAACAAGACTTGTGTAGCTCCATTGACCAGTGCGGCAAACCAGGTATCAATACCGACAGAAGGCAGCTCCTCTACCACAACCGGAATCACATTATCTGGCAACACATTAAGCGCCATCACGTTGTAGCTTTCATGGCGTGAACTGCAGATCAAGATGATGGCATTCTCACCGCCCTGTTGGTGGTAATTGGCGAGCGTACGCTCAATAAACTTCTGAGTTTCTTGAGGCGTTGGTAGTGCATAGTGAATCGCTTCTGTAGGACAAGCTGTTGCGCAGGTACCAACTCCTTGGCAAAGATATGGGTTAATCTCAATCTTATGGCCGATTTTGTCGTTACCTTGACTACTCAATGCACCTGCCGGACAAGCGTCGACACAGCGCTCACAGCCTTTAACACCACGAGAGCTGTGCGCGCACAAATCGGTGTTCAATCGAAAATACTTTGGCTTATCGAACGTACCCATTAGACCCGGAATTTCTTCGAGTGCGTCTGCGAGTGCTGGGTAACCACGGCCGACAGGGTAATAACCAGGGACAGGCACTTCTTCCGACATACAGCCGTTAAGGGAGTGATCTAATACAATATCAAAGCAGTCTCTGCCAATAGACACTTCCGCTAGATTGCTATGCGTATTTTTATTATTGATATAGACGCTGAAGGTACCTAAGAATCCGGAAATTTCGATGCTATCAGCATAATAGAGGTTGTTATATTCAGAAGGCTCGCCGTCTGTGGAAAGCAATGTGATCGAATGCATCGCCGTTAATTGCTCAGCGGTACTCGTAATAATGGCAGTTGGCCCGACGATAAGTGTGTCGCCGTGACTTTCATAACTTACAGTTGGCGGTATTAAGTTGGATAACTCAACGGTATTTTCAAACGCGTAGCTACGCGCACGTCCATTTTTAGATGTCGCTTGTTGTAATAGTTGTTTTATCATCGCTTGTTTCCAGTGTTGGAGTCTTTACGCTCCGATTAATTGGTTTCATATGAACCATTTGCACTAGTTTGCAATTAATGTTCCAACTATAAATACGATAGAAAAGCTCTATTTATTAGACAATTAGGGTGATATCCCTTGGGGATTTTGAGGCTATTTGTCGCGTGAGACATTTTGTCTCAATCAATGAGAAATGAAGTTGAGACAAAATGTACCTACTTTCTTTGTGGTAAATTTTGTCTCCATATCAGACTTTTATGAGGGTTGTACGTTTGATGGGTCGTCATCTTTTTGTGGTTGGTCGGATTCGATGGTTTCGAGGTCGTTCTGCTCACCTTCATCAATTTGCACCGTTGTTTCATGCGATGCTACGACGGCAGACTCCTCAAGCTCTTCGTGCTGTTCAAGGTTCTCTTCAACGTCTTTCACCCACCCTCTGAGTGTTTCTGCTACGTCAGTAGCCAGCGGCTTGACGGCAGAATAGTCGTGGTCATAATCGTTAAGCCCATCAACAACATTAAACTCTGGCTGCATAAACAGCTTTCTTAACGCGGCTTTCTTGACGGCTTTATCGACCTCAGTATTAGCGAGTAGCTGAGATATCGATAGTTCGCCATCTTCGCTATCAATATCCGTTTCTGGTTTCTGATCCTGGTTATCTGATATATTCCCATGCGCACTACTCTGTTCATCAGCAAAGGGAAGATCTACTGATTCTTCATCTACTAAAACCGCCTCTTCTTCAGGCTTAGCCTGCTGCTCGGATTGTTCCTCTAATTTACGCTGCGACCAGCGCGATAGAAAATTATTTGCCACTTGAACGCCCCGCTCCTTTGCGCTTCTTGCGTCTTACTTCGAGAAGCTCACCATGTCTTCCAATAAACGCTTCCATCCAAGCCTGAATGGGCAGTGGAATGGGTTTAGACAGCACTAAGTAATCCCCATCCATAAATGAACCCGCCACTGCTTGTGACGCCGTCACAACTATTGGTCTTAGGCTCAGTTCATCATGATTATCGAGTACTACGAATAACATCGGATTCTGTGAGCTCAGATTAAATCGATAGTCTGTTCTTTCATCTCGATACAGCTCTAAGATGGCATGAGGTTTGCCGTTGTCTGTGACTTGTAATTGAAAGCCTTCAAGTTCGCGCTGCGTGCTCGTCCAGCGTCCGACTTGCTTTTCAACAACAGCCAGGTTGATTTGAATCGGCCATTGATGTTCATTCTTTTCAACCCGTTGAACATCAGAAATAGAAGATTGACTAGGAATGGATTCAGGAGTTTCTGACTGCATTTCATATCCCTAAATTAGCGTAAGTTATTTGCGCGCAAAAACTTTATTGGTAATAATCGTTTAAGCATTAGTTGAAAACTAAGCAATAATCAAGCCAATGGCCCAGTACTACTGCCCGACCAAAAGGATATACGCGTGGTTAAACCCAACATTATTAGAACAAGCGAAAATCCCCTGCAGACCATCGAAGTTGACGTCTATGACGAATACGGTGAGAAGCTCACCAAACAAATAGCCTGTGAGCGCCCTCTTACTGTTATGTTGAACTGGAAAGAGATAGTCACATTAATGACATTGGGTTCCAGACCCGACTCACTCGTGTTGGGCTACTTGAAAAATCAGGGGTTTGTAGCCGATCCGGCCGCTATCGAGTCTTTGATCATAGACTGGGAGACTCACTCTGCAGCCGTGATCACCAACGAAAATACCGATTTTCTGGAAGAGGCACTAAAGAAAAAAACCGTCACTTCAGGCTGTGGTCAAGGCACTATGTATGGCAACGTGATGAAGCAACTGGAAGGCTATCAAGTACCACAGACACCTCTGAAACAATCACAGATCTATGCCACGCTTGAAGCGCTTACCCACTATAACGACACGTACAAAAAAGCGGGTGCAGTGCACGGGTGTGCTGTCTGTCGGGATGATGAAGTGTTGTCGTTTGTGGAAGATGTCGGCCGACACAATGCCGTAGACACGCTAGCAGGTGAAATGTGGATTAATCAGGAAAGCGGCGAAGACAAAATTTTCTATACCACAGGTAGACTGACCTCAGAAATGGTCATTAAAGTCGCACAAATGGGTATCCCTGTTCTGCTATCACGCTCTGGTGTGACCCAAATGGGACTGGATTTGGCGAAGCAATTTGGCATTACTACTATCGCGCGTGCGAAAGGATTACGTTTCCAGGTGTTCACCGGTGGAGAGAAAGTCGATTTTGACGTAAAAGGAAATAGCTAGCTACCTCGAAACGCGCTCTGTAGAGATAGCCTCCAATACGTGGAGGCTTTTCATTGCTATTTTACCACTAGTCTCGCTCACCGATACAAACTACTCTGTGGATAAAATCCAACCCACAAAAAAGCCCCGCTTTCGCGAGGCTCCTTTCAACAATCTAGCTATTAGCTATCAATGCCTTTCGATCTCAAGAACTCAGCATAAGTGCCACGGAAGTCATTAATCTTGCCGTCTTTGATCTCAAGAATACGAGTCGCTAGCGAGTCTACAAACACACGGTCATGAGATACGAAGAACAAAGTACCTTTGTACTGCTCAAGCGCGTTGTTCAATGACTCGATAGATTCCATATCCATGTGGTTGGTTGGTTCATCCATCAGTAGCATGTTTGGTTTGTGCATCATGATCTTGCCCAGAAGCATACGACCTTGCTCACCACCTGACAGTACTTTAACTGACTTCTTGATGTCGTCTTGACCAAATAGCATACGACCCAGGAAGCTGCGGATAACTTGCTCGTCGTCACCTTCCTGACGCCATTGACCCATCCAGTCCATTAAGTTCATGTCTTCTTCAAAGTCGTGAGCATGATCCTGTGCGTAGTAACCGATGTTGCTATTTTCAGACCACTTGTACTCACCCGTACGTGGCTCAAGTACGCCAGCAAGTGTGTTAAGTAGTGTAGTTTTACCCACGCCGTTTTCACCAATGATCGCAACGCGCTCACCGACTTCAAAAATTGCGTTAAAGCCAGAGAACAAATCTTCTTCGAAGCCCTGACTGAGGTTTTCAACGTTAAGGGCGTTACGGAATAGTTCTTTCTCTTGGTCAAAACGGATAAACGGGTTTTGACGGCTCGAAGGTTTCACCTCTTCAAGCTGGATCTTGTCGATCTGCTTAGCACGTGACGTCGCCTGCTTCGCTTTTGACGCATTCGCGGAGAATCGAGCAACGAAGGTATTTAGCTCAGCGATCTGTGCTTTCTTCTTCGCGTTGTCAGCCAACAGACGCTCACGCGCTTGAGAAGCCGCTACCATGTACTCATCATAGTTACCAGGGAATACGCGAAGCTCACCGTAATCCAGGTCAGCCATGTGAGTACAAACTGAGTTCAGGAAGTGACGGTCGTGCGAGATGATGATCATGGTGCAGTTACGTTGGTTTAACGTTTCTTCTAGCCAACGAATAGTATCCATGTCCAGGTTGTTGGTTGGTTCGTCTAGTAGCATGATGTGCGGGTCAGCAAACAGAACCTGCGCCAACAGCACACGAAGTTTCCAACCTGGTGCCACTTCGCTCATCAAACCGAAGTGCTGTTCTTCCGGAATACCTACTGCCAATAGCAGCTCACCGGCTTTTGCCTCTGCCATGTAGCCATCTAATTCCGCAAATTGAACTTCAAGATCGGCAACCTTCATGCCGTCTTCTTCGCTCATCTCTGGCAGTGAATAGATGCGGTCGCGCTCTTGCTTAATGGCCCACAACTCTTTGTGACCCATGATAACCGTATCGACAACAGTGTACTGTTCGTAAGCAAACTGATCCTGATTCAGCTTAGCCACGCGCTCATTAGGATCGTAAGATACATTACCGCTCGTTGGCTCTAACTCGCCACTCAAGATCTTCATGAAAGTAGACTTACCACAGCCATTTGCACCGATAAGACCATAGCGGTTACCTTCGCCGAACTTGATAGAAATGTTTTCAAACAGAGGTTTAGCACCAAACTGTTGAGTGATATTAGCGGTTGATAGCACGAGCGTTACCTTTGAGAATTAACAAAACTGCGCAACCCTACAGGCTCTTGGGCCCAGATGCAAGTGACAACTGCAGCACCAGTGCTTATCTAACCTGCCTTGCGTCCTCGTCCAACCACTGCCATGAGATCTGAGAGTCAACCGTATATCGTTTTTTAATGCATCATACGTGCAGAGTCTGATGACGCTGTCTACACTAAAATCAGTAGATACAATCAGTTAGGAACTCAGTGACGACAATGGATAAAAATACAATATGGTTCGCGGTGCTCTCTCTGTTATTGTGCTTCCCCGCTTCTGCTCGCTGGGACTATCAGGACGATGATCTTCCTGTAGCTTCTGATAACGCCCAGTCTCTTGAAAAAGAAATTGATACGTTGCCCGCTAAGCTTTTTTTGACCTCCAGCGAGACTAATAAAATCCGTCGATTGTTGTCCTACACGCTCGACCAACAAGACCGGGAGATTGTCTCTTTTAACGAGGCACTGTCGGTGTACCGCGATGAGAGTAATGATCAAAACTGGTTTGACGTTCAAACTCAATATCTCACATTAAATAGCCTCAGTCACAGTAAGCAGGCGCTGCTAGAACTTGCGACAGACAAAACCTTTGAACAGTTGACTGGATTTGGTCCTGATGGTGTAACCCAGTTCCGGCAGGAACTATCAATTACTAAGCTTAACGCAGAATATTTTGTTTATTTTCATCTCCGAAGTTTTAAAACTCTGGTGAAAGAGATTTTCATCTCTCCTATTCCCGTGATATGGGCTGGAATCAAGGTCTTCATCATCTATAGCTTGCTGATGTGGTGGTTGGCTAACGAAAAGCGCTTATTCGAACAATTTAAGACACACGTCACCGCATCAACGTCTAAGCCACCATTGTGGGTGCGCGCCATTTGGTATTTAGGGCGCGCCAGTAAGTCAATCGCATGGCTTATCGCTATCACGGTATCACTGCAAATCATCAGCACCATTGAAGCCTTGTCGCAACTTGTTTACTTAGAATTACTCACCTGGTGGGTTTTGGGCGGGGCCATCGCGATTTCGTTTATTCTCGAGTTTGTTCATCGAAACAGTCTGGCAACGAGTAAGACGGTGGCGGCTCTACGACTTTCTACCGTGCGACGCTATGTCTGGAGTTTCATTGTTGCCGGACTGGTGTTGCAAATCGCCTCTCAAACTCTGGGGAAAGGAACCATCTATTATTGGATCTCTAGCTTTTTTACCCTTTGGTTCGCTCTTATTACCCTCAGCGTCATCATCATGTGGAAAAAGACGGTATTTGAATCGTTGGATAAAGTGGCGGAAAAACCCATATACGTTGTTTGGTCTACATCCAAGAAAGATGTATTTATCCTGGGGATTATCGCCACCTCTGTTGTTACTTTATGGCTGGCATTTCATCATCTTAAGAACAAGCTGATTGGGCTACTGTCACAATATACAGTTTTCAATCAAGCCCTTACCTATTTGTTCAAGATTGAAGTAGCAAAACAAACAGGGAGCAGCACAGACCACAACCTGGTACGAATCAAAGGTGATGACGCCTTCAACTATGTACTACCAGGTGATGATTTTAGTCCCCTTGTCACCTACGCAAAAGACGAGATACAGCAGCTATCGAAATACCTGTTAACCAACAGTCCGGCAATCTGCGTGGTGTCAGGAGAACGTGGAATTGGTTCAACCCGATTACTCAAACAAATACTCCACAAAGTGAAGAATGCTGAACCTGTGTACGTTAACTGTCCCATTTCAGGATACAACCAGCTACTCGTACACTTAGCGGTGAGTCTCGGGTTGGATGAAGAGACCAGTGAAGTGAAAATTCTCAACCACTTACGTAAAAGTGAAATCCACTACCTGATAGCGATTGATAATTGTCAGCGACTCGTGAAACCCAAAGTGGGTGGTCTGAATGATCTGATACGTTTTACCAACCTTCTGAGGCGCTCTAAAAAAAGCCATCGTGCGGTGTTTTCCATTGAAAAGGCAAGCTGGCGCTTTGTGGATCGTGCCCGTGGTGAGAGATTGCTGTTCGATTGGGTTGCGTTCTTACCCAAATGGTCAGAGCTACAGATTTCGCAACTTCTAGACAGTCGAATTAATCAGGAGCAAAGCTTGCCAGTCAATTTCGAAGGCTTGGTTGTGCCTAAACAGTGGGACAATGACAGCGAGTCCGAAGAAGACCGGGCTCGTCAGGGGTTTTATCGGATTTTGTGGCATTACTCTGATGGAAATCCGACTGTGGCATTGCGCTTCTTCCGTTTCTCGCTTCGTAAAGACAAATCGACTAAAAATGTCGTTGTCAGGTTATTTCATGCACCTGAATCTGAAGAACTGGACAAAATGCCTAAACCCATGCTGGCGATACTTCGCTCCATAGTGCAATTGGAAGCGGCCTCCCCTGAGGATGTTTCGGACTGTACCCAACTTACCATCTCAGAAGTCATCGGCACACTGAGATACTTCCAGAGTCGGGGCTATATAGAGTGGAAAGAAGACAAAGCACGCATCTCAGATCACTGGTTCAGACACATAACCAATGTGTTGGATCGACAACATTTACTGGTTAAATAGGAGGTAAAGATGAAACGGTTGATCACCCTGGTTGTATCGATAGCTTTACCTTTTTTAGTCTTTGCCAGCGAAAAGGATGCCACCGTCGATAGCATCACGCAGTTTGCCACCCTGATACGTTGGTCAGGTGTCTTACTCAGTATCGTTATCATCATGGGGACTTGGTTGTTGATCAAGTTCATGAATTCGATGGTGGAAAGTATTGGCGGTCAATTCGTACAATACCGAATGCTGCTGCAGAAATTGCAGTCTTTTCTGCAATTTTTCATCTACATGACCGCAGGTATCGTGGTATTCATGCTGAGTTTCAGAATCAATGATCACATACTTGCACTTATCGGCGGAACTCTGGCGGTTTCGGTCGGCTTTGCTATGAAAGATCTTGCGGCCTCGTTTATCGCAGGGTTAACCGTTATGATCGACCGACCATTTCAAGTCGGTGACCGCGTCACATTTGAGGGGAATTATGGTGATATCCTCACAATTGGACTGCGCTCGGTACGAATGAGAACATTGAATGACGACATCATTACAATTCCAAACAATAAGTTCCTAAACGAAGTGACGGTCAGCGGCAATTATGGCGCCTTGGATATGCAAGTGGTCATTCCGTTCTATGTAGGAATGAACGAAGATATTGTTCTTGCCAGAAACCTGATCCAGGAAGCCGCTTCTTCGAGTCGCTACATTCACTTGCCAAAACCCGTAACCGTTTTAGTGAAACAGACGATTACAGACAACTATCTAGCCATTCAACTGACTTGTAAAGCATACGTGGTCGATACTGCTTATGAGAAGTTATTTGAAACTGACATTACCTTGCGTGTGATGAGTGAGTTCAAAAATCATGGTATCAACCCACCCGAGATTGCGGTCAAAACCGTTTAGAGCAGATTGATCACTGAATGAACCAGGTATAACTCATACCCAGTCATGGTTACGGTTAAGGCTATGGTTGGACCATCAGTCGAAAATTGGCTTATCGTAGTAATAACCTTCATCACTGTATGCCGTCACCAATGCGTCTTCGACCAGACCAGAGTCTGCCTCAACCTGCGATTGGAAAAATTCTAATATCTGCTTTCTTCGACCATGTGCCGTCCAAGCGGACGCATCTCTCCAGATCTCATTAAACACAATAGGATAATCGTTACGACCCGCACTTGGGTGATCAATCTGTCGGGTGAGTACATATTGAAGACAGCCCTCCTCACGATAACTGTCTGGTTCGAGGGCTTTAAGAATCTCAAACAACTCGGCTTCTTTGCCTTGCTTAGGTTTAAATTGCGCTAAAACATACACTTTGCTGGTCATATAGGATTCCTTCTTTTGGGGTAGTTACAATATGCAATCTATATAATATAGACAGTAAAACCGCAGTGTTGTTAATGACTCAGGCAAATTTGACTATTTGAGATGCAATCCAAACGGAATTTGTCGTATAGACAAAAACTCGAAGTTGATGTGGTTTTAGGGGCTATCTACTATGCCGCCCAGTGAGAGCGAACGACGTTACGTTAACTCTCCTGTCTAAAACCTTTGGAGTAATTGTCGTGAATAAGTTTCAGAATTTGAATTCCGATAAATTGAGTAAAGAGCGCATTAAGCGCGAACATGATTTGCTAAAACTAAACTGTGTCACGGAAGGGGAATTCGAATCACGTATGGTCATTTGGGACCGTCTGATGTCAGCAGCAAAGCCTTTTGAAGAGGCAAAGGTCTTTATTGACCGCTCGTTTACTAAATGGCAAAGCGATCTCGCCAATACCAGCCGTGAACTAACGGTAAGCTTCGCTGAGTTCGAAACAATGGCAAGAGATGAGATCAATTATATTCGCATTAATGTCGCTGATCAGAAAACTCAACTCGTGTGGTATACGATCATCGTAGCCATGATTCTAGGAACCATGGCTATTTGCTTCTAACTGATTCAGAAAAAAAGGCTACCTTGAGCATGTGTAGTTTCCATGCTCAGAGTAGCCCTATTAAGATCAGAAACCCTGCACAACTATAACGAGTCAAACTCCCTTTTCTTCGCCTCATACCAGGCTTTCATTACTTCGGGATCTTGCATCATGGCCTGTACTTTGGCCATTGCTTCAAGATGCGCGGGGTCCTGCTGTTGATACATTTCCATACCGTGCTGCTTGCTTAACTCGGCAATCTCCTCAAATGTTTCTGCCTCAAACACTAAGTCACAAGCCCCACCAAGTTGTTTACACGTCATTGTCTTCATTCGGCCTCCTGCTCATATAAACAGAGTGTTCATCTTCACTAATAATAGTGAAAGAAAAGCGTTCTTTATGCACTAATCAACAATTGGTGGTCTGCTTTTTGAGGCAAGTAGAGTGTAAACTCGCTGCCTTTGCCCAGAGTTGATTTTACTCTTATTTCTCCACCAGTTTGACTCAAGATACTCTGTGAGACGGATAGCCCCAGACCAGTCCCATCCCTTTTGGTGGTAAAAAACGGATCGAAAATGCGCTTGATGTTAGCTTCTGAAATTCCGCACCCTTCATCGACAACATGAATAAGCGCACCAACACTTTGACCACCCTCTATCCAGTCTTCTGTTAATACTGTTAATCTCCCCTTACCTTGCATAGCATGGATAGCATTCATCTGCAGGTTAACCAGTATTTGTAAAAGCTGGTGTCGATTGATTTCAACGGGTGTTTTCGCATTCAACTCAACGACAAACTCAACATCGCGTTTCTTCGCACCGGTTCGTACCAAAGTGACACTTTCGTCGACAATGGGGTTAACGTGTTGCCAGGTGATTTCGTCCTGTACGCCACCTTGGCGGCTGTACTGCAGTAGACTGCGCGTGATATTCCGTATACGGTCAATCTGCGCCAGGATTGCATCCACTTCTTCCTCTACCCGAGCCACGTCATCGCCAAGCTCGAATCGAAGCAGTTCAACGTTCCCTAGAATTACGGCTGTTGGGTTATTAATCTCATGAGCGATACCAGCGGTGAGTTCTCCGAGGGCGGCCAGCTTTTCGTTCACTACCAGTTTGTCGCGAGTCTGATTGAGTAGTTTGATGTGCAGCTCCAGTTGGGCTGTTTTTTCCTTGAGACTCGCCGTCCTAGACTCTACTTTTTCTTCCAGTTCGTGGGCCGCTTGTTGGATTTGGTCGTTACGATACTGAAGTTGGTTAAGCATGTTATCGAACTGTTTAGCCAGCTGACTTAATTCATGTTTGTCATCTAAACCTAACTTACCAATTCGCTCTTCCTCTTTACCAAGCTGAACCATCTTAACTACACGGTGGATCTGTTCTATCGGCCGGAATAGGTCTCTGGCACCACGATAAACGATCAATCCAGAGACCAACAATAAAGTGATGATGATAAAGCTCACTTCACCAAGGTTAGTAATGTAGGTTTTGATTAATGGCCAAACCAAGTAACCGGTGTAGGTAATTCCGACAATATTGTTGTCGATATCTCTGATAGGGTCGTAGCCTGCGATGTACCAGGTGTCATAAACATAGGCTTTATCGATCCAGCTGTTGCCATTCTCCAGAACAGCCTGACTCACTTCTTCGGACACCACAGTCCCCAAAGCTCGCCTTCCAATGTAGGAGTCGTCCATCGGGACATTGGTTGCAATTCGTAAATCATCCAGAAAGATCGTTACCGTCCCCTGAATGTGCCGCTCTTTGTTACTCACCGGATAAATGGTATCCCGGATGGCATCAACCAAATTGAGGTTATTGTTGAGCAGTACCCCACCATCGAGATACCCCAGTACTCTGCTGTTGTCGTCGAAGATTGGAATAACCGAGCGACTGACCAGAGAACGAGATTCCATCACATGACTTTCCTGGCGCCAAATTTCGGAATGCTCAGCTAGTAAGGGTTCAAGCGCGAACGCTTGTGTTCGCGACAATACCGCGAAGAAGGAACGTTGCTGAGCCATTTTACGATAGTGCAGTTTTTCAATGCTGCTGGTTGGCATCCAGCGTAAGAAGTCGAGTTTATAGCGTCCTCGCTGTGAACTTACCCAATTATCAAACTCATTATCTGTCTGAATGTGACTCAAACGAGTGCGAAACTCATAAGATTCAGAAAATGCCTGGATATGATCATACTGTTGGTCCTGAAGCCGGTCTATTTTGTCAGAAACAATGTTCAACCGCTCTGCAACGTCGACTAACGCACTTTGCCAGGTGTAGTGAATGGACCAGTATGCTGTAATACCAAAAAGAGCAATCAGCGTTAGGATAATCGGTGCAGAAGTCAGAAAGAGTAAGCGATAGCGAACCATTGATTTGATTCGGTATCGCCATTTATTCCATAAACGGTGATGGTTACTCATCGAAGCTATTTTCGTCCCATTCTTTGTATTTTCGTTCTAGTGTTTTTCGTGCGACACCAAGCTCACGTGAAGCGGCCGACTTATTGCCAGAGTGAAAATCTACCACCTGCTGAATGTGTGATTTCTCTACGTCTTTTAGTGACCAGGAATTGGGGTAACCAAACTGGCCATCCTTGACGTTGGAATTCACGGCAACGGTTGTTAAATCATTTACTGACATGGAAATCGACGTATTGACCGGCGCGCCTTTCAGTTCACCAAAATAATGTGCCGGTGGTTTGTTGAGTAAAATGCAACGTTCCAGCATATTTTTTAATTCGCGAACATTGCCAGGCCAGTCGTAGTCCTGCATTGAATACATATCTTCATGAGCCCATTTGGGCTCAGGGACTCCCAATTCTTTCGATAGAGTGCGAGTAAAGAAAGGAACCAGTTCGGTCAAATCGGCCAACCGCTCCCTCAACGCTGGCACTTCTATTTTCAGCACGTTTAATCGATAGAAAAGATCTTGTCGAAATTTGCCATCATCCACCTCTTTTTGCAGATTTCGATTCGTCGCTGCCACGACTCTCACGTCCACACTGATTTCTCTCTCCGTTCCAACGGGTCGAACGGTTCGTTGCTCGAGCACCCGCAATAAAGACGCTTGCATGGCTAACGGCATTTCGCCAATTTCATCAAGAAAAAGCGTTCCACCGCTGGCGACCCGAAACAAGCCTTCTCGATTTTTCTTGGCACCCGTAAAAGCTCCAGCCGCGTGACCGAATAATTCACTCTCCAGCAACTCCGGCGCTAAGGCACCGCAGTTAATCGCGACAAATGGCCCCTGACGTTTGCTGGCATTATGTATGCCTCTGGCCACCAGTTCTTTGCCGGTGCCTGACTCCCCTTCAATCAGTACCGAGGCTCTCGATGGTGCAAACTGGCTAATCAACTGTTTAAGCTGTTTGGTTTTCTCAGAAAGACCAATGATATCTTTATTCACTCTGCGACTAATGTCATGGCTGAGCGCCACATTCAGTCGTTCAGACAGTCGCTTGTCCATGCAACGCTTAACCGCCTGGAGCATTTGATCCAGATTAAAGGGTTTAAGAATAAAATCAGACGCACCGAGTTTAAGTGCACTAATGGCCACTTCGAGATCGGCGTAGCCCGTCATAAAAATAACGTCCGCTTTTCTATCGACATCATTAAAAGCTTCTTCCCACTCTATCCCTGAACGTCCGGGCAAATTGATATCGAGAATGATCAGATCATAATGGTTGGTTGTTCTCAGGCATTCTGCCTGTTCCACACTGCTTGCTGTATCAACAACACCGAATGCCTTGCTCAGCGCTTTTTTGAGTATCGCTTGCATTCCCATTTCGTCGTCGACGACCAGCACCGAAAATGCAAGATAAGGTGACACTTGTTGGTTGGAGAGTTCAGAGGTTTGAAAAAAAGTCATAAATAATTGTTATTGTTCCCGTTTGAGACAGAGTGTACCAATCTGCTACAAAACATCATGGCCTAAATTGCGACATTTTGTCCCAGCTCAAACTAATTGTAGTTTAACAAACGAAAAATTTAGCAAAATGTCGCACGTAACCTCTTTTTTCTTATGAAAATTATGGCATTGTCCTTGCTTAAGGATATTGCTCGCAATGAGCACGTAGTATTTATAACAATGAATAATGGATAATACCCTTATGACATTCCCCCGACTCATGGTTTCAGCTATTTCTTTCGCCGCACTTTCGGTTTCAGCTTATGCCGAAGGTGTAGATACCGATCAATCTCGCGTTAGGCTGGCAACCACCACAAGCACATATCACTCTGGTCTGCTCGACTATCTTCTTCCAGAATTTACTGCTGAAACCGGCTATCAGGTCGATATCATTGCAGCAGGTACAGGTAAGTCTCTTAAGATGGGAGAAAATGGTGATGTCGATGTGGTAATGACGCACGCGCCTAAAGCCGAAGCCAACTTTGTTAATGCCGGTTTTGGCATTGAACCACGCAGCGTGATGTACAACGATTTTGTCATTGTGGGTCCCAAAACAGACCCTGCACTTGTACACGATCAGAAGACCATTAATCAGGTGTTTGCCAATATTGCAAAGACCAACGCTATTTTTGTTTCTCGAGGCGATGACTCTGGGACACATAAGAAAGAGCTTCAAATCTGGGCTCAAACCCGCATTGAACCAGATTTTGGGGGCTACCGCTCCGTAGGCCAGGGTATGGGCCCTACTCTCAATATGACCTCGGAAATGCAGGGCTACACGATGACAGACCGAGGCACCTGGTTAGCTTACCAGACAAAGTTAGATTTAGATGTGCTGTATGAAGGAGACAAACAGTTGTTTAACCCTTATCAGGTCATCGTGGTAAATCCTAAGCGCTACCCTACTCTTAATACCAAAGGTGCAAGAGCACTCAGCGACTGGTTGGTGTCAGAAAAAGGCCAGTCGATGATTAATAGTTATCGCAAAATGGGCGAGCAACTCTTTGTCGCGGACGCTAAGAAAACGAACAGTTAATGAGTATTACGGAAACAACGATGGAGGCACTTAGCCTCCTATTCAGCTTAGATAAAGATTTATGGCGTATTGTCGCCGTATCTTTCAGTGTGTCGATCTCGGCGGTGTCTCTGGTCGTTATGCCTGCGATCATTCTCTCGTACGTTTTGGCACACAGTAATTTTCCTGGAAAGTGGTTTTTGCTGTCTCTGATTAACACCATGCAGGCGATTCCTACTGTGGTCATCGGCCTGTTGCTCTATATGTTGCTCTCTCGTTCGGGTCCTTTGGGTAACTGGGAGATGTTGTTCACGCAGCGAGCCATGATCATTGGCCAAATCCTGATCTGTTTCCCGGTTTTAGTGTCAATGATGCATGGTGCTCTTCAAAGTACAGACCGACGTGCCATCGAAACCTCAGTGACGCTCGGCGTATCGAGACTTCGAACACTTACGACGCTCATATGGGAGTCCCGTTTTCCTCTAATGGCTGCAGTTATCGCCGGATTTTCAAGAATCGTGACTGAGGTCGGTTGCTCAATGATGGTAGGTGGCAACATCATGGGACTTACACGAAATATCCCAACAGCAATAGCCATGGAAAGCCATAAAGGTGCTTTCGCTCAGGGCGTCGCTTTGGGAATTGTGTTGCTGGTGTTAGCTCTCGCGCTTAATTTCATGCTTTCGTCGATGCGGGGCAAAGGCGTACTCCGTACCTAATCGTGCTCAACGTTCACGCAATACGACACTATAATTACACCAAGACGCTGCTTAAGGAACAACAATGACAATACAGCTCAAAGCAAAGCAGGTTTCAATGCGTTTCAAGGAACGTGTCCTTTTTCATATCCCTAGTTTGACCATTGGTCCCAACGAAGCTGTCTATCTAAAAGGTGACAATGGTGTAGGAAAAACCACACTGCTTAAGATCCTGGCTGGGTTATTGAAACCCACATCGGGTGAAGTCCTGCCACGTAATCAGACTGTTCTGGCTCGTCTATTTAGTGGTGCCGGTCGCAAAGACGTCATATATCTTCACCAGTCTCCTTACCTGTTTGATGGTTCAGTTTATCAAAATGTTGCCTATGGTATTAAACACAAATCTCTGGAAGCTCACGATAAAAGAGCCGAGGTGATTTCAGCGCTTCGGTTGGTTGGGTTGGAAACTCTGGCGGACGAGCATGTTTCTGTTCTATCTGGTGGTGAGAAGCAGCGTGTCGCTATGGCCCGTGCCTGGGTGCTGAAACCTTCCATTTTATTGATGGATGAACCCAGTGCTTCGCTCGACCAGGAGTCGATAATACGCCTGGTTCACATGGCAGAGGATCTGCTGGATCATGGTTCAAGTATTGTCATCACCAGCCATCAAACTAACGCATTGACCAAGTTATGCCGAAAACAATGGTGGATAAAAGACTGCACCTTGATAGAATCACCATTGCTTCAAATTATTGATAAAAAACAAACCAATCAAGAGAGTAACTATGTTGCATCCAACTCAGACTAGTTGGGTTATCCTCGCCGGTGGTCAAGCTTCTCGCATGGGCGGTAACGACAAAGGCTTAATCGACTTTAATGGTAAACCGCTCATAGAGTATGTAATAGATAGGATGTCATCTCAAACCGACTCCATTACCATTAATGCCAATCGTAATAAAGATCGCTACCAGAAGTATGCGCCTGTGGTCAGTGATACCTATCCTGACTTTCCAGGACCTCTCGGGGGCATGCATGCAGGGCTTCAGGCTGCTGATACCGATTGGGTGGGCTTTGTACCGTGTGACAGTCCATTTGTTGATAACAATGTTGTTGCTCGTTTCTGCCAATCCGCAGAACCAGATACTGATATTTTAGTAGCCCATGACGGCGAGTTTCACCAACCTGTTTTCACTATGTTTCACAAACGGGTTCTGCCCAAACTTGAAGCATTTCTTGATCGTGGTGATCGCAAAATCATCTTGCTGTACAAAGAATGCAACACTAAGTATGTTGATTTTTCCGACAATCCTGAATGCTTTGTGAACCTGAACACTCCCGAAGAGTTAACGGCTCTGGCAACGGCAAACGATACGACTTCTAAGAGCACTTTATGACCATCAAATCCATAAACAACGTTCCTTTACTTGGCTTTGCAGCATACAGTGGTACGGGGAAAACAACCTTACTAGAGGCCCTGTTACCAAAACTGACCGAAACCGGGCTCAGAATCGGTGTGCTTAAACATGCTCACCACAACTTTGACGTCGACAAGCCTGGAAAAGACAGCTATCGGCTGAGAAAGGCCGGAGCAAGCCAAATGTTGATTTCTTCTCGCTATCGACATGCATTGATGAGCGAAACCCCAGAAGCCGAAGCGAACTTCGAGTACCTGCTATCGCGGTTTGATCATCATGGATTGGATTTGATTCTGGTGGAGGGCTGTAAGAATATTGCTTTTCCAAAAATCGAACTGAATCGTAAGGAAGTCGGCAAACCCTGGTTACATCCAAGCGATGACAATATTATCGCTATTGCATCGGACAGCGACCTTGATGTCAAACTACCTACGATGAACATCAATGATCTTGATGCCATCAAGCAGTTCATTATTGATTATCTTGCCCCGTCAGAGTCAGCAACAAAAGCGGCAGCTGCGTGCTGCGATACGTTGTCACCTGCATTTTTATCTGTAGCGCAAGGTCAACAGAAAATCCTTGATGCCGTCACTTCTGTTCACTCAACAGAGACTGTCAATATCGCTCAGGCTTATGGACGCGCTCTGGCAACGGATATCATTTCTCCAATCAATGTTCCGGCCTACACTAACTCGGCGATGGATGGATTTGCTATTCGCGGTGAAGACAGCGGCCGTGAACAATTTGAGGTGGTTGCAACCGTTATGGCCGGTTATGGATATACATCATCACTTCAAAAAGGCGAGGCAGTTCAAATCATGACTGGCGCTCCAATGCCAGAAGGTTCAGACACTGTCGTCATGCGCGAGCAGGCCAATCATGTCGGCGGAAAAGTCAGTTTTAATGGGGCGACCATTAAAACGGGTCAGAACGTCAGACAAGCAGGCGAAGACCTGAAAAACGGTCAAAGCGTGTTTAAGGCGGGAACAGTTGTCCAGTCACCGGAAATGGGCATGATAGCGTCACTTGGTATGGATAAAGTAGAGGTTAAACGCCCACTGAAAGTAGCGGTATTCTCTACTGGAGATGAAGTTCAGGCACCAGGCACCCCGCTGCAACCACATTCTATATATGACTCCAACCGTCATACCATCATGGGTCTGTTGCAAAAACTTGGCTGCGACATCATTGACCTCGGTATACTGGAAGACGATGAAGCAGTGATGGAACGTGCGATTGCACAAGCTAGTGAAGAGGCCGACCTGGTTATTACATCCGGTGGCGTGTCTGTGGGCGATGCTGATTTCATCAAAAACGTTCTTGAAAAAAGAGGAAAGGTGGACTTTTGGCGGATAAATATGCGTCCGGGTCGCCCTCTTGCGTTTGGCGATATTAATGGCACACCATTTTTTGGCCTACCCGGCAACCCCGTTGCGGTAATGGTGTCTTTCATTAACTTTGTCGAACCCGCAATCAAGAAGATGCAAGGCATTGAACAGTTTGTTCCACTCAAGGCGACCGCCATTGCAAGTGAACCACTCCGCTCTCGCCAGGGACGTACCGAGTTTAGTCGTGGTTTTTACCAAATGGACAGTGAACTGGGGCAACTCGTTGTCGAAACTACAGGCAAACAAGGTTCCGGTATTCTGCGTTCTATGAGCGAGGCCAACTGTTTGATTGAAATTGCGCCTAATATTGATACGGTTAAGCCTGGTGAAAGCGTGACAATTATTCCACTTCAAGGCAGAATCTAGCGTTCAATTTTCAGTAGGTAACATCTTATGGCTCGTACCATTATTTACGAATACAAAAACGAAGAGAAAACACTCACATTCTCTTACCAGACTCACCGCAATATTCATGAAGCGGTTGCGGAAGCAGAAGGCATTGACCTTACTGAATACTTAAAGATGGAGCAGCAGATCGAAGCGGTTTCGGATACTAAAGCGGTTCGAAACTATCGAGATAACCATTTTAAAAAACTCGGCTTTGGCAAAATCACTCTGATGCAAAAAGAGAATCATGGCGTCGGCAAAAAACCGATGTAGACTCCAAACGCCGATATAGACCATAAGAAGCCGAGCATTAATGCTCGGTTTTTTTATGTTGCGTATCTATAGCACCCTTCCCTGTTTTTTCTATAAATTTACCCTTTATCGGGAACTTAAGGCGCGAAATGGTAACTAATCTCTCAATAAGTCTCTAAGATAATCCAACGACAAATTCACAAGAACAAGAATATGCTTAAAGTCGCTTTTTACCTTATCGTACTGTCCACGCTCGGGGGCTGTGCCAGCCATAACGAGTACGCAAGTGAACTCGATTTACACCTTCACAACGCGGAGGCTCGTAATTATTGCAAGCAAATCAAGGAATCTGAACAGTATTATCAGTGCTTCAACACATTTATGCTGAAAGATTCACAAGTGACCATGCACAAGTTTCTCGCCACTAAGCGCTCTTTAGCACGAGTCATGAACGCCAACGCCGCTTAGATTTGCGGCTTTTCCACCAGAAGTTTGATTCCAAGTCCAATAAGAACAACACCTGTCGTACCCTCCATCCAACGAACAAAGCGTGCATTTTTAAGCAGAGTTTTCGCTGAGTTGAGCATGCCTGACAACCCACATTGCCAAATCATTGCGATGAAGAAATGAATGGTGGCCATAAGCAGCGACTGAAGGAACGGAGAATACTCCGGATTAATAAATTGCGGCAAAAATGCCAGATAAAAAACGGCGGTTTTTGGGTTCAAGACATTAGACAAGAAACCTTCCCTCAGAGAACGTGACATTGTCACCCCTGTTTTGGCTGCTTGACTAACGTCAAATACTTCAGAGTGACGAAGAGCCTTCAGACTCGATAGTCCCAGCCAGATGAGGTATACCGCACCGATGGCTTTTACAAACGAGAACAGTTCGGCAGATTGAGTCAAGATGACCGACACCCCCAGCGCTGAAAATGTCGCGTGTATGAATAAACCAAAGCAGATTCCTAAGCTCGTCAATGCGCCATCGTGAAAGCCGCCTCGGGAAGTATTACGAATTACCAAGGCGGTATCCAGCCCGGGTGTCAGTGTCAGTATCGTGATCGCTATTAGAAAAGCTTCGAAATTAAGTATGTGCATTACGTCCGTTGTATCGTTGATTGTTTCCATGAATAGTCATGATTCTGAGCCAATTGGCATCAAAAAGCCATACTTCTACATAAATAGCACTAACAAAGGTCTGGCTCTGGCTTTTCGTAACCCATTGTTAGTGTTAAGTTAGGCACATCGTTGATTCGAAAGGTCAAAAGACATGGAAAACTACAACAAACTCGTTGAACACTACAAAACCATATCAAATTTTAGTCACTTATCCTCTATATGTGGATGGGATGCTGCAGCCATGATGCCATCTGGTGGTAATCAGGCACGCTCAGAAGCCATGGCACAACTTTCTCTGCATATTCACCAACTGTCTACCGCTCCGCAACTTGAGGAATGGTTTGAAAAGGCACAGTCTGATGAATTGAGTGCGGATCAACAAGCAAGCCTTGCTGAAATGAAGAGGCAATGGCAGTTAACCACTGTGGTTCCCGAAGATTTGGTCAAGGCCAAATCTCTGGCAGGTTCAAAGTGTGAGCACGCCTGGCGAACACAGCGGGGAGACAACGACTGGCAGGGGTTTTGCAAAAACTTCGAAGAGGTCGTGAATCTTTCGCAACAAGAAGCTCAGATTCGTGGCGAACAATCGGGTTTAACACCGTACGATGCGATGCTGGACATTTATGAACCGGGTGTCAACTCCGAGCAACTGGATAACATCTTTGGTGATCTGATTTCCTGGCTTCCTGAGTTAACGCAGCAGGTCATCGAGAAGCAGAATGCCGAATCTGTCTACGTAACCAACGAAAACTACTCAACAACAGAACAGAATGCGTTGGGTATGGAAATCATGAAACTGCTTGAGTTTGACTTCAATCACGGCCGTTTAGATATTAGTTCTCACCCCTTCTGTGGTGGTGTGCCGCAGGATGTTCGTATTACTACACGCTATGATGAATCAGACTTTGTGCAATCTCTGATGGGGATTGTCCATGAAACCGGACATGCCCGCTACGAGCAGGGACTTCCAAAACAGTGGGCGGGACTCCCTGTTGGGCAGGCACGCTCTATGGGCATACATGAGTCCCAGTCGCTATTTTTCGAAATGCAACTTGGTCGCAGCGCAGGCTTTATTAAAAATCTGGCTCCACTGGCAAAAAACCACTTCACTGGAAATGACGCGAGAGTGTTTGAACCAGGCAACCTTGAGAAAATCTATACCCGTGTTCAGCCCGGTTACATACGTGTAGACGCAGATGAACTCACCTACCCTGCCCATGTCATCTTACGTTACGAGATAGAGCGCGACTTAATGAACGGAAAAATCTCGTACAAAGACATTCCTGAGCTGTGGGATCAAAAGATGAAGCAGTACCTTGGCCTTTCCACAGAGGGCAATTACAAAGATGGCTGTATGCAGGATATACACTGGACAGATGGTGCCTTCGGCTATTTTCCTTCTTACACCCTCGGCGCCATGTACGCCGCTCAGTTTATGGCGGCGATGAAAAAGGATGTGGACGTAGAGAATGCTCTTGATTCGCTTGAGCTCGCACCAATTTTCACTTGGTTGAGCGATAATATCTGGCAGAAAGCAAGTCGCTTTACCACGGGTGAGTTAGTATCTCAGGCCACGGGTTCGCAGCTGAATGCGGCTTGCTTCCGTAGTCACCTTGAAAATCGCTATTTATAGCCGCTAAGTGTAAGTAAAGCAAAGGCGACCATTCTGGTCGCCTTTTTGGTATCTCTAATATCGTTCAATTAGAAAATATGAAGTGTAGCGTTAATCGTAAAGCTATCTAGATCTTTGTCGTCAAATCGAGTCTTAACGCCATTGAAGCGCTGCCAGCTTGCACCCACAGACAGTAAATCTGTTACAAAATACTCAGCACCTACACCGTACATTAAGTCAGTACCAGTGTCGCTGCCGCTCAAGCCACCTTTATAGTCTGCGTTGTAATAGTGAAGACCGCCTTTCGCATACAATTGAATAGGACCGATATCAATACTTGGTTTCAGTGCTGCATACCAAGAGCCGAGTTCAGCATAACCATTTGTGCCTGCACTTGAACCATCGAAGTTACCGTGCTTCCAGTAACCACCTTCCACACCGATGATTGGAAGAATACCGGTACCCACATGGAAGCCCATTGGAGTATCGCTGTTACCGTTGTATTCCGCACGACCTGCAGAAACACCGCCATACAACCAAGCATCTGCGAATGCTGAAGTTGACGCACCAACAAGCGCGAGCGCTAAAAGTGTCTTTTTCATTTGTAACCTTCTTGTTTAATTAAGCGCGGTGTGTCCAAAGAAAGCCACCGCGAAGCTTTGTATACCACATACTATAAAGCACGAGAATCGAATCTGTTTCAAAATTTAGTAAAAATTTCTTAATTCTCATGCAGTTAGAAATTGTACTGTACTCATCAGTCAAATGTTCGGCATTTAACACGCATCTATCGCGTTCAATACCCGTTTGTCTGACACGGGGTATGGCGTGCCAAGTTGCTGAGCAAAGTAACTGACCCGTAACTCTTCCAGCATCCAACGTATCTCTTTAACATTTTCTGGTATTTTCACGCCTTTAGGAATCTTGTTAAGTAACTCTTTGTAATCTTGAGTGACTGATTCCACTTTCAGCATGTGCATGCGATCTCGGTTCGGATCGATAGGCAGCTTCTCCATTCGCTTTTCTATCGCTTTCAGGTAGCGCAGGATGTCTGGTAGTCGTTTCCACCCGCACTCTGTAGCAAACCCCTTGAAGATCAGACCTTCAATTTGTGCTTTGATATCCGACAGAGCAAACGCCATGCTGAGATCGACACGACCTTTGAGCTTCTTGTTGATGTTAAACGCCGTAGTCAAAATAGTTTCGACTTGCTTGGCAATGTCTACAACCGTATCACCAAGTTCCCCGCGAACATGTTCTTTCAGCTGTTCAAACTTCTCTGAATCCCACACTAACCCGCCTTGCTCTTCGATTAGCTTGTCGATACCGCACGCTATGCAGTCATCAATTAAGTCTAGCACTTTACCGTAAGGGTTAAAATACAAACCGAGTTTAGATTTGTTAGGCAGATTGCTATGTAGGTATTTGATCGGCGATGGTACGTTTAACAACAGCAGACGTCGCTGACCCTCTTTCATTACCTGTTCTTGCTCTACTTCGGTCTCAAACAGTTTTATTTCAACACTGTCTTTGTTATCCACTAACGCTGGATACGCTTTGACGTCAAAGCCACCGCGCTTCTGGGAGTAGACCTTCGGCAGCTCTCCAAAGCTCCAGGTATGCAAACCCTGCTGTTCAATGTCATCGTCTGCTACTTTCGACAGCGTTTGCTGAACCTTATCCTTCAGGCTTTCCTTTAGCTCATAAAGATCGCGATTCTCGCGCAATTTTCTGTTTCTATGGTCCACGGCTCGGAACGTAATGCGCAAATGGTCTGGAAGCTGTTGTAGATTCCAGTCATCTCGAAGAACTTCAACGCCAGTCATACGACGCAGTTCCTTCTCCAAAGAATCCAACAGTGGCGCATCCATAGCTTTGACTCGCGCTAAAAATGCATCAGCATAGTTTGGCGCTGGAACAAAGTTCTTTCTCAAGGTCTTTGGTAGAGCCTTAATCAGGCTAACAACCAGTTCATGACGTAAGCCAGGGATCTGCCAGTCAAAGCCTTCCGTTTCAATCTGATTTAAAATAGGAAGCGGAATATGAACCGTTACACCATCGTTATCTTCACCGGGTTCGAATTGATAACTCAGTTTTAGCTTGAAGTCTCCCTGATGCCAGAAGTTGGGATAATCCAGTTCGGTAACGTGGCTGGCATCTCCTTTGAACAGCATCTCTTTTTCAAAGTTAAGCAATTCTTTGTTCTTCTGGCCCGCTTTTTTCCACCATGTATCAAAATGGCGGCCAGATACGACCTCAGTACCCACCCTTTGGTCATAGAAGTCAAACAGCTCATCGTCATCAACCAGTATGTCGCGACGACGGGATTTGTGTTCTAACTCTTCGACTTCCTGAAGCAACTTACGGTTCTGCTTGAAAAAGGCGTGTTTCGTTTCCCAGTCACCTTCTACCAGAGCACTTCTTACAAAGAGTTCACGACTGACAACAGGATCGATAGCACCATAGTTCACTAAACGCTTAGGTACGATAGGCACCCCGTAAAGCATGACTTTTTCATGCGCCATTACGGCTGCACGCTTCTTGGACCAGTGAGGCTCACTGTAACTGCGTTTGATCAAGTGTTTCGCCAACGGTTCAATCCACTCAGGTTGGATCTTGGCAATGATACGCCCCCACAGCTTAGATGTTTCCACCAGTTCCGCAGACATGATCCACTTAGGTTGCTTCTTGAACAGCCCAGACGCCGGAAAAATGTGGAATCGGGCATTTCGCGCACCCTGATACTCGTTCTTTTCCTGATCTTTAACACCGATATGGGAAAGTAGACCGACAAGCAAAGCGCTGTGTACTGCCTGGTAGTTACCCGGTTCCTGATTGAGCTTGGCATCCATTTCTCGCATTGCCTGGTGGATTTGGAAATACACATCCTGCCACTCTCGAACACGCAAATAATTCAGGTAATCTTGCTTACATTGCTTGCGGAACTGATTGCCAGACAGCGCTTTTTGCTGCTTCTGAATGTAGTCCCACAGGTTCACGAACGTCAAGAAATCGGACTCTTTGTCGAAGAATCTACGATGCTTGTCATCCGATGATTGCTGCTTATCACTTGGTCTTTCGCGCGGGTCCTGAATGGACAGCGCTGAAGCAATCACCATCACTTCTTTTAGGCAACCTAAACGAGGTGCTTCAATAACCATACGAGCCAGTCTAGGGTCAATTGGCAGTTTCGCCAATTTGCGTCCAATTTGGGTTAAGCGTTTTCTCGGATCTTTTGCTTTATCATTGATAGCACCTAACTCTTCCAACAAACGAACACCATCCTGAATGTTGCGTTTATCAGGTGCTTCTACGAATGGGAATGCCTCAATGTCTCCCAGGCCTAATGCCGTCATTTGAAGAATGACTGAGGCTAGGTTGGTACGCAGAATTTCTGGATCAGTAAATTCTGGACGAGACTCGAAATCTTCTTCCGAGTACAAGCGAATACAGATCCCTTCTTCCACACGTCCACAACGCCCTTTTCGCTGGTTGGCACTAGCTTGAGATACGGGTTCAATGGGCAGTCTCTGTACCTTAGTTCGATAACTGTATCGACTGATGCGAGCCGTACCAGGGTCTATCACATATTTGATACCCGGTACCGTCAGAGACGTTTCAGCGACGTTGGTAGCCAACACGATACGTCTGCCCGCGTGAGGCTGAAAGATTTTATTCTGCTCACCAGCCGATAATCGAGCGTAAAGCGGAACGATTTCAGTATCGCGTAAATTTCGTTTACCAAGCGCATCAGCGGTATCGCGTATTTCACGTTCACCGTTCATAAAGATCAGGATGTCACCCAATCCTTCATCACACAGCTCATCAACAGCTTCAAAGATCCCTTCAAGTTGGTCTCTGTCACTGTCATCATCGCCTCTCAATGGTCGATAGCGCGTTTCAACCGGGTAAGTGCGCCCCGATACTTCAATAATAGGGGCATTGTTGAAGTGTTTAGAGAAACGTTCAGGGTCAATCGTTGCTGATGTAATGATTATTTTGAGATCGGGACGTTTAGGCAACAGCTCGCGCAAATATCCCAAAATAAAATCAATATTTAGACTGCGTTCGTGCGCTTCATCGATAATGATAGTGTCATATTGACTTAAGAAACGGTCATGCTGAATTTCCGCAAGGAGGATACCGTCTGTCATCAACTTGATCTGTGTGTTGCCCGAGATTTGATCATTAAATCGAACTTTGTAACCGACAAATTCACCCAGCGAGGTTTCCATCTCTTCGGCAATTCGGTTTGCAACTGAACGGGCGGCAAGTCGACGAGGCTGAGTATGACCAATCAGGCCATATTTACCACGCCCTAATTCAGAGCAAATCTTTGGCAACTGAGTCGTCTTGCCCGAACCGGTTTCACCCGCGACGATAACCACCTGGTTTTCATCGATGGCTTTCGCAATCTCATCTTTCTTTTGGCTGACGGGCAACAACTCAGGATAGTTAATGGTTGGCGAGTGGTTGCCTCGCTGCTCAGCTTCCATCATCGACTTTGCGATATCAATGGCGATCTCATCAAACACAGTAGCCTGAGAGTCCTTTTTGTTTATCTTTGATGCGCCGGCAATGCGCTTACTCAAACGGAAGCGATCTCGAATCATGCAGTCTTTTAATGCATTTTTGAGTGACTGAACATTATTCGCTTTGGCTTGCGTTGATTGATTAGGTGCTTGGGAGGAAGTCAAAACATTCCCTATTTCATTTTCACTATTTAAAACTGGCCGGATTGTAGCACAGGTGGGAATTGAGGGTTAAGCGGAGTAGTCAGAAAAAAGCTCCGCCGTAGCGGAGCTTTAGGATTAAAAATGGTATTGAAGATAGAATGTGCTGTAGTTACTGCCACCCTTAATTCGGCCAAATTGAGATGATGCCTCAAAAATAGCGCTACGATGGTGTAACGAATAACCCAACCACAAATCTTCCAGTTCAGGTTTACGGATAAGTGACCCTATGCTGATGTCATAAGAGATATCAATGTAGTTCATCAAATGACTCGGTCGCTTACCTTTTTCCTCCATTTCGTTACCTTCGATGTAGGTAATGTTGTCGATATATGAAAGACCGTTGCCGACACCTAAGCGCATCTTAGTTGGCCAGTTAAATGTATAATACGCCTTGATCAGAGTAACAAATTCAGTACCTGTATCCTGAACTTCTGAACTCCAGTGGTGGGCAATACCTGGGCTCAGATAAATATCCATTGGAATACCGAACAGCTCGTCAGTCAATGGATGTCCATAAAACACGGACGTCACCTGGTTATTGTACGGATCACGCTTACCATTAAAGGTTAAAATGTCACCCATATCTGACGGTGACGCGAAACCGTGAGCTACACGCACATAGGGTGTGGTGCTAATGTCACGACGTACCTGCTTGGCCTTGGACGTATTTTTTTTCTTCTCATTGAAGAAGCCCAAACCTACAAAAACTTCACCCTCAAATCGCTCATTAATCACCGATGAGTGGTATGCATGGTTATCAAGCATACGAATATTGGTGGCACCCAAAAGGTAAAGATTAGAAGCCACATGATAACGTGCATCGACACCTATCGCGTAATCCACCCCTCCACTTAGGTTATTGGTTACGCCGCGGTAACTTCCATAATACTGAGTATTAAAGTCAGAGTCTTTGTAGCGCAGCGTGACGTTCGGTCTTAATTCGAAATCACCGTACTCTAACAAACCCTGTACTCTTAAGTTCGCGTGATAACGATTTTCACCATCGGTCATCAGTTCCGTATCAAAGTGCCACATCGGGTCAAAGTTATAACGCATTTGCAGACCGTAATCTGCAGTGTCACCACCCACCGCATTTTGTTCTTCTTCCGGTATGTCGATAAATCGCATACGCGTAATTGCATTGAACTCGAGTTTTTTATCATCCGTTTTATAGAGGTGAGCACCTGCCATGGTACCATCTAGAAAGACATAGTCGTTCTTAAAGAACATCATCGGAATGAATGTGCTCACGGTCGAGTCTGCACCTTGAGTATCAAAAGGTATATTCGCTGTACGCCAGACCATTGCTATTCCCCACTCCGCTTCTTGCGCTGGCTCTTTTGCTAACACCACTGGTGTCACACATAGTGATGTAGTAATAGCGAGCGCCAGATTTTTTTTCATCATGCCTAGCAGTTTCTCCAAATGGAATTTCATTTATAACGTTTTGGGTTAAGAGCACGTAACAACATTTTTATGACAGTGTGCGAAGATTCGCCAACAAACTGCCAATACAGTTAACTACATCTACCTCTGTGAAGTAGAGTTGTATATTATGGTGCTAATGCACACTTTTATGTCACCAAACTGTGATTTACCTTAAAGGTCAATAAATAACCAACAGTGATATGTGTCATAGTTTCCACTATTTAGATTAATCGTGAAAGTAGAAAAATTAAAAAACATTCTCAATTTGTTACCAGATGACAGACAGATAGACGTTGTCAGTGGTGAAAGATGGCTGCCTGAGCGATTATTGAACGCAGAACTCGATAACGATCTGTTATTCTTGGAATTTGACAATGCCCCTGATGAAGCAGAAAGCAACGTTGAAGGACGGGGCTTTGTAGAACACGAAATTGAGTTACTGCGCACCCGACTCGCTCAAATCACTGACGAAAGCCATAGTGCAGAACAGCTATTAGATGCGTTGACGGGATTTTTCCTTATTGGACATGAAACCAGCAGTGCAGAGTTCGTTGAACTCTTAGAAGAGATAAACCAATCGCCTGAAAAAGGTTAAAGAAACTGACAAAAACGTTTGGTGACAATTGCAGAGCACATTATGACTACGTTATCTCCTGTACTTGCCGGCCCCGTGTTACGCAAGACTGATCGACAGCAACTTTCCCTGTGGATGGCAACCTCTGTTGCTCCTGAAAAGCTTCAGGTCATGCTGATGATGAATGGGGATACAACTTTCGATGACATTCCACAACATCAAGTGGTTCAGATAAGCGCTAAGCTTTGGATTGTTCAGTTTCACAATCACTTAGCAATATCTGATTCCAATAAGTTTTGTTACGACATTGTCTGGCGGGACAATCACTCTAGTGTGTTGTCAGAAGATATCCGCTATTCAGGTCTTAACCATGTAGAAGTGCAACTCTCTGATAAGGCGGACTATATACTTCATGGTTCTTGCCGAAACCCACATGATAAGCCCGAGGACAGCCTGATCCAGGCCGACGTTTTGTTCGAGAAAACAAGAATGGCATCTGGAGCGCATACCCTACCCGATATTATGCTGCTTAGCGGAGATCAGATATACGCCGATCACGTCGCGGGTCCCATGCTCGTTGCAATACATCAAGTGATTAAATTGCTCGAATTACCACATGAAAAATTTGTTGGTATCGACATAAATTCAAGCAAGCAGCTATATCGTTCTTCCACGCCAATATACACTCGCGATTCATTACTACCTCACTATCAGGACCAGACCAGTTGGTTAAAACGAGTAACGGGTAAACTAGAAACCCCGATTTTCAGCTCTCGAGAATGCGAAAACCACCTGATTACCTTCTCCGAGTTTTTGGCCATGTACTTGTTGGTCTGGTCTCCAGAACTTTGGACCGCTATTGGTTTTGATCAAATAGAGCCATGCAGTTCGAGCCAAGACAATAAGTTACTCCCTCGCCACAAAGAGCTGTGGAAAACAGAGAAACAGAGACTCGTCCATTTCGCGACTGGATTGACACGAGTTCGACGAGTCATGGCTCATATTCCCACTTACATGATCTTTGACGACCATGACGTCACCGATGACTGGAACTTAACGGTCGGTTGGGAACAAGCGGCCTACAATAATCCGTTTTCTAAGCGCATTATCGGTAATGCTCTACTTGGCTACCTTATCTGTCAGGGCTGGGGTAATAATCCCCTACAAATGTCGAAAGACTGGCAGCAAGATTTAACCCGTCTGTTTAGTAACGCTCAACGTCAGAACGAACTGGATTTGGCGATTCATGACCAACTGGTCAATCAGCTTATTCGTTACGAAAAATGGCACTACTGTATAGATTCCAAACCAAAAGTCGTCGTTCTGGATACGCGAACCCGTCGATGGCGTTCTGAGTCAAAGTTTAACAAACCTTCCGGTCTGATGGATTGGGAAGCCATGGTCGAGTTCCAGCAGGAGTTGCTCAATCTGGACTCTGTCATCGTGGTTTCCCCGGCTCCGATGTTTGGCGTTAAGTTCATTGAAACACTGCAAAGTATTGCGACCAAACTGGGGAATCCACTTATCATTGACGCTGAAAACTGGATGGCGCACCCGGGCAGTGCAAACACCCTGCTATCCATTTTCACGCACACCAAAACGCCAAAAAACTTTGTTATTCTTTCTGGCGATGTTCATTATTCCTTCATGTATGACATCAAACTCAGATATAAGCAAACCGATTCCCACATATACCAAATTACCTGCAGTGGAATTAAAAATGAGTTCCCGGAGCCACTACTAACCATTTGCGATACGCTTGACAAATGGTTGTATACCCCACGCTCACCACTCAACTGGTTCACTAAACGCAAACGGTTAAAGATTTATAAGCGTAAACCCGAGCCTGCTCACCATAATCGCCTGGTGAATAAGAGTGGCCTTGGACTCGTGAAGTTAGATACAGAAGGCAAGCCACTCGAAGTGTCAGTACTACATGGCGACGGCTCCAAAACGCGATTCCCGGAAACCAAAGTCGAAAGTTGAGGTCTACTTAAGAACGAACCAGACGAGCTGTTCCTGTTGGTAGAACTGATAGAAAGCCCTTGTGATCGCTACAGACAGCCACTATGTATTAAAGGTAAGCACTTATTTAGGAAAGACCATGTTCAACGCTATTACTTCCATCTTCAAGCAACTGATTGAAGGTGATGACTTGTCAAAGACGCAGACAATAAGCCCTAATCTGGCCATAGCCGCACTGCTGTGTGAAGTGTCCAGTGCTGACTATCAAATCGACGAGCAAGAAGAACAGGCGAAACGCACCCTCGTTGTTCGTATGCTCGAACTGACAGAATCTGAAGCAGCAACGCTAATTGAACAAGCAAAAGAGCAGATTAAAAATTCCGCTTCCCTGTATGACTTTACTTCAGGTTTGCGCGAACTCAGTCAAGATAAGCGTTTTGAGTTAATTAAAGCTATGTGGGCCGTCGCGCACGCAGATGGCGTTATTGATCCACTTGAAGATGCTGTGATTCGTAAAGTGGCAGAGTTGCTCTACGTAGACCATAGTGAATTTATCAGGGCAAAGATTCAGGTTTTAGATAAGTAAACAGCGTCAGTCAGGACAGAATCAAGGGAAGGACGAGTATCTCGATGTCAACAGGGCAACCTGATGTTGCCCGTTCAATCACTATCTCGCGATTAGAGCATCTCCAATGCCAATTTGGCCAGATTATAGGCGTCGACATAACCCGAGTGCTGTCTACCTTCCCATTCGATACCTTTGCTTTCTTGCGCCGCTTTGTGGCCGATTCGTTTGTCTTTGAGTCGATTCTGAATACGGTACAAGGTCGCTAGGTTCACAAACTCTTTGAAAGGCATGTCGATCCCTTTTTCAATGCACTCTTGTTGCAAAATCAGATCATCTCTTCCCCAAGAAGCATATATTTTGTTGGGTCCACCAAAATTTTTTACCATGGACTGAATTACCGCTGCCAGTGGACGACCTTGCTTTTCTACCTTTCTTGGAGAAATTCCAGTCAACTCTGTGCAGAATAGCGACACTTCATCTTTCTCGGGCTTAACGTAATATTGAGCGCGCTTAACAACTTCTTGTTTGACGAGATCTATTTCTGCCAATCCAACCTCAATGATTTCGCCGGTAGTGCCGACTCCGTCGACATTCCAACAGCACATTTCAAGATCAAAGCAGACGACTCGGTTGTAATTCATAGTAAAATAAGACTTCAGTTAGTAGAACCTGAGGATTGTAACGTATTAAATGTTAAAGCTCGACACCTGAACCACTAACCGCTCTAATATCAAGCAACGTTTGCCATATTGCGCCCTTTGGCTTTACTGATGTAGAGCTGCTCATCCGCTCGATTAATCAGCTGTTCCAAACTTTCGCCTCGATATACGGCTGCACCAACGCTGAGTGTACATACAAATTTAGGATCAATCGTGTCCCATTTCAGTGTACTGGTATTTTGGCATACTTGATTCAGGTAATTATCTAACAGGGTGTAATCAATACAACGGCTGATCACCGCAAATTCATCACCACCCAGACGGAATAACAGGTCATCAGGATAAAGTTGTTCGCTAATGTACGCCGCTATTTGCATCAAAATCTCGTCACCCACTACATGGCCAAATCGATCATTAATCTGTTTGAACTTATCAATATCGATGATCACCAGAGAAAATGGCTTGTCACATGCGATATGGTAGTCTGCCAGTCGATTAAATGCCCGGCGGTTATACACTTCCGTCAACGGATCCCTTTCTACAAGATACTGAAGGTCTCTGGTACGACGGTTCACCAATTGAGTTAGTCTCCTCTGCTCTCTGAGCATGAGCTGAACTACATAAGCCAAAAGTAATGAGATAACAAAGCCACCAGAAGCGACACAGATAAGAATAATACGGTCTGTCTGGGAAATCTCTGAGTCGTGTTTAAACTGAACTTTCCACTGACGATCGTAAAGATCAATTACGATATCTTTGCTTTGAGTATTTAGGGAATCCCAGTTCGTGTTCTGATACATCACCGGGTCATCCTCCGCATCAAACCCAAGATCCACAACCCGAACTCCAACTTCTTTACCGATAGACGTTCTTGACACTATTTGCTCAAAATAAACCGTGGTTCGAATAACCCCGATCACCACTCCTCGAAGTGATTGTCCTCCTACCTCAAACACCGGGTGATACACCAGCATCCCCTGCTTCGGTAATGAACGATCAAAGCCATCCTGAAGCAGTCGGATCTTATCAGAAAGACTTGGTTCACCAGTGGCCAGTGTACTGTCAATGACTCGTCTGACTCGTTCTCTGGACGAGTAATAGCCTAAAGCTCTAAGGTTGGCCTCATTGACGGGATAGACGTCACTGGCCACATAAATAGGCTCTTCATTTTCCAAGATGTACCCATCTATTCGGGGTTTACCTTTAGGAACGGTGTAAATTTGATATTTGGGAAAATGCTCGCGAACTTTTTTTACATGGGAGTCTATTTGTTCAGGGTAAACCTTTTTCATCCACTGCATTGCAATCAGACTTTTGGAGTCTGCCAATAACGGCGCAACGAACGTCGAAAAATTATCCCATGTTGGTGGCTGAGTTGCGTGATAGAAACTAGCTCCCGCTCCAATAAAACCAACATCCAGCATCACGAGTTCTTTTATGTTTTCTGCTTGGTTATTAGCAAGAAATTCAAAATTTGAATTCGCGAGTTGCTGCTGTCCTTTATAAACTAAGTGTGTGATGAAAATTGTCAGTATCATTCCAATGGAAAATACCAGCACCGAGTACCGCTTTACTCCTCGGTGCTCTTTGCTTAAGCCTGTAACCATATTTTACGTCCTAACTGACTATTATAGTTATTTTGTCAGTATTCTTATTTGTGATATTTATACTTTTTCGCAAGCTATAATCATTGAAAATACAATCTATTACTGCTAGGTACTAAATCTTACACAGCTCTGACATTAACAACAGTTACGCATGGGCAAAAGACAGCAAAGATCACTTAAAATTGCTAAAACCTCATTATCTGCTGAAATCTTCATCAAAAAACTCACTTTATAATGACAAATTTGGTAATCCTTCGCGCTAAGAGCCTTGATTATGCTAGACTTCGCCCCAAAATTAACACGTAATGACTGTCACATAGAGAAATCCCTATGAACTTCGATCTAAATGTTATCCCTACGACCTTTGATATGCTTCACGCCGGTCTGGCTGCTTCCAGTGTTTTACTGCTGGCTATTGCCGTGTCGCGCAAAGGCAAAGTAGTAGAAAAAGTCGTTGAAAAGCCGGTAGAGAAGATTGTCGAGGTTGAAAAACCAGTAGAAAAAATCGTCGAAATCGAAAAGGTTGTCGAGGTCGAAAAAGTTGTAGAAAAAGTGGTTGAAGTCGAATCAAAGCTTGCTACAGCATCGACAGACTCTGCTATGCAGTTGCTATCTCTAATGCAACAAGAAGCCCGTATGGTTGATTTCCTCCAAGAGGACCTCACTGCGTTTTCTGACGAAGAAGTCGGCGCGGCTGCGCGAGTTGTTCACTCTGGTGGTAAGAAAGTAATCACTGAGTACTTTGAGTTATCTCCAATTCGCGCTGAAGAAGAAGAAACGCGTATTTCTGTCGAAGAAGGCTTCGACCCTCAATCTGTTCGCCTGACGGGCAATGTTACCGGCAATGCACCATTCACAGGTACACTGGTCCATAAAGGCTGGAAAGCAGATAACGTCAATCTTCCAAAGCTGTCTGAAAATTACAACGCTTCGATCATCGCACCAGCAGAGGTAGAGCTATAATGGAGCCTTCAGTGCAAACTCAAGACCAACATATCGCAAAATACAGTGTCGGTATTGACCTTGGTACGACTCACTGTGTGATGTCGTTTATCGACACCCAAAACGAGGAAGCGCAAGTAGAAATTGTGGCAATACCTCAATTAACTGCGCCGGGTACAGTGGAATCACACACACAGTTGGGTTCTTTCCTTTATCAGCCACACGAACATGAAATGGGTCAGGGTTCTCGTACATTACCCTGGACCAGTGAGCCTAAAGCCTTAGTGGGCGCTGTCGCTCGAAACCTTGGTTCAAAGACCCCTATTCGATTGGTGGCCAGTGCCAAGTCATGGCTGTGCCACGGAGGTGTAAACCGCCGTGACAACTTCCTCCCTCAAGGGAGCCCAGAAGAAGTCGCTAAAGTCTCGCCGCTTCGTGCTACTGAGCTTTACCTGGATCACCTCAAGGAGGCATGGAATCACATGCACCCTGATCACAAACTTGAAGACCAGGACGTAACCATTACCGTTCCGGCTTCGTTTGATCCAGCTGCCAGAGATTTAACCGCAGAAGCGGCCCGAAACGTTGGCCTTGCTCATCTGACGTTACTTGAAGAACCGCAAGCAGCTTTGTATAGCTGGATCGATAACAGCAACGACAAATGGCGTGATGAAGTCAGTGTTGGTGATGTGGTTCTTGTCGTCGATGTGGGTGGTGGTACTACTGACCTGTCATTGGTTGCTGTTACTGAAGAAGAAGGTAACTTGAACCTCGAGCGTGTCGCCGTAGGCGAACATATTTTGCTCGGTGGTGACAACATGGATCTGGCTCTAGCTTACCGCCTCAAGATGAAACTGGCGCAAGAAGGAAAAGAACTGCAGCCGTGGCAAGTACAAGCCATGACTCACGCCTGTCGTGACGCTAAAGAGGCATTGTTAAATGATTCTGAGCTTCAATCGGTGCCAATCGTCGTTCCTAGCAGAGGCTCAAAGCTTCTTGGAGCCACTCTGAAAACAGAGCTGACACAACAGGAAGTTCAGCAAACTCTGGTCGACGGTTTCTTTCCTCAAGTCGGCGTACAAGAGCACCCTGTTCAACGTGCGCGTGGCGCACTGACTCAAATGGGTCTGCCTTACGCGCAGGACGCAGCTATCACCCGCCATATTGCAGCATTCTTGAGCCGTCAAAGCAATGCCACTGACAACGCTTTTGCCGGCATTCCTGGCATGCAGGCGGCCCCAGAGTTTGTTAAACCGACGGCACTACTGTTTAACGGTGGTGTACTTAAGTCTAAACTGCTGTCGGATCGTCTGTTTAATACCATCAATGGCTGGCTTGAAACGGCCAATGCTGAAAAAGCGAAGATGCTGTCCGGGCTTAACCTTGATCTGGCGGTAGCCAGTGGCGCCGCTTATTATGGCAGCGTACGTCGTGGCCAGGGCGTTCGCATTCGTGGCGGTATTGCATCGAGCTATTACATCGGTATTGAAAGCGCGATGCCTGCTATTCCAGGTATGGCTCCTCCGATGGAGGCTCTGTGTGTAGCTCCGTTTGGTATGGAAGAAGGCAGCAGTGTTCAGGTACCAAGTCAGGAATTTGGTCTGGTCATTGGACAACCAGTACACTTCCAGTTCTTCGGTTCGACGACACGCCGTGATGATCAGGCAGGTGTACATCTCGATTACTGGAAACCTGAAGAGCTTGAAGAGTTGCCTGAAATTCAGGTGACTTTGCCAGTGTCAGAAGGCCGAAATACCGGTGATGTGGTTCCAGTCACCCTCTCTTCACGAGTGACTGAGCTTGGCACTCTCTATCTAGAAGCAATTGCAGCGGACAATGGTCAAAAATGGCACGTTGAGTTTGACGTTCGCGAAGACGCATAACAATAATTAAAACAAAAACGGCACACTATGTGCCGTTTCTTCTCTCTAATCCGAGTCTTTCTTAAGATCTAAACGGAGCATGTCATGGCATCCTCACAATATTTGGTCGGTATCGATTTAGGAACAACCAATACGGTTGTCGCATTCTGTGAAATACAAAGTGACCTTTCCAACTCTCCTGTTGAGCTGTTTGAAATAGACCAACTTGTCGGACCGGGTGAAGTGGTCAGAAAACCATTGCTACCCTCTTTTCGATATCACCCTGCTCAACAACAAGTATCTGAATCCGATCTCACTTTGCCGTGGGAAAACAAAAATGTCGAAGGGGACATCGATAACATCATCATCGGAGAGTGGGCACGGGAGCTCGGTGCTAAAGTCGAAGGCCGTCAGGTATCGAGTGCCAAAAGCTGGCTCTCTCACACTGCGGTAGACAGGGAAGATGAGATTCTTCCCTGGGCGGGCGCTCAAGATGTCCGTAAAGTTTCCCCAGTCATCGCCAGTGCCAGTTACCTGAATCATATTCGACAGGCGTGGAACCATCGTCATCACTACAATAAACTCGAGGATCAAGATGTCGTCATTACTGTCCCGGCCTCTTTTGACGAGACTGCCAGAAAACTCACTTTAAAGGCGGCCAAACTGGCGGGACTTCCTAAAGTGCATCTGCTCGAAGAACCTCAGGCGGTCTGCTACGACTGGTATGCACGCCATAAAGAAACGGCATCACAAGAACTTTCACAAGTCCCGTTGATACTGGTTTGTGATGTAGGCGGCGGTACCACCGATTTAAGCCTGATTGAAGCTACCCACCAAGAGGAAGAACTTGCATTAAACCGGATTGGTGTTGGTGAACATTTGATGCTGGGAGGCGACAATCTTGATCTCGCATTGGCACATCTGGCAGAACAGCGCTTCAACGAGTCTAAAAAACTCAACGCGGCCAGTCTGACCAAGTTGATCCAACAAACTCGCAAGGCAAAAGAAGCATTACTTTCAGACCATGCTCCTGATGAAATGAAAATCACTATGCTAGGTAGTGGTTCCCGTTTGATTGGCGGTACAAAAAGCATTGCGCTGAATAAACAAGAAGTCCACCAAATCGCGCTTGAAGGCTTTTTCCCGCAAACGGAATTTGGTCAATTACCAGATAAAAAACGCAGTGCAGTCGTCGAGTTTGGCCTGCCCTATGTCTCTGATCCCGCCGTCAGTAAACACGTCTCTGAGTTTCTTCATTTACATCAGGAAGTCGCGAGAGAAGCGCTAAACGACGAAAGTGAGCCTGCGATTCCGGTCGGCTTGCTTCTCAATGGTGGTGTATTTAACAGTGAGTTGGTCACACGTCGTATCGTCGATATCGTAGAAAACTGGAAAGGTAAGCCGATCTCACTACTTTCCAACCCCCATCCAGACTGGGCTGTCGCACTTGGTGCAGTCGCATTCGCAAAAGCTCGTCGCGGTGCTCAGTTGCGAATTGGTGGTGGTAGTGCACGTTCTTATTTTCTGCACTTGCAGGAAAAAAACAAACCGGGTCAGGCGCTGTGCTTGCTGGCTAAAGGAACGGAAGAAAGTCAGGAAATTCGTCTTACCGGCCGTCGCTTTGCATTGACACTTGGCGAACCCGTTCGCTTTAATTTGCTAACGTCAACCCACGATTTCTTCGGCGCTCACCAAAAAGTGCAAAATGGGTTAATGGTACCTATCGACCCCGATCAGTTTATGCCACTTCCACCCTACATCAATACGTTACAGGGTAATGATTTAAAACTGGAGGCTAATCAAAAAGAACGCGTTGAGGTGCAACTAGCCTGTCAGCTAACCGAAGTCGGCACACTTAAAATTGAGTGCGTGAGCGCCACAGATGAAAGCCAGCGCTGGGAACTCGAATTTGAAGTTCGTAATCAGCAGGCTCATGAAGAAACATCTCAAACTCACCCTGGATTAGAGCCCAGCAAAGCACTTATCTCTCGCCTGTACAGCGGTAATAAAAATAGTGCCGATAGTAAAGAGATCAAGCTGCTTTCAAAAACACTCGAAAAGAGTCTGGGTAAAAAGGAAGACTGGGATTTTCATACTCTCCGCTCTCTCGTCGATAGTTTTTCGCTTGGCAGAAAACGTCGCCGTCGCTCAGAGCAGCATGAAAAAAACTGGTTGAGACTTACTGGTTTTTGTATGAGACCGGGGTTTGGGGATGCGACCGATTCCTGGCGCATGGAACAAATTTGGGGACTTTATCAACAAGGTATCCAATTTCAAAATGCACAAGGCTGGAGTGACTGGTGGACTTTCTGGCGACGTGTTTCAGGTGGACTCAACGAAGAGCAACAAGAAGTCATTCTTGGCGACATTGCAAAATACCTCCATCCAGGAGCGATGAAGAATGCCAAAACGTTCCAGGGAGCCAAAGATAAAGGCTATGAAGCTATGGTCAGACTCTCAGCCGGGCTGGAAAACTTGTACGTCGACGACAAGGTACTACTGGCAAACTGGTATCTCAGTAAGGCGATCAATCAGAGTCAGTTCGTTCAGGCTCACTGGTGGGCATTAGGAAGACTCGCTTCACGCACGCCACTCTATGGCAGTCAGCACAATGTGGTATCACGGGAACAAGTCGAACAGTGGCTACCTAAGCTACTCGAACAGGATTGGTCAAAAGAGCCTATGATTGCTTTTGCCTGTGTCCTAATGTGCCGTAAGACCGGAGACCGCTCTCTTGATATTTCTGACGACCTCCGCCATCAAGTGCTAACGAAACTCAAAGGTTCGAAAGCACCAACAAGTTGGCTGGAACTGGTTACTGAAGTGAAGGAACTCTCTGATTCTGACTCGAAAAAGCTGTTCGGTGATGCGTTGCCTGCCGGGCTTCACTTGCTGAGCCATTAAACATTGCTCATACGCGGAAACACACTGCGACAAATAAAGCGGTAATATCCGCTATTCCGAGCTTATTGTCTAACTGGCGTATACATTGCGGTCTGGATCAGACACAACGTCAGTTAGCGGAGGCATAAATGTGAGAAACCGGGTTATCGAATATCAACCCCTTGGTATAGGTGCGTGGATGCGAGTTGAAGTTACGGTTGAAGTGGCAGATGTCCTTGCAAAGGAATACACTGAATACGGATGGCCAGTCCGGGTTTACAGTTACATCTATGATGGACAGCAAAACGAGCTCAATTGAGCTCGTTTTTTCATTCATCAAATGGCTACCCTAAACCTCAGGCCCATTACCCAGGTACTGCTCTTGTCTGAGAAAGCAGGATTCTTAATGTACTGAATGTCAGGCGTCAGCTGTATGTAATCGTTAATAGCCCAGTTAAAGAACAACTCTGAGGTAAATTGGTCATCAAGGTCGCTTCCAAATGCGTCATTGATTTTGCTCCAGTTGACAGCAAACCCAAGATTACTCGTCTGGTTCCCAAGCCCAAAGTAGCCCAGACCAGCGCTAATGGAGCTATCGTAAAGTGCCACATCACCCTTAGAGAATCCTCCTCTCAAAAAGGGCATTAACTGAGGTGTAGCGAAATAGCTTGCAGAAAAATTGAACCCACTTCCCTCTTCATTGCTATAAGTCGTCGACCCATCAGGTAAGGTTATTGTCGACAAATTGTGCCGCGTTCCTCCATCAATGTTCCACGCAGTGATGTGGATATTGTCGGTATAAATCTGTTCCTGAGACGCGGTCCACCCAAATTCAATCGAAGTGAACAATTTACTCCCTTCAAAGAAAGAGCCAAACGGCTCCGATGAATCACCGTTTGCGTCCGCAGCACCACCAATTATGTAGAAGTTGTCGGTTAACATATGGCCCACAGCCACGCCCAATATTCCGTCATCAGGCAAGCCAATTGCACCTGCTCCGGTACTAAATGCAAGGTTGGTAAAGCCCGTCCAGGGGCTTGCCAGCGCATAGGTATCTACGTAGTCTGTAGTATCTAAGTACCCAGCCATAATAGACGTGCGTCCTTGGTTAAGTTTCTGCTTCCAATACAAGTTAGTTAAACGCGCCCCCTGATCGGAATAAGCCGGCCCTATCATTCCAACATACCCGATGCCATCAGGAAGAGTTGGCGTTACATTACCAATAAAGGCAAACTCCTTTGGCGACAAGTCAGTATATTTATGTCGGTGCTCCACCTTCCACACTAATCCGCCAGTGTTACCCGATTTTAAGCCTACAAGATTCCAGCTTCCGTAGAAACGAACAATTCCAGAAGCAGCATTATCTACCCCACCTTCTACAGGATTTGTCGCATTAAGCCCAAGAGCTTGATAGTCAATACCAAAAGTCAGGTTACGTTCTTTTTCAAGTAGTTCTCGCCAGGTCAGCTTTGGGCTAGGCTTTCCTTTGAGCGTATTGTCTACCGAATCCGGGCTACCAAAGTCGGTGGCTGCCGTTACCACTGGAAACACAAGTGCGCTAGAGACGCCGACAGCAAGAACCAAATTACTCCACTGCTTTCTCATTGTTACCTCCATTAAAGTGACTCTGCCTGGTAATAGTCTTGAATATTCACCGCATCCAACTTGTAGCCCATAGTAATGGCGGTATTGCCGTCAACCAGGAAAACATCTTCTGTTTTTTTGTCGTTTTGAATAACGCCTTCTATCCACACTGGGTATTGCACATTCTTAATCTCAAACCCTTTCGGATAATGAACTCGAATTATTTGATTAGCCGGAGGCGGCGGTAAATGAATACACGCTCCGGCGACAGGTACCAACAAAAACTCGGTCGTTTTTAACCCGTCCATATCGAGCGGCACAATAAAGCCTGCCATTCTTATCGAGCGGTGATTAAATGCCTCCGTTGTCTGTTCAGCCCGATTTTTCATCTGCTCCATAAACTGCCGTCTTTGCTCCAGCAGAAAACGTGCATCTATACCTTGAGCACTTAACTCGCTTATTAGTTCTTCAGACTTTGCTTGATTCTCTGCACTCGGAACAGAATCTAAAAGCAATATCATTTGTAAGCTTTCACGTTGACGCTCGGTAATATCGGGCAGGTTTGTCTCTATATTAGCCGTCTCTGGTTGCAAGTCTTTCCATTGAATGGTCACAGGCTCACTGGCATGGGCTAAAACAGACAAGATCGGTAGCAGTAGAGCAATCCACCAGTTCATCATTTCCACCTATTGATTAACAAAGCGGCGAGGCCAAAGTTCTCACTCGCCGCATGTTCAAGCTTTAATCCGGTTACAGCGTATTTTTGTATACGACACCATCTTTCATGATCACTTTTATCGTTTCGATATCGTGTCCTCGCTCCTCCGCATCAAACCATTTCTCATTCGCGCCAATGACAGTGAGATCTTCCAGCGGGTTACCGTCTACCAATAGAAGATCAGCATAAGCGCCCTCCTCTATGACACCCAACTTACCCTCTGGATACGGATCCATGACGCCAGACAACTTCACAATTTCACCGTTAACAGATGTAAGGCCTTTTAATGTGAAGAAATTGCCCAGCTCTTTACCCGCCAGATAAATGGTGTGGTCAGTTTGTTTTATACAGGCAACCACATTACCTACGCAGTCTGTGTGAAATCCCCATTTTGGCTGATACTTGTTGACGTTCTCAATATATTTGGAGAAAGCTTTGGTCGCAGTTTCTGCTTTACGCTTTGACGCCGGATTTGAATTTATCGCCTCAATTTCCGTTAAATAAGGAGAAAATGCTGTCATATTGGTTGTGATATAAGCCCCTTTCTCTTTCATTTTCTTGGCGATATCACCATCGAACATGAAACCGTGTTCAATCGTTTTTACCCCGGCATCAAGGTTACGAAGTATGGCTTTCTTGCTATAAGCATGGGACATAACGTATGACCCGTAAGCTTCGGCGATTTCAACGGCTGCTCCAATCTCTTCTGAAGACATCGCATTCAGTTGCCATGGGTCAAAAGATGAGGCCACTCCTCCCGAAGACATGATCTTAATTTGGGTATTGCCTTGTTTGAAGTTTTGTCGAGCTGCTGCTTTTATTTCGGTAATTCCATCAGCATTGAAACTGACGCTGTTCCTCGCCATGCTGGATGAAGAACCAAAAAAGTGCTGATTCGCTGTGGTTAGGTTGCTAAAGTCGGCGTGTGATCCGGTCGGTCCGATAAACGCGCCAGAAGTGTACAATCGAGGTCCCTCTAACATTCCTGAGTCGATTGTCTTTCTCAAACCAGTGTTCAAACCACCAGCATCACGCCATGTGGTAAATCCAGACCGAAACGCAGCTCTCGCATTAACAGTCGATCGCGCTGCCAACTCTTCCACGGTTCTGTTATTTTCGTGATCGCTTAAATTGCCACCGTTTAGAAGTAAGTGTCCATGGCCTTCGATCATTCCGGGCATTAGGGTCATATTATTGCCCTCGATTACCTCTCCATCCTTGATGTCCGGCTGTTCTGAGGAAATCGTCTTTATCAGATTATTTTCAACCAGCACATATTGATTTTCATAGAGCTTGTTGTCCAATCCATTGAAAACATTGACATTCTTGAATAGTACCGTGTTGGCGTTCGCACTCAATGCAAACGCGCAAGACACCGCAACAATAGAGAGTTTACTTCTCACTGAATTCATTACCCACCTCACAGTTAACAGTTTATTAACATATAAACTTTAGACGGTAATGTATATGCTGACGAGCTTAAGGTATTGCCATTTAGCGACAATACTTTACTTGGCATCAATGGAAGCTCGATATTGAGAGGGCGTCACCCCCTCGTATCGCTTGAATGCTCTTGTGAAATGGGCGCAATCCGAGTAGCCAAATTGTTGTGCTATTTTCGATACGTTATGGGAACGAGTTAATGCGCTCTTGATGAGTGCAAATAGAATTTCCTCACTGAACTCTTTGTAGTTAGTGCCTTCTTCTCGTAAGCGCCGCTGTATTGTTCTTGAATGGATATTGGTAATGTCCGAAGCCATATCTAGCGGGAGTTTGCCCGCTGTAAAGTAAGGAGATAACGCCAATTTCAAACTTTGAGTAAAGCTTAATATAGTTGGCATAAACTCATTTGGTTCGGAAGATTTTTTCCCTATCGTTACCAACTGTTCAATGAGTTCATCGTCAATTTTTAGCGCCGTCACCGGTCTCTCAGAGTAAAATCTCACCTTATGTAACTCAGGAAGTTTTAGAAAATCGTCAATGACATTACTCTGAACACCAATTTCTGTGGGTTGATATTGACCGTGAGTAAGCTGCTTTAATAACTGCACCATAAAAAGTACCGAGAACATTTCAGCATATTTGAACCACACTTCTTCCACGCCACTTTTTTCTCGAACTAACCACCACGATCCGCCTGCCTGTTTAACATAAACTTTGGTATTCGAAGACTCTCGCTTAAGAAGTTCTCCAAATTCAGTGAGACATACTTTCAATGATACGCCGTCTTCGAGCTTTTCCAGATAGCTGGGAACATACTTGACTGAACACATTTCCCATACTCTCAACCCATATTCACTTATTGAAACGGATTGACCGAGTTTTTGCAGTAAGTTCTTTAAGGTTGACTCTGGCAGGTAGAGATATTCAGGTTGGTCAATGAGCGTATTCGGTACACGCGTTTCTCTGAGCAAAGGCAACAGGTCAATATTTAGCCCTTCAAATAGCCTGGTAAAAAACAGAACATGCTCTGTTCTTACTATATGTACCTTGTCGTCTTTTTTTGGTCTGCCCATGTGATATGACAATAATTATGAATGACTTGTTTAAGAATAGTTCACAACTGAAGTCTAACCAGCTGAAATGACTTATCTTTGAATACCTGAAAGTCCATAATTCTACAAATATTATGCCTTTCTCGACTACTGTTAATTGTCAGCTTTTAATTAGAGAGCCAGAAGTAGATGATTTCAGGCTCGAAATTGAGATTTCACACATCATCGAACAGCAGAAAGTTGCCATTTGACCGCAAAGCACTAACCTAAGGTTAAGTCAACGGATATTATGGTAGCAACTCACGAGCACATGACATTAAATGCCACCCACTCTACACTCTTAATCAAATCTGGTTATGCCCGAGTCTTGGTCGAGCTGTTTCGAGAGAGCTACCAGGACCCCCACCATTTGATAGAACAGTCTGGTTTACCACACGATTTATTCGATTTAGATCAAGAGTTTGTGCCACAAGAGCCCGTCAAGAAGTTGATCTACCTGCTAGCAAATCAGCTCGACACCCAAAGTTTTGGTCATTTGCTGCGTACGGCAATCCGAGAAAAAGTCATACCGCGACTGATTGGTGAGTTCGTTCACTGTAAAGACATCAGAGAAGCGCTTGAACATAGTCGCGAAGTCTACCAGTTTGACGCCGTTGGCGTCGATGTTGGCGTAGAGCGAAGCCACGGAAGAACATGGTACTGGTGCAATCGCCAATATAATGGCGGAAGCATGTACCTTTGGGCAGAAATTTGGACAGTGATCTATATGATAGAGTTAATACGGGCACTGACATCTAGTGAATGGACTCCAAAACAGATAAAACTTCAAGCCAGCGACGAATCCATAGCCAAAGCCATTGTCGGTGGTTCGGTACAGTATTTTGTAGGAAGTCAACGCATTGAATGGCTGATTGATGAGTCAATATTATGCCAAAAGCCAAACATATCAATCGATTCGAAGCAAGGTGAACAGGCTTTGGTTGCCTGGCATGGCAATTTTACCGACAGAGTCTTTACGGCATTGCTGCCTTATGTCAAAGAACAGAACCTAAATCTGGATCAAGCGGCTAAATTGCTGAAGCTCTCAGCAAGAACGCTGCAAAGGAAGTTGAATGACGAACGCACCAGTTTTCGCCATATAAAAGACAATTTGGTTTTCACCGTTGCCATCGAAATGATGGAAGAAGGCCACTCATTGACACATATTTCCAGCCAGTTAGGCTTCGCTGATCTGGCCCATTTTTCCCGCTCTTTCAAGCGCATCTGCGGATTGACGCCAAAAGTTTATCGCAATACCATTCTCAGCTTAAATGATTAGCATCTGCGTTATTCCGAATAAGCCGCTACTTATGCCCCCTGGAAACGTCGTCTGATTTTGGCATTTTGCGGCTCCCTAAACGATAGATCTTCTCTGCTCTGGTGCCAAAAAACCAAAAGCTCGCCGCCAACACTGCAAAAAATAACGCTTTATGAGTGCCTTCCCAAAAGTACTCCACAAAACGGGTATAGAGGTTGATAAAAATAAAGATCAAACCAAAGCCTCTACTGAGTTCATCGTCGAACTTAATACCAAAGTACAACGCGGCCACAGATGACATTAGCAATAGTACCGACCAATTCAGCAGTGAGAGCTGAGTAATTTGGCTCCATTCAGCCAGTTCAGAGTAGTTGCCGAATATCGACACCACCCATAACGAAAAGAAGAATACCGCTAGCCCTAGCGCTCTTGTGGTAACCGCAAAATCCTCTTTAGCTGGCCACTTACGCTGTGCGTATACAGCAGCAGTGATGAGCATGCCACCAAAGCCTACGAATCGTAACGGGAAATTTAACCCCAGGAAATAACCCGACTTATCCCACTGATACGTTTCAATACCAAACCAGCACGCCAAAGCCAGTAATGCACACAACCAAACGATCAATGAAGGGATCCACAACCCCAGAATGCCATAAACAATAGCGGCAAGCAGAATGAGCTTAGTTAAGCTGTCGGTCTCAATAACCTGGCCAATAAAGAAGATGGCAATAGCAGTACTCACAATACCCAATACAAACAAAGCTTCATTACTAAATGCTTTGTCAGGGAATATAGATTTCCGTCTCACTCCGGAGTAATAAAACATTGCAGACACAACGGCAAAGAAACCACTTTTCGCCAGATCAGGGGCATCAAATACGTTCTGAATCAGTGCGATAAGCCACTCATCAAGAAGAACAGAGAGTACCGAGAAAACAACACATACAATGGCGACCCAGAACGAATACTTGGCAATCAATGACCAATCTACGCTGGTTACCTGATAGCTGGCCTTTAGTTTTTCCGAGTCGGACTGAGTAATCACCCCCGTCTCTAACCATTCATCAATCGCACTTCCTACAATGCGCCCTTCTCTTTTCGAAAGCTTCATGTTGTATACATCCAACTACTTTATTATTAAGGGGAATACCATGTCATGCTCATCATGAACGCGCTACCCTAAACAAAGAGAGTGGCTTTAGCAAACAATACCGCATTCCCGGAAATAATTACCCTATCGTCCACAAGCTCCCCATACAAGACACCAGTCCTTTCAGACGCCTGTAACGCAGTTAGACTGCGCTTATTAAGTTGCTTAGCCCAATACGGCATTAATCCAGCATGAATGGAGCCAGTTACAGGATCCTCATCACCACCATTTGCCGGCCAGAAGTATCGAGATACAAAGTCATAGGATAACGATTCAGACTTTGCGGTAACCACGACATCGAAAGGGGCTAATGATCTTAAACATTGATTATCCGTGGCAAGATCTGTCACATCACTTTCTTTGTCATAAATAGCAAAATACGCCTGGTCACTTCTTAATACCTGTCTTGGTGTGATCGTCAGCCCTTTGATCAATTGCTCGGGAATCACATCCACAGGTTCCGGTGTACGAACAGGGAAACTCATTTCGATTCGTTCCTCACCACCTGGCTTCACGAATAAATCCCCAACCTCATTGGTTGAAAAACATATCTCTCCTTGATGACCAACCTGGTGATATAAGATATAGGCTGATGCCAAAGTAGCATGGCCACAAAAGTCGATTTCAGTGAGGGGAGAAAACCAACGAATATGGTAGTGACTGGAGTCCAGGCGCTTGATAAAGGCTGTTTCAGATAGGTTATTCTCTTTGGCAATGCTTTGCATCCATTCCTCGGTAGGATAATCATCGACGATGATAACGGCAGCACTGTTGCCCTTAAAAGGGGTATCGGTAAAGGCATCGACAATCCATTGTGTGACCATAATATTCCTTATGTTGCTTTGCTTGTATAGGCGATTCGTTTTCGATAAACCCTATATACTAGTGCCAGCACTATACATGCAACAGCCGGCACCATTAATGCGACGAAGGCCATGCGAGAATACAGCATTGCCCCCGCTACGCCCCCGGCGACAAAGCCCGTCAAGATGGTAGCAAACAACTTTGCCTTGCGTCGGTCAAAGGCTTCCCCTCGGAGCGTTGAGCCAATCATAATACCGAGATCAGTGACAATTCCCGTTACATGGGTGGTTCGCACCACTGCACCGCTAAACGTTGTCGCCAATGCGTTTTGCAGACCACAGGCAGCCGAGGCAAAATAGCTACCACTTAGCGAGCCATGAAATAAAAGATATGAAGCGATAATTAAAAAAGCACTTTCAATACAGAGCAACCATTCATACTGGCGACCCAGTTTCAAAGAAATGTTGGAAATGAACAACCCCGAGATAGCGGAGCCTATCAAAAAGCTGATGATTATGGTGAACATATGCGCAGCTACTGACCAGTCGGCAAAGAGTTGTGTGCCCAGTAGTGTCGCGGTCCCCGATAGGTGCGAAATAGCCTGATGTTGGAATCCCATCAAACCAATTGCATTGACTGTTCCGGCCAATAAGGAAAGAACAAAAGCGCCAGACTCAATCCAACGAGGCAACTTTGAAATCACGGAATCACCTTAACCAATCACACAAACTTAAAGCCTGCATCATAGTCCTATTCAGGCAGGTTTCTTTGATTTAAAGCACATAATGTGTTGCGGTCCTGCCTCTCCCCCTAGATAAAGCTCGCTCGTATCCTCAAACCCTAGTTTTTGATATAACTTATAGGCGGATTGATTGCGGCAATTAACCGTCAAATAGAGATCCGCTCCGTTACAGTTTAACCAGTTCTCATAATTGGTTAGGATGGTTTCAATGGCGGCTTTCGCCAATCCGAGCCCCTGATAGCGCCTATCAATAAAAAAAGCGCGTAGTCCCACGGAACCGATGGGGCATGTATCCATAGTTTGTGAATAGGCCAGATCTAATATGAAAAAACCGACGGCAATATCGTTAGAATAGATTACCCACTGGCTCTCGCCCTGTTTAGGCAAACTCTCTGACAGAATGTCTGTGATAATACCGACATATTGAACTTGTTCACTACTCACCGATAAATTCGCAACTTCTTCGGTCACTGGCGTGACTAACGGTTTAATCTCTATCATTGCATCACAACTCCCTGTTCGTTCCAGTCGAACTCCATCTGCTTTGCTGTTTTTATAGCGACTTCTCTGCCCAGAAGCTTTTCGACTAATCTTAGACTCATGTCAATGCCAGCAGAAATCCCCCCAGAAGTAATAATTGGTCCACAGTCAACCCAACGTATGCCTTTCATGACCTGTAGTTCTGGAAACATGTTCTGCAATTGCGCCTGATCTTCCCAATGTGTCGTCACTGTATGATTGGAGATGACGCCCGCCTTCGCCAATAAAAAAGCGCCAGTGCATACCGATGCCACGATGGAAGCGGATGCTGCTACACGGCCTATCCAGTCAATGGCGATATTGTGATTCATTTCAGGCTCATGCACACCGCCGGGCACAACCACGACATCCAGATGAGGATGGCTAAGAATCGAATAATCTGCTTCTACTTTAAGGCCACCTCTTGCATTCACGATGCTTCTGGACTCGGCAAGTAGACTGATGGTCAGTCGAGACGACTCAGATACAAAACGATTTGCGGTAGAAAAGACTTCATAGGGCCCCGAGAAATCGAGCACTTCAACGTCTTTATAGATGTAAATCCCTATATTCATTAACAACCTATCCTTTTGCACAACCCTTTGCTTCAGTATTTCAGCTTATAGAGAAATTTCAAGCCAGATTACATACTGCAGACCTTTCAAGCTGTCGAAGTTCCCCGCTTATTGGTTAGCCTTCAGGGCATACGAAGAACTGATAATAAAATGACACCGTCTTTACTCAAACTAATGTGCAGTCTTGCTACTGTTGCGCCATTCATTGAATGTTAAGGATAGTCAATATGTTTAATAAAAAGCTGGCCATTTTACTTGCGCCGCTAGTCATCGTGGGTTGCGGTAGCGATTCCGACACTACTCAACCACAAACCGCTTTGGTTTCATTCAGCATTTCTGATGCTCCTGTAGACGATGCCGATGCTGTAGTAGTTGCGTTTGATGCCATCGAACTGAAGCATGAAAGTGGTCAAAGTTACTTTATCAACGTCGTGGATACAGAAACGAGTGACGATTATCAGCAAATCAACTTACTCGATTATCAGGGTACCGATGCCAAGCTGATTGTGAGCGATGAGCGCATTCAGGTTGGCAGCTACAAAGAAATGATCTTACATACTAAGGCTGGCAACAGCTATAACTGGGTCATTGCAAATGGTACACACGATCTAAAGATTCCAAGTAACAAGTTAAAACTGGGTGGCTTTGAAGTCAGTGAAGAGACTGTGCAAGCTTTCACCATCGAGTTTGACTTGCGTAAAGCGCTTGTGCAAAGAGGCAATAATAGCAACAACAATGGTTACAATCTTAAGCCTCATGGTGTTTCCATTGTCGACAACAGCTCTGCCGCCTCGCTAAAAGGTACCGTAGACGTGAACCTGTTTAGTGCAGGCGAAGCTTGTAGCGCTGATACGGGCAACTTTGTCTACCTGTATGCCGGCCACAATCACACCAGTGATGTCCTTATTGACAACATTGATGAAAATGACCCTGATTACCCTAAAGAAACTGAACTGCCGGAAGGCTACGTCGCACCCTATGCATCGACGTCTGTGACCGAACAGGGTGATTATGCCTTCGGCTATATTCCCGCTGGTGCTTACACGGTTGCGTTTTCCTGCAGCGCCACAGGCGATGACCCAATTCAATACGACCAGCTTATAATTCCTAATCCGGAAGAGCAGATGGCGGAAATCGAGCTCTCTCCCACTCAGGAGAAAATCTACGATTTTGTTGAAATATTGCGCTAGAAAGGCGTTGTAACAACGATAGTTTGTGAGTGAGAGTATAAAGACCACCTCACTCACAAACCCGGAACTACATCACCTCAGCATACCTTTGATAATCCATGAGCCAACGTATCGCATCCTCTGACAGCATTGCAGGCGAATAATAATAACCCTGAGCTGAGCGAATCTGGTAATCCATAGCTAAAACCTGATGTTCTTTGGTCTCGACACCCTCAATAATCACGTCGAAAGCCAGATCATTCGATAATAACGTAATCGCTTTAATAATGGCTTTGGTTTCCGCCTTGACTACCGCTTCCTGGGTAAAGGATTTATCGATTTTTACCGTATCAAATGGAAAACTCTTCAAAAGATCCAAAGACGCATTACCTGTACCGAAGTCATCAAGCTGCAATTTAAAACCCAATTTACGTAGTTCATAGAGTGACTTAAGTGTTTGTTCTTTGTTTTTAAAAATGGCGGTCTCGGTGAGCTCTAAAGGGAAGTGCGCTGGATTGTGCCCCGAATCTAACACCTTTAATTGCAAAGAACTTATAAAATCTTCCCGCTCCAGTTGTACAGCAGATACATTAATGGAAATCGACAGATCGTAGCCCAGCTTTCTCAGCATTCTATGGAACAATATGGCCTTATCAAATACCATCTCCCCCACTTTCACTATGTCGACCGACTTTTCCAGAAGAGGTACAAAAACATCGGGACTGATACTTCGGCCATCGGGGTCCTGCCAACGTAATAAGGCTTCAAAACCAGAGACCTGCATTGTTTTTATATCAATTTGAGGCTGGAACCATACCTGAAACTCCTGTAATTCTACCGCTCGCCTTAATTGGTGCTGCAGTGTAAACAAATGCCGACTCAGATCACCAAGTTTTGTTGTAAACCTAACGATTCCTGATGTCGTGACAGGGTTACGTTTTGCAAAGTACATTGCCGTGTCCGCACACGATAGTAATTCCTTTATTTCATCCCCATCTTGTGGATATCCAGCAATACCAATCGAACACCTGGCACGAATATGCGTGCCATCCACTAAAATTGGTTCAGCGATCGCTTGCTGAAGGTTCGAGGCGAACTCTAATACTTCCGACTCACTTTCGCTGTAGTGCAAAATGGCGAATTCATCGCCCCCCAAACGTGCAATGTTGTCACCATGGTATGCTGTACGTAAAATCACCTGGCTGACCGAGCGTAACAATTGATCACCGGCAATGTGCCCGAGGTTGTCATTGACAGATTTAAGGTTATCAATATCAAGAAATAGCAAATAGCCTTCTTCTTGTTTCGATAAGTCATGAAACTGAAAATACTCAAAAAAGCGCATTCTGTTTGGTAAGCCTGTCAAATAGTCTGTTCTGGCCAACTCTCTGGCGCTAAGTTCTGCTTGTTTACGCATTTCCACTTCATCTAGCAACTCCTTTCGGCTTACTGTAGTTGCTCTGAGCTTTTGATACATAGCCTCCAGGCTAACGGTAAGTTCGTACCACTCTTTGATGGACGGCTTGTTGATTTTAAACAAAGCGGTACCATCACCGATTTTTTTTAGTTCAGACTTAACAGTCTTTAGCGGAATAAACAGAGCCGTATACAAAACTAGAAGAAGTGCCAGAGCAAAAAAAGTCGTCACTGATAAAGCCAATTCCTGATAGCTGGACAATCTACTTAACTCTTCCGCTGATAAAATTCGCGTCTGTTCACTTAAATTATGCAGATGCGTTATCAAGTTTTGGCTGTAAGTATTTAGGTTAATAGTGATCCACTGAATGTCCTTTTCAATGGACGCTTCTTTCAATAATTCAAATTGTTGCCGAATCCGATAAATATCAGTGCCGAGACGTTTAGCCAACGACTGGTCACTTTGCTGCGTCAAAAACAACAGTTCAACAGATTGTCGTTCAATCTTGTCTAACGTCTTTGACCATTTAGTCAAAGAGTTTGTGGAATGGTAGAAATTAAAGTCGGCAACAATTACGTTTAGCCGGTTCGCCTGCTCACTTATAATGAATGCTTTTTGCTCCAGTTCTGACACCTGTTCTCGGATTAATTTTCGCTGGTCACCAATATACAGAATGACCGACATAAGAGTCAGAAGAGTCAGAACTAATAATGTCAGTAGCTGTTTAATACTAATTTTCATAATCAACGATCGTTTGCTTTAGTGGCGCCACATTTTTTAGAGGTCCCGCCCTTAGTAGCTCATGAAGAGGTACACTCCTTACTTGGTCAACACCATGCGATTGAAGCCAATCCCTCTCTCGCTCTAATAACGGAATCAACGGCTGATACAACGACACTTCTAGTACGCTATCTTCTAGTATGTTATTTAACTTATCTGCATCTGTCTTTAACCTATTCGTGAGAATATGCTCTGCAAACTCTGTCTGGCGCTGAATAAAAGTCTCCGTTTCGATCAAAACTTTGAGAAACTCTTCCAGCTCATTGTTATCTACCCGGTTATTGACAAGCATTAACTCATACTGCAGATAAACGCCGGGATAAGACCTGACAACCACAGGCCGATTCACTTCGGCCACTAAATTTGAAATCAGTGGCTCCCGCGTTGTAATAAAATCGCAGTCACCAGAAATTAACTTTTCATTGAGTTCGGCTACATTAAAGTACTGGAACGTTACGTTATCGATACCACTTCGCTCTGTCAGAATCTGACCAAAAAAGTGCAGCGCAGAAAGATACTGAGTACATAGAGTCTTACCTTTCATATCTGCCAGCCCTTCAAAATCACTAAGGCTAGCGATCGCGTTAACATTATCAGAATCAAATACAGTAGCTGCGACACGATAATCAGGTAACAGATGTTGATGTCCCAGATAGGCTATATCAGAAAGGAAAATAAAATCGGCATCTATTTCATTGGCTGCGACAGCACGCATAGCGAGTTTACCGCTGGGCAGTCCAACAACCGTAATATCAATTTGATGCTCTGCAAAATGTCCAGTGCCCTCCGCGACTAAGAGTAATGCTGAACTGGGCTGTAGCCCCACAGCTACCACCATTGTTGTCGGTTGAGGAGATGCCACATCCTGGTCTCCACACCCAATCATTAAGCCGATACACCCCAAAACTAACGGCACACGAATCATGTCTGTACCTCATTCTTTTTCTTTCACTATAGTAAACAATCATTCATCTGGTAAACATCTAAAAAAAAAGTTTATTATTGGTTGATGTTTTATCCAACAAACACTTATGGACCTAAAGCACATTGCTATGTCTGGTCAGCAATGGTCTAATAAGTCATGCTTAAAAGTCGTCTACAACAGCACTTCGTCTGTGATGAAAGGAACGTATTCTCATGCCTCAACACCAACCCACTTTTTTCTTCTTCGACTACGAAACATGGGGGGTTAGCCCTGCTAAAGACAGGCCATGTCAATTTGCGGGAGTGAGAACCGATGCGGACTTTAATATTATTGGTGAACCTCTGGTTATTTATTGCCAGCCGCCATCTGACTACTTACCGTCTCCAGAGGCCGCGCTAATCACGGGCATCACGCCCCAGCTTTGCCAGGAAAAAGGCCTGACAGAGCCTGAGTTCATTGCAAAAATTCATGAGCAGCTTGCCACGCCAAATACCACCAGCCTTGGCTATAACAGTATTCGCTTTGATGACGAAGTCACCCGCTATACCTGCTACCGTAATTTTATTGACCCATACGCGTGGAGTTGGCAAAACGGGAACTCTCGCTGGGATCTTCTGGACGTAATGAGAGCATGCCATGCCCTGCGTCCGGATGGTATCGAGTGGCCAGAAAACGAAGATGGATTCACTAGCTTTAAGCTTGAACACCTTTCCGTTGCCAATGGCATCGAACATGAAAACGCGCACGATGCAATGGCAGATGTGGTTGCTACCATTGAGCTCGCCAAAAAAGTGAAATCAGCTCAACCAAAATTGTTCGACTATTTCTTTTCGATGCGACAAAAACGCAAACTTAATGAACTGGTTGATATCGTTAACATGACACCACTAATGCATGTATCAGGCATGTTTGGTCGAGACTGCCAGTATACCAGTTGGGTGGTACCTATCGCATGGCATCCCACCAATCAAAACGCAGTCATCGTTGCCGATCTTGCAAAAGACCCACAACCTTTGTTGGATCTGGATGTTGAGCAGCTAAATCAACGACTTTATACCAAACGTGAAGATCTCGGGGACAACGAAAACCCTGTACCGCTTAAGCTGATCCACTTGAACAAGTGTCCAATTCTGGCACCAGCAAAAACATTAACTGCAGACAACGCTGCAAGTATTGGTATCGATCGCGAACAATGTCTTAAGAATTTAGCCGTTATCAAACAACACCCGGAAATTCGTGAGAAGTTGATCGGCTTATACAGTATTGAGAAGGAATACCCAGAAGATACTGATGTGGATTCACAGCTCTATAGCGGTTTTTTCTCACCGGCCGATAAAAGTGCCATGGACATCATTAGAGAAACCGACCCAAATAACTTGTCGGCGTTAGACATTAGTTTTAGTGATTCTCGCATTGAACCCCTTCTTTTCAGATACCGTGCAAGGCACTATCCGTGGACCCTTGATGAAACAGAACAACAGAAGTGGGCGAATCATTGTCGAGAATTTTTCGAAAGTCGTATTGAAGACTACATGCTGAATATGGAAAACTTAGTTCACGAACATCAATCTGACGAGAAAAAGCTCGCCATATTAAAATCCGTTTATCGCTACGTGGAACGTCTCGTTTCTTAACTTCTCCTGCCCGTAGCCGAATCGCAGCCATATAACCTTCGTCTTAGTATGGCTGCATATTTAGGAGAGTATTTCCAACAAGAAAAAGAGGAAGCCATGATTAAGACCGCGCTTCATACTGTATTGTCAATTGCTATTATTTTTGCCGCACTTTTTATCGGAAACACAATACAACACCTACTGGATGTGTCTGTACCCGGAAGTATTTTTGGCATGCTCATTTTGTTTTCCGCCATGGCTAGTGGCCTTCTACCTGTAAAACTGGTTCAGCCGGGGGCGCATATCTTTATTCGTTACATGATTTTGCTGTTTGTACCGATCAGTGTCGGTCTTATGAATCATTTTGACATGTTGATAGCCAACGCTCTGCCCATTTTGGCAAGCGCAATTGGTGGAACCCTTATCGTGCTCACAATTCTGGCGCTATTTTTGGATCGATTCCTAAAGAAAGGAGATAGCTAACATGTGGTTGTTGGTCACTGTCGCTGTATTTTTTCTGGCGCGTTATATAGCACTAAAAGCAAGAAACCCTCTGTTTAATCCGTTGCTGATTAGCATTGTGATACTCATTCCACTGCTCACATTTCTTAAAGTACCTTTTGAGACTTATTACGCTGACAACGAATGGATCAGTTATCTATTGCAACCCGCAGTCGTTGCTCTTGCTTACCCACTGTATGAGCAAATACCCCAAATTCGGGCCAATTGGCGAATTATAGCGCTAGCTTGCGGTGTTGGAAGTATTGCATCCATGTTCAGTGCTTCGATGATTGCTGTGTGGCTCGGTGCAGATATGGAACTAGTTGCGAGCCTATTGGGTAAATCGGTTACCACTCCGATTGCTATGGAAGTATCAAGCCATCTTGGAGGCGAACCCGCTATTGCAGCCATTCTTGTACTCCTGGTCGGACTGTTTGGCGCCATTCTTGCCTACCCAATTTACAATCTACTTGGAATCACCCACCCGATTGCAAAAGGTTTAACCATGGGGACAGTTTCCCACGCCCTCGGTACAGCGACTTGCGCCGAGAAGGACCCAAGAGACGCCGCTTTCAGTTCACTTGCTCTCGTAGTGTGTGGGGTGATTACGTCAATCCTTGCACCTTCCGTCTTTGCTTTTGCTCTTTGGTTTGGCGATCTACTTGCTTAAACTATTACTACCTGGTGCCGATTATGTTTTTGAGTCAAATCGGCACTAAAATGTGTGACATCACTCTTATTGCTGATCATTTGCATTTATTGCACATTTATATGTGACTCCCATCACGATTAAATATCCTTTTCTTACATAGAATGTGGGTAAACCAAACGCAATTTCAAAGGACACAGCATGACAGATCGTTTTGATTCAGCGCTAGCAGAAGTGCCAGAGCCAATCGCTAACTTTCTCAGACCTATCATTACCGCGTCACACTTCGATGCTACTTTGTCTCAACAGCAATTTGAACAACTGCGAACAATCTCTGGCTTAGAAGATGATGAATTACGTGTCGCATTGCTGCCATTTGCTGCGGCGTACTCATACGCACCCATCTCTGAATTTTATGTTGGAGCCATCGTAAGAGGCACGTCTGGTAAACTCTATTTTGGCGCTAACATGGAAATCATGGGCGCGCAGCTCGGTCAAACGGTTCATGCAGAACAATCCGCAATCAGCCACGCCTGGATGAAAGGCGAAACCGGGCTGAAAGACATTACGATTAACTTTAGCCCTTGCGGCCACTGTCGCCAGTTCATGAATGAGTTAACAACGGCAGAAGAGCTGATTGTACAGTTGCCCCAAAGAGACGCGATGACACTGCAAGAATATTTGCCTGAGTCATTTGGTCCAAAAGATCTGGGCATCAGTGAAGGCTTGATGAGCCCTCAGGCGCATAACCTGTCAACCGAAGAGTCTGATAGCTTGGTACAACAGGCCGTGGCCGCCCTCAACCGAAGTCATGCTCCTTATACGTCAAATCTGAGTGGCGTTGCAATCGCAATGAAAAATGGGAAGACCTATCAAGGTGCCTATGCTGAAAACGCTGCATTCAACCCAAGTCTGCCACCTTTACAAGTTGCCTTTGTTCAGTTGCTACTTGACGGCCAGAGATTCGAGGACATTCAGCTTGCCGCGCTTGCTGAAGTCGCAAATGGAAAGATCAGCCATCTGGCCGACACTCAGGCCACACTTGAAGCCATTGACCCTGATATACAGCTAGAATACGTTTCCATTTAATAGCCTGATTCCCAATATAGATACAGCCCTGCCTTGATGCTGGGCTGTATCTATATCGTAATCCTTTTCATCAAATAAAAACCGCGCAAACGATTGCTTTCCTGTCCCAATCCAGTATGATCCACCGCAATTCTTCCTCATGAATGTTCAAGGATTTTATATGTTTGGTACAGCAACTAGTGAAAATGCTACACGTGTATTACTGTTAGGCTCTGGTGAACTGGGCAAAGAAGTAGCCATTGAATGTCAGCGACTCGGATTAGAAGTTATCGCTTGTGATCGCTATGCTGATGCGCCAGCAATGCAAGTGGCTCACCGTAGCTATGTTCTTGATATGTTAGATGGAGAAGCTTTAGAGCAAATCATCAGCAAAGAAAGACCAGACTACGTCGTACCTGAAATTGAAGCCATTGCTACCGATAAGCTTGTGGAACTTGAGCAGAAAGGATTGAATGTGGTCCCCACTGCCAATGCAACCAAGCTAACGATGAACCGTGAAGGTATTCGTCGTCTCGCAGCTGAAGAGCTTGGGTTGAATACATCCCCATATCAGTTTGCGGATAACTATGATGACTTTAAAGCAGCGGTCGCTCAGGTTGGTGTACCGTGCGTTGTAAAACCGGTGATGAGCTCATCTGGCAAAGGACAAAGCGTAATTAAGACTGAAGCCGATATCGACAGTGCCTGGACTTATGCTCAAGAAGGCGGCCGCACGGGTGCGGGGCGCGTCATTGTTGAAGGTTTTATCGATTTCGATTACGAAATTACGTTGCTTACAGTAAGAGCAGTGGATGGCGTGCACTTTTGTGCGCCGGTAGGTCATCGTCAGGAAGACGGAGATTATCGTGAATCATGGCAACCACAAGCCATGTCAGCAAATGCGCTCAAAGCCGCAGAATATACCGCAGAGCAAGTCGTCAATGCACTTGGCGGCTATGGTATTTTCGGCGTAGAACTCTTTGTTAAAGGTGACAAAGTCATTTTCAATGAGGTCTCCCCTCGCCCGCATGATACCGGACTGGTCACTCTTATTTCGCAAGAGATGTCAGAATTTGCGTTACACGTACGAGCGTTTACCGGACTGCCTATTAATGGCATTACTCAGAATGGTCCAGCCGCATCAGCCGTCATACTTGGACAGGGTACGTCCAACAATATCCGTTTCGAGGGTCTGGACGATGCACTGTGTTTGCCACAGACACAACTTCGTTTATTTGGTAAGCCCGACATTGATGGGCGCCGACGTTTAGGCGTGGTACTAACCAAACGTAAGTCAGTCGAAACCGCCATTGACGATGCCGTAAATTGTGCAAAAAAAGTGAAAGTGATTTACTAAATTTCACGTTCAGTGCAATACAGATAGCAAGGGCTCTGAATGATACTTCAGAGCCTTTTCAGTCACTATCGTGTCTCAGACCACACTGCAAATTCATTGCCGCTCGGTTCGGTAAAATGAAAGCGGCAACCACCCGGAAAATCAAAGATCTCTCGTACAATTTCACCGCCACAATTAACTATCTTTTGATAGGTAGCTTCAATATCATCACTATAGAACACCAGCAACGCCCCTCCCTGGCTAGATTTTGAACAGAGGTTTGCCTGATAGAAGCCCCCATTGAGGCCCTCATTCGAAAATGCCGTATACTCGGGGCCATAGTCTTGAAAGTGCCATTCAAATGCTTGATGAAAAAATCGCTTTGTTAAATTGAGGTCGCTTGCAGCAAATTCCACGTAATCCAGTTTTCCATGCTTCGACATATCGTTTCCTTATGTATTCCATCTTTCTGTCATATATCTTAATAATGGTTTAGCTGACCTGCTGTGAGGTATCGTTGATTTGCAGAATTCTGGCGGATGATTGACCGTACAGACAATAAATCATGGTGGTCAATGTAAATATTCATTATTATTCATCAAATCAATCCACCGAACGGAATCATTTGTGCAACGTTACCAGACAGAAGCCAAAAACCTTCTCAAACTCGCCTCTCCTGTTTTGATAGCCTCCATAGCCCAAACAGGTATGGGGTTTGTTGACACCATAATGGCAGGCGGTGTGAGCGCCATTGATATGGCAGCGGTTTCTATTGCCGCTAGCGTTTGGCTGCCATCGATTCTATTCGGTATTGGGTTGTTAATGGCTCTCGTTCCTGTGATAGCACAACTCAATGGCGCAGGGAAACAACGACAAATTCCATTTGAAATCCACCAAGGCATAGTGATGGCACTTATCATCAGTGGGCCTATCATTCTGGTGCTATTACAGATAGAAACTATACTAGCGCTCATGGATGTCGAAACTGTAATGGCAGACAAAACCGTTGGTTATATCTATGCGGTCATTTTTGCGGTTCCTGCCTTTCTACTATTTCAAACACTTCGCAGCTATACCGATGGAATGTCTCTTACCAAACCGGCCATGGTCATCGGCTTTATTGGGCTCATCATCAATATTCCACTTAACTGGATTTTTGTATATGGCAAGTTCGGAGCGCCTGCTCTCGGAGGCGTTGGCTGTGGCGTAGCGACAACGATCGTTTATTGGCTGATGTTCCTGATGATGCTTTTTTACGCGACAACTACCCCCAGACTTCAGCACATTGAGTTGTTCAAACATTGGCATCCACCTGAGCTGAGAGCACTAAAACGTCTGTTCAACCTGGGATTTCCTGTCGCTGCAGCAATGTTTTTCGAAGTCACGTTGTTTGCCGTCGTCTCTTTGATTGTCGCGCCACTTGGCTCGCTGGTGGTAGCCTCTCATCAGGTGGCGATGAATTTCTCTTCTTTGGTGTTTATGATTCCAATGAGTATTGGCGCTGCAGTAAGCATTCGAGTTGGACATAAGTTGGGTGAAACAGATACAGAGGGAGCGGTTATTGCCTGTCGTGTTGGACTAGCCGTCGGCTTAGCAACAGCAATATTTACCGCTGCCTGCACTGTATTATTTAAACAACAGATCGTTCACCTCTACACCGATAACCCCGAAGTAGTGGTGCTCGCGATGCATCTGCTGGTCTTTGCTGCAATATACCAATGTACCGACGCGATTCAGGTTGTCGCTGCGGGAGCATTGAGAGGTTACAAGGACATGAAGGCCATCTTTAATCGTACCTTTGTCGCCTATTGGATCATCGGCTTACCGCTGGGTTACGTACTCGGTATGACCGATTTACTGGTAGAGAGGATGGGCATTGTCGGTTTCTGGCTGGGCTTCATCGCCGGACTTTCCAGCGCCGCTGTTCTGTTAGCTTTTCGCTTGATCTGGATGCACAAACAAAATGAGGCATTACAGTTGGAGTTTGCCAGCAGGTAGACTGCGGTCAACGCACAAAGTAGGCGCTATTGCATCGTCTGACGTACTACTATAAAGATATAGTCCCCGTTGACGGTGTAAATGTGTCAAACCAGATAACTCTTTCGCTTGCATCATATTGGCTAAAGGTCCTCACACTGGCGTTTCTTCTGGCAGGCTGCTTTCAAAGTGGTGACGTATCCCATCATTTTGAAGACTATCAGCAAAGAATTGTGTCAGTACAGGGCAGCGTTCCTGTCGCCGCCCCTGTTATACGTGTTATTGAGCTTCCCGACAAACGAGATCTTCACAAAGAGATTCCACGAACAACATTGGGGTTAGTTGATAGTTACCAGTTGAGGAAGTGCGGCTTATTTGGCCTGATTGCTGAGCGTAATTCCGTGCTCGGTAAAGTACAGGATCAGTTCCGAAATTTCGATTATCAAACTCAGTTGATCGATGGGCTTGAGCAATGCCTCACTTCAAATTTGCTTGAGGAGCAATTAAAGAACGATCTACAGGTCATCTTGGATACCAAATACCGTTACCTCAACGACTACTTCAGTAATCTTGTATTAACCAGTGATGCAATGCGTGCTCAGTTAAGTGGTCACCGGTGGTTGGAAAGAAGCAAAGCAAGTATGGCAGTACAGGTAAAATCATCATTTGAAGTTCTTAATGAGACGGCCCGGTACATCTTAGAAGCCTCCTCGAAACAAGGAACACTTACGCCTCCCCCTCTCATTACGCCCTATCAGGAAGTACTAGAAAAAAACAACTTCGTTGGTCGTCTGGCATTTTCACTCAAAAACAGCTCCGATTGGCTGAACGTGACAACGGAGCAACTCATACGTTATGACGCAAACATTGTCTGTGGAAAAAACCGTGATAAAACCAAATTTAACTATTTGATTAATGTGTTTAACAACGTTTTTGCTGCCAACATTCAACCCTATCTGTCGTATTTGGATTCTGAGTATCACACCATCGCCCAACATACTGCATTTATTTCTACTGTACTGGAACAGCAGGCACGCTCGCAAACTGACCGCTATGATATTCACCTGATTCACGACGAGTTCTCATTGGCAATCAAACAGCACGTCAACTATTGGCAATCGTTATTTAAGCGTTGTGGTAAGACCCTTCATGCCATTCGCACCGAATGAACTCATATCTTCCGACTGAGCACCCGCTCTCATTCTACCTCCCGAATTCGATAAAATCGTGCAAAACGGGGGATACCGTTCACCGTCCATCCATTGTGTTTAAACGTAACAACTTCACCGACTTTAGGCGGATTTGCACGTTCTGAGTCACTCAAACCCGATCCTAAATAAAAGCGCACACCGTCATCCAGCTCTATAAGCAAAGAACCCAACTGCCCTTGGTATTTGCCCTGGCCTTGCCTGTAGCCAACGACCACCCCATCCATATCCTGTACTGCTTTCATTTTAACCAGCGAGCGGTTCCTTCCCGGATGGTAAACCTCATGACGTAATTTCAACATCAGGCCCTCAGCGTGACGACTGGTAAGCTGCTGTAAGTATTGCTGCAATTCACTGTGTGAGGAAACGGTCTTTTGTTCAACGCAGCGGATATGAGTCATTCCATTGCTATCGCAATAAGACCTGAGAAATTCATAGCGTTTTTCAAATGTCCCCAAGTGCCCCGGCACATCAAAGAGCATAAACGTTATGCCCTTCCACGACTTTTCATCTGGTATTCTATCGAGTACCGTTTTCTGAACTAAAGAGAACTGGTTTCTCCCTGCCCACAACTCACCTTCTATCATCACGTCGGGTAAAGGTGCGGTAAACCAGCGTGGCGCATTGATTACCCGGCCACTTCTGGTTACAAGTTCTGCGCCAGTCCAAACCGCTCTTATTCCATCGAGCTTTTCACTGACGTAGTATTCCGCCAGGTTTAGACTTTGTTGGTAGTCGATCGCGTTGACCACTTGGGGTTTTTGCTCAACAAACTTAACCCCTTCAGCTACACTGACCGCAGAAAATAATGAAACGTAGGCAATGCCTGAAGCACTTACTCGGTATTTCATCAACATTAACCCTCAAATAATCTTTATTTTTGAGGATTTTAATACGACTTAACAATAACGTAATCATAGGTATGGAGTAATTACGATCAATATAATGGGCACAGCCAACTTGAATATTATCAATTGCATTTTAATTTGAAATCGATCGAGATGTTTATTGCTTTTCTCTTACTAGGGCAACCAGTTCCCCCTCTCTGGTTTTATTTGAAAATATCATTATAACTTTGTCGATTCGCAGTAGAATGCTTCACCGATGAGCGTACTGCTGTAGGTTCCTTTGCTACTCGTCAGACTCAACCCGTCTTTATCACTAAAGACATGTAATCCTTCATTGCTATTATCGACACTCTTTTTAATGACAACGACATTCGCCCCCAATGCATGTGCCTTATTTCTTATCTTATTTCTTGCGCCGACCAAGATATTTCGGTCTCTGGTCATATCTGCGGTAAACCAGTTTCCCTGCGACCCATCGACTTCACCTAAGAATACACATTCAGCAGGTTCCATATCCATAATTCTTACTAGTTTAGCCTCTTCATTAATTGCCACCGCAGAGCAACCTAAAAGGTTTAGTGCAATAATAAAGGTTAATGTCTTTTTCATGTTTTGCCTCTTAGCCATTTTGATTACAACTGGAAAAGTTAGGCTGATATTTTTAACCAAAGACTAAACACTTACTAATCAGACAACGTCACAGATTAACGTCACACCGAACCTTGGAGCTGAACATTATTTGAACAAATAAAAAAAGGGAGAAACTTCTCCCCCTTTTCGTATTTGCACGAGTTTGATTATTGAATACCGAGCTCCTGCTTGAGAGAAGCAATATGGTTGAGGTCCATATTGTGAACTTTTAGCATCTGCTCTATCTGACTGATTCTAGACGTACTGGCATCATATCGATCACAGGAATCTGATTTCGCATCCCATGACGTCCCAGCTAAAAACAAGTCACAATCTTTTCTCAAACGCTCTAGGTCAGGCGTAATCTTTGATTTTTCTTGTTCCAACTTGGCCACTTCAGCTTTGAGTTCCGCTTCTCGCTTGAACAGCTCTTGTGATTGCTCAAACATTGAGCTTTGGATATCGGTTTGTCGTACCAACTGAGTATTTTTCTTCTCTTGTTTTACGATCTGCTGCTTTTGCGTTGTAATCTCACCTCGAAGAGTTGTCACTTCTTGCTCTAACTTAGCGATGGTATCATTCAGAGAATCCACCTGCGTTTGATGCTCAGCGACCTTATCTTCCACCGCTTTACGCAACTTCAACTGTGATTCGGATTCGGCTTGGGCAAGTTGCGCGCTAAGCGTTTCTTCTTGCTGCATTGTCTGCGATCGTACCTGTTGATAACGTGTATCCAAATCATCGTAACGTTGTTGCCAGTCATTTTGTGTGATAGCAGCACCTATCAATCCGCCAGCAGCCAATCCCAATACCGCCGCGATACCTACATACAAACGTGCGCGCTTGTCTTTCTGCTCAATGACAACAACATCGTCATTCTCTGCTTGCTGATGTTCAGGTTTATTTTCCACTCTAACCTCTTATAGAGAGCCTTGTAATTATGCCTACCGGAGTAGTTCTGTGACCACTAGGGTCACTGTATAGATTATGAAAGCTGAGACTACCGCTATGACCACACCTTTCTGAACTTTTTCATTGGTTCGATACCGGAACAGAAAAAACGCCAGAGCGACCAGGAACGCAATAGCAATTAATCGAGTCATATTCCTCTCCCTTGCATGTGACTATCCCAAAACAACCTCAAGATGCAGGTGACATGGGCATAAAGTTGCCAGTTTCCAGAGAGTTAACTTTACTACTCATCACTTTAACGCACAACACCATGCGAAAAGTCAGAAACATGTTCAATTATACCTGAGGGAACTTTTCAAGGCGCTTGCGTCGACAGATAAATTGTAAAATTATTCATGACATTAGTTTTTAATTACGATAGGATTGCGGTCACAGATTATCTATACATTAGATATTTGTTCCGTTGAAGACTGCAGGAGAGTGGTTATTAACCATATATTAACATATGGTTAGCATTACCCGCCGAAGAAGTAAATCTTTCAGGTGCTTTATTCTGAGAAATCAGACTTTATCTTTTTGATAGAGACAAAGCGAGGACTGTAGTTGGAGGAACCTCTGGAGAGAACCGTTAAATCGGTCGCCGAAGGAGCAAGCTCATTTCAAATGATGAGTGAAACTCTCAGGCAAAAGGACAGAGGAGAGAAAAGCAACGCAATAACTCATATTTAGTCGGTGACAATTTGTCGCCCTGGTACAATATCGAGTAGTGATCATTTTGGTTGTATACCAAATTATTACTGCCCTTTCTCTCTTCTCCTTAAGTTTTGTTTTATTAAGGGGAAACCATGAACGACCTTCAATCTTTACTGCAAGCCATCGACTCTTTTGTGTGGGGACCACCACTGCTCATTTTGCTTGTCGGTACAGGTGTTTATTTTACATTCAAGCTCGGACTACTGCAGTTCCGCCACTTACCAACCGCACTGAAGTTGGTATTTTCTAGAGACAAATCTGGCAACGGTGATGTGTCCAGTTTTGCCGCTTTGTGTACAGCTCTTTCCGCAACCATTGGTACAGGCAACATTGTTGGTGTTGCGACCGCAATCAAGTTGGGTGGCCCCGGTGCCCTTTTCTGGATGTGGTTGGCAGCACTGTTTGGCATGGCAACTAAGTACGCCGAATGCTTACTGGCTGTAAAGTACCGAAAAACAGACGCCAATGGTCAGATGCTTGGTGGCCCGATGTACTATCTGTTAGATGGTGTTGGGTCCAAGTTTCTCGCAGTTATGTTTGCGGTATTTGCTCTTGGTGTTGCATGTTTTGGTATCGGCACCTTCCCACAAGTCAACGCAATCCTTGACGCCAGCGAGATTTCATTTGGTATTTCCAGAGAAATATCCGCATCAGTGCTGACTCTTTTGGTCGCATTTGTCACGCTGGGCGGCATCAAATCTATTGCAAACGTTGCTGGTAAAGTGGTTCCAACCATGGCGGTATTCTATGTCTTGGCCTGTTTAAGCGTCATTATTATGAATGCAGACCAGTTACTAGCGGCAATCGAACTCGTTGTAGTTTCTGCATTTACAAGCACCGCTGCGACCGGTGGTTTCGTTGGTGCCAGCATTATGCTCGCCATCCAGTCAGGTATCGCTCGTGGTGTCTTTTCAAACGAAAGTGGCTTGGGAAGTGCTCCCATGGCGGCGGCCGCAGCAAAGACCGACAGTTGTGTGCGTCAGGGGCTTATCTCCATGACGGGTACATTTATTGACACCATTATTATCTGCACCATGACAGGTCTGGCACTGATCCTTACTGGTGCCTGGCAAAGCGACTTTGCCGGTGCGGCGATGACCACACATGCGTTTGCTGTTGGTCTTAACGCTGACACAGTAGGGCCTTTGCTTGTCTCTATCGGTCTTATTTTCTTCGCTTTCACTACCATTCTGGGCTGGAACTACTATGGTGAACGTTGTGTTGTTTTCCTGATGGGTACCAAAGCAGTCCTGCCTTATAAAATTATCTTTGTCGGTTTAGTCGCCTCTGGTGCCTTCCTTCATCTGGATATGATTTGGATAATCGCGGATATCGTAAATGGTCTCATGGCGGTACCGAATTTGATTGGCCTGATTCTATTAAGACGAGTGGTTATCGAAGAGACCCGTCTGTACTTTGCTGCCATGTCTGCGCAAAAAAACAGCGCGGTGACCGCATAAGTATATTTAGGTTAACCCCTGACATCAGGCTCAATTAACCGCATACAAACAACAACGTAAAAGGTCTGATTATTCAGACCTTTTTTTATTAATGAGACTTATACTCAAGTGATCTCAAGATGCAGGACTCAGAGCTTCATCAAGGTGTTCAGTTCAAGGAAAATAGTTGAAGGAATGGTATTCCCTTTCGAAACTATTTGGCGCAGAAATGGGCACCTTGATGAGCTCCCATAGGGCGAGTTTACTTGAGTATAGTTCGACGAAAAATAACCATCACTACGGCGGGAATGGCAATCATAAGTGGTATGACTAAGGTTTTGAGTATTAACGTCCCCAATCCACTGTAAGATATCGTTTGTTCCAAATAGAAATAACCAAATAGCGTAACTAGTATAAGCAACAGCGACGTTAACAATTCTTTTAAGCACATCCTAGACCGAGGCGGACAGTAACTGCTTGCCACAGAGAAGAGCAACATCCCCAGGCACAAAGCTAACCAACTTAAAAAACACGGATACTGCCAAATGTAAGTGATGAGGGCGGCAATGCCAGTCAGCACGACCCATACTTTAGTCTGCGTAAAAGTATAGTCCTCGCTGACAGTCAGGCTGAAGTGATGACGTATAAAGTGCCACGCTACCGATGCCCCAATGATTGCTCCGACAAACATATCGGATAGGAATGCACCGCCGCTCATAAACTGGTAGAACGCAAGTAACACTGTGACCAAGAATGCAAATATGGAAAATTTAGCGATATGCCGGGCATTAATCTGGCTGACGACAATGGTTGAAATGCAAATCCAGTTTGCCATCATCAAATCAGGAAAACTGAAACCTGAACGTTCACTATAGTTAATCGTCGGTAGATAAGCGTGCGGAACCGGAAATCCGAAACCCTGCTTTGCCACAAGAATGAATAGCGAGGTAGCAGCCACTGCAAACATCAACTGCGCCATAAAATGCCTCCCCCATAGCCATATAAACAGGGGTAAAAAAGCAATCAACAACAAAGGCTGAACCAACAGGTATACCAGATTGCCACCTAGCAAAACCAGTTCCTGTATCCACGCAGGACCTTCAATCAATGCTTGTTGAGTACTTGCCAGCCAGAAGAGTTCAATCTGATGTATGCCTGGGGCAGACTCGATTAAGTTTTCGACGTAGTTGACAGGTTGGTTATCCAACATAGCGTACATCTGCTTAACCAACGGCCATTGCTTGGGATAGCGATACTCTCTGGGGATAACCGATTTGGGTGCAAGCAAATAAGCACTGCGGATTTCAACCCCAAAATGGGGTGCAAAATAGATTGGTAACTCGACACCACGGCCGAAATTGGATTCACTGTAAGCAATAATGTCAGACTCTACCTGACACTCATAAAAGACAGCATGCTCGGTCCGGCCGACCTCGCGGCCAACATTCACAACCAACCCGGCTTCTTCCCAGGTTTCTCGTTGCGCTGTCAGTCGGGGGTTTTCGTTATTTTCTATCGTCCCGCCAGGCAATGACAGTTTTCCGGTGAGAATTTCATCCACCAATAACAATCTATCGTCAGAACGAACGAGACAAAGCGACCCCTTGATTGAGGGCTCAAGAGGCCTGTCATCAAATTGTTGTGAATTGTGCACCGGCTTAACACTGAAGTCGGTCGAACTGACTGATCGTGTGTCAGCAGAGCCAATCTCATTGGCAGACGCTGCACTCTGATATATTGATAAAAACGCAAGCAAAAGCGCACAAACAAAATGGCTCAAAATTTGAGTCACAAACGTACCTAATTTAGATTTTTTTTCTAAGACAATGAATATGAGGAACAAACCCCTCATTTTTGTATAAACCGAGAGCAGGTTGATTAAAGTCCCAGACTTCGACCATCAACTGCACAGCACCAAGTTCTTTCAGGCGAACCTGTGCTTCTTTAAGTAGAGCACTGGCTATACCTGAATTTCGACAATCTGGTTCAACAAACAGTTCATCAATATTGCCAATCAAACACGACTGACTTATCGGAGAAATCAGTTCACAAAACTGAGCAGTGACAAATCCGAGTATCTGTTCAGATATCCCTTTACCTTTACTTTCCGCAACTAATACGATGCAATCTGGAGAGTCCAAATAGCGCGATATGCTCTTTTCCTGCTGAATTTCTGCCGCAGTTTTAAAATCTTCTGGTACTGCTTGTTGATGGTGGTCATGCAGTTCGTACATTAAATCATTCAGCGTTTCCAGATCGCCGGACGTTGCAGACCGAACTTTAAATTTTAAATCAATCATATAGCAGAGTAATTTGTTACTAAAACAGCAAAAGGTTTACAAATGTACGCCTAGTGTGAGGGTTTTGTCAGGCATGTGCAAATAAAAAAAACTAAGGAATGGTTATTGATATCGCTGTTAGGCCATTGTGATACATCCAACCTGTCTATACTAAAAGGAAACTTATGGGGACTGGTCTATGAAAGCACTCGTGCTGGCGATCATTACATTATTGTTTTTGGTACCTCTCTCTTACGCATCTTTACCACTCAAATGCACGCTCGATGCAACGAAAGACCACTTTTGGTATTACCACGAGCAACTGGTCTATCAAAGTGAACAGTTCGTCATCTTTCAGAATTTTAAGGGTCGTGTCGTCACACAAGTCGACTTGAAAACAACCAAGTTCAGTCGAACAACCTATATTGGTGAGCCGTTTATTCCCAAATACCAAATATTATTTGGTCGCTGTGAGGAACCAAACCATGTGCTACGAATGTGGCAAATGAGCTCGGTTCCTTTTGACAATTAAAATAATCCTTTAGTTGGTATGCAAGACCTTCTCGATTTCAGATAAGCTCGTTGGATCATCAATAGTCGATGGAACTGTATAGGTTTTACCATCGGCTATTTGACGAATAACACGGCGCAATATTTTTCCCGATCGGGTTTTAGGGAGTCTTTCAACAACCAAAGCATGTTTGAAGCATGCCACGGCTCCTATCTCCTGACGTACTTTGCCGACGAGTTCTGTTTCTAACTGGTCACTATCGACTTTAACACCATCTTTGAGTACAACCAGTCCCAATGGCAACTGCCCTTTCAAATCATCATGAACGCCAACCACAGCGCACTCGGCAATGGCCGGATGACCACCTACAATTTCCTCCATTTCACCGGTCGAAAGCCTGTGACCCGCAACGTTGATTACATCGTCCACTCGACCCATGATAAATAGATAACCATCTTCATCCAGATATCCACCATCGCCTGAGACATAGTAGCCCTCAAACTGGCTCAAATAGCCAGATTCATATCGGTCGTGGTTACGCCATACGGTGGTGAGACAACTTGGTGGTAATGGCCGCTTAAGAGACACAAAACCTTGTTGATTCGCTCCCACTGGTTCACCCAGTTCATTCAATATTTCCACTTTGAAGCCTGGGCTGGGTTTTGTTGAAGAGCCCGCTTTCACTGGCATTGGCTCAATACCGACGGGATTAGATGAGATAGCCCAGCCCGTCTCTGTCTGCCACCAGTGATCAATCACAGGCTTTTCAGCATGGCTTTCTACCCATTCCAGAGTTGGTGGATCAAGACGCTCCCCTGCCATAAAAATGCTTTTCAGGCTATCAAGGTTGTATTTCTTCAGCTCAACAGCATCAGGATCTTCTTTCTTGATGGCTCTGAATGCGGTCGGTGCTGAGAATAAAACACGAACCTTGTATTCCTCGCACACACGCCAAAACGCGCCAGGGTCAGGTGTTCTCACTGGTTTTCCCTCAAACAATATCGAGGTACAGCCATGTATCAACGGGGCATAAACAATGTATGAGTGCCCCACCACCCAACCTACATCAGATGCCGCCCAAAATACGCCATCGGTAGGCATGTCATAGACGGCCTTCATAGAATACTTCATGGCAACTGCATGCCCACCGTTATCACGCACCACTCCTTTGGGCTTGCCTGTAGTGCCTGATGTATAAAGAATATACAGAGGATCAGTAGCCAGTACTGGAACACAGCCGTGTGGAAGAGAATTTTGATATTCCTCGGCCCAATTGAGATCCCGCTTCTGACTCAGTTCGGCTTCACACTGTGGTCGCTGAAGCACAAACACCTTTTCAGGCTTCCAGCGGCTATCCATAATTGCTTTATCAACCAGAGGTTTATACGGCAGCACTTTGTTAATTTCGATACCGCAGGAGGCGGTCATGATCACTTTCGGCTCGGCATCTTCGATACGCACCGCAAGTTCGTTAGGCGCAAAGCCACCAAACACCACCGAATGAATTGCCCCCAGTCGTGCACACGCCAACATAGCCATCGCCGCTTCAGGAATCATGGGCATGTAGATAACAACGCGATCGCCTTTCGTCACTCCCTGCTTGGCTAGCATTCCCGCTATTTTTGCTACCCGGTCTCTTAACTCTACATAACTATAGGTTTGCTTGATCCCAGTCACCGGAGAGTCATAGATCAGTGCCGTATTATCCCCGCGACCTTGCTCACAATGGTAATCCAGAGCAAGCCATGCTGTGTTCATCACACCATCGGGGAACCAACGCTCAATGCCATTCTCATCCTTCTCAAGAATTGTCTTTGGAGCCTCGAACCAGTCAATCTGTTTTGACTGTTCCTGCCAAAAGGCTTCTGGCTGCTGTTCCGCCCACTGATATTGCTTCTGATATTCAGACATAATGTATCCTCCAATATGTCTTTAGTTCATAGTTCCCGAAGGCACACGAACCCAACCTTCCATAAGGATTCTAGCGCTTCGACTCATAATGGCTTTCTCTACAGCCCAGCCAGTTTCCGTTTTCGAGGCAATGGCCCCAACCTTCAAAATGCCAGAAGGATGGCCAAACGTGACAGTGTCTCTTTCTCCTCCTCCAGCCGCGAGGTTCACAATCGTTCCCTCAACGCTTGCAGCGCAAGCAATGGCAACGGCAGCCGTCCCCATCATTGCATGATGAAGCTGCCCCATAGACATAGCGCGAACGAGAAGGTCTACGTCCTCCGCTTGGATCGGCTTGTCACTGGATGATTGGTAGTCTTTGGGTTTGGAAACAAACGCGACCTTAGGAGTGTGTTGACGGGTTGCGGCTTGTTCCAACGAATCAATTAGCCCCATTTTCATTGCACCATGAGCTCGAATCGTTTCAAACTTGTTCAGCCAGTTCTGATCGCCGTTGATCTGCTCCTGAAGTTCAGTCCCTTTGAGTCCCAACTCAGTAGCATCAATAAAAATCGTTGGGATACCGGCGTTGATGAGGGTTGCGTTGAAAGTACCAACATCGGGGACATTAAGATCATCCACCAGATTTCCGGTTGGAAACATGGATCCTGAACTGTCACTTGGGTCAACAAATTCCACACTGATTTCAGCAGCCGGAAACGTCACACCATCCAGCTCGAAGTCACCCAATTCCTGGACTTCGCCATCAACCATGGGAACCTTGGCAATAATGGTCTTGCCAATATTACCCTGCCAGATGGTAATCTCAGCAATCCCGTTCACTGGAAGCTTCTCCGCATCGATGAGCCCACTGTGTACCGCAAAAGGACCCACTGCAGCAGAGAGGTTACCGCAGTTTCCACTCCAGTCGACAAACGCCTTATCGATTGACACCTGGCCGAACAGATAGTCTATGTCATGACCTTCTTTTTCGCTTTTAGAGACAATCACCGTTTTGCTGGTACTGGATGTCGCCCCTCCCATGCCATCAATCTGTTTGGCATAAGGGTCCGGGCTGCCGATCACGCGCATCAACAGCTTGTCACGAGCGGGGCCCGGTTGCTTTGCTTCTTTAGGCAAATCCTGCAAACTAAAGAACACCCCTTTACTGGTACCTCCACGCATGTAAGTAGCGGGAATTTTCATTTGTTTCATCTTTATTCCCTCCAGTTACTGCGCCAGAAAATCCTGAGCGAAACGCTGCAGTACACCGCCGGCAGAATAGACGCTCACCTCGTCAGCAGTATCAAGACGACAGGTAACCGCGATATCTATTTTTTCCCCAGATGCCCGAGTCACGACCAAAGCAAGATCACAGCCCGGATTTATCTCTCCTACTACGTCATAGGTTTCAGAGCCATCCAGACCTAAGGTGTTACGATTAACACCCGGTTTAAACTGCAACGGTAATACACCCATCCCGACTAAATTCGTGCGATGAATGCGTTCAAATCCTTCGGCGACGATTGCTTCTACTCCGGCGAGACGAACCCCTTTTGCCGCCCAGTCTCTGGACGACCCCTGTCCATAGTCGGCACCAGCCACAATAATCAGAGGCTGTTTTCTTTCCATGTAGGTTTCTATCGCTTCCCACATTCTGGTCACCGTGCCTTCTGGTTCTACCCTGGCGAGTGAACCCTGTACCACCTCGCCGTCCTGTTTCACCATTTCATTGAACAACTTAGGATTAGCAAAAGTGGCGCGCTGAGCAGTTAAGTGATCACCGCGATGAGTGGCGTAAGAGTTATAATCCTCTTCCGGAACTCCCATGCTGGTCAGATATTCGCCGGCAGCACTAGACGCGAGAATCGCATTCGAAGGGGATAAGTGGTCCGTAGTAATGTTGTCTCCAAGAACCGCCAGAGGTCGCATTCCTTTAAGCGTGCGCTCCCCTTTCAGCGCGCCTTCCCAATATGGTGGTCGGCGAATGTAGGTACTTTTCTCACGCCAGTCATATAACGGATTGCTGACCCGCTTATTGTCTTCAAGTTTAAACATCTGAATGTAAATCTGATTGAACTGTTCAGGCTTGACGTGTTTGTTTACCACTTCGTCTATTTCGCTATCTGAAGGCCAGATATCGTTTAAATAAATAGGATTGCCACTGCTATCAGTACCCAGCGCGTCACGCTCGATATCAAAACGAATCGTGCCCGCAATGGCGTATGCGACGACAAGGGGTGGAGACGCGAGAAAAGCCTGCTTTGCATAAGGGTGTATACGCCCGTCAAAGTTACGGTTTCCCGACAAAACAGCGGTTGTGTACAGATCTCTGTCCACTATTTCTTGCTGTATCTTCGGATCCAATGCACCGCTCATTCCGTTACAGGTTGTGCAGGCGTAGGCCACAATACCAAAGCCCAGTTGTTCTAACTCGGGTAAGAGGCCAGCTTCTTCGAGATACAACTTGGCCACTTTCGAGCCTGGCGCAAATGAGGACTTCACCCAGGGTTTACGAACCAATCCAAGTTCATTGGCTTTCTTAGCAATAAGTCCCGCAGCTACAACATTGCGTGGATTACTGGTATTGGTACAAGAAGTAATGGCGGCAATGATTACCGCACCATCCGGCATTTCGCCTTCATTTTGTTGCCACTCACCCGCAATCCCCTGTTCGTGTAGCTGCGCGGTTGGCAGACGTCGATGTGGATTGGATGGGCCAGCTAATGTTCGTTCTACCTGAGAGAGGTCAAATTCCAACACACGTTCATAGTCAGCATGCTGGAGATCGTCAGCCCAAAGTCCGGTGTGTCTGGCATAGGTTTCGACCAGTTTTACCTGCTCATCATCCCTGCCGGTAAGCTTGAGGTAATTAATGGTCTGCTCATCGATGTAGAACATCCCTGCCGAAGCACCATACTCCGGCGTCATATTTGAGATGGTCGCTCTGTCACCAATGGTCAGTCCCTTAGTGCCCTCGCCAAAGAACTCAAGATAGCTCGATACCACACGTTCAGCTCGCAAGAACTCAGTCAAAGCCAACACAATGTCGGTCGCAGTGATACCCGGCTGTCGTTCGCCGATTAGACGCACACCCACAATGTCAGGTAGTCGCATCATCGATGGGCGGCCCAACATCACCGTCTCGGCTTCTAAACCGCCGACACCAATGGCGATCACCCCTAACGCATCCACATGCGGGGTATGGCTATCGGTACCGACGCACGTATCGGGAAAGGCTACACCGTTTTGCGCCTGAACTACCGGAGAAAGCTTCTCCAGATTGATTTGGTGCATAATGCCATTCCCGGCAGGAACAACACTGACATTCTCAAATGCGGTTTTACACCATTCGATAAAATGAAAGCGGTCTTCATTACGGCGCTCTTCAATGGCTCGATTTTTCTCGAATGCACCGTCTTCAAACCCGGCATGTTCCACTGCCAGAGAATGATCGACAATCAATTGCGTTTCTACCACCGGATTCACACTGGACGGGTCGCCGCCCTCTTTTGCAATCGCATCACGAAGACCCGCAAGGTCGACAAGCGCCGTCTGTCCCAGGATGTCGTGACACACAACGCGAGCCGGATACCAGGGAAAGTCTTTATCTCGTTTGCGATAGATGAGTTGCGCCAAACAAGCGGTCAACTCTGATGGGTCGCAGCGGCGTACCAGATTCTCGGCTAACACGCGTGACGTATATGGCAGGCGCTCATACGCGCCCTGCTCGACATCATTTACCGCCGAACGAGTATCGAAATAATCGAGGCTCGTTCCCGGCAAAGGTTTACGGTACTGATAATTGTTTTGTTGATTAGACATGATCACGTCCTTTGTAATACCGGCTATTCTCGCTCTTCGATCGGCGTCCATGCTCTCGCATCCGGGCCATCGTAATCCGCACTAGGTCTTATGATTCTGTTGTTTGCGCGTTGCTCATAGACGTGAGCCGCCCAGCCAGTTAAACGACTCATAACAAAAATGGGCGTAAACAGCTTGGTTGGGATGTCCATAAATTGGTACGCCGAAGCGTGGAAAAAGTCGGCATTACAGAACAGCCCTTTTTCTCGCTTCATTACTGCTTCAACGCGTTCAGAGACATCGTAAAGATAGGTATCACCCACCGCTGCAGACAATTCTTTCGACCAACGCTTAATCAAAGCATTTCTTGGGTCATTTTCACGATATATGGCGTGCCCAAAGCCCATGATTTTGTCTTTATTAGCTAACATTTTCAGAATATGGCTTTCCGCTTCGTCAGCCGTTCGCCAATCCTGAATCATTTCCATAGCCGCTTCATTGGCACCACCATGTAGCGGCCCTCGCAATGTACCTATGGCGGCGGTGACACAAGAATGAATATCCGACAGCGTCGAGGCGCAGACCCGGGCAGCAAAGGTAGAAGCGTTAAACTCATGTTCTGCGTACAAGATGAGTGAACAATGCATCACTTTCTTATGTAACTCTGAAGGCGCTGTGTCCGTTAGCATTTTTAAGAAGTAACCACCGATACAATCCTCAGACTGATCAGTCGTATCAATGCGAACGCCATCATGACTATAGCGGTACCAGTAACAGATGATGGCAGGGAATAGCGCCAACATTCTTTCGGTAGCTTGCTGCTGCTGAGAAAAATCATGTTCCTGCTCAAGGTTACCTAACACCGAACACCCTGTTCGCATCACATCCATCGGATGAGCATCTGCAGGAATAAGCTCTAGCGCTTTCTTGAGTGGCTCTGGAAGCCCACGTAGCCCAACAAGAATCGTCTTATATTGGTCCAGTTCTTTTTGGTTCGGCAAGTGACCGCGTAACAGCAAGTGAGCCACTTCTTCAAACTGAGCATTATTGGCCAAGTCAGTAATGTCGTATCCGCGATAAGTCAGCCCTGTTCCTGACTTACCGACGGTACACAAAGACGTTGTACCTGCGCTTTGGCCTCGCAGACCGGCGCCACCTATGGCTGAATTTGGCATTTTGAACTCCTTTTCCGCATTACGCCCTTCATGGGTCTTTTTTGTGCGGTTTCACGTTATTGGATGATTTGTTAACTGTTTAATGGGTTTCCCAGGCTTCACTGTAAACACACTGACGAAGCAATTAGGATTTGTTCTCAGCAAACAGCTGATCCAGTTTGTCTTCGTAGCTATGGTAGTTAAGATGTTGATAGAGCTCAGCACGTGTCTGCATTTGTGCCGTCAGCGCTTCCTGATTACCAACATCAAGGAGGTGCTGATACACATTCTCCGCCGCTTTGTTCATTGCCCGGAACGCTGACAACGGATACAGCACCATGTCGACGCCAACACTGGCAAGTTCTTCGCAACCAAAGAGTGGTGTCTGGCCAAACTCGGTAATATTGGCAAGGATTGGTACGTCCTTTCCTGTCGCATCTGCTAAGGCATGTTTGAACTGCCTGTAGTGCTCTAATGACGTCATTGCCTCCGGAAATATCATATCGGCCCCAGCTTGAACGCACGCTATCGCGCGCTCAATCGCTTTGTCCATTCCCTCTACCGCCAGGGCATCGGTTCGTGCCATCACGACAAATTGATCATCTAATCTGGCGTCAACAGCGGCTTTAACCCGGTCTACCATTTCCTGCTGGCTTACAATTGCTTTGTTGGGCCGGTGACCGCATCGCTTCTGAGCAACCTGATCCTCTATATGTACTGCCGCTGCTCCTGCTTTCTCCATTGCCTTAATGGTGCGAGCAATATTAAAAACACCACCAAAACCTGTATCGATATCGACCAGTAAAGGCAAATCACAGGCATTCGTTATGCGGTCCACATCCACCAGTACATCGTTAAGGGTAGTAATACCCAAATCCGGCAGACCGTATGAGGCATTAGCAATCCCACCCCCGGATAGGTAAATGGCCTGATGGCCCACATTCTTCGCCATCATCGCGCAATAGGGATTCACCGTACCCACAACCTGTAGAGGATTGCTATTGGTGACGGCGTCACGAAATAATTGACCTGGGGATACTGACATTCTTGTCTCCTTGTCTATCCAATGAACACTCAATTTGATTGCTCTTAAGTGCCCATAATGAGTTGATTAACTATCCAAATTCTTTTCAATCAGAGCCTTACTTCTCGAGATATGACGTCTCATCAGTAGCTCTGCCAATTCTTCATCTTTGTTTTTTATCGCATCCAGAATAAACAAATGCTCCTTCAATGCTGATTCAGGGCGAGATTGTGTTCTTGGCGACTGATATCGGTACATTCGCAAAAGGTGGTACAGTTCATTGCATAGCAGATGTATTAACTGGCTATTTTGACTGGCCTTGATAATTCGATAGTGAAAGTCAAAATCACCATGCTGGTGAAAATAGGAGGCACCTTCAACTTCATCGATGTGCTCGGAGTGTCGGCCTAGTAGCTTCTCCAACTCCGCAACTTCCTCATCGCATATATGTTTTGCCGCCAGACGAGCCGCCATCCCCTCCAGCGCTTCACGAACGGAGTACAACTCCACTAACTTTTGTTGTGATAATGTGATTACTCTGGCACCAACGTGAGGAATGCGCTCAATTAAGCCTAACCCTTCCAGTCTCATGATGGCTTCTCTCAGTGGACCACGACTGACTTCAAATCGTTTCGCCAGTTCTGGTTCAGAAATTTTACTACCCGACTCGATTCGACCTTCGACAATCTCTTCAATCAGCCGTTCTGTTAAATTTTCTGATTTTGTGCCCTCTTTTAATAACACCGTTTCCTCAACCGCTATTTGTACATTCATATAGCTACTTACCTTTAAAACTTAGCACATTGTTGACAATGCCCATTCAATAAACACTATTTAAGCAACCAAATAACAATTAATCAACTTAATTGTCGACAATATATACTAATGTCTAAGCCAAGCAACCTGGCGTGAACAATATGAACAAAATTCACCCTATGCTCTTTATCCTCAATATCTGCGCTTTATTGATGACCTTGTAACAACTGCGTAACCTTTAGCTAACCCATAGAGGTCAAGCTGGCCCCTCTAGCCGGCAGACAATAAAGTCAACATAAGGAACGTGAACATGTTTAAGGCACTAAAACCTACCCTTGCGGCATCTATCGTTACAGCCACTCTCTCATTTGGCAGCTACGCGGCAGATATTGAGAAAATCCATTTCCTAATCCCTGGCGGCGCTGGTGGTGGTTGGGATATGACCGCACGTGGAACGGGTGATGTACTGGTTAAAGCGGACATTGTCGACAATGTCTCTTTCCAGAACCTGTCTGGCGGTGGCGGCGGTAAAGCAATCGCACACCTGATTGAAACAGCTGAACGCCAAGAAGACACGCTAATGGTAAATTCGACACCCATTGTTGTTCGCTCACTAACGGGAGTATTCCCTCAGTCATTCCGCGACTTGACGCCTGTTGCTGCGACCATTGCAGACTATGGTGCGATTGTTGCTCCAGCTGACTCGCCCTATAACACTTGGGAAGACGTGGTCGCTGACTTCAAAGAAAACCCACGAAAAGTAAAAATTGCCGGCGGCTCCGCTCGCGGTAGTATGGACCACCTAGTTGTTGCCGCAGCGTTTAAAGGTGAAGGCTTCGATGCTAAAAAGGTTCGTTACATCGCTTACGATGCAGGTGGTAAAGCCATGGCGGCGTTGCTATCAGGCGAAACACAGCTGTTATCAACTGGCTTAGGTGAAGTACTAGAAATGTCCAAAGCGGGACAGGTGAAAGTACTAGCGGTCACCGCACCTAAACGTCTTGACGCTGCACCTGATATTCCAACACTAACCGAGTATGGCAATGAAACCGTATTTGCCAACTGGCGTGGTTTCTTCGCAGCGCCTGGTGCGAGCGAAGAAAAAGTCAAAGAGTGGAATGAAGCTCTAACTAAGATGTACACCACTGAAGAGTGGGCTGTAGTCCGTGACCGCAATGGTTGGATCGATAACTACAAAGCGGATAAGGACTTCTATAAGTTCCTTGAAGACCAAGAAAAGCAAATGGGTGCGCTCATGACTGAACTTGGATTCCTAAACCAGTAGTGCCGAAAAAGGGGGAAGCTTTCCCCCTCTATTCACCATCTTTGCCGTGTATGAGACGCAATGGCGAAAGTGCCAATTTCTGTCATTGCCAATAGCAGTACTCCTTTGTTTATTGGATAAAACGACTGTGTCCTTAGTTCATTATCCATTTGGTCGCCGCTCATCGACCCCTTGTATACGGCCTTTTCTCTTTTGCTAATCTGGAGTGAGTTATGTCAGATTTCACCTCTAAGCTGTTCACGAAAGAAAATTTGCTTTCACGTGATCGTGTAGGTGCGATGATATTTTTGATCCTGTGCTTATGTTATGGATACCAGACATCGTTAATCCCTATGTTCCCCGGGGATGAGTATGAACCATTTACTGCCCGAACCCTGCCAACCATACTGACTTTTGTTGGTATTGGCCTTGCTGTCTTACTTCTTATAACAGGCCAGCCTGATGTAAAAAGTGGTGCAGTCGTTGATTTCAACTGGAAGTTGTTGATTGGGTTTCTCGTACTGATGGCGGCGTATGGTATCGGACTGACCTACCTTGGGTTCGTACTGGCGACAGGATTCTTCCTGATGGCCGGATTTTACATGCTGGGTGAACGTCGCAAGCGCGTTCTATTTGGTGCGTCATTTCCTTTTGTACTCGCTTTTTATCTCATGCTTACGCAGGGGCTAGATATTTATCTGGAGCCTGGCCTGATATTCACTATTTGGTAGGATGCCATTATGTTAGACGGAATTTTACAAGGGCTCTCCACGGCTATTATGCCAATGAACATCATGATGGTGGTCGTTGGTTGTTTTGTGGGTACTTTCATTGGCATGTTACCAGGGCTTGGCCCCATATCCGCCATAGCGCTGATGATCCCCATTACCTACGGTCTTGAACCCTCTTCGGGCCTCATTCTTATGGCGGGCGTTTACTATGGTGCCGTATTTGGTGGTTCTACATCATCAATCCTAATTAACGCTCCAGGCTGCTCATCAACCGTTGTTACAGCGTTCGATGGCTACCCAATGGCGCAAAAAGGCCAGGCGGGCCGAGCACTCGCTCTCGCCGCCTATTCCTCGTTCACTGGCGGCACGTTATCTGCCATCATGTTATTGTTTGCAGCTCCAGCTCTGGCAAAAGTTTCGTTGAGTTTTCAGTCTTCTGATTACTTCGCTCTGATGCTTTTAGGTTTGTCAGCTGTAGCCGCGTTCGCAGGTAAAGGGCAAGTCATCAAAGCATGGATGATGACCGTACTCGGCCTGATGCTATCGACCGTTGGTATCGATAAGGGTGTCGGTGTTGAGCGATTCACGTTCGGACTCACCGACCTTATGGATGGTTTCAGCTTTTTACTGCTTGCTATGGCAACCTTTGCACTGGGTGAGACATTAATGGGGATCCTTAAACCCGAAAAAGATACCCGTGGCGACGAGCAAAAGAAACTCAGTGACATTGGCAGCATGAAGATCACCAAAGAAGAGATCAAAGAAGTCGCACCTGTCTCTATCCGCTCATCCATTCTGGGCTTCTTTACTGGTGTTCTTCCTGGTGCCGGAGCAACAATTGCCGCTTTCCTTTCCTACGGTATGGAGCGAAATCTGGCTCCAAAAGAAAAGAAAGAGGAATTTGGTAAAGGGAGTATCCGAGGTCTTGTAGCACCTGAATCGGCAAACAACGCTGCGTCAAGCGGATCGTTTGTTCCACTATTGACACTTGGCATTCCTGGCTCAGGAACAACGGCCATCATGCTTGGTGCCTTAATTGCCTATGGTATTCAACCGGGACCACGTCTTTTTGTCGAACATCCGGACGTCTTCTGGTCAGTCATCATTTCCATGTATTTTGGCAACATTGTGCTCGTTATACTTAACTTGCCGCTGATTCCATATATTTCGAAGTTGTTGGCGGTACCAAGAACCGTGCTGTTACCGATGATCCTGTTTTTCTCAATTACGGGGGTTTATCTGGTGTCGTTCAATACCATGGATGTCTTTATCATGCTGCTCATTGCAATGGGAGCTATCGCCCTCCGGCTGGCGAATTTCCCTCTGGCGCCGTTACTGCTCGGTTTCATTCTGGGTGGACTGATGGAAGAAAACCTGAGACGTGCATTGATGATAAGTGATGGAGAGCTTAGCTTCCTTTGGGAGCGCCCAATTACCCTTACATTTACCGTATTGGCAATCATGGTTTTGGTGGGCCCGGCATTGATCTCACTGATAAAAAAGTGCTTCAACCAACCCAAAAAAGTTGAATCTTAATCCGTAATGGTTCCACTAAAATATAGAAAGCCGCTCCTATTTATTGGAGCGGCTTTTTTTCCTTGGATAACAAGTTTGCAGACAAACCTCCAACGAGGTTTACAACTCAGAAAGTTAGCGTTTCACCCGGCAATAACACCGTTCTGGGCGCCCGACCGTACCGTAGTTCACATCTGCTTCCAGCTCACCAATGCTTATCAGAAACTCCAAATAGCGTCTGGCGGTGGTTCGGCTTGCGCCGATATTTTCGCCCGCTTCATCTGCTGTATACGGTTTATCTTCGCGAAACAACGCTCTAATCTTCTCAAGCGTGACACCATCAATCCCTTTCGGTAAACGTACTTCTGCTGATTTTTCTGCCGCCGCAGACTGCATCATTTCATCAACGAGTGACTGGTCGAGACCATCAGCATGATGCAGTTGTTCGGTACGTTTCTGATATTTTTTTAATGCTGCTTCCAGTCTGGGGAACATCACCGGCTTTAGAAGGTAATCAATTACACCACCGCGCATCGCCTGCTGCAACGTTTCCACGTCTCGGGCTGCGGTAATTAAAATAACGTCACATTGCTGATTCAAGCTTCGTAAGCGTGCAAGTATTTCAATGCCGGTCCCATCTGGCAGATAAACGTCAAGTAACACCAATTCTGGCTCAAGGACTTCGAGCTGCATCTCCGCTTCGACTTTCGAAGTTGCAATACCTACCACCTCAAATCCCCCCATCTGCTCGAGGTAACGTCGATGTAGCTCCGCGATCTTAAGATCGTCTTCTATTATCATGACTCTCGTTAAGTCATTCATGCCAGTCCATCCTTAGGAATATAAACAGTCACCCGTGTTCCTCTTTCCTTATTATCTACCATCTCAAACTGTCCCTGGTATCTTTCTGTCAACTGCTTAACCAAAAACAACCCGACGCCACGATTAAATTGTGCTTTGCTAGACACACCCCTTTTTGTAAGGGAAGCAACATCCAGGTGCTTAGGCAAGCCGCATCCTTTATCTATAACTTCTAGAATGATCTCATTACCAAAATCACTTAACGAAACCTCGACTTGTGCAATATCCATCCGGTCATTAGGTACCTGCTTAATCGCTGACAGTGTGGCTTCAAAGGCGTTATCGATTAAATTACCCAAAATAGTCACAAGATCATCGGCATTGATTTCTTTGGACAAGGGCTCCAGGCGAGACTCATCATCCACATGAAGCGTAAGCCCGAGCTCTCTTGCCCGCTCTGTCTTGCCCAAAAGCATACCTGCGATCAATGGGTCTTTGATGGTCTCGCGTAAGAACTCAATCAGAGTTTGATAGTGGGCCGTTTCTTGTCCAATCAAACTCTGAACCGCGTCAAGCTCCCCCATTTGTACCAGTCCGCTGATCGTATTGAGCTTATTCCTATGTTCATGAGTTTGTGAGCGCAGCATCTCTGCATAGGCTTTAGTTTGCGAAAGCTGTTCGGTCAATTCACTGATTTCATCTCTCAATCGAAAACTCGATACTGCACCCACGACCTTTCCATCGACTAAGATCGGGCTTCGGTTAGCAACGATGCGTTGCTGATTCAAGTAAAGCTCAATATCATGATCGACTTCCTGACTCTGTATCAGAGACTGCAAATCCGAATTGGGTAGTACCTGAGTAAGTGGACGATTCATCACTTTGGCTTTCTCAAGCCCTAAAATCTCACATGCACTGGTGTTGATAGATCTGAGCACACCATTGGAGTCAATACTGATAACCCCTTCTTTAATCGTACTCATGGTGACATCCAGTTCACTGTAAAGTCGGCCAATTTCTTCTGGCTCAAAACCCAAAAGCGCTCTTTGAAATCGTCGAGAAATGAAGTTTGATACAACCGCGTTAGCGGCTAACACCAAGATGGCCATACCCAGTAAAAAAGCCAGATAAGGTTCAATGCGATCCTGGAGCCTATCGAGCAGATAACCCACGGAGACAACGCCAATGATATTTCCGTCTTTGTCAAACACCGCAGCCTTGCCACGCACGGACTTACCTAACGAACCTTCAGCAAACGAAACATAAGACTGCCCATGAACCAAAGCGAGGTCGTTGTCACCTCCCATCATTGGCAAGCCTATTCGCTCATCGACAGGGTGAATCAGTCTTATCCCATCTTTATCGCCGATAACGATAAACGCCGCACCAATCATTTCAGTGAGTCCGCGAAATCGTTCCTGCATTCTAGGTGCCGTTTGATTCTCTATCATATTGATAACAGAAGATGACTGTGCCAAAAAAGTAGCAACGCCTTGTGCCTTAAGGCCCATCTCATTTTCCTGAGACTGTTTGATGTAGCTGAAACCCGCTATTGATAAGACAAGCAACTGCAACAACCCTGATACCGTCATAATGATCAGCATTCGGTGTCGAAAACTTATCTGATTCCATTTCATGTTGACTCTCCTATATGCCAACACTGTAACAGGACAGTAACATTCGAGCATTGATACTCTACCCGAACTGTGACACTCGCTATTAAATTTCAATCGGTTGGATAGACCGATATCCCGACAAGATGATAAATCCTCAAACAAGGGCATGATGTTTTATGTCAGTTACATGAATATGCAATCAAAATACTGATTATGATCACATCACTTTTAGCTTATTTTTAGAACAAAGCAGCACTATTTCCGTATAGTTAAATCAGCAATTGTTTTAAGGCTCTGGTCCCTCTTGCGTTAGCAGCCAAATCAGGCTCTGAATCAATTGTAGCCAATTTGTAACACCACAATAATTATAAAGAATGAAGCAGTAACAAACGTACCAGATAACAAGATTAAAACGTAAGAAGGAACGTCGTTATGGAACGGGACTGTTTTGGAATTTGCCTCGATAGAGCGTTGCTGTCAAAAAATCGCCGAGCAACTTTTACCCACGTCAGGGCCTATCAAACCACTGACTCGCTAAAACCTGAGTTTGAGCAGGATGTACTTGTCTCATTCGCGTCACCACAAATGTCCGGAAGTGAAGTACTAAAAGAGTTACTTCAGTCAAAAGATTTGATGTGGCGAGCCGGATATGTATGTCCATCTCAAGACTGAACAAGTCAAACCCAGTCAAGAAAGCGTCCTAATTCATCGTTAGCGATGCTTTTTTATTACCCGATTTTCACTCCCATTTTAAATTGACCTCGAAATATCAGATAGTTAACCACGTAAATATCGAAACACCATCTATATTTATGTTATTGAACAGCATTTTATTAGAGTATATACTCTAATAATTTCGTTAACATCTCGATTGGAGCATACATGAAGATTAAGTCCCTGCCTTTGGCTGTGGGCGCACTGCTAGGATCGCTTTCGTTTAGCGCCTTCGCTGCTGATGTGTCATTTGATGAAGCCTGGCAACTGCTTCAGCAAAATAACAACTCACTCGCAGCACAGCGCGCAAATGTCGAAAGATACGGTCACCTGCAAGATGCAACCGGCAGTCTCAACCTGCCAAAAGTCACCATTGGTGCCAACTACACCCGCTTAGATCAGGATGTTACGCTCAGCGGAGCTCAGTTTGCAGAAAGTTTGAGTGGCGTTCCCGATTTGTCAGGCCTTGGTGCCGTGAGCCCTGAATTGGGTCAGATTGCCAGTGCTTTAGGCGGAATCACCTCCACCATCGAACACAAAGATATCTTCAGCTCGTCGATTCGCGCCGTATGGCCGATCTTCACGGGTGGCCGTATCACTGCTGCACAAACAGCAGCGGAAGGCAAAAAGGAAGAAGCTCAAAGCCAGTTAGCAATGGAAGTTCAAGCGCGTTATGAAGATCTAAGCAAATACTATTTCAGCGTTATCCTGGCTAAAAATGTTGTTGACACTCGCCTTGCGGTCGAACAAGGGTTAACCAAGCATCGTGATTTTGCGATTAAACTGGAACAACAGGGACAGATTGCCCGAGTCGAACGATTGCAGGCTGAAGCCTCGCTCGACAAAGCCGTAGTTGAACGCAAGAAAGTAGAACACAGTCTGAATATTGCACAGGCAGCGTTAACTCAAGTGCTTGGTCAGACAGAAACTGTCGAGCCACGCGATGAATTATTCATCAACCGGACGTTGCCGCCTCTGGATGCTTTTGTAGACCAAACACTTGATACCTATCCCGGTTTAGCCATTCTGGACGCTAAAGAGAAGCAGGCCAGCAGCCTGATGAAAGCGGAAAAAGGTAAGTATTTCCCAGAAGTTTACGCTTACGGCGATTACAGCCTGTACCATGGCGACTCGTTGACCAGCCAACTCAAACCTGACTGGTTGGTCGGCATTGGTGTCAGCGTACCACTTCTTGAAAACACCGGGCGTAGTGAGCAAATGAAGGCGGCGAACAGCGCTGTATCTCAGGTTCAGTTTCTTAAAAGACAAGCGAAACAAGATCTGAGTGTGTTGGTTGAAAAAACCTATCTTGAAGCTCAGCAAGCCTTAGACGAAGTACAAGGCCTTAACTCAAGTATTAGCCTCGCTCAAGAAAACCTGAAACTGCGTCAAAAAGCATTCTCACAAGGCCTTGGCCGCTCGCTGGATGTAGTTGATGCTGAACTCTATTTGGCCAGCATCAAAACTCAGCAGGATGCTGCCAGCTTTCAGTACTTATTGTCACTGAACAAACTTCTCGCACTTTCTAGTGAGATGAACAACTTTTCTACGTATAAACATAACGCCGTTACACCCGCTCAACTCAGAACAAAGGATGCATCATGAACAAGGTCAAACCCACTCTACTGGCATTAGGTACTGTCGCTGTTATCGGCTGGGTCGGATATAAGTTCTTCGATGCTTATCAGACGCCGCCGTTCCGTATTCAAGGTCAGATCGAATCACAACAGTACAGCATCTCTTCTAAGGTGCCAGGACGTATCGATAAAGTACTGGTTCGTAAAGGCGATGAAGTGAAAGAAGGACAACTCATCTTCACCATTCACAGCCCGGAGATTGAGGCCAAACTCGAACAGGCTGTCGCTGGCGAAAAGGCAGCCGGAGCACTGGCTAAAGAAGCTGAAATTGGGGCAAGACAGCAACAAATTCAAGCCGCTGAAGATCAGTGGCGAAAAGCTAAAGCGGCCGCTGCCCTGCTAGAGAAAACCTATCTTCGTGTCAACAACCTATACAAAGATGGTGTTGTTGCAGAACAGAAGCGTGACGAAGCGCTGACTCAATGGCAAGCGGCAAAATACACCGAAAGTGCAGCGTTCCAGATGTATCAAATGACAAAAGAAGGTGCCCGAAACGAAACAAAAATCGCCGCTGCAGAAAAAGCCAGAATGGCCGCAGGTGCGGTAGCGGAAGTTGAAGCATATGCGGCTGATACACAAATTCAGTCATGGTTTGACGGTGAAGTCTCACAGGTGCTGCTGCACAGCGGCGAGTTGGCACCCCAGGGCTTCCCAGTCGTCACTGTTATCGACACAAAAGACACCTGGGCTGTGCTGAACGTTCGTGAAGATCATCTGATGAACTTTGAAAAAGGAAAACTGTTTGATGCTTTCGTGCCAGCGCTTGATGAGACCGTGACATTCAGAGTGACTCACGTTGCTGTGATGGGCGACTTCGCGACCTGGCGCTCCACTGACGCAACTCAAGGCTTCGACTTACGCACGTTCGAGGTTGAGGCGCGACCAGTAAGCGACGATGTCGCGCTGCGGATGGGTATGAGTCTTGTGGTTGAGATGTAGGACGTTCCCATGCCCCACAGTTTTCAAACTCTGGCAAAGCGGAGACTTGCCAAAAGTCATTTACACAGTCAGTGGCACATACTTCGTCACGACCGATGGCTGTTATCGTGCCTTACTTGGGTCCCAATCTTAATATGTCTTTCGATATATTGGATTTTTTCTGCAGGTATCGCCAGCAACCTACCGATTGGTGTTGTTGATCTCAGCAAAAGTACGCTTTCTCAAAAGCTGACTCAAAATTATGATGCTACCTCAATGCTCAGCGTTGATCACCAATATGACGACATCGCGAAAGCTCGTAAAGCAATGATTGATGGTGACATCTACGCCATACTCTACATTCCATACGGCTTTGACAAAGCGATTGTCAAGTCGATGCCACCACAGGTTACGCTGTTTTATAACAGTCAGTACATTTTGGTGGGGCGCTTGATCAATTCTGCAGCACTTCAGGCACAAGGAACCTTCAACGCGCAGGTAGAAGTTGTCAAAGCACTGGCTAAAGGTGATACGACAAGCATCGCCGCGATGGGTAAAGCCGTTTCAGTCAGGACACAAATTACGCCGCTGTTCAACAAAGGACTGAATTACGCGCAGTTTCTGGTGTCTGCGATTGTTCCTGCCATCTGGCAGATTGCCATTGTGTCTCTGACTGTATTGGTGCTGAGTGCAAACTACCGCATCGCTGGGATCACTTCCTGGCTCGGAAAAGAAAAGGTACTTCTTCAACTATCTCGTACGCTTCTGCCCTATTTCCTATGGTTTTTACTATTAGGCGCGACCTTCCTGATTTGGTTCTACGACATCATTCAATGGCCAATGGAAGGCAGTTGGAGCGTGTTATTAATTGCTCAGGCAGTCACTACGCTTGCCTGTATGATTATGGGTGCGATGTTCTTTTTCCTTACCTGCGATGCAGCTAGAGCGATGAGCTTTGCTGGTGCTTTTACAGCCCCTAGCTTTGCCTTCATGGGGATTACCTTTCCGGCAACGGACATGAGCTCTTTGGCACTATTTTGGCGTAGCTTGCTCCCGGTCAGTCACTACATCGAGGTTCAGGTCGGTCAATCAAGTTACGGCGTCACTGCCTTTCAGTCATTGTCGCATTTGCTCCCTATGATTGGCTACCTTCTGCCCCTGTTTATTACCCTGTTGCTCATCAAAAAGCACACGAGTAAGGAGTTAACTGCATGACGCTGTTTGAACATGTAAAGCTCGAACTTAAAGCGATACTAACGAACCCTGTGGTCGTGTTAACGGTATTTGGTGGTGTTATCTTTTATTCGTTTTTGTATCCACTACCCTATATTCAGCAAACGCCCAGAGAGCAGCCGATTGCCATCGTCAACCTCGATATGAGTCAGGCCAGTTTTCAACTCGAACGTATGGTGGATGCTACCCCTAATGTCAACGTTGTGCAGAGAGAGTACACCGTTGACTCAGCTAAAGACGCCTTCCTTAACGGCGAGATTACAGGTTTTCTGGTCATCCCAGAGCACTTCTACAAAGAGCTCATGCTTGGCAAAAGTCCGGTATTGGCTTATGCAGGAGATGCCTCTCTGTTTCTGGTTTACGGCACGGTAGTGGAAGGCCTGGCTCAAGCAGGTGGTACTCTGGCTGCCAAGGCTAAAGTGGCTAAATTAGTCATTGATGGTGTGCCGCTTGAACTGGCGAGTAAACAGTATTCAGCAACCAAGCTCAATGCTAAACCGACCTTTAATCCGCGAATGGGTTATGTCGACTATGTTGTGCCCGCTGTGTTTGTGCTTATTTTGCAGCAAACACTCGCCATGGCATCAGGATTGGTGGGTGGTACACAAAGACAAGGCACTGGCTATTGGAGTTCTCAGTCGGTTTTCTCCGTGGTGTCCGTTAGGACGGTCGTATTAGTCTTCATCTATTACCTGCTTGGAATGTATTATTTCGGTGCCAGCTTTGACATGTATGGCATCAGTAAATTAGCCAGCGCAAGCGACATTCTGACACTAATGCTGCCATTTTTATTGACCTCGTGCTTTATCGGTATCTTTCTGGGTGCCATTACGCCAAGACGAGAACTGGTTACGGTAGTGGTACTGATGAGTTCTATGCCTTTAATCTTCTCAGCTGGCTTTATCTGGCCTGTCGAAGTATTGCCGATACCTATCCAATGGATTGCTGCACTGTTTCCCACACAAGCCGCCATAAACGGCTTTCTCAAGCTGAATCAAATGGGCGCCGACTGGTCACAAGTACGTGATGTTTGGACCCAATTGTGGATTCAGACACTGCTCTGGGGTGCCCTGGCTTGCTTTAGCTTCGCCAAATTTAGAACCAGTCACACAGATTAGGGTTACAAAACCAAAAAGGGTCAATGGCGCTAACCATTGACCCTTTTTTAGGTGATAGAATTAGGTACGAATCAGTTCGACCTTCTCTTCTTTCTCTCCAGCTGCCGGATCATTGAATTTCTCAAGATCTAACGCACCTTCGGATTTAGCGACAATACATGTCACTGCACTGTCACCCGTGATATTCACCGCAGTACGAATCATATCAAGAAGACGGTCAACACCCATAATAAGTGCGATACCTTCTAAAGGAAGACCCACTTGGTTAAGTACCATCGCCAGCATGATAAGACCTACACCAGGAACACCAGCAGTACCGATAGAGGCAAGTGTAGCAGTCAGGATAACCGTCAGGTAGTCACCCATCGTAAGGTCAATGTTAAACGCCTGAGCAATAAATGCGGTCGCCACACCCTGCATAATAGCCGTACCATCCATGTTGATGGTCGCACCCAAAGGGATAGTGAACGAAGAAACTTTGTTATCCACACCAAGGCGGTTTTGGGCAGTTTCCATCGTAACCGGAATTGTCGCGTTTGAAGAAGCGGTAGAGAACGCAAACATAACGGCATCTTCCATCTTCTTAAGGAACGTGACCGGGCTAAGACCAGTGAACGATTTCAGCATCACGCTGTATGTCACAAGACCGTGAAGCAACAAAGTCGCCGTCAGCACCAAGAAATACTCTGCAAGATTGAAAATAGCGCTTAGGCCCAACCCAGTAAACAGCTTTGCCATCAGGAAGAACACACCAAACGGCGCGATGTTCATCAGCAAAGCAACCAATTTCATGATCACTTCGTTTAAGTCACGGAAAACAGAAGCGATTCGCTCACCCGGTTCACCCGCAGCACTGATAGCAATACCGAAAAGAACAGCAAAAACGATAACCTGAAGTGTTCTGCCTTCTGCCATTGCACTGATAGGGTTCGTTGGGAACATATCAATAATCACTTGACCCAAAGATGGGGCTTCGCTCGCAGCAAAAGAGCTTGCAGCAGTAAGATCTGCACCTGCGCCTGGCTGGAAGACAGTACCCATAGTCAGCGCCAGCGTAATCGCTACAGCAGTCGTCGCTACGTAGAATAGAACAGTTTTACCACCTAAACGGCCTAGAGTGGTAACGTCTTTAAGAGAGCTGGTACCGCAAACAAGTGATACGAATACCAGAGGGACAACTAGCATTTTCAAGCTGGCGATAAAGATCTGACCGCCAACTTCAAAAAGCCCGTTTACAATGTATGCGTCTACAAATCCGTTCTCAGCAAATAGACCTCGAATAGCGAAGCCTGTCAAAATACCTGCAACCATACCGATAATCACTCTTGTAGTCAGTGACATAGGTTTTTTGGCATTAGTCATAATTACTCCTTATTTTTATATTGCTTCACGATGGAGACATCGAAAGCCGGAGCAGATTAGCAGTTAGAATGGCGTGATTAGAATTACAAATTTGATTTCCAACTCCGCACTGTGACAGCGATCACAGACATTGTTATTAAAACAATGTTCAAAAATACATTATTGCTACATAAACGCAATCAAACAACACATAATATAACCTTTACCTTTCAGTTTGGCATTATGTACCTTTTATCTTCAGATAAGAAAAATTTATACCTAACATCAAAACCAATATAGAGTATTGCATATATAAAATTGCCCAGCATTAAATGCTGGGCAATTTTCATTATCGAGATATATCGCTACTGCTATTGGGTCGACTCTACGTGTAAGTCAAATATAACAGCAGTTTCTTCTGGAATCCGTGGATGCTCGTCTTCTTTATACGCTAAGTGACCAGGAACATATAATCTCCATGTTGCACCCAGTTTCATTTGCTTGAGAGCGATTAGCCACGACACTGGTGCCTGATGTAACGAAACAGTTATCGGCGCAGGTAAATGAATCGAGCCATCAACCTGTCGACCGTTGAGTAGCCAGGTCTTATGTCTCATCAGAAATTGGGTGTTTGCGCTTGCACTGATCTCTTCAGTTCCCTCAACAAGGACCTCATACTGGATACCAGAGCTGTGAATGACCACTTCATCACGCTGGCCGTTTTTCTCAAAAAACGTTTGCTCAAACTCGATTTGCTTTTGCTTTAACTCAGTTGCCGCTGCCTTTCGTTGCTCTTCCATTTCTGCTTTGAGAGATTCTGCATCGCTCGGATCAAATGGCCACTCTTTTTGCATGAATGTGTCCATAATGGCTTCTTGGACAATCTTGATATTCATTTTCGGAAATGATTTCTTAGCAAGCTCTTGGGCAATTTCTCTGCCAAAGATATAGCTTACCTTCTGTTCTAACGTTTCAATTTCCATAACTACCTCTTGAATACTGAGTATGAGGTAATCATACGACACAGGGGTAAAATGGAAAGTATGTTACGGATAAAGATGTTAGGGTTGAATATAAAGAGAAAGGACCCGTTAAGGTCCTTTCTGTTGTCAGGCTGTTTCCGAAGTATCTGACTTAACCTTAACCTCGCCAGTATCAATGACGGGCAATGTCTGCAATACAAATTCTCCCGGTGCAGCCCCAAGAACAGGATATTCCTCATTACCGATAGAAAATGGTTCCACTTGCTCATCAGCAATAAATTGATTGAGCCATTCATTCCAGTGCAACCACCAGGACCCTTTGTGATGGTCGGCGTTGGTAATCCATTCTTCCGCCGATTCATCGAGAGTTGAACTGGTCCAGAAGCCATACTTCTCTTTGGCCGGATGATTCACGATACCCGCAATGTGGCCTGACTCTCCTAGTACAAAGGTTTTATTACCACCCATTTTCAGAGCACCACGATATGTACCTTGCCACAACGCAATATGGTCTTCTTTGGTAGAAATAAAGTAGCTCGGAATTCTAATCTTGTTGAGATCAATCCATACGCCTCCGATCTTGACCCCTTTGTCCTGAATCAGTTTGTTCTCCAGATAAAGTTGTCTCAACAGGAAGTTGTGGGTTGCTGCTGCAACATTTGTACTGTCACTATTCCAATACAGCAGATCAAAATCTACCGGGCTGTTCCCTTTGAGATAGTTGTCAATATAGTAATTCCAGTAAAGACTGTTTTCCCGAAGCAAACTGAATGTCACGCTGAGTGAGCGACCATCCATATAACCAAGTGTATTATTCTGCAGTTCGATGGCACGAATGATAGTGTCATTAATATACGCACCGACTTCGCCGGGTTGACTGAAATCTAACAGAGTCGTAAAGAAAGACGCCGATACAATGCGCTTTTTCATTCGCTTCGCAGCATAATAAGCCACTGTAGAAGCGAGTACGGTTCCACCTATACAGTAACCCGCAGCGTTAATCTGGTCTTTACCAGTAATCGACTCAATCGCAGAAACAGCCTTCACTACCCCTTCCGTCACATAGTCGCCGAATTCAACCTTGGCTTGTGATGGGCCAGGATTACGCCATGACATCATAAATACCGAGTGACCCTGCTCCAACAACCACTTAACCATGGAGTTTTTCTCGCGCAGATCGAGTATGTAGTATTTGTTAATAAAAGGAGGAACGATAAGTAATGGCGTTGCGTTAACCTTCTCTGTTAGCGGTCGATATTGTATTAACTCAAACAGGTCATTCTTAAACACAACGTCACCAGCAGTATTAGCCACATGCTCGCCAATTCTGAATGCCTCTGTATTCGTCATTCGAATCTTCAGCACATCGGCACTGGCTTCGACATCTTCCTGAAACTGCTGTAAACCAGCTAAAAGATTCTCGCCATTTTGCTCAAGAGTCAGCTTTAGCAGTTCTGGATTGGTCGCGATGAAGTTGGTCGGAGAGAGTGCATTAAGTGTCTGACGAGAAAAAAACGTTAACCGTTCTTTGATTTTTTCATCAACACCTTCAACAGAATTGATGGTATCGAGGTAAGTCTTACTGAATAAAACATAAGATTGTTTTATGAAGTTATAGAAAGCTTCCTCTTTCCAGGCATCATCTTGAAACCTGCGGTCACCCTTCTCTACTTCAACCACCTCTTCTTTACTTGCTTGAAGCGCTACGCGCTGCCAAATCTCTAGCTGCTGTGTCCACCACTTAGTTTGCATGTCCAACATAGCAGCAGGTTGTTTAGAGGCTTTCTCCATAAACTCAGCGGTATCTTCAGCACTGAGTTCCTGCATTGCTTTCGTGAGTGGGCTATTTACGGCTGCCTTGCCTTGCTCGAAGTCTTTCCACCATTGCTGGTTGCTCTCCTGCAGTTTCACAAGGTAGTCCGAAAAGAAGTTTTGGAACATAACTAAAACCCTTTTCTTAGAAATGAAAAGAGGTTGCGGGAACGAGTGCCCCCGCAACCCTCTATATTGTAAGTATCGCCTATAATTATGCTGGCGTATTCGCCTTGACCGTTTCAGTGGTCAGCGCTTCAATATCGTCTTTGAATTCTTTTGCAACCTGCTGAAGTTTATTGCTGTCATCCATCATTTGTTGTGATAGACGAGACAACGCATTCAATTGCTGACTATTGAAGACCGCCAGCGATGATACATCTTTCACTTCAGCCGCCGCTTTCATTTGGCTTAAGCCTAACTCGCTATAAGCGCGCATTGCATTAAGTTGTAGGTCAGTCAAGGTCTCGACGTTTTTGGTCATAAGCTTGTTGAACTTCGCATATGGTTCAAACGTTTTTTCTGACTGCTCGTTGAAAACTTTAAAAATATCCGTGTACATAATGATTTCTCCTAAGAAATAAATTTTCCAGTATTTTGTAAAACTATCCCACACTAACTCGGGTGTCCGACAACACCCTTAACAGCGCTTAACAACGACTGCAGTTCCCATGCCACCACCGACACATAACGAGGCAACACCTAAATCTTTTTGTTCACGCAGTAGTTCATGTATCAGAGTCACGATAATTCGGTTGCCCGATGCGCCCAGTGGATGACCTAGTGCGATAGCGCCACCGTTAGGGTTGGCTTTTTGCATTATGGTATCCGCCGAAATATCGTGCTCAGATGCCAAATTTCTAATAACACCAAGAGCTTGCGCTGCGAACGCCTCGTTCAACTCAAACACATCTACAGCTTCAATATTCAATTCGGCTTGTGCCAGAGCTTTCGTTACAGCCTGGACAGGTCCGAGGCCCATGACTTTAGGGTCAATTCCCGTCTGAGCGCTGCTGATAAGTTCACACAGAGGTGTCAGTCCCAAACGACTAACGGCTGATTCGGAGGCCACTATGAGTGCACTTGCACCATCATTGATCCCGGATGCATTACCTGCTGTTACCGTGCCTTCTCTGTCAAAGGCAGGACGCAACTTGCTCAGACCTTCCATTGTTGCGTCCAGCTTCGGATACTCGTCAGTCGCAAACTCAACAGCCTGTCTTCTCACTTTCACTTCAACCGGAACTATTTCGTCTTGAAATCTACCCGCTTCGATTGCCGCCACCGCTTTCTGCTGGCTACTTAACGCATAAGCGTCCTGATCTTCACGAGAAATGCCAACTTGTTTCGCAATATTCTCAGCCGTTACTCCCATGTGGTAAGCATTGAAGACATCAGTCAGACCGTCCGAAACCAGCAGATCTTTTGCCGTTATGTCGCCCATTTTATGTCCGGAACGAGCACTTGAAGGCATAGCAAAAGGGATTTGAGACATGACTTCGACACCAGCGGCAACAACCACTTCCGCTTCACCCGCCTTGATATGCGATGCGGCATCCATTAATGTTTTCATTCCACTGCCGCACACCATGTTCAATGTATAGGCTGGCACTTCGGCCGGAATACCGGCGTAAATAGACGCCTGACGTCCAATACCCATACCTTGATTTGCGCTAACGACATTCCCAACAATAACCTCATCAATGTCTTCTACAGCTACACCCGACGAGTTCAGTGCACCTTTTATAGCTTCTGCTGCGAGTTTACCTGCCGGAATATCTTTTAAACTTCCACCAAAACTACCAATCGCAGTACGCTTAGCTGCAACAATAAATACTTTTTCCATTTAGTATTCCCTTCGTTAATTACGCCATGTACAAGCCGCCATTGATGGCAATAGTTTCACCTGTAATATAAGCAGCTTCTTCACTGGCCAAAAATGCTACTGACGCGGCTATTTCTTCGGGTTTAGCTAAACGTTTTAAAGGAATCGTACTTTTGATGGAATCTAGGACGTCATCACGCATTGCTTCGACCATCGGAGTACCTGTATAACCCGGAGCAACAACATTCACAGTAACTCCAGATCTTGCTCCTTCCGCCGCCAATGCTTTAGTAAAACCAATCATGCCCGCTTTGGCTGCAGCATAATTAGTCTGGCCAAACTGACCTTTTTGTCCATTAACTGAGGATATATTGATAATTCGGCCATTGCCTTTCTCACACATTGCCGAAAATAAAGGTTGTGTCACGTTAAAGACACTATTTAGGTTGGTATTTATAACATCAAACCAGGAATCAGAAGACATTTTCTTGAACTGCCCATCTCTAGTAATACCTGCATTATTAACAACCAGATCGAAAGTTCCTTCTTCTTGTTGTAATAAAGCCAGCTTTTCCCGGCATTCATCCGTTTTGGTTACATCAAGTTCGAACAACCTGACCTGATCTTCGCTAAAGCCTTTTTCATCAAACCATCGCTTAGCACATTCATAATTTCCTGTACTGTAGGTTGCAATAAGTCTATAACCTTTCTCAACCAAAGTAGAAGAAATAGCGGATCCAATTCCGCCTTTAGATCCCGTAATAATCGCGAGCTTTTTCATTGGTGACCCCATCCCTAGCAACTAGCTTTTATAAGCTATTTAACAAAAACTAAAAAAGACGACATAATTCGTTGTGCGCGTTTGATATGGCTGACTTTTGTTATTGATATTACGCAGCTTTTGTTACGCTTTTTTGTATTAAATACAAATTTAAAGGAATCGTAATATTTGACCATCATTATTTTCTACTTATAGCAATAAAGTTGATCATTATCACAACCGTTATGTAATGCGGTAATTCTGTTAATTACACTCCATGATAAGTACAGAAACCACAGATAAGCAATTGATAAATAAGAATTACAAGCCAATAAAGCAGGCAAAGCCCAAGCCCCAAGAAAATAGTGTTTTCGCACCAAATCAGTTCACAGGATTTATATCATAAAAGTGTCAGATAATTATCAAATGAAGTTTTTGCTTACATAAACACATGAATTACAAAGGTGAATTAAATAGTATTTATACTCTAATTACAATTAGCAAAATTTTGCAATATCCTTTTTTCGCCAATTTGCCCCATACTAAGTCAATGATGATCGAATTTGGGGATTTCATTGGAACGTGATCTATTTCACCTAGTTTTTACAAGGTTTTGTATCCCTCTAATAACAATATGAATTGTTAGCATCACATCATCGCATACCTTTCCGTACCTTAATGCTAATTTTGTTAATAGCCAGTATCACCTATTATGAGTGCAAGCTTCGTCTTTTACACTAGTTACGACCTTTACTTGGTATTTTCAAACTGACTTCTCAACCTGTTCAGATAGTTAGCCACAACATTTGTAAACATTACGAATTTTTCTAAATGGTTTTTTACGCTACACTGTTTCAGGCAGTCTGGTGGTACCATAAGGATGTGGATAAATGTCGACAACAAGTGCTAAGGCGACTCTCGCCATCCGTAAAACGTTTATATTTGGAGCAACGTTTATATTAATTTTGCTCGGATTGTTTTTTTATGCAGAACACAACGTAGACCAGACAAAAAATCGACTTATTTTACTACAAAAGCAAATCCTGGCTGCGTCTAATAACATGCTAATGATGCGCCGACATGAGAAAGACTTCATAGCGCGTATCGAGCCCCAGTATCTCAACAAAATGGAACAGGCTTATCAGACAATGCTGCTTCAACTCGGAGAGGTCAACGCCATGCTGTCTGATTCCGGGATTAACATCAGTTATCAAGGGCAGCAGGCGTTATCCTATGTCGACAATTACGTCCAACAATTCTATCGCTTGTCTGAAACGGTAATGCTTATTCACGGCTCTGGTGATAACCAGGGTCTGATCGATAACCTTCAACAAAAAGCCCTTAGACTGGAACGCTCACTTGTTAATGTAAACTCCACTGAACTCAATCATATCGCCTTGTCCACTCAGGATTTGATGTACCAATTCTTTTCTGATCTTGATGTCTCAGTAATTCCGAGAATTCACCGCAATCTTGATCGAATCGATACAGAGCTTAACCGCAGTGGTATGTCATTCGAGCTATTCCAGCAATTTCAGCAATTCCGCTCAGCCTATTATGCGCTTCAAAGCGCCTATGAAACGTTTGGCTATAGCCATCAGGAAGGTCAACTTGGACAACTTCGTTTTACAATTCATCAACTCGAGTCGTCATTAGATACTCTGTTCAACATACTTCCAGATCACATCAACCAGAAAATTGAACAAAATGAGCACTATCGTGATTTATCTACAATACTGCTCGTCTTAGCAATTATCTTTGTCCTCCTTTACGTTATCCGTCAAACCTCGTTACTTGAACAGCGACTGATCGACGCACGAGAGAAAGAAAGACAAGCCAACCGAGCCAAAAGTGCATTTCTGGCTAATATGTCTCATGAAATCCGCACGCCCCTCAGCGGCATATTGGGTATGACAGAAATTCTTGGGGACACAAAACTTGATGCTAGCCAAAAAGATTACCTGACAACGATTAATGCTTCTTCGCAAACTTTGCTTATGCTGATGAATGACATTCTCGACGTGTCTAAGATTGAATCTGGTCATTTGGAAATCTGCCCCCACACGACAGCGATTAAAGAAACCATCTTTGATACTGCAGCATTAATCGCCCCCAAAGCACAACAAAAGTCCGTAGAGATAAAGATTCACATTGATCCGGCGCTACCAGATTATGTCAAAGCAGACGAACAGAAAGTCAGGCAGTCTCTGATGAACCTGGCGTCAAATGCCATTAAGTTTACCGACAAAGGTTACGTCGCGTTGTCGCTGCACCTCATTAAGCAAGACTCTGACTCTGTTACGGCCAGGTTCACTGTCTCTGACACCGGTATCGGCATAGAACCTGAGAAGCAACGACGGGTATTCGAAGAATTTAAGCAAGAAAACATCAATACATCTAAAGACTATGGCGGTACTGGCCTGGGACTGGCGATTTGCTCGAAAATGATCGCTTTAATGGGCGGAGAGATACAATTAACATCTCGCAAGGGAGAAGGGAGCGAATTTAGTTTTGTGCTGACCTTTGCTAAAGATGACCATAAAATGGTCAGGGAGTCCGCTGTTTCAGTCTGTTACGTTTCCGATAATACGAACCCACTGCTAGTATCAGAATTCAATCGTCATGCTATCCGATATACGCATATTGAAGGCAAAGATCTCGCCACTATCACGTTAGACAAAGATACCATCATCATACTGGATGACAGTATCAGCAAGTCATATCTTGAAAGCCATTTAGCAGATCATCCCGTCCTGTACGTGCGTCCCTTCTGCAACAACACAGATCTGCCGTTAAAGGGCATCTCTGCCTTTGTGACCGCCCCCTTGTTTGGTAACCGACTGGTGAACACACTCCAGAGCCTGAAGCGTCCCGACGAGCTCGAACCACGATCAAAAGAGACGCGTCAGCACACCAGAAAAATACTTGTCGTCGAAGACAATAAAGTGAACCAACAGATTGTTGGACTTAATTTGAGAAAGCTTGATATCGACTTTTGCATTGCCAATAACGGACAAGAAGCGTTGGAACTCTACAAACAGGAATATTCCAATATTGGACTTATACTTATGGACTGTATGATGCCAATTCTTGACGGCTTTGAAGCCACCAGAGCAATCCGGGAGTTTGAACAACAATCCGGCGTAGAGCAGACCCATATCATTGCGTTAACTGCCTCTGTTCTCGACGATGACATCAAAAAATGCTACGACAGTGGAATGGATGACTATTTGCCCAAACCATTCAGGCGAGAGGTACTGCTAGAAAAGCTCAACGCACAGTTTACGACAACGTGAATTCATTGAGGAACCGACATGTTAAACAACTATATTGATGTGCTAAAGAATAACTACGCCAACTTCAAAGGCAGAGCCACACGCACTCAGTACTGGAGCTACGTGCTGGTAAGTTTTGTTGTGGCGTTGGTATGCCATATCCTCGACCGTGTTATCAGTGGTGGAAACGAGCAGTTTGGCTTGTTTGGTACGCTCTACTCTCTGGCAGTTCTTGTTCCTTCCCTGGCCATCGGTTGTCGAAGATTGCACGATACCGGGCGAAGTGGCTGGTGGTTATTTCTTTACCTAATTCCTCTAATTGGTGCCATAGTGCTTATAATATTTTTCATTATTTCGAGCGACCAAGATAACGAATACGGTCCCGCTCCCTCGCTATACTAAACCGCACTTGAAAAGGGACACCTGCGTGTATTTTCTCTTCCTTCTCAACATCTACAGGCATCTTCAAAACCAGCTTTTGCTTTTACTGAGCAGCCACTACATCGAAATTACAGTTAAGAGTGGCCATTAGCTCGAGGACCACTTAGAAGATAAATTTAGATACCTGTTTGAAATATGGCCGTTTTTGTCCGAGTCTTAATGCAAAAGGATAACAAATGAGTCATGTATGGAAACGACCCTATCAGCCGGCGTACAAGGCATCAGAAAGGTTCTGTTACCCTCAGTTCTGATCAATGTGCTTTCACTCGCCGTGCCGCTCACGGTTCTGCAGATCTACGATCGTATCATTCCAAATCAAAGCTATGGCACGGCAACATTGCTACTAGCGGGCGCTACGCTGGCAGTGCTATTGGACGCATTTCTTCGTTATGTCCGCTCTCGAGTGCTGGCCTCTGAATCTGCCATTGTTGAGCAAGAGCGTTACGCGAAAACGGTTAGGGCATTGGCCACGTCTCCGGTCAACGACATCAAGCGACTCAGAGTTGGAAGCATTCAAAATGGGCTTGAGTCTATCGCTAAAATCAAGGATATCTATTCAGGTGGCCTGATGTCAGGGTTAATCGACATTCCCTTCGCGATACTGTTTTTGTTTCTGGTCTATTATGTGGGCGGCTCGCTAGTCGCAGTTCCTGTTGTAGTCTGGTCTTTTACCTTCGCCTTTGTCTGGTTGTCAGGTCGACGTGCAAAAAAGAGAAGTCTTAGCCATGCAAACACTGTCAATCTCCGCTCTGGCTTTCTTTTAAACTTGTATCGAAACATTTTAGGCATTAAACGTCAGGCCAACGAATATAAGACGTTGGCGGCTTACAAGGAAATCAACCAACAACATAGCCTGAGTATCGCCGAAGACGAAAGACATAATGCTCTGGCTCAGGAGTGTATTTATCTGGCCTCTCTAGGGACGTCCGTCGTAATAGTCATAGCAGGTGCATCACACGTTCTGTCAGGAGAACTGACGACCGGGGGACTGGCGGCTTGTTCTATTCTAGCCGGACGTGCCGTTGCACCTTTAAGTGCTTTGACAAGCCTCAATATTCGCTTTGCCAACATGCAGACTTCCATCCAAAGTGTCAAAGCTCTGTTTTCTTTGCCGTCCTATCAGGCCGATCCGCTCAAGCCTGAAGAGGACATCAAGACCATCACATTTAATCACTGTGCCACCCAACGTTTTTCTTACCTTTATCAAATTTCCAAAACCCTTGAGGCTGGAAATATTTACCGAGTTTCAAGTGACAACAAAGAAGTCGCCAGTCAGTTTCTGACAACCATCGCTGGGGTCAGCAGTGAAGATGCAGGTGCAATTTACGTCAATGAGACCGAGCGCAATCCATTCACTCGGTCAGTGATGAGTTCTTACATCGGTAGCCGATCCTCGGTCTTACAGGGATCGATACTCGACAATTTGTGTGGTTTTACGCCTGAGTTGTCAGAAAAAGCTCTGCACTATTCGAAGGCTATCGGACTTCATCAGGTGCTGACCCAACTCAGTGACGGTCTGGAGACGAGACTGGCAGACTTACCCAGTATTCCCCTGAGTCAAAGCAGCATTCGTCTCATCAATATCTGTTGTCAGTTGGCTCGACCTACGCCGATTATCTGTATTGATAAGCCAGAACTGGATTTGGATTTGGATACCTGGCCAAAACTGGCCGAGGTTCTCTCAATTGAGGCTGAGCAAAATCGTACTATCTTTGTCGTAACTCATAATTCGATATTCTCCTCCCTTTGCTCAGATACACTCACACTTGAACAAATACCAACAGGAGGGCAACACGATGAATGAGTTAGAGCGAACAGCATTGTCTTCCTTGCGAGCTTTGGATGTCAGCAGTAATGTTGATGTTTTTGCGCATCAATGGGTCGATGAATATGGCCTGGAGAACTTGCACGACTACATCAGCCTTCTAGACCGAATTAACGTCCCCTACCGTATCGTTGACGCAAGCAATAATCTCGTCAACGAAACATTCAATGTTGCCGTGCTCGTTGGCGATGGTAAATTTGATGTCGTTAAGCAGGAACATGAAGGGCTTGAGTGGTTAAATAACGAACGTACTCCTACTCAATTCACACATTACGATGTAGCGTTACTTTTGGAGGATGCACCACCAGACAAACCGGATCCAAATTGGATGGGCTCTCGTCTGGCAGCCTATAAATCCGTAATACCCAGAGTGGCACTAGCAAGTTTTTTTAGTAATCTGTTCGCTTTGGCGATCCCCTTTATCACCATGTCCATCTATGATCATGTTATTGGTGGGGATGCCGCCCATGAACTGTTTGGTATTGCAGTAGGCGCTGCCCTGCTGTTCTTTATGCTTTGGTTGCTGCGCGTGTTACGCAGCCAGACATTGGCGACCGTCGCCAACCGACTCAGTCGAGAAATCTCCGATGCCCTGATAAAAAAGCTACTCACAGGCAGTTATCATGTCTGCAAATCGACACCGCAGCAAAGCCAGGTCAGCCAACTCGGTTTTGCCGAGCGTATTTCTTCTGTATTAGCCGGACCACTTGGCAATGTTCTGTTTGATATCCCCTTCGTATTGATCTTCCTGATTGCTATTGCAGCCTTGGGAGGATGGTTGGTCGGCGTTCCGATTCTGGCACTTTTGTTGTACTTTCTGATTGCTAGAAGCAGTATTAAAAACTCTGCCATACGCGCTAACCAGTCCACGGTCTCCGGAACGAACAGACAGGCACTGATCGCCGAGCTTTCGACTAACCTCGGTTTCATGAGAAGCAGTCATGTACTGAACGGCTGGCTGACACGTTTTGATAAGGCTAACTACCTTGCCGCCAAAAACGGCTTCCGACAATCGGTTCATCAGGCCAAATACACTTCGATTTACTATGCCATCGGTGTCATTTCAACACTGGCAGTCGTTGGTCTTGGCATCGAACTTATTTTTAATGATGTCATGTCTGCAGGTGGTCTGATTGCAACAATGATGTTGATTTCAAGAGTAACGGGGCCCGCACAAACATTGGTAAACAGCGCGCTAAGATTGCAGCAGTTAGGGCAAACTCAAATGAGTATTAATCGGGCGTTAACCCTCAATACTGAAGAATCATATCGTTATCAGCATCAGGACTTACCGAAAACGGCTCCAAGAATTGAACTCGACCAAATAACTCTGCGTTACGCAAAGCAGACCAAGCCCGCTCTGAGTGGTATTAGCGCTTTGATAGAGCCGGGAGAAGTCGTGGCTATAACAGGTCCGGCGAACAGCGGAAAAACCAGTCTCATTGACACTATCGCCAGTTTTCAGCCAGTTCAGAATGGTGTAGTCAACGTTAATGGAATTAATTTGAGTCAATATGCCCCGCTCTTATATCGTCACTGGATGTTTTATCAGGCGGCTCACCCACAAGTCCTTCTGACCAATATTCGGGACTGGTTTTCTGACCGCCAACAGCTTGATGATGCAGTCATAAACAGAGCAATTGAACAGGCAGGAGGAAAGGAGTGGCTTGAGTCCCTGAAGCATGGCCTGGATACCGATCTAACAGCGTTTTGGCCCGCAACAATGCATGACCTTTTATCGCGCTACGAGGCCAGAATGTTAATCACTGCCAAGGCAATGGCCATCGAATATCCCTTATACCTTATGGACAACCCCGTTCAGGATGCCTCCCCTGAGTCCATCGAATTGTTTAGCTCTTTCCTGAAGCAACGACGCGGAAAAGCGACCATTATTTTCAGTTCTCAGGACGCAGATTTAATAAAACAGGCAGACAAGGTTATGGTGCTAAATCAAGGTAGCGTCGCCTATTATGGTCCTCTTGCCGAAGAAGAACCAAACCAAACTGACAATGACACTATGGAGATCGTTGCTAATGAGTAAACTGCAATATGCTGAAGCCATAGAGACGAAACAAACCAAGCGCCTTCTCTCTATTTCAACCTACGCCATTGCTCTTTGTGTCATTGCTTTCGGTGTATGGTCGGTGGTCACGCAAGTCGATGAAATTGCCAAAGCTCAGGGTGAGGTTGTTCCGGAAGGTGAAAGACAAATCATTCAAAGTGACATTGGAGGAAAGCTGAAGACCATCTCTGTTAGCGAAGGTGAGATGGTTGAAGCAGGACAAGTTCTGGTGGAATTTGATGCAACGTTTCAAACGACTGCACTGGAAGAGTTAAAAGCTCAACAGGCCACACTTAATCTGACTATTGAAAGGTTGTCATCGCTAATCGATGAGCGAGACCCTAATTTCAGTGCCTATGAACAACAATACCCAGAGCTTGTCGCGGAACAAAGAGCCCAGCGTAGCGCCCAGGTCGCACTCTATTATCAGAAACGTATCGTCCTTGAAAAGGAAGCAGAGCAAATAGCAGAGCAATTGCGCAGTACCGACAACGCGATTCCTGCGTTTGAAAGACAGTTGACCGCTTCGAAGCAAGAGCTCGCCATTTTGCAAAAAGGACAAAAAAGCGGCAACATTTCTCGTTTGAGAGTGTTAGAAATGGAACAAACAGTCGCCTCCATTGAACAACAAATTGAACAGGCTCGAGGCAAAAAAGCATTACTGCTTAAACAAGCAGACTCAAATGATGAAAAAATCTCACAGCTTCTGGCTGAGGCAAAAGTGGAAGTCTCCGATCAACGCTCCAAAGCCGCGTCAGAGCTTTCAGCGCTTCAAGCGAGAGTGCGTTCTGGTGAAGCCAAGTTGTCCAACACTGTACTCACCTCTCCTCTGCAAGGGCTTGTGCAGAGTATTCCCAGCACTAAAGTTGGTGCGGTCATTCAACCTGGAGGCACTGTGGTTGAAATCGTGCCTATCGGTGGAGTCGCTGACTTTAAAGCAAAACTGTCACCACGAGACATCGGCTTTGTTACAGTGGGGCAACCCGCTCGTGTCAAAATCGATGCCTATGACTACAGTCGTTTTGGTGCGTTAAGTGGCGTTGTTGAGTCTATTTCACCGACAACTATCCAGGATGAAAAAGGTAACATCTTTTACGAGGTCACCATCGCGGTCGACACACCCTATTTTCGCAACGACCCTGAGAAGTTTGCAATATTGCCCGGCATGACCGGCGAGGTTGATATTACGACCGGTGAAAAAACCGTATTCCAATATCTATGGAAACCGATCTTTACCAATATCAGTCGAGCATTTGGCGAACGTTAGCTTGTATACCGATTCAAAAACAGTGCCCCTCCCTGTTAAGAAGGGGCATTCTCGAAGCAGGATATTCAGAATCGACCAAACGCCATTAACTCTAAATCACGGATTGGAGTCATCGGGTAGTGTTGGGTCATCGTGATGGTGTTGGTCATCTCGGCTATCCGCTTCATGACTAGCTACAGAGTCATCATACAATCCCCCCTCATGCCCATCGGGTCTATGTTCTACCGAAGACGATTCAGTGACCTCATCATTAAGCACAATGTCAATATCATCCGGCAATACGTCTGAAGAGGGGCTAGCTCCACTGTGAGGAGCGTTTTCCAGGCCAAGCTTATCCAGATAACTGCTCACTCGCTGTGACGGCTCTTCGTCTGGGTGATGATGTTCATTGCTGGCATCAAGACCCAATTGAGTCATGATGGTCAAAGGATTTGCACTAACCGGTTCATCGACGTCCATCGCCTCGTCTGCGAAATCTGCTGGCGCAGGCGGCGGAGGCGGTGGCGGATGATTTGTAGTCACCGGAGTCACTGTCATATCCAGCACTTCCGAGCCTAAAGTCAGCTTACCACTGTGACCCGGACCATGATTTAAAATACTCACCTGAACATGCAGCAGCACATCGTCCTGATGCGAACCTTGCAGAGCAATTTGGAAATGGTCTTCGTGAACTCCGACATTCTGTGCCGAGCCATGCGGACCGGTGTGGACATCGGCGTGCTCCTGATAGCTCAGGTGGCCGGTTTTAGGATCGATGGTCAGAGTTCCCCACTGGCTGGTGTAGGACGTGTGATAATGGCCATTCACCAGAATTTTCCACCCCTGTTGAGCAGACGGTACTGGCGTTTGTGATGGCATCAGCGTTGGGACACCAAGAGATGCGCTGATTTGGTGACTTCCTGAAGGCGCGGTGACCACGATAGGTTCGGGTTTCGCCCCGGCGGCCATATTTAAGTTCGAGCTTACATTGCCATGCTCATCGGTCATAACCGCCCTAACGATGGTGCTAGGCGCAACCTCCAGTTGTATGCCATGGCGTAGGCTGTTTGCATCGAGCACATGAACAACACCATTGATATTGATGTGCTCTCCCACTTTCGCGTCTGCCGCTGCATGAACAGTCGCCGTGATTGTACCTGCGGCGCCTTGAGCAATTTCCGCCTTACTGTAGGCATTATCAGGGCCAGGATCTTCAAAAGTAATGGTTGGGCTGGACACGCTCGTGTCTACATCAAAATGATGGTCGGCAAACGCCGTAGCCGTGTTCCCTGCACTGTCTGTTGCCGATACACTTGCCTTGATCATAGCGGCATGGACTAGCTCACCTCCGGGCACATCAATACTGTACCGTCCCGAAGCATCGAGTTGCCCCGTGAATTGATGTCCGCCCACTTCTATAGTGACAACGTCACCTGGTTGCGTTCCACCAGTGGAAGACCCTGTAATGGTGATGGATGACTGAGATTCAACGGCATTAATGACATTGTCACTGGTAATTGAATCTATCGATATCGACGGCGTTGGTGCTTGTGTATCAATTGTCACAGGCATAACAGATGAAACTGTTGGCAGGACACCGGAAGGCGCCAGCGCTCTGGCACTGATGTTGTGCACACCGTCACCCAACGCTCCGACCACTATTTGATAATCACCATGATCGTCAGAATAACCGCTGCCTATCACTTTTGAATCATCGTAAATCTTCACGAGCGAGAACGGAATATCAGTATGACCACTAATTTCCGGCGTCTGAGCACTCGTCAGGTTATCCGTATCAGACTGACCTGTATCACTGCTCGTTGTCAGATCCACAGTGACATGATTAATTGCCTGAGCAGATGCTGTCATCTGAGTTGGCATCGTTTGCGATATCGTCGGTTGAGTCGAAACCAAAGTGGATGTCGTAGGTCGCTGACCTGTACCTGATGGCGCCGTAACCGTGCCAGTCACATCAAATGTCACAAATAAAGACGATGTTAACCCTGCTTTATCAGTCACCGACACTTCAAACGTATCTTGACCCGTATAGCCAGACACAGAATTGTAATGCATACCGACTATTTGACCATTTGGCGTGTACTGATATGCCCCAGTGTCTGGGTCAACGCTTAGAGTCCCGTACTGTCCCGAAGACTGGCTAACACCAAACTGATGTGTATCCCCCACATCAACATCGGTCTCAGTTAGGGTGCCTGTTATTGGTGTTATGGGGGAGACATGCAGCACAGGACCATCGTTGGTACCAGCAACCTGTATCGTGATGACATGCTTATCACCGCCCAACGTCTGCACTTCATATTGAACCTGTTGAGTCTCCCCTTGCCCCAGATGCTGCAAGTTCGCATTGGGCGCGCTATAGGTCCACCCACCCGTTTTACCTATGGAAAGACTTCCTCCAAATGGGTCATTGATAGCATGTGCGTTAAGCGTGTGTTGAAACCCGCTTTCACCCGCATCAGCATCCTGCGCATTGAGAACTCCGCTAACGCAAACAGTATGCGCTGCATCATTTTGGACTTGCTGGTCTTCGGTGATAGTGCCTGTGCTTTGTCCAGTTATCGTTGCAGCATCATCGGTACCTTGGACGAACACTTCAACCCTTTGTGTTGCTCTGGAACCGTCGCTTGAAATCGCTACAATATCGAACCCTTCAGCTTTGCCGTCTCCGGCGCCAAGTGCCTGTACCTTGGACGCATCTAAATCGTAGTGCCAGGCGCCTGAACTATCGAGATAAAAGGTTCCGTAGCTACCGGATTGTGTGGGTTGCGAGTTTGCCAACTCATAGCTTACCGTATCACCGTAGTCGAGATCATGAGCATGCAACATGCCCGCAACTGTCGTTTTGCTATCTTCAATCACCGTGCCGATGGGTGACGTGAGCGCATTAGGCGTATCGATAACGACGTGATCATCCTGTCCATTAATCGTCGCAGTCACCGGGATGCGCGTTCCGTCTCTGGTGATTAACACCATTGAATCTTGTAGTTGCTCCCCTGACTTCAGCCCCTGAATATCTGAGTCAGCATTATCAGCGGTGTAACTCCATTTGTTATGCCCATCGGTACTGTGTGTGGTACTGAAGTAGCCATGGTTAGCCGTGAGAGTCATAGCAAAGTCTGCTGGAACGTTATGCCGGACTCCATTCACTTCAATAGCGACGACCGCTGCGTCAGAAGCACTATCGGGGTCCTGTATATCAATATTGGTCCAGCCAGACCAAAGGCTGTTACCCCTTCCCCCCGACGTATGGTCCTCCGTCACAATCGCATGCGCCAGACTCGGAGCCAGAGAGCTCGGGTCATTAACGGACGCCAGCGTTGAACTTGCTCCGGTATGGACACTTGCCCCATGAGGGTCGACCACATCATAGGTAAAATGGACATCACCGTTGTACTGCGCACTTGGCCTGAATGTGAAGGTGCCATCATGATGATCGATGATAACGCCATGATTTGCGCTCAAATTCGCAATACTTAATCTGGCAAGATCCCCATGGTCCCGATCCGTCGCATTGGCCAGCAACTGCTGGCTGGTCAGAATCATATCTTTGTCTTCTTCACCGCTTGGCAACGTAACTGCCGCAGTGACTACAGGTCTGTCATTACTGCCATGCACCGTCACCTGAACCACTTTCGATGCAGTGCCATCTTTTGACGTAATAGTGAACGACTCGGTAAATGACTCTCCTTCGGCAAGGTTTTGAACCTCATCGAGATGATTATCAATGGTATAGCTCCAACTCCCGCCATTGTTGACGAAAAAATGCCCCCCATGAGGCGTTGTTTCTGAGTGTGACACGGCGAAGGCATCGTCGTGGTCCGGGTCACGGACACGAATAATCCCACCAGCGTACAACTGATTGGGATCACTGTGTGAAGTGCGGTCTTCATAGATATTCTGATGGGCCGGAAGATACCGTGGATCGACGACTTCCAGATAGGCATTGTTGTCACTACCATGGATGGTGACGGCAATGTCTCTCGTCTGTCCGTCACTGGTCTTAACCTGAAAATGCTCGGTCAAAGTTTCCCCTGTTTTGAGCGCCGCAATTCGATAATTACTGCCATGATTTCGAGCAGCATCAGCATAATAGCGGTAGGTACCATCGGGCCAAACTGTCAGATAGCCTATATTTTGCGAGCCCTGCTCCAGAGTAAAACTGAACTGCGTATGATCGTGACTGTCCGGATCGACCAGGCTTAAACGTCCCATAAAACTTGAGATATCCCGATACGTTTTAAGCGCTTGCTGCTCGGTAAGCTCAATGCTCGACGAGGCAATGTTCGCTTTATCGTCGCTACCAACGACCGTAATCGTCGCGGTTTGACTAGTGGTACCACCTTGAGGATCCGTCACCAGGTAATGAAAGGTGATCTGTTCCTTCTCACGTTCAGACAAATGCTGGAATCCTTGTGCGGTAGCATCGACGATGACATGGGTTCCATCATGGGAAAACGTTACCCCATCAGGTAACGGCCCCGTAGCACCATGGTACTGACACTGAATGTGTGAGATGGAAAGCGGGCCACCATCCGGGTCTGTCGCACCTTGAAGCAAGTCAACCACATGATGAGTGTCCGAGTCTTCTTTCACTGTGTCTGAGATTGGAGAGACAATCGGATTGTCGTTAGTTCCGGTGATGGTAATGATCAGATTTTCCGTCACACTGGCATGGTGTTCATCGGTCACTGACACCGGAATTGTCAACGTCTGTGTTTGTCCGGCAGATAGATGTTGGTATGCTGAATGGCTCGGGTCAAAGCGATAACTGCCATCGTTATTGAACGTCAACCCATCCACGGCTTGTGCGATGGAATAATGAAGTACTGCTCCCTGATCAGTGTCGTTGCCCTGCATTTTCCCAGCCAACTCTTGTCCATCTTCAGTCACAGCCTGGGTCTGAGCCGTTAGTGTCGGAGCGTCATTCGTACCACGGATCGTCACGGTAATGGTGTGGGTATCTCCCCCCGCGCTCTGAACCTGATACTGGACCTGCTCAGTTTGTCCCTGAGCTAAATGCTGCAAATTGGCGTTAGGAACGCTGTATGCCCAATCCCCCGCTTTGCCAATGGTTAAGGTTCCACCGAAAGGATCATGAATGGCCTGCGCCCGATGCGTTGCATGGAAATGCTGTTCGCCACTGTCTGGGTCGACAACGTTAAGAACTCCGGTAGTAAACACCGTATGCTGAGCATCACCCTGGACGTGATGGTCTTCGGTAATGCCGCCTGTATCTTGTCCGGAGAACACCGCTGGATCGTTAACATTGGCAAGGTCCATTGCCGCTGTTGCCGGAGTCGATGCGCCATGGTTATCCATCACTTGGTAGCTAAAGTTTACGCGCCCACTGTAATTGGCATCTGGAATAAAGGTAAAGGTACCATCATGATTGTCTGTCACCCTGCCGTGGTCGGCACGCACATTAGCAATGTGTAAGCGATCGTAATCATCAATGTCAGTGGCATTGGAAAGCAGGTCACGAGAGTGAAGCAGCACCGACTGATCTTCTGTTCCTTTAGATAGGGAAAGAGCGCCTGTCACTATTGGCGCGTCGTTTGTCGGGATCATGGTAATCCGCAAATTCTGCACTGAGTACAAGCCTTCACTGTCGGTCACCTTGACCGGGATAATAATATGTTCATCCCCTTTTGATAATGAAGCATGCTGATAGGCTGGATGCGAGGAATCAAAGGTATAATGACCGTCAGGTAGCATCGTAAACCCGGGGACACTGCCAACAGGAGTATAAACAAGATGCTTCTGGTCTCCATGATCAGGATCCACGCCGTACAAGCTTCCTTTAAGCAGGCCACCATCTTCAAATACACACTCATGCAAGCTGCCAGAACCTATATACGGTTTATCACTGGTACCCTGTATCGTGAACTCAACTTGTTTTGTCGTACCATCCGCACTTCTTATCGTAAACTGGTCAGTGACGGTTTCACCGTTTTTAAGAGAATCGACCAATGAGTTATCAATATTGTAGAAATAACCCCCATCTTTGTTTACCTGCAGGTCTCCTCCTAGTGAACCCTTATAGAAGGCATTCCTTCCTGCTAGAGTGGTTTCAAAAAATGACTCCTGAGCTCCATCAGGGTCGACAACACGAAAATAACCCGTCGAATGAAGCTCGGTCGTCCCGCTAAGTACATTGTCCTCTTTTAGCGAGTCTCCGATCGCCGTTATTTGTGCTGCGTCGGCCACCGGAGTAACCTGCATTGAAGCTCCGGTTGGAGTGACGCCGCCATGGACATCCTTTACATCGTAGGTGAAGTGCACCTGACCGTTGTAATCTCTATCTGGTGTAAAGGTATAGGTGCCATCATGGTTGTCACGAACAGAACCATGGTCGGCAAGCAAGTTTGCCACCGTCAGTCGTCCTGCATCGTTGCTGTCGACATCAACCGCATTCACCATCAATTCCGCTTTAGTGAAGGTTTGGCTGACGTCTTCTTTGCCAGACTGCAACGTAACTTCTGATGAGACGTAAGGGGCATCATTATCCCCGTGTATGGTGATGACAATGTCGTGAGTCGTACCATCTTTTGAATGAATGGTGATAGTGTCGGTGAGCGTTTGTCCTTGACCCAGTTGATCGATTTTCGAACCAACTGTGGTTTTGGCTGAACCAAAGTGCCAATCGTGCGTACCCGCCGCAACGGCGTAGTCCCAATGACCATCTGGACGAAGCAGTAAGTGCCCATATTGACCGCTGTATGAGTACACTGGACCATTTGGATCAAATACACTCTCACCAGAGTCTGGATCCACAATTGTCAACTGCCCGCTAGTTGTTAGCGTATCTTGCCCAATAACTGCCATCCCTGGTTGGGCATAGTCCGGAGACTTATCCTGCCCCGCTTGATTCTCATGCACACTCCCCGTATCCACACCACCAATAACCGCACTGTCTGCCGTACCACGAATATTAATGGTCAGGTTTTGTGTAATACTGGCACCGTGTTCATCCGTTGCGGTAACAGGAATATCAATCACCTTATGCTCACCATCTTTAAGCAGTTGATAGCTAGCATGGGAAGGATTAAAACTGTAACTGCCGTCGCTGTTAAAGGTTAAACCCTCTACGGGGTGAGCGATGCTGTATGTTAGCAAATCATGATCCACATCGGTCGCGTGCATCTGGCCCTTTAATATTGCGCCATCCTCTTTCACTGACTGCGACTGGCCGCTCATCACCGGTAAATCATTGGTGCCTTCAATCTCTACATGTATTTGGTGCGTGGCTCCATCTGCGCTAGAAACCGTAAATGTATCCGTTAAGCCGGCACCTTGGCCCAGACTTTGAATTGCACCTTGTTGATTGTTGGCTTCATAACTCCATTTACCGTCTGTACCCAAAGTCAAAACACCATACAGACCACTTATCACCTGTGGGATAAAGTGCGCCTGACCCAAATCGACATCGGTGACAGAGAGTATGCCCGAAGTTTCCAGAGCACCGTTGTTGACATGTAAATCTTCGATGACCTTTCCTTGGTCAATCCCTGATATCATTGGCCTGTCATCGGTGCCACTGATCATGATCTGTATCTGCTGGGGAGTATTGTCAGCAGTGTGTATCGTCAGAACTTCTTCAAGATGCGATTTGGCTGTAAGCTGCTGAATCGCTGTGAGGTTATTGTTGACCTGATAATGCCAATGCCCTTGCGCATCAATGGTTAAAGTACCGAACTGCCCATGAATCATTTCGGCTAGTGTATGAGACTCGCCGCTGTCTATGTCCTGAACCTGAACCTGACCCGACACGCTCATAAGCCCTTTACTGTCGACATTAACGTCTTCTTTCAACTGGCCTGCGACTTGACCAGAGATCTTTGGCGCATCATTGGTCCCGGTCAACGTGATAACCAGTTCTGCTTTCGTTGCCAAACCCGACTGATCCGTTACAGTGACCGGCACGACCACCGTTTTGATTTCACCTTCTCGCAAGCTTTGATAACCGGCAACGTCAGGGTCTAACGTGTAGCTACCGTCCTTTTGCAAGTTAAAACCATCAACATGCGCCGTTGTGGAGAAGATCAATTTCTCGCCGATATTATTATCCGTTGCCACTAGTTGCCCACTAACTTGCCCTCCGTCCTCTTTCGCCGACACCTGTTGATTATGAATCTCCGGCTTATAGTAAACCGTCTCTGGGGAATGAGGAGTGTTGATATGCTCTGTGGCAGAACCAGTCTCAGGACCGTGAGCTTGAGATAAGAAATGGTCAGTTTGTGTATTTGGCGCCGCAGGGGAATGGAACAAATGGTGATCAACCGCGGTGCGCAGCGGGTAATGGTGCAGCACAAGGTGATGACTTGGTTTAGCCCCTATTGAGTCTGCCTTCTCAACTGGCTCATTCTTGCTCTCTTTGACCTCTGCCACCTCAGCTTGATGAAGTTCCTTGTATTGTTTCTCAAGAAGCTCAGCAGAAGACGCGTCAGGTTTTAATGTAGCCCCGTCTTCGGAAAGTTGAATATCATCATCCGCTTTAACCTTTTGACTCAGTAGAGAAGGTAAAATCAAACTAAGAGTCGCAGGTACGCCAACTTGATAGCGCAACAAACTGAACAGTCGCTTTTTCTTTTCACGGCGTTTGCGAGATTGCTTATCTGTTGATTGCGATTGTTGGTTAATTTTAGGCTGCTGTCTCGAATCCGTTTTACCAAAGCTCTTTCTTTTCGTCATTCTTCCGATCCTAACTTGTAAGCGCTTCATTAAGTTAAGGATATATACGGTTGTTTTGCTAATTAATGTTCACCGATTATCGACGCCTCTTAAGGAAAAAATCAGAGTCTAATTTCATGAAATTCTGATACGAAACTTGCGGCTCAAAGCAATTGAATTAACCTTTAAACAAAAACCATCAAGGGACTCTACAATGGCTTCGACAAAACCCATCACGTCACTACTCGCATTGAGTATATTTATGCTTGGAACCGCCCCTTCGCTTAATGCGACTGAGCAAGCCACCGATGCTTTTTCACCCGAAATCGCTACAGGTTCAAAGTCAAAACAATTGGTTAGAGCAAAAGAATGGATGGTCACCGCCGCTAACCCTCAAGCCACTCAGGCGGGTATCGATGTGCTCTTATCTGGCGGGAATGCCGTCGATGCTATGGTCGCTGTTCAGCTTATGTTGGGCTTGGTAGAGCCACAGTCCAGTGGGATTGGCGGCGGTTCATTTCTTGTCTATTGGGATGCGAAAAGCAATCAACTCACCACTTTTGATGGTCGAGAAACTGCTCCTTCATCCGTCGACAGCGACCTATTTATAGACGAAACCGGAAAGCCGTTAAAATTTTATGATGCGGTTGTCGGCGGTCGCTCTGTCGGTACTCCCGGCACCGTAAAACTACTCTGGGAAGTTCATCAAAGATATGGTCAACTGGACTGGAGAACGCTGGTATTACCGATAGCAACGATGGCAGAGCAAGGCTTTCCAATCAGTGCCAGACTGGCAAAACTCATCGCCAATGATCAGGACTACCTTTCGCGACACCCAACAACGGCAGCATATTTTCTCAATGCTGATGGCACCCCAAAGCAACAAGGCACCATTCTAAACAATCCTGAATACTCCAACACGCTGAAGCTTATTGCTGACAAAGGCAGTGATGGCTTTTACCGCGGGGTTGTAGCGCAGGCTATTATCGATGCGGTCCAGAAAGAAGCATCAACAAACCCCGGTAAGCTAAGTAAGGCAGATCTGGTAACGTATCAGGTAAAAGAAAGGCCCGCCGTTTGTGCACCGTACAAACAATATGAAGTTTGCGGCATGGGACCACCAAGCAGCGGTGCGTTAACATTAGGACAAATTCTAATGCTCTCTGCACCCTTTGAGCTGGATAAACGAGGAGCGAACGACCCAGTGAGTTGGCAAGTGCTGGCCGATGCGTCTCGTCTGGCCTTTGCGGACAGAGGCCTGTACATGGCGGACAGTGACTTCTTTAATGTGCCAGTTAGTGCGCTACTCGATCCAGAATATATAGCAAGTCGTAGCAAGCTCATCACACCAAATTCAGCGCTACAAAAGGTCGCCGCTGGATCGCCAAAAAGCCAGAAGTCAACGCAATTAAGCAACGATCAGGCGATTGAATTGCCCTCCACAACACACTTCAACATCGTCGATTCGAATGGAAATGTTCTGTCGATGACCTCTTCAATCGAAAATGTGTTTGGCTCACGACTGATGGCTGCTGGCTTTCTTCTCAATAATGAGCTGACGGACTTTTCCTTTGTTGCCAGCAAGGACGGCAAGCCCGTTGCTAACAGAGTCGAAGCAAATAAACGTCCTCGCTCATCCATGTCACCGACCATCATTTTGAAAGAGGGTCAACCCTATATGGCGATTGGTTCTCCCGGAGGCAGTCGTATTATTGGCTATGTCGCTCAAAGCATCATTGCGCACCTGGACTGGAAAATGGACATCCAACAGGCGATAGACCAGCCTCGTCTCATCAATCGATTTGGTGAAATGGACATAGAAATCAATACGCCACTCGCAGATTACGCTCAGCAGTTTGAGCGGATGGGCTATCGCGTGAAGAAGCGAGAACTCAATTCCGGACTGCATGCAATACGCATTACTGAGAAAGGCTTAGAAGGTGCCGCAGATCCGCGGCGGGAAGGCGTTGCCATCGGTCAATGAGTCGATAAATGGCCTAGCGATTAGAGCACGACTTTTAACTTAGGCCATGTTTTGCACCACCCTTTGTTCGCCACACGACTTAAAAATATCTCCTTCGAGCGTTGCGGATTATAGGTGATTTGTCCTTGAAATAACGTATCCAGACCAAATGCAGAGATAACTTCTAACTCATCGGTGTCTGTAAGCCTGACGGCCACGGCGGTCTCCTTTTCTGGCCAAAATGACATCGCATCGACAATATTACTGTAAGGTCGGTCGCCATTTCTGTTGTGCATTTTCGCCTGATTTTTCACCTGCCAGGCATAAGCTGGCTCAGCGTCCGAAAGGAGATGCTCAATAGCATTGGCCGCGAGGTCAGTGCTCTCTGTACCATCAAAGTAAATGACATCAACATCATTGAGCTTCGTTGACTCGTCGTAATCATTCAGCCAGTCCCAAACGGCATTTCTTACGAACCCAGCAGCAACAAAAAGGGGACGAGAAGATTTCGACTCACTTCTAACTGCCTTAAGTATCTTAAGTCGACGTTTGTCATTGAGTATAAGTCTGGCTAACGTGAGTTGATGCGTTTCCATTGCGTTCTTTTTCCGAGCCTCGCTGGCAATTTGATGTATATTCTGACGTCGTTTCCGTATTGCGTAGTGAAAAATACAGCAACATTGATCTAAATCAATCTATTACATAATTATTGGTACTATGTTGTAAAGGTGTTAACCCGTAAGGAGAGAAGGCTTATGGAACTTAAGCAGGACCCTAGATGCTATACAGACGTATGTATTGATGGAAAATGGTTCCACCATGATCACTGTACCGACACCGCTTACATGCTTTGGGGTGGCAGTGCGCCGAACATTCGTTTAGATAGAACACCAAAAACAGAAGATGAATTAATCACCCTCCTTAGACAAACAAGACTTAAGTAACTACATAATCGTAGTCACTGGTAACCCACTCACGGGTTTCCAGTGACTGTTCTTCAAATCGCGCCTGATTCGAGTCTCTCCGAAGACTACAATACTTGCATCCCGTCAATCGGGAGGTCCATAGCGCCAGACATCGTTCTCGACTCGCAAGTAGTTAAGCTCACCCTCAACGAAAAAGAACACTTCCCTATCGCCGCCGAAAGTCAGTATTGCTTGTTGCTGACCAAAATTGCCGTACGAATACGTTAGCATATCAAAATCGTAACGGATGTTGTCACATACCAGCTCGTCTGGTTTATTCGGATCGCAGAAAAATATACTTGAAGTGGGATCATTATTCCATGGAGAATCACTGATCTGCTCCCAATTAGCACCATCACCACTGACCCAAATGTCCGATGGATTGGTTGGTGTGCCAAATCCACCCATGCAAACAAAATTGTTTCCTACTACTGAGCACTTATGTCCTGGTCGTGGAGACCATCCCGCGCCGCTTGGCCCCGTAACCTGCTGCCAGTTCGCACCATCTCTACTTCGCCAGACATCATTGAAATAATCCGTTTCAGCAACAAATCCTTTTTCTCCACCCATGTAATAGAGCCAGCCGTTTTTCACCAAAGCGACGCCACCAGCACGAGCCTCCCATGGCGCATCTCCCGTCGCCTGAATCCATTCAACACCATCTTCAGAATACCAGACATCATTATAGAACTGACGACAATTCTCACCGCCACCAATGGAGTTGTCATCACCTTGTGATCCCCCCATCACCCAGATCTTGCCTTTAAAATACACCGCACTCAGTCCGGCTCTTCCCTGAGTAGTCGCGCCAGGCTGGGCGCAATTTTCTGACAACGTAGCCCATTCAGCGTCACTGGTCATTTGCTCCCAGTTTACTCCGTCTGAACTGCGCCAGACATCTTTGAAAAATTCAGAGGGCAACACCACCGTTTGGAAATCGGGAGCCGTTGGCGGTAAAACGGTCGTAAAATTCTGACCACCGAGAATGTAAATGTAATCTTTCGTCGTAACCGCTTCGAAATAAGCGCGGTTTTTCCATAGGCCTTCACTCTCCGCATCGGCTAATAATTCATACCAGGTACTGCCTACATCACTGCTAACCCATACATCGCCATGAATCTGACTGGCAAAAGGATTAAAGTCCGGTGGTGTGGGCGGTAACGGGGTTCGACCCGCAATAACATACAATTGGCTGTTAAATTCTACCGCCTGGAGCCCTGCTCGCGGTTCCCATCGATCAACGGCAGAAAAGTCTGTAGCAACAACTTCCGTCCACTCAAAATTGTCGAACAACGCAGTATTCGTAGAATGCTTGCAAGCGGTGATTACGCCAACACTGAGCGCAAGCACCGCTAAAATTCGAGAGATCTTCATAACCCTCTCCTGTTTGGAAAAAATTATCTGATTATTTATACCCTACTAACTTCAAGATGCCGGAATCAGAGCCTTGTCATTGATTCAAGTTCAAAGAATACAACGAAGTGTAATAACCCGCTCTTTCCAAGTTGTTTAACGCGAAAGTCGGTTCAATGAAACGCTTTCAAAAGGCGAGTTGCTTTGGGTATGTTGGTCGTAAATAAAACTCTTCTAACGTAGTCAAGAGACAGAGAGAACTCAACTTACTCCATCTTCACCTATATCTTATGAAGTGAGTGAAGCAGGTGAGCAAATGTGAAGCTTCTCAGAGCGTAACCGTCAGCTCGCGTAGTCACACTCTAGATATGTGGGATGAAAAAAGGCTCTTGTTATCGCACCTTCTCTCAATATTGAGACATTTAGCGCCGGAAAAGGCGTCAAGGAAAAAGCGTCCATTCTCTCCTGTCTAACGAGTAACAACCGCTTTCCTTGACCAAGCGCTATTTATACGCGGTCGCTTCAACATGAACGACTGACTCACTATAACCAATGCGCCAATCAATTCTGTTATCGACGGAGAGGTCTGTGAGAAATTTTGTCCCATCGATTTTCGACTTGGCGTCTTCGATGGCTTCGTGTGTAGACGGAGCATCACCGACGGGGAAAAGGTACAGTATCCATGATTGGCGAGATTCTCCGGTCACCAGTCCGGCTGGTTGAGCATTTTCTTTCTCGCCTGGCGTCACGTAGGTGGAGGTTACGAAGGTTCCGTGATTTGAAGTGGCGCACCCCCCAAGTAAGAGCGCCGTACCTAACCACCCTAACAGCCTCAATCTGCTCATTGAACTTATTCCTTAATTGTTGCGCAGCTAATTGACTTTCGTATCCTCGATACTCTCCACTGTTTTAAACGATGTCAGGAGCTGAGAGCAAATGTATTTTGTAAGTAAGTCATTCTTGTCATCATAGGACAAGTCCAGATGCAGCCTCGTTATTCCATCTTTGCCCGAAATATCCGCCACAAGATTTTTAGCATCGTCATTGTCACAGGGAATATTTAACAGACGAAGTAATATTTCCGCCTGCGCTGATGCACTTTCAAATGTTAAATCATGCTGATATTCAATATAAACTTGATGCTCACTCACCCGGCAGGATGTGTGTTCCGAGCGTAGATATTTTCCCAGTTGATTTTCAAGCTCAGCCATACTCTCCGCTACAAAAGCAAGACGACTGTTCAATTGGCTTAACATTGTGTCACCTCTAATTTGCGATAACCTATATACATTAAAGACCAAAATCAGCCCTTTATACTCAAGTAACCTCAAGATGTGTGTTCAGCGAGAATTACTTGGCTTCTAGGCGCGGCAGTGATTTGAAGATCTAGTGGCTCTAAATCGAAAATCGCTAACAAAGCATATAAGCCAAGTAAACTCGCCCTTTGGGAGCTCATCAAGGTGCCCATTTCTGCGTCAAATAGCTTCGAAAGGGAATAGCCATTCCTTCAACTATTTTCCTTGAACTGAACACCTTGATGAAGCTCTGAGTCCTGCATCTTGAGGTCACTTGAGTATAGATTAAGTTAAGCTCAATATTGAGAGATGAATGAGCAAACCCGCGTTCACCAATGAATTTCTCTTCCGCCTTCGACGACCAATCCTGACTCAATCATTGATGTCATTATCAGCACCTGGCTTTCATCAATTGCGAAACAGTCAACCAGAGCGCTCGCCAATCCAAGCTGCAAGGACGTAACCTGTTCCTCAGCCCAGACCGAGGGAAGGTACAAATGGCTAATGACTGCATAAGGCTTACCGAATTGCTGCTCACTTGGGATTAAAGTCACTGTCATTTCTGAAGCACCAATACCAGAATGCCTACTCCACACTTCAACCATATCCGGTGTTTGTGATTGGCGCAGTTTCAATTCAGGCGTGATAAAGCACACAGCAACAGGCATAGCGACTTCCTCATTCCATGGTTACTTTCGAACACATAGTATGAAAGAATTACACCAAATCTGCCAATTGTGGATGCTCTTCAAACAGGTTCTGTAACGGTAAGAATAGCGGGTTAGGTAACTCGTCTAACCGGCACCATTTCCATCGTTTGCATTTGTCTGGCTCGGTTACCTTTGGCTCCCCCGTTTCACAGGACAACAAAACAAACAATGTCACATAATGCTTTTGTTCCCGACAAAAGACATCATTGGTAAAAAAGAGCTTTTTCACGAAGTGGGCATTCAGTCCCGTTTCTTCGAGCACTTCCCTCTCTGCACACGCCTCAATGCTCTCGCCAAATTCCAAATGCCCACCTGGTGTCGCCCAGGTATTTGCACCATGAGCCCCAATTCGTTCGCCCAATAATATCGTGTCATCTCTGACGATAACGGCTGCTACGCCAACACGCACTGACCGATCCATCCTACTTTCCTCTGATATTAGGTAGTGCTAATCATGGTATCAGCCTTCACCCTTAAGTTGTTTGATATTGTGTCGCTTTGAGCCGATTCAACGCTTGTTTGGCGATGGTCATCGAGTTTTGTAGATCGTTCTCCATCTGTACCGATAAATACTCATTCCCTATAAATTGCAATTGCATGTGATTTGCAGTCAATTCAAAGGGTGCGACAAAACAAGAGGGACAATTTTTGTTAAAGCCTGATGACAATACTGAGACAGATTTACCCTTCATACTCCGCCCCAGTTCCTTTTCAATGGTCAACAAATCAGACAATCGGTCAAAGAACACTTTTAGCTGCGCTGACATCGAATACCAATAGACAGGAGAAGCAAACACAAGATGATCAAACTCCAACAACTCCTTAATCAAGGGCAGAAAGTCATCATTCCTGTTATTGTGAGAATAGTCGTAGAACGATATGTCGTAGTTTGTTAAATCGAATAATAATGCATCGGAGAGGGTGACAAAGTCATCCACAAGTTTTCTGGTATTTCCATCGGACTTTGAGGTCCCCAATATTACGGCTGTCTTCATTATCATTCCCCATAACGCCCCTCTATAGAGGCTCTACTTAGTTGATTATATGATTGAGAAAACGACTTTCTCATTTTCCTGATGTTCTTCAATCTCTAGTATGACACCCGAGATATCGTTGCTATTAAGCGCTGAAACAATCAGATCCGCCTGATTACTGTTCAGCTTGGCAAGAAGCGGACTTAATGCGACTTTCGCCAAACTTACAGGCACTTTTACCGTGTCCTCGCGTTTGCCATTGGTAAACGTTTCGATTTGCAATGCTCTCATTACCCACTCCTGATGTTGGTCAATTAATACACACAAGAATAAAAGCCATCCTGAAGCAGTACTTTGACGCAAAACAAATAAGCAATAGAGAGCATATGGTTATTGCCCGTAGTTATTACCCGTAATAGAGAAAGCTGAGCGCAAACAGCAAAACATAACCAACGAACATGCGATGGCGATAGAACACGCGTTTTCTTTTCACTCGGGAAATTGTCACTTGTTCCTCTTGGTACGTTTTTATCGCCAGTTCCTTGATATAGTTATTTTGCATGGCCTTCTCTCCTTAATTCCTTTTATGGAGAGCATAAAACCTCAAGTTAACTTGAGGTCAATAGTGAATTTTACATTTTTTATTCGCACTGGCAAAACCGCCTCTCTGAAGTTAACTTCGCCAGTGCAAATATCAAAAATGGTCCCGTTTGCCCTGTGTCAGAGCCTTACCCATTGCTTTACCAATCTCTGCATACCTTGCCCAACCAGAACGATGGCTATCGCACCAATGAGCACTGGTGTTATCAGGAAGTCCCAACCCTGACCAGACAGCATAATCAACATCGGGTTTGCTCCAGCAGGAGGATGCGTTGTATTGGTTAGCAACATCGCGCTGACTGCGATACCGGTCGCAATAGCCAACGTCAAAGGAGAAACCCCGACATACTGGAAAAAGATCACACCGACAAACGACGTAATTAAGTGCCCAAGTATGACATTTTTAGGCTGTGCCAACGGACTTCCGGGAATCCCAAATACAAGCACCGCCGATGCACCAAACGGCGCCATCAGTAGCGCAACATCGCTAAATGTGGAATCCAAAACTGACAGTAACCCAATAGCCAGACAAGCACCCACACCTGCCAAAACGGATAAAATCCAATTATTCATTTCAATCTCCCAAATAAGTAGACCATTCTGTCTACTTATTTTAAGGTAGACAAAACGGTCTACTTTTGTCAACATAGTTTTTAAAGGAGGCCGAGATGAGCCAAAAACGTCAATTGCTGATAGACACAGCCTTAGAGCTTTTTTATCAAAATGGGATTAATTCGATTGGGATAAATGAAGTGCTCAGTAGCTCCGGCGTCGCAAAGCGGACGCTGTACAAGCACTTTAAAAGTAAGGATGAATTAATTTTTGCCGCACTGCAGCAAAGACACGACGCCTTTGTACACTGGCTGGAAGGAAAGCTGTCAGGAAGCACATCTGATCAAGAAACGATACGCCGTTTATTTGGCGCGCTTGAAAGCTGGTTTGAAAACGAAGAACCGGATCTCGGCTCATTCAGGGGCTGCTTTTTTATTAATACGTCGGCGGAATTTAGCGATCTGGAAAGTGAGATATTTCGTTTCTGTCACTACCATAAGCAACAGGTTCGCCACCTCATCAATGCCCATTTGAGCACCGAGAACCATGCGCTTGTTGATGCAATTTGCCTCATGAAAGAGGGAGCGATCGTGACCGCGCACCTAAGCGGTAATGGTCGAGAAGTAGTCGCTAAGTGCCTTGCAGTGTTAGATACCTTTGAGATCTAACGGCGGGTTCTGGAACCAGAAAGCCTCACTAGAGAGGCTTCTTTTACCGACAACACTTACTTTGTGTTTGAATTGGAGGACACGGGACACTACCGTAGGAGCAGAAGACGCAGCAGTCGCCTGGTAAAGGTTTCAATAACGCGCCGCAATTCAAACATTGGTAAAAATAAATACACGCATTTGTTGGCATCTCTTCAATACATTTATGGCCGCACTCAGGACAAACCAGTTCGGAATTTAGTTCAACTTTCATTGATTTCTCCTTGATTACCGCTCAGTCGACACTCACTGGTACTTATTTGCAAAAAGTCTCGATATATAGAGCCTCAACCTTATCTCTTGCCCATTGAGTACGGCGTAAAAACTTCAACGATGACTTAATGGATGGATTATTGTAAAAGCAGTTGATCTGAATCTCTGCGTCGAGTCCTTTCCATCCATAGTGTTCTTGTAAACGGACGAGGATCTTTTCAAGGGTTAACCCGTGCAGCGGGTTGTTTGGTTGCTCTTGGCTCATTGTGTACCTTCGGTCTTTACCTTTTAGGCAGGTAGTGTACCAGAATGAACAAACGCACTTTCATGTTTTCGTTGCAACTCAGTTAAGTCAATTGTCGCGACCCACTTCACTTGTGCCGTTTATGCTGCTCGGTGTCGGTACTTTTGTATGGCTATCATGGTGATTAGAATCACCAATCCCAGCCAGTAAACCGTTGTCAGAGCACTTTTCGTAATAGTGAACGCTGATGATATAGAGACCAGAGTTGTCGATAACTCAGGAAAGGATGACAGCATAAGATAGATACAGATATTTTCTAAATAATCAAATAGCGCTGCAACAATAGGAAATAGCGACAGCCACTGCCATTGAACTCCGCTCACGTTGCCCTTTTTGATCACCCACTGAAGTAACACAAAATAACAAAGACCAAACAGGAAGGGATACAGTGTATCTAACGCCAGTTGCGTCATGTAAAACTCTCGTCCATCGCTCCCAAGAGCAAACAGCAGTTCTGCAGCCTCAGCGAAACTGTAACCCATGGGCGACATATCGAATATCGGCAGTCCCGAAGAGTAAGACATTAACATAGGAATGCTAAAGCTAAGCATTACACCATAGACAAGGTTCGTAAGAATAAATAAGCCTATTACTTGTTTACCAGTGATGCGCGAACGAACTTGGGTGAACATTAATCTCTCCTTTCGGGCTTAATCCCTCGAAGCACTGAGTACATGACGACCTTCTCTGATGATGCATCTTATGTGTCTAACTCGATGCACCTATCGTTCACAAAGGCTTCAATACTAAAGTATTTATCTCGTTTTTTTTGCTGTGACGCGCGATGCAAAAACTGCCTGACCAAACGACTTTCATTATGTTCTTCACTCCGAAAAGATATCTTCACGACATTTGGCAGCACGCTAAATATGAAGTCGAGACTCATGTTCAAAAGTTTTAACGCTATCCCCTGCCCTCGTAATGTGTCATCAACATAGATGTGACCAATGTAAGTGTGCGAGTTTTGTATGTGGTGCCTGAAATAACAGTAGCCGATAGGTTTGTCTTTATCAGTGGCTACCATAACCCAACGAAGGTACTCCCGATCATTTGCGCCACTTTCTCTAATATCTTGTAATACAGAGCATTCGAAATTATTCGCCAGCTCTTTAGAAGCCGATACTAAATCGAACTCGAATCGAAACACATCTAGATCTCGGGAGACAAACTGCATATGAAAACCCCAAAATTAACACCATAGTGACTAACATTTATAGTGATTAACATTTAAACGGTCAACCCAAGTGCTTGATTTCTGCCCGCTCAATGGGGGGCGGGCAAAGAAAACGTGATTTCAGCAGACTTCAAAAACAAATCGCCTGACTAAAAAATCGTGTAAACCTAAAACTTTGGCAAACATGTTGTTATGTGATTGTTGCATAAGATTCACAACTCAGGTTCATATACAATCCCCACTCCCCCGTAGACGATAATAAAATGGATAACACATGAAAGCCCTGATTTATGAAACGCTTGTAAGCCTCGCTAATCAAGACCCAGAACAACACGCAGAGATTCGACAAAACCTTTATTCACAATTGGATCTGCCGTTCGATAAACAGCTTGCTTTATATGCCAGCGCCCTAGGCCCGGCCAGCTCTGGTAAGCTAGATAGCGACCAGGCCTTAAACAACGCCGTTGATAGCGTTATTCAACTGCTGGAAACGCCTGAACGCTAACTTAGTGTCTCCAACCTCACGGCCCGATTCCCCAAGGGCCGTTTTTACTGTTAACGAGCCTTCTGCCGGTGAGTACTGCCTGTAAATGACAAATCCATTGTTCACTCGTTCTCTAACCCCGCTCTTTGGATTATCTCAGTCTCAAATCCATCAAGGCTTTTTTGGTTCTTTCTCATCCAATATTTTTCAATACCGTCTGTTCCTTGTCTTTCAGACCAGCGCTCTAAGTCATCGCGATCGCCTTCATAAGTAAAGTACGGGACAGACATGCCACACGATGCCTGAACCATGTTCACATCCAAAACAAAGATCTGACGAGCAGCGACACTATTGGGAAAAAGAGCGGTATAACGGTCCCATTCTTCATCTTTTGTGTGTAACACTCGAGCATTGCCGTAGGCTCTCAGGATAAGCGGAGACCCGTCAAATGCGCAGAACATGACCGTCATACGACTATTTTGGATCACATGTGCAGCAGATTCGTTACCGCTACCTGTTAAGTTCATCCAGGCAATCTCGTTGGGATTGATAACCCGAAGAGAATCACCTCCTTTAGGAGAAAGATTCACGGTTCCATTTTCTGCCGCAGTGGCCACAAAATAGATTTTTTGCTTGTCGATAAATTCTATCTGTTTGTCTGTCAGTGCCGAAAATTGTTTACCCAAAGTGATATACCTCCATGTTCCATATTGAGAATCAGACTGCGCTCTATAACAACCAATAAAAATATAGAACAAAGCGTATCGCTACCAACGGGGCGTGTTTAATGCTGCGCTGCCAATGTCGTCTGCAAATAATCATCACTGACGTCCAGCTTATACACGGTCTTCGACTGTACTAAGCATTCTGCCATTTCTTTGCGTGCCACTTCATACAATTCGTCGGTCAACCTATTATCCTTTTCCCATTGCTCTCGAGATGGCCACTGAGCATAACCAACCAAAACATTGGGTTTATCTGAATAGTGAAGGCGAGAACCAAAACTGCCACAATGTTGATAAATAGACTTGGTGACTTGAAGCCATGCCTTACGAAACCTGTCTTCGCAACCGTCTTTAATTTCGAACTCATATACTGCAATAAACATTTAATTTTCTCCAAAGTTGATGTTCTATTTATGGGCGGCATCTTTACAGATGATATTACTGGTAGAAAATCCAGAACCATAAAAGTCGGTGCAAGAAAACCCTATATCATCTTCGAGACACGAAGGGTTCGCCCTGAGTTCTAAACAGAGTGCCAGATTATGTTTTTTCCAAAACTGGTGGTCTAATACATACCCCGTTATCATCAACAAAACACCGAATAAGGGGACATAGCGAACACTTCCCCAGAAGAAGCTCAAAATTGATGTCAGGATGACCAATGCATAGCCTACAGAAACAATCCAATAATAATGAGCGGTATCTCCCGACAAGCCCAAAATAATATCAAGGGCCAGAACAGGTAAGGAAAGAGACATTACTATAAGCAGTATGATATTAGAGACTTTCATTGTGTATCCGTTAGCTTACGGTCTGATTAACAAAGTCTACTTCATACTTCCTGGGGCCACCTTTTTCCCCATGCTCAATAACCGTTCCTTTTGTTGGCGTGATGCGCAATATAATAGAGTCTTGGTTGTCCTCATCACCGACGTCAGCGAACCAGTCAAATACTTGATGAAATTTTGCGCGGATATTCGCGTTTCGCTTCTCTTTGACCCAGCCCAGACTTTCTGCATAGCCTTCGCAACAAAACCAATCTAAACCGCCGATAGAAACGGCGTTATTTTTCGAAATTTGCTTCATCTTATTGGATGTCGCATCGGTCGAAACATAAAACACACCGTCTTCATAATAAGAACAAACCATACGTACCGATGGCGTGGAGTTGCCCAGCGCATTGACCTGTTCTGATATAGTTGCAAGTGCAATAATAACTTCTTTGTCGTGACCGCAGCGCTCATCCAACAGCTTTACCACATTGTTATATAGACTCATTCTGAACATTCCCCCATAAACACATAGATAAGTTCGGTTTTTTGGACTATCAGTGATCGCACCATGTCGCCTCTTGCCACGACATTTCATCAGCAACTTATGTTCGAGCTACCATCTCCACTGCGGTCCAATACTCATTACAGATTTTCTCTGGCCTTTTTTCTACCGATACGGTTTCAAAACCCAGTGATTTGTACAGCGCCTTTGCCGCTTCATTATGATCAAAAACACATAAGCTGAACGTGTGACAGTTCGTCTGTTGCTTTGCTCTCTCCATCACTAACCTGAGCATCGATTTCGACAGTCCCTGCCCCTGAAAGCTATCAATCACTAACACACGACAAATTCTGCAGGTAACCGGATCCAGTTTTCGATATTCGATAAAACCCGCATATTGACCATGCACACGAAATAAGAAGGGAAAAGTATCTGGATCAGAGCAATGGGTAGAGATTTGCTCTTCGGTGAGTGGGTAAGTATAGGCTGGACCACCCCACTGATAATTTAACTCTGGCGAGGATATCCAGTCTATTAACAGCGAGTAGTGAGATGGCTCAAAGGGGACGAGTTCCATTGATATTCCTTTATTTACGATGCTAACTGTAATCGCGTGCGTCACCAACCTGACAGTGATACGACAATGTATATCTTTCAAAAAAACTAACTAACGTAACGCTTATGGAAATATCAGGAGCGTGCCATCTCTTGTTGATACTCTTTGGAACCACAAGCCACTTCCCATAAATGACCATCAGGATCGGCAAAGTAACCTGAAAAACCGCCCCAAAATACCGGTTGCCCCTCTTTAATGACTTGACCACCACTTACCCTGGCTTTATCGAGAAGCGCTAAGACTTGCTGCGATGAGGTTACATTGTGAGCCAACGTAATACCGGAGAAGCCTTTCCCTACATCCGGTATTCCAATATCCTTTGCAAGCTCTTGCCTGGGAAATAGCGCTAACTCCGCGCCATCCAGGTGATAGAAGATAATGTCGTCCGATTGGTAATCGGTACGTTTGAGGTCAAGTACCGTTTCGTAAAACCGTGCCGAGACGTCAAGACACTCGACACCTAACGTTAAGACCGATAGCTTTCTCATAATTTCTCCAGAGGGTATTTCGAGTTATTGAGCAGCTTTTCTAGTAATGATTTCGTAGAACCTTTCTACGTTCTGAGTTACCGCTCCCCACTTTGATTCACGCACGCGCAGTTGGTGGTTCTCAAACGCAGCTCTATTTGCGAACTCTTCATATACATCAAATTTTGTTGGTTCATCTGGGCTCTGCGTCACGCTAAACAGCAGACAACCCGGCTCCTGAAGCGTCAGTTTTTTATGGGTTTCTAGTTCTTGGATCACTATTGTCAGTTCATCTTCCGGAACCACGATATAACCTTTTAAGATAACTTTCGACATGACTTTTCCTGATTTGTTATCTAGTGAATCCAGCGATTAAACACTGAATTCTTCTAACGCTGCCATTGCGTCATTTGCTCTGCTCGCTTGTACAAAAATATGGTCGTGATAATACGCGGCTATGACGTTTGCACTGATTTGTTTTGATGCGAGCTTTGTGGATACGGCTGCGGTCAGACCAACGGCTTCAAGACTTGAGTGAACCGTCAGTGTGATTTTTCGGTATAAACCCTCAAAATCCAGGCCCGCCTTTTCCGCGACAGACTTTTCTAGGACCAGAGTTAAACCTTCTGACTCGATAAATGTCGCGATGGGATTAAGCAGAATGTACTCAGCGACATCCCCTTTCACCGTGCAAAATACAAACTCCGCATCCGCCAACTCTGGGCGCATAGAGCGGAGCAATTCTTCTAAATCTTTAATCCCTGCCATACTCAAATTGTTCCTGTATTGCTAATGACTGACTGCGCTGCAGCCCAGTTTCCCTTCTGAGAAGACCACCAAACGCTACGCGTTTACTTGCGCAATGTGATGGGATGTACCACCTTCTTTTAGCGTCTTAATTAGCCCTTCGGGACTCACAACGCCCGCAATTAGATGCGAAACATTCGGATCAACGACTGGCTCGAGTGAATAAACTTGTTTCTCTAATGCCAGTGCATAACCAATATCCAGAGCCACACTTTTGCCGACATAACCATCGTAATTGAGAACATAAACAATATCCGAACGTCGAATACGTTCCAGGCAACCATCCACACCGCTGCCCTGATTAGGCTCTGAAATCAAAGCCGAAATACCAGATTTCAAAAAAGATGAATACACCGAGTTCATTTTACTGAGATTACTGAAACTGCCCACTATGTATATAACTTGTTCCATATATCACCTTGTTAAGTAACCGTTAGCTGTGTGCTTGCGTCATTTTCTAGGTGCAATCTTCCCATGTAACGCGCACGTTGGTTATTGATACATTGCTATTGGCTTTAACATCGATAGATACTGGCGTTCCATTTTGCATCATTTGTCGAAGTCCAATACTACTGCATACCTTCTCTGGCATCTGATTATGAGCGTTCGCGCTAAATTTGGATTTAACCTCATCCGTCACAATCGTATTTTGAATATTAACAACAACACTCACCACTTCATTTGTTAACACAACACTTCTAACATTGGTTCGATGGTCCCCGTCAAACAGCAGTTCGTGGAAAACCGACTTCAGTTGCTGATGTCTCTGCTCTGCTTTGTAGTTAGAATAAAAGTCCTTTCCGAAAACAAACACCAACAGAAGTAGTGGCAAAATAAAACGTAAATATTTCAACATGCCTCCTTAGATATTACATAAAATTGATGGTAACAAAGCGCGGCCCCTTTCCCAACCATCGCTCCGTAAATACCAGCATCAACGAAATAAGCCTAACTTACCCAGGTAAAGCTTACCTATTTAGTGCCTTGTTAAGCGAAGTACTTCATCATGCAGGTTATCCCGCATTACCACATACTCCGCTACGTTACTCACCACATGTTGATCGGTGACCAATAATGTAGCCATACCAATTGCCTTTGCACCTTGAATATCAGCGAGTTCGTTGTCTCCCACCATTTAGGTACTTAATGTGCTACTACCTATGCTGTTAAGGGCAATCTGTAACGCATTGCTTGAATCACTCACCTCACGCAGTGATTGCGCCAAACACCCTGTTTCACAGAGCGTATTTCCATAATCAAATATTACTGTGTCGTACATCGTTACCCCGCATGTTCACTTTCGAGTCGAGCAACTTGTTATAAGGCTGGTTCTACTTGATAGTGAGCAATGAGTCCTATATTTTCTATCGGTGTCGGCAGGATATCATCTTCCGTATCAATTAAGCCGTCTCTACCATAGGAGCGAATGTGATAGTGGTTTTCGTCGATGACAGTATAGAAATACCATTTTTCTCCTGAAATACTGATTTGCGCGGCATCGTACAGTGACACTAAACTGCCTTCAGGTAGGGATTTTTGTAAAACTTCTAACGATGCTGGATATCTGCCATGCTGAACTTTGTACAGCTCTATTGCCTGTACTGAATTTGTCAATTGAACCTTTACCAACTGCGAGCGAAGATCGTCATATACTCCCCCTTTCTGTACAAAACCAAAATATCCCAGAGTGCCGTATAAAATAAATGTAAAAGCAATACCTGCGAAGCCGATAACTTTAAGTTTTGTACTTTTTGCTTTGAAACCCCAAATAACCGCGACGATCCCAAACAGAACCCCTATCAAGGGGATGAAGGACATTCCACCAACGACAAACCCAAGGCATCCGGGCCCTTGTTGCTTCTGCGTATTTTCCAAGTTTATACTTCCTTTGTAATGCACTTTGGCTTGTGATGCCTCAATCAGGCGACGCGTTATCTGGCAACAGAGTTGACTTGTCGGGCATCACTTTGACTTAACATGGAGATACCCAGCCATACAAACCAAAGTATCTGGGTGACACCAAAGATTTCGGTAAGGACTTCAGCGGGGTAGATGGTTGCGATACCTGAAATTCCTACAATTAGGCCAAGGTAATTTAATCCTTGTGGGAATTCTTTCGCTTTTAAAGCAGCCAGACTAATCAACAGCACCCAAAGTCCACCTACAAGCTCGTTTCCTCCCCCAAGGCTTTCGATTATCACTGAAATCATTTGCCACATATCAAACGCTTTCTCAGTGGATAAATCCATCAGGTTAATTGCATGTGATAGTCCAATATTTGCCAACATACCACTTGCAATGACCAGAACAACCCAAACTACGCCGAAGACAGACCCCACCTTAACAAATGGACTGTTTGTTGATTTTAGTTTTTCATATAAACCAACAACAAGCACGGTTAAAAGAACCCCAAACCCTACATATATCAGAAAATAAATCATTGAAAATGAAAATTGATTTTCTGCTAAATATGCCATTTTTTCTGAAGCAGTACCGTCAGAGGGATACGCCCAAAAAGCACCAAAATACACAAAGGCAACAATATAAATCAACGCCTCAAAAAGTGCTGAAACGCCGGCAACTTTCTGCAAATTATTCACGAAAACTCTCCCTTTTATTCGTAATACTAACGATTTGGTGACAAGCAACTGACTACCATTGCACCCAACCAAAACAAAAATGGCGACTCTACGCCCAGTGCGGTAGACATTGCCCCATAATTGCAAACGAACAAGCGATCGCAATAAACCATGACACTGAACGTAATGTACTCATGTTGAGTAGATAGAGAGCATGATAAAGAACTCGAAAGCCAATATGCATTATTGCTAATGTTTGTACATTTTCGCTCGTTGTCCCCGTGGTTATGGCCAGTAAAATCGCTATGGCGAATACCAACAAAGATTCGAACGCATTCTGGTGTGAGGCTAATGAACGAGCACCGAAACCCTGTAAACGAGACTGCTGCTCTCTGGGGTAACGATTGTCGTAGCCACCATCTTTGGCCATAGCTACTGCTAATGGAATTTTGACCAGATATGGAAGCAGAGAAGCTACAATTAAACAAAGAATCAATACCGTCAAATTAATATCCCTACTCTAAAGTTTGTATATATATTCAAGTAACGTCCAACAAGCTTGAATTGACCGACTTAAACGCAAAACTCAACCAAATTACCAAACGTTAGCTGTCTTCCAAAACAATTTGTTAAGTGCAAATTATATGCACCATCATTTAATTGGTTGAATTTGCTGGTTAATTTCTTCGAGCCTATCTAATGATTTTTGGACTTCCTCGATATTCACGTCGAAATTATTTAATTCCAATGATTTAGGTAAAGGTTTTAGCTCGATACATTCAGGACAATCAAGTTTAAAGTCCTTCAGTACGTCAGATACATTCTTGTTGACTCGTGCCTCTGCCTGCAATTTTCTTAACTGCTCATTGACTAAGTCATGCTTGCGAACTAATACGGCATACTTTTGTTCAGCTTCTTCCTTTGCTTTTTTCGCCTTATCTAGCGCATTCTTCAATGCAATGGTAGATGAAGCAACTTCAGACGATAAATTAATCTTTGCGTTAGCCAACTCAATAGATACACTACTCGACTTATACGCTATGTAGGTAAGCCCGCTAGACACTACCAACACAGCTACACTTAAAGCGTGCCAAAATGTTTTTGGTATATGTTGAATTTCCATATCCGTTTCCTTTGTTCCCCTCAATATTCTAGTTTTAGACTTAACGCCCAGTTAATCTGGGCAACGCAAAACAAAAGCCTCCCAAGAACACCTTAAACACTGACCGCAACACATAGTAAAAATGCCACGCGTAGCGAATCACTATTAAACCACTTGTTATACACTTACCCTACAGATAATAATTGTGAGGCTTGTGATTACCCAAAGGAAACACGTGCTCACCATCAATACCTTGCGAACGTACAACACGACGGCATAGCTCGCGTTCCATACGTCTTTTAGGGCGTGTCATAAACACATTGACCCAAGCTGTAGGGGCTGAATCGAGCTTCAATCTTTTGTGATTGCACGTATATTTTCTATTAATGCGACCATTTACATCTCGGTCGCGAATCTTGTTTTTTTCGGACATCTCTGTCTCCTAGGCTTGTTGATACCTAGAAGATGTCTTGTGAGTAGTAATTCATTTTATTCCTCTGCCCCATAACGCTCACGCAATAGGTGCGAGCTTGCGAGCATCCTAATTGACGCACTTATGATGTTGTATAAACTTCGACCCAAAAGAAATTTATACGTCACTGTTAACCTAAATGGTAAATTCCATCTCGGAATGTTGCTCTATGATGAACCCCGTTAACAACTACATCATATACGCCATTTCCTAGGTGTTCTACTGAATCTCCACCTGTCATTAACCCGTTGATATCCTGGACAACTATAACCTGATCTTCTTCAGACTCATCCGAACTAGGCTCATTGTGAGGAGCATGAGCCAGAGCCGCCTGCACCCAAGTATCAGCTTGTTCCAGGCTGATTGCACCATTATTTCTAGTGAATCGAACTCTATAAGTACCACCTACAAAATCGGTTGGTTGCACTAGAACCTGAATTCCCGGAAGATGGTTCCACTGATAAATCAGAGTTCTTAAATCCTCTACACTTCCTTGGAATTGCACTGGAGAAGATTGGCGCGTAGCTAGCTGAGTAACTAAAGCGCATTGGACAATGTCAGTTGTTTTTCGACCTCTATCAAAGTCGTTTCTTTGGATAGGTTCCAACTGCTTTGCCCTCTGAAAGCTATTAGCCACTTCACTCAGCCTTCTCTGGGCAATAGTGCCAGGGCGGTTATCTACAAACTGAAAAGAATCTACTCCGCCTTGTCTTTGGGATTTCATTTTTGCACGCGAGCCCTTTTTATTTTCGCGTGTTTTTTCTGAGTAAGCATTCATAATATCAACCCATTAATAAGTTCAGCTTAGTAATGTAAAACACATAACACTTTTCTAAGTTGCAGCTAACGAACACAACACTTAAGCAAAGCCACCATAATCACAGAACTCAACCAAACCAAACTGCCAAACGTTAGCTGTCTGCTTGAACAATTTGTTATCCCTACTTTGCTGCCAAGAATGCAATACCAGCAGCTAGGCATGCAGCAACAGCTACATTTTTGACAGGACTTTTCTCAGTAGGTGTAAGCATCGAAGCCAGTGCAGCAACTCCTCCAGCAGCTTTTACGACAGTATTGTCCGACTTTAATAACACTCCGATACCAATAGCAGATATTAAGTATTTCTGAACCTGCGTACTCTCTTTGACTAAGCCACATGCTGCTCGCACAAAGTGCTCACAGTTTTCAGAAAATAAACTATACGGAACACCCAGGTACTTTCTCGCAGTTTGAACCGCTAAAGTTGGATTTTCAGCTTTAATTGAACTCACTTCTATGTTCTTGTTGTCTGCGAAAGAGGTCAGATCTATTTCTTCAACACGCTGATACTTTTTAGAGTTATGAATGACCGTGTTATTGCCAACGTAGATGCCGTAGTGTTTAAAGCCTCTATATTGAATTTTCAATACTTGTCCTAGCTCATACATTTTTTGTTTCCTTCATTGATCATGTTCAATATGAACATGAGAAAACTCCACCTACAATTTAAGCACAAATGTACGACCGAAGGGCTGACACCTCGCTAAGTTGCAGCTAACAGCCACTACACCCTGGCAAAGCCACCGTAAACTCTGAGCTCAATCGAAGCATAAATGCCGAGCGTTACAAATCTGCTTGTTATGCATTTTCTGGAGGCGCACCCTTGAACTGAGGTACACCATCAGCGATTAGCTCCCATGACGCTTTAGAGTCAACATAAACATGGCGACTTAACTGAATGTCGGGATCGCCATTTAAGCAGCCTAAAGTGACACCATGAACCACACCTTTGTATACACCAACCAACGTCGAGCCACATTTCGAGCAGAACTGAAGCCCAAAACCATGCTCACCGACATAAGAGGTTAATAGCTCCTCGCCACTAACCCACTCGAACTCACCCTCTTTAACGAGTGCGTAGGCAGAAGCTTGTGAACTAAATGCTTTACGGCATCTAGAACAATGACAAGAACGTGCATCATGGAGATCACCTTCCACTTTGTACTTGATTTCACTACAAAAACATTCACCCGTAATTGTCATAATCTCTCCCTGTGCATAACGCCGCTGTAAGTAGCGAACAGCGCGCCACCTGACCTAAACCATTGTGCCGTAGACACTAAAGTTGATTCAAACCAAGAATGTCGAGCGTTGCGAATGTGTCCTAAACGCTTGTTAGCTTTCTTTTTGCTGAAGTAATTTATCTAACGATAATTCAGCTTCATCAATAAGTGTAAAGTATCCGTCTGTAGCCGAAAGCTGTATATCAATCGAGACTTCTACATCTTCTGCTGTTACAGGGTAGCTTTGAAGCTTTGGCACAACTCTAATTGCTATATCGTCAGCTCGATGATTAGACAAAAAAGCTTTCAGGTCATTAAACTCAGCTTGCGAAGTTTTATCGAACCTAAGACTATAAATTGTCACTTTTTCTTTGGTTAAGAACCTACTTTTTACCTCTGAATAAGGTAACTCAAACTCTGACAAATTGAACTCTCCGTAGTGAGCACCAGCTGATGAGTTGATATCGACGCCAAACCAGCTTTTTTCTGAATCAAGTACAAAACCGTCTGGAATTGTAATTTTTACTCGTACTTCTTCAGGGTTAATAGATTGAAAGTCTTCCCAGCCAAATGTACTCATTTTAGCAATTGTCGAAATTGGTACTGATACACAGGCAGTTAAGGTTAGGCAAAGAATCAATAAATATATTTTTTTCATCGTTTGTAGTTATTCCATCTAGAAAGCCAACGTCCAAATAAGTAGTGAGCAACGCCACCTCGAATCTAAACCATTGTGCCGTAGACACTAAATTCAACGCAAACCGAAAATGCTACGCGTTACGAGTCCGCTTTAAGCTTTTGTTAGAAATTACTTGTGCACCAACTCAAACGTTACAAGAACCAACTCTGTCGAGTCATTGAATTCAATTCCATAAGCTAATTTACAGTCTTTGGTGAAGAAGTCGTCATGTACTTGTATCGACATCATTGCGTGCGTTTCAGTTAACGATGCTTTTGTAATGCAAGCTTGGGGAGAAGCACAAAATGCCTCTGAAATTATGATGTTGGCCGATGGTGATGCGAGCTTTACCAAAGCTTTAGGGCTAGAAATGGATACGGCGACATTCGGGGGAGTTCGCTCACAGCGATATGCAATGGTTATCGAAAATGGTGTGGTGACACAGTTAAATGTCGAGGAGCCTAAGCAATTTGAAGCCAGTAAAGCCGAGACGATTCTAGCTGTTCTATAGTCACCTTTCTCAACCACAAGGGTTCAGAATAACCTATACTGAACCCTTTACTATTGAATACACATAACACCTGCCTAAGTTGCTGACAATAGCCCGACGCTAATCTGCACATTCTTCCATAAAAGACCCATCGTCTTCAGGAGCATTTACAATCTCTCCACCACATTTGGGGCAAGGCTCACCAACTGACCAAGGCTTAAGCTTCCTTCTTTTTAATGAAAGTTCAAACTTTTCTGCATCACCGGGGAGAGTAAGGTATGGAGTTAGCACATCGACCAGTTCATTCGTACGCAAGCAGCAATAAGTCATAGTTGGCCCAGCAAACAAAGCACTCTGCCCTCCAGCGACTACACCCTCAACCCCACACTCAATACATCTATATCGTCTACAAGTAGCCATATGGACCTCGTATTTCATAACGCCGAATTAAGCGCCAGCTAACGCCACGAAACTCAAACCCGGCCACCGTAAACGCACAAGCCCGAGTTGATGCCAAAAACGCCGAGCATTACGAATCCACTTGAAGCAATTGTTATGCATTACAAGCCACCGCACAAATCTAAGTAATTCCCTGTCGAAAATGATGATTTTTCTGATGAAAGCCAATAGATAGCCTCTGCTACCTCTTCCGGTTCTCCACCTCTCTGGAGAGGGATGATACTTTTTAATCGTTCCACTCTTTCTGGCTCACCCCCATCGGCATGCATTTCTGTATGAATAAGCCCTGGGCGAACACAATTAACCCTAATTCCTTCTGAAGCCACTTCTAGAGATAAACCTTTTGTCAGAGTATCAATCGCCCCTTTTGACGCTGCATAATCGATATACTCATTTGGCGAACCCGAACGAGAAGCACCCGATGACACATTTACGATAACGCCTCCATTCCCGCCATTGCGGGTAGACATACGTTTAACTGCCTCTCGACAGCAAAGGAAATAGCTAGTCACGTTGTTAGATAAAATGGCATTGATTCTCTCTGCCGTCATGTCTTCTAGACGTGACTGTTGACGTAAAATACCTGCATTATTGATGAGCACCGACAATGGACCTAATTCTTCGTCAATTCGTTCAAACAGTCTTAATACATCGGTTTCAACAGAGACATCAGCTTGCACAGTAATACATTTACCACCAGCTAACGTAATATCATGAGCTAAAGTTACCGCTGCTACTGAGTTGGACTTGTAATTGATACAAACCGAATAGCCTTTAGACGCAAATAGCTTGGACGTCGCAGCGCCAATGCCTCGACCACCGCCAGTGACCAATACTACTTTTGATTCACTCATCATTATTCCTTGTGCTTGAAACTAGAGTAATGCATAACGCCGCGTTGAGTGGTGATCAACGCAGGCCACTGCACTTAAAGTATTGTGCAGCAGACAGTTAAGCTAAAGCAAACTGAAAAAGCCGAACGTTGGGAATGCATCTTAAACGCTTTGTTACGCCACTTTTTAAGCTCGTAATTTCTTTAGCGCTGTCTTTACAAACTGCCTAAAACTTATAGGGATTATCACAAACAAAGCTACTCCATTATTGAAATCTGGGTTCAACTTGCAGTAATACTGAATCTCTAACTTATCACTGGTTTCAAAAGACTTTAACTCACTTTCCGAGTAATTACTTACTCGATTTACTGGCACCAAACAACGTACAGCCTCACCTGAGCCCAACTCACCATTAGGGTTGAAAACGTCAAAGATTTCTCCTGACGTAGGATGTTGAGGGTGAGGCCAAATAATGCCCGTATTCTTTGCTATTGCACGATACATAGCTGGGCTGAGCATTGTGTCCGCATAATAGATTTTCTTCCAAGGCCTACGCAGCCAACATTTAAAGCTTTCAGATAGCGAAAATTGAAAAGTATTGCCACCCTTTCGATATTTGGGAATAAATCCCGCCGAGGCTCGAATTACTGTCATGGTTGATTCATCACTAAACGTAAGTAAACAGTAACCGACTACTTTGCCTTCGTCGAAATAGAGCCTAAGCCTGCGTTCAAAAGCATCCGAACTATCGAAATACTTTGCTAGATATGCATCAGGTGTGATGTTCGAAAAACTAGATTCTATGATCCCTACGATTGCTTTTCGCTCAGGCTCAGATAGCCACTGCTTCGTTTGAGTTAAATCCTTAGTCACTAATTTCATTACTAAAATACTCCTTCGAAGCCCTGTGGCATAACGCCGCATTAAGTGGTGAGCAACGCTGCCACCTACCTGAACCATTGTGCCGTAATCAATAAAGATGATTCAAACCGAAAATGCCACGCGTTACGAATCTACTTAAATTTAATGTTATGTAGCGATGCTCGCTAGGACACAAACCAAGAATGCAGGCACGCCAGCGATGAGTAGTTTGATGCAAAAGGAGGTGTTTTCTGAGAACCGCTCATCATCGATTTCGTCCGCTACGGTACGGTCAACCATTGAGTCTGTAACCGTATCAACTTTGTCGTCAGACTGCCCTATACCACCTAGAGGCGGGTACATGAAAAATAAGGCCGTCGTCCCCCATAAAAGCATTACGATGAAAAATGCATAGTCCGATACGAACTTAAGTCCAAAGAAGCCTGTAGACATCTCAAGACCAACAACTATTACGGCTGCTATTACGTTCGCAACCAATACAAATCGAACTAAACCAAGCATTTATACTCCATTTCTTACCTAGCTAACGCCCGGTTAAGTAGTAAGTGACGCACCACCGAACCTAATTTGAACACCGTAATCATATAAGCCAAAACTAACGCCAAAACCGCCGAGCGTTATAAATCCACTTGAACCGTTTGTTAGCATTCTGGCTAAGTGTATTGAAGTTTCACTTAAAGAGCCTAAAACTCTTTTTCTTCTTACGGGCCAAAAACCTTCTTATTGGCCAATAAATTAATAAAATAAGAGCACTGACGAACACATGTTTTTTCCAAGTATTCTCCCAGTGGTACTTAAGAAAAGCATCGTCTTTCGTACCTACTGCAATATAGCTACTGCTTCCATCGGTCTGAATAATTACCCGTATCGGCTTATTCAGCGGCAATGGGTTCACTGAGTCATATTCTGTTTGTGCACCGTCTATTTCAACTAGAAAGCGATAACGGCAACCAGTTCTTGCCATACAGTGTGAGTAAGTTTCCTTAAGAACGATTGCTTCCTTTTCTGCACCAGACTGTTGCTTGCTATAGTCGACATAAGCTACCCAACCAAAAAATGCAAACAATGGCGAAGCAAATGTTGCCATCATTCCCAGAACAACAAGCCACTCCCAAAATACTCTTAACTTCATAGTGACCTCTTAGAATGCTAACGCCTTGTTAGTTGCCCACCTCAAAGACTAGTGCTAACATTTGTACACACACCAACAAAGGAATACATCATGGACACTAGAATTCAATTTCGTGTTGATGAAGAAACAAAACGTCTAGCTCAACAAATGGCTGAGAGCCAAGGTCGCACTCTGAGTGACGCTTGCCGTGAACTGACTGAGCAACTCGCTGAACAACAAAGAAAAACATTGTCTCACGATGCATGGCTAACTGAACAAGTAAACCTAGCATTTGAAAAGTTTGACTCAGGAAAATCCGTTTTCGTTGAGCACCAAACTGCTAAATCTCGAATGGAAGAGCGCAAAGCCAGAATCCGTAATCGAGGTAAGCAATGATTTTATGGGAGGAAGAGTCACTTAATGATCGAGAAAAGATCTTTGAGTTTCTCTATGACTTTAACCCTGATGCGGCAGAGAAAACTGACAACCTCATTGAAGCAAAAGTAGAAAATTTGCTAGAGCAGCCACTTTTGGGTGTGCAGCGAGACGGTATTCGTGAGCGATTACTTATAGTTCCTGAGATTTCGATGATCGTCTCCTATTGGATCGAAGGCGACATTATCCGAATCTTGCGCGTGCTCCACCAGAAACAAAAATTTCCTATGGATTGATCGATTCCTCTGGGAACTAACGCCCTGCTAAGGGGTGAGCAAGACAATACCCATGTTGCCGCACACCACCTTCATCACCAAATTCAACGCATAGTAAAAAATGGCACGCGTGCAGAATCACTCTTGAACAGTTTGTTATGCGCTTACCTTACAGATAATAAAAGTGAGGTTTATGATTACCTAAAGGAAACACGTGCTCACCATCAATACCTTGCGAATGCACAACACGACGGCATAACTCTCGTTCCATACGTCTCTTAGGGCGTGTCATAAACACATTGACCCACGCTTTAGGGGCTGAATCGAGCTTTAATCTTTTGTGATTGCACGTATATTTTCTATTAATACGACCATTTTCATCTCGGTCGCGAATTTTGTTTTTATCGGACATTTCTGTCTCCTAGGTTTGTTAATACCTAGAAGATGTCTTGAGAGTAGTAACTCATTTTTTCTCCTCTGGCGCATAACGCCGCGTTAAGTGGTGACAAGCGCTTGCCATACTTGAGCGAAGCGAAACCAGCAAGCGTTTGGAATCACTCTTAAACGCTTTGTTATGCATATTTTCTGCTATTCGTGTGGATGTTTAGGAAATTGTTTTGCACGGTCTCCAATTTTGAGCCAATGTGGCTTTTCAGAAACAAACTCATGAAATTGATTTTCTATTTCAAAATCAGTATCTAAACAATTGGCATTGATTGGAAACGAATCCATTTCAGATAAAACTTCGCCAAGAGAAGTCCCACAAACTGAACAAAAACATCTGTCGTATTCATATGGCGGTTGAGCTTTAAACGTAGCTATTTTATCTCGACCTGCAGTTATCTTAAACTTATCAGACTCAACAAAAACTAATGAACTCGCACCAACTTTACGACAACGACTACAATGACACATTCCCATCATACTTGGCTTTTCGGTTAATTCGAATTGAACCGAATTACAACAACAGCTTCCTTCAATCATCTTGGTCCCTTTTTATAAACACAGTTTGCTTAACAAGATAATAGCACGCACTGTATGCATGTACAGCATCAATTTTGCATAACGCCCGCTTAACTTGCTGCCAATCACTAAACTTAACCAAACCAAAATCGCCAAACGTTAGCAGTCTGCTTGAACTATTTGTTAGGCGAGTTTTCGTGGCACCCAGTTAACTAAAATCTACGATTGGCAAAGTTGGAAAATCAAAGTATTTATGCACGTCTAGAGGGGTGAGTAGTCTATCCAATAACATTTGCGTACGTTCAATTTCCATTGTTGAAGCGAAACGGCTTGCGTCCGCAGACAAGAAAACAACCGGAATTTCTGTCAAGTAGTCAAACAACAACGCTGTCCGGTGACGCCCATTAATAAACCTAATTTTTCCATCTTTGAAGTACATAATGGGTGGCAGAAACATAGTCTCGGCCTCAAACCAATTCTGGTGATATGCAGGCTCAATCATGCTTGATTTTCTACACTCAAAATCTTCAATATCTACGTGGTCAAAGAACACATCTCGACTCAAGACAAAATATCCATCGCCACTTTCAAGGCTAGAACGATTTTTTGAGATCGAAATTCTCATTATGAACTCCACTTGCCTAACGCCAAGCTAAGTTGCACGAAACCGTGGCATATACTTTGCGAAGCAAAAATGGCACGCGTTTTGAGTCGCTGTTGAACAATTTGTTATATTCACTTTACCTCGAACCCTGGTAATTCAAAGTCAGCTCTACAAGCCATTCGTCGAGCTGTGTACTCACAATCAAAATACTCTGGGATTTTATTAGGAGTAGTATAAGGTTCATCTACAACCCTGCGATATAAGTACAAGTTGCACAGCATCAAGCCAGATAACGCATAAATTACATTCTCTAGGTTAGCTTGATGAAACTCTGAATGACGATGGTGCTTTACTGAGTTATAACTACTCCACCATTCGGGAGGAGTAGTATTAGACCAATTTTCCCATGGTTTAATAGATTGTTCTAAATGAGGCAAAGAAACTTCAGCTTGAAAGAAATCACTTAGGTGACGATTAATCAGTTTCTTATACTTTCTCATTTCACCATTTTTATCCCCGCTGTCTGCAAATGGGCTTTCACTATCCAATTGCCTACACAGCAACCTCAACACAGATTCTATCTCCGCACATGCAGTTTGCAAAAGCTTGGCTAACTCAAGTGAAAACGTGTTGAAGTTTTTCTCATCAATTTCAATGTAATTCTGAAGATTGATAAAGTCTTTCTCCAAGGATAGGAAAAATCACCAGTGATGCATTGCTTTACTTTTATTCAATGAAATCTCCTGTGAATATAACGCCCCAATAAGGGGAAATTTGTAGTTGGCTAAAATAACGAACGAAGTGAGAAAAAGCCAACTGTAAATTTTCCCGCTTTATTGCCTTGTTATGTGTAAATTAATCGAGCGGCACTAATTCAAAATCAACGAAGTCATCCCATTTTTTGAACCATTCATAAAATAACTCAATATTGTTTGATTCCATTAGCTGATAACACACATTAAGTTCTTTGTTTACCCAAGAATTCAGATAATGCAACCCATCTGGAAACATACGACCTTGGGTATTATATCTTTCATAATTAGCTTCGATACAACCAGGTTTGAATTTCTCAACAACCATATACTTTTTCAAATCAATACTTCCTTTAGGGGATAAAATAGCAGATACAACCTGCTTTACACATAACGCCTTGCTAAGTTGCAGCTAACGACCACAACACCTAATCCAAGCCACGTAATCACTGACCCCAACCAAACAAAAATCGCCAACTGTTAGCTGTCTGCTTGAGCAATTTGTTAGCTGCTATCGCATGTTCTCCACATCATGACGACAGATTTGACACTTAAAATCCTCTTCTAAATAACTTTGATAAAGTGACTCATCGTCAACAACGCCCCCGTTCACACAACTAGTATCCCAGTTACCTTCTTCATCTTCGATCATGCCAATGGGTCCTTCACACTGGACGTCTTCCAAAAGCGGTTTAATAACATTTTCGTAATGATAAAGTTGTTTCCCTTTTAGAATAGCGAGATCGCCAGCATTTCCTTGCAGCAATTTAGCTATGCCAATGCTTGCATTAGAATCAACACCAGCTTTGTTTGCCATGTCTTCAATGTAGCTTTCGTTATCAAGCAAGAAACCTAGTACTTCTAAATTCATATATTGTTCTCCATTATTTGTTCATTGCAGCTAACGCTGCACTAAGCTGCCGGAAACATGTGGCTATACTTTTGCGAAGCAAAAATGCCACATGTTGGAGGTCAGTTTGAGTGCCTTGTTAGGCTCGGTATACACTACAATTGAAACAACCGGGATTTGCATTATGAACTTGCAAGTATATAACCTCACCATTTAAAAACTGTTGACGTACGCAACGCTCCAGTTCTGCTCCCTTTATTGTTTCTCCATGGATCATACAATTATCTTTATTATAAGCCCTTACGGACAACAACCTCTCTGTCAGTATTTCCGGAATTTCATTTACTTCCAACTCAGCCATTGCCGCTTTTTCTCGAACGAAGATTGGACCCAATGCTTGATAAGGTGAGAGTACATCATGATACTTGAAAGGAACTAATAATACTCGTTCGCCAACCTCTGCTTCCTTTAAAGATACCCGACAAGGATAACCTGGCTTTGTATCTGCGATCACCCACTTAGCATTTAGCTCTTTAAGCTTTTCCTCGCTCAATTCCATATGACCAGCGAAAAAATTTTTCTCAATTGCTTTTATTATAAAATCCGTATTCATTACTACACCCTAGTTATCTAAAAATACTAGGATAAATGCTCTGCTACTAAATGTTAGCCACATCCGGAACTGTAACATCAAAACGGTAGAGCCTAACGCCCAATTAAGTTGTGAGCAACGCTTCCACCGCACTGAAACACTTCACCGTAATCACCAAACTAATTGAAACTGAAAGTGCCGAGCGTTGCGAATCAGCTTGAATTGTTTGTTATGTGTATCTAGTCAAACTCCCCATTTAAACAATATCTTTTCAGTGTGTTTTTAAGTGAGTTACGCTGGGCTCTCAACTCGGATTTTGGAATATCAGGGTCTAACCTCTCTAATACACCACCAATAAGGTGCACTATTTCTTTGTCTCGAAACGACTTACCCGAAAGGTTATCTTCAACGATATGGTGTATCTGCTCCCCTTTCCAATAGGCTAGATACATATTACTAGCTGTTATCCCTACATCTGTGCATGACATATTTTTCTCGGCATATACGACTGTCGTAAATAAGCTAGCTAACAGTAAAACAACATACCCAACCTGTCTCATAAGCATTCGATCCTAATAACCAAAAAACTTAGAATATCTGACTTATAGATATACCCGTTGATATAAATCAGGTTTACTTAAGCACTAGTGCACATAACGCCTTGTTAAGCAGCAGCTAACTACCACTGCACCCAAACAAAGCCACCGTAATCACTAAACTCAATTCAAACCAAAATCGCCGACGGTTAGCTGTCTGCTTGAACAATTTGTTATGCGTCATCATCGATGATTGGGTGCCCTATCATTGTATCTTCAACAACTGAATGACATTCAATAGTGAACCACTCTTGGAACAAAGCCCAATTTCGCTTTTTTGGCCATAACGACTCATCCACATACCATTGAAATAATTCACCCTCAAATAGCACCAGATGGTTAAGCTTAACCCAAGCCATGACGCTATCTGGTGAGTCCGCTACTTCATTGCTTACTAAGTAAACTGTACGCTCTTCATTTACAGATTCAACCGTCAGCTCAGAAGTTGGTACAGGATCAACTTTGTTTAACCAATCAACGGCTACCTGCGAATATCTCAACATTAACGCACCACGATTTACCATGACTCGGCTCCTATATGTGGGTGATCTCGCGTTAGAATATCATGAAGTAGAGAAACGTTTGTACGCTAATTCCGTACTGACGCATAACGCCCAATTAAGGGGTGAGCAACGCTACCACCCAACCTAAAGCACTGCACCGTAACCACTAAAATTGAAGTAGAAACAAAAATGCCAAGCGTTGGGAATCCCTCTTAAATTGTTTGTTATGCCTCTGACTTACAGTAAACATCTGGATGCCAAATTTGCATTAGCATCTCTGGATTTTCAATAGGTTGGAAACCGTATTGCGCGTACAAATCATGCGCATCTCTTGTTGCTAATACTACACGCCTTAAACCTTGAAGATCCGGATGAGACACTATGCTTTCAACGAGCCACTTACTCAGCCCCTTGCCTCGGTGATTTTCTAATATGAAGACATCAGCAAGGTAAGCAAACGTCGCTTTATCTGTTATCAGGCGAGCAAAGCCTACTTGAGAATCATGACTGTCATAGACACCAAAGCAAAAGGAATTTGAAATGGCTTTTTCTAAGGTGTGCTTTGGTATTCCAGACGCCCAATAACTTCCTGAAATAAAATCATAAATCACCTCAAAATCGAGGTATTTTTTATCTGTGCTGATTCTGTATCCTTGCACCATTTTTCCTCCTTGAGGCATAACGCTAAGCTAAGCGGTCAGTGAATGTTGGCTATGTTTGAGCGAAGCGAGTTCAGCCAACGTTCACGAATCCGTCTTGAGCGCCTTGTTATGTGTGCTCTTCGTTTATGCCATTGATGCGCCACAGCCAATAAATATGGGGTGCTAAAGCAATTAGTAGCAAGAAAGTATTACTGATACTAAATGCTATTGTCAGTAGAGTGATAGCCACCAAAATTAACTTAAAACGAAAAACTGACCACATTTCTAAAATAACAGTGTAATAGCAAATTGCAGCTGGAAGCCAAGCGACTAAATAAATGGACAGCATTAAATTGCTAGTCGATACTTCGTGTTCACCACATACGATGCCAATTACTACAAGAGCAATATAAAGTATTAAACCGCTAGCGACTAGCCAATAGTATTGTAACCCGTTAACTTTCATGCGATATCCCTGCACACATAACGCTTTACTAAGCGGCGCTTACGACTAACCAGCCAAGCGCACATAACTTCAAACCAAAAGTGCCGGACGTATGGCGTCCGTTTGAGTAACTTGTTAGAAACTCACTTACCGTGAACGGCCCACTCACCGCACCGACAAACCGATACCACAGATAAAACCAAAACGTTCGGGTTGCTGCGCGATCCATTCAAAAAGAGTGCGGCTTCAGCATGAGTTGTACTTGAGGTTTGCGAGAACAAGCCACCCATCTAACACTCGGTGAAGGTAATTGCCACCCAAAGAAACAGTTGGACGCACCTGGGACATTGGCATATTACCCTTGCGTTCAAACTGAATGGCGAAAACACCAAAGAAGAAACAGTGGCTAAAATGGGCTTGATGGTAGGTGAATTCCCAATCTCTTCAGCGAACCCCGAACTAACAACCACAATTTCCCTTATGTTCCAGCAACCTTTCTAACGCTTTATAGACGGAATCTTTCCCGACTTCCACCCACGCTACCGCCTTCTAATTTTTATAGAATCTGATCATCATAGAGTATTACTCTATGAAAATCAGTCGATTAAGTTGTATTAAATTTGTTGCTTATCACAAAAAACGGAATTTTTCCGTCTAAAACCGACGAGTCGCTCTAAACTCAAATAACTGTATGAACAACCAGTATTCTTGAGGGATTTATGAAATCTCCTTTTCTAAATTACATTCGTGACTTTATGCGTGCCAGGCACTATTCAGAGCGCACCATCGATGCCTATCTATCGTGGGTTCTTCAGTACATTCTTTTTCATGATAAGAAGCATCCCAGAGAGATGGGCACTAAAGAGGTCAAAGCGTTCCTTTCTCATTTGGTTACTGCCCGAAATCTGGCGATGCGCTCTCAAAATCAGGCGCTTTGTGCCCTGGCGTTTTTATACCAGCACATTCTCAATGCTCCCATCGAGGTCAACATGCGGTTTAAAAAAGCCCATAAAGGTAAGAAGTTGCCTGTTGTATTAACGACAAAGGAGGTATCACGTTTGTTCAAACATATGCCGCCCGATTATCTACTGCCGATTCAAATAATGTATGGGTCAGGTCTGCGTCTGCTGGAATGTTTAAGGCTGCGCTATCAGGACATTGACTTTGAGTATGGCGCACTCCGAATTTGGCAGGCGAAGGGGAACAAAAATCGCATCGTCACGTTGGCTAGAGAGGTACTTCCGGCCTTAGAACTTCAGCAAGCAGTGGTGATGCGTGTGTGGCAACAGGATATCAAGCAGTCGGATTATTCGGGAGTCTGGTTGCCAAACGCGCTTGAAAAGAAGTATCCAAACTCCAATAAAGAACTCAACTGGCAGTTTTTGTTTCCATCCATTCGACTAGCGATCGATCCTGTGTCAAATCTTGTCAGGCGTCATCATATACATGAGTCGAGTGTGCAGAAAGCGCTGAAGCGAGCGGTGTTAAAGGCAGGGATAGATAAGAACGTAAGTTGTCATACTCTCAGACATTCGTTCGCCACCCACCTGCTCGAAAGCGGCGCGGACATAAGAACAGTACAGGAGCAACTGGGGCATTGCGATCTCAAGACCACTCAGATCTATACGCATGTGGTTAACCGGGGGGCAAACGGTGTGAAAAGCCCACTTTCCAATATTCTTTAGATACAAAAAAGGAGAGCTTACGCTCCCCTTTTGCATAGACCTAAACTGCTAATTAAAGAGCAGCTTTCGCTTTTTCAACTAGAACTGCGAATGCAGCTTTGTCGAATACCGCGATGTCAGCAAGGATCTTACGGTCGATCTCGATAGATGCTTTCTTAAGACCGTTGATGAAACGGCTGTAAGATAGACCATTTTGACGAGATGCAGCGTTGATACGTGCAATCCACAGTTGACGGAATTGACGTTTCTTGTTGCGACGGTCACGGTAAGCGTATTGACCAGCTTTAGTAACTGCTTGGAAAGCTACGCGGTAAACACGTGAACGTGCACCGTAGTAACCTTTAGCTTGTTTTAGAACTTTCTTATGACGTGCACGAGCTTGTACACCACGTTTTACGCGAGGCATTATGTCTCTCCTAAACTAAACGATTGATAAACTAAAAAGAATTAAGCGTATGGCATCATACGAACAACTGCAGCCACTTCACACTTAGGAAGGATTGCATTTGGACGAAGCTGACGCTTGTTCTTAGTAGTACGCTTAGTCAGAATGTGACGTTTTGTAGCGTGCTTGTACTTAATACCACCAGCAGTTTTCTTAAAACGCTTAGCAGCACCTTTGTTGGTTTTCATCTTAGGCATGATGAATAACTCCGCATTGTTGAGTTGTTTAAACAATAGTAATTAGGGCGAACAAAACCCGGCCAGTCCGAGAACGGCCAGGTTTTCTTACTTGTAAAGCCGCTAATTACTTCTTCTTAGGGGCCAATACCATGATCATTTGACGGCCTTCGATCTTAGTCGGGAAAGACTCTACTACAGCTAAATCTACAGTATCTTCTTTCAGACGGTTAAGAACGTCGACACCAATGTCTTGGTGAGCCATTTCACGGCCACGGAAGCGAATTGTTACCTTCACTTTGTTGCCGTCTTCTAGGAAACGCGTCAGGTTGCGTAGTTTTACCTGATAGTCTCCAATATCAGTTCCAGGACGGAATTTTACTTCCTTAATCTGGATCTGCTTTTGCTTCTTCTTCTGCTCTTTCGCAGCTTTGCTCTTCTCGAAGAGGAACTTACCATAGTCCATCACACGACAAACTGGTGGCTCGGCGTTAGGGCTGATCTCTACGAGATCCATACCAGCTTCTACAGCGGCATCTAGTGCTTCTTGAATCGATACGATACCAACAGGTTCACCATCTGCGCCAGTTAAACGAACTTCACGAACGCCACGAATTTCACCGTTCAAACGGTGCTGGTTTTGTTTGGCCGGTTGTTGGCCACGTCTTCCGCCTTTAATAGCTTATTCCTCCAGATTGAGCTTACGGCTAGAAACCTCGGCTTGGATGTATGCAATGAGGTCATCCACTTTAAATTTACCGAGGTCTTTACCTTTGCGTGTACGTACTGCGATTTCGCCAGCTTCCATTTCTTGGTCGCCACAAACAAGCATGTACGGGATACGCTTCAAAGTATGTTCGCGGATTTTAAAGCCAATCTTCTCATTTCTCAAGTCCGCTTTGGCTCTAATTCCACTTTTTTGCAGTTTTTGTGTTACTTCTTGAACATAATCAGACTGTTTATCAGTGATATTCATAATCACAGCCTGTTCTGGTGACAACCACGTTGGGAAGAAACCAGCATATTCTTCGATAAGAATACCGATGAAACGTTCAAGTGAACCCAGGATAGCACGGTGAATCATAACAGGAACTTGACGTTCGTTGTTTTCATCCACATAAGTTGCACCCAGACGACCCGGTAGGTTGAAGTCTAGCTGAACTGTGCCACATTGCCATGCACGATCTAAACAATCGTACAGAGTAAATTCGATCTTAGGACCGTAGAACGCACCCTCACCTTCTTGGATTTCGTATGGAATTTCCATCGCTTCCAGAGATTGCTTCAGCGCTTCTTCAGAGCGGTCCCAGATTTCATCACTACCTACGCGCTTCTCAGGACGAGTCGACAGCTTAACAACGATGTTGGTGAAACCAAACGTGTTGTATGTATCGTATACCATCTTGATACAAGAAGTCACTTCGTCTTGAATCTGGCTTTCAGTACAGAAGATGTGAGCATCATCCTGAGTAAAGCCACGAACACGCATAATACCGTGCAGAGCACCTGATGGCTCGTTACGGTGACATGAACCAAACTCGGCCATACGTAGAGGCAGGTCGCGGTACGACTTTAGACCTTGGTTAAAGATCTGAACGTGACCAGGACAGTTCATTGGCTTGATAGCGTATTCACGGTTCTCAGAAGAGGTGGTGAACATCGCGTCTGCGTATTTGTCCCAGTGACCAGAGCGTTCCCAAAGTACACGGTCCATCATTAGAGGGCCTTTTACTTCCTGGTAATCGTACTCAGTCAGTTTTTCACGCACAAACACTTCAAGATCACGGAATACAGACCAGCCATTGTGGTGCCAGAACACCATACCCGGTGCTTCTTGCTGCATGTGGAACAGATCCAGCTGCTTACCGATCTTACGGTGGTCACGCTTCGCCGCTTCTTCTAAACGAGTCAGGTGTGCTTTTAATGCTTTTTTATCGTGGAAAGCAGTGCCGTAGATACGTTGCAGCATCTTGTTGTCACTGTTACCACGCCAATATGCGCCCGCTACGTTCAGCAGTTTGAAGTGCTGACAGAAGCTCATGTTTGGCACGTGAGGGCCACGACACATATCGATGTATTCTTCATGATGGTATAGGCCTGGACGGTCGTCTTTAGAAACGTTCTCGTCAAGGATTTCCATCTTGTAAGTTTCGCCGCGACTTTCAAATGCGTCGCGAGCTTCCTGCCAGCTAACCTTTTTCTTGATAACCTGATACTTGGTTTTTGCCAGCTCTTTCATGCGTTTTTCGATTTTTTCCACGTCTTCCATAGTAAGAGACTGGTCTAAATCAACGTCATAGTAGAAGCCGTTATCGATCGTAGGACCGATGGCCATTTTCACGTCTGGGTAAAGTTGTTTAATTGCGTGACCAAGTAAGTGAGCACAAGAGTGGCGAACAATTTCAAGACCGTCTTCGTCTTTCGCCGTGATGATTTCCAGGCTCGCATCATTTTCAATTAAATCACACGCATCTACACGTTCGCCATCTACACGACCAGCGATGGTTGCTTTCGCAAGACCAGGACCGATTGAAAGAGCGACATCCATTGTAGAAACAGGGTTATCAAATTGACGTTGGCTACCGTCAGGAAGAGTAATTACAGGCATGTAGTATCCTATTTACAGTGGTCTTGCACACCAAGCAAGACATGTTTTATTGGTTAGCAATTTCCATTAGAAAAAAATTGCCACGATTTCATTATGTTATCTGCTTATTTTGATGCAAATACGGATGCACCAGCCAAAGCGAAGTAGCATTTTAACTAAACACTGCAAAATAACAATCGAAATATGCACTGGCGTTTTGCAGTGACGTCATGATTGAGGTATTCAGAGCCATCATTTTGATAACAGGGAGCTTGTTCGCACAATTGCTACAAATCGTTTGCTTTCCTTACCTGGTACACTAGTTTAGAAATAGAGCCAGCCGTGCGAAAGGAACCGTTGATGACCAAACATGACTATACTCAAGTGACCTCAAGATGCAGGACTCAGAGCTGTTTGGTGTCAAAGCCGCTTAGTGTCAGAGTTGTTTGATGAGTGTGAATACGTTCATGTCATCAATCTGCTCAACCGATACACTGTCTAACAAGGCATTGAGGATATAAAAGCCTCGACCCGACGTCGCCCAGGCAATGGGGTTGTCCAAATCCAACGCGGGTAGATCCTGCTTTAATAACGCCTCCAGTTCAGCAGCTTCCAGCGCCTCGCCCTTATTGGCTACTTTGATTATGACACTACGATGGTCAATCCAGCAGGAGACCGTCACAGGCTGGCCCTCTTTTTCGCTGTAGGCATGTTCGTAAACGTTGTTCGCCAACTCAACCACACACAACTCCAGATCGCTTACCACAGAGTCTTCGATTGACTGCGCCTCCCAAAATGCCTTGAGCTCCTCGGAAATTGCCCGAGCCATATTCAGGGAAGTGACGAATTGCTTTTGATACTTCTCGCCGCTTAATAGCGTCATGGTACCTGTCTCCTGCGTTTGAAAGTGGCTACCCCACCGAACGCCCAACAGACTGACATCGTCCTCCAGATGCGCTCCTTGCTGCCATTGCTTAACCTGCTCGATCACTTTGTCAGCGCGCTGAGAAAAAGGCTCTCGCTTCAGCGCACTTAGCGTTTCACATAGCTTCAGCTCACCAAACAACTCTGATTCTACCCTGGCCTCGGTAACACCATCGGTATAAAGCCAACACTCGTCACCCGGTTCCAGTTGGATCTGTTTTGACTCGTACGTCGCGAAATCAAACATGCCTACCACATAACCACTGTCGCCGAACAATTCGAGCTGCTGCTGACCCGACTGACACCAAACCATGGGTGGATGACCGGCAAAAGCAATGTCCAGTAAGCCACTACGCGTATTGAGCACCGCATAAACCATGGAAAAATACATCGCACTGGCATCATTCTGGCAGTAAATGTCATTCAACGACGCCAGCACCTCGTGTGAAGGTCGAATGCGTCGACGCTCGTTATCCTGACGCTGGTAAACCACCGCATTGTCACTGTCGATACTGTTCAATGTCTGGTGTACCGAGAAAGACAACAGTGCCGAAGGGACTCCATGCCCCGAAACATCCAGTATATAGAAAGCAATATGATCGCGATCCAGTTCAATGCACCCTAACATGTCCCCGCCAATTTCTGTCGTAGGCTGGTAAGCATAGGTGAGCTCGGCATTGGTATATTGGGTTCTGACAGGAAGCAATTGGCACATCAGCTCTCTGGCACTAAGTAGGTCTTGTTGTAGCTGTGTGTACGCCTGATTGAGCGCGGTATTTTTCTCTACCAGCTCATTGTGAAGTGACAGTGTCCTGAACCCGGCCCGAATGCGTGCCTCCAGTTCATCGACGGGGGTGTTTTTGGCAATGAAATCGTCAGCTCCAGCGTTGATACCTTGTGTTATCGAGTCATGATCATCCTGAGAGGAAAGCAACACAAAAAACAGGTAGCGTCCAAAATCGCGGGATTTAACTGCCCCACACAGGCCGACACCATCAAGCTTTGGCATCACCCAGTCACTGAGCACAAACTGTATATCGATATGGGATTGGAGAAGGTCGAGTGCTTCGGAGCCATCAGAAGCGACCAGTACATCGTAGCCTCGTTTTTCAAGCACGAGGCGCATTTTGGTCTGAACGGCCCGATCATCCTCTACCAGCAGGATCCGATAGGCGCGAGTATCATAATTAGAGATATAACCACCTAATTAAAAACAAGTCTTTACTTACTTCAAGAATAGATGGCTTACTTCAAAATACAATCATGGCGCTCGTTGTGAGCGATACAGAGTAAGGGGCGACTTATCCGTTTAATGTGAATTGATCAGCAGAACCAGACGCTAATGCCAATGTAGACACCACATTAAGTCCCTCAAGCACACAAGCTTGGGTACAGAGATCAATAATACTTTCATCGCCCACAACCATAGCATTGCGACCGACGACCACATTTAATACCTGTGCTGCTGTCTCGCAGTGTGAAGCATGCCCTTCTGATTGCAGCACATGAATTTGTTCTGGCTTTCTATGAAACATCGAAGCGATAGCTGCGCTGCAATACACATCCAAAAACGGGTAGGTTTCGGATAACACCAAGACAGACTGAGCCAGTTTTCGACGTTGCTGTGCAGAACTAATCGAATCAAACACCACAATACAGTGGGCATCTAGCGGATCACCGCTTTGAATGCCTGACATTGAGCTGGCCAGAGTTGCCGGCGATGACTGAGGAAAATAGGAGTGGTAGCGGGCGCCAGAGCGACCAACCAGAGGAGAACCCACATTATACGTTTGCATAGCAGTACCTTTTGTTTCTTTTAGTCTGCCATCCGTAGAAATAATTAATCCTTTGATGCGCTAATCATATCAAATTTGAATAACTGAGTCGCCTAAAATTCACCCGCAGTGTCATAAAAACAGGACACTGGCTGTCAGAAAATCCCCTGTGTTCATCCTCATGAACACAGGGTTCTTATCAAAGCGCCCGAACGTTAAACACATGCTCTACGCCACTAATGGCCGAGAGCAGCTCCGCTGTCGGTTCCTGTTCGATATCCAAAATGGTGTATGCCACTTCATCACGACTCTTGTTCAACATATCCAGTACGTTGATGTTCAGATCCGCAAGCAACGAAAGGACGTGCCCGAGGACCTTAGGGACATTGTCATTGGCAAAAGTAATTCGGTAGCCTTCTGCCCGTTCTAAACGTATCTTCGGAAAGTTGACTGAGTTGGTGATGTTGCCATTTTCAAGAAAATCGATCAGTTGTTCTGCCCCCATCACTGCGCAGTTTTCTTCCGCTTCAGAAGTCGAAGCACCGATGTGAGGCATCAGCACCACCCCTTCCCTTCCAATGAGTGCAGGCGTCGGAAAATCGGTGACATACTGTCTTAGCTGCCCGTTCTCAAGGGCAGTAACCACAGCATCGGTGTCGACAATTTCTTTGCGAGCAAAATTCAGCAATACCTGACCTGGCTTTGCGAGTGCCAACAACTCACTGCTGATCAGACCAATGGTCGATTCCAGCGCGGGCACATGCACGGTGACAAAGTCACAGCGTGCAATCAAAGACTGAAGGTTCTCGGCACGCTGAATTCGACTCGACAGACGCCACGCTGCCTCAACACTGAGTGCCGAGTCAAAACCAATCACGTCCATGCCGAGATCAATCGCTGTATTCGCCACCGAGGCGCCAATGGCACCCAGTCCGATCACGCCCAGTGTTTTGCCCTTGATTTCTGAGCCAGAGAAGCGCTTCTTTTCCTTTTCTAGCAACTTATCCATTACCCCTGCTTCAGAGATATCAGAGAGCGTTTGAGAGTATGCGACACCACCCAGAACGTCTCGGGCAGAAAGAAGCAACCCGGTCAGCACCAGTTCTTTTACCGCATTCGCGTTAGCTCCGGGCGTATTAAAGACCACGATGCCATTTTCGGTACACTGCTGGATAGGAATGTTATTCACACCAGCGCCGCAGCGTGCAATCGCTTTAACACTGGGAGCAATGGGCTCTTGGTGCAGTTTGTGGCTACGAAGCAGTATCGCATCCGGTGAACTAAATTCACTGGAGACCTCGTAACGCTCTCTGGAAAACTTATCCAGTCCCTTGTTTGCAATGGCATTGTAGGTTTTTATTTTTTTCATCATGAGTTTCACCGTAAGTTGAAATTCCTTTTCCACTCATCAGCGCACTTGTTCGTCCCAATGCTGGCGTTTTTTCTGTTGTGCCAGAGACAACAAAGCACCTGATAAGCAGGTGCTTTGTAATTAAAGTGTCACTTCAGCGTAAGCCCAATCTAACCAGGGCAATAAGGCCTCGAGATCGCTGGCTTCTACCGTGGCACCAGCCCATATCCTAAGCCCCGCAGGTGCATCCCGGTACGCACCAATATCGTAAGCGACACCCTCACCATCCAATAGCTTTATCATCGCTTTGACTTGTTCTGCAGTCGCGTCCAACGTCAAACACACGCTGGTATTCGAGCGTTGTTCGGGCTCTTTGGCTAAGAATTGAATCCAGTCTCTGGCATCCACAAAATTGCTCAGAACCGACAGGTTAGTCTGAGATTTTTCAATTGCAGCGTCGACGCCACCCAGCCCGGCAACCCAGTCGAGCGCGTCAATATAGTCCACCACACACAACATAGATGGCGTGTTAATGGTCTCGCCTTTGAAGATACCTTCAATGAGCTTACCACCCTTAGTCATGCGGAAGATTTTAGGCAACGGCCAGGATGGGGTGTAAGACTCAAGACGCTCGACAGCTTTCGGACTCAGTACAATGACCCCGTGCGCACCCTCACCACCCAGCACTTTCTGCCAGCTATAGGTCACGACATCGAGCTTTTCCCAGGGCATCGGCATCGCAAACACCGCCGATGTGGCATCACAAATGGTGATCCCTTCTCGTTGATCACTGATCCAATCACCATTGGGCACTTTAACGCCTGATGTCGTGCCATTCCAGGTAAACACGGTATCGTGCTCAGGATTCGCCAGTGTGAAGTCCGGCAACTCACCGTATTCAGCCAAGTAGCTATTGGTCTCTGTCAGCTTAAGTTGCTTCACAATGTCAGTCAGCCACCCTGAACCAAAGGACTCCCAGTGGAACACATCGACCGGACGAGCACCGAGCATCGACCACATCACCATCTCCATCGCTCCGGTATCGGAGCCCGGAACAATACCGACTCGGTAGTCATCGGGAATACCCAGAATGGCTTTGGTCTTCTCGATCGACTCAGCTAATACTGCTTTGCCCAATGACGAGCGATGGCTGCGTCCAAGGGTTGAGGTGTCAAGTTGGGTCAAATCATATCCCGGACGCTTACTACAAGGCCCAGACGAAAAATTGGGGTTAGCGGGTTTGATCTGCGGTTTCATACGGCTCCCTGCCTAAAAAATGTCTACAACGTAAACTTGAACAAATAGCATTTGAATAACTATGCACCAGATTGACGCAAACGTTTAACTTTGGCAAGCGGTTCATGTTCACAGACATAAAAAAAGGGAAAGGAGTCACCCTTTCCCTGTCAGCGTTACATCATCGCGTATCAGCCTGCTGCGGTTTGCATGATGATTCCGCAAATGTAAGCGCCATACGTACCCAATGCGTAACCCAGTACTGCCATCAAGATACCGACCGGAGCCAGTGCCGGGTGGAAGGCCGCCGCGACAACTGGCGCAGACGCTGCGCCGCCGACGTTAGCCTGACTGCCCACTGCCATAAAGAACAGTGGCGCACGAATCAACTTGGCTACACCGATCATCAGCAGCGCGTGAATCGTCAGCCAGGTAATACCGATAAAGAAGTAACCCGGATTATCCAGAATCGCGGTCACGTCCATCTGCATACCAATCGTAGCGACAAGTACATAGATGAAAGCAGAGCCAATTTTCGAAGCACCGGCGTGCTCTAGAGTACGTGCTGATTTAAATGTCGACGCGATCAACGCAAACGTGGTCACCAGAACAATTAGCCAGAAGAAGCCAGAGGTCAGGCTGTACTTAGCCAACTCAGGTGCATTGGTTTCAATCCACGGCGCAATTTTGTCTGCAAAGAAGTGAGCCAGGCCGGTCAGACCAAACGCGATAGCCACAACTTTCATCATGTCCGTCGTGGTGATTGGACGCGAGTTTTCTTTTTCGTAGTGCGCGACCGTATCTTTGAGTTCATCAATCGATGACGTGTCCGCTTTCAGCCAGTTGTCCATTTCTCTTTGACGACCAGCCATGATCAGCAAAATCGCCATCCAGATGTTGGCACAGATAACGTCAACAGTGATCATGGCTGAGAACAACTGGTCATCAACATTAAAGACTTCTTTCATTGCGGCCTGGTTCGCACCGCCGCCAATCCAGGAACCGGCTACGGTCGTCAGGCCGCGCCACACATCACCGCTAACCAAATCTGGATTAATAAAGTCGATAATCAGGAGTGCTGCCGGGCCTCCAACGATGATCCCAAGCGTACCAGTTAAAAACATGATGACGGCTTTCGAGCCTAAGCCAAATACCTTCTTAAGATCGGCCGAGACAATAAGCAGTACCAAAGCGCCCGGTAACAAATAGCGACTCGCTACAAAGTACAAGTTTGAGTTAGTGACATCAATAATGCCCCAGGTATTAAGCAATGATGGTACGAAGTAGCACAACAACAGGCCTGGAATGAAGGTATAGAACTTTCTCCAGAAAGGATTGCTGCTGCTTTCAGTGATAAATACACCACCTAAAATAACAGCCAACAGGCCCATTATGACGGCATCATTTGTGATCATGGTTGTAAATCTCCTTAACGTGTATCTCTGAAACATTTAGATACATTTTGTTAGCGGGCCGAGACTATACATACAACTGAGAACGGTCACAAATTTTAACAATTTTTACCCATATAAAATGAATAGATAAACAACCATCATTGGTAATGATTGGCTGCTTGGGAAAACTCTTTGTTATAAAAAGCCTTCAATGCTGTTTCCAATATCGATTTACGTCTAAAAATCAGAACGTTGTAACACGTACTCTCCACACTTCTATCACCACTACCATCACAAAAAGCAAATAGGAGTAATCACCCACCAAAATACAACCAAGTGCACATAAAATGTTAAATTGCGCAGTTTCTCACCAAGTTATGGTGTGAGTTTCTTTGATATAAGTCACATTAAGTAGGCATGTTTTACGTCTCACGACGGCATAGAGCGGCTTATGAACCACCGTTTGACCAATGAAAAGAGTAGAAAGGTGAAAAGGTGAGAAGATGAGAAGATGAGAAGCATGGCTGTCACTGTATAAAATTTGGAGCTCGGTTAACCCCGAGCTCCAGTCAAAGAAACTCAAGCTTAATAGGTTATGATTTATCCTTATTTTGGGTTTGTTGACGTATATAGTCCCCAAACTCATACTTACGTTCCTGACTACCTACCTGATAGAGCTCTGATTCGGTTCGCTGCTGCGAATAGTTAGATGCTTTCATTGAACCTTGCATGATCTTGAGCATCTGGTTCACCGTTCTGGTCATAAACCGGTCTACCCGCCTGCCAAACATTTTGATAAGCCCCAGTAAACTGCAAAAACTCATCGCCAGTGCCACAGTCCAGTGAATTTCAATCATGAGATTTCCTCAAGTTGAACACCATCGGGAGGCACTTCAGATTGGGCGTACTTTGAGTCGCCAGTTGTAGTGTATGTTCTATTTATCATTTTTATGTACCTTAAGAAGAGTGCTGACTCTGAATAATGATTTAACGACCTTCATACAGAAACGCGAATATAAGTGAAGCACGTTAACAACTTCAATGTCTCAGAAATCAGTTGATACAAACGTTCACACAGCTAAAAGCTATTTAACTTATCGTTGAATTCGAGGCTTGAAAGAACAGCTAAAAGTCCTTCAAAGCCTGCTATCGATATGTAAAGGGACTCACAAAACTCACGTGCACTTACGCAGAAAACTGTTCTTTTCTCGGAGCCACTAATTCGAGGAAATGATCAATCACTTCTGCCCACTAGAAAAATCAGAGGATCGCTTGCCGTCTTCGAATAGAAATGTAAAGAGCAAGCACTGCAATAATACTGGATATTTATACAGCTCGCGCCTATACTGTTTATACATACAGTAATTCATGAGGTGTAGTTATGTTGCAAGAAAGACTCGAACGCATCAATGAGCTTCGCAAACAAGCGATGGCCAACCCTGAATTCACGAAATCTGCGCAAGCCCATGCCGATGCGATAAAGAGTGAATATCACTCAGCTCCAACAAAGCGCAGCCGTAAACCCAAATCACTGTCCGATATATACCAGGGTTACGATTTCGGTATCTAACCTCAATACATCGTCGGCCGTCATGAGCTAATTTCGATAACTGGATGACATGCATTCATCGAAGAGAATACAAATAACAAAGGAGAGCAAATGCTCTCCTTTTCTGGTGTTACGACCGTTGGGTCGCCGTACTGATGGAGTGCGGACGAATTTTTTTGATCGTAATTGACGTTTGTTTTCGCTTTAACTGGATATGACAGAGCTCGAGTATCAAACCAAATGCCATTGCAAAGTAGACGTAACCTTTGTTGATGTGAATAGCGAAGCCTTCTGCCATCAACAATCCACCTAGTAACACCAAGAACAGTAACGCTAGGGTTTTGAAGCCCGGGTACTGGGTAACAAGGTTATTAATTTTCTCTGCCGTCAACACCATTACCACCGCCGACGCTAATATCGCAGCGACCATGATTGGAACTTCACTTGTTAAACCAACCGCCGTAATGACCGAGTCCATAGAGAACACCGCATCCACCGCGACAATTTGTAATAACACTACAGCCAGTCCCGCGCTCACACGTGTCGAATGCGTTGCTTCATCATAAGTCAGCCAACTCCAAAGCTCCTTAAGGCTCTTAGCCAACAAAAACGCACCACCCAGGATCATAATCATGTCTCGTCCAGTAAAGGCGATGTCAGCGAATTCGAATAAAGGTTGCGTCAACGACATGACCCAAGTAATCGAAAATACCAAGACAATACGAGCCATAACGGCCAAACCAATACCTAGATTTCGAGCCAGTTTGCGTTGATGTAGTGGAAGGCGCTCACAAAGTACGGAGATAAACACGACGTTATCAACACCGAGTACGATCTCTAGGGCAAATAGTGTGGCAAAAATAGCCCATGCTTCAGGCTGAAGGAAAAGTTCTAACATGATTGTGGCTCCAAGAAAGTGGAACCAAGTGAAGTGTAAAGTCGACTAAAGGGGTCGTCCATTTAGAGTTAATACCTCTGTTGCTTAGGGATCGCCAGTAAATCACCAAACTCTCAGGCAAGCAATAGACGAGAATGTAACCAAGTGTGTACGCTATTCACAATTGAAAATACCCCCTCTATTTTAAAGGCGTAAGCAGTAATACTGCCCACTCGGTCACAAATTTCTGCTTGTATGGCCATTTGTATACAAACTGAAGTATTATTGTTTTATAAGGACACATAACAATAAGAGTGCTGTATCAGATGGGAAGCCTGAAAAACTCAGTAAGTAAAAACGTAAAAACAAAAGTCGCGGGTCAAACTCAGGACGACGTCGTTTACTGTCATATCTTTGATGCTATTCTGGAGCAAAGACTGCCCCCTGCGACAAAGCTTAATGAAGAAGCGTTAGCCGAAATTTTTGGCGTCAGCCGAACCATTATCAGACGTGCTCTATTGCGTCTATCCCTGGAGAAAGTCGTCGACATCCGCCCTAACCGCGGCGCCATTGTATCCGCTCCCTCTGTTGAAGAAGCAAAGCAGATTTTCAAGGCTCGAGAAGTGCTTGAATTGGCGATTATCGAACTGGCGGTTCAGCACGCAACCAAAGCGCAAATCGCGGAGTGTCGAAAGCTGGTCGAGGAAGAGAATAACGCTTTTGCCCAGGACGATTACGGCAGTGGCCTGCGACTGTCCGGTGAGTTTCATATCAAATTGGCCGAAATGGCAGACAACGCCCCACTGCTGGCATTCCAACGCAGTATCGTCTCACAATCCTCTCTGTTGATTGCCATGTATGAGACCGGCAGCCATTCAAACTGTTCTCAGGATGAGCACACCAACCTGCTCAACGCCATTGAGAATGGCGATCTGACCCAGGCATTGGCGCTGATGAATGAACACCTGGAGCATATTCGTTCTAAATTGAATCTGGATGGCAACACCGCCTCCAATGACCTTCACGTCGTGTTCTCAAACGTGTTAAAAAATAAGGCCAGTTAACCCACCAAAGGCCAGCCAAAGTCAGGCTGGTCCTTCTCTCCACCATCGCTTAACACTCGGCTCCCTTCCTCCTGCTCTGGGCGCCATTGTCTGCTGATTATCGAATTTTCCGTCACGTTCGCCTCGACACATCGAAATAATCATTGATGATTTTTTGTAACACTAAAAGCGATTGATTTTCGTAATATATTACTACAATTCATAAGGTTAGCCGTAACCACCCTAATTCTTCTTCTATTATTGAATTATAAATGTTGCTGATATGTAAATTTTTAGTTGACCTCTTGGTCAAATTAGCCAATTATTGACCCAAAGGTCAGAAAATTAATTAACGAATCAGACAGTGACAAGGAGGTCTCTTGATTACTTTTTTACTCAATCAAGAAATCAGACAAGAAACAAATGTCTCCCCTAACATGACAGTGCTCAATTACTTACGCACTCATGTTAAAAAAACCGGAACCAAAGAAGGCTGCGGTTCTGGAGACTGTGGCGCATGTACTGTGGTACTTGGTGAGCTTGTTGATGGCAAGCTTCAGTATCGCAGTGTCAACTCGTGCTTGACCTTTATCTCAGCATTGCATGGCAAACAGCTCATCACCGTTGAAGATCTACAAGCTCGGGATCGCTCGCTCCATCCGGTACAGCAGGCGATCGTCGACTTTCATGGGTCTCAGTGTGGCTATTGCACCCCTGGATTTATCATGTCGATGTTCGCTCTGACAAAAAACAAACCCAATGCCAGCAAAGGGGACGTCATGGAATCTCTGGCGGGCAACTTGTGTCGCTGTACTGGTTACCGCCCTATCGTAGATTCGGCATTATCACTGTGCTCTGAAGACCGCATTGTCGACCAGTTTTCTGAGCTTGAGCGTGACACCATTCAGAAGCTCGAATCGATTCAGGACGAAGACGCCAGCTTACGCCAAGGGCATCTGACCGCATTCTCCCCCAAGACTATCAACGAACTGGCTAAACTCTACAAAGCGCATCCACAGGCCAAACTGGTTGCCGGTGGCACGGATCTGGCATTGGAAGTGACGCAGTTTCATCGAGAGATCGAGACCCTGATCAGTGTGAATCTGGTCGAGGAAATGAAAGTGTGTGAAGAAACTGAGCATGCGTTGGAAATTGGTGCCAACCTGCCAATCAGCGATGCCTATCAGTTGTTAACCAGACACTATCCCGACTTTGGTGAGTTACTTCATCGCTTTGCCTCATTGCAGGTGCGCAATCAGGGTACAATTGGTGGCAACATTGCCAATGCCTCTCCTATCGGAGATACGCCGCCACTATTGATTGCTCTGGATGCCAGCATCCAGCTTCGTTGTGGAGACAAGGTTCGAACGATGCCAATTGAAGAGTACTTCATTAGCTATAAAGTGACAGCGCAACAAGAAAGTGAATTTATCGAGAAAATCATCATCCCTAAACCTTCCAAGGGTGTGTTTCGAGCTTACAAACTCTCTAAACGTCTGGATGATGACATTTCCGCGGTCTGCGGTGCCTTCTTGGTAACCATTGAAAACCAACAAATTACGGCAGCACGTGTCGCGTTTGGCGGCATGGCAGCCATCCCCAAACGAGCGAGTCTCTGTGAACAGGCGCTGGTCGGCGAAGCCTGGAACGAAGCAACGATTGAAACGGCAATGGCAGCGTTAAAAAACGACTTTGAACCTTTGTCCGATTTTCGTGCCAGCCAGGAGTACCGTACGCTGACCGCCGCGAATATGCTCAAACGCTATTACATCGAAACCAATAACACCAACAATCTGATTGAAACGAGGGTAACGTCATATGTCTAACGTGAATCATCAGCAACTGACTCACGAAGAGATGGTTGCCATTGTTAAGCAAGATTTGAAAACTGGTGTGGGCAAGAGTGTTAAACATGACAGCGCTGCCAAACAAGTGACGGGTGAAGCCGTCTATATTGACGACCGTTTGGAATTCCCGAATCAGCTTCATGTCTATACGCTATTGAGCACTCAGGCCCATGCCAGAATCACCAAACTGGATGTGACTCCCTGTTATGACTTTGAAGGCGTGGCGATCGCTATCACCTCTCAAGACGTCCCGGGACAATTAGACATTGGCGCCATATTGCCCGGCGATCCACTATTGGCTGACGGCGTTGTGGAGTATTACGGCCAGCCCATTATTGCTGTTGCGGCAAACGATCTGGAGACCGCTCGCAAAGCTGCTCACGCTGCTATCGTCGAATACGAAGCGCTACCCTCGATTCTGGATGTTAAGGAAGCGCTGGCGCAACAACATTTTGTTACTGAGAGCCACCAGCAAAAGCGTGGAGACTCAGAAAAAGCACTGGCGAGTGCAAAACACGTTATTGAAGGCGAACTGGAAATAGGCGGTCAGGAACACTTCTATCTCGAAACTCAAGTCAGCAGTGTCATGCCCACTGAAGATGGTGGCATGATCGTCTACACTTCCACTCAAAACCCAACCGAAGTGCAAAAACTGATCGCAGAGGTACTGGGTATTGCGATGCACAAAGTGGTTGTGGACATGCGCCGTATGGGTGGCGGATTTGGCGGTAAAGAGACACAAGCAGCAGGGCCTGCCTGTATGTGTGCGGTGATCGCTCATTTAACTGGTCGTCCCACAAAAATGCGCCTGCTCCGAAACGAAGATATGACCATGACTGGCAAGCGCCATCCATTCTATAACCAGTACAAAATTGGCTTTGATGACAATGGGGTTATTCAAGGGGCAGAAATTACCGTCGCTGGGAATTGTGGCTACTCACCCGATTTATCAAGCTCGATTGTCGACCGCGCGATGTTCCACTCAGACAATGCCTATTATCTGGGAGACGCAACGGTGACAGGCCACCGCTGTAAAACCAATACCGCTTCGAACACCGCTTTTCGCGGGTTTGGTGGCCCACAAGGTATGATGACCATTGAGCACATTATGGATGAGATCGCTCGTTACCTTAAAAAAGACCCTTTAGAAGTCCGCAAAGCGAACTACTATGGCGATGAAGGGCGCAATGTCACTCACTACTATCAGACCGTCGAAGATAATTTCTTACCAGAGATCACGGAACAGCTTGAGCGAAGCAGTGATTATCACGCAAGACGAAAAGCCATCGCTGAGTACAATGCAAACAACCCTATTCTCAAGAAAGGGTTAGCCATCACACCGGTCAAGTTCGGGATCTCGTTTACCGCAACCTTCCTGAATCAGGCTGGTGCACTGATTCATATCTACACCGATGGCAGTATTCATCTGAACCATGGTGGTACAGAAATGGGCCAGGGCCTGAATATCAAAGTGGCTCAAATCGTAGCAGAGGAGTTCCAAGTAGATGTTGACCGTATCCAAATCACCGCAACGAACACCGACAAAGTGCCGAACACCTCGCCCACTGCGGCCTCATCGGGCGCCGACCTCAATGGTAAGGCTGCACAAAACGCTGCAATCACCATTAAGCAGCGTCTGATTGAATTTGCTGCCTCGCACTTCGGTGTCACGCCGGAAGAAGTGGTCTTCAAAAATGGCATGGTGCAAATTCGTGAAAAAATCATGACATTCGCAGACTTTGCTCAGTTAGCGTGGATGAACCAAATCTCCCTTTCGAGCACAGGATTCTATCGCACACCGAAGATCTACTATGACCATGAAAAAGCACGTGGTCGCCCGTTCTATTACTTTGCCTATGGCGCATCGTGCTCAGAGGTTGTCATCGATACACTCACAGGTGAATACAAGATCCTGCGTGTCGACATTCTTCACGATGTAGGAGCATCACTGAATCCGGCTATCGATATCGGTCAGGTCGAAGGTGGGTTTGTGCAAGGTGTGGGCTGGCTGACCACAGAAGAACTGGTCTGGAATGAACAGGGACGACTCATGACCAATGGCCCGGCGAGTTACAAAATCCCGGCTGTTGCGGATATGCCCATTGATTTCAGGACACATCTACTTGAAAACAGAAGTAACCCTGAAGACACAGTGTTCAACTCCAAAGCAGTGGGTGAGCCTCCATTCATGCTTGGCATGTCCGTGTGGAGCGCGCTCAAAGACGCAATTTCCTACGTTGCCGTTGACGGTGCCATTCCCAAGTTGAATACCCCTGCAACGCCAGAGCGCGTACTGATGGCAGTACAGGAAGTGATGCAAGGCAACACGCTGTCTGCTGGCACCACCACCGAAACCCACTAATAGGAGGTCACTATGTTTAAGGACAACTGGATTCATGAACTCGCAAAACTTGAAGAAAACCACGAGCCCTGCGTCATGGTGACTGTATTAGAAGACCGGGGCTCCGTGCCACGTGATGCGGGCACGAAAATGCTGGTCACGCGCGATAAGATCGTCGCCACGATAGGTGGCGGACATCTGGAGCACGTGGCCGCCAAGATGGCACGGGAAATGCTAATTTCAGGTGAAAGCGCATTGAAAGTAGAACGCTTTAATCTGGGCGCCCGTCTCGGTCAGTGTTGCGGCGGAGTCGCCACGCTCAGCTTTGAACCCATTGGCACCATGCAGAAGCATTTGGTGCTCTTTGGTGCAGGACATGTAGCAAAAGCACTGCTGCATATTGTTGCTACACTCCCTTTCAGAGTGACCTGGATTGATGAACGTGAAGCAGAATTTCCCGAGACAATACCGGAAGGTGTGAAAAAGTTAGTCTCAGACGACCCGGTTGGCGAAGTCAGGCACATGCCACCAAACAGTTACTATTTGGTCATGACCCACAACCATCAACTCGATTTCGAGCTGTCAAAAGCTATTATTGATCGTAATGACAGTGCGTATTTTGGGATGATTGGTTCACTGACTAAACGTAAAAAATTCGACTACCGTTTGTATCAACGCGGCTATTCTCAAGAGCAAATCAACACCATGGTTTGTCCAATAGGCATCAGTGCCGTCACTGGCAAGCATCCGGCAGAAATTGCTGTTTCAGTGGCCGGCGAGTTGATTTCCGTTTATCAGGGCAACCCTGTGGAGCAAAAGCGCTCGGATTCGTCTCAATCATTGCATGAAGTAAGTTAAAAACTTACTCAAAGACTCAGAATCAATGCCGCCAATTCACGATGGGATTGGCGAAAAGGAAGTACCATGACATCGCAACGCAAGGCCTATCGCGCCAGTATATTACACAGTATTGCCGACCCCAAAGATGTCGGTTTAGACAACTCATACCAATATTTTGAAGATGGTATGATCGTCGTCGAAAACGGGTTGATTATTGATATCGGCACCGCCACTGACGTACTGGCCAGGCAACCTAAGTCATTAAAGGTGAAAACCTACAAAGATAAACTCATCACCTCAGGCTTTATCGATACCCATATCCACTACCCTCAGACGGGCATGATCGCCTCCTACGGCGAACAGCTACTTGATTGGCTGGAAAACTACACTTTCCCAGAGGAGAGACGCTTCAAAAACCCAATGTACGCGCTGAAAGTCGCCAAGCTATTTTTCGACGAACTTGCCAGCAACGGAACCACCACCGCGTTGGTATTTGGCACGGTGCATAAAGAATCAGTCGACGTGTTTTTTGAAGAAGCCGAAAGGCGACAGCTTAGAATGATTGCCGGGAAAGTTCTGATGGATCGCAATGCACCGGACTATCTCACCGACACCCCAGAATCTGGCTATCAGGCGTCAAAGGAACTGATTGAGAAATGGCACAATCGTGGGCGACTCCATTATGCGGTCACTCCCCGCTTCGCTCCAACCAGTACGCCCGAGCAGTTGGCAACGGTTGGCAAGCTTCTTGAGGAATACCCTGACGTGTACATGCACACTCACTTATCAGAGAATAAAAAGGAAATTGAATGGGTTCTGGAACTGTTCCCTGAGCGCGACAGCTATCTCGATGTTTATGACCATTATGGCCTGCTTCATGAACGCTCTGTGTTTGCACATGGCATCCATTTGTCAGACTGTGAGTGTCAGCGGCTAGCGGATACAGGCTCTGCCATCGCCTTCTGCCCTACATCAAACCTGTTTTTGGGCTCAGGTCTGTTCAAACTTAATAAGCTTGAAGACAAAGGCATTCGCATAGGTATGGGCACCGACGTCGGAGCTGGAACCAGCTTTTCCATTCTTCAGACCATGAGTGAAGCTTATAAAATAATGCAGTTGCAGCAAAAGAAACTGCATCCATTGAAGTCACTGTATCTGGCCACACTTGGCGGAGCCAAAGCTCTCTATCTGGATGATAAGATCGGTAATCTGGCGGTTGGCAAAGAAGCAGACTTTGTGGTTTTAGATCTGCATGCCACTCAATTGATGCGCTTTAGAATGAATCAAGCCAGAACCCTCGAAGAGAAATTGTTCGTGTTAATGAGCCTTGGGGATGACCGAGCCGTGAGCGAAACCTATATCTATGGCGACCTCGCCTATGATGCCAAAGGAGAACGAGACAAGCGATTGGTGAGCTAACCAACCGCTACATTTAACTGCCTTTACTGGGGTGATTAGCAACGAGGATCACCCCAATCACAATCAATATTGCCCCACCCAACCTCTGTGGTGACAGTTCGATTTTTGGGTATCCCAGCAACCCATACTGGTCAAAAAACAGCGAGGCAATCACCTGGCCACACACTATCGAGATCGCCAAAGCTAAAGCCCCTAGCATGGGTGCCAGGTATATCGACATTGCAATATTAAACGCCCCCAGAAAACCACCCAACCATGCCCACCAGGGTATTGACCTGATAGATCCGGATGGAAACCAAGGCTTACCTTCGATGAGGACTAAAGTACCCAGAACCAGGGTTCCAATCACAAATGAGATAAACGCGGCCTGCAGTGGTGAACTAAGCCCACTGCGTAATTGAGCATTGATCCCTGCCTGCGATGCCAGTGTCATTCCTACAATGACACTGAGTATCACTAATACAAAACTGGTTAGGTTTGCCACATCTGCTCCTTATCCGCCATCACTCATTCAAGCGTAGCACTTCAATCCTGAAAAATTTCCTGTACATTATTAATACGACCAGTTGGATATAGGGACAATAAATGACAGAAAAGGTTTTCGCAGTCATCGGAACCGGCGCAATAGGTGGCTATTACGGAGCCCGCCTTCATCATGGTGGCCACGATGTTCACTTTCTTTTTAACAGCGATTATCAGCACGTCACCGAGCACGGCTTAACCGTAGATTCCCATTACGGTGACTATTCAATTGATAAAAAGCAACTCAACGCTTACGCAGACACAAGCGAGATGCCAAAAGCCGATGTAATTCTGATCGCTTTGAAAACAACCCAGAATCATCTGCTTGATACCCTTCTTAAGCCACTGCTCAAGCCAGACTCTTTAGTGATGCTGCTGCAAAATGGCATTGGAGCAGAACAAGAAATTGCACAACACTTCGATTTACCCTACGTGGGGGGCGGTCTGTGCTTTATCTGCTCAAACAAGACCGGGCCAGGCCACATTCATCATATCGATTATGGCCGCATTACCATGGGTCTCTATGGAGAAAAACAGACAACTGCTCTGGATGAATTTGCCGAGGATCTGCTTCAGGCAGGTGTCGATGTCGAAATCGACCGCAACATCATCGATGCGCGCTGGAAAAAGCTCCTTTGGAACATCCCGTTTAACGGCTTATCCACGGTGTTAAACGCCGATACCAAACAAATGATGAACTGTAATGAACTGGTTGAATTATCCCGAAGCATTATGGGTGAAGTTCAGCAGGCTGCGCAGACAACGGATACACTGATAGAAGACGCGCTCATCGATGCGATGTTAACCAACACAGCCAAAATGAAGCCGTACCTGACAAGCATGCTGCTCGACAGGCGCCATCAACGCGAACTTGAGCTTCAGTATATGTACAAAAATGCCATCGACATGGCCGATAAACAGGGTGTGTCGATGCCCAAAACACAAGCGCTTTATCAGCAGTTGTGTTTTATTAACCAACAAATAAAGAATGAGGGTTAACCATGGCGAACCCCGAATACCAGGAAGAACTGGACCGTACTGATAAACTGAGTGTGTGCCTCTACCGTGTTGGCATTTCATTGTTTTCACTCGCCAGTCTGGTTCTGGCAGCACTCTCCTATGAGGCCATCGCTATTGGTAGCAAGGGCTCACCCTATGAGCTCCCGGCTTATTGGAGTATGCTTATCGCAACCGCGCTCTGCGCTGCGAATATTCATATCTACGATAAAAAAATACGAATGGTCATTGCCTGGAGTGGCTGGATATCCATCCTGCTTGCTTCCATGCTATCTCCTGTCTGGCTTACTCTCGGATTTAGCTTTATCACGTTTTCCGGCATCGCTCTTAAAGAGTCGTTCTGTTTTAAGGTTCCCGGGTTGAAGCTGGTTCCTGTTTGTCTGGTTATTGCCGTGTTATGTATGATGCTAAGCAAGTTATTAGTATTAAGTGCTCTGCTTTTGGTGGTGGGACTGGTTATGGGGTTTCTTTCTGTCAAAAAATGGCAAATGCCTCTGCACTTTGACATCGGTATTAAGGCGAATTACCAGATATAGAAAAGCCAGAGCATATGCTCTGGCTTCTAGTTTCATCACTTTTGCTATTGGATCTGAGCGCCCTGCTCAACCCACTCACCTATCAGAACGCGTTCTTCATCGGTCATTTGAGTCAGGTTGCCCAATGGCATCACTTTCGTCGTAACGGTTTGTGCCACTATTCTCGGTACATTCACTTTGATCTCTTCTGGAGTATCCAGAATGACACCCGCTGGCGCAGTTTGGAACGCGGCATGTGTCGGGGTCGCAGAATGGCACACCGAGCAACGTTCCTGAATCACCTGATTAATTTGCGAGAATGGAATGGTACCATCGCTATTCGCGACCTGTGCCTCAGTCATTACTTCACCGCCATGTTGTACTGATTTGACGTTGGCGACTGGAGCCACTGGCTTATTCGCGTACGGTGATGTCACGAACGCCAGTGTGACCATCCCCAGCGCTGCAGCTGGTATCGTCCATGCAAACTTTTGACTACCATGACGAGTATTAAAATAGTGGCGAACCAGGATACTGAACACCGACAAGCCTGCCAGAATCAACCAGTTGAACTCTGAGCCGTAGGTGCTCGGAAAATGGTTACTGATCATAATGAACAGTACCGGAAGCGTCAGGTAGTTATTGTGTCGAGAACGCAGTAATCCTTTAGCGGGCAAGCTTGGATCAGGCTCAACATTCTCCTCAATCGCTTTTACCAGGTTTCGCTGAGCGGGCATGATCACAAAGAATACATTACCCACCATGATGGTGCCGATAATTGCACCCACATGGATGTAGGCTCCGCGCCCACTGAATACCTGAGTAAGACCATAAGCGGCAGCAACCAAGGCTAGAAACAGCACGATACCCAATAGTAACGGTGTTTTTCCCAATGGCGAGTTACACAGTAAATTGTAAATAACCCAACCGGAAATCAATGAAGCGACGCCAATCATAACTGCGGTCGCCGAATCTATTCCAGAGCCTGGCGCAACCAGATAGATTTCTGCATTAAGGTAATACACTACGCCAAGGAGCAGGACACCTGTTATCCAGGTAAAGTACGCTTCCCACTTAAACCAGTGCAGATTTTCCGGCATTTTTGGTGGAGCCAGTTTGTATTTCTCTAAATGATAAATACCGCCACCGTGAATCGCCCAAAGATCCCCCGAAAGGCCCTCTCTTGGATTGCTACGATTCAGGTTATTTTCAAGCCAAACGAAGTAGAATGACGCACCAATCCATGCGATACCTACTATCATGTGAACCCAGCGAATAGCCAGATTCAGCCATTCTGTCATGTGTGGATCCATAACACACTCCTCGTAAGCAGCTTAGACACTCGCTTGCTGCTTCTCTTTATCTTGTTTGTTCCTACCGAAGTCTTCTGGCAGCTCCTGCAGGTCGAGCTGTACAAGGTCATGTTCAAAAAACACCTCATCACAGTTATGCCCTTCCCCGCCTCTGTCTACAATCAGGAATTGATCCTGATCGACCAACGCCAGGACAGGATGGTGCCAAACCCCTTTGTGATAATTGACGCCTTGACGACCGTTGCTTAAGAATGCTCTGCACTCTGCTAATGACGGATTGTCTCCTTTAGGAGCTACGACGATAAGATACGGTTGACCAAGTAGTGGTATAAACGCCTGAGAACCTAGTGGGTGGCGCTCTAGCATCGATATCGTTAACGGATACTCAAGTGGCGTAGCCTGAAAGATGCTCATAATGGCATGCCCACCCTGATCCTCCACATCCGCTTGCGCTAATTTGTGGTAGCGACGCGTTGAGCCGTTGTTGATCATGAAATAATCACTATTTTCTACCTCAATAACATCGCCAAATGCGTCAAACGCCTGTTTGGTTAACGGTTCAATAGTGAGTCGACGTATACCAGTACTCATAAAAATTCCCTCTGTTAAGTTTAGTCCGCTTTCGTGCCAAACAGGCGCAAGCGACTAATCCCACCATCCGGGAAGATGTTCAGCCGGACATGAGTAACCGGCCCAATGTCATTCACTTCAGCCACAAATTCATGGATATTGTGTGCACTGAGTTTTTGCGATGGAAGCAACTCTTTCCAGAACAGACTCTGCGTTGCCACCTGATCATCAGTGCCTCCTTTGACATTAGCGGCCTGAATAGAGCAGCTGTCCGGGTAGTTGCCCTTAAAGTGCGCCGTGTCTACCACCACTCTGCCAACGTTTCCTGCATGACCGAGAGCAACAATCACCCAGTCGTTACCCGGTGTTCTGCGACGTGCCGTTTCCCAGCCATCCCCCATGTTCTCACCACGACCCGGACCGAGAATATTGGATTTGTTGCCATAGTGTTCATCACTACATGCTAACGCTCGACCGCCGTTCTCAACTGCGGCCAAATCGACTTGTTGCAGTTCGTCAATCGCATCCCAGTCGACACTTGGACTGCCATAAACACGTAACCGCGCCACGCCACCATCTGGGTAGATATTGAGTCGAACATGGGTGTAGACCTTATCACTATTGATTTCAGACAGATGATGTTTATCACCTTCCAGGCTTTGTGACGGAAGTATTTCCTCCCAGTCCGTGGCGTCCGTTGGATCCGCGTCCGGACTGTAAATCGCATCGATAGATGCTGAAGGGGGGAAGTTTCCGGTAAAAAACGACGTATCGATGTCTATTCCGGCAATGGTACCGGCCAGCCCGAGTTTAACAACGCAGTAATCATAACCTTCCCCACGCTTGCGACGACTTTCCCAGCCGTCCATCCATTTACCATTGTCATCATAAAGGTCCTCTTTCCATACCGGAGCTTCACGACGAAGTAAGCGACTCTTATCTGCAAAGAAATCGTCAGTAGCGTAGAGCGCCTGTGCGCCCAGTTTGTCATCTGCAAGGTTGATGTATTGTTCAATATTCAAAGACATTTCCTGTCATCCAGTTCAATTAATCCAATAAATAATAAAATGAGTACCTGTCGAACTTTGCGTTATCCCTTTATTACGAACCTTGTGGCCGAGGGCGCTTAACGTTATAGACAGGTGATAAGAGATAGCTGCCTTTCCTTTGACTTACATATCTCTCAAGCGAAATAACGCGATCTTATTGATTTCGTTAATCGCTGTAGCAAACTCAGTTTCACTATCATTGCCTAATCGCATCTCGAACGATTCAAGAATTTGGTAACGATTGGCCCCTTTTACCGCCATGATAAAGGGAAAGTTGAAGCGACTTTTGTAGCTGTTGTTATAGGTGGTGAATTTTGCAAACTCCTCTTCAGAGCACTGGTCGATACCTGCACCAGCCTGCTCTGCGGTCGATGCCGCTGTGAGTTCGCCGTTTATCGCAGCTCGCCCGGCTAAGTCTGGGTGAGCATTAATCAAATCCAGTTGCTGCTCTTTTGAAGCACTTAACAGAGTTTGTGCCATTTTCTGATGTAAAACTTCAATCTGGTCATCCTCTGAATGGATACCAGAATCAAACACCGACTCAGCAACCCAGGGACTGTGCTCATAAATATCCGCAAAGCAGGAAACAAACTCGTCACGTGCCATCTCTGTTGGTTTGCAAGATTTAAAATGACTCATTAGTTTGCTCCTTACTGTTCGCTAGGTTGATAGGGATGGTGTTCATGCCAATGCCTGGCAATATCGATACGTCGACACAACCAAACATCTTGGTGCTGCTTTACATAATTGAGAAAACGCTTGAGAGACGCAATGCGCCCCGGGCGACCAATCAGTCGGCAATGCAGTCCGATGGACATCATTTTGGGTGCGGTGGCTCCTTCCTCATAAAGTGTGTCGAACGTATCTTTTAAATATTGATAGAATTGCTCGCCCGAATTAAACCCTTGTGCGGTAGCAAATCGCATGTCATTGACATCTAAGGTGTAGGGAATAACCAGTTGTGGCCTGCCGGCTTCGGTGTGCCAGTATGGCAGGTCGTCGTCATAAGCGTCGGAGTCGTAAAGGAAGCCTCCCTCTTCGGCAACCAGTCGACGGGTGTTTGGACCCGTTCGCCCTGTATACCAACCCAAAGGGCGTTCACCCGTCACTTGCTTGATAATTTCAATCGCCTTGATCATGTGGTCACGTTCTTGCGACTCATCCATATATTGGTAATCAATCCAGCGATAGCCATGACTGCAGATTTCATGACCCGCTTCCTTCATTGCATTAGCGACGTCAGGGTAACGTTCTACCGCCATTGCTACCGCGAATATGGTCAACGGAATATCATATTGCTCAAACAAGCGAAGCACTCGCCATACTCCGACACGACTGCCATATTCATAGATAGATTCCATGCTGATGTGGCGCTCACCTTTGATTGGCATTGCGCCAGGGATCTCTGATAAAAAAGCCTCAGACTCCTCATCACCATGTAGCAAACAGCGTTCACCACCCTCTTCATAATTCAATACAAAGGAAACCGCGATTCGTGCGTTATTAGGCCATTTGGGGTGAGGGGGATTCGCTCCGTAGCCGATGAGGTTGCGCGAATAATCCTTATTCATCCACAGACTCCTTGTTGATTTATCACGTGCGCTTTATTACACAGGTTTTCTATTTGGTTTACTTAATTGTATACAATAATTTATCTCAATGTAAAGATTTTGTTTATTAAATTACATTGCGGGAATATATCTATAATATTCAAGCACTTATTATTTTAAGAACAGATCTTACGCCCAAATACAGGGCACATTCACCAATGAAGCGCACCGTTTTGATGCAACATTTTTATAACATCAACCTTTACTATTGGTGCAAATTGTGTACATATTAATATCAGTAGAATGAAATCGTCCTGGTGTTTGTATACAGGATATGGACTTTGACATTATAGGAGCGCGCGACAGCGCGAGTGGATTATGGGACGACTAACAACGCATGTTTTGGATACAGCTAGTGGTGTGCCGGGAGCAGAAATTCAGGTGGACTTATTTCGTATAGAAGGGGAAGAAAGCCATTTTGTTAAGAGTGTTTTGACCAATTTCGATGGCAGAACTGACTCTCCAATTCTGGAGGGAGACGAATTTACCACTGGCAAATATCAGCTGATTTTCCATGTGGCCAGTTACTTTGAGCGCAAAAACACTCCGTTAGATCCCATTCCTTTCCTCGATGATATTGTTATTAGGTTTGGTATTCATGATGACGAGTCACACTATCATGTTCCCCTACTCGTCTCCCCTTACAGTTTTTCAACCTATCGAGGCAGTTAACCTAGTCAGGTTCACCCTCTCCCGGCCAGTATGAGACACAGACAGGCAACCTCACACTGACCGAGAATCCGCTCTCTGACCGGAGCAACGAGTAAATTGGAATGCACCTTCCTCAATAGAGGTATGGCATCGCTGCACCACAGTGACGTCACGGGTACTGCTGTTTTCAATTTAAGGAAAAGCAACAAAATCATACCCGCCTTCGGCATTAAGGGTATTGTATAAAGGACTTACTCAAATGAATGAAAGCAAAGCAGAAGTGCTCAACGAATCGACAGGAAACGGCGTATTAGATCGCTTTTTCAAGATCAAGCAGCACGGCTCGAGCGTTAAGAATGAGCTCGTCGGAGGTGTCACGACCTTTGCTACCATGGCGTACATCATTTTCGTTAACCCAAGCATTATGGCAGCCTCTGGGATGGATCAGGGAGCGGTGTTTGTCGCAACCTGTATCGGAGCAGCCATTGGCTGCTTACTCATGGGGCTGTTTGCCAATTGGCCTGTAGGGCTGGCACCAGGCATGGGGCTTAACGCCTTTTTCTCTTTCACAGTAGTAAGTGAAATGGGTTATAGCTGGGAAGTGGCACTAGGCGCTGTGTTTATTTCCGGGATCCTATTTGTCGGCATGAGTTTTTACAAAATCAGACAATGGATTATCGAAAGTATTCCGGAAAGTTTGCGCTACTCAATGACAGCTGGTGTCGGCTTGTTCCTCGGCCTGATTGGTTTAAAAACCGCAGGTATTGTGGTTGAAAATCCAGCCACTCTCGTATCACTTGGCGACTTCACCAAGCCCGATGCTCTGCTGGCAGCAATCGCGTTTTTGATCATTGCCGTACTCAGCGAACGTCGCGTATTTGGCGCAGTACTCATCGGTATTCTCAGCGTCACCATTATCGGTATGATGCTGGGTTTGGTTCAATACAACGGCTTCTTCTCCGCACCACCAAGTATCGCGCCAACCTTTATGGCAATGGACATCACCGGCGCACTTAATGTATCTATGATAAGCGTTATTCTTGCCTTCCTGTTTGTAAACATGTTTGACACCGCAGGAACCCTGATGGGCGTTGCTGAGCGTGCTCACCTCATCAATAAGGAAACCGGACGCATCGAAGGGCTGAGTAAAGCGCTCAAAGCGGACAGTATCTCAAGTGTAGCGGGTGCTTGTGTAGGTTGTCCCCCGGTCACCAGTTATGTTGAGAGTGCCGCAGGTGTCGCTGCGGGCGCCAGAACCGGCCTTTCCGCTATCGTGGTTGCGGCGTTATTTCTGGCGGCCATTTTCCTATCCCCTCTCGCTGGAATGATTCCGTCCTATGCCACCGCAGGTGCTTTGATTTACGTTGCGTTCGTCATGATGAGCAGCATGCAGCATGTGGACTGGAAGGATTTCACCAACGGTGCACCCGCAGCCATTACCGCACTGATGATGCCGCTTACCTTCTCTATTGCGAACGGCATCGCTTTAGGCTTCATCACCTATACCGTGCTTAAAGTCGCCACTGGTAAAACCAAAGACGTCTCTATCTCGATGTATCTGCTAAGCGCCATCTTTGTCGCCAAACTGGTGTTCATCGGCTAGACACTTCCTCCGGTGGTAAGCGCTATCAGTGCTTACCACCCGTTATTCTCCCTGCGCGTTGAGGTCAGCATACAGAACGTGCAGGAGTTCTGTCGCTACGAAGTTTGTAGAAGTCACCATGTCACAACCAAGGAAGAGCCGGGATAACGCTCTCTAAAGGAACAAGTATGAAACTTCTGTATACCCTGAACCAAAAACCGCCTCATGGCATGACTTTCTTACTCGCCCTGCAACATATGCTGGCCTCTATTGGTGGAATCGTTGCTGTTCCACTCATTGTCGGTGCATCAATCGGGCTTCCCAATGATGAAATCGTTTCTTTGATCAATGCCGCTCTTCTGGTGTCCGGTATTGTCACCATCGCCCAATGTGTCGGAATCGGACCCGTTGGCATTAAACTCCCAGTGGTCATGGGCTCGAGCTTTGCGTTTCTCGGCGTCGCCATTTCAATCGGCAATGAAAGCGGCGTCGCAGGCATCATGGGCGCAGCACTGGTCGGCTCTTTCGTCGTCGTCATCGCCAGCTTCTATATGGATAAAGTGCGCAAACTCTTCCCGACCGTCGTCAGTGGCGTGGTCGTCACACTGATAGGGTTAACTATTTTACCTGTCGCCATGAACTGGGTGGGCGATGCGCCCGCCGTGAGCAGTGAGTTTGCAACCCTGCCCAAGTTGTTTCTTGCTGCAGTTTCACTTGGAATCGTCGTTGCGGTATCCGTTTACTGTAAAGGTGCCGTTGCTGCTTCGGCCATTGTTATCGGGCTGGCGGGCGGTTATCTCGTGGCGTTATCGATGGGCATGGTCAATCTGGAGCAAATTAGCACAGCGGCCTGGATTGGTGGCGCAGAGCCTTTCAAGTACGGCCTGACTTTTTCCGCCAGTGCCATCGTTAGCATGAGTCTGGTTTATATCGTGGTCATCGCCGAAGCCACTGGTGACTTTATGGCCCTTGCCAATAACTGCCAAACGAAAATTGATGGTAAAGATCTCAAACGAGGACTGCTCGGCGATGGCCTGGGTAGCACGCTCGCCGCTTGTCTGACCGCGATGCCTCTGGCTTCATTCAGTCAAAACGTAGGCATAGTCGGCATCACGGGTGTGGCTAGTCGCTATGTGGTGGCTGCAACTGGGGCGCTGCTTATCCTTGCTGGCCTGTTTCCCAAACTGGCAGCGATCGCAGTCACCATCCCCAAGCCGGTTCTGGGTGGAGTTGGCTTCGTGATGTTCGGTATGATCGCCTACGCGGGTATTCGCATGTTAATCAAAGCGGCGGATACCAAGCGCAACGCCCTGGTCATTTGTGTGGGCTTAGCATCAGGGCTGGCCGTGACTTTTGAACCGCGCTTATTGCAGCACTTGCCTCATGAGTTATCTAACTTTCTCCATTCTGGCATTACCACAGGCACAATCGTCACGGTTTTACTGCATCAATTGTTGCCCAAGTCCTCTAAACAAGAAGAACAAGAAGCGCACGCTGAAATACGCGCGATGGTAAAAGAGGAAATGAATGAGCTGGAACAACAGGAAGAAAGCCAAGAAATATCACAGACAGAATTACCGGCAAAAAGTAATAATTAGTCATTAACAACGTTTGGCTATCACTCACCGGTGCTCTGATATATTGGCTTAGATATCGATGTAGAGCACCTTATATTCATCTAAAAAACCATAAAGACCCTCTTCCCTGAAAAGGCTGAGATGGCTAAGGATTACTATGAATGGAAACCGTATGGATTAAGAATCCACTTGCGATCTACACAGGTTCATCAGAAGATGCCAGCGGCGGTATTGTCGTAGAAGGCAATCAGATTATCGAACTGGTCGCAAAACACCAAGAGCCCACAACCACTATCACCAGTGTCGTTGACGCTTCACAGCATGTGGTGACCCCGGGCCTAGTCAACGCCCATCACCATTTCTATCAGACTCTCACCCGCGCTTATCCCGACGCTCTCAACAAAGAGTTGTTCCACTGGTTACAGAGCTTATATCCTGTCTGGGCTAACCTCGATGAAGAAATGATGACTGTGGCGACTGAGCTGGCTTTGGTCGAGCTGCTCATGTCAGGCTGCACCACCGCGTCAGACCACCACTACCTTATCCCTAACGGACTGGAGCATGCGATAGATCTTCAGGTCGAAGCCGCTAAGAAGCTTAGAATTCGCGCCATATTCACTCGTGGTTCCATGAGCCTGGGAGAAGATGATGGTGGACTGCCACCACGTCATACAATACAAACCGAACAGACCATCGTTGACGACAGCTTACGTTTGATCAGTAGCTATCATCAACGTGAGGATGGAGCGATGACCCAAATCGCGCTCGCACCTTGCTCGCCATTCTCGGTAACCACAGGGCTGATGAAAGAGACGGCGCGAATCGCCAAAAATGAGTCAGTGATGACGCACACGCACCTGTGTGAAACGCTTGATGAAGAAGATTTCTGTCTCGAGAAATTTGGCATGCGTCCGGTTGATTACCTAGAGGATGTCGGTTGGCTGAACGAGCGAACCTGGTTGGCGCACGGGATTCATTTCAACAGTGAAGAGATCCAACGACTGGGCAAGGCTGAGGTCGGCATCTGTCACTGCCCGACATCCAATATGATGTTGGCCTCCGGTATCTGTAAGAATAACGAACTCGAGGCCGCCGGAGTGAAAGTGGGGCTTGGGGTGGACGGTTCTGCCTCCAATGATGGCTCTAACCTGATAGCTGAGGTTCGCATGGCGATGTACCTACAGCGTCTTCGCTATGGCTCCAATAATGTGAGTCATTTTGATGCGCTTCGCTGGGCGACATCAGGTTCAGCACGAGCGATGGGGCGAACAGATATTGGCGAACTCAGTGTAGGCAAACAAGCCGACATTGCCATGTTTAGGCTCGACGACATCCGCTTCTCTGGCAGCCACGACCCTCTAGCCGCTTTGCTACTGTGCGGTGCACAACAAGCCGATCGAGTAATGGTAGCTGGACAATGGCGAGTGCATGATGGCGCGGTGATTGGTGTCGATTTAGCGCAACTTATTGATAGGCACAGAACCGCTGCGAAGAGGTTGAGACAAAAGGCTACAGGTATTTAATTGCCCGAATGTGCCTGGCTAAAAAAATTGCCTATCCGTTGAGAGCCAGAATTATTCTGGCTCTCCATGTTTGTCGTGAAAACTCTCTAGCAACTCTACTTCCTTTGCTCTTTTTTCATCTAACGCACGAGCTGCATAACGAACTGCAAACACACAAAGCAGCATCATAATAAACGGGATGGAAGCGAGCGAGATTTCTAACCAGGGGAAGTCGGTGAAATATTTAGATAATAGCAAGTGAGAGATGATATTAAGCAAGGCAATAACCACAGCAACCACCAATAATTTCATCTCTTTGTTCATCTTGTTCCCTTTTTATTCACCTTAAAAGCCTACTTCTCGCGAACTCACTGAGCATCAAACCCGGCTCATCACGCCACAGCCCTGAATCACCATTTTTGTTAAAAACTGGGCCGCTTCTTCGTAATCTGCATCGGTCAGTTCCGTCTTGTCGAGCACACTACAGATCTGCCAGTTAAAATCCGCATAGGTTTGTGTTGCAGACCAAATGGCAAACATCAGATGATGAGGGGGCACATCGTCCATCAGCCCCTGTTGAGACCAACGCGCGAACTTAGCAATGATCATCTGCGACTGTTCCAGCAGTTTGGTGCGAATCGATTCTGGCAGCACTTTAGCACCGGACATCACTTCACTGGCAAAGACTCTTGAAGCGTGTGGGTGATCACGAGAAATAGTGAGTTTGGTGCGAATATATTGCGTCAGTGCTTCGACAGGATCGTCAAGCTGCTCAATGGGATGCGAGGCCTCAAGCAGTGGCTGAGTGACGGTCTCCAATACCGCGTAATAGAGCTTGTCTTTTGAGCTGAAGTAATAGAACACATTAGGCTTGGGAATGTCTGCCGCTTTGGCAATATCGACCATCTTTGTTGCAGCGTAACCATGCGTAGCAAACTGTTCGCTGGCCACTTCGATAATAAGGTCTTGGTTCTTTCGTCTGATTCGAGACATAGGATTCCCTGCATTCCTTCGCTACTTATGTCATCTTAATGAAATCAAAGAAGAAGTCCAAATATTAACGGGAGAAGTGAGAGATAAAAAATCCCGAAACCGATACAGACCGTTGCCTGTTAATATTGAAGTTAGAAGCCCAAAAACTCCAATAACGACCTGCACAGTTTCGAGAACGCGTATAAAAGGAGACAAAACTACGCGATTTATGCGGAAATCATAACTCTACCGGCTCAAGCGCAACGGCCTGAGCATCAGAATCAATCATTGCGGATTGAATGGTTGGAACGCGCCTCTATCGCTTTGACCAACGCGGAGTGATCCCAATTTTCACCCCCTAGTTTTGCGCATTCACCGAATAGAATCTGAGCGTTCTCAGTATTTGGCAATGCTACTTCCAGTTCTTTCGCGCCAGTTAACGCAAGATTCAGGTCTTTCTGGTGAAGGGCAATTTTAAAGCCAGGATCAAACGTGCCTTCCACCATGCGCTCGCCATGGACCTCAAGGATTTTCGAATTGGCAAAGCCGCCAAGTAGCGCCTGACGAACGCGTGCCGGATCAGCCCCTGCTTTGGATGCAAACACCAGCGCTTCGGATACCGCTTCGATATTGAGCGCAACAATGATCTGGTTGGCAACTTTACAGGTTTGACCGGCTCCACTATCACCCACTAAGGTGATGTTTTTGCCGAGTTTTTCGAAAATTGGACGAGCGCGGTCAAACGCTTCCTGATCTCCGCCAACCATGATGCTCAACGTGGCGTTGATAGCGCCGACTTCACCACCCGAGACCGGAGCATCGAGATAGTGAGCCCCGCTTTCTTTAATGCGTTTAGCAAATGACTTGGTTGCAATTGGAGAAATGGAACTCATGTCGATAACAAGCTTGTCTGACGTCGCTGCCAATCCTTCTTCTACGCCATTAGCACCAAACAATACGTCTTCAACTTGCGGGGTGTTAGGCACCATCAGGATGACCACATCTGCCGTTTCTGTCGCTTGTTTTGGGGAATGGCAAACCATCGCACCACGTGTCACCAGTTCGACTGGCGGTGCACTAAAATGGTCGGATAGTACGATGTCGTAACCCGCTGCCTGTAGGTTTTTCGCCATAGGCAGGCCCATAATACCAGTGCCAATGAATGCAATTTTCATAGTGTGTTCTCCTTAACGTTTCGGTTTATTGAAATGCGTTTAACCAAGAAAGTCCTTCTTCCGTGGTGGTCTTCGGCTTGTACTCACAACCGACCCAACCCTGATAGCCAAGGGCATCGAGCTCGCGTAACACAAAGTCATAGTTAATCTCACCCGTTCCCGGTTCGTGACGACCAGGGTTATCGGCCAGTTGAACGTGGGAAATCTGCGATAAGTTGCTACTCATTGTTGGGATAAGGTCCCCTTCCATGATCTGCATATGATAGATATCGTACTGAAGTGACAAGTTATCACTGCCCACCTCTTCCACGATCGACTTCGCCTGCTCCGTTGTGTTCAGGAAGAAACCCGGAATATCTCGGGTATTGATGGCTTCTATCACCAGTTTGATGCCTGCAGCTTCAAGCTGCTGCGCGGCATACCTGAGGTTAATCACAAAGGTGGTACGTGCATCCTGTTCGGTCACCCCTTCAGGCACAATCCCCGCCAGGCAGTTGACCTGACGACAGTCGAGCGCTTGCGCATATTCAATGGCTTTACCTACCCCTTGCTGAAACTCCTCAATACGCGTTGGGTCTACAGCGATGCCTCGGTCTCCGGCGTCCCAGTCCCCGGCAGGAAGATTGAACAGCACCTGCGTCAGGCCATGTTGCTCCAGATGCGTTTTGATCGTTGCGACATCAAAATCATAAGGAAACAGATACTCTACCCCCTGAAACCCGGCTTTTGCGGCTTGTTCGAATCGACTCAGAAAATCGACTTCGGTAAATAACATAGATAAGTTGGCTGCAAATTTTGGCATTGTGCTCTCCCTTACTGACCGTTTGTTGCATTCACTGAAGATAAAGCCGTTGGCGCATCGCTGGCCGACTCCGCCAGAGGTTCAAACTCATTGATGGCGTTAATCTCTGTACCCATAGCGATATTGGTGACACGCTCCAGTATGACTTCCACCACAACCGGTACCTGATGCTTCGCCATCAGTTCTCGCGCTTGAGCGAATGCATTTTGAATCTCGTCAGGTTTGGTCACTCGTATCGCTTTACAACCCAGCCCCTCAACCACCTTGACATGATCGACACCGTAACCTTTAACTTCGGGAGAATTCTGGTTTTCAAATGCCAATTGTACGCAATAATCAATGTCGAACTGACGCTGCGCCTGGCGAATCAACCCCAGATACGAATTGTTCACCACCACGTGGATATACGGCAGGTTGAACTGCGCGCCCACCGCTAACTCTTCAATCATGAACTGAAAATCATAGTCACCTGAAATGGCCACGACATCACGATTTGGATCGGCCGCTTTCACGCCCAACGCTGCCGGAGCTGTCCATCCCAAAGGACCCGCCTGCCCACAATTAATCCAATGTCTTGGTTTGTAAACATGGAGGAACTGCGCGGCAGCAATTTGGGACAAACCAATCGTGCTGACGTAGCACGTATCACGGCCAAAGGCCTGGTTCATCTCTTCATAGACCCTCATCGGCTTGATAGGCGCTTCGGTAAAGTGAGTCTTACGCAGCATGGTGGATTTGCGCTGCTGACACTCTCCGACCCAGGAAGCTCGGTCAGGCAGTTGATTGTCGGCGGCACGCGCCCTGGCCACATCCACCAATAGTTCAAGTGCTGCTTTCGCATCAGAAACAATACCAAGGTCCGGACAGAAGATGCGCCCAATTTGTGTAGGCTCGATGTCGACGTGGACAAACTTACGACCTTGGGTATACACATCTAAGGAGCCCGTATGTCGGTTCGCAAAACGGTTACCAATGCCAAATACGAAGTCAGAATTCAGCAGAGTTTCATTACCATAACGGTGAGCGGTTTGTAGCCCTACCATGCCTGCCATCAGCTCATGGTCGTCCGGGATAGACCCCCACCCCATCAACGTTGGAATCACAGGTACACCGGTAATTTCAGCAAATTGTTGCAACAACTCTGACGCTCCGGCGTTAATGACGCCGCCACCAGAAACAATCACGGGTTTTTCTGCCGCACACAACATATCGAGTGCTTTTTCTGCCTGCTCACGTGTCGCTGATGGTTTGTACGTTTCCAGCGGCTGATAGGTATCGATATCAAACTCTATTTCAGCCAACTGCACATCCAGCGGCAGATCAATAAGTACCGGGCCAGGTCTGCCTGAACGCATCAGATGGAAAGCTTTCTGAAATGCACGCGGCACTTGCGCTGGCTCCAGTACTGTCGTGGCCCACTTAGTAACTGGCTTAGCTATCGACTCTATGTCTACTGCCTGAAAATCTTCTTTATGTAATCTCGCTCTGGGCGCTTGTCCTGTAATGCAAAGAATAGGGATGGAATCGGCAGAGGCCGAATACAGACCGGTAATCATATCGGTCCCCGCAGGTCCCGATGTGCCGATACACACACCGATATTGCCCTGATTAGTTCGGGTGTAACCCTCTGCCATATGCGATGCCCCTTCGACGTGACGAGCCAACACATGATTAATGCCGCCAAGGTGCTTCATTGCCGCATACATAGGGTTAATCGCCGCCCCTGGTACTCCAAACGCGATATCCACGCCCTCTTTCTTAAGCACTGCAACGGCTGCTTCGATTGCTTTCATTTTTGCCATTCCAATATCCCTCTCAGATTGTATACAATTGAAAACCATATTGTGTACTATGACTCAATACCAGAGAATCGCAACCCCAAATTCAACATTTTTGCAACATAGAGCCTATGCACTAAGTAGCCACTTACCTCGGGCATCATGAAAACTATAGCTTTACATGGAATATCTTTACGTAAAAATAATTCCCCAAAAAATTGATGAGAAAATAATGTTAAATACTCTTTGATCATTTGTTTGTTTTCTCATATAAGTAGATACGAGGATACAGTTTTGTATACAAAATAAGAAAGTATTGTTTAAAGGAGACAAACAATGGCACTTAATGAGGTAATGGACACAGCACTGGCAGATTGTATTCAGGTAGTCGGTGAAATTAAGTCACCGGATTACCAAACGATTCTCAGCCCAGATGCACTCGCCTTTTTGGAAAGCCTGGTGAAACAGTTCGGTCAAAGACGCGATCAACTGCTGCGCGACCGCGAAACTCAACAAGCTGCATTCGACGCAGGAGAACTGCCTGATTTTCGTGCTGATACGAAAAAAATTCGGGAAGATAGCAGCTGGAAGGTTAGCCCACCACCCGCTCCACTATTGGATCGTCGCGTAGAAATTACTGGCCCCGTTGACCGTAAAATGGTCATTAATGCCCTTAATTCCGATGCGAAAGTATTCATGTGCTGCTTCGAAGATGCCTCTTCACCCACATGGGAAAATATGGTCGAAGGTCAAATCAACTTGCGTGACGCCAATCTGGGCTCCATCAGCTATTACGACGAATCGAAGGGTAAGCTGTACTCACTTCATGATGATCCCGCTCTGCTGATTGCACGACCAAGGGGACTTCATCTTCCTGAAAAATCGATTCAGTTTCAGGGCCAACCTATTGCAGGCTGCCTGATGGACTTTGCATTGTACTTCTTCCATAACTACCAGTCGCGCGCAAGACAAGGCTTGGGCGTGTACTACTACATTCCAAAGCTAGAAAGTATGGAAGAGGCCCAGTGGTGGGATGATGTATTTTCATATGCAGAAAGTTATTTTGAGGTGTCCAACGGCACGATTCGAGCAACCGTGCTGATTGAAACGCTGCCAGCAGTATTTCAGATGGACGAGATCTTATACGCGATGAAGGACCACATTGTGGCGATGAACTGCGGTCGTTGGGACTACATCTTTAGTTATATTAAAACCCTTAAAAACCATCCGGACCGAATTCTGCCGGACCGCCACGGCATTGGCATGGATAAAGCGTTTCTCAATGCCTACAGCCAGCTTCTGGTCAAAACTTGCCACCAACGTGGTGCACTGGCGATGGGTGGAATGTCGGCCTTTATCCCAGCCAAAGATCCCGAAGAGATGGCTCGCGTTAAAGCGAAAGTGATTGAAGATAAACAACGCGAGTCCAACAACGGTCACGACGGAACCTGGGTCGCTCACCCAGCGCTGGTCGATTTGGCTATGTCCGTATTTGATGACCACCTAAAAGGTAAAGTCAATCAGTTGGATTTTGTCAGCACAGATGCAGAGATCACTGCCGAGACATTGCTGGCACCCTGTAACGGTGTCAGAGACGAAGCTGGCGTGCGTAAAAACATTCGGATTGCCCTCTACTACATCGAGGCCTGGATACAGGGTCATGGATGTGTCCCTATTTATGGTTTGATGGAGGACGCTGCCACCGCAGAGATCTCACGCGCTAATATCTGGCAATGGATCCATCACGGTATCACGCTGGACGATGGACAAAAGTTCACTGCACCTTTATTTCACACATGGCTCGATGAGGAGCTCACCACGATTAAACAGGAAGTGGGCGAAGCCCGTTATGCTGCTGGTCGCTTTAATGAAACCGCTGACCTTTTTTATAAGCTCTCCACAGCAAAACAGTTCGCCAACTTCCTGACCCTTCCAAGCTATTCGTTGCTATAGCTCAGTAACCATTGGGCGCAGCACATCTCGCAGACGGAACCGTTAGTCAGGCTCTGTCTGTGCGAATAGCGCAAGCAAATAAACGAGGAGATAACATGGGAAGTTTAACTCTACAACAGGCACTCATGATAATTGATGGCACTTTTCAAGCCGGGCTGTCAGACGATTGTGCACCGTTAACCGTTGCGGTGCTCGATAATGGGGGAAAACTGATTTCATTGCAGCGCCAGGACGGTTCAAGCATGATGCGCCCCGACATTGCGATTGCCAAAGCATGGGGCGCGCTCGCGCTAGGTTGCTCGTCCAGAAAACTGGCTCAGGATGCCGACTCCCGCCCAGCCTTCATCTCCGCTGTGAATGTACTTGCGCATGGAAACATGGTTCCGGTTCCCGGTGGCCTGCTGATTCGGGATGCAGAACACAACGTGCTGGGCGCAGTCGGTGTCAGTGGAGATCTGTCTGATATTGACGAACGCTGTGCACTGGCGGGCATCAGCACCGCCAATCTATTTAGCGACGAGTTAGCCGCGTAAGTAGTGGTCCTAGGAACTAGGGCCTAGGACCCGAAAGATTATTCATACTGGCTGAGCCAAACCTTGAACAACTGATTCGCCTGTTTCTTTTGTGCTGCAGACAACGATTTAACCAATCCATTCTGCACTTCAACGTGTTCTTCGATCATTTTGTCAATCAATACCAAACCATCTTGTGTTAGCTGTACAGACACACTTCGACGATCTTCTTTGCTGTGCTCTCTGGAAATCAACCCTTTCGACTCGAGCTTGTCGAGGCGATTGGTCATTGCACCTGATGTCAGCATCATCGTATTGATCAGCTCGGAAGGAGTCAGTCGATATGGCTTGCCACTTCGTCTAAGAGTCGCCAACACATCAAATTCGCCCAACTTCAGTTCGTACTTTTTGTGCAGCTCTGCGACTTTTGTTTCCATGTATTTGGCGATACGCATTAAACGCCCCATCATCGCCATAGGCTCTGTATCGAGTTCTGGCTTTTGGTTTGCCCACTGCTCTACTACGCGATCAATCGCATCCATGTCTAAAACATCCCACTATTATTCATCGAGAAAATTTAGCTTAACATAAAGATACTTTACAGGCAGCCAATTTATCAGTAGAGTGTGCGTAAATATCTTAACGTAAAGATAAATGAGATGAACATTTTGCTGGCAATGATCCCCGCCTTTTTCTGGGGAACAACTTATGCCGTGACCAAATTTACACTACCAGACTGGCCGCCCATATTGTTGGGGGCATTGCGAGCCTTGCCTGCTGGATTGATCCTGCTGCTGGTCAAACCGACACTGCCTAAAAAGGGCGAGTGGCAGGTGTTGCTGACTCTGGGGCTGATTAATATTGCCACCTTCTTCGGGCTAATATTCGTGATGGCGCAGACCTTACCGTCCGCCATATCTGGTGTTGGTATGGTTTCGGTTCCAGTGTTTGCGATGCTGTATCAGTGGCTCATTAAGAAGCACCCTCCAAGCTGGACTCAGGCACTCAGTGGACTGGCTCTTGTTCTGCTCGCTTTCGTGCTATTTTCTCCCGGCTCAATCAGTCTGAACCCGGTAGGACTGGCAGCTATGCTCGCAGCTATTATGTGTATTGTGGTCGGTAGTAGCATCACCAAAACGCTAGGCTCACGTATTCACTGGTGGACCATTTTGACCTGGCAGCTGATCTTAGGGGGTGTCATCCTGTCACTCGCCTCCGCCGTACATGCGTCGCTGGTGCCTGAGACTTACCATTCGGTCATCACCGGCTTTGACGCTCGCAACCTGTTCGGATTGATTTGGGTAGTGGGACTTAACACCGCGCTGAGCTACGGCATGTATGTCTGGCTATTACAACGCATGACCGTTGTCGATTTCACATTTGGCGGCATCGCTAATCCAGTGGCCGGAATAGTATGTGGGATGGTGTTACTCGGTGAGTCCTTTACTCAAACTCAGTACACCTTAATGACAGGTATGATCATCACGTCCTTGCTGCCGCAAATGATCATGGCCGTTAAGCAGCACCGTATCACTCGACTGGCTAACCGTTAATCGTGTTGTATCTGATAACCGATTGCTCTTTTTGCTGAAGGTCTGATAGCAACTCGTCTGCAGTCAACTTTTATTGTAACCACCCCCCTTTACAAACTGGCGCAGAAACGTACCATATGCGCCAGTTTTTACCGACAGAGATTGATTGTGAAACGCCTAGTACTTTATGTTTCAGATAAATGCCCACATTGCAAAGACGCGCAGCGTTATTTAGATAGCAAGGGATACAAATATCGCCTTACGAATGCCAAAATGCAGCGTGGCCGTAAAGAACTTGATGCCATTGGTGCGCGCTCGCTACCCGTACTCAAGATTGGTGACCAGTATATGGTTGGCTGGAACCCAAAGAACTTTGAGCGTATGTACAACAGCAAGTAACCCAACGCTTCCTATACTGCTTCCACCGCCAAATGGGCAATGTACAATCGCCGTCGCTCAACTCCTGCGTCTCGCAGGGGTTATCCAGCCTGCTTGATGAACTCTATAAAGGTTCGATCCGCTTTGGACAAGTAACCCTCTTTTCGCCACGCCAGAGCCAGATCGACAAACACAGGCGGATTGAACGAGACTCCCCTCGTTTCCGGCTCATGCTCTGTCACCAGTTCCAGTAACGCTGTAATGGCAAATTCTCTTTTGACAATGGACAAAATCATTGGCAACAAGTTGGTTTCAAATGAAAATTTGGCTTCCATGCCACGCCTTTCACACTCTTCGTCAATGAAGTCACGGTGAAAGTATCCAGGCTTAAACATCACCAATTCCTCATCGAAGAACTCATCAAATGTAAGCGAGTTTTGCTGTGCAAACGGATGATTTTGACTGACCACCGCTACCATCTCAGAGCGATAAATCGGGTCCACTTCAAGATCGTCTGGCACATCGGTATTTCTAATCACTCCAAGGTCAATCTCACCATTGAGCAACATCTTACGAATATCCTGCGTGCCCGCCTCCACCACTGTCATTTTCAGGTTGGGATACGCGCTCTTAAAAGCCATGACAATATCAGGAAAAAAGTAAGATCCCATCATGCTTGGCGTCCCTAAACGCACTTCTCCTTTCAGTAACCCTTTGAGCTCATCGACGGCCAGTGTCGCGTCATCGATTTGTTGCAGGATCTTCTGAGCATGGGGAACCAGCGATCTCCCCTCCTGGGTCAGCATAACCTGCTTGTCTACCCGGGAAAAAAGTTGCACGCCCAACTGTTGCTCAAACTTTTTAATGGAAATGCTGAGTGCTGGCTGGGCAATCGCGACATCTTGCGCGGCTCGGGTAAAGTTCTGGTGTCTGGCCACCGCCAAAAAATGTTTGAGTTGCTTAATATCCATATTAACAAAATATATTGATACGATAGATTTAATATATTTCATTAATCAAAAAGAGAGTGCTAAGTTGATCACAAAGTGAACTGGAACCATCGAGAATGTTATTGTGATAGAGCTGCATACCCAATCATACCGAAACCTGACCTTTGCCCTGGCGCTGGGGTCATTTTTGGTGTTCTGCAACCTCTACGTATTTCAGCCCATACTGCCGCAACTGGCGCAACATTTTCAAGTATCTGAAATCGAGATTAACTGGGTTTTCGCTGCCTCTACTCTGGCGTTATCAGTTTGCCTGGTTCCCTGGGCCATTACCTCCGAAAGTTTGGGTCGGCGATTTGTAATGCTCACCGGATTGGCCGCCATTCCCGTGATTGGTTATATGATGTTATTGACCGAAAGCCTGCCGACCATTGTTTTTTTGCGCGCTTGTATGGGGGTGGCATTGGCGGCATTTGCCTCTGTTGCGGTAGCCTATATGGTGGAAGAGTTATCCAGCGAAGCATTCACACGCGCCATTGGGGGCTATATTGCCGCGAACTCGTTGGGTGGAATTGCCGGAAGAGTGGCTGGCGGTGTACTTACAGGCCATTTCGACTGGCAAACAGCGGTATTCGCTATTTCCAGCTTTACCTTGCTCGGTGTTGCCATCGTCGCACTGCTACTGCCAAAACAGCAGCATTTTAAGCCAACACGCGGGCTGTTTTTCCACCATAACCGAGCACTTGTCACACACTTATCGACCCCCATAGTCTGGGTGGCCATGATCATTGGTGGCGTTAACTTTGCCCTGTTTGTAAACCTCTATTCGGTCATGGGTTTTCGCCTGGTCGCGGCACCTCATAACCTGCCCGTCGCATTGACATCTCTGATATTTCTTTGTTATCTGGCGGGGACACTAACTTCAAAATGGACCGGTAAGTGGCGCGCCCATTACTCCCCTATAACTGGGATGGTGCTCGGCACCGTACTGAGCATGACGGGGATGTTGGTGGCAATTATCGAATCGGTCCCGGCCATGTTGCTCGGCCTGTTGCTCATCAGCGGTGGTGCATTCTTCACACACACTCTCGCCTACGCATGGGTGAGTCAAAAGGCCACCAGCGCGAAGGCAACGGCAACAGCCTTATATCTGGTCCACTATTACGTAGGAGGCAGCTTAGGAGGCTTCTTCCTGCTCTATTGCTGGCAGCATGGCAAGTGGCTCTCCGTAGTTGAGGGCGGTATGGTGCTGTACCTGGCCTTATTCGCGCTGTGTTGGAAACTGAATCAGCTTAACAAGCACATGGGCCCACAACCGATCTTGCTCAAAGACTAAAGATTCGCGATTCTCGTCAGGGCATCATATAATTGCCACAATATTATGAGTGGTAAAAGATGCTATGTCGTTACGTGAAGAAGTAGTAAAGATTGAACAACAAGTACAGCAATGGCTAAAAGAGGTAGTGATTGGACTTAATCTGTGTCCTTTCGCAGCCAAACCCGAGCGCAATAAGCAAATCAAAACCTTTGTCAGCCTTGCGGATAAAGAAGAAGGTTTGCTGGAAGATATTCTTGGCGAACTGATGCTGCTTGAACAGACCGATGCCAAAGACCTCGAAACCACCTTGGTAGTCGTGCCAAACATGCTTCAGGACTTTATGGACTACAACTTCTTCATTGATTGGGTCGAAGCCCTGATCAAGCAAAACGACTGGGAAGGGATCTATCAGGTGGCAACATTCCACCCAGATTACTGTTTTGGTGGTGCAGAACCGGAAGATCCAGAAAACCTGACCAACCGCTCACCCTACCCCATCTTCCACCTCATACGTGAAGAGAGCATGGAGCGTGTCCTCAAACATTACCCAAATCCTGAAGCAATTCCGGATACAAATATTGAGCGGGTAAGTTCGCTTAACGAAACAGAAAGAAAGCGTTTGTTTCCATACCTGTTCAGTAGCTGAACAATTCAAGATCGATCGCCTTCAACTTAACATTGCGATTTTAGAGATATAAACCGAGATAGAGAGGTGGTAATTTCGCGCCAGGCATCAAAAGAGATTACCCCCATGAAACCTTGGTTTAAATTTATTCCATTGATTATGCTTGTGACTTACTTCGTAACCTACGACATCATGGATCAAATGAGTCACGACAGCGTTGAGCAAACCAGCGCACAAGTCGCATCAAACAATTAAAAAAAGGGCCCGCTTATGCGGGCTCTTTCTTTTAGCTGTAATGCGCACTGTGCTCCTACTCGCGCTTCAATCAACCAGTCAGCCTTGTGATAACACTACTGGAAATTTCAGCGTTACTTAGGGCCTTGTGGCCATTGGATATAGGGCCCGTTGGGTTGTTCCCCGGGTGCTACATAGTCAGGAACACGATTTTCAATCACAGGAAGCTGCGCAATGTACGCATAAACAGCGCTCAGATCCTCTTCGGTCATCCGATTAAGAACCCACCAGGGCATCGGTGGCCGCGTCTTAAGGGTCTTAGCTTTGTCTATCCATTCCTGTTTAGATAAGTTATTCATATAAGTACGTAAGTTGACTGGATACGTGGTGCCCCATCCCCCCCGGAAACCGAGAGCGTCACCTAACAACCATTGCTCTTCAGGTACAGTGCCACCACTTGGCGCATAGCCTGTCGTATGGCAATCATTACAGCCGCCAATTTCTATAAGATACTTACCTCTCATGACGTCTGAGTCACTGGCCATCGCTGCGCTCGAACAAAGCACAATGCTCGTTACAACCGCAGGTCGTAACTGTAACCATTTGAAACTTGAGAATATCATGTCGACTCCTATGTTCTTACTTTATAAGAAGATAATTTGCAGACTCGTTCGTTTGTTCTTGCCTCTTACATCGTAGTTCTCGGCGGTTCATGTTCCCGTCGCTAAGCTAAATAGCAAGCATTCAAAAGTGATCTATAGCACAATAATTTGGTGCTTGAATGCCAAATTGTCGTTATCAACGATTTCCCAAAAACCGTTACCCTGACGAAAGTGAGCACCGCCAGGAACGCGTACTTCACTGAAAGCAAACAACTAAATCACCTAAGTTGAATTCACGACACGCTGCAGAAGATCTCCTTTTCCAAGGAGATGACGGTGTTTTGGGGTTTATCCGTTCATGTCACAAGCCGCTAGACGTTGACCACCATACTGCCATCGTCAGCCTGATAGCGTGCCCATAGTTCCGGGAGGTTCTCTTTGTTGAGCTCTATCCCTTTTTCCTTTAGGAACTCTTCGTTGTATAGCTTTGAGTAGGAACGTTCGGCAAGATCACAACTGAAAGTGACAATGGTTTTTCCCTTACCCATTCTGGCGGCGGCGTATAACGCCCCAGCCACATTCAATGACGAACTGCTTCCCAAGAGAATGCCGTCACGCTGTGCAACAATGCGAGATATTGTCACCAAATCCTGATCGGGCAGTGTGATTGCGTGATTGACTTTCGCCTGCCTGAAGTTTTCAACCATTCGCATAATACCTATCCCTTCGGTAAACGAACTTCCTTTTGATTGATAGCTTCCGTTTTTCAGAAAAGAATAGATACCGGATCCGTCAGGGTCGACCAACCAGGTTTTTAAGTTCGGCTGTTGCTCCGATAGGTAGTGGGAGTTTCCCGCGATGGTCCCGCCCGTGCCTGCTACCGTAACCAAAGCATCGATCTTTCCCTCGGTTTGCTGCCAGATCTCCGGCCCGGTATGTAAATAATGCGCTCGGTAGTTACTCAGATTTTCAAACTGATCCGCCCACCAGTAGTCCTCGTGCTCGACACCAAGTCGCTTAGCGGTGTGATAAAAGTGATCCGGATTTGCAAAGGGGCAAGGGTCGACCAGCAACAGTTCAGCACCATAAAGGGAGATCATACGCTCCTTCTCCTGAGCCTGCCCTTTTGGCATCACCACCAACATTTTGTAGCCAAGGGAGTTCGCTACGAGTGCCAGACCAATTCCGGTATTTCCTGCGGTTCCTTCGACGATTGTCATTCCTGGCCTGAGCTTGCCTGCCTCTATTGCATCTTTGACAAGCTGCAACGCCGCTCTGTCTTTGATTGAACCTCCTGGGTTTTGATGTTCGCACTTAAGAAGAATGTCACAGCCCGATATTTCTGAAAGACTATTGATTCTGACAAGGTCGGTATGGCCAATAAGTTCAGTGACATTGTTTGCGATAGGGGCGATTGACATAGCGGCTCCACTTTTTTGTTAATCAATTGGTATAAGCATCAATTGGATAGATGACATTCATAAGCGTAGCTCTGCGGTATGTTTAGTCAAGATGTGTGAAAGTTGAAAAGACTCTCATTTTCAAAATAACAATTATAATTAAAAATGATCGATTCGATTGAGGGTAAACAAGATGTTTTTGAAAGATAGAAAAAGCGGCGATCTGGTCGACGTTATTGAAATGACGACATTGACCAACTTGTTTCGGGATAGTGTCGAGGGTCGACTCCAGGCTGGAGAAGAGCAGCAAGACCCTCAGATGTTTAAAAAATCCGAACTCGTCTTTATGTCAGGTGAAGAACTTCCGCGCTGCTGGACAGACCCAAATTACCGCTCTAAGACCAAATAACCTGAAGATAATCCCGCGTTGACGTGGTGCTGAAACCCTTTTAGTAATAGCCTGAAAGGCCACCAACATTACCGATTGGTGGCCTTTTTTCTTGGCCTAGAACTGAGGGTGTGGAAAGTCATGCCGTTTGAATTGGGATGTGTTTCTTCAGTACCGCCCTTCTCACCCTTACAATTTCCCTCTTCTCTGTTCCATGAGCCACTGATAAACTCAACAAATAGCAAACCCACAAAGCATTCATAAGACGAATTCAAATGTTCTCTCTCGTCATCTATTCCAATACAGGCGCTTCTGGCATCGTTCTGGCTCAACACCCATCAAAGTCTCAAACACCATTGCTCTCTCAATGGGAAGCCATTCCACCCGCACAGGGAGTGACAGGACATTTTTTAGTTTTAAGGCGGGGTGAAGAGCATTTGGACAGCAAATTTATCCGCTATACTCATGTCTGCCAGTTGCTAGAATTGTGGGGTGAGTTTGACCAGTTCTATCAGGAACTACCTTGTGGAAAGTGATCGCTCTGGATGTTAAAAGGCCACCCCGAAAGGTGGCCTTTAAATACGACGACTCGGGACCCTAATCCGAAACGTCGTTTTCCAAAAAGTACGTGTACTTTCTGAAAACTTTGCTCAATCTATGTTGGCAAGAAACCCTGCATAGATTAAGAGCGCTAATTTTATTCACTTTGCTTTGACATTTCTAAGCTTTTCTTCCTAGTTGTCGCGCCTTTGCACTGCGTAATAGGTATAGTGCCAATTAATTTGCCGTCAACGTAACATGGGACATTCGGTGTACCACCAGAAGTCGATCCTGCATTAACAGCTGATACGATTGCCATGGAGAAACATAATGCGAACATTCTTTTGACTGTTCTCATATAACCTCCTGAATTGTAAAGATGTTATCTTTCAAGTCCAAAAAACACAATACTATTTTCGTAAATTGAAATGACAACAATATTGTAGTTCAACTTCAGCTAGCCATCGAATGGACCGTTTGGTAGGATCAAAGCACTATTTCTGGATGAAAATAATCAATGAAACTGACAAAACTCACTCAGGAGATCTTTGATCACCTGTACCGCGACATTACTGAATTCCGTACTACGTTTGACCTACCTGTAAATAACCCAGCTTCACTGGATGATGCGGCAGATACGCTTCACAGCTCGCTGGCTATCGAAGAAATGACGGAACTTGCAGAGGCCGACTGCAAAGAAGAACAAGCTGACGCAATCATCGACTCTGTCTATGTTCTTATGGGTCGTCTTGTTCATCTGGGTGACAGCAAAGTTGAAGACAATGTGGCGATTAGCTACCTTATCGAACTGCTGCTGCATGTGGCTGTTAACCGCGATATCGATTTTATTCAGTGCTGGGACGAAATCCACTCAAGCAATATGAGTAAAGTTTGCCGTAATGAGCAAGAATACAATGAAACCGAAGCGCATTACGCCAAACAAGGCATCAAGCTGATGGCGGTACAAAAAGGTGAGTACATTATCGCAAAATGTGCTGAAGACTTTGTCTCTGAAGCCAAAACGATTCGTCAAGGCAAGGTACTCAAGTCGGTCTACTACCGACCAGCGGATCTCACACCGTTAGTTTAGTAGCAAAACGGCCTCTGTTGAGGCCGTTTTCTTTTGATACGAGAGTGCATCTGATATCTAATCTTCAAACACCAAATATTCACGCTCCTGAATCTGAACCTTTTGCACCGCCGTCTTGTACACCGCGCTGATGTTATCCGAAGTCAGCACCTCGCTCGCTTGTCCCGATGCTTTCAGCACGCCATTGGCCAGCAATACAACAAAATCCGCATTGCGTAGTGTGACGTTAAGGTCATGATTCGCAGCCAATATTGTCGTGCCTTGTGCCTTTACTATGTCAATTAGCCTGTGCAGGTACTTGGTTTGTCCAATATCCAGTGGGGCTGAAGGCTCGTCTAGAATCAAATACTGCGCAAGTGGGTTAATCGGTTTCCAAATCTGAAGACAACAGGCTGCCAGTCGAACTCTTTGCCACTCTCCTCCTGAAAGATGATGAACCGTACGAGTGAGCATATGAGTGAGATTCAGCAGCTCGACAATATCGGCGACTGCCTTATCCACATTCGGACCGTTACTATCACTGTTGGCTGGAATAGAGAGGGACAAGAATTGATATACTGGCATATTGAAGGCCGGCTTGGCAGACTGACTCAAATAAGCACGTGTCAGGGCGACATCGGGTAGTGACAACGACGCCAGCTCGTCCTTATTGACCATGACACTTCCCTGATATTCCAGCACACCGGCGATGGCTGCCAACAAGGTACTTTTGCCGCTCCCATTTGGTCCAATGACGTGCGTGAGTTTACCTGGGGGAAACTTGGCAGAGAGCGGCAACAGACGAGTGCCTACCGAAAGATTATGAACCTGTATCATGACTTTTCACCAACATCCAGATAAAGATAGGAGCCCCTATCGTCGTTGTCATCACACCTACCGGTAACTCAGCAGAGTCCAGAACCAGTCTGGCAAGAATATCGGATACGACCAATAGAGTGGCGCCCGTCACTGCGGACAGGGGCAGTAAATAGCGATTTTCTGTACCAAAGGCTAATCGAAGAAGATGAGGTACAACCAATCCAACAAAGCTAATAACACCACCCAACGCCACTGAGCCTCCTACCAGCAGCGAGACGGCCAGTATGAGCTGCCAGCGAATTCGGTTAACGTCTACTCCTAGTTGCTTTGCATGCACCTCACCGACCATCAGCTTATCGAGCACAGTGCCTTTGAAACACAACCAGACTGCCACAGGAATCATTAGCAAAGTGAGCACATGCTGGTACCAACTCACCCCGCCGACACTGCCCATCAGCCAATACATTAATTGGCGAATACTAAGATCATCACTGAAGTAGAACGCCCATGTGACAACGGCCCCGGAAAGAATACCCAGAGCGACGCCCACCAGTAATAACCGCGTGGTGGTCAGTCTCATTACCTTAGCCATACTTACAAGCAGCAGCGTAAAGCACAGAGCACCAGCGACGCCTGCGAGCATGAAACCAAAGGGGGTTGCGGCGGCGGGCACGGCGAACAACACCACCACCATTCCGAGACCGGCACCACCTGATATCCCCAATACACCCGGCTCCGCAAGTACATTACCCAGCAGCACTTGCAAAGACGCGCCAGAGAGCGCTAACGCCGCGCCAATGGCAGCGGCCGCCAGCAAGCGCGGCAATCGCAAATCATAAAGTAAACGCGATTCGAGAGCAGTTTGTGGCGCAAACGGATTAATGAAAAGCTCGCCAACAGAGAGGTGAAGCAGAGCACAACCGAATAAGACGCCAATCATCGCAAAGATTAACTTGCGCCAGCGCCTTTGGTTTTGAGTCAGTAACTGATTGAATTCCATCTGAGAAGCATAACAGCGGCATCAAATAACGCCACTGTTTTTCGATCAATCGTAGACCAGTTGGTCATCCTCATAGCGGGTTGCCACTTTAACCACCATCAAAGCTGCTCTCTGGCCAATGGCCACTTTTCGGTTTGGAAACACCACCGCTTCGTGATCATTCTTTGCCATTAGCGGTTTGTCACCATCATGTCCAAAGACTTCACCATGTTTAAACTCGGTAAAGTTTTCAACGTCATCATCAAAAAGGAAATCGAAGTCGTCATGGTGACGAACGATGGTGCGAGAAACACGGTAGATGGTAGGCTGTTTGGCAAGGTGTTCTGGGACTTCTTCAGCGATTAGATCACGCGTTGCTATGTCAAATGCTAGCAACTTGTCGAGGTCGTTGTCGCCAATGCGCGCGACTCTGCCCAATTCCATCGTCAACGCCTGTGCACCATAATTCTCGGCAGAGAACCAACTGAACGTACTTGAAGGCGCATTGGAAAGTAACACCGCATCCATATGCGCACTGGCTACATAATCGAACAACGCTTTGCTTCTTACGGCATGACGCGAGCGCGGGCTGACAACAAATGAATAGTGCTTAGACTCACGAATGGCACAATGCAGATCCAGATGCCAGCGGTTCGCCTCTTCCGTCCCCTGATAGAATGCTTCAACAAGCGACTTCAGGTGTTTGGCTATCGCGACTTCACGACTCACAGCATGATCTTTGCTGCCAAAAAGCCGGTTGAGATTCTCGTCAATGAAACGGGTGTGACGATTTGTCGCCTCTGGATGGGCGATAATAAACAGACAACGCGCCTTGAGTTTGAGAAAACCAGACTCAATGTCGTCGACCATTTTGCTCACCAGTTCCATAGGTGCGGTTTCATCACCGTGAATACCGCAGGAAATTATGATGTGCTTACTGTCTTCGTCCAAATGACTAGGGGTGACTTCCAGTACCCCTCGGTAACTTAAATCCATCTTCACTCCATCCGGAGTGACTTGTGACTGTGCAGTGAACTCAGTTTCGGTTTCTAATGTATCTTTCAGAAATGACTGGCGAAAAAGCGATTTCGTCATGCGCTGCTCCCTATCTAACAGCGGTATGTTAATGAAACATCCAACAAAATTATACGGATATGATCGCGTTTATCGAAGTAAGTCTCGTAACTTTAAGACTAAAACGCCATTTTGCTGAAAAATTCCCCAGTTTACTAAGCATGTGGTGACATAACCACAAAATCACCACACACTTTCACAAGCTTCTATTAACGGCCCAGACTGTCCAGAAGTTCAGCAAATTGGTTCACCTTAACCTCAAGTCGCGCCATACTTTCTTGCCAGAATGTAACCTGAGTCAGATCTTTCCCCATATGCTTATCCACCACGTCTTCTGCGAGATACGAACCCGTATCTCTTAGCAAAGCCACATAGTCTGGATAGAATGTCTCTCCTTTCGTTGTACGTTGAGCATAGACACCCTGACTAAACAAATAGCCAAACAGGTAGGGATAATTGTAAAAACTGAGCTCTGAAATACTAAAGTGAAGCTTGCTGGCCCAGAAATACGGGTCCGTCCCCTCCATCGAGTCTCCATACCATGCCTGCCACGTCTCCGACATCAATTCACACAATTGGTTTGCATCAAGCTCGCTTTTCTGGCGAGCTTGATAGAAGGCTTTCTCAAATTCGAACCGCACTGGGATATTGATCGTTAGTGCGTAGGCAGAAGACAACTCTTCCCACAACATTTCCAATTTTTGTTCTGCCGACTGTGCCTGATCAAGCAAGTAATCACGAACGATGTTCTCTGCAAAAATCGATGCGGTTTCGGCAAGTGTCATCGGGTAGTGAGTGCGACATAGTGGCAGATCGCGCATCACCCAGTTATGGAAGGCATGACCAAGCTCATGAGCCAGAGTAAGCAAATCGGAACGACTGCCGCCCCATGTCATGAAGACCAGTGGCGTGCGCGTTGCGGCAAGTTTGGTGCAATATGCACCCAAACGGCGGTTTTCTGAAGGCTCAGCATCAATCCAACCATTATCGACCATAGTTTGTACAAACTCAGCCATCTCCGGGTCAACCTGTGCAAACGCCGACTTGATAACCTCGATACCTTCATCAAATGTGTATACGTGCGCATCGCCAGTACTGAGTGGTGGCATAGCGGCGAGATGATTCCAGGGCTTCATGGCTTCCATCCCGTGTACCCTAGCCATCAACTTACCCGCTTTCTGTCCGATGGACTTGTTTTCCGCAGCCACCGACATCATAGCATCCAAGGTTTCTCGCTGAATGCGGTTCTCTCTGAGGCTAGGATCAAGAAAATGCTCTGGACTGGTCAGTGAGCGCTTCTTGCCCTCATTGTGACGCCAGCCCGCCAGCGCATTAACGATAGCAGAGAAAGACGTTTCATTACTCTTCATGGCAGACTGAATTCCTTTCCAGGCCGCCTCCTGCTTCTCAAACTCACCACCGTACAGAAGACTTGCAGCTGTCGAGAAACCCACGGTTTCAGTGCCCTGCGCTGTGTTTATTTCGATATTTAACGAACCGGTAATGTTGTCATACAGGCGTCCCCAGGCATCACGTCCATCTACTTGCATCGCAGACAACAATTGTTCTTCCTCGATACTCAGTTGTGTCTGGGCTTTGCGCTGCAATAACTCTATCTGGAAGCCTTGTCCAGAGACCGTTGGATTATCATGATCGAGCACCTGCTCAATGAAGCGGACATCCGCCAGAGCCAGTGTGTTTTCGTACGGGGTAAACGCCTGCTCAAGCTCTGAATTGAGTTGAGCAATACGTCCAATTAACTGTTTGGCTTGCGTGTTCAATGCATTAGTTGACGCGTAGCAGTTTGCCAGAGTGTTCACGGTTGCTAACAGAGTCCCTGCCGCTTCCATTGTTTGAATCGCATTCTGCATAGCAACCACGTACTCTCGCTCTTCATGATGGCTGTTCAGTAGTTCAATCGAACGCTCTATCAGGGCGATATCTTGTTCAACTTTCGGGTCATTGAGGTTTTGGTAGGCAATGGATAAATCCCAAACGGCTTTTTTCATCGATACACATCCAGTTGGTTTATTTGAAGTGAAATGGTTGCCGTCGAAACGATAATTTCACTGCACTTCCTGTACTTATTGTTGCGAGATCAGCCTAAGCTGATGTCATTCATCTCCATATCATACCGTATATTATGAAAATCAACATGTTGCTTGACGGTCACTTTTCCAATTCCAAGGCGAAATATCGCAATTAAAAACATACTACTTTAGGGTTACTCCCATCGCCCCTGAAAGGTGCACCCTGCCTCAACGCCAATCAAGCCAGAAATGACCAGATTACCAAGAGTCAACACAAATATATGATTTAAAACGAGTTTTCAACTTGGCATAAAACTAGCTATTAGGTCAGCAGACAATCAATCCAAGGAGAGTAAAGATGTCTTATATAGAACCCAAAGAGTTTGTGACCAAGATGGTCGACGCTGGCGAACAAAAAATATTTATGTCAACAAAAGATACGTTAGTCAGGGCTTTCATGGCGGGTGCCATTCTGGCATTGGCGGCTTTTTTCGCTATCACTGTTATTGTAAAAACAGGGAGCCCACTTATCGGTGCTGTGTTATTCCCGGTCGGCTTTATCATGCTCTATCTGATGAAGTTTGACCTGTTGACGGGTGTGTTCACTCTGGTGCCATTGGCCGTGATCGATAAACGTTCCGGGTGTACTACAGACCAACTATTGCGCAACTGGGGACTGGTTTTCTTAGGTAACTTCGCTGGTGCCCTGACCGTCGCCTTTTTTGCATCGTTCATTTTGACCTATGGCTACAATACCGATGGCGGTGCGCTGGCGGCCAAAGTCAGTACGATTGGTGAATCCCGTACGCTTGGTTATCAGGAGCACGGTGTCTCAGGTTGGTTCACTATCTTTATCCGCGGCATGCTGTGTAACTGGATGGTATCCATGGGCGTCGTAGGCGCAATGATCTCAACCTCAGCAAGCGGAAAAATGATGGCAATGTGGATGCCTATTATGCTGTTCTTCTTTATGGGCTTTGAACACTCGATCGTTAACATGTTCCTGTTCCCTTTCTCAATGATCATGGGTGGTGAATTCACAATCGTCGACTACTTTATCTGGAACGAGATCCCTACTGCGCTAGGTAACCTGGTGGGTGGTTTCATGATGGTGGGTCTGCCACTGTATCTGACTCACGTTCGTACAACCCCCGAACGCAAAGTGAACCTGACAAAAAGCACACTAAACTCATAATCGCTTTTGCCTGAAACAGGAATCACTAACCGTGAGTACCAAGCTCAACATACTAATCGGACAGGTTTCAGTCGCTGGACTGAAGTCTGTCAATCAAGACTGCATCGGTACTAGCCCCTCTCAAGGGGCTTTTCTCGCGACCAAAGGGTTTGCTGCTGTCTTGTGTGACGGGATCAGTTCCAGCACAGTCAGTCAGATTGCGAGCAAAACCGCCGTCAACAGTTTTCTGACAGATTACTATTCCACATCGGAAGCGTGGTCGGTCAAACGCTCAGCAGAAAAAGTGCTTAAGGCCACAAACTATTGGCTTTACGCCCAAACCAAGAATAGTGAATATCGATTCGACTTCAATCAGGGCTACGTGTGTACCTGTAGCGCGCTGGTTATCAAGTCAAACACTGCCCACATTTTTCACATTGGTGACTCAAGGGTCTATCGGGTATTAGGCTCGTCACTGGAACAACTCACCGAAGATCATCGACAGAAACTGAATTCTGACGTCAGCTACCTGAGTCGTGCGCTCGGAATGGATGATAGCCTGGAAGTTGATTATCAGGCTCACCGTGTTAATCAGGGCGAAATATTCGTCTTAGCCAGTGATGGCCTGTTTGATTTTGTGAGTTCCAGCGACATTGCCAGCACCGTTAATGAACGCGATCTGGACCCAGACACACGAGCCAGAAAGTTATTGGATAAGGCACTCAGCGCAGGGAGTGACGATAATATTTCAGTGCTTGTTGTAGAGATTCTGTCTCTGCCTCAAGCCAGCCTCTCGGAACTCAAAAACACTCCACTTCCTCCTGCCCCGTTATTGCAACCCGGAGATACGCTTGATGGGTTGCTGATACTTCGCGAGCTTTATGTCAGCAGCCGTAGCCATGTGTTTTTGGCGCAAGATGTCAAAAGTGGCAAATACGTTGTGGTTAAAACCCCATCGGCAGAAAGTCGCCTGGATGCTGCCCACACAGACACCATTCTGATGGAAGACTGGATTGCCCGAAGACTCAACAGTCCTCATTTAGTGAAGTCAGTTCAGAGAGAGACCGCTCCAAGCTGCATTTATTCGGTAGCTGAGTTTGTCGAAGGGATCACTCTGGCTCAGTGGATGAAGGACAACCCAAGCCCCGATATCGGCACGGTACGAAACATCATCGAGCAGGTAGCTAAAGGTCTGCAGTCCATGCACCGGCAGGAAATGGTACATCAGGATCTGCGACCAGAGAATATTCTCATCGATACCAATGGGACGGCTATTATCATAGATTTTGGGGCCACCAAAGTGGCAGGGCTTAATGAGATATATCCGGCATCTGACCTCATCCCCGGAACGGCGCAATACAGTGCGCCTGAGTACTTTGTCGGTCAATCCGGCACCCATCGAGCCGACATCTTTTCACTGGGCGTCATCACCTATCAAATGCTTACCGGAAAATTGCCATACGGAACTCACGTTGCCAAGTCCACCTCAACCAAAGCTCAACAAAAACTGCGATACGTTTCTGCCAGCGCTTTGAATAATAATCTTCCCGCTTGGATAGACTACTCACTCAAGAAAGCACTGCGGATTGAACCACACAAGCGCTATCAGGAAGTGTCTGAGTTTATCTACGACTTAAAAAACCCCAATCCGGCAAGTCAGGCTAAACGCTGGGTGCCAATCGCTGAGCGCCATCCGATACTGTTTTGGCAACGACTGTCACTGGGCTTATTTGTGCTGCTGCTCATTTCGTGGATTGGCTAAATCGCTATCGCGCCAGGTGGGACACCAATCGCTTTTAGCTGAACATGAGCCGTGTTCTCGGGATCAAACTGAATGTGAGTCAGCGACGCATTAGCAATATTCAACGAAGAGTAAAGTCTGGGGTTTGCCCAGTCTAAACCCAGAACCGATGCAATGACGATGCGAATCACTCCGCCGTGTGCAATCACCAGTGTTGTTTCATGATCCTGGCTCTCATTGATGACTCGATCCCAGTATTTCAGCACCCGTTGACGAAAGTCGCTGAGGGGTTCTCCCTGCGGCAAGCAATACTCCGCAGGTGCACTCCAGAACGGCTCTAACTGTTGCCACTGTTCTGCGCTCATTGCATCAAAAGGAACACCATCGAAAATACCGAAATCCATTTCCGCGATATCCGGCATCAGAGATAAGGGGATGTTCATTTGCGAGGCAAGCTTCTGAGCCAGGGCCGCACACCGTTTCAACGGCGAACTGTGTATCCGGTGAATTGTCGGTCCGTTAGCCAACAAGGCGTTAATGGTATTGCTGTCGAGCAACTCCGTGACCTCCACATCTGTCGAGCCATATAACGCTGGGGGCGCGGTGACTTTACCGTGTCTCATCAACAAAATGTTATGCATCGCTTACTGGCTCCTGTCTAGGTTTTGGCTTGCTTTAACAGCATCGGCAGACCAGCTGCAACGAAGACGACCTTATCTGCTATAACGGCCACTCTCTGATTCATACGCCCGGCATTGTCGACAAACAGGCGCGAGACCTGGCCCATTGGCACAACACCAAGCCCTACTTCATTAGAAACCAGAATCACTTGGGCTGGGCAGCGTTCAAGCGCGACGATAAGGCGCTCGATTTCGCGCTCCAGTGTTGCGTTACTGCAAGCCTCGCCCTGATAGAAAATCTGGTTGTTGAGCCAAAGCGTAAGGCAGTCAATCAACACGATATCTTCCGGTTGAAAACGAGTCACAAGCTCAGCCAAGGACAGCGGGCATTCCCATTCAGTCCAGCCCGCTCCGCGCTGCTGACGATGGTGCTCAATACGCTGTCTCATTTCGTCATCAAGAGGCTCTGACGTGGCGACGTAATGTTTGACGGTTCGTTTGTCCAAATTGAGTAACTCAGCAACGCGCAATTCTGCATGATGTGACTTGCCTGAGCGGGCTCCGCCCAATATCAGTTCGACTGACATTTTGTCTCCTTTTCTGCTGTGCGGGGAATGCTAAGGCGTGAGATGAATCAGCAACACCAGATACACCAGCAACTCGACAATTTGTTGTGCCGCACCCAGACAATCCCCGGTAAACCCACCGAGCCTCGCCATGAGCCAGCGGCTAAACAGGATTCTGAACAACAACGCCAGTCCAACAAGGCTAATCGTAACCTGAAACCCGAAAAACAGGACAGGTGCCAGGCCGCAAAGGAATAAAAACACCAATTCCGCTCGCGTTTGCTTATTGGCCAGTGGCTTACTTTTGCTCCCCTCTGGATCAGAGACATAAGGCATGGACGAAATAAGTGATGCCGCCACCGCGCGACTATAGACGTAGGATAACACCAGCACCCAGGGCAGATAGGATACATCGGCAAGCTCGACCAAAACGGTAAATTTCAGCAGTAAAGCCATGACCAGTGTAGCAACACCATAAGTACCCAGCCTACTGTCCTTCATGATGGCCAGGCGCCTTTCTGCGCTCATACCGCCACCAATACCATCGGCCATATCGGCCAGACCGTCTTCATGAAAGGCCCCGGTGAGCAACAAACTGAACACCATGGTGCACACCACAGCGACGGTCGTTGGCAATACCTGTTCTAGCATTGTAAATACCATGGCACACAGACCGCCCAACAATGCCCCTACAAAAGCAAAATAGCGGCCGGCCCGATTCATTCTTTCAGCAGAATATGGCGTGCTTTTCGGAATGGGCAGCCGAGAAAAAAAACTGACGGCCAGACAGAACAACTGCCATTGATACCGCCACCACGAGGCGGTCGTGGGGTTACTCAAACTGTTACCCCTGCGCTATCAAAACTTGCCATAGAATTGTAAAACTCGGCGGCGCACTTCAGCAACGGATACGCCACCGCCGCGCCGGTCCCTTCGCCAAGGCGCAAAGATAGGTCAAGCAACGGTTTTGCATTCAGTAGCTCTAGAACATATCGATGAGCATACTCCTGAGACGCATGGGCAAAAAACAGATAGTCGCGCACCTGAGGTTCCATTTTCACTGCAATAAGTGCAGCTACCGATACAATGAAACCATCAACCAGAACCGGCACCCGCTGACGACTAGCCTCAATGAATGCCCCCACCATGTGCACTATTTCAAAGCCACCGACTTCACTCAGCAGCACTTCAAGGTCGTTCGAATTACATCGTTCGACTCCCCTTCGCACCAATTGTATCTTGCGCGCCAGTTGCTCATCCGAAATCCCCGTACCCAATCCGACACATTGCTCCACATCAAGTGACGCCGTCACAGACAACAAAGCGGAAGCCGAACTGGTATTGCCAATACCCATTTCGCCAAACATGAGCAAATTGGTACCCGCTGCTATCTTAGCTGAAACTATCTCACTGCCCGCCGCGATTCCCTGTTTTACCTGAGTCAAAGACATTGCCGCTTGCACGGAAAAGTCTTCTGTTCCCTGCCCCAATCGGCTTAACTGCAACTGGCCACTCTGATCTGCTACTGGTGCTAGCATACCGCAATCGACCACATTGAAATCAATGTCATTGGCGCGGCAAAAGCAGTTAATCGCCGCCCCGCCCGCCAAAAAATTCATCACCATCTGCTGTGTTACGGCACTTGGAGCGATGCTGACACCCTGCTGTGCAATACCATGGTCGCCGGCGAAAACAATCACACAAGGCTTTGAAATATCGATATGGGGTACGAATACGCCCTCTGATGAACTTTGTATTTTTGCCAGTTGAAATGCAACCGCTTCCAGTTGACCTAAAGCACCCGGAGGTTTGGTTTTCTGGTCAATACGGTTTTGAATGAGGTCGTCGAAATGAGATTGCAGCATAATGTCCTTTCTTAGTGGTTCCCTGAACGTCCATAAGCCATTAAATATAAAGGCAAAAATGGCTTAAGAATTGATGAGCTATACTTAAGGTTCACCTAGTGTACTGATTACGTGGGCACAAACCAAGATGAGATCGCCCTAACCCATTGACTATAAGGAACAGAAGCAAGCCTGACTAGGTACTAGTAGAATAAAAATAGAAAGGAAGTGAGGAGGCAAGTATGCTGACTAACCAAAGAGCTCCGGCCAAGAAAGGGTCGTCTAAATCCAATAAAAAGCGCTCTACCATACCGTTATCACTCACATAATACTTAGGAGAATCAAAAGCCCTCTTGTTTGCACAAGAGGGCTTTTGTTATTTATTGAACGGATAAGTGTAATTGCTTTACTATGTTACGTCTGTCTTTGGCGCGTCTTGACGTTGGCCTTCTAACTGCAACTCTGAAAAGAGTTGTGCCAGTCCATCATCAGACACCTGTGGTTTGTTAACATGACATTGCGAACAGTCACTTTCGGTACCACTGCATGTCTGGCGCATCAATATATCATCCAGATTACGGGTACCCTGCTTACTGTTCATTTCTAGCGTTCTAAAAACGTGACATCTATCCGAATCCGGGCTATCCACTAAACCGAGAATAGACACACCTTGCAACCTCGCCAACGCAAGTAACTCTTCGATTTTTTGTTGTAGTTCTTTATTCATTTCGCTGTACCGATGCTGTGCTGTTGAGCTATTTATATACTAAAGTCTAATAGGTTTATTGAAAGTCACAAATAGCAATCGCGAAACTGATACATTTGTCATACTTCCCCAAACCCAAGAGTGATTTTATAAATTAATTTATGAGATCAAGCGCGAAAAAATAGATATTAATAATGTAATTAAAATTAGGAAGGCGTCCTGATTAATATCACAATATACATTAGCAACAACCGAATTAATGAATAGCTTATCATTAAATAACAGTAAGTTATATGACCAACCACCTCTAATGCTAATCCTACATCATATCTCTATTTTGCTCATAACATCGATTAATAGCTTTATCGACAAGTAATAATGTCACATTAATGTAGCAAAATCATTAAATAACCATTGTCTTATTAAATAAATTTATAGTAATTTAATATAAAGCAACGTATTTCATACTGAAAAATAATTATTAAGTCAGTCACTATGAGTGTTAGCAGCTTGGTAAGGGAAAACTATGAGAGCAGTAGAGGACAAGAAAAGCAGGACTACTAACAATGGCGAGTCCCTCAATATAGGTGCAACGTACTTTAAAGAAGTTGCGACTCACGATTTGTTGGATGCCGAGAGTGAGAAACACTTAGCTCGTAAAGCTCGATCTGGTGACAGCCTTGCCAGACAACAATTGATCAATGCCAACCTACGGCTAGTTATCAGAACCGCCAGACGATACTCGAATAGAGGTCTCGACTTCTATGATCTGATCAATGAAGGCAATATTGGGCTTATCCAGGCAGTGGACAAGTTTGACCCAGAGCTCGGCTATCGCTTTTCTACCTACGCCGTATGGTGGATACAACAGGCCATTGACCGTGCAATCATGAATCAGGGACGCACAATCCGGGTGCCTGTCCATATTACCAAGCAGATTCGTGAATGCAGTAAGGCAGCCAGTGAACTGCGTAAAGAAGGCAACCACGAACCAACCGCTGCAGAGATTGCAAAACGAACCGGACGTAACATTACGGAAGTGAGCAGACTACTTAAACTGTCAGAACAGTCGCTATCACTCGACAATGGCTGGGATGACGACGAAGACAGAAAAGACCACCTGCAAACCATCGATGACGACGATGTCTTCGAACTCCCAGAACAAGATATTCTGACTCAGAACCTTAGTCAGACCCTGGTCAATCTGGTCGAAAGTTTACCCGAAAAACAACGGATTATTCTGCGTCACCGATTCGGGTTACTCGATGATGAACCCAAGACGCTTGAACAGGTAGGTGAAATCGTGGGAGTAACACGGGAACGGGTACGACAGATACAAAAAGGTGCGATGGATACACTGAGAACTAAGTTGAGAGATCAGAACCTCACCCGAGCCGAGATTGATTAATTTCGCTTCTATCACAGTAAGTTAGTCACTTGTTTACTATAGTCCCAGTTATCTGAAAGCAATTGGGACTCTTTTCAATGACAGCGAAACATCACGCAATTATCGCCGGTGCATCCGGCTTGGTCGGCAGCCATTTGCTACGCCTGCTTGAACATAGCAACTGCATTGAGACCATTTATGCAATGTGTCGCTCTCCTGTTGCCTCCGAGTCGGATAAAGTGGTGCAACTTATGGATGGCGCGCTAAGAGTCACTAACTGGGATGGTGATTTCCCTGCACCTTCCATCGGTTTCATCTGCCTCGGCACCACATTAAAACAAGCTGGCAGTAAATCCGCACTAGAAAAGATCGACTATGAACTGGTTTGCGATGTGGCACAAACCATGAAGATTCTGGGTGTTGACCGCATTGCTGTGGTGTCAAGCCTGGGAGCTTCTGCCAAATCGCTGTCTCATTATCTCAAATGCAAAGGTCGTGTCGAACAACGGGTTAAAAGTATGGGGTTTGAACAGGTCATTTTTGTCAGGCCTGGTCCTTTGGCCGGGCGCAAAAAACAGATCCGATCAGATGAAGTGATTGTTCAAAAGGTATTCAAACTTTTCTCTCCCATCATGCAAGGTCCTCTGCGCTCTTACGCGCCTATCCCCGCAGAGTCTGTCGCACGCGTCATGCTCCATAGCATTTTACAGTATCATGATGAGAGTTGTGTCGCATATAATTCTGCTAATATGCTCGATATACTTTCCAGTAATCAGACCTAGAAAACATATACAAATGAGAGCATACAACCAATCGCACTATATAATGACTTTTATTTATTGTTAACGATTACACCAGAACGGTAAGTTAGCCGCCTACATTTCTAAATGCCTTATTTTATATAAGGTTATACGTCAGATGAATAAAAGGAACTCTTAATGTCAGTAGCGGTTGTCGCAGCGCTTGCGGTATTTTTAGGCATACTCGTCTTTTTGTATGGACAACAACAAAAGCAACACTCTCTTTCGCGCCTTGTTTTGCTGGGCCTCATTCTAGGTAGTGCATTCGGTCTCGGGTTACAACTGTTGTTTGGTGAAGGCCACGCAGCCATCGCCGGCACACTCGACTGGGTGAACGTCGTCGGCCGTGGTTACGTCGGCTTGCTAAAAATGATCATCATGCCACTGGTGCTTGTTTCCATGATCGCGGCAGTGGTTAAGCTAGAAAAAGGCGGTTCACTGGGAAAAATCAGTGGATTGACCATTTCTGTCCTGCTCGTAACAACTGCTATCTCTGCTGTTATTGGTATCGCCGTTACTCAGGTATTTGGTTTGACTGCGGAAGGACTGACTGAAGGAGCACGTGAAACCGCACGTATTGCGGTGCTGGAAAGTCGCGTTGACCGTGTAAGCGATCTCACTATTCCCCAGATGTTGGTCAGTTTTATTCCCACTAACCCGTTTGCTGACTTAACAGGGGCTCGCTCTACATCGATTATTGCTGTGGTTATTTTTGGCGTACTGACAGGTATCGCTGCACGCAAAGTCATGGCAGAGAAAGAAGAATTGGCATCACCAATTCGTACCTTTGTCGAAGCAACTCAGTCTATTGTGATGCGTCTGGTCAAGATGATCATGGCACTGACACCGTACGGCATCGCTGCCTTAATGGCGAAAGTCGTCGCCACGTCAAGTGCCGGTGACATACTGAACTTATTGGGATTCATCGTCGCTTCCTATCTGGCAATCCTGCTTATGTTCCTGGTACACGGCTTGTTGGTATCGTTCGTTGGCGTGAGTCCAAAAGAATACTTCCAGAAGATTTGGCCTGTACTGACATTTGCATTCTCATCGCGTAGTTCTGCTGCCACCATTCCACTCAATGTTGAAGCTCAAGTCACCAAACTGAACGTGCCACCAGCGATCGCAAACTTATCTGCATCATTTGGTGCAACGATTGGACAGAACGGTTGTGCAGGAATTTATCCGGCGATGCTGGCGGTCATGGTTGCTCCAACCGTTGGAATTGACCCAATGGATTTCAATTTCATTCTTTCTCTGGTTGCCATTATTACTGTCAGCTCCTTTGGTATCGCGGGTGTCGGTGGCGGTGCCACCTTCGCAGCCTTGATTGTGCTTCCTGCTATGGGCTTGCCTGTCACAATCGCCGCTCTGTTGATTTCTATCGAGCCACTTATCGACATGGCACGTACTGCGTTGAATGTGTCTGGAGCAATGACAGCGGGTACCATTACTAGTCGACTGCTCAAGAATAAGCAAGAACCTAAACTGGAGCAGGCACAAGCCTAAACCTAAACGGCTCCCCCCCTTCCAGGACAGCGGCACAATTTAGTGCCGCTTTTTTTATTTTCTTTTCATTGAGTTAAACTTTCATTTCCAAATAGTTCGAAATAAAGCTTGATCGCAGTGTTTATATTTCTATAATTCTCGTAATATCGAATAACCAGTGTGAACATTAATAAGGTAAAATCGTTATGGATACTGACATTTTGGAAATGGCCCGTGAAACGGCCAATATGTTTGCTTTCTTAGCCACCGAACTCATCATTCTTTTTTTGGCCATCAGCTACATCGTCGGAGTACTGCAAGAGTTTCTGACACCAGAAAAAATCCAGACAATCCTAAGTTCAAAAAATGGTAAGGGCTATGTGGTCGCAGCACTCTTAGGCTCCATTACTCCATTTTGCTCCTGCTCCACCATTCCCTTTCTTAAAGGGCTACTTCGTGCAAGAGCTGGCTTTGGTCCGATGATGGTATTCTTATTTGCAAGCCCATTGCTCAACCCAGTGATCATCGGCCTATTTGTCGTAACCTTTGGGATTAAAGTGGCACTGTTTTACTTTGCCATCGCCATGCTTGTGTCTGTTGCTGCCGGCTATGTATTAGAAAAACTTGGTTTCGAACGCTACGTCAAGCCAGAAGCTTATCAGGCAGCGTCAAAGGTGAGTAGCTGTGGGACATCTTGTGAAGATACCAATTCCGCCAAGATCCCCCCCTCCAGTTGTGTAGCATCTACGGTAAGCGACTCAAATGAAGGCTCTTTTGCTGCACCAGTGAACGCGACATCTTGCTGTGCTGAGCAAGACAATGAACCTAAGATCACAAGCATCAATAATGATGGAACCGCTTGTTGTGACTCTTCGAAGGTAGTGAAACAAGATAGTCGATGGTGGCGAATTTGGATGTCGACATGGAAGGACTTCAAACAAGTATTCCCCTACTTGATGTTGGGTATCTTAATTGGATCCTTCATATACGGTTTTATTCCCACCGACCTCATTGCCAAATATGCTGGTGCAGGCGTTTGGTACGCCATTCCTATCGCTGCAGTCATTGGGATCCCTTTGTACATTCGTGCTGAAGCAGTAATACCGCTAAGCGCAGCATTAGTATCAAAAGGAATGGCTCTGGGCTCAGTGATGGCCCTGATCATCGGTAGTGCTGGTGCCAGCCTAACTGAAGTGATACTCCTTAAGTCCATCTTCAGAAACCAAATGATCATTGCCTTCTTAGCGGTCATTTTGGGGATGGCAATCAGCGCGGGCTATTTGTATACCTCACTATTCGGCTAACGTATAGCTCCACCCGAATCGCGTACAAAGCACTGCATAGGCAGTGCTTTTGTTGTTTTTGCGGCGCGTTAGACCACTTTGTGCCGCAAAACGCTCGTTAATGTCTATAGTTTGCTATAGGTCATTGAGGGTTACGTGCGGAAAATGAATAGCAAAGTCCAGTTCGCGACTAAAGTCGCTATCAGCCTTACCCTTGCCTATCTTATTCCCTTTGCGTTAGGTTGGCCTCAGGCTTCTACCGCAGCCACAACAGTCATGCTGATTGCCTCGATAGGCAGTCAGCGCGAGTCGTTAGCAAAAGGGACATTGAGAATCCTGGGGACTGTCGTCGGTGCCCTCATTGGCTTGCTACTGGTCGGGCTGTTTGCTCAGGATCGATTGTTGTACATGCTTAGCGTCTCTGTGGTCATCTCATTCATATTTTACTTCAGAAATGCCTACCAGAAAGATCCGACCCTGTTAATGTTAACGGGCGTGATGACTCTTATGATGTCAAACGGTGGAGACGCAGAAGGCGCTTTTCTCTACGGCATCGACCGCGCCCACATGACGGTGTTTGGTGTCATCATTTACACCCTGGTTGGCACCTATCTGTTTCCAAGTAAAACAGAACAGAACCTGCAGCACCTTTTAAAGGAAGTGCTCAATACCCAAAGTCAGTTGTTCAGAGCGATTACTGCGTCACTAATGATGCCGCAGCAAAGTCAGCCTCAGTGTAAGGTCGATAACTCCGAATCACTATCTCCCTTAGAGGAAAATGAAAACGTTGCTGAGACCATCGATGAGCTGGTGGAAAAACTGTTTACCGCGCAAACGGCTTTTGAACAGCACTATAGTCTTGTCAGCAAAGAATGCAGCGATGTCTCCGCTTATCTCAGTGAATGGCAACTTACCCTACACTTTACCCAAAAAGTCTCTCAATTGTTGATCACCACATCGCATGCGCATTTCCAACAGGTTGATAGTCAAAGCTTCATTGTAGACTGTGACGGTTTTGTCTCTGACATTGAGTGTCTGTTTGAACAATGTCAGAGACAGCTTCTCAGCGATAACCATGATCCTGAGTACCGATGGCAGGAGAATAAAGTTGTCATCGATGAGGTAGCATTAGACAAGGCTGCACACCTAACCCGTGGTTCTGTACTCACACTTGGCTACGTGCTTAACCGATTACATGGTCACCTGTCTAAACTCGCTGAGACCTTAAGTTGTATTGATTCAATAACTAAAACGGTATCGTTCAGTGAGACGCCATCACCGCCTCGGGATTCCTTTTTGTGGTGGGACGCTGAAAATTTTAAGACGGCTATTAAAGTCTTTGTCAGCTATTGGGTAGCCTCATTAATTTGGATCCTCTTCAATCCTCCTGGAGGGTACAGCTTCGTTATTTTCTCAACCATTTTTGTATCGTTGCTTTCTTTTCTCCCAGTTCACCCCAAAGCAATGGCGTTCCTATTCTCCTTTGGATTTTTATTTGCAGTTCCGGCGTACATCTTTATCTTGCCGCAATTAGAACTGGGACTAGAACTCGCCGTCTTTCTGTTCACTTATACTTTTGTTGGTTTCTATGTATTCAAAGGTCCCATCACGATCTTCTTTATGCTGGGGATGTTCGTTCTCGGTATCGACAATGTAATGAACTATCACTTTGGGGTTTTACTGCTTGTCATAACACTGTTCTATCTGGTCGTACTGATGCTTGTGTTCGCCCACTACTTCCCATTCTCGAGCAAAGCAGAACATCTTTTTCTGGTCGTCAGACACCGTTTATTCCATCACCTTCATAAGCTGGTTCTCATTATTCAATCTCCCCAATCGGTGCACCTCGACAAGTTGTCGATGGCTTTACACCTCAAAACAGCCAACGTTTCAGCCAAAAAACTCAAGCTTTGGGCAGGTAAAGTGGACGTCAACTACTTTAGCAACAACTCTCAACCAGCCTTAGAACATTACGCCAGACAATGCGATATTCTGGTCAGTCACGTCAATACCTTTGTGGCTGCTCACTCAAACCTGCAAAACAACCCATTGATTACTAAGCTTAGAGACGACTACACCGATACCGTGATTCCGACAATACTGCACTTATTCAGAACCGGAAAAGGTGACTTACAAACGGCATCCTATTTTGAGGAAGCACAACAACAGTTTTTAAACGTTGAATTGGAAATAGAGCATTTTTTCCAACAACTCAATTTGGAACAGTACAGTCGTCGAGACATCGTGGCCTTTTACATTTTTTTAAACTTGAAACGTAACTTGTACCAGTCACTGGTAAAAGTGAAGGAAGCCTCTGAACACATTGATCTCGACAACCTCAAAATGCACCGATTTTAGGACCAATAATAATGGTACGGAACCCGATAAAAAATGGCCTCAATATATTACTAGCCCTAATGGTATCTGCCTGTACAACACTAGGACCTGATTTTGAGCCAAGCCAAACGGCCCAACTTCCTAGCGCCTGGAGCGACGCAGAGACAGAACAGAGCACCTTAACCACGGCAAATTGGTGGGAGCAATTTAATGACCCTACATTAAACAATCTGGTCTCGATGGCAGCTCAGCAAAATCTGGATATTGAAGCAGCCGGACTACGAATATTGCAAGCTCGGGCTATTCTGGGTATTGCAGATGGATTGAGGTACCCTCAACTGCAATCGGTATCTGGCAACCTTGCCAGAGCATACGCTAACGAAAGCTCATTCAACAACGCCGCTTTAAGCTTCGATGCAGCCTGGGAAATGGATGTCTGGGGAAAATACGCCCGAGGGATTGAGTCGGCACAAGCCAGTTATTACACCTCTGTCGCTTCATATAACGATATCCTGGTTACCATCACCTCTGAGGTCGCCCGCAACTACATCAACTATCGTACCTTTCAAGAGCGAATGCTGTTGTCCCAACGCAATATTGAAATTCAGGAACGTGTTGTCAATATAACCCGGGTTCAGTTTGAATCGGGCAACGTAACCGAGCTAGACGTACAGCAAGCTCAGAATCAATTATTTACGACCAAAGCCGCGCTACCAGGGCTCAATATCGCTATGTTGCAGGCTAAAAATGCATTAGCTGTGCTCCTTGGCACCTTACCAGAGACAATAGAACCCCTGTTGCAAGACGAATTGGAACAAACACTAGCTCAATACGAACAGCGCTTTAAATCTTCTGGTTCAAAAGTCCCGATTTCAGAGCAGGAGGATGGCTCCATCGTTCCCCAGCCCCCCTCCATTTCAAACTCAGTGGACGCCAGTTTAGTGATGCGGCGACCCGATTTGCAGGTCGCTGAACTTCAGGCCCATGCTCAAAGTGCACAGATTGGCGTTGCTGAAGCCGCACTCTACCCGAGTTTTTCTCTGTTTGGCTCCATTGGTATAAACAGCTCAGTACCAGCCGGAAGCAGCTTTAGCTTTAATGACTCGCTGACACTGGTTGCCGGACCTGCATTCAGCTGGAACATTTTTCAGTACGGTCGTGTAAAAAATAATATTCGTTTCGAAGACGCCAGATTTCAGGAAACGCTCACCAATTACAATAAGAAGGTTCTGCAGGCGGTACAGGAAGTGACCAATGCACTGGAAGCTTACGAACTGTATCAGCAACAAAAAGCATTGCGACTCAAGTCCGTCAATGCTTCGGTAAGAGCATTCAATATTTCACTGACTCAGTATGAAAATGGACAGATTTCGTTTGAGCGTCTGCTCAATTCGGTAGAGAAGATGACGCGCAGCGAAGACAGTTACGCGCAAATCAAAGGCAATGTGGCCAATCAGGTGGTGGCACTTTACAAATCGTTAGGAGGGGGGTGGCAAATCAACACTGGTAAAGCATTCCTCTCTCCTGACCAAGCCGAGCAGATGAAACAGCGTACGGACTGGAGTGACCAACTCGAGCCAGAGAATGTCATCGTTCCTTCGTTATCACTTCGCACGGGTACAGTAACGCCCCCAAACCCGGAGGAGCAACCATAAATGCCACATGAACTTGCATGGGGAGACGTCTATTTCTCTCCTTTGATTCTGGTACTTGTTTTAGCACTGATTGCTACCTGGCTAACCGTTGTGATTTTCAACAAAGTGAGAGTGTCACGATTTATCGCGTTTCCATCACTCACTTTTCTCGCCATCCTGGTTCTCTATGTGGTCGCGATAGACCACTTGTATTTAAAGTTTTAGGAGCACAATTCCATGAAAAAGAGTCTGATTATTGTCCTAAATCTTATCATTCTGGGAGGTGCTGCGTGGTTGGGTTACCAGAAATATCAGGACTATTTTAACAACCCCTGGACCCGTGACGGTCAGGTCCGAGCCAATATCATCAAAGTTGCGCCTCGTGTCTCCGGTCCTATTGTCAACGTTGCGGTCATCGATAACCAAAGAGTGAGCCGGGGAGACTTACTGTTTGAAGTCGACCCGGAGACTTATCAGGTTGCGCTGACACAAGCAGAAGTCTCGTTAGAGCGCGCTATCATCAGTTCAAAAGGAAAGAAGATTGAGTATGACCGCTTACTGGATATCAGAAAGAAAGACAAAGGCGCGGTGTCTCACAAAGATCTCATTCGTCGAGAAATCGCCTACCAAGAATCGTTACTACAGATCAAAGCCTCCGAAGAACAGATCAAGTCCGCACGCCTGAACTTGAGCTACACAAAAATTACTGCGTCTGTTGATGGTTATGTTTCCAATCTGGATATACGCACAGGCACTCAGGCCGTAGCCAATCAACCTTTGGTCGCTCTTATCGACGAAAACAGTTTTTGGGTGTTCGGTTTCTTTAGGGAAAACCAATTGGCCCAGATTCACCCCGGCAGCAAAGCAAAGGTGACTCTGATGTCACACCCAGACTCTCCTATCGAAGGACAAGTAGACTCTATTGGTTGGGGTATCGCGCCCAAAGATGGAACCGTAGGCTACAACTTACTTCCTAACGTGAACCCTGTTTTCCAGTGGATAAGATTGGCGCAACGTATCCCCGTTCGCATTTCTTTGAGCGCACTACCTGAAGAGGTTCATCTTAGATTTGGTCTGTCGGCCTCTATTATGGTGATGGCCTCAGAATCTGACGAATGACGCCTGGACACCACAAGGGAGAAAGCATAATGAAACTGGGCAAACGACTAAAAAAAATCGACGAAGGCAACAACTTCTTCTACCTCACGTTGGCACTTATCGCGCTGTTAATCAGCTCAGCTATGGCCGAAGTAGTCGGAACAGGGATAATTAACCACCTGTTGCAACTATTTATCATCATTACATTTATCGTCTGCCTGTTTAGCCTGCGGTTTGATCGCAACTGGTCAAGGTTTCTTATTTCACTGACCATCTGTTGGGTCATTGTATCTGTGATTAAGCTAGCACTGAGCATCCGGGAAATGGACTTCATCATGCTCGCTCTCACCTTCGCCTTCTTCTTTGGCACGTTTAAATCCACCGCGAAGCAAGTTCTGTTTCAGGGAGATGTCACCATCAACAAGGTCATAGGTTCAGTCGCATTATTTCTGCTACTGGGCTTAATGTGGGCTATCGTTTACTTAATCGTAATTGAATATTCCCCCAATGCCTTTACGGGCATGGAAGCCATTTCATGGGGAGAAAATTTTTCTAATGCGGCGTACTTTAGTTTCGTGACTTTAACAACATTGGGGTATGGAGATATCAGTCCACTTACCCCCTTGGCACAAGTCATCGTGTATTTGGAGGCTATTGTGGGCGTATTTTATATGGCTATCGTCGTTTCTAGCTTAGTAAGTGCAAATATTGAACAGAGGGAACATCATAATGGATAGACAAACTGAACAGCGTCAAAGTATGCTCTTCGTGAACAATATGGTCGAGTCTGCAATACGTATCGGTTTGCTTTTGCTATTGCTCTCCTTTACCTATGACATCATCAAACCTTTTATCATTCCCGTTCTCTGGGGTGCCATAATTGCAGTGGCTCTGTTGCCCGTCACGAAAAAACTTGAACGTACACTCGGCGGGAAGCGCGGATTAGCATCTGCACTTATCGTATTAATATGTATCACCATTCTGGTTATTCCGTTCGTCATGGTTTCCGGTTCGATCTACGAGGGCGTTGCACGCACTACAGATGTAATACAGAGTGGCGAGATCAAACTCCCAGGACCGACCCAGAAAATAGCGGACATTCCTGTCATCGGTGAGCAACTATTCTCTGTTTGGCACCTGTTCGCCACCAATATGGAAAAGGCGATACAGCAGTTTCTGCCAGAAATTAAGGGATTCCTGGCCACGATTGCTTCTATACTGGGTGGGGCGCTGACAAGCCTGGTGATGTTTATCATCTCGTTGGCCATCGCCGGAGGCTTTATGGCACATGCCGAGAAGATCTCCTCGGCACTAGAAACCGTAGCGGTACGCGCCGTAGGTCAGAAGGCACAGCAATGGGCGAGTCTGATGGCAGCAACGATACGAAGTGTCTTGCTAGGAGTGGTTGGCGTAGCCTTTATTCAGGCTGCGATTATCGGCGCGGCCATGTTTGTGTTTAAAGTACCCGCAGCGGGACTGCTTACTTTAGTTACCCTTATTTTGTGTATTGCCCAATTACCGGCACTTCTGGTCGTACTTCCGGTTATCTTCTACGTGTACTCAACGGGGGATACCACGACGACGACACTCTTCACTATTTGGGCTTTGGCTGGCGGCCTTTCAGACAATATATTGAAACCCATGCTGATGGGCAGAGGGGTCGATGTCCCGATGCCTATCATCCTGATTGGTGCTATCGGCGGTATGCTCTTTTCAGGCATTATCGGCCTGTTCCTCGGTGCCATCATTTTGGCCATTTGGTATGAATTATTTCTGTTCTGGGTTAACTATGAGGAGCAGACTGAACTGGCGAATGATGATACCGAACCGTCAAAACAGGCCAAATCAGAAACTGAAAGTCACTAAATTGAGTGGGCCGAGCGTATTGCTCGGCCCACTATGATCTTCAAGAAAAGTTTTCTATGACCTCTGAAAAGATCTTCACCGCTTTCACCAGCTCTTCTGGTGATGAGTTGGTAAAGTTCAATCGCAAGGCTGCGGGTTGCCCATTGGCGTCTGGATAAAATACAGGGCTTGGCACCACGGCCACACCTTTTGACAACAGTACCTTAGCCAGTTCAAACGTGTCACACTCAGGAATATTAACCCAGACAAACATGCCACCATCTACAGGCTTTACAGCGCAGCTTTTCGGGATGTGAGACTCCAAAGCAGTATACAAAGTTTGATAGCGTGACTGGTACAAGGCTTTGACTTTGTCGAGGTGCGCGTCAAAATCTTGATGTTTTAGCAAGCCCAATAAGGCGGCTTGCATTGGAATACTGGAGTGCAGATCTGCCCCTTGTTTGATCTTCACGATCGGTTCGATATACGCAGCTTTTCCTGTTACCACCCCAATTCGCAGTCCCGGCGAGGCAATCTTGGAGAATGAGCGAAATACGATAGAGTGTTCGGGACAGAAAGAAGAAACTAATGGCAATGCCTCACCAGAAAAACGCAACTCACGATATGGCGCATCTTCAATAAACGCCACATCATACTGGATGCAAAGCTCTGCAACCTTCCTGCGTGTCTCCAGCGTCCAGCATACACCCGTTGGGTTATGGAAGTCTGGCACCGCATAAAACATTTTCGGTTTCTCGGTTTTAAAGCACTGTTCAAGTTGCAGCAAGTCAGGCCCGGACTCCACTTGTGATACCGTGATCATATTCGCCCCAACCAGTCCAAAAACCTGCATTGCCCCCAAATAACTTGGCGCTTCCATCGCTACCTTATCCCCAGGATTGATATAAGCTCTGGCTACCAGATCAAGCCCTTGTTGTGAGCCCGTACAAACCACTGCGGCGTGCGATTCTGGCAAACGTAAGTAGTCACGTAGAAAAGCGAGCAAAGGCGTATAACCCGCCGTTGTGCCATATTGAAATACTTCTGGTGTGTCACAAAGGCCTTCAAAGGTTGGACGCATCAGTTCGATCGGGAAAGTGCTGGGATCGGGTAAGCCTCCTGCTAAAGAAATCACCTTAGGATCGCTGGCTGCACTGAGAATCTCTCTTATATAGGAGGATGGGACATTTTGAAGTGAGCGAGCGATTTCCATATTTATCCTTATCGTTGATATAAAACGCGGTGCATTATTTCTATCTTTAACTGTCATTGACGAGAAACAAGCGTAAAATTCTATTGCGACATTATGCTGCCTAGCAGCTTACACACTATTGCAGTCCTCATCATGTCCATATATGCTTATAGACATGTCCATTTATGCGATATTTTAGCCCATGAAATCCCGTCACTTGTCCAGAATCAACGATGTTCTGTTTTACATACACAGCGATATCAGTGGCGAGCTTTCAGGAAAGGCGCTTGCGACCGTTGGGGCCTACTCTGAACAACACTTTCATCGTGTATTTAAAGAAGTCGTCGGCGAATCACTTCATCAATATATTCGTCGAACACGTCTCGAATATGCAGCGAATCAACTGATGTTCGATACGGATTCCAGCATTCTACAAATCGCCAACAAAAGTGGCTTCAGTTCGGTATCGTCTTTTTCGCGCGCCTTTAAATCCCATTTCAGTATGTCGCCCGGTCAGTGGCGCAAACACGATTTGCAAGTTTCCCATAAACCATATCTGGCCGATCCCGATGTCGCGGCAGGTTATGCTCGTACTGCAGAGCAACCCATTCCCTCGCCCAGAATTGTCGACACCGCCGCAAGACGTGTGGCCTACATTCGACATGTTGGTTATAACCGTTCAATACAGAATGCGTGGCGGGTTTTACAGGCATGGGCGACATCGGAAAAGCGCCCTTTTACATCGCAGTTTGGTCTACATCACTCCAATCCCGCCTGGGTGGAATTGGATCGCTGTCGTTATGTCGCCTGTCTGGAAATCGATACTCCGGTAAAACTTCGTGGTGTAGTCAATCAGATGACCATTCCTGGAGGTCTGCACGCTATCTTCAGATTAAAAGGCGTATACGGTGAGCTACTACCACAAATCAGCCGGATACAGGAAAAATGGCTACCTCGTTCGGGCTTCAAAGCTGGCTCGACACCCGCTTATGTGCATTATCACCGAAACCACTTTTTGGAACCGGACGAAAGCTTCGAGCTCGATTTTTATCTACCTATTGGGTTTTACTGAACCCAGAGTAATGCGATACGGTTAATGGATCCAAAATGGCAGTCGATACGCCCAAAAACGTCACAAATCGTAACGCACTCTAGTAATTTTCTCATTTATCCGCGACCCTTATGTGATGATTAAATTCACTCTTCTTTCTCAGGAATACTACTTATGAAAAAGGTCTTAGTCACAGGTGCCACCAGTGGCATTGGTTATGAACTTACCAAGGCATTATGTGCAAAAGGGCACCGTGTGGTTGCAACAGGGCGTAATGAAAACCAGCTGGCCAAGCTTCAGCAGCAAACTGGTTGCCATACCATCGCTGCCGATCTCGGCAACGCAGACGAAACTCTCGAGATGTTCCATATGGCACACCAGGCGTTAGATGGCCTCGATGTGTTGATCAATAATGCCGGGATGAACTCTCGAAAATGTCCTATCGATGAGTTTACTTTGGAAGAATTTGACGCCCAGTACGCTGTCAATTTGCGTGCGCCTGCACTTTTGAGCAGAGAAGCTCTGAAAGTCATGAAGCCCAACAAATCCGGACACATCATTAACATTGTCAGTACAGTGGCCAAACGCGCAAATGAAACTATGAGTGTATACACGGCAATGAAACAAGGCTTCGCCGGTTTTAGCGCCATCTTGATGAAAGAAGCACAGCCTCACGGCATTAAAGTCAGCTCTCTTTTCCCGGGAGGTACAGATACCAACTTTAGAGAAGCGGAGCGTCCTGAATACATGCATCCAGCCAGTGTGGCACAGACTATCGCCCTTCTGTTGGAACTGCCCGATGACGTAGTCATGCATGAAATGACCTTTCGGCCCCCTGTAGAGCTCGAATAGCTTGATCATTGTCATTCCTACCCGCCTCGGCGCGTTCATCAGAATCTAATGCTGAGGCGATTGTTCTCTCGCAACAATCAATAACCAAATGTTATTATTATAATCATTAATAATAATTTCAGGTGATTCACCTTTCCTCCTATACTCTCCTCATCGAAACAGACACGTTACAGAATTCGGAGCAGATTATGAAAATGAATCACGTAGGCATTATGGTTGGCGACATGAACCAGGCAGTAGAGTTTTACACCAAAGCGCTTGGTCTTAACATCGTTATGGATAACACAAAAGTAATTGAAGAGCGTGAAACCGCTATTGGCAGAATGTGTATTGCTGTATTCGGTGAAGGCTTCAAAGGCTTTAATATCGCTCACCTTGTCACTACTGACGGTATTGGTGTTGAACTATTTGAAATGAAAGAGCGTCAAGAACGCCACGAAGTTGATTTTTCTCGCTTAGGAATCTTCCACTTCTGTCTTCAGACGGATGATTTCGAGGGTGCTATCGCACGTACTGAACAATACGGTGGTAAGGTTCGCATGGACATTATGCGTTACCACCCAGAAGATGACAGCAAGCCAGCTAAAATGGTGTATCTGGAAGACCCGTTTGGTAACCTCTTCGAGCTATATTCGCACACTTACGAAGAAACTTACGCTTCTGATTACGAGTAAGTCCCGATTTACTCAAGTGACCCCAAGATGCAGGACTCAGAGCTGCATCAAGGTGTTCAGTTCAAGGAAAATAGTTGAAGGAATGGCTATTCCCTTTCGAAGCTATTTGACGCAGAAA
>NZ_FNVG01000058.1 GCF_900107935.1 Vibrio hangzhouensis | reverse complement strand
AGTCCCGCAGGGGGAGCCAAATTCAGAGAAAGCCGTGTCGCAAGACGCGGCTTTTTCGTATCTGAGCGACAGAAATCCATTTTGGATTTTATGTCTCAGAGCTCGCCGCCCGAATCCGGTCGACCACGTTCGAGTCCCGCAGGGGGAGCCAAATTCAGAATAAGCCGTGTGGCAAGACGCGGCTTTTTCGTTTTTAGCCCAAACGCCTATACTTTTCGTACAAACAGGCAAAACCATAGATTTCACAGGTTGTTATTCGCGGCACAAAGCAGGATAATATCGGGATCGGAGTTCTTTACACTTATTATTATGACCGAATATTTCTTGTTGTTGGTGGGTACTGTTCTCGTCAACAATTTCGTACTGGTAAAATTTCTCGGCTTGTGCCCCTTCATGGGGGTATCTAAAAAGCTTGAGACCGCAATCGGCATGGGATTAGCCACGACGTTCGTGCTAACGCTTGCCTCTGTATGTGCCTACCTCGTCGAAACATACGTTTTGCTGCCTTTGGGTATCCAATATCTGCGAACCATGAGTTTTATTCTGGTTATCGCAGTTGTCGTTCAGTTCACTGAAATGGTCGTGCACAAAACCAGTCCGACACTGTACCGACTGTTGGGTATTTTCCTGCCACTCATCACCACAAACTGCGCCGTCCTTGGTGTGGCTCTGTTGAACATCAATGAAAATCACAACTTCATTGAATCCATTGTCTATGGTTTTGGAGCAGCTGTTGGCTTTTCTCTGGTGCTGGTACTGTTTGCATCCATGCGGGAGCGTATTGCGGCTGCAGATGTCCCTGCCCCCTTTAAAGGCGCCTCTATTGCGATGATTACTGCAGGATTGATGTCCCTGGCGTTCATGGGCTTTACAGGGTTGGTGAAGTTGTAATGAGTACCATTGTTATCGCCATTATTGCCCTCGTCATTCTCGCCGCCGTCTTTGGCGCCGTTCTTGGTTTTGCATCGATTAAGTTTAAGGTCGAAGCGGACCCTATCGTCGACCAAATCGACAGTATCTTGCCGCAAACGCAATGCGGACAGTGCGGTTACCCAGGTTGTCGACCCTACGCTGAAGCAATTGCCAATGGGGACGCTATTAATAAGTGTCCTCCTGGTGGTCAGGCGACCATTGAAAAGTTGGCTGACTTGATGGGGGTCGAGGTAGAAGATTCCGCTCACGATGCAGAAAAATCTGTTAAGAAAGTAGCCTTTATCCATGAAGATATGTGTATCGGGTGCACCAAGTGTATCCAGGCTTGTCCTGTCGACGCCATTGTTGGCGGCACTAAGGCCTTACACACTGTAATTAAAGATGAGTGTACAGGTTGCGATCTTTGTGTCGCACCGTGCCCGACCGATTGTATTGAGATGATTCCTGTAGAAACCACGACTGAGACTTGGAAGTGGCAGCTAGACGCTATTCCTGTAGTGAACATTACCGAACCTCATTCACAACAAAGCGGTAATTAGGGGGAGTCATGCTATCACTAATCGAACAAATAAAGACTGGCTCATTGTGGGACTTCCCTGGAGGTGTTCATCCTGAGGAAAATAAAAAACTTTCAAATACAGTAGCCATCGCCAAAGCTGCTGTGCCGGATGAACTCGTCATTCCGCTAAAGCAACATATCGGTAAGCCGGGGGATCTGCTAGTTAAGGTTGGCGAGCGTGTTCTTAAGGGGCAGCCTTTAAGTCAGGTTAATGCGGCATTCATGCTTCCCGTGCACGCCCCTACTTCAGGCATCATCAAAGCGATTGAACCACGAACCATTGCACACCCTTCAGGCTTGAGTGACTTGTGTATTGTTCTCGAAGCAGACTTGAAAGATGAGTGGATAACGCTGGAACCAATCCATAACTACCTCGAAGAATCTCCCGAGTCTCTGATTGAGACCATTCGCCTTGCCGGTATTTCAGGTATGGGTGGCGCTGGTTTTCCTACTGCAAAAAAAATCCAGTCCGGCTTGCAGCGTACTGAAATTTTGATCCTTAATGCTGCAGAGTGTGAACCATACATCACTGCAGATGATCGTCTGATGCAAGATTACGCCAGTGACGTCATCGAAGGAATCAAGATTCTTCAGCATATTCTTCAGCCAAAACTGACTGTGATAGGGATTGAAGATAATAAACCGGATGCCATCAAAGCGCTTGAATCAGCCGCTGCCTCTGAAGATATTGTGATCCGGGTAATCCCAACCAAATATCCGTCCGGTGGCGAAAAGCAACTTATAAAGATTCTGACCAATCTGGAAGTCCCGGTCGGCGGCATTCCCGCCGATATCGGTTTGATGGTACAAAACGTCGGATCCGCCTACGCAATAAAAAGGGCGGTGTGTCATGGTGAACCGCTGCTAGAGCGCGTCGTGACATTAACGGGTAAGACATTTAGTCAGCCACGAAATGTTTGGGCATTGATCGGTACTCCAGTTCAGTTCCTACTCGATCAGTTTGGATACAAGGCAGATAAAAAAGCACCGCGATTGATCATGGGCGGCCCTATGATGGGCTTTACTCTGCCTCACGCCGACGTTCCTATCACCAAGACGGCTAACTGTATTCTTGCTCCGACCTTCCGTGAAATTGACCCTCGCTCGCATGAAATGGCCTGTATACGCTGTAGCCAATGTGCAGAAGCTTGTCCGGCATCACTGTTACCACAACAGTTACAATGGTATGCAAAATCGCAGGAGTACGATAAATGTGAGGAGCTCAACCTAAAAGACTGTATTGAATGTGGCGCTTGTGCCTTCGTCTGCCCTAGCGAAATCCCTCTGGTGCAATATTATCGTCAGGCAAAAGCGGAAATACGCACTCGCAAGCTAGAGTCGGAAGCCGCTGAACGTGCAAAAATTCGCTTTGAAGAGAAAAAAGCTCGCCTTGAGCGAGAGAAAGCCGATCGTGAGAATCGCTTTAAGAAAGCGGCGGACGATCGTCGCAAACAGATGAAAACATCGGGCGGAGATGACGCCATCGCTGCCGCGATCGAGCGAGTCAAAGCACAGAAAGCCAATACCAGTTCAACTAGCGAAGTCAAGCCGGCAGTGGCTGCAGCCATTGCCCGGGCTAAGGCCAAACAAGCGGAAGCCGCTAAGTCAGGTCAGGCAGAGCCGGATAATTCGGAAATGGCCAAGCTGCGCGAAGAGCGCAAGCGTCAGGCCAGAGAGCGTAAAGCTCAAAAGGCAACAGAGGTGGAAACCTCCAGCGCCGCTGACGCAGTCGAACAAGATCCGAAAAAAGCGGCCATCGCTGCGGCACTGGCCCGAGCCAAAGCGAAGAAAGCCGCTCAACAAAGCCCGGAAGCGAACAGCGCCGTTCAGGATAATCCAGGCGGCAACGACAAGAAAGAGGCTGTAGCCGAGGCTATTGC
>NZ_FNVG01000026.1 GCF_900107935.1 Vibrio hangzhouensis | reverse complement strand
GTTGCGCGCTCGTAGCTCAGCTGGATAGAGTACCTGGCTACGAACCAGGCGGTCGAAGGTTCGAATCCTTCCGAGCGCGCCATCATTAAGAAACCTCGCTTCGGCGGGGTTTTTTATTAACAATTTTTTATCATATCAATAACCTTATTATTACAACTTGATGTTTTTTAACGATAAATTACGGTAATTTTAAGCGTGTCTCAGTTTTCCACATTCAGTTTGTTTATGTTGAAACCTACGGTTAGGTCATAGTATGAAGTTCTGTGTAAGCGCCAATACACCATAAATTGTCGTGCTCATCATAGTTTTTCATTCGAATGGCATTTTATTAACGGCTGTAGATTAAACAAAATTGACAAACTTTCACCAATCGAGATAATCCTAGACCTCTTGCAATGGATCAATGCAAGACCATTGCTTGTCAATCAGTGTGCAGTGACGCCACGATTTATGATTGAGTAACTTGTCAGGATGACAAAGAAAGGACGCAACATGACTAATATTGGAAGCCAGCTAGGAGATGCAGCTGCCCTGATGCTAACGGGTATGGCTGTAGTATTCGTATTCCTAACAATCCTCGTTTATCTCGTTCGGTTAATGTCAAAACTGGTGCCAGAAGAAGTGCCAGAGCCGATCGCAGTCCCAAACCAAATAAAAACACAACAATCCCCCTCAAATGGTGTTAGCCCGAGTGTCGTTGCAGCTATTTCTGCCGCTGTACATCAATACCGCACGTCGGATGCTAAATAGATTGAGTTAAAGCTTAAAAGGAGTTTATGAGCATGTCTAAACCACTAGCTATCACGGACGTGGTACTTCGTGACGCCCACCAGTCTCTCTTCGCAACCCGGATGCGCATTGAAGATATGTTACCCATCGCCGCAGAGCTCGATAAAGTAGGCTACTGGTCGCTGGAAACGTGGGGGGGAGCAACTTTTGACGCCTGTATCCGATTCCTGGGTGAAGACCCATGGGAGCGTTTGCGTGAACTGAAAAAGGCGATGCCAAACACCCCAATGCAGATGCTGCTACGAGGTCAGAATCTATTGGGTTACCGCCATTATGCCGACGATGTGGTCGAGAAATTTGTCGAGCGTGCCCACGCAAATGGTATGGACGTGTTCCGTATCTTTGATGCTATGAATGACGTACGTAACTTCCAAAAAGCGGTGAAAGCGGCAGTGGATGTCGGTGCTCATGCTCAAGGCACACTTTCCTATACAACCAGTCCTGTTCATAACACTGACACTTGGGTTGACCTGGCGAAGCGCCTGGAAGATTTGGGCTGTCACTCGCTTTGTATTAAAGACATGTCAGGTCTGCTTAAACCCTATGAAGCTGAAGAGCTGATCTCTCGCATTAAAGCGTCTTGTGAAGTGCCTTTGGCGCTCCACTGCCACGCGACAACAGGTCTGTCGACGGCGACAGCAGTCAAAGCAGTAGAAGCGGGCATTGATATTCTTGATACCGCTATTTCATCGATGAGCCAGACTTATGGTCACACACCAACGGAAACGGTTGTCGCTATGCTGCAAGGCACAGAGCGCGACACGAACCTGAAACTGGAGCAAATCGAGCCGATTGCGGCTTACTTCCGCGAAGTTCGTAAGAAGTACGCGAAATGGGAAGGTCAGCTAAAAGGCGTGGATTCACGCATTCTGATTGCTCAGGTTCCGGGTGGCATGTTGACCAATATGGAAGGCCAGCTCAAAGAGCAAGGTGCGGCCGATCGTATCGATGAGGTGCTGGAAGAGATCCCACGAGTTCGTGAAGATCTTGGTTTCATTCCGCTGGTGACTCCAACCTCGCAAATTGTAGGTACTCAGGCAGTCATCAACGTCCTGACGGGTGAGCGCTATAAGAGCATCACTAAAGAGACGGCTGGTGTTCTCAAAGGCGAATATGGTAAAGCACCGGCAGAAGTGAACGCTGAGCTACAAGCGAAAGTGCTGGATGGCGCAGAAGCGATTACCTGTCGACCTGCTGATCTGCTTGAAGCAGAATTGCATACGCTCACTGATGATTTGTTGCAGAAAGCGAAAGCGGAAGGCATTTCGTTGGCAGAAGATACGGTGGACGACGTGCTGACCTATGCTCTGTTCCCACAAGTAGGGCTGAAATTCCTCAAAAACCGCCACAACCCCGATGCTTTTGAGCCTGCGCCTGGCAAGGAAGTTGTTGCGCCAGCTGCTCCGGTCTCAGCACCAGCGGCAACTAAAGGTATTGAATCGTACAGCGTGAAAGTGGACGGTCAGGTTTATGATGTTGAAGTTGGACCAAAAGGTGAGCTGACTTCAGTGACGCCTGCAGCCACCTCAGCACAGGCCGCTGCCCCTGCTCCGGCGGCGACGAATGTCGAGGCTGTAGCCGCTCCTCTGGCAGGCAACATCTTCAAGGTAAATGTGGCGTCTGGTGCTCAAGTACAGGAAGGCGACGTTCTGCTGATCCTTGAAGCGATGAAGATGGAAACGGAAGTTCGCGCGGCGCAAAGTGGCGTGGTTCAGGATGTACACGTAAAAGAAGGTGATTCAGTCGTGGTTGGCGCACCTTTGGTTAGCTTAGCGTAAGGGAGTACCATGGAAGGATTGATGACCCTATGGTCAGAAACAGGGATCGCTAACTTCGAATTCGGCCAGATCTGCATGATTCTGGTCGGATGCCTGTTGTTGTTTCTAGCGATTCGCAAGGGCTTTGAACCGTTATTGCTATTACCTATCGGCTTTGGTGCTATTCTCGCCAATATTCCTAATGCTGGCTTTACGGAGCCCGGTGGCTTGCTGTACTACGTCTACTACATCGGTATTGAGTCCGGGGTATTCCCGCTGCTTATCTTTATGGGTGTAGGGGCGATGACGGACTTTGGTGCTCTGATTGCCAACCCTAAGACGTTATGGCTTGGTGCGGCAGCGCAGTTTGGTATTTTTGCTACGCTGTTCGGGGCTATTTTGCTGAACTACGTACCTGGCATGGAGTTCTCAATGCAGGACGCTGCATCCATCGCTATTATCGGTGGCGCAGACGGTCCGACAGCGATCTTCCTGGCAAGTCGACTTTCTCCTGAGTTACTGGGTGCGATTGCTGTGGCTGCATACAGCTACATGGCTTTAGTTCCTATCATTCAGCCGCCGATCATGAAGGCTCTGACGACGCCGGAAGAGCGTAAGATCAAAATGGCGCAGCTTCGTCACGTAAGCAAAGGGGAGAAAGTCTTATTCCCTCTTGCGGTGCTGTTAATGACGATCCTGTTCTTGCCGTCGGCAACGCCGCTGGTCGGTATGTTCTGTCTGGGTAACCTGATGCGCGAAGCGGGTGTGGTCGATCGTTTGTCAAAGACTGCGCAAAATGAGCTGATCAACATCGTTACTATTTTCCTGGGTCTGGGCGTCGGCTCTAAACTTCAGGCGGAGCAGTTCCTGAACTTCGAAACTCTGGGGATTCTGGCGCTGGGTGCGGTGGCATTTAGTATTGGTACAGGAGCGGGTGTCCTCATGGCGAAGCTGCTGAACAAGTACTCGAAAGAGGACATTAACCCATTAATTGGTGCCGCCGGCGTTTCAGCTGTACCAATGGCTGCGCGAGTTGTGAACAAGGTCGGTTTGCAGGCAAACCCGCAAAACTTCCTGCTCATGCATGCTATGGGCCCGAACGTAGCCGGTGTACTCGGCTCTGCAGTGGCGGCAGGTATTCTGTTGGCACTGGTTGGATAGTCCCATTCAGTTGTGAATAAGAGGGGGAGCGAAAGCTCCCCTTTTTTTTATTTGCGTTTAGGAAAGTGATTGAAATTGTTACATACTGGCAAGTGAATTGACGAAAAGTTAGTCTAGACTCGAATTGGTATTGGGTTACTATGAGTACACGATGAGCAAGAGGAAGCCTCGATGAAATGTAAACAGATAGTCATTCCAGAGTTTGGTTCAGCACAAGTACTGGCATTCCGGGAAGTTGATGTCCCTCAGCCAAAACCGGGAGAGGTATTGGTGAAGGTTGCTTTCTCAGGAATCAATCCGATTGACGTGAAAACCCGAGCGGGTCTGGGCTGGGCCGCAGCAGAGAACAAAGACAATCTGCCATGGGTTCCTGGTTACGACATCTCCGGGACGATAGCAGGGCTAGGTGAAGGTTCCGAATTGTTTGAGGTCGGTGAACAGGTAGTGGGCTTTATTGGCTTTCCGCTAAGAGGGGGAGGCTACAGTCAGTATGTCTGCGTCCCCGAGGCAGAACTGACGGCGCTCCCAAATACTGTCACTCTGGAAGCCGCAGCAGCGCTTCCTCTGGCAGGGCAGACCGCTGCTCAAGCGATCAATAAGGCTCAGGTACAGGAAGGTGAGCGGGTATTGATACTTGCTGGTGCCGGTGGAGTGGGGCATATCGCGGTTCAGATTGCAGTGGCAGCCAAAGCGGAAGTCTACACTACTTGCAGCGAACGTAATCTGGATTATCTGGCCACATTGGGTGCTCACGCTATTAATTACCAGTTTGCCCCAGCCTCAGAACGAGTCAGTGACGTGGATGTACTTATCGATCTGGTGGGTGGTGACGTTGCACTGGATGCACTGAAGTGCCTCAAGGATAATGCCCGTGTCGTGACTATCCCAACCATTACTGCTGAACTGGTGTGTGAAAAAGCACAGCTACTTGGCTTTGAAGCCAGCGGTATGTTGGTATCACCAGATACCAAGCAGATGGAAACCTTACTTTATATGGTGGGCGTTGGATTGCTGAAAACGGAGATCCAACATGTCTACCCATATCAACAGGTTGTTGCTGCGCATCAACAGGTGGAATCCAGTCGCACTCGCGGCAAAGTCTTACTTGATATGCAATGCTAGAAACATTTTCTCAAACGCTTGCGGAGTCATGGTTTGCCGACTCCGCACTCGCCGTCCTGTTTGTGTCAGGATTTTTAAGTGCCACGTTATTGCCAGGTGGTTCGGAAGCGGGCCTGGTTGCAACACTCAGTTTGCAGCAATATGAGCCGGCGATGATTGTGCTGGTTGCCACTGTGGGTAATACACTGGGGGGCCTGACCAATTACTGGATCGGAATTTGGCTTCCGAATCGAACTCAAAACGAGAAGCACGGTCATAAAGCCATGGCCTGGTTACAAAAGTATGGTTATTGGACTTTGCTTTTTAGCTGGCTACCCGTCATTGGCGATCCTCTCTGTTTAGCCGCAGGTTGGCTGCGGATGAAGTTTCTACCTTGTGTCGTGCTGATTGCGGTAGGGAAAGCCCTGCGTTATGCAGCTCTGACAGCAATATTCTATGGTCTTTTCTAAGGAGCATTTATGAAAAAGATCTGGTTCGGCTTATTGTCGATAGTCTTTATTTACGGTTGTAGCAGTAATGAATCGTCGACACAGAACAACAGCCTGCTGCCGTCGGGAGTGACGTTAATCGAAGAGACAAAAGCGGATCCTGATAAGGTGATGATCCCTTACTCCAAGTACCAACTGGATAACGGGCTCACAGTGATTCTTGCTCCTGACGACTCCGATCCTCTGGTTCATGTGGATGTCACCTATCACGTGGGTTCTGCCCGTGAAGAAGTAGGTAAATCGGGCTTTGCGCATTTCTTTGAGCACATGATGTTTCAGGGCTCGGAACATGTTGGTGACCAGCAGCATTTTAAGATCATCACCGAGGCTGGTGGCACACTGAATGGCACGACGACCCGTGACCGCACGAACTACTTCGAAACGGTACCGTCCAACCAGTTGGAAAAAATGCTATGGCTGGAAGCCGATCGCATGGGCTTCCTGCTGGGGGCGGTGTCACAGCATAAGTTTGAAATTCAGCGTGATACGGTAAAGAACGAACGCGCGCAAAACTATGATAATCGTCCTTACGGTCTGGTCTGGGAGAAAATGGGCGAGGCGATGTTCCCCGAAGGTCACCCGTACTCATGGCAACCGATCGGCTATGTCGAGGATCTGGACCGTGTGGATGTGAATGATCTTAAAGCCTTCTTCTTGCGTTGGTATGGTCCGAACAACGCGGTGCTGACAATTGGTGGAGATATCGATAAAGCACAAACCCTTCAGTGGGTGAGCAAGTACTTTGGGTCGATCCCAAGAGGCCCTGAGGTAAACAAGGCACCGAAACAGCCAGCTGTGCTGCCACAAGACCGGTATGTGACACTGGAGGATCGTATTCGTCAGCCAATGGTCGTGATCGGCTGGCCAACAAGCAGTTACCGTGGTGCTGAGGATCAAGCGGTGTTGGAGGCTATGGCAGACGCCATCGGTGGTGGTACCAACAGTCTGTTATACCAAAAACTGATCAAAACACAGAAAGCACTGGATGCAGGGGCCTTTAATGACTGTAATGAGCTGGCCTGTAATTTCTATGTGTATGCGATGGGGGCCTCAACGGACAAAGATGGCCTGAAATCCCTCTATAACGAGCTGCTTTCGACCCTGGACGAGTTTGAAAATCAGGGCATCAGTGAAGAGCGATTGCAGCAGATCACTGGTCTGTCGGAATCTGGTGCAGTGTTTGCCTTGCAGAGCGTGAAAGGAAAAGTATCGCAACTGGCGTCTAACGAGACGTTTTTTGGCCAACCCGATCGTTTAGAGCAACAACTGGCAAGAATCCGTGCAGTTACACCTGAAGCGGTGAGCGCAGCTTACAAGACTTTTATTAATGACAAGCATAAGGTCACTCTGAGTGTGGTTCCAGTAGGACGTGCAGATATGGCGGTAGCGCCAGCGAACTTTGTGACGCCACCGAGAACGCTACCTGAATACGACAAAGTGACAGAAGATCAACTCGCTTTACGTCGTCCCGTCGATGATTTTGACCGCAGTGTGATGCCCGAAGTGGCACAAGGGGTCAAAGCCAAGATGCCTGAGCTGTATGAAATGTATTTTGCCAATGGCAGCGAATTACTGGGAACGGAGACCAGTGAAACACCGACGGTTGAAATCCATTTTCAGTTACCCGCAGGGGATCGCTATGTCCCTAGAGGGAAAGAGGGTCTGGCGGGACTTACGGCAGCAATGATGGAAGAGGGAACTACAACCCGCAGCGTAGAACAGTTGCAGGCTGAGTTGGATCGTTTGGGAAGTCAGATTGGCTTTAGCGCAGGTGCTTATACCACGCGTGTATCGGTATCTGCACTGGAGAAGAATTTGCCACAAACTCTGGCACTGCTCGAAGACATTCTGTTTAATCCAGCGATGAAACCCGCAGACTTTGAGCGTCTTAAAGCTCAAACATTGGAGGGGTTGGTGTATCAGCATCAGAAACCAAGCTGGATGGCCTCACAGGCGACAAGAGAAGTGTTGTTTGGCGATTCGGTGTTCGGGCGCTCATCTGATGGCACTGAGTCATCGATATCAGCGCTGACGCTGGAGGATGTAAAGGCGTTTTACCGCAAGCACTATACCCCACAGGGAGCACAACTTGTTGTTGTCGGTGATATTTCCAGCAAGCAGGTTGCCAAGCAATTACAGTTCTGGAAAAACTGGAAGGGCGAAGCGGCGCCTTTGATCCGCCCGGAAACGGTTAAGGCACTGCAAGGGCAACACATCTACCTGATTGACAAGCCTTCAGCGCCTCAGAGTATTGTTCGTCTGGTGCGTCGAGGCCTGCCGTTTGATGCCACGGGAGAGCTGTACCTGAGTCGATTGGCGAATTTCAATCTGGCGGGTAACTTCAACAGTCGTATTAACCAGAATCTGAGAGAGGATAAGGGCTATACCTATGGGGCAAGCGGCTATTTTGCCAGCAACCGTGAGATTGGCGCCATCGTTTTCAGTGCGCAGGTCCGTGCGGACGCGACCATACCGTCCATTGAAGAACTGGTAAGTGAGCTGAAAAACTACAGCGAAAATGGCATGACGGACGAAGAACTGAACTTTATGCGCCTGGCCGTAGGTCAGCAAGATGCGTTGACTTACGAGACACCAAGCCAAAAAGCCAGCTTACTTTCTTCGATTTTAACCTATAGTTTGGATAAGGATTATCTTAAGCAACGCAATGAAATCGTCGAATCGGTCGACAAAGCCACTCTGAATCAGTTGGCCGCCAAATGGTTTGACCCAAGCCAATATCAGATCATTGTCGTGGGCGATGCCAATGGCCTGAAACCGCAGCTTGAGAAACTCAATATTCCGATTAAAGAGCTTGAAATCTCCCAGTAGAGTGACCATATAGGAGGAATGGGCGATACCTGAACACTATACGAGATGGATGAATCTGTCCGGCTTTCGCCCTGCTCTCAATTGGAATTACAACCTATAAGCGAATCGCATTGTGACTAATTTTGCTAAGCGACTGGATCAAGTTGCTAAAGAGAAGACCATTTTCCAACAGTTTGGACGCGGTGTGGAAAGAGAATCGTTACGTTACACCAACGATGGTCAGCTGGCGACAACGCCTCACCCTCAAGCGTTAGGCTCTGCCCTCACTAATGAATACATCACAACCGACTTTGCTGAGTCATTGCTGGAGTTTATTACGCCAGTTTCCCGTGATGTTGATACGCTGTTGAATCAGTTATCCGATATTCATCACTTCACACAAAGCAAACTGGGTGATGAGAAACTGTGGCCATTGTCGATGCCGTGTTACGTCGGTTCCGAAGATGACATCACGTTGGCTCAGTATGGAAGCTCCAATTCGGGTCGTATGAAGACCCTGTACAGACAGGGCCTCAAGCATCGTTACGGCAGTCTGATGCAAGTCATCTCCGGTGTTCATTTTAACTTCTCTTTTCCTGAGACGTTCTGGGATGCCTTGTTTGGTGAGCAAGATGAACAAACGAGACAAGACGCTAAATCAGAGGCATATTTTGGTCTGATTCGTAACTACTACCGTTTTGGTTGGTTAATCCCTTATTTCTTTGGTGCGTCTCCTGCTATCTGCTCGTCCTTTATACAGGGAAAAGAGACTAAGCTTCCGTTTGAAAAGATTGGTGGCACTCTGTATTTACCGAAAGCGACTTCTCTGCGACTGAGCGACCTGGGTTACACTAACAGTGGGCAAAGTGCTTTGAAAATTGGCTTTAACAGTCTGGATCAATACTTAGAGGGCCTGAATCAGGCGATTCATACGCCGTCAGAAGAGTTTGCTAAGATCGGTGTTAAAGTGGATGGTGAATACCGCCAGTTAAATGATTATGTACTGCAAATAGAAAATGAGCTGTACGCTCCGATTCGTCCTAAGCGCGTAGCAAGCAGCGGAGAGAAGCCGTCAGAAGCTCTGTCTCGTGGTGGTGTTGAATACATAGAAGTGCGCTCTCTGGACGTCAATCCGTTCAGCCCGATAGGGATCACGGCCGATCAGGTTCGTTTCTTGGATTTGTTCCTGACCTGGTGTGTACTGAAAGACTCTGAACCGATGGATGACTGTGAACTGGCGTGTTGGCGTGAGAACTGGAACAAAGTCATTACTGAAGGTCGTCAGGTCGGGTTGCCATTGCAAATTGGTTGCCATGGTGAGGTGCTTGACAGCCAGTCCTGGGTCAAGCGTGTGTTTGCTGACTTGCGTGAGATTGCGAAGTTGATGGATGCCGCGCATGGCAACAACGATTACCAACAGGTATGCGATACACTGGAAAGCTGGAATGAAGACCCTGAACGGTCAATCTCTGGGCGTATCCTGAAGAAGACCATTGAACTGGGTGGTTTGGGTAAAGTGGGTTGCGAACTGGGTAAAGAGTATCGTCAGAAAAACTTGTCGCATGAGTACCAGGTGTATTCATCGGACTTGATGGAAAACGAAGTTATCCGCTCCGTTGAGGTACAAAAAGTCATTGAAGCGTCAGACAGCGTTAATTTTGATGACTTCCTGAGCGATTATTTTGCTTACCTTACCCCTGAGCGGGCTCAGGCTATGAATCAATGAGTTGGATGAATGACTGAGGTTGCACCTCGTCATCGGGCCACTTACAATCGGGCTACAAATAATGTGCTTGCCCTGCCTGTCGGGCAAGCAACACGAAGGAGAATTGACCATGCCACTACTGGATAGCTTTACGGTAGATCACACGAAAATGCACGCACCAGCGGTTCGAGTTGCGAAAACCATGCAAACCCCGAAAGGTGATACCATCACTGTGTTTGACCTGCGTTTTACTGTACCAAACAAAGACATCTTGTCGGAGAGAGGTATTCATACGCTGGAGCACCTGTACGCTGGCTTTATGCGTGCCCACCTGAATGGTGACTCAGTAGAAATTATCGATATTTCTCCAATGGGCTGCCGTACCGGTTTTTACATGAGCTTGATTGGTACGCCGTCTGAGCAGCAGGTCGCGGATGCCTGGCTGAACGCAATGCACGATGTGCTTAAGGTTGAAAGCCAGAATAAGATCCCTGAGCTGAACGAATATCAGTGTGGAACTGCAGCGATGCACTCGTTGGACGAGGCTAAGGCGATCGCTGAGAACATCATTGCTGCGGGCATTCAGGTCAATAAGAATGATGAACTGGCTCTGCCTGAGTCTATGCTTCAAGAGCTGAAAGTCGACTGATCACTGACGACAAATAAAAAAGGATGGCGATGCCATCCTTTTTTGTGCCGGGTTAGCCCCACTGAGCTTCGAACCAGCTTTCCAGTATCACGACCGCAGACTGGCAGTCGACGTTGCCCTTAGACAGAGCTTTGTAACCGCCCATTTCAAACAACTCGGCCCGGGCCTCGGCTGTCGAAAGACGCTCGTCATGCAATTCCACTGGCAGGCCGAAGCGTCCGTGAATACGATTTGCAAACTTTTTCGCTCTTGGCGTGATGGTTTCCAGCGCTTTGCCATGAAGGTCTGTGGGCAGGCCGACGACGATCAGGTCAGGCTGCCACTCTTTAAGCATGGCTTCGATATCGTCCCAGTTGGGGACGCCATCTTTGGCCTTAAATGCTTTTAGCGGACTGGCGGTTCCGGTGACTTCTTGCCCGATAGCACTGCCAATGCTTTTGGTGCCGTAGTCAAAGGCAATAATAGTTCTGGAGGTCATAGGTTCTCTTTGTGATTAGAATAGACGGTTACGCGTGTCCAACGTCGGAAGACAGTTGAGCAATATCGATGCCTAGTTTAGCGACGGCACTGCTCCATCGCTCTTCTGCAGGGGTATCAAAAATGATGCTGGTATCGGCTTCCACCGTGAGCCAGGAGTTATCCGCCAGTTCACTTTCTAACTGTCCGGCACTCCAGCCGGAGTAGCCTAAGGCAACAAGATAGTTTTCCGGTTGAGCATCTGTGCCCAATACCGCGAGAATGTCTTTGGACGTTGTTACCATCACGTTATCGGTGATCTTAATGCTGGACTGATATTTATCTTTGGGTCTATGAATAATAAACCCACGATCCTCTGCTACCGGTCCACCATTCAGGACCGGCTCATCAAGGCTCTTGCTATGCGTGGTTTGGGAGGCGATAGGCAGGTCTATCTGAACCTGTTTCAGCATACTGGCCACGGTCACATCGATAGGCGTACTGATCATGATCCCCATCGCACCATCTTCATTGTGTTCACACACATAAATTACGCTGCGTTGAAAGTAGGGATCTTTCATGCCTGGCATTGCGACAAGAAAGTGATTTGCTAGATTCATGATCGCCTCTCTGTCCATTACTTCCCTAAACGGCGCTCTATAGCGTCCATGAGCTTACCGGTGATCGAAATATCAAAGGCTGCTTCAATTTCACGAATACAGGTAGGGCTGGTCACGTTAATTTCGGTGAGCTTATCACCGATGACATCCAGCCCCACAAATATTAGACCTTTCTCCTTCAATGTTGGAGCGACCGCCTCTGCTATTTGCTTATCTGTCTCACTTAAGGGACGTGCTTCCCCCGTACCGCCTGCGGCTAGATTGCCGCGCGTTTCGCCTTCTGCCGGGATGCGGGCCAGGCAGTATGGCATAGGCTCACCGTCAACCACCAGAATACGCTTATCGCCGTTGCTGATGTCAGGAACGAAGGTCTGAGCCATCGCATAGTTCTGCCCATGATTGGTCAGTGTTTCGATGATGACTGAAACGTTCGGATCCCCCTGTTTTACACGGAAGATTGACGCGCCACCCATACCGTCCAGCGGTTTCAGGATCACATCGCCATGTTGCTCTCTGAACTGTTTAATTTTATCCGCTTTGCGCGTCACGATCGTGGTGGGCGTTAATTCAGGGAACCAAGCGGTAAACAGCTTTTCATTACAATCACGTAAGCTTTGTGGCTTGTTGACGATCAGGGTGCCTTTTTCTTCGGCACGTTCCAGAATGTAGGTAGCGTAGATATACTCAGTATCGAACGGTGGATCCTTACGCATTAAGACAGCATCTAGCTCTGACAGTTCGATGGTTTGTTCAGATTTAAATTCATACCAACCATTCGGATCTTCTTTTAGCGTTACGATCTTGGTGTCAGCGACGGCAGTCCCTTGATCCAAGTGCAGATCATTCATTTCCATATAGTGGATTTCATAGCCGCGACGCTGCGCTTCCAACATCATGGCAAAGCTAGAGTCTTTTTTGATGTTGATGGATGAAATTGGGTCCATCACGATGCCGAGTTTGAGCATTATTTTTCTCCCGTTAACCTAAATCGCCAAAGCGTACCTGAAGTGCAGTAATGGCAGTCAGAGCTGCTGTTTCTGTTCTCAATACACGAGGACCAAGCAGGGTTTCTTCAAATTGATATTGTTCTGTCATTTCAATTTCCTGCGCAGAGAGGCCTCCTTCCGGGCCTATCAGCAGGCGTACTTTGCTGACTGGTTCTGGCAAGGTATTGATTGAGTATTTTGCTCTTGGATGCAGATTGAGTTTCAGTGCTTCAGAGGGTTCGGCACACCACTGTTCCAGAGACATGATGGGTCTAATTACTGGAATCGTGTTGCGCCCGCACTGTTCACAAGCACTGATAGCAATTTTTTGCCACTGGTGGAGCTTTTTTTCAAAACGTTTGGCGTCCAGTTTGACACCACAACGTTCAGAGATGAGGGGAGTAATGGTGTTAACGCCCAGTTCCACTGACTTTTGAATCGTAAACTCCATCTTGTCACCCCGAGAGACCACCTGACCCAAATGAAGGTTCAGTGGCGATTCGATACTCGCGGCGATTTTTTCGGTGACATCAACGTCGACATTCTTCTTTCCGACGTTGGTGATGGTTGCAGGGAACTCATGGCCACTGCCATCAAACAGCAGCACTTCCTGACCTTCTTTCATACGCAATACCCGGCCAATATGGCCCGCAGCATCTTCGCTTAGCGCTAAGCTTCCCAGAGTGTTGATGGTTTCAGGGTGGTAGATACGAGGTATGCGCATAGTCATTTCCAAAGAACAAAACAGTAATGAGGTATAAGATGGATGCCAGCCTTTCAAATTACAAGGGCTTGGCTTATGAATTAGCTCGGATTTTTACAAGCTTGGGCGACAAATGGATTGTCATTACCCTGTATCCGTCGAATGCGTTCATTTCGGGTACACTCCCAGGCGTCAACCGGATAGGCTTTGTTCCAGACATGCATCAGTTGTGTTTGTTGCTTGGAGAGCTTGAAACCGTATTCCTTGCTCATATAGAGGTAGGTACGAGCGATGGATCCTTTAGCACGATCCGGTGGCATGACTTTACGTTGTTTAAAGTTCACCTGCATCTCACAGCGTCCATAACTAACCCCATCGATGCCATTCCACTGAGAAAAGTTGTAGTTCGAGCGATCACCGTTGACCTCACCAATAGCCGGAGTCAGATTGTGCAGATCCGCTTCCATCAGGCGAAACTGTTGGTCATTTCGGGTGCAGTTTTTGCGTCCACCATCCTGCCAGCATTGTCGCTGGTGGCCAAATTGCCATGCCGGGACGACGTGTTCCCATTCGATGCGACTGGCTCTTTTTTGTTGTTTACGTACCTGATATCCACATGAACTGAGGTCAGGAACGCCTTTTTTTCCCTGCCACTGAATATCACAGCCACAGTAAAAGCTGACCGGATGATCGGCATAGATCTTGACGGCTTCTTTCTTAGCCTTGCTGAAGCTGCTAGGGGGAGCACTGACGGCAGCGAAGGATATCAGGCTGGCCGTAACTAGGCTGATGAAGTGGGTATATCGAGTCATAGCGAGTCTTAGAAAAGGTTTAGATAACCTAGTTTAACCCGCAAAAAAGACCTTATCTATAGATGGTTAGCTCAGTTGCTTGCCGGTAAAGGCGATTTGAGTTCCACATTTACGACAGCGATAACTGGCTTGCTGACGCATCACTTTGTTGTGTCTTCTTATGGAGACGGGAAAAGTGTCGCACTGGCATTGGTATTCAAATGTACGACCCTGTACGGACTGTATGTTCATTGAATGCGTCGTGTTCGGTTCGACGGAGAACACCCGGCGCATGATTTCCTGCCATTCTTTACCGTGAGGACGAACTCGACCAAAACAGGCGTAGGTAATCAGGTGAGCCACTTCATGGGGAATCACTTCATCAAGAAAGGTTTGCTGGTTTTCAATCAATAGGGTGGGGTTCAGTCGAATTTCCCAGATTTGCAAATACGCTTTACCCGCTGCTTTTCCTCGCAGTTTGTAGCTTAGAGCTGGCATGGGAAAATCACGCTGAAAATAGGCTCTGGCTTGTTCTATACAACGGGATAGCCGTTTCAGAGTTTGATAGTTGAGTTGTTCTGAAATAGGAGAGTTCACGTGTTAAAACCAATAAAATAGCGCCACAACAGGCGCTATTCTAGATGGCTTACGAGCGAATGCAATCTTCTAAGGGTGATGTTTCTTTTTAATGGTCGCGTGATAAGCATGCCAAGTACCGTATCCCAAAATCGGCATGGTCACCATCATGCCGATGCCATAAGTGGCAAAGCCGATCAGAATACCGCCACAGATGATCAAAGCCCAGACGATCATGGCTGGAATATTCGATTTCACCGCATTAAAACTGGTGAATACGGCGGTCATGATATCGACCCTGCGTTCCATCATGAGCGGAATTGAGAAAGCCGAAATACTGAAAATGACAGCCGCGATGACGGCTCCAACCACACTCCCGGTAATTAGGAAAGGGGCAAACTCGGTGAGCGGAGCGCCTTGTACCGAAGGATAAAGTGCGTGGAGCAGCGCAGCAATGCGCATCCAGAAGATCATGGCAACGGCCAATAGCACCGCAAAGGCCCATTGAGAGGTAGAGTTTCTGCCGATCGCTTTCATGGAGTGGAACAGACTGGGTTTGTGACCTCTTTCCCGTTCCCAGGCTGCATCATACAGCCCAAGCGCCAAAAATGGCCCTATTAGCATATAGACAACCAGACTGGGCATAATCACCAGATGTGTTCCCTGCCATTCAACCAACAGAACAATCGCCACCGCGGCGGCGGTGAAACACAAGCCATAAAAGGCACTGATGATCGGCATTCGAATGAGGTCGTGCAACCCGAGCGCCAGCCAATGAAATGGTGCAGATACACTCAGTTGGTTACATGGAATAGTTTTAGCGTAATCTTGATCCCTGACTTCATGCTTCTTACGGAAGTCGTCGGAGTTAACAGTTCGAGGCATATGTCCTCCCTGATTTGACAAACTGGCCTACGTTTTTCAGGGCACGGCGCTATCGAAGCTGTTCATCCAGCACAAAATCGTTCTAGCTTAGCTTCGTTGTCTAGCGTCTTCCCTTCATAAGTGCTCTATTAACTTACATTACGAACATCAGACCTAAATGGTCTGTTTGCAAGGGCACTTTTGATTAACTATTGACCTAGTTGGCAGAAAACACAATTTTATGAAAGGTATAAAAAACGTGCTGCAGTAATAAAAATTAACAAAAATGCAACAAAGTGTTTGAATTGGCTAGCAATTAAGAAAAGAAAAAGCCCTCAAAATATTTTGAGGGCTTTTTTGGAGTAGAAACTCAACTTTAAGTCATTATAGACCAGCGAAGTCGCGCAGAATCGCTGCTTTGTCTGTCGCTTCCCAAGGGAATTCTTCACGACCGAAGTGACCGTATGCTGCCGTCTTCTTATAAATAGGCTGAAGTAGATTCAGCATTTCTTGCAGACCGTATGGACGCAGGTCGAAGTGTTGGCGAACCGCTTCGATGATAATGTCGTGAGAGACTTTCTCAGTGCCGAAGGTTTCCACCATGATAGACGTAGGATCAGCAACACCGATTGCGTAAGAAAGTTGGATTTCGCAACGGTCAGCCAGACCTGCTGCTACGATGTTCTTCGCCACATAACGTGCCGCGTATGCTGCACTACGGTCAACTTTTGATGGATCTTTACCAGAGAATGCACCGCCGCCGTGACGTGCTGCGCCGCCGTAGGTATCAACGATGATCTTACGACCAGTCAGACCACAGTCACCCATTGGACCACCGATTACGAAACGGCCAGTTGGGTTGATGAAGAAGTTAGTCTCTTTGTTGATCCACTCTGATGGCAGTACTGGCTTGATGATTTCTTCCATTACCGCTTCACGTAGATCTGGAGTAGAGATAGTGTCGCAGTGCTGAGTTGAAAGCACTACTGCATCGATACCAACGATCTTACCCTGGTCATATTGGAACGTAACCTGAGACTTCGCGTCTGGACGTAACCAAGGTAGTGTGCCGTTTTTACGTACTTCTGCTTGCTTTTGAACAAGGCGGTGTGAGTACGTAATAGGTGCTGGCATCAGGATTTCAGTTTCGTTGGTTGCGTAACCAAACATGATGCCCTGGTCGCCCGCGCCCTGTTCTTTAGGATCCGCCTTATCAACACCCTGGTTAATGTCCGGAGACTGCTTACCGATGGTGTTTAGTACCGCACAAGAGTTAGCGTCAAAGCCCATGTCAGAATGAACGTAGCCGATTTCGCGAACGGTTTCACGGGTCAGTTCTTCGATATCTACCCATGCTGAAGTAGTGATCTCACCACCTACCATCACCATGCCAGTTTTCACGTAAGTTTCACAAGCAACACGCGCTTTCGGGTCTTGTTCTAGGATTGCATCAAGTACCGCGTCAGAAATTTGGTCTGCGATTTTATCTGGATGGCCTTCTGATACTGACTCAGAAGTAAACAGGTGCTTAGCCATGAGAGCTCCAATTACAGTTTATAAGTAAGCGCAATAACGCTCACTTGTAATAAATTCAATGATATATTGTAGGTGTATCTACATCTAGACGTCTATTCTAGTCATCAATGTTCGTTTAGCAAGCGATTTTTGCTATTAACATATAGCCAAACGTTTGCCTGCTTTCTTGGTTGTTGGCGACTTGAATACGACATTATTCCGCTAAAATGCCAAAAAATGACGGTAAATCGTTTGCAGAGACTATATCGCTTTGCGACAATAGCGGCCGCTGATTATTCAATCAGTCTATGAAAAACTTGGAATTCGCTTAATGCACTCAGGAGCCTACATGTCTTCTCGTAAACAACTCGCTAATGCAATCCGCGCGCTAAGCATGGATGGTGTTCAACAAGCTAACTCAGGTCACCCAGGTGCACCAATGGGTATGGCTGATATCGCTGAAGTTCTTTGGCGTTCTCACCTAAACCACAACCCGTCAAACCCAGAGTGGGCTGACCGCGACCGTTTCGTTCTTTCTAACGGCCACGGCTCTATGCTGATCTACTCTCTGCTTCACCTAAGCGGTTACGAGTTATCGATTGACGATTTGAAAAACTTCCGTCAACTGCACTCAAAAACACCAGGCCACCCAGAATATGGTTACGCGCCAGGTATCGAGACGACTACAGGTCCTCTAGGTCAAGGCATCACTAACGCGGTTGGTATGGCGATTGCTGAGAAATCTCTTGCAGCACAATTTAACAAAGAAGGCCACGACATCGTTGATCACTTCACTTATGTCTTCATGGGCGATGGCTGTCTGATGGAAGGTATCTCTCACGAAGCATGCTCGCTAGCAGGTACCCTAGGTCTTGGTAAGCTGATTGCTTTCTGGGATGACAACGGTATCTCTATCGACGGTGAAGTCGAAGGTTGGTTCTCTGACGATACACCTAAGCGCTTCGAAGCGTACGGCTGGCACGTTATCCCAGCAGTAGACGGTCACGACGCAGACGCAATCAACGCAGCGATTGAAGCGGCAAAAGCGGATCCACGTCCAACACTAATCTGTACTAAAACCATCATCGGTTTTGGTTCGCCAAACAAAGCAGGCTCGCACGACTGTCACGGTGCACCACTAGGTCACGACGAAATTGCAGCGGCACGCGAATTCCTGGGCTGGGAACACGGTCCATTTGAAATCCCTGCAGAAATTAAGGCTGAGTGGGATGCCAAAGAAGCGGGTAGTGCTAAAGAAGCGGCTTGGAATGAGAAACTAGCGGCCTATGAAGCAGCGTACCCAGAACTAGCGGCTGAGTTTAAGCGTCGTGTAAACGGTGAGCTTCCGGCTCAGTGGGAACAAGAAGCAAGCAAGATCATTGCTGACCTTCAAGCTAACCCTGCAAACATTGCATCTCGTAAAGCGTCTCAAAACGCGCTTGAAGCGTTCGGTAAGATGCTTCCAGAATTCATGGGCGGCTCTGCTGACCTTGCGCCTTCTAACCTGACTATGTGGTCTGGTTCTCAGTCTCTGACGGCTGATGATGCGTCTGGTAACTACATTCACTACGGCGTGCGTGAATTCGGCATGACGGCGATCATCAACGGTATCGCACTGCACGGTGGTTTCGTACCTTACGGTGCTACGTTCCTAATGTTCATGGAATACGCGCGTAACGCAATGCGCATGGCTGCATTGATGAAAGTGCAAAACATCCAAGTTTACACTCACGACTCAATCGGTCTGGGTGAAGATGGTCCAACGCACCAACCGGTTGAGCAAATTGCATCACTGCGCGTAACGCCAAACATGAGCACATGGCGCCCATGTGACCAGGTTGAGTCTGCGGTTGCCTGGAAATACGCGATTGAGCGTAAAGATGGCCCAACATCGCTGATCTTCTCTCGTCAAAACCTAACGCAGCAGGATCGTGACGCTGAGCAGCTAGCAAACGTTGCTAAGGGTGGTTACATCCTGAAAGATTGTGAAGGCACACCTGAGCTTATCCTTATCGCAACCGGTTCAGAAGTTGAGCTGGCAACCAACGCTTACGCTGAACTGACGGCTGAAGGTAAGAAGGTACGCGTAGTGTCTCTTCCTTCTACTGATGTATTTGACGCGCAAGATGAAGCTTACCGTGAAGCGGTGCTACCAGCTGCCGTAACTAAGCGTATCGCAGTAGAAGCAGGCATTGCTGATTACTGGTACAAGTATGTTGGCTTTGGCGGCAAGATCATCGGTATGACCACATTTGGTGAGTCGGCACCTGCAGGTGAGCTATTCAAGATGTTTGGTTTCACAACTGAAAACGTTGTAAACACAGCAAAAGAACTGCTTGCATAAGCGTCTTTATCTTGAAATGAAAAACCGAGCCTAGCGCTCGGCTTTTTTATGGCTATTCAAATTCACTACCTCGGTTGTCCAACTCGCGTCTGCCACAGGTTTGGCAGGTGACATAGCGGTCCATATCGTAGTAGTGCCCACCATTGATAAATGCATGCAGCAATAACTTAATTCGACCAAGGATCTTTGGATCCTTGTCATAGCTACTTGGCTTACGTATCAAGACTTCGTTATGAACAGTTTCTTTGTTACATGATTGGCAGTAATGCTGACCAGTAAACATGAGGACACCTCCTGTGCAGTGAAAACGAGGTCGTTAATTGGCACGTGAGAAGCACTCCTCAACCAAGGTAGCAGAGTAAACTTTTAGCGGATGGCGTGTTTTGGAGACTTGCCTCGCAACTGTTAATGCGAAATGACAATTGATCGGTTACTATGCACACCTTCTTAACGTGAACTAAGGATGTAGTGCGATGCTAAAAGTAGCAATCAATGGCTTTGGTCGCATTGGACGAAATGTACTGCGAGCAATCTATGAAAGCGGCAAAAACGATAAAATAAAAGTCGTCGCGGTCAATGAGCTTGCTCAACCTGAAGCGATGGCCCACTTGCTTCAATACGATACCAGTCATGGTCGATTTGCTAAAAAGGTTTCCCATGACCAGGAGCATCTGTACGTTAATCACGAGGATGGGCAATTTGATACTATTCGAATCCTGCATCTTGCGGACATTAATCTGTTGCCCTGGCGCAATCTCGAAGTCGACATCGTACTCGATTGTACCGGGGTATACGGGAATCGTGCTGACGGTTTAGAGCATATTGCCGCCGGTGCGAAAAAAGTGCTGTTTTCCCACCCGGGTGCCAATGATCTGGACAACACCATTATTTATGGTGTTAACCATGACTCGTTGAAGAAAGAACACGCCATTGTTTCAAATGGCTCGTGTACAACCAATTGCATTGTGCCAATTATCAAAACCCTTGATGAAGCGTTTGGTATCGACTCAGGTACCATTACTACTATCCACTCTGCGATGAACGATCAACAGGTGATCGATGCTTACCATGGAGACTTACGCCGTACCCGTGCGGCCAGTCATTCCATTATTCCGGTGGACACCAAGTTGCATAAAGGAATTGAGCGCGTTTTTCCGAAATTTTCTAACAAATTTGAAGCAATTTCTGTAAGAGTGCCGACAATTAATGTGACAGCTATGGATTTAAGTGTAACTATAAATACGAATGTGAAAGTTAATGACGTAAATCAAGTCATTATTAACGCATCTCGGTGTACATTAGACGGCATTGTTGACTATACTGAAGCACCGCTGGTTTCGATCGACTTTAATCATGATCCGCACAGTGCCATCGTAGACGGAACGCAAACGCGCGTCAGTGATGGCCGACTGGTCAAAATGCTGGTCTGGTGCGACAACGAGTGGGGTTTTGCTAACCGCATGTTAGACACTGCTTTAGCAATGCAAGCGTCTCAGTAGTACCAAGGCGCCGTTGGGTAAATATTAATTTTGAAGGTTGAAATTAATATTCATGAGCCCAATATAAGTAAGCAGTTGATGAATTCAAGAACTTGGCATGAGGCCGGGTTTTCAAAAACTTTATTTATTTTTTAGTTGAGAGGACTAAACATGTCTGTAATCAAGATGACTGACCTGGAACTAGCAGGTAAACGCGTATTTATCCGTGCGGATCTAAACGTACCTGTAAAAGACGGTAAAGTAACTTCTGACGCACGTATCCTAGCGTCTCTACCAACCATTAAGCACTGCCTAGAAGCTGGCGCTAAAGTAATGGTTACGTCTCACCTAGGTCGTCCTACTGAAGGCGAGTACGCAGAAGAGTTCTCTCTACAACCTGTTGTTAATTACCTAAACGACGCTCTTGATTGCGAAGTTAAGCTAGCTAAAGACTACCTAGAAGGTCTAGAGCTAAACACTGGTGAGCTTGTTGTTCTTGAAAACGTTCGCTTTAACAAAGGCGAGAAGAAGAACGAAGAAGAGCTATCTAAGAAGTACGCGGCACTATGCGACGTATTCGTAATGGATGCATTCGGTACAGCTCACCGTGCTCAAGCTTCTACTCACGGCGTTGGCATGCACGCTCCTGTTGCTTGTGCTGGTCCTCTACTAGCGAACGAACTGGACGCTCTAGGTAAAGCAATGGACAAGCCAGCTCGTCCGATGGTTGCTATCGTAGGTGGTTCAAAAGTTTCTACTAAGCTGACTGTTCTTGAGTCTCTTTCTAAGATCGCTGACCAACTTGTTGTTGGTGGTGGTATCGCGAACACGTTCATCGCGGCAGCTGGCCACAACGTTGGTAAGTCTCTATACGAAGCGGACCTAGTTGATACAGCTAAGAAACTAATGGATGAGTGTGCAATTCCTGTTGCTACTGACGTTGCATGTGCAAAAGCATTCGACGAGAACGCAGAAGCTGAAATCAAGCACGTTTCTGAAGTTCAAGATGACGACATGATTTTCGACTTGGGTCCAGACTCAACAGTGGAACTAGCGAAAATCCTAAAAGATGCTAAAACTATCCTATGGAATGGCCCTGTAGGTGTATTCGAGTTCAAAAACTTCGAAGCAGGTACAGAAGGCATTTCTAAAGCTATCGCTGAATCAGAAGGTTTCTCTGTAGCGGGTGGTGGTGACACGCTAGCAGCTATCGACAAGTTCGGTATCAAAGCTGACGTTTCTTACATCTCTACAGGCGGTGGTGCTTTCCTTGAATTCGTTGAAGGTAAAGTACTTCCTGCAGTAGCAATGCTAGAAGAGCGTGCTAAAGCATAATTATCTTTTTATAAAGCGGGCTTATAAGTCCGCTTTTATCTATGCTGCAATGGCTGGTTAACTTTGATACAATGCCGCCCATTGTGAGCAAACGATTGCAAATTTTTATTTAAAACGACAGAAAATAGGACTTATTCCATGTCTAAGATCTTCGACTTCGTAAAACCAGGTGTTATCTCTGGCGATGACGTTCAAAAAGTATTTGAAGTTGCTAAAGAGAACAACTTCGCTCTTCCTGCAGTAAACGTAGTTAACACTGACTCTATCAACGGTGTTCTTGAAGCAGCAGCTAAAGTAAAAGCTCCAGTTGTTGTTCAGTTCTCTAACGGCGGTGCTGGCTTCTTCGCTGGTAAAGGCGTTAAGCTTGAAGGTCAAGGCGCGCAAATCCTAGGTGCGGTTGCTGGTGCAAAATACGTTCACGCAGTTGCTGAATCTTACGGTGTTCCAGTAATTCTTCACACTGACCACGCGGCTAAGAAACTTCTACCATGGATCGATGGTCTTCTAGATGCGGGTGAAGAGTTCTTCGCTCAAACTGGTAAGCCTCTATTCTCTTCTCACATGATCGACCTTTCTGAAGAGTCTCTAGAAGAGAACATCGAAATCTCTGCTAAGTACCTAGAGCGCATGGCTAAAATGGGCATGACTCTTGAGATCGAACTAGGTTGTACTGGTGGTGAAGAAGACGGCGTAGATAACTCTCACATGGACGCATCTGAGCTATACACTTCTCCAGAAGACGTAGCATACGCATACGAGAAACTAAACGCTGTTAGCCCACGTTTCACTATCGCTGCTTCATTCGGTAACGTACACGGTGTATACAAGCCAGGTAACGTTGTTCTTACTCCAACTATCCTACGTGACTCTCAAGCATACTGTGCAGAGAAGTTCGGTATCGCACCTAACGCTCTAAACTTCGTATTCCACGGTGGTTCTGGTTCTACTGAAGCAGAGATCCAAGAGTCTATCGGCTACGGTGTTATCAAAATGAACATCGATACTGATACACAGTGGGCAACTTGGGACGGTATCCGTACTTACGAAGCTGAAAACCGTGATTACCTACAAGGTCAAATCGGTAACCCAACTGGCGATGACGCTCCTAACAAGAAGTACTACGATCCACGCGTATGGCTACGTGCAGGTCAATCTTCTATGGTTGCACGTCTTGAAAAAGCGTTTGCTGACCTTAACGCAATTGACGTACTGTAAGTTAAATCGCATCAGATTTAGCTGATAATAAGATGAAAAAAGTCGCTCTTTGGAGCGGCTTTTTTTGTGTCTGGAGAAAATCAAGTTGACGAGATTAAAAAAACTGGCGCAAACGCATATGATTGCGTAACCTTTTGTTAAGTATTGCATATTGACATTTATTGTTGTGATGTTTTACCAGGAGAGTGCGCCTTTGCTAATCAATCAGTGGTATTAGCCAAGACCCGCCAAGCAAAAATGACATTTTAAGAGGTACGCAACATGGCTAATGAGTCAGTTGATATTGAAATCCCGATCGTCGATGGTCTGACACAAGCAGAAAAATGGCTGAACAATAATTCTGATCTGCTGATTCAGTACGGTGTGAATATTATTTCTGCGCTGCTGATTCTGTTTATTGGTAACATCATTGTGAAGGCCGTCGCAGGCAGTGTGGCGAAGGTACTGCACAAGAAGAAAATGGATAAAGCAGTCGTTGAGTTTATCCATGGCATCGTGCGCTACACCCTGTTTATCATTGTCCTGATTGCTGCGCTAAGTCGCGTTGGTGTGCAAACGGCCTCTGTGGTTGCAGTGATTGGTGCCGCCGGTTTAGCTATCGGTCTGGCATTACAAGGCTCGCTTTCAAACTTTGCCGCTGGTGTGCTTATTGTTGGCTTCCGCCCGTTTAAGTCAGGCGACTATGTTGAGATTGGCGGTGTTGCAGGCTCGGTCGATTCCATCCAGATCTTCCAGACCATTCTGACTACCCCTGATAACAAAATGGTCGTCGTGCCAAACGCGTCCGTGATTGGTTCAGCGATCACCAACTATTCTCGTCATGCGACTCGTCGTATCGATCACGTGATTGGCGTATCTTATGGGGCGGACTTGAAGAAGACGCAAGAAGTGATTCGTAAGACGTTAGAGGCCGATGAGCGCATTCTTAAAGAACCTGGCATTACGATTGGTGTCGTGGCTCTGGCTGATTCGTCAGTGAACTTTGTGGTACGTCCCTGGGTTCGCACCGAGGAATACTGGGCAGTGTACTTTGATACGCTCCAGGCGATCAAAGAAGCGTTGGATGCGGAAGGAATTGAAATTCCATTCCCTCAAATGGATGTGCACCTAAACAAAGTGGACTAACCGTCTTTGTATTTGAGGCCAGACGTAAAAAAGGAGAAGCTAGGCTTCTCCTTTTTCTATTTCAATCACGTTATTTGGAAGGTGCTCTAGCAGCTGCTTGAGATCGCAGCCCCGAACACCAAATGTCCAATCAGGCTTCCCAGGAGTGTAGAGAATCTCGTTGGCACCAAATAAACGGTTATCGACAACAATGGTAATATCGGAAGGCAGCCCGATTGGACAGACTGCGCCAGGAACACAGCCGATCTGTTCAATCATTTCTTCATTGCTGCAGATAGAGGTACGTTTGCCGAGTGCTTGTTTAATCTGTGTTTTGTCCAGTCTTGAGTCTTTATCGGTCAGAAACAGAGCGAAGCCACCCCCTTTCTTTTTCAAAAAAAGACTCTTGCTGTGAAGCCCAGTCCAGCCAAGCTCTTTCGCTATGCGAACATCGGTTTCAAAATCTAAAATGGGTTCGTGCTGCCATTGTTGAAAGGAGACCGATAGGGTCTCCAGCAGCGCAAGGTTTGCAAGATAAATGGTTTCTGTTCTATCCATTAAGGTTTACTCGATCAATCCTTTTGTGAGCAGTAGCGCAATAGTAAACATCATTGCGGCTACCGCCAAATCGATACCTTTTTTAACCTTAGGTTTGGACAGCGTTGGACCCAGTTTCGCAGCACCCATGGATAGCGAATAGAACCAGACAAACGACGCCAGCACAGTACCAATCGCAAACGCGATGCGGTCATTGTCTTCAAACTGGCCACCGATAGAGCCTAGAATGACCACGGTATCCAAATACAAGTGCGGATTGAGCACAGTCACCGCAAGTGCGCCCAGAACTACGGTGCGTCTGCCGCGTGCTAACACTTCTCCAGACGACTCTTTCTCTGCTGGCGCTTTAAACGCACTGCGTAGAGACAGCAAACCATAGCCAGTCAGAAAGGCGATACCACCTAACGTGACGGCGGTAAGTAATAGTTCGTTTTGCGATAAAATCGCGCCGCCACCGAAGATGCCCAGTGAAATAAACGTCATATCCAGCAGGCTACAAACAGTGGCCGTCGTGAGATGATGATTACGCTTAATGCCTTGATTTAACACATAAGCATTCTGAGCGCCAATTGGGATAATCATTGTTGCACCCAATCCGAAACCTTGAAGAAGCACCCAAAAATTCACTTTATTTTCCTTACCATTGTATAAAAGAGAGCGTGAGAATAGCGATTCAATTATGATTAGGATAGTTAATAATATTAATTGGAAATAAGCTTGTCTTATGGAGTTGCTAAGAGGATAAAAAATGCGCGGATTGGACTACAAATGGATCGAAGCACTGGATGCCATCGTTGAGCAAAGAAGCTTCGATAAAGCAGCAGAACACCTGTTTATCTCTCAGTCTGCTGTTTCCCAGCGAGTCAAGCAACTGGAAAAGTGGTTAGCTCAACCGGTATTGGTGCGCGAGCAGCCGCCGAGGCCGACCGCAGTAGGTAAAAAGCTGCTTGGGCTTTATCGTCGGGTACGTTTGTTGGAGCAGGAATTGGTTCCGGAACTGGCGGCGGATTTAGGCGACAAGCCATTGTCAGTGTCGTTAGCCACTAACGCAGACAGTCTGGCCACCTGGTTGTTACCCAGTATGTTCTCGTTGTTGGAGTCCAAGCGAGTCGAGCTTGACCTGATTGTGGATGATGAAGGCCGTACGATCGAAAAACTGAAAAATGGTGAAGTAGTTGGGGCCATCAGCCTCGAAGCTCAGTCCATTCCAGGCTGTGTCGCGGACTACTTAGGGCGTGTCGATTACCTGTGCGTGGCTAGTCCTAGCTTTATCAAACGCTATTTCAGCCAAGGGGTCAATCGTGAAACCTTGATGAAAGCGCCTGCCGTTGCGTTCGACCAGCATGACAAGATGCACCAGAAGTTTGTTAATCAGCATTTTAATATCATGCCCGGTAGCATACTCAAGCACACGGTACGTAGCTCGGAAGCCTTTGTAAAGCTCGCGGTAGCAGGTGTAGCTTACTGTCTCATCCCCAAACTGCAAATTCAGGATGAGCTGGAGTCAGGAGCGCTGATTGAGCTGACGCCAAACATCCTGCTATCTCATCAAATATACTGGCACCATTGGCAGTTAGAAAGTGGGGTTTTGGGAGAGGTATCCAGTGCCATCATAGGTCATGCCAGACAGTATTTACCGCAGTAACGTCAGGTTTGTGTCAGTTATAAGGTTTGCGGGAACCTATAGTGGTCACCGATGCCTAACATTGAGTATGAAGCTTACATTCTAATTAGGAGTCTTCAATGAAACGCACATTTGTTATTGGTGCTCTTGCTGTGTCTTTTATTTCCGTGTCAGCGTTTGCCAATGCGCTTGAATTCCCACATATTGCCACGACGGGTTATGGTGAAATACAGGTCAAGCCCGATATGGCAGAGTTCTCTGTTCGTGTGGTTCAGTCTCAGATGGACGCCGACCAGGCTAAACAGAGCGTCGATTCAGTGGTCGATAGCTTCCTCAACAGTTTGATGTCTCAGGGGATCGAGAAACACGATATCCAAAGTTCAAATCTTCATTTGTCGCCGCAGTACCATTATCCTGAAAAAGGCAAACCAGAATTGGTCGGCTATCGTGCCTCCCGAACGGTGACTGTTCAGGTTATGGAGCTGGATAAATTGAACGACTATCTCGATCTGGCACTGCAATCTGGCATCAACCAAGTGGATAGCATTGAACTGAAGGTGAAAGATCAGGGGCAATATCAGCAAGCAGCCAGAATAGCAGCGATCAAAGATGCACAAGGGAAAGCCGCATCATTGGCAAAGGGCTTTGAGCAGAAGCTGGGCCAGGTATGGCGTATTGAATATCGTCAGCCTATGAATCAACCTGTCGTTATGCGCAGTATGGCGATGGATAGCAAAATGGAATCAAGCAGCTATCAGGACTCGGTGATCACGATTCGTGACAGGGTCGATGTGACTTATCAGATAGCGAAATAGTTTACCGCTTAACCCACGAACTTCGACCGCGAAGATAATAACCTCCCCTTGGTGAGGGGAGGTCAGAGGGGGAGCGTATTAGTGCAGGATACGTGCTCTAATGGTCCCTTCGATTTGTTTTAGCTTTGCCAGCGCTTCTTCTGAACGAGCTGTCTCAACGTCAATGACCACGTAACCAATGTCTGACGATGTTTGTAGATACTGACCGGCGATGTTGATGCCTTCGTCAGCGAAAATGGTGTTGATTTGCGTCAGGATGCCAGGACGGTTTTGGTGAATGTGCAACAGACGAGAACATTCAGTGTGCTCTGGCAGCGATACCTCTGGGAAGTTGACGCTCGATAACGTTGAACCGTTATCAGAGTATTTCGCCAGCTTACCCGCGACTTCCACGCCGATATTTTCCTGAGCTTCTTGAGTGGAACCGCCCACGTGCGGAGTCAGAATGACGTTGTCGAACTTCATTAGTGGTGATTCAAATGGGTCCGCATTGGTCTTCGGCTCTTCAGGGAACACGTCAATGGCAGCTCCGCCAAGGTGACCTGCTTCGAGTGAATGGCATAGAGCCGGGATATCAACAACGGTACCGCGTGCGGCATTGATAAAGATAGCACCTGGTTTCATGCGTTCAAATTCTGCAGCGCCCATCATATTCTTGGTTCCTGGTGTTTCCGGAACATGCAGAGAAATGACGTCACACTTGTTCAACAGTTCGGTCATAGTGTGGACTTGCGTTGCGTTACCCAGGGAGAGTTTGTTCTCAATATCGTAGTAGTAGACACGCATTCCCAGGTTTTCTGCAATGATACCAAGTTGGGTACCGATATGGCCGTAACCGATAATGCCCAGGCGCTTGCCGCGCGCTTCGTAGGAGTTGTCGGCGCTTTTCTTCCAAATACCACGGTGTGCCAGGGCATTTTTCTCAGGGATGCCACGTAGCAACAATAGAATTTGACCCAGTACCAGTTCTGCAACACTGCGTGTGTTGGAGAAAGGTGCGTTAAACACCGGTACACCGCGCTTGGCTGCAGCACCCAGATTAACCTGGTTGGTGCCAATACAGAAACAGCCAATTGCGACCAGCTTTTCAGCGGCATTGATCACTTCTTCTGTGAGGTTAGTGCGCGAACGAATACCGATAAAATGTACGTCTTTGACCGCTTCAATCAGCTCTTCTTCAGGCAGCGAACCTTTGTGATAGGTGATGTTGGTGTAACCGGCAGCTTGTAATACTTCTACTGAAGATGGATGCAAACCTTCGAGTAGCAGAATCTTGATCTTGTCTTTTTCCAGTGAAACTTTGGCCATTGAACTCATCCTTAACATGGGAAAATTGGGCATAATTAGCGCACATTTGACAGTGAGAATATCAGGGAGGGAGCTTCCAACTGCTTGAGGCAAACGTTTTCCTTGTGCGTCTGGTGACCAATAAAGTAACAAAAAAGTTGAACGATGGGTAAGAAAATTACGGAATAAGGCATAATTTTCTTATAGAAAAATGAAAAAACGGCACCTGGGGTGCCGTTTGTAATCAAATGACGTAATCGCGTCCAATATATTTGCCAAATAAAAGTGACAAAATGGAGCCGATTTGCGTTTACTCTTCGATTTTTGCGCCTTCTGGCGTGCCTGTGATGATCACATCAGCACCACGGTGCGCGAACAGACCAACAGTCACGACACCTGCGAGGGCATTGATCTTATCTTCCATGGTTTTTGCATCAGTAATCTGCATACCGTGCACATCCAGGATTACATTGCCGTTGTCAGTGATCACACCTTCACGATACACAGGATCACCACCAAGCTTAACCAACTCACGAGCGACGTATGAGCGGGCCATTGGAATAACTTCTACAGGTAGCGGGAATTGTCCCAGTACGTCAACCGCTTTGGTGCCGTCAACGATACATACAAATTTATCTGAGATTGCGGCTACGATCTTTTCTCGGGTAAGGGCAGCACCACCACCTTTGATCATGTCGCGGGTCGGGTTAATTTCGTCTGCACCATCCACGTAAACATCAAGAGCGGCGACATCGTTACAGTCGAAGACTTCGATACCCAGAGCTTCAAGTTTCTCTGTTGAAGCGACAGAGCTCGATACCGCTCCTTTGATATCTTCTTTGATTGTGCCAAGCGCATCAATAAAGTGGTTAACGGTAGAGCCTGTACCAACACCGACAATGCTACCTTTTTCGACATACTTTAGTGCCGCCCAACCAGCAGCTTTCTTCATCTCGTCTTGAGTCATGGTTGAATCCCAGTTTTAGAGTTAAGGTGAAAATGCGGGCGAATTATATATCAAATTTCAGATGATATGAGCCCTAAAAACGCCTGTAGGTCAAAAAAGCTGAAAAAGGAGCAATCGGTTGCGATGAACCTGCCAACTATACGAGGTCTGTGGATGGTGCCCAACGCCAAATCTTACTGGGTGTGACGATAGTGGATAAAGGGATGTCCCAGGATTCACTCGGCAGGACATCTACTTGCTGACAATCGTGAGCGAGGCCGATAGCGATGGGGCCTGCATCAGTGTGCTGCCAGGGAGCAAGCGTGCGGTCATAGTAGCCGCCACCCATGCCCAGTCGTTGTCCGTGCTGGTCAAAGGCCACCATAGGGGTGAAGATGATGTTGAGTTGAGAAACCGGACAAATGCCACGCTGATCAAGGACGGGCTCATGGATGTTGTATTTATTACTGATCAGCGATGTTTGTTCATCGTAGCGTAAAAACAACAGGTGACCCTTGGCAAAGGGATGGATAATCGGTAAGTAGGTCTCGATGTCTTGTTGCCACAAGGCGTGAATCAACGGTGTTGTATTCAATTCACCATCAGTGGCCAGATACAGGGCGACTTTCTTAACGGAAGCCAGTTCATCCAGTGAGTTGACCTGAGAGACGAGGCTGTCGGAATGAGTCGTTTGGTCGTAGGCGCTGAGAGATTGGCGGCGTTGTCTTACCAAAGTGCGGATTTGTTGTCGTGTCGACATAGACATTAGGAATACCCCAGAGTGCCGTTGAGGATTGTGGCCCTTGAACCAGCTGGTTCAAGGCGGATCAGCAATGGTAACCGTAGGCTTCTCGATACGAGCCGAGCTTGCTCAATAGCTACCAAGTACTAACCCTTTGGTATTGCTTATCGGCTCAGGGACTTAAATCCACTGACGCACACCCCAGGGTAAAATTAGGCTTGCTGTCCTTGTTTCACTTTACTGATCGCATTTTCCAGCGATGCGGCGAGCTGTTCCATCCGCTCGTTCATTTTGGCCACTTCTTGTTGTGACGCATCATTACGATTATTGAGCTCATATGACATATTCAGAGCTGCAATGGTGAGCAGTTTAAGCTCGTTGGTTACTTTAGTCCTTTGGGACATGTCTTGCAATCGATTATCCAAGTCTTTCGCGGCTTTAATTAGGGTCTCTCTCTGATCTGCAGGGCAGTTTACCCGCGTCACTTTCCCCAGAATTTCCACTTCGACAGCTTGATTTTCCATAATGACAAGAACTCTTTTAAGTATCACCAAATCAGGTAATGTTGAGGGAGAAACTATAGGTAAACGGGCTTTAAGATTCAAGCTTTTCCGATGAGTCTGTGTCAAATGCGTGGTTAATCACACAGGAAATCGACAATTCGCACAAAAGCTACTCAGAAACGGGCGAGACAGCATTTTCGCCAGCGTAGGGAAGTGATAGCATTGCAGATCAGATTTGAAATTCCTGCCGTGGATGACACGCTCTTTTTAGACCGCGGCCTCAATACACAGAACAATGAGTATCGCTATGAGTGAAACAACACTACCTAATTACATTACGGTTGCTACAGAGCTACAACAAGCTGGACTGGCGGTATCACCAGCCGAACTTCACGGCTTGCTGGTGGGCATGCTGAGTGGTGGGTTAGGGCTAAGCGATGACAGTTGGCAGCCGCTGATGTTTGATTACACCAATGATGGTATGGGTTGGCCACAGTCGACTATCGTCAGAGCCAAATCTTTGCTTGATTTTTCTATCAAAGAGCTCACGGCACAGCAAGGTTTTGAACTGTCTCTGTTCATTCCCAACGAAGACGTTGAGGCCAGCATTTTTGAATTGGCGGACGGTCTGAGTGAGTGGGTTAACCACTTTATTTCAGGCTTGGGCCTGATCAATGCTCAACTGAGCAAAGCCTCAGCAGATACGAAAGAAGCCTTGGCCGATCTGGAAGAGATCGCAAGATTGGGCATCGACGAAGACGACGATCTTGAGGAGCAGGGGCAGCTGTTGGAACAGGTGATTGAGCACGTGAAAGCGTGTGTGCTGACCATCCATGCGGAGTTTGGCGTAAAACCAAGTAAAGCCTCTGGAAAACCCACTATCCATTAATGGGGTACGGCTGTTCATCAAGGAGAAAAACAGTGTCAAACAAGTATGATGTCGTTATTGCAGGAGGCGCTATGGCTGGGTCAACCCTGGCAATGGCGTTGGATCATTGCAGTAATCATGCGTTACGAATCGCGGTGGTAGAGCCGTTTCTCTCCGATAGTCACTCTCATCCTGGATTTGATGCGCGATCTATCGCGCTGTCTTACGGTACGGTGGAGATCTTAAAGCAGTATCAACTCTGGTCATTGATCGAAGATCATGCCACCCCCATCACTCATATCCACGTTTCAGATCGTGGGCATGCCGGTATGACGGACTTTTATGCCGAGAGAGAAGGACTGGAAGCCATGGGGTATGTGGTTGAACTGGCGGAAGTGGGACGTCGATTCAACAGTCAGTTGAAACAGAGAGTCAATATCGACCTATTTTGCCCTTGTTCTGTGGCCGACATCCTTCAGCACCAGGACCGGATTGATGTTGTGGTTCAAGATGAGCAAGGTCACTCCAAGACTCTGAGTGCAAAGCTCTTGGTTGCTGCCGATGGTGCAGACTCTTTGAGTTGTCAACGCATAGGGCTGGAGCAGCATACTCATGATTTTGAACAGGTCGCTGTTATCGCCAACGTGCTGACAGGGCAACCTCACAACCATCGCGCGTTTGAGCGCTTTACAGAATGTGGCCCGTTAGCCCTGTTGCCAATGTCTGAGCAACGTAGCTCGCTGGTATGGTGCTTGCCGCCAGCGCGCGCAGCACAAGTGTGCGCGTTACCTGAGGGCGAATTTCGTCTTCAATTGCAAGATGCCTTTGGCTGGCGTTTGGGACGGTTTACTAAAGTTGGTGCAGTGGCCAGTTACCCATTGAAACTGCGATATCGACCTCAGATAGTGGCGCATCGTTTTGCCGCGGTAGGGAATGCGGCACAAACACTTCATCCCATTGCAGGACAAGGCTTTAACCTTGGCATTCGCGATATTGCGACTTTGGTGGATTCATTGCTTGCTGACCTATCGGATGTTGGCAATTACGCTAATCTAAATAGATTCCAGACCAAACGGCAGCAGGATCGTGAATTAACGATCACCATGACCACAGGATTAGTTCACGTCTTCTCTAATGATTTCTTGGCACTCAGATTAGCTCGCAATCTTGGTTTGGGGCTGATGGATAATTTCCCAAGACTCAAGTCGCCTGTTTTTAACCGGGCACTTGGTGTTGTGAATAGGTAATACAGAAATATGCAAAGTTTTGATATAGCCATTGTTGGCGGCGGAATGGTGGGGCTGGCTTTGGCGCGAGCTCTTAAAAACACCGATCTGCGGATCGCCATCATTGAAGGAGCGGCCCCTAGTCGCGATCTTTCTGGCGACCCGGATATCCGAGTGTCGGCTTTAAGTCGTGCCAGTGAAACCATTCTCAAAAATCTCGGCGCCTGGCAGGCGATAGAGAAGCAACGTTGTGCGCCCTACTATGCAATGGAGGTCTGGGAGCAGGACAGTTTTGCCCGAATCGAGTTCTCGGCCAGTCAAATGTCCCAACCTAATTTGGGACACATCGTTGAGAATCGAGTCATTCAGTTGGCATTGTTGGAGCAAGTGGAGAAGCAAGATAACGTCACTTTGTTTATGCCTCAGCGCTGTCAGTCGATGGCTGTGGGAGAAAGTGAAGTCTGGATGACGTTGGATAATGGCCAGTCATTCACCACTAAGCTTGTTGTCGGTGCCGACGGCGCGAACTCATGGGTGCGTCAGCAACAGGATATTCCGATGACGCATTGGGATTATGGACACAGTGCTCTGGTTGCCAACATTACGGTGGACGATGCGCATGAGTGCGTTGCCAGACAGGTGTTTACGCCTCAAGGGCCTCTGGCATTTTTGCCGTTAGATGATCGAAGTTTGTGTTCGATCGTTTGGTCTACTGACCCGCAAAGAGCGGAAAAGTTGGCGAAAATGTCGGAATCGGAGTTTAACAAAGCGATCACTGCTGAGTTTGACAGCCGTCTTGGACTTTGCCATGTCACCTCTGAACGTCGCGTGTTTCCTCTCAAGATGCGTTACGCCCGTGATTTTGTGGTAGAACGAGTGGCCTTGGTGGGCGATGCCGCGCATACTATTCACCCCCTAGCCGGGCAGGGCGTAAATCTGGGTTTGCTTGATGCGGCCAGCCTGGCGCAGGAGCTGATGAAACTGTGGCGTTCAGGTCAAGATATCGGTCGCAAGCGCCACCTCAGAGAGTATGAACGTTGGCGTAAGGCTGAAGCAGCGAAAATGATTGCAGCCATGCAAGGCTTCAGGGATTTATTTGAAGGCGATAACCCAGCAAAAAAATTGTTCCGTGGTATTGGCATGAGTTTGGTGGGGCAACTGCCGGGCGCGAAGCAGGAGATCATGAGCCGAGCACTTGGCATGCGAGGTCGCCTACCTGAACTGGCAAAAAGTGTGGTTAGTGAGAGTTAGTCGCTGGCAAAGTCAGGCGTAGTCATTAAAAAAGGGCAGGTAACCTGCCCTTTTTGTTGTCTGTTACCCATCTGGGTGGGTTTGTTTAGGCCAACTTGTTGTCCATTCTGGCCTTTAAGCGTAGGCGCATCTCAGTTTCATGACTTCCTGATTGACTTCTTTTACTGCCTGGAAGTGGCGTTGTTCGGCCCGATCCGGAATAATCAGCTTACCGTTATCAAACTCAAATCCACCCAGTCCATAGATGTAGATCTTTCCCTTGAATAATCGACTTACATGTTTAGCAATCATACTTGGTGTATAGCGCTTAAACAGTCTCATTTAGTGTTCCTTATTATGTTACCTAGCAAAAAGATTATAAGAAAAACCCTAATCAAAATGTGTGATTAACGAGGCTTTCCAGAGCACTCGGTTTGACCAGGTTTTCGTTTTGTGGAGCAAATTGCAAATCCTTGCCTTGGTCTCCTGTTCAACGTGACATTAAGCACAAAAGACTTTTTGGGGGCTTCCTTTCTAAAAATTTTACTCTATTTGAACTGCGCAACATGACAGTCATATGAATCACCACGCATTTGAAGGCGATGGATGAAATACTTATGTACTGTCTACGTATTAATAGACCGGAGAAATCAGAAAAAGTTGTCGGCAGACATACTCTTTTACAAAACACGCGAAATGTTGCGAGAGGCAAAAAAAAAGCCCGCACAGCGGGCAAATGTCACAGATGCATTACACAAAAGTGGAGTTACTGCCTGAGCAGAGATTCACTCTAGTGCCGTCATCATTAGCCTTGAAGCGCTAACTGATGACAATGCGTACAATAACTCAAAAAAACACCAATGACTATTTATGCTTTAAAAATGTATAAACTTTCACTCTGGTCGGTGTGTGAACTTAGATCTGCTTCACGAATTGTTCCAGATGTTCGACAAAATCTTGCATTAATTTTCCAAAAAAACGGCGGTTAGCGAACGATGTCACCCCAAGAAGGTTGGCAGTGAGCGACCAGATCAGCCAGAGCCAGTTCGATACCTGCAATCCGTTCTCCGCTGCTGATGGTGACCAGAGGATTCGAGCGGATGCCATAATCAAAAATGATGGGCATGGGGGTTTTGAGTAGTAGCGGTGTCACCGTGCCGAGCTTGTAACCGGTCAGGGTTTCTACCTGATCGCCGCTGACACACGTCATGCGCCGTGTTTGTAGCAGCGCGCGTACTTTTTTGGGATCGACTTGCTGGTCGCCAGGACAACAGGCGAGCGCATACTGGTTGCCCATATCCCTCAGCACCATGGTTTTCACCATGGTGTGTGTGGCAATGCCGCGCAGGGTGGCGGCATCTTCGATAGAGACCGCTTCCCGAGCTTGCATCAGTATACGGAATTCTGTCCCGCTCTGGCTCAGGAATGCCGTAATCGCGGTATCTAACATGGTTTACTCGTCGTCCAGAGGGTAAGGCGGTTGCTCCAATTGTAAACGGCAGTCTGGTTGTGTGGAGACGCGGAACTGGGTATCTGCATCCAGATTGTTGGCGATCACTATGGCGGCCACAAATTCACCATTAGCGTATTGATACTGTGCTAGCACGTCACCAGCTTTTCGCCAGTTCTCACCCACAGAGCGTTCAACTTCAACATTGGTATCGTCTGTCAGCATGACATTGAGTTGCCCTCTGACGTTTGCCAGCATGCGTTTGTTGATGCCGCGATATTTCGCTCTCGCTACGGTCTCCTGGCCGGTATAGCAGCCTTTATTGAAGCTAATCCCATCCAGTGCCTGAAGGTTGAAGGCTTGAGGAATATGCTGGTTCTGATGCTCTGCCTCCAAGATCGGCAAGCCTTGTTCAATGTCCAGTTTGGTCCATAGTGAGGCTGGTAACCAAGGGGTTGACTGATCCGAGCGGAGGGTAGTGATTAAGCCCTCATCGGCGAGCAACATCCAGCGCTCGCTGTTAATGCGAATGGCAGTGCTGCCCTGATGTTGCCTGACGTCACCCTGAGTCGGAAACTGTTCATCAATCCAGAGTTGGCACTGACGGCCGACGACCCCAATTAGTAGTTTCTTACTGACATTGATATCTACTTTGGAAAAGACCGCGTATTTTTTGATTTCAGCCAGCTCTTTGTCGATGGCTGAAGCGGGCTGAATCATGGCATAACCGCTATCGGTATGACATAGACGAAAAATGCTCCATACCTTGCCTTTGGCGTCACAGTGTGCACCCAGTGTCGACTGATCCTGTTCTAGTGAGACGACATCACAGGTGACTTGTCCCTGAAGGTAGGATTTTCTATCGTCTCCCGTCATTTCAATTGCGCCCCAAGAGGTCAATTGGGTAAACAGCAATTCGGGTAAAGGGGTGCCTGGCGTAATATCAACGGCCTGTATGCTTGGTTGCCAATCCATAATTGATGATCTCGATAGTGAACATACTCGATATGTTAATCGCCTGGATGCCATTTGTCAGCTTTATGTTGTTGCACGAAATCTTGTGATGAATGTAGAGTTTGTGTGATGCAGAGAGTGGTGAGTGGCAACCTTGCTTGTTACACTCGGCCGATATCAGTTGTAGATGGAGAATAGAATGTACTCTAGTGAAGAAAAAGCTCGAATCAAATGGGCCTGCCGCCGGGGAATGTTGGAACTCGATGTTGTCATTATGCCTTTTTTCGAGGAGTGTTTTGATACGCTGAATGACCAGGAACAAAAGGATTTCGTGTCGCTACTTGAGTGTGACGATCCTGACTTGTTCACCTGGGTGATGGGACATGGGCGCAGTGAAAACTTAGGTCACGCCTCTATGGTTGATAAAATCGTTGCCCACAACCTCAGCAAGGTTCGCTAACCTACGCACTGTTCATGCAGGTCAGGCTGTGCTCAACCACGTCTACCTGCAGATCCTTCCTTCACGTCTCGCTCCTGCTATTAATAGTTTGCTTAGCGTGGCTTTATTCAGCGCTATGTTTTCCGCATCGATTCCGCTCGTATTGATTGGGTATTGTTTGGGTACTTTTAGTTGTTATTACTGGCTAAAACCCTCGATTCTTGGGACGCTGATTCTGCGTGACGGGAAGTGGACGCTCAATGGTCAAGCTGTCTCTTCACCACGTTTTTATCTGTCCTTGTCCCATTGGCTGATTGCGGTTAACGACAAGAGCCTCAAGGGGTGGGGGCTGATTTGGCGAGACGGGTGTGAAGCGTCTGCCTATCGACGCTTGATTGTGGCAATAAAAAAGCAGTCACAACAGTGACTGCTTTGATGGTAAGGATTCGAAACGGCTTATTGCTCTGGAGTCAGTATTGTCGGGCCACTGTTCTCCAGCATATCCGGGTAGTCGAGCGTGTAGTGTAATCCCCGGCTCTCTTTACGTTGCATCGCACAGCGCACCATCAATTCTGCCACCTGAAGCAAGTTACGTAGCTCTAACAGGTTATTAGATACTCTGAAGTGACTGTAATATTCGTGCGTTTCCTGTTGCAGCATCTGGATGCGTCGCAGAGCTCGTTCCAGTCGCTTGTCGGTGCGAACGATGCCCATGTAATCCCACATAAACAGACGAAGTTCGTGCCAGTTGTGCTGAATGATCACTTCTTCATCTGAGCAACTGACCTGGCTTTCATCCCAAGCGGGAAGATGGTCCACTAATGTCGCTTCATCAAATTTCGCTAGAATGTCGTTGGCGGCAGACCAGGCGTAGACCACACATTCCAGTAGGGAATTGGATGCCATACGGTTGGCACCGTGCAGGCCGGTATAACTGACTTCACCGATTGCATACAGTTGTTCTAGGTCGGTTTTACCCGACTTGTCGACCATGACGCCGCCGCAGGTATAGTGTGCTGCAGGGACAATGGGAATCGGTTCTTTGGTCATATCAATGCCCAAATCCTGCAGACGCATATGGATGGTCGGGAAGTGTTTGATGATGAAGTCTTCCGGTTTGTGACTGATGTCGAGATACATACAGTCTGCACCCAGGCGTTTCATCTCGAAATCGATCGCACGGGCAACCACATCTCGAGGTGCGAGCTCTTCACGCTCATCAAAATCCGGCATAAAGCGGGTACCGTCAGGACGTTTAAGATACGCGCCTTCACCTCGCAGCGCTTCCGTCAACAGGAAGTTGCGTGCATCAGGATGAAACAGACAGGTTGGGTGGAACTGGTTAAACTCAAGGTTAGCGACCCGACAGCCTGAACGCCATGCCATGGCGATACCATCCCCCGAGGAAACATCGGGGTTAGACGTGTACTGGTACACTTTGGATGCGCCGCCTGTTGCAAGTACCACAAACTTGGCACGAACGGTTTCTACATGCTCCTGGTTGCGGTTCCAGATATAGGCACCCACAACTTTGCCTTTGTCGCCACCCACTTTGTCTTCGGTGATGAGATCCAATGCGTTATAGCGTTCAAAAATCTCAATGTTTGGGTGACTATTAACGTTGTCCTGCAGTGTTGTTTGCATCGCCATGCCTGTCGCATCGGCCGCGTGCAGAATGCGGCGGTGGCTATGACCACCCTCGCGAGTCAGATGGTAGCGAGGCTCTTCATCTTTTTTTGTTTCGACCTGATCGAAGGGGACACCGCCATCAATCAGCCACTGAACACACTCTTTGGCATTCTCTGCAATAAACTGAACCGTTTCTTGCTCACACAGCCCGGCACCTGCGATATTGGTGTCGTTCACGTGTGATTCAATGCTGTCTTCTTCATCAAAGACCGCTGCAATGCCGCCCTGAGCATAATACGTTGCCCCTTCACTGCGAGGGCCTTTACTCAAGACAATCACCTTAGCGCGTTCGGCTACTCGTAGAGCCAACGATAAACCCGCTGCGCCACTTCCTATGACTAAAACATCACAAAGATGCTCTCGGTTTGTGTTCATAATTATTTTAAAATCCTGACCTATCGTAGAGTGAAATGACTCTACCCAGATAAAAGTGCACGATAGGAAGCTGCATTCGCAGCTGGCGTAGGGCACTTGCTACAAGGATTACTGCCAGTGATAACACGTTGAAAAATCGATTGTGTTCAGGCGTTAAGTAATCCATTCTTGTAATTTGACAACATTGTAGTTGACGCTAAATCACATTGTGAATGATTAACGACAAAAAAAAACAGAAAGTTTTGAACTTTCGTTATTGCCTTAGGTCTCAATAGTGCTCATGTTAGCGGTGGTGTCAAGACTACAATATGCATAATTAATACTCATATCTGAGAAGGTAAGGGTTAGAACGAATAGGAGTGAACGCTCGCATGAACGAGCAGCCGACCGATCAGGTGTTGATTGAGCGCGTTCAAAGTGGAGATAAACAAGCATTTAACCTGTTGGTTTTGCGCTATCAAAACAAGGTTTGCAATCTCATATCAAGATACGTGAGCAATTCGGGCGATGTAGCGGACATTGCCCAAGAAGCGTTTATCAAGGCGTATCGTGCGATACCGACGTTTAGAGGCGAGAGCGCTTTCTATACTTGGTTGTATCGCATAGCAGTGAACACCGCGAAAAACCACATTGTGGCGCAGAGCCGCAGGCCACCTGCCAGCGATGTGGATGCAGAAGATGCCGAATTTTTTGAAACTGGTAACGCTTTGAAAGAAATTTCGAACCCTGAGAACTTAACGTTGTCGAACGAATTGAAGCGAACAGTTTTCGCTGCAATTGAAGCGTTACCCGAAGATTTAAAGACTGCGATGACCCTTCGTGAACTCGATGGTCTGAGCTATGAAGAAATCGCAGAAGTGATGGATTGCCCAGTAGGAACGGTACGTTCGCGTATCTTCCGTGCTCGTGAAGCGGTAGAGAAGAAGATTAAGCCTCTTCTTCAACGCTAAAACTAGTTACAACTATGGTGAATATAATGGCTGACAAACAGAAGCTTTCAGCATTCATGGATGGAAACCTGATTGATGACGCATTGATTGAAGCGTTAGAAAACGATCAGGAGAGCAAAGATACTTGGCATAATTACCACTTAATTGGTGATGTTATGCGTGGCGATGAGCCACAAAGTCTGGACTGGAATATTGCTGAAAGTGTTGCGGCAGCGCTGGAAAGCGAGCCGGCACATAGTCGTGTGAGCGACAGCAATGTGGCGCCGATAGAGTCGCAACCGACACCACAGCAAGCAAAACGACAGTTACCTGCCTGGTTAACACAGTTTGGTCAGGTCGCGGTCGCTGCGTGTGTGTCATTGGCTGTCATTCTGGGTGTGCAACAGTATTCCGGACAAGATCCGACTCAGCCAGAAGCGGAGCAACTTCCGGTACTCCAGACCATTCCGTTTGCAGGTAGCGCAGAGCCAGTGAGCTTAACGCGTGATTCGGTGGCGAAAGCCAACACAAACGAAAGCGTCAATGTGCAGGAGCAGCGTCGCCGTATCAATGCTTTGCTACAGGACTACGAGCTTCAACTAAGACTAAACAGTGAAGATAGTGCTTCACACTCTACTGATACAGAATCGGTAATTGAATGAATAAATTTCTGACCAGTTCGTTATTGCTGTTCAGTTTATTTGGTACGCAAGCCTCCGCCGAAGATGAGTCTTCGGCGGAGGCTTTGTTGCATCAGATGAACGATGCAAGTCAGCAACTGAATTATGAACTGTCCTATATCCTAATCAAAAAGAACAGTATTGAGCCCCTGCTTTATCGTCACGCGACCCACGATGCTCAACAACTTGCGCATCTGGTCTATTTGAGTGGCCCGATCAGGGAGGTGATTCGTCGTGGTAACGAAGTCAGTTACATTGAGCCTGGCGTGGATCCGTTTACCATTGAATCCGGAAAGATGGTCGCGCCATTGATGCCCCTGCTTAACAGTGACGTGAAACAGCTTAGTGAATACTACGACTATGTTCGTGTTGGGCGTGCCCGAGAGGCAGGTGCGGCCACGCAGGTCTTTCGGGTTGTACCTAAAGATGGCTTAAGGTATTCCTATGTTCTCTGGGTGGACGAGAAAAGTAAGTTACCTTTACGTGCCGATCTACTGGATCGAGACGGTGAGATCCTCGAGCAGTACCGAGTCATCTCTTACAGTGTCAACGATCATATTGCCACAATGCTGAGCTCGCTGGATGAGGTGCAGTTGCCGGCGGTGTTATCGTTGCCTAAAGGCAATATTGAACATACTTTCTGGCAAGTGGGTTGGGTGCCGAGCGGCTTCAATCCCAAAGATCTCAACCGTTATCGTATGCTCGCAACCGAAGATGTGGTAGAGAGCCAGATGTTCAGTGATGGACTGTTCAGTTTCTCGGTTTATATCTCAGAACGCGACAGCAACTCGCTTAAAGGTCAGTTGATTCGTCAGGGACGTCGAACGGTGCACAGCATTGTCCTTGGTAACAAGCAAGTCTCCGTCGTGGGTGATATTCCCCCCGCCACCGCGCAGCGTATCGCACAATCTGTTACACTTAATAAAGTGAAAAAAACAGATGAAGGCATTACCCCATGATGACAGCACTTGCTACGGTGGTCTCTGTACAGTCACGAGATCACCGTTTTCAAGTTGAGCTCAGTTGTGATCAGCAGAGCAGTTGCAGTTCCTGCCAGTCAAAGAACAGTTGCGGAACCGGCATTGTCAGCAAAGCCGTTGGCAAGAAACGGTTGCACTGGCAACTGTTGACCACTCAGTCCGTCAAACAAGGTGACGTGGTTGAAATAGCTCTTCCGGAAAAGAGTCTGCTGCAGTCTGCGGCACTCATTTATTTAATGCCGTTGTTTTTCCTCTTTATTGGTGCATTGCTTGGCCAGTTGTGGCTTGCGCCCATGATGGGAGGGGGAGAGCTTTCGGTCATTATCTGTTCAGCGGTTTCAGCTTTTGCTGGCTTTCTGTTGGCACGCCGATGGGTAGCCCCAATGGAACAGGCATCGGTCCAGCAAGTGGAACTGGTGCGCGTGCTTGGACAGTCGATTGTCTAAATAAGGTGCGAACCGCCACGAAATTGGGTAGAATCTGCCAACTTAATTGAAATGCGCGATTATTGCGCTATTTCTGTCCCTAATTATTTAAGAGTTTAGCTACACCAAATCTATGAAGCACATTCGTAACTTTTCGATTATCGCCCACATCGACCACGGTAAATCGACTTTGTCGGACCGTCTTATCCAAGTTTGCGGCGGCTTAAGCGACCGTGAAATGGCAGCTCAGGTTCTTGATTCTATGGATCTGGAGCGTGAGCGCGGTATTACCATCAAAGCTCAGAGTGTTACTCTGGATTACACGGCGAAAGATGGGGAAACCTATCAGCTAAACTTTATCGACACTCCGGGACACGTAGACTTCTCGTACGAGGTATCACGTTCTCTTGCTGCCTGTGAAGGTGCACTGTTGGTTGTAGATGCAGGTCAGGGTGTGGAAGCACAAACGCTGGCGAACTGCTACACAGCGATTGAAATGGAGCTAGAAGTCGTTCCTATATTAAACAAAATCGACTTACCTGCGGCTGAACCAGAGCGTGTTGCTGAAGAGATCGAAGAAATTGTTGGCATCGACGCGATGGAAGCGGTGCGTTGCTCAGCGAAAACAGGTCTTGGAGTGGACGATGTTCTAGAGGAAATCGTTAAAGCGATTCCTGCGCCAGAAGGTGATCCTGAAGCGCCGCTTCAAGCACTGATCATTGACTCCTGGTTCGATAACTACCTTGGTGTTGTTTCTTTGGTACGTATTAAAAACGGCAAACTGAAGAAAAACGACAAGATCAAAGTTATGAGTACCGGCCAGGTTTGGGGCGTGGATCGTCTCGGTATCTTCACACCAAAACAGATCGATACGACAGAACTTAATACCGGCGAAGTAGGCTGGGTTGTTTGTGGTATTAAAGACATTCTGGGTGCGCCAGTCGGTGATACGCTGACTACAGCGAAAAACGGTTGTGAAGTGGCTTTACCAGGCTTCCAAAAAGTGAAACCTCAGGTTTACGCGGGTCTGTTCCCGGTATCGTCTGATGACTATGAGAACTTCCGTGATGCACTTGGCAAGCTAAGTCTGAACGACGCTTCTCTGTTCTATGAGCCAGAAAGCTCAGCTGCACTTGGTTTCGGTTTCCGTTGTGGCTTCTTGGGTATGCTGCACATGGAGATCATCCAGGAGCGTCTGGAGCGTGAATATGACCTTGATCTCATTACAACAGCGCCAACGGTAGTCTACGAAGTAGAGAAGACGGATGGTTCGCTTCACTATGTTGATAGCCCAGCGAAGCTGCCGGCAACCAACGACATTGAAGAAATTCGTGAGCCAATCGCGCGCTGTAACATCCTGGTACCTTCTGACTACTTAGGTAACGTGATTACGCTTTGTGTTGAGAAACGTGGTACTCAGGTTGATATGGTTTATCACGGTAACCAAGTGGCAGTGACTTACGATATTCCGATGGCAGAGGTGGTCCTGGACTTCTTTGACCGTCTGAAATCAACGTCTCGCGGTTACGCATCACTGGACTACAACTTCCAGCGTTTTGAAGCATCTAACATGGTACGTGTTGATGTATTACTTAACGGTGACACGGTTGACGCACTGGCGATCATCACTCACAAAGACCAATCACAAAGCCGTGGTCGTCAGCTCGTTGAGAAGATGAAAGAGTTCATTCCTCGTCAAATGTTTGATATTGCGATTCAAGCGGCCATTGGTAACCACATCATTGCCCGCTCTACCGTTAAACAGCTGCGTAAGAACGTAATTGCGAAATGTTACGGCGGTGACGTGAGCCGTAAGAAGAAGCTGTTGAAGAAACAGAAAGAAGGTAAGAAACGTATGAAGCAGATCGGTAACGTAGAACTGCCTCAAGAAGCGTTTCTTGCAATTCTGCACGTAGGCAAAGATTAACACTGTTGCCTAACGTGTTGATATAACTAAGCAGAAGTGAAAGTGCTCTGAAGGTGCTTTCACTTTCGTTATTTTTAAAGATACGAAAATTAAGGGAATTGAATGGCTAATACCTTCTCATTGATCCTCGTCATCGTGACGTTAGTGACTGGTGTTGTTTGGGTTTTGGATAAGCGCGTCTTCAGAAAGCAGCGTCAGCAAAAGCTGGCGGATATCCAGGCTCAGGCGAATCACATTGATGAAGAGACAGCGAAGAAAGCTGTGGCTCCATCGTGGTTTGTTGAGAACAGTGTCTCCATTTTCCCTGTCATTGCCTTTGTTTTGGTTCTGCGTTCGTTTATTTACGAGCCGTTCCAGATCCCATCGGGTTCCATGATGCCTACCTTACTGGTGGGAGATTTTATCCTGGTGGAGAAGTACGCCTACGGTTTAAAAGATCCGGTTTGGCGCACACAGCTGGTGGAAACGGGTAAACCGGAGCGTGGTGACATCGTCGTCTTTAAATACCCACCTCAGCCAAGCATTGACTACATCAAACGTGTTGTGGGGATGCCGGGTGACACGGTTCGTTATAGTGCTCGCAAGGACATCTGTATCCAGGCGAAGGGCGAATCGGGTTGTAAGCCAGTGAAGTTGTCGAACGTAGAAGACAGCCCATTTGTTCAAAATGGTATTCCTTTGATTCAAATGGATGAAAAACTGGGTGAAGTGGCACACCAGATCCTGGTAAACCCTCTGCGTCGTGACCGAGTGGATCAATACCAACCACGCAACGGTGTCAATGAATGGGTGGTACCAGAAGGTCAGTATTTTGTGATGGGTGACAACCGTGACAACAGTGCTGACAGCCGTTATTGGGGCTTTGTACCGGAAGCAAACCTAGTGGGCAAAGCCGTCGGTATCTGGATTAGTTTTGAATTTGAACGTGGCGCAGACAGTATTCTGCCTACATGGATCCCAACCGGTGTTCGATTTAATCGCATCGGTGGAATAGACTGAACGAGAGAGCATGAATTCTCCTATTAAACTTTTAGAAAAAAAGCTCGGCTATCATTTTAATGATAGCGAGCTGCTAATGTTGGCGCTGACTCATCGCAGTGCCCATGGCAATCACAATGAACGACTGGAATTTCTGGGCGATTCAATTTTAAGTTTTGTCATCGCAGATGAACTTTATCACCGTTTTCCTAAGGTAAACGAAGGTGACATGAGTCGAATGCGTGCCACATTGGTGCGAGGTAATACTCTGGCCGAGCTGGGGCGTGAGTTTGTCTTGGGAGATTACTTAAAATTAGGTCCAGGTGAATTGAAGAGTGGCGGATTCCGTCGTGATTCCATTCTGGCAGATGCCGTTGAAGCGATTATCGGCGCAATCTATCTCGACAGCGATGTTGAGACTGTACGTAAGATCGTCCTTAGCTGGTACTTGACTCGCCTTGATGCGATCAAGCCGGGTGTGTCGCAAAAAGATCCGAAAACGCGTCTGCAAGAATTCTTACAGGGTCGAAGAAAACCCCTCCCTGTCTATACAGTGACTAATATTAAAGGGGAAGCGCATAACCAAGAGTTTACCGTTTCCTGTGAAGTAGCAGGTGTGGATAAGCTTGTTATCGGTAAAGGCACCAGCCGCCGCAAGGCAGAACAAGCGGCTGCGGAACTGGCTCTAGAGAAACTGACCAATGTCTGATAAACCAAATTCTGATCAAGAGTTCGATATCGATGCGTACTTCGCATCGTCGGGTGAGTCTACAAGCTCTGAAAATCAAGCAAGTACTGGAGAGCAGCACTGTGGCTTTGTGGCCATCGTTGGGCGCCCTAACGTCGGCAAGTCGACGCTGCTTAATCGCATCTTAGGGCAGAAGATCTCAATTACTTCGCGTAAACCACAAACCACGCGTCACCGCATTATGGGAGTGGATACCGAAGGCGATTATCAGGCAATCTATGTGGATACACCGGGACTGCACATCGAAGAGAAGCGTGCGATTAACCGTCTGATGAACCGTGCAGCGAACAGTTCACTCAGTGATGTTAATCTGGTGCTTTTCCTGGTTGATGGTACCCAGTGGACCGACGATGATGAAATGGTGCTGACTAAACTGCGTAAATCCAATTTCCCGGTCATCCTGTGTATCAACAAAGTGGACAACGTCAAAGATCGTAATGATGTCATGCTGCACATGCATGAAATGTCGACCAAGATGGATTTTGTCGATGTAGTGCCAATCTCGGCCAAGCACGGCAAGAACATTGATGTGATTCGTCAGCACGTGCGTAACCACCTTCCTGAAGCGGTGCACCACTTCCCGGAAGAGTACGTCACTGACCGCTCTCAGCGCTTTATGGCGTCTGAAATCCTGCGTGAGAAGTTGATGCGATTCACGGGTGATGAACTGCCATATTCGGTAACGGTTGAAATTGAGCGCTTCGATTACAACCCGGAAACCGATGGATTCCACATCAATGCACTGATTCTGGTTGAGCGTAATGGCCAGAAGAAGATGGTGATCGGTAAAGGTGGTGAGAAGATTAAAACCATCGGCCGTGAAGCGCGTCTTGATATGGAAGAGTTGTTTGACCGTAAAGTCTATCTGGAGACTTGGGTCAAAGTGAAGTCGGGCTGGGCTGACGATGAACGAGCACTTCGTTCACTAGGCTATATCGACGATATCGAGAATAAATAATACCATCGGGTGGGCGCAGCTTTCGGTGCTGTCCATCTGACCTCAGACAAGATTACCCGTTATGGATGGATTACAACGCTGTTTTGTTTTGCATCGAAGACCATATAGTGAGTCGAGTCTTATTCTCGATGTCTTCAGTGAAGAATATGGTCGCGTAACGCTATTGTCTAAGGGAGCCAGAAGTAAGCGCTCTAACTTAAAAGGAGCGCTGCAACCTTTCACCCCGCTACTGTTAAAATGGTCAGGCAATGGCTCAATGAAGACTCTGCGACAGGCGGAGCCTATCAGCCTTGGTTTGCCACTGAGTGGTATCAACCTCTATTCAGCCATGTATGTAAACGAACTGGTGGCGCGAGTGCTGGCCAGTGAAATGCCTTTTCCAGCACTGTTTCATGATTATCTTCAAGCGTTAACAGAGCTGGCGCATAATACCAATCCTGAACCCGCTTTAAGGCGTTTTGAACTCGCTCTCCTTTCTGCCATGGGATACGGTGTAGACTTTCTTCACTGTGCCGGTACCGGCGAACCTATTGATCCGACAATGACTTATCGTTATCGGGAGCAGAAAGGGTTCATTGCCAGTGTGCGTAAAGATAATCTAACCTTTCTAGGTGAAGAACTGATCGCCATCAGTGAGCGACGTTTTCAGAGTAAAACACAGTTACAAGCGGCAAAACGCTTTACACGCATAGCCCTAAAGCCGTATCTTGGCGGGAAACCATTAAAAAGCAGGGAGTTGTTTCTTCCGAAACTGAAGCAGCTCTGACCATGGAGTAAACATCGATGAGTTCTATCCTTTTAGGCATCAATATTGACCATATCGCGACCCTACGTAATGCGCGCGGAACCAAATACCCTGATCCGGTGCATGCCGCGGAAATCGCTGAGCGTGCTGGCGCTGATGGTATTACGATTCACCTGCGTGAAGACCGTCGCCACATTGTGGATCGTGACGTGCGCATTTTACGTGAGACGCTACAGACGCGTATGAATCTGGAAATGGCTGTCACCGATGAGATGATCGATATTGCGCTCAAAACCAAGCCGGAGTTCGTCTGTCTGGTGCCTGAAAAACGTGAAGAGCTGACCACAGAAGGTGGTCTGGACGTGAAGGGTCAGTTAGAGAAAATCAAAGCGGCGACAGAGAAATTGTCTGCAGCTGGTATCAAAGTATCGCTGTTTATCGATGCAGATCGTGAGCAAATTGATGCGGCTAAGGCGGCGGGTGCGCCATTTATCGAGCTGCATACAGGCCACTACGCGGACGCGGAAACCGAAGAAGACCAGCAGGACGAGTTGAAAAAGATCGCGGCAGGTGCGAGCTATGCAGCGGATATCGGTATCACAGTCAATGCAGGTCATGGCCTGACCTACCACAATGTAGGTCCGATTGCTGCGCTACCGGAAATTTACGAACTGAACATTGGTCACTCGATCATTGGTCGCGCCGTGTTTGATGGCCTGCACAAAGCAGTCGCTGACATGAAAGCGGTGATGGAGTCGGCGCGTCGCGGTTAACCGACAGTAACAGAGGTAGGCATTGTGGCAATTTTGGGTTTGGGCACGGATATCGCAGAAATTGAACGTGTGGAAAAAGCGTTGGCTCGCACGGGTGAAGCTTTTGCACGACGTATACTGACCGAATCTGAGTTTGCACAATTCCAACAACTTAAGCAGCAGGGGCGCTTTCTTGCGAAGCGCTTCGCTGTGAAAGAAGCCGCCTCAAAAGCGTTGGGAACCGGTATTGCTCATGGTGTGACTTTTCATGACTTTGAAGTCACTAATGATGACCACGGCAAACCCATTCTCACACTGACAAAAAAAGCCGCAGATATTGCCGCTTCTATGGGGGTGGTCTCTAACCACCTCTCTATCTCTGATGAGCGACACTACGCAGTCGCAACAGTTATTTTAGAAAGCTAGAGCATTAGGATACTAGTTCTTCGTTCCTAGACCCTAGCCCCTAGGAACCGGCACCTAGGGCCTAGTTCCTTCTTTCCGTTTCAAATACAACTCGGAGCTCTCCAGCACCTTGTCCATTTCATCCTGAAGCTCAAACAGCTCAGGTTCAATGTCTTCCAACGTGCCACCTGCTCGTAATGTTTTTTCTATCGTGGCACAAATCGACTTGAGGCGAGGAACGCCGCAATAGGAGCAGCTGCCGTGCAGTTTATGGATCAGGTGCACCACCTGCTCCCTATCGTCAAAGTTGCTCTCGAGAACCTGCTCAGACAGGGCGTAGACTTCAGGGATGAAGTCTACCAACATTTGCAGCATATCAACTGCCAAATCTTCTTTATTCGCGGCTTGCTTTAACGCGGCTCCCCAGTCGATTATCTGATTGTCACCCTCTGAAGTTGCCACTTTGAGCGTTGCTTCTGGCTGAGTACCATTCTCCTCGGGGGCGATGAAATCCAGACGCGCTTCGACATCGTGATTCCTGTGCGGTACCCATTTGTTTAACACCTGAAGCAGCATGGCTTCGTCGATGGGTTTGGTCAGATAGTCGTCCATCCCCTCAGAAAGCAGCCGATCCCGTTCACCACTCATGGCATGAGCGGTGACCGCAACCACCGGAGTGGTATTGTTCTGCTGAGTTTCTTTAATGAGTTTGCAAGCGGTCACACCGTCCATATGGGGCATCTGAATGTCCATAAACACCATATCGAAGTGTTGCTCCTGAGCTTTTTCCACCGAAGTTTGTCCGCTGGTGCAGGCAATAACATTTTCCACTCGTTCCGACAATAGAGCTGTTATCAGCTTTAGGTTGGCCGGATTATCATCGACCGCCATCACGGTTAACGGGCGTTTTTCAGTGGATTCAATCTCCATCGCCGGAGCCAGAACGGCTGGCTGCTTCTCTACCAGAGACTGCAACAGTTTTTTGCGCGACAGAGGCTTGGTGAGGCACTGTACGTCATGGGTCTGGATCAGATAATCCGACAGCGCCAACTGAGTGCTGGTGGTTCCGATAATGATATTGGATGTGGAGACCTGACAACGGCCGATCCAGTTTTCAATGACTGTGAGAGGGACCTCTTCACTCGTTGGCAGACACAATATGATGTAATCGAACGTGTCCAGTCGGTCAGGCAGTGTGGAACGATAGGTCACCATCACGCCTTCATTGGTGAGCATTTGTTGCAATACTGACGCAGCCTGCATATTAGGTTCTACCAGCAGCAGACGCTTGCTGTTGATCACCATAGGATCGACCGGATCGATCATCGGGATTTCGGTCGAATGCAGCTTCACCGTGAACCAGAATGTTGAACCCTGATGCAAGCGACTGGTCAGGCTGATTTCACCGCCCATCTGTCCGACCAGTTTCTGCGTGATGACCAGACCTAACCCGGTGCCCCCGTAGCGTCGCGAAATGCTGGCGTCAGCCTGACTAAAGGCCTGGAATAACTGTGCTTGCTGACGTTCGGAAATGCCGATCCCGGTATCGCGAACCATAAACTGCAGTTCCACGCGGTCTTCTTTGTGTGATTTGAGCTCGACGCTGATGTCAATGTTGCCACGCTCAGTGAATTTGATCGAGTTACCGACCAGGTTTGTCAGGATCTGCTGAATGCGCAGTGGGTCGCCGACCAGTCCGTTTGGTATCTTAGAGTCGACCTTGAGTGTCAGCTCCAATCCTTTTTCATGTGCGCTGGTGGCCTGTAGTGCCACGACTTCTTCCAGACTATCCTGGAACTCAAAAGGAATGTTCTCTAGCGCCAGCTTGCCCGCTTCAAGTTTAGAGAAATCTAGAATGTCATTGATAATATTGAGTAGGTTGTTTGCTGACTTCTCAATGGTTTGCAAATAGTCGGTCTGACTGTTGGTCAATTGGGTCTTCAGCATCTGACGGGTAAAGCCAATAACCCCATTCAGTGGTGTACGCAGCTCATGCGACATGTTGGCCAGGAATTCCGACTTCACTCTGGCGGCTTCTTGCGCTCTTTTCTTGGCGATATCCAATTCCACGTTTTGGATTTCCAACTGTTCAAGGGTTTCACGTAAGTCTGAGGTGGCCTGATCGATACTGTGCTGCATTTCGACGTGGTATTCAGACAGCGATACCGCCATTGCATTGATACCGTTTTTTAGAGAGTCCAGCTCACCATGCATTTTGCCCTCGATACGCACATCCAGATGACCACGACGAATCCGGTCCACCATATTTTTCATGTGAGAAATTGGGCGGGTCACATCGTACATAAGTCGATAGGCAAAGATGCCGGATAAGATCAGTCCCAGCACTAGCACTAAAATGGCGGAAAACACTTCCTGATATTGTTGTAAACGCAGTGAAGACAAGTCCAGCTCTATAGCGATGTAGCCCAGCGTTTTGTTGGTCGATGTCAGCTCACGGGTATCGGAAACCAATTGACTTTCCGCCAAAATAGGTGCTCTCAGAATCAACGTATTGTCGTGAATTTCAGACGAGCTCAAAAAGGGAATAGGTTGATTCTTAGGAAAGGTTAACGTATCAAAATTGGGGTGAAAGTTAGAGGTGACAAACAGCTCGTGGGAGGCGTCGAACACAGCGATGCTTCGGACAAACTTGGAGTTCTTGCGGTGCGCGTAACTGATCAAGCGGCGGACAGACTCTCGGCTTTGATTGATCAGTCCCTGCTCACTGGCAATCGCCAATGGTTCGATGATGCTGGCACCTGCGTTGAGAACCTGAGATTCCAGATCATGGTAGCGATTGTAGGAAAAAAAGGCACTCAAAAGGAGACCGATGATCAATGTCGGTGCCAGGGTTAATGTGATTACGCGAGCGCGAAGACCGTATCTTGTCATTTTAATTCGAAATCATTATTGGCCAACAGAGTTACATCTGATGGGTGGATATGGGACAATACCCAGTATTGCATCCTCAAGATGACGTAAGCTTAATCAAAGCCGCGCTGTTCGACAATCATTCAAACTAAGAATAGTGAGACTCTAACGAATTTTTATCGAAGTAGGACAAGTGCTTCTACTCACTGGACATAACAATGGCACGTTTTTTCAAACCCACAAAAAAGACCTCTTTTTCAAAAAAGCACCAGGAAGTGCTGATTGACCGTATGGATCATCATGGTGCGGGTATTGGTTACCTGAATAAGAAACCCGTCTTTGTCGACGGAGCACTGACTGGTGAGAAGGTTTTGGTTCAGCTCACGGAAAGCAAAGCAAAGTTTGCCAAGGCTCAATTGATTAAAGTGCTGACGCCTTCCGAGCAACGGGTGGAGGCGGTGTGTCCTCATTACTCTGAATGTGGCGGTTGTAATCAGCAACACTTGCTGCGTCAGCAGCAAATTGCCAATAAAGAGCAGGCTTTGTCACAGCTTATGACTAAGTTTGCCGGTCAAACACTGAGCCTGTCGCCGTCGATCACAGGGGAGGCGTTGAGTTATCGTCGCCGCGCCCGATTGAGTCTCTATCAAGACAAAGGGCGTGAACTGGTGATGGGCTTTCGTCGAAAGCACAGTAAGCAAATTGTCGATGTCTCCCACTGCCCGGTGCTTGATGAGCGCCTGAATGCGCTGATCCCATCATTAAAAGCGCTGCTGGTTGAGTTTACACAGCCGCAGAACCTGGGGCATGTTGAGCTTGTCATTGGCGACAGTGGGCCAGTGGTGGTGTTGCGTCACACTAAAGCTCTGGCGGCGTCGGACAGAGCGCAAATTATCGACTTTGCACGTGCGAACGACATTACTTTATACCTGATGCCAGAATCCGATCAGCTAGAACGTGTGGTGGGTGAACAGCCTTATTATGCTGAAGTAGGGAACAAATTGCCGTTTTTGCCATCTCACTTTATTCAGGTTAATCAAGATATTAACCAGCGGATGGTGGCTCAGGCTCTGGCATGGCTGTCCCCTGAATCAAAGGACAATGTGCTGGATCTGTTCTGTGGACTGGGCAATTTCACCCTACCTCTGGCACAGTTGGCTCACAGAGTCGTGGGTGTTGAGGGCGTTCAGGATATGGTGGACTGGGCCAAACAGAATGCGAAATTGAACCAGTTGAACAATGTCGAATTTTATCAGGCCAATCTGGAACAAGATCTGTCGTCAATGCTCTGGGCATCACAGCAGTTTGACAAAATTTTGCTCGATCCGGCGCGAGCGGGTGCCAGTGGTGTAATAGATCAAGTTTCTGCGCTTGGTGCATCACGAGTGCTTTATGTTTCTTGCAATCCTGCTACCCTTGCGAGAGACAGTCAAAGCTTGATTGAGCAGGGCTATAGGCTCACCAGACTCGGTATGATGGACATGTTCCCTCATACCAGCCATCTGGAGTCCATGGCGCTGTTCGAGAAATGATAATTTGAGCTAACTGGGATAGGTTAGTTAACGAAAAAACTAGGAAGAAAAAAGAAATGGTTGCGGTAAGAAGCGCGCATTTGAACCCTGACGAACAGTTCGAGCTAGACAAATGGATTGCTTCACTCAAGCAAGATAAAAACATCTCGAAAAGGCTTAAAGAAGTTTACCGTCAATGCGAAGAGATTGTCGCAGGCAGTGAACAGGGGTCCTTGTTGTTGTGGCGCGGGAGGGAAATGATCGAGATCCTCATTACCCTCTCTATGGACAAAGCAACACTCGTTGCGGCTCAGTTGTATCCGGTCGTCTCAAGTGGTCTGTATGACCGTGAACAGCTTGAGGAGAACTACGGTAAAGAAATCATCAAAATGATCGATGGCGTCGAAGAGATGGCGGCCATAGGTCAGCTCAACGTTACCTTAGAAGGCTCAGCCGCATCAGGTCAGGTCGATAATGTAAGACGCATGCTGCTCGCGATGGTGGACGATTTCCGCTGCGTTATCATTAAACTGGCTGAGCGTATCTGTAATCTGCGTGAAGTGAAGGATGAGTCTGACGAGATCCGCTGCGCGGCCGCGAAAGAGTGCGCCAACATCTATGCCCCGCTGGCAAACCGTCTGGGTATTGGTCAGCTGAAATGGGAAATTGAAGATTACGCTTTCCGCTACCAACAGCCAGAGACCTACAAACAGATTGCCAAGCAGCTGTCAGAGCGTCGAATTGTCCGAGAGCAATACATCAAGGACTTCGTTGATGATTTGACCTCGGAGATGCAAGCTTCCAACATTCTGGCTGAGGTGAGTGGTCGTCCTAAACACATCTACAGTATCTGGCGTAAAATGCAGAAGAAGAGCCTGGCCTTCGACGAGCTGTTTGATGTGCGTGCCGTACGTATCATTGCTGAGCGACTGCAGGACTGCTATGCGGCTCTCGGTGTAGTTCACACCAAATACAAGCACCTTCCTAGTGAATTTGACGACTATGTGGCCAATCCCAAGCCAAATGGTTATCAGTCTATTCATACCGTTATCCTCGGTCCTGAAGGTAAAACGATAGAGATTCAGATTCGAACCAAGCAAATGCATGAAGATTCGGAGTTAGGCGTTGCTGCACACTGGAAATACAAAGAAGGTGGTAGCGGCGGCCGTAGCGGATACGACGAGAAAATTACCTGGTTGCGTAAGCTACTCGATTGGCAGGAAGAGATGTCAGACTCTGGCGAAATGCTGGATGAACTTCGTAGCCAGGTATTTGATGATCGCGTTTATGCCTTTACACCTCGCGGTGACGTTGTCGATTTGCCGATGGGGGCAACGCCACTCGACTTTGCCTACCACATTCACTCCGAAGTCGGGCACCGTTGTATCGGGGCTAAAGTGGCGGGACGCATCGTACCGTTTACGCACAAGCTTTCTATGGGTGACCAGGTTGAGATCATCACAGCGAAAGAGCCCAATCCATCTCGTGACTGGCTGAACCCGTCATTGGGCTTTGTTCATTCTGGACGGGCCCGCGCTAAAATTAATGCCTGGTTCAGAAAACAGAGTCGTGAGAAGAACCTGGAAGCGGGACGAGAAATCCTCGAAGCTGAACTGGCGAAGATAGGTGCGACGCTGAAAGATGCAGAGCAGTACGCTCTGAAACGCTTTAATGTCAACACGCCGGATGAGCTGTATGTGGGTGTGGGCAGTGGTGATTTACGAATCAACCAAATCATCAATCACATCAACGCTCTGGTGAACAAACCAACGGCGGAAGAGGAAGACCAGCAGGCACTTGAGAAGCTTCAGGAATCCGAAGGTAAAGCTCCGGCACAGAGTCGCCCGCATAAGGATGCGGTCGTGGTGGAAGGGGTTGATAACCTGATGACGCATTTGGCACGTTGTTGTCAGCCAATTCCGGGTGATCAGATCAAGGGTTATATCACGCAAGGCCGTGGCATTTCGGTGCATCGTGCTGATTGTGAGCAGTTGGAGGAACTGAGTCATCATGCACCAGAGCGAATTATTGATACGGTTTGGGGCAGTGGCTTTGTCGGTTCTTATATTCTGACCATTCGCGTTGAAGCGATGGAACGTGGTGGTTTACTGAAAGACGTTACCACACTGCTTACCAATGAAAAAATCAAAGTCACCAGCATGAAGAGCCGCAGCGACTACAAGCGACAACTGTCGATCATGGACTTTGACCTTGAAGTGAACAACATCGAAGTGTTGTCCCGCGTGACCAAACGTATTGAGCAAATTAAAGACGTGATGAACGTGAAACGCTTGGGTTAAGTAAGACTCAGGTGAGCGCTACATCTAGGTAATCACATCATGTTGAACAATAATAAAAGGTTGGTTTTCCAACCTTTTTGTTTAGGAATCTAACTATGTCCCAACCCATCGAACAACTTCTTACTATCATGGCTCAGCTTCGAGATGAAAAGCATGGCTGTCCGTGGGATCGAAAACAAACGTTTGAAACCATAGTTCCTCATACCATAGAGGAAACATTTGAAGTGGTGGACGCGATTCATAAACAGGACTGGCCGAATGTAAAAGAGGAGCTGGGGGACTTGCTGTTTCAGGTGATCTTCTACAGCCAGATGGCCAAAGAGCAGGGGCTGTTTGATTTTAACGAGGTGGTTGAAGGACTTAATGAGAAGCTGACCCGACGTCATCCACATGTTTTTTCGGATGTGGAGTTCGAAGATGAAGCGGCCATTAACGCCAACTGGGAAGCGGAGAAACAAAAGGAAAAAGCCGAAATAGGACAAACCGAGCAAAGTATTCTAGACTCAATACCACAGTCGCTGCCTGCTCTGTCCAAAGCGAACAAAATCCAAAAGCGCTGCGCAAAATTTGGATTTGACTGGGATGCTTTGGGGCCAGTGGTAGAAAAGGTTCAGGAAGAGATTGAGGAAGTGGTTCAGGAGGCCATTCAAGTCGATGTGAACCAAGAGAAACTTGAAGAAGAAGTGGGTGACCTATTGTTTGCTACTGTGAACTTGTCTCGTCATCTCAACAAAGATCCAGAAGTGGCATTGAGAAAAGCCAATAATAAATTTTCACGTCGTTTCAGAGGCGTTGAAACGCGGGTGGCAGAACAAGGTAAATCTCTTACAGACTTTACCCTTAAAGAGCTAGACCAGTTTTGGAATGATGTAAAAAAACAAGAAAACAGCTCGGATTTGTGAACCGCTTCTCATTGGTGTAAGTTTCTACAATTGATTTGAAGCAAAAAATAAAAATTTTGAATGTGATAAGTTTCACGTTGTGGCGGTAGTGGGCTTCTGGTATATTTGCATCCCGTCCAGAAGAAATCCATTTTCCCTCATTCAACCAACTTCAGGTTAAACATGACGACAAATTATATTTTTGTTACTGGCGGGGTAGTATCCTCTCTAGGTAAAGGTATTGCAGCAGCATCGCTTGCAGCCATTTTAGAAGCACGTGGTCTTAAAGTGACCATGATGAAGCTTGACCCTTACATCAACGTTGACCCGGGCACAATGAGCCCAACTCAGCACGGTGAAGTGTTCGTCACGGAAGATGGCGCTGAAACTGACCTTGACCTTGGTCACTACGAGCGTTTCATCCGTACCAAGATGACAAAGCGCAACAACTTCACTGCTGGTCGTGTTTACGCTGATGTTCTTCGCAAAGAGCGTCGTGGCGACTACCTAGGTGCAACTATTCAGGTAATCCCTCACATTACTAACGCTATTAAAGATCGCGTGATCGCTGGTTCTGAAGGCCACGATGTCGCTATCGTTGAAGTTGGTGGTACGGTTGGTGATATCGAATCCCTACCATTTATGGAAGCCATTCGTCAGCTAGCGGTTGAGCTGGGTCGTGAGCGTGCCATGTTTATGCACCTGACTCTGGTTCCTTATCTTGCAGCGGCGGGCGAAGTCAAAACTAAGCCAACGCAACACTCGGTAAAAGAGTTGCTGTCTATCGGTATCCAGCCTGACATTCTTGTTTGTCGTAGCGATCGTATGATCCCTGCAAACGAGCGTAAGAAGATTGCTCTGTTCTGTAATGTATCAGAAAAAGCAGTAATCTCAATGAAGGACGTAGATTCTATCTACAAGATCCCTCAATTGATCAAGTCACAAGGTCTGGACGATCTTGTATGTACGCGTTTCGGTATCTCTGCCCCTGAAGCTGATCTTTCAGAGTGGGAGCAAGTGATTTACGAAGAAGCGAACCCAACCGGTGAAGTGACTATTGGTATGGTTGGTAAGTACATTGAACTGCCAGATGCGTACAAGTCAGTGAACGAAGCGCTTAAGCACGCAGGTCTTAAGAACCGAGTGAGCGTGAAAATTAAGTACGTTGACTCTCAAGACGTCGAGAGCAAGGGTGAAGAAGCTCTGGCAGGTCTTGACGCAATCCTTGTTCCTGGTGGCTTCGGCGACCGTGGTGTAGAAGGTAAGATCCGCGCAGCTCAGTACGCACGTGAGAACAAAGTACCTTACCTGGGCATCTGTCTGGGTATGCAAGTGGCACTGATTGAATACGCGCGTAATGTAGCGGGTATGGAAGGTGCACACTCAACAGAATTTAACAAAGAAACGAAGTACCCTGTGGTCGGTTTGATCACTGAGTGGGTAGACGGCGAAGGTAAAGTTGAAGAACGTACCGAAACGTCAGATCTTGGCGGCACAATGCGTCTGGGTTCTCAGCTATGTCACCTGGAGAAGGGGACTAAAGCGTTTGAACTGTATGGCAACGCGAAGATCCACGAGCGTCACCGTCACCGCTATGAGGTGAACAACGTACTTCGTCCACAAATTGAAAAAGCAGGTCTTAAAGTTTCTGGTCTGTCTGCAGACAAGAAACTGGTTGAAGTGATTGAGAACCCAGCACACCCATGGTTTGTTGCTGCGCAGTTCCACCCAGAATTCACTTCAACACCTCGCGATGGTCACCCGCTATTTACAGGCTTTGTGAAAGCGGCGGATGAATACCAGCGCGGCACAGAAGATAAGTAAAAGGATACGGGTGGCTGCGAAGGTTGTGCGGCTGCCCTAAATTTGACATTTATATTTAATGAGAGGAAACATTAATGTCTAAGATCGTTAAAGTTCTAGGTCGTGAAATCATCGACTCACGTGGTAACCCAACTGTTGAAGCTGAAGTACACCTAGAAGGCGGTTTCGTAGGTATGGCTGCGGCTCCATCTGGCGCATCTACTGGTTCTCGCGAAGCTCTTGAGCTACGTGACGGTGACAAAGCACGTTTCCTAGGTAAAGGTGTTCTTAAAGCTGTTGAAGCTGTTAACGGTGCAATCGCTGAAGCTCTAGTTGGTAAAGACGCTAAAGCTCAAGCTGACATCGACCAAGTAATGATCGACCTTGACGGCACTGAAAACAAATCTAACTTCGGCGCGAACGCTATCCTAGCTGTTTCTCTAGCAAACGCTAAAGCTGCTGCTGCTGCTAAAGGCATGCCTTTGTTCGAGCACATCGCTGAGCTAAACGGTACTGCTGGTCAGTTCTCTATGCCTCTTCCAATGATGAACATCATCAACGGTGGTGAGCACGCAGACAACAACGTTGACATCCAAGAGTTCATGATCCAACCAGTTGGTGCTAAGACTCTTAAAGAAGGTCTACGTATCGGTGCAGAAGTATTCCACAACCTAGCTAAAGTTCTTAAGTCTAAAGGCTACAGCACTGCAGTTGGTGACGAAGGTGGTTTCGCTCCTAACCTTAAGTCTAACGCTGAAGCTCTAGAAGTTATCGCAGAAGCTGTTGCAGCTGCTGGTTACGAACTAGGTAAAGACGTAACTCTAGCTATGGACTGTGCAGCATCTGAGTTCTTCGACAAAGAAGCTGGCATCTACAACATGAAAGGCGAAGGTAAGACTTTCTCTTCTGAAGAGTTCAACCACTACCTAGCTGAGCTTGCTAACCAGTTCCCAATCGTTTCTATCGAAGACGGTCTAGACGAGTCTGACTGGGATGGCTTCAAGCACCAGACTGAACTACTAGGTGACAAGCTTCAACTAGTAGGTGACGACTTATTCGTTACTAACACTAAGATCCTTGCTGAAGGTATCGAGAAAGGCGTAGCTAACTCTATCCTTATCAAGTTCAACCAAATCGGTTCTCTAACTGAGACTCTAGCTGCTATCAAGATGGCTAAAGACGCAGGTTACACAGCAGTAATCTCTCACCGTTCTGGCGAAACTGAAGACGCAACTATCGCTGATCTAGCGGTAGGTACTGCTGCAGGTCAAATCAAGACTGGTTCTATGAGCCGTTCTGACCGTGTTGCTAAGTACAACCAGCTAATTCGTATCGAAGAAGCTCTAGGTGAAAAAGCACCTTACAACGGTCTTAAA
>NZ_FNVG01000016.1 GCF_900107935.1 Vibrio hangzhouensis | reverse complement strand
GGTGTGTCTTGCGGGTCGCCGCACCGCCCATGTGAGACTGGGACATCGCCAGACTTTATTTCCACGCCTCAGCATCTGCTGGGGCGTTTTCGTATTTAGCATATGTTAACTCTAATGTTTTACTTAAAAAGGCAGAGTGTGTCTTGCGGGTCGCCGCAGCGCCCATGTGAGACTGGGACATCGCCAGTTTTTGCTTCTTCCTAATTGCTACTTTTGTGAATCACCAAACTTATTGCAATCTCGCTACTCAGCGTTTAATGATAAACTTTACTTATACATTTGAATTGATTCTGATTTATGAGTAAACACTTTCCATTTATTGTTTCCGGGGGACCGGGATCGGGTAAAAGCACCTTGCTTGATGCCATCTCGCAACAAGGTTTCATGACTTATCCTGAAGTACCTAGATTGCTTATTGAGGAACAGTCACAACTTGATGATGGTATATTGCCCTGGCGGCAGTTAGGGCCTTTTGCTGAACTCTGTTTTGTAAAGATGTTGCAGCAGCGTCAATTAGCTCAGACCCATGCAGTTATGAGCTTCGTCGATCGTGCTATCGGCGATATTTGTGCCTACCTTTCGTTGGGTGAATTGGCGATACCGGAAACAATTCAGGTGCAGGCTCGTCAAGATTATCAGCCCATAGTTTTGTTCTGCAAACCTACAGTTCAGACTTACGTTCAAGATGAAGTACGTCCCTATCCGTTTGAACAAGCGCTAGTCATTCATGACGAGTTGTTGCGCCAATATCAGACGCTTGGTTTTCATGTGGTCGACATTCCTTTTATGGCGATAGATGAGCGAGTCGAGTTTGTACTACAACTGTGTCAGAATTACGTTGATTCATTGAGTTAGCATGGAGTGCTAGTGTATTTATGATTGAACATCTTCCCGAAAGGCTGACAGGTACCATAAACTCAGTCTTAGTTTTTTGTCGTTACCTGTTACAACGAATGGCGCATGACAGGATTAACGTGAATGCTGGCTATTTAGCCTACATTACGCTTCTGTCTATCGTTCCAATGCTGACGGTCTTATTGTCGGTATTGTCTTCTTTCCCTATATTTTCAAATGTTGGGGGAGTCCTGCAAGATTTCATCATTCAGCATTTCGTGCCTGCTGCAGGAGATGCAGTTTACTCAGCGCTTATCGAGTTTGTTTCTAACACAGGCAAAATGACGGCGATAGGGAGTGGATTTCTTTTTGTGGCTGCTTTGGCGCTGATCTCTAATATAGACAAAAATCTCAACTACATCTGGCGAGTAAGGCTAAAGCGTCGCGCCGTATTCTCTTTTTCAATGTATTGGATGATTCTCACCTTAGGTCCGATACTCGTTGGGGCTAGTATTGTCGGAACGTCTTATGTGACTTCTCTGAAGATATTGGAGCATGATGCGCTGAGTGGAGCCTACAGTCTGTTTATCAACTGGCTGCCTGCTTTTTTAGCCTTGTTTGCGTTTACGGGATTGTATTTGTTGGTTCCCAACAAGAAGATTTACCTGACTCATGCATTGGCAGGAGCCGCGGTGGCGACGCTATTGTTTGAGATTAGTAAGAAGGGTTTTGCGTATTACATTACACAGTTCCCTTCTTACCAGCTTATCTATGGCGCAATCGCGGCAATTCCTATTTTATTTCTGTGGATTTACTTATGCTGGATTATTGTTCTCATCGGCGCGGAGTTTACAGCGGCTCTGGGTGAGAAAGAGCACTGGAACCCAGAAAGTGCCGTGTTACAATCGACGACTGACAAGACACAAAGTAAAAATAAGGAACCGCTGAGTGATAGCACTGATACAGAGAGTGAGTGAGTCCTCTGTTAAAGTTAACGGGGATATTGTCGGTGAAATCGGCAAAGGTCTATTGGTGTTGCTTGGCGTGGAAAAAGAAGATGATGAAGCGAAAGCTAAACGTCTGGTAGAGCGCGTAACCACCTATCGTGTATTTGAGGATGACGCTGGTAAGATGAATCTCAGCGTTAAAGATGTCGGTGGGAGCGTGCTAGTGGTATCGCAATTTACTTTGCCTGCCGATACTAAAAAAGGGACCCGTGCAGGTTTTTCTCGCGGAGCACACCCATCGGATGCTGAACGCTTATATGATTATTTCTCCGATCGCTGCTTAGAGGTACTGCCGACAGAGCGTGGGCAATTCGCAGCCGATATGAAGGTCTCGCTGGTCAACGATGGCCCCGTGACCTTCTGGTTACAAGTGTAAAAGAGTAAAGCACCAGTTTACATGCGAAAGGATATCTATGTTTAAACTCATTACTCCAAAGACAGAGAATCAACTGACGAAATACTATCAGTTTCGCTGGCAAATGTTGCGTGAACCTTGGCGACTTCCAGTGGGCTCTGAGCGAGATGAATATGATGAAATGAGCCATCATCGAATGATCGTTGATGGTCGAGGCAGACCTATGGCCATTGGTCGCCTGTATATCACGCCGGATAACGAAGGTCAGATCCGCTACATGGCCGTGAAGAGCAGCCGTCGCAATAAAGGCATGGGCTCGTTAGTTCTGGTGGCACTTGAGTCGTTTGCTCGTCAGGAAGGGGTGAAGCGATTAGTCTGTAATGCGCGTGAAGACGCGATCTCTTTCTATGAAAAGAATGGCTTCAGTAGTCAGGGTGAGGTCAACGATCAACGCGGTCCAGTGCGTCATCAGCAAATGGTCAAACAGTTGGACCCGTTGGCCAAAGTTTTGAGGCGCCCAGAATGGTGTGCCGAGTTGCAAGAGCGCTGGGAGCAGCAGATCCCTATCAGTGATAAAATGGGGATAAAAATCAATCAGTATACGGGTTATCGATTTGAGTGCAGTGCACAACTGAACCCGAACCTCAATCCTCATAACACAATGTTTGCCGGTTCTGCGTTTACCCTGGCCACGCTGACCGGGTGGGGGATGACATGGCTGTTGATGCGTGAAAGAGGTTTGGTGGCAGACATTGTATTGGCTGATAGTCGAATTCGATATCGTCACCCCGTTGAGTCCAGTCCGGTTTCTGTCACTTCTTTGGATGGAATTAGCGGTGACTTGGACAGACTTGCGGCAGGTAAAAAAGCCCGCATTGTTATAAATGTGACGATTTACAGTGGTGATACACCGGCAGTCGAGTTCGTTGGCACCTATATGCTGTTGCCTAATTACCAGGACAAACTACTGTCTAGCTAATCATCGCAGACACCAGTTGACCATTGTTCAGGTCAACTGGTGGGAGTCGTTCTACTCAAAGCACGGTGCCGTTTTTGATGACGTTACCCTACCTGTCAACAGTTCTATGTTATAAGAAGCGCCGCATTCTTCATGGAGTGTTAACACCGCATCTGATAACGATTGTGTTCGCAAATCAACAACCGCCTCCGTATTGCCTTGAATTGTATCTCCGGCGACGGAGAATGGTGCGAGTGCAATAATGCCTCGGTCAGCACTCAGTTTAATGGGCGATACTTCCAGTTTATTTATCGAGTCATCGTGTTGAGTTTGCAGTGACGTGTCATACAGCGTGGCGGTCAGTTCTCCGGATAGCGTCTGTGATAGCGCGACTTTATCGGCGATCAGTGCGCTTATCGACAAGTTGAGATCAGCGAGGCCAGTGATGTTGAGGGTATCATCTGAGGTGACGAGGTTTGTTAGGGCTAATGGTAGAGAAAACGCTTTTGCTTGCAGAGTGAAGGGTTGGCTCGGTGCCGTGAAATCTAACGCTGCGGTGGCCGATAGATAACCATCACTAAAAGGAACAAACAGTTTGTTCAATTGCCATTTGCCTTCTCTGCTTTCGGTATCGAGCAAAAGTTGATTTGCCAGAATGTTGTCGATACTGGCGCTGTTCGCAGAGGCTATAGCTTTACCATGCCATAATCCCCATTGGTAGTTATCTTTGAGGACAAGCTGGCTTGCTTCCAGATTGACCCCCGTAATTTGCCAGAAGGGCTTTTCGATCAGCTGGATCCACTGAGTTCGATTGATGTTTAACTTATCAATCGAAATATGCTTAATATCCTCAAAATTGATCTGCTGCAACAAGGCCAGCAGTGAGGGTTGTTGTTGTTCCTGATACAGTTTCAGACCATCAATCATTACGCTGTTGAGTTTGATTTCGTTGGCCGTCAACTCACCGGATAACTGTATACGCCCTTGCTCAAGGTTGGTATCCATATCGCGAAGTTCTATTTTATCTTCCGAGATATACAGTTCGGCTGTTGGCTCGACAAAGGCCAGTCCCTGCCAAACCAGTTGATCGGCATCTACTGATATATAGGCTTGATTTTGAGCCCAGATAGGTTGGCCGAGATGGACATTTTCAATGGAAGCACTGACATTCTCTAGTACGGTATCCTGATACTTAAGTGTTGAGTTAAGGATATCGAGACTGTTTATATGACCAATCAATTGTTGAGTAAGCTCGAGAAGTTGGTCATCTTGTTGGGTAAAATCATAATCGAGCTGATTAACAGTTGCGTTGACCAGCGACCATTTACCCTCTTCAAGCTGTGCCTGGGTAGAGATCTTCGCGTTATTCCATCGAAAAGAGGCGCTATAGAGTTTGCTTTCACTACCATCGATGACGCCATCCACAAATAGGTCATCGATAGCGGAGCCCTTGTAGTAGAGTTGCGACGCCTCCAGTTGGAATGTAGCTTTAGAGTCCATGATTGAATGACTGGCCCGAAGCTCTCTGACTTGCAGACGAAGATCGTTGATGATCACATTGCCATCGCTGTAATCCACATGATCCAGAGCTAGATTTCGGATCGGCCATCTCTGAAGCCAATTTTGTGCCCCCGACGTATCGTTGATGGTGGTGCCGTCAATTAATAACTCGTCAATGGTAACGGGTGCCGAAACAGAGGGGGTGAAACCGAACCATAATGCCAGTTTGTTGGCGCGGAAAGGCGCAACGCCTGGCACATCAAAATGTGTGTTGCGAAATGTCAGTTGATTGGGGTAGTGATATTGGATTGACTCACTGGAGATCTGTATACCGAATACAGAGTGTAGAGTTTGAGTAATCATCGGCTTGGCATACTGAGTATGCAATAAACCAAACACGATGAGTACAGTGAGCAAACTCAGTGCGAGTAACGCGACAAACAGAGCAATGAACTTTCTTATCACGGCTTTCAGATCCAACCTTATAACATAAACAACAATTTAGCGTGAATAACACAAAAAAGCCCCTCAAAAAGAGGGGCCAGAGTTAAAAAGTTGGATTTCTATTCAACTTATTAGTCTAACTGAGGGCCAGCAGCAACCAGAGCTTTGCCTTCCGCATTATCAGTGTACTTGTCAAAGTTGTTGATAAAGCGTTTTGCCAGGTCTTCAGCTTTGCTTTCCCATTGCAGCGGATCTACATACGTTTCACGAGGGTCCAGGATGCCTGGATCAACACCTGGTAGCGATGTTGGGACCTCTAGATTGAAGACAGGGATATTTTTCGTATCGGCATCTTCAATTGACCCATCGAGGATAGCATCGATAATACCGCGAGTATCTTGAATAGAGATACGCTTACCACTGCCGTTCCAACCGGTGTTTACCAGATACGCTTCAGCACCTGCCGCTTCCATACGTTTGACCAACACTTCTGCGTATTTGGTCGGGTGAAGCGTTAGGAAGGCCGCACCGAAACAGGCCGAGAAGGTTGGTGTAGGCTCAGTGATGCCGCGCTCAGTACCGGCCAGCTTCGCAGTGAAACCAGACAGGAAGTGGTACTTTGTTTGCTCTGGAGTCAGTTTAGACACTGGTGGCAAGACGCCGAATGCATCAGCAGACAGGAAGATCACTTTGTTTGCGTGACCGCCTTTAGACACTGGCTTAACAATGTTCTCGATATGGTGAAGTGGGTACGATACACGAGTATTCTCAGTTTTTGAGCCATCGTCAAAGTCGATGGAGCCATCGTTGCGAACAGTAACGTTCTCCAGCAAGGCATCTCTGCGAATGGCATTGTAGATATCAGGTTCTGCTTCTTTTGACAGGTTGATGGTCTTCGCGTAACAGCCGCCTTCGTAGTTGAAGATACCGTCATCATCCCAACCGTGTTCATCGTCACCGATCAGTGCACGCTTAGGGTCGGTAGACAAGGTGGTTTTCCCTGTGCCTGACAGACCAAAGAAGATCGCGACGTCGCCCTCTTTACCCATATTGGCAGAGCAGTGCATGGATGCGATGTCTCTCAGTGGAAGGAAGTAGTTCATCATTGCGAACATGCCTTTCTTCATCTCACCACCGTACCAGGTACCGCCAATTAGCTGCATTCTTTCTGTCAGGTTGAATACCGTGAAGTTTTCAGAGTTCAGACCATGCTGTTCCCATTTTTGGTTGGTGCATTTTGCCCCGTTCATGACCACAAAATCAGGCTCAAATGTGGCGAGTTCTTCTTCGGTAGGACGAATGAACATGTTTTTAACGAAGTGTGCCTGCCATGCCACTTCCGTAATGATTCGGATACATAGGCGGGTGTCAGGGTTCGTACCGCAGTATCCGTCAATCACAAATAGGCGTTTGTTAGAAAGTTGACCTGTTACCAGTTGTTTCAGGTCATCCCATGCCTCTTTGGACATAGGTTTGTTGTCATTTTTAACTTTATCTGATGTCCACCACATTGTGTCACGAGTGGTGTCATCATTAACGATAAATTTGTCTTTTGGTGAGCGACCAGTAAAGATACCCGTATCTACAGCAACGGCGCCAAGTTCGGTGACCACGCCTTTTTCGTAGCCTTCCAGACCCTCGCGAGTTTCTTCCTCGAATAACTGTTCGTAACTTGGGTTGCGTACAATGTCAGTTACGCCAGTGATTCCGTACTTGGTAAGATCGATTTGTGCAGCCTTGTTAATGTCCATAACGGTCATAGGTGCTCCTTATTGGATTTTTGTAGGGATTTTAAAATTTTTGTAATTCGTTATTTATAATTTGTTTTTTATTTTGAACTCCATGCTAGCAACGGAAATCCGAGAAAACAGGGATGGAGCTCAAAAATTAGTCATCAGTTATTGATGGTTTTAAGTGTTTTGTCACATATTGGTTCGGGGGCCATTTCTCCTAGATGCAAACCTTTGCGTTAGATCAAATGTAACATAAGTATTAGTGAAATGGTTAGACGTTATGTTCAAAGGTATTGGTTTTTTGTTAAATAAATAATAAAAAAGCCAGACCGCAAGCGGGCTGGCTTTGTAACATATTTTTAACACTCGTTAGTGGACGGTTTTGTTCTCCGATTGAGCATCTGCAAACAGAGCTTTTACTTCCGGCTCATCAAACGCGTAGGTCGTACCGCAGTAGTCGCAGTGCAGTGCAACCTGACCTTCATGGGCAAGAATGTCGAAGATTTCTTCCTGGGCGACGGTGACAATCGCAGCCGCACTGCGTTCGCGCGAGCAGCTACAGTGGAATTCCACTTCTTTTGGTTCAAACAGTTGTACTTTATCCTGGTTATACAGGCGATAAAGCAGTTCGTTTGCACCCAGACCAAACAGCTCCTCGTCTTTGACGGTGTTGGTCAATTGTTCCAGGTGTTCGAAATCCTCTGGGGAACCCGTGCCATCAGGCATGACCTGCAGTAGCATGCCGGCAGCGTGTTGTTTACCCTCGTGTTCTCCGGTTCGGATCCACAAGCGCGTCTTCAGCTGTTCAGAACGCTCGAAGTAACCTTCAAGGATTTCGGGGAGGTTGTTGCCTTCTAAACCTACAACACCCTGGTAACGCTCACCTTTATCTGGTGTGATCGTGATGACCAGATAGCCTTTACCCATCATGTCGTGAATGGATGCATCATCGGCAATGTCGCCTTCCCAGCGCGCAACGCCACGAAGCTGTTGATTGTGGTCGCCATTGATCACCGCAAGAGATACCGGTCCGTCACCTTGCAGCTGCATGGTGATAGAACCTTCGAACTTCAGGGTAGCCGTCAAAAGGCTGGTGGAAACAAGAAGCTCACCTAGCAGAGTCTGTAGTGGTGCCGGATAATCTTTGCTGGATAGGATCTCCTGATAAGCAGTATCTAGCTGCACGAGCTCTCCGCGCACAGATAACTCTTCGAAAAGATAGCGATTTAGTGTGTTGTTAGCCATTTAGGAAGCTCCAGCTTATTGATGTTTAAACTTAATAATGTCTCGACGCTGTTTTTTATCAGGTCGACGTTCAGGGCTTGGGTTGTGCGCGTTTAGCTTTCTTTTCAAAGCATTATCTTCTCGTTTTGCAATACTCTCTGCCGTTTCGGTGTAGAGAGTCTGGGCTTCCGGTGCTCCTCTGCGTTGATCGGAGATACGCTCAATAGTGACGGTCTTCTCTTCGTTACCTTGACGAAGCGAGATGACCGCACCCAATTCCACAATTTTACTTGGTTTCGAACGCTGCCCATTATAGTGGACTTTACCGCCATCGACCATGTTGCGTGCAATGCTTCTGGTTTTGTAGAAGCGAGCTGCCCATAGCCATTTATCCAGGCGAACAGCTTTCTCTTCGGAACTCATAGGGAATCCTGCTTTCTAACTTGATATCAGCCTGCCCGCAAAGGCTTGCTGATAAGTTTATAGTGCGAATATCACAGTAAATGGTGTTTAGATCTAATATTTTCAACCCCATTACATGGATTGCATTACTGTGACTATAGTTATGATATAGTCTGTCAATTAACCCAATAAAAACTGTTGCTTATGATTAAACACAGCAACATGGAAAAAAACTAAGTAAGGCAGGAAGTTAGGAGAGTGAAAGGATTATCCATATCGGCGACGAGTATCAACGCTTCTTCTCTAACCTCATTTTTGCGTCGTTGCCTGCAGTATCAGTCTCAAATTAGTCTGGTGCTTACCTTATTACTGCTGGGACTGTCCGCATGGATAGCTGGTATCCTCCTGTGGCAGTTGTTCCCGCAAACTCACTCGGTCAGTCGTTGGGTTGCGCCCGTCGTCACCAGTACGGCCTCTTCGGTTCCGTCTAATACGCTTCAGTCGTCTGACATTAATAACGCCAACATTTTTGGTCTGTACAGCCGTGAGCAGAAAATCATTCAGGCTCCAGTGGTTAAAGACGCTCCCAAAACACGCCTCAATGTGGTGTTGGTCGGTTCTGTGGTCAGCAGCAACCCGAATCTGAGCTTGGCTGTGGTCGCGAATCGTGGCAAACAGGGCACCTACGGTATCGGAGAACAGATTGAGGGCACACGGGCAACCGTCAGTGCGGTGATGATTGACCGTATTATCATATCTAACTCGGGTCGTGACGAAACGGTGATGTTGGAAGGGCTTGAATATAAAAAACTTGAGTTGAAACAGCCTCCACAGGGCGCAGCATCGAACATTGCGGGCAATAACCCTGTTGATGTTGAAGAGAAGCTGGCTGCAATTCGTACTACCATCACTCAGGATCCCCAGCAAATATTCCAGTACGTTCGCCTTTCTCAGGTGAAACAAGACGGCGAAATCAAAGGGTATCGTGTAAGTCCGGGCAGAGATCCTGAGTTATTCAACGCTGTCGGGCTGCAAAATGGTGATATTGCCATAGCGCTGAACGGTGCAGATCTGACAGACCCGGCCGCAATGGGACAAATTTATCAATCCATTACTGAGCTTACCGAACTAAACTTAACGGTAGAACGCGATGGACAGCAACATGACATTTTTATTCAGTTTTAGTCATGCATAAAGCATTACAAGGGAGCAACAAGTGAAAAGTTGGCTAAGAACAAGTACCTGGTTATTGATGGGAAGCCTCATGGCGGCTCCAGCGGTATCAGCCAATGAATTTAGTGCCAGTTTTAAGGGTACGGATCTTCATGAGTTCATTAATATTGTCGGGCGCAACCTCGACAAGACCATCATTGTCGACCCTTCCGTCCGCGGTAAAGTCGATGTTCGCAGTTACGACGTGCTCAGTGAAGAGCAATATTACAGTTTCTTCCTTAATGTGTTAGAGGTGTATGGCTTTGCTGTCGTTGAAATGGACAATGGGATCCTCAAGGTCATTAAAGCGAAAGACGCCAAGACTTCGGCGATCCCTGTGGTGGGTGATGAAGATTCTGAGTCCGGCGACAGCGTGGTAACGCGTGTAGTCGCTGTGAAAAATGTATCGGTCAGGGAGCTCTCACCACTGCTACGACAACTCAATGACAATGCTGGTGCCGGTAACGTGGTGCACTATGATCCTGCTAACATCATCCTGATCACAGGTCGTGCCGCGGTGGTGAATCGTCTGGCTGATATTATTCGCCGAGTTGACCAGGCTGGTGACAAAGAAGTGGAAGTGGTGGAGCTTAAGAATGCCTCTGCAGCAGAAATGGTGCGTATTGTGGATGCCCTCAATAAGACCACGGATGCGAAAAATGTCCCTGCATTATTGCAGCCTAAGCTGGTGGCGGACGAGCGCACTAACTCTATCCTGATTTCTGGGGATCCTAAGGTACGGGCTCGCCTACGTCGACTGATCCGTCAGTTGGACGTAGAAATGGCCACCAAAGGCAACAATCGGGTGCAATACCTGAAATACGCGAAAGCGGAAGAGTTGGTCGATGTGCTCAAAGGCGTCTCTGACAACTTGCAAAAAGAAAAACAGGCGGGCTCTAGTGGTAGCGGAGCGAATCGCTCTGAAGTGATGATCAGCGCCCACCCTGACACCAACGCGTTGGTACTGACTGCACCGCCCGATATTATGAAAGCACTGCTGGAGATCATTCAGCAACTGGATATCCGACGCGCTCAAGTGCTGATTGAAGCATTGATCGTTGAGTTGGCTGATGTGGATGGTGCTAACCTGGGGGTACAGTGGGGATCGTTGTCCGGTGGTGGCGTCGTACAGTTCTCGAACACCGGTGCATCTGTCGGCAGCGTCATGCTTGGCATGGAAGAGGCGAAGGATAAGAAAACTACCGAGACGCGTGTCGATGCAGATGGTAATCCGTACAATGTAGAGACAACCACAACTGGTGATTTTTCTAAGCTTGCCAGTGCGCTGGGTGGTGTTCAGGGTGCCGCAGTCGGGATTGCGCTTGGTGACTGGACCGCGCTGATTACCGCTGTTTCAAGCCAGTCCAATTCTAATATTCTGTCTTCTCCAAGTATCACTGTGATGGACAATGGTGAAGCGTCATTCATCGTAGGTGAAGAGGTGCCGGTTCTGACTGGTTCTACGGCGGGCTCAAACAATAGCAACCCGTTCCAGACTGTTGATCGTAAAGAAGTGGGCATTAAGCTGAAAGTGGTTCCTCAGATCAACGAAGGGAATTCGGTGCAGCTGAATATCGAACAAGAAGTTTCGAACGTACTAGGTGCAAACGGGGCAGTGGACGTTCGCTTTGCTAAACGTCAGTTGAATACGTCCGTGATGATCCAGGATGGTCAGATGCTGGTTCTGGGTGGTTTGATCGACGAACGTGCTGCAGAAAGCGAATCGAAAGTTCCGTTTTTGGGCGACATTCCATACCTTGGTCGTTTGTTTACGTCCACCAGTACCACGGTTGAAAAGAAAAACCTGATGGTATTCATCAAGCCGACCATTATTCGTGATGGCATGACATCAGATGGGATAACTCAGCGTAAGTACAACTACATTCGTGCGGAACAGCTGTTTAAAGCTGATAAAGGTTTGAAGTTGATGGATGACGGTTACATTCCTGTTTTGCCGGAGTTCAACCAAACCAATCGCTATCCGTCGGAGATACAGGCGTTTATTGACCAAATAGAAGCTAAGTAGTCATGGAAAATATGGAACATCGCCCTTTGGTGAGTCGATTGCCCTTCAGTTTTGCCAATCGTTTTAAAGTGGTGTTTGAGCCCCATGATGAGGGCTCGGTGCTTTATTATGTTGAGCCACTGGCGTTAAATGCGCTGCAGGAAGTGAAGCGGGTTGTTCGTCAGCCCTTTTCATTGCAAGCGCTGGCTTCTGAGGAATTTGATACCAAGCTGACACAGGCATATCAACGAGATTCTTCGGAAGCACGTCAGTTGATGGAAGATATTGGCGCAGACAGTGATGACTTTTTCTCTCTGGCAGAAGAGCTGCCACAAGATGAGGACTTACTGGAATCGGATGACGATGCCCCAATAATCAAGTTGATCAACGCCATGCTAGGTGAAGCGATCAAAGAAGGGGCCTCGGATATTCATATTGAAACGTTCGAGAAAGTTCTCTCCATTCGCTTTCGTATCGATGGCGTTCTGCGTGACGTACTCGCACCGAGCCGTAAACTGGCTCCCTTGCTAGTTTCTCGTGTTAAGGTCATGGCGAAACTCGACATTGCGGAGAAGCGCGTGCCTCAGGACGGACGTATTTCATTACGTATTGGTGGACGGGCCGTTGATGTGCGTGTCTCAACGATGCCATCCTCGCATGGCGAGCGAGTCGTGATGCGTTTGTTGGATAAAAACGCGACCCGACTCGATTTGCACAGTCTGGGAATGACGGACGTTAACCACGCCAGTTTCCGCCATCTGATCCAACGGCCTCATGGCATTATTCTGGTGACCGGTCCAACCGGTTCAGGTAAGTCCACTACTCTGTACGCAGGGCTGCAGGAAATTAACAGTAATGAACGCAATATTCTGACCGTGGAAGATCCAATCGAATTTGACATCGATGGTATCGGGCAGACTCAGGTTAATCCTAAAGTTGATATGACGTTTGCGAGAGGTTTGCGTGCCATACTGCGTCAGGACCCAGATGTGGTGATGGTCGGTGAGATCCGCGATCTTGAAACGGCGCAGATTGCGGTGCAGGCTTCGTTGACTGGCCACCTGGTGATGTCGACTCTGCATACCAACACAGCAGTCGGGGCGATCACCCGAATGCGGGACATGGGCATTGAGCCGTTCTTGATTTCTTCTTCGCTACTGGGTGTGTTGGCACAGCGCCTGGTGCGTACTTTGTGTAATAACTGTAAGGCACCCTATCAGGCCAACAGTGCGACCAAGCAGTTGTTTGATGTCGATGAGCACCAGGAACTGGTGTTGTATAAAGCGGTAGGCTGTGAAAAGTGCAATCACAAAGGCTATCGCGGGCGTACTGGTATTCATGAGTTGCTGATGGTGGATGATACAGTTCAAACCCTGATTCATGATGAAGCTGGCGAGCAGGCGATTGAGAGAGCTATCCGTTCACACACACCAAGTATTCGAGATGACGGATTCCACAAAGTCAAAAGTGGTGTGACGTCGCTAGAAGAAGTCATGCGGGTAACCAAGGAAGCGTAAGTGGCGGCGTTTGAATACAAAGCACTGAATGCCAAAGGCAAACAGGTAAAAGGGTTAGTGGAAGGCGACAATGCACGTCAGGCTCGTCAGCGCTTGAAAGAGCAGGGCATGATCCCCGTCGATATTGTTGAAGCCAGAGGTAAAGCGACCCAACGTAGTAATGGTACTGTGGCCAGGCCCGGGTTTAAGCGAGGCATCAGTACGCCAGATTTGGCTCTGATCACCCGTCAACTGTCAACGTTGGTGCAGTCCGGCATGCCGCTGGAAGAGTGTTTAAAGGCCGTTTCTGAACAGTCAGAGAAGCCACGTATTCGCACTATGCTGGCAGCGATACGTTCTAAGGTCACCGAAGGTTATACCTTGTCAGACAGTCTGGCGGAATACCCACATATTTTTGATGAACTGTTCCGTGCCATGGTAGCCGCAGGGGAGAAGTCGGGGCATCTCGATTCCATTCTTGAACGTCTGGCTGATTATGCCGAAAACCGTCAGAAGTTACGCTCCAAACTGCAACAAGCGATGATCTACCCAGTAGTGCTGGTGGTGTTTGCCGTGGCAATTGTGGCGTTCCTATTGGCGGCGGTAGTCCCCAAAATCGTCGGTCAATTTGTACAAATGGGTCAGGAACTACCGAAATCGACGCAGTTTTTGTTGTCCTCCAGCGACTTCATTCAACAATGGGGACTTATCCTGCTGGGGCTGTTTCTGATGATGATGTACCTCTTTAAGGCGGCGTTGAGAAAGCCGGCGATACGGATGAGCTGGGACACGAAAGTGCTGAATATGCCCCTGATAGGCAAAATTGCCCGAGGCTTGAATACCTCACGCTTTGCCAGAACACTCGCCATTTGTACTTCCAGTGCCATTCCCATTCTTGAAGGGATGAAGGTGTCTGTGGATGTCATGACTAACCATTTTGCTAAGAAGCAGGTTTCCAACGCAGCCGACAATGTTCGAGAAGGTGCAAGTCTGAGAAAGGCACTCGAGCAGACCAAACTATTTCCACCAATGATGTTGCATATGATTGCCAGTGGCGAGCAAAGTGGAGAGCTTGAGAATATGCTGACCCGTGCAGCGGATAATCAGGACCAGAACTTTGAGTCCACGATCAATATCGCCCTGGGTATCTTCACGCCAGCACTGATCGCCATCATGGCTGGGTTGGTGCTGTTTATTGTGATGGCTACCTTAATGCCTATTTTGGAAATGAACAATTTGATGTCTGGTTAGTCGAACCAGATAACGAAATCTAATCCCTCTGTTGAGAGGCGTTTTCTTTGGAGTAATAAATGAGAAAGACAAACAGAAAGCAGGCTGGCTTCACCTTACTAGAAGTAATGGTGGTTGTCGTTATTTTAGGTATTCTGGCGAGCTTTGTGGTTCCTAATCTATTGGGTAACAAAGAAAAGGCAGACCAGCAGAAAGCCATTACCGATATAGTGGCGTTGGAGAATGCGCTGGATATGTATAAGCTGGATAACAGTGTTTACCCAACGACCGATCAGGGCCTGGAAGCATTGGTGGCAAAACCAAGTAATCCAGAGCCACGAAACTACCGTGATGGTGGTTATATTCGTCGTTTGCCGAACGACCCTTGGGGTAATGACTATCAATACCTGAGCCCAGGTGATAAAGGTACCATCGATATCTTTACCTTGGGTGCGGATGGTCAAGAAGGCGGTGAAGGTGCAGCGGCGGACATTGGTAACTGGAATCTTCAGGATTTTCAGTAGGAATTGATGAGTAGGGCGAAACGCGCCCTACCTTTTTGTAACGGTAGTAGATGTTAGCGATATCTCGTACACGGCCCCAGGGCTTTACATTGCTTGAGATTATGCTGGTACTGGTGTTGCTCTCAGTCAGTGCCGTTGCTGTGATATCAACCTTACCACAGCGCCAGGATGATCAGTTAAAACAGGATGCTCAGCGCCTATACCAAAGACTTCAGCTGTTTAACGAAGAAGCCATGTTAGCCGGCAAGGACTTTGGTATACGTGTTGATGAAGATAAGAAACAGTATGTGTTTCTGGAATTGAAACCGGACGGATGGCAGCTGGCAGAACTCAACGGCATCCCGGGACAAACACAGATGCCTGATGGACTGGCGATTAAGTTGGATTTGAGTACTGGCGTCTGGGAAGACGATGATCGTCTGTTTGAGCCTGGCTCGCTATTTGATGATGATATGTTCGCGGATGTGGAAAAAAAGAACAAGCCCGAGAAGCCTCCTCAGGTGTTTATTCTTTCTAGCGGAGAAATAACGTCGGGTGTGTTTGTCATTGAACCGATAAATCGTGCAATGAAAGCACAGTCCTGGTATGTGGAAGTTAAGGAGAATGGGCAGGTAATAGTGATGGATGACAAGGATTGGAATGAAAAACGTCGCTAAAGGAATGACCTTGCTGGAAGTTCTGATTGCTTTAGCTATTTTTGCGACGGCGGCCATTTCGATCATTCGCTCTGTGAGTCAGCATATCAATACCTTAGGTTATCTGGAAGAAAAAGCGTTTGCCGCAATGGTGGTCGATAACCAGATTGCCAAGGTCATGTTGGATACCTCAACACTAAAGGCCAGTAAAGGTACGGAAAAGCTGGCTGATCGCGAATGGTTCTGGAGTGTGACCCCAATTAAAACGTCTGACAATCTGCTCAAAGCGTTTGACGTCAGCGTAGCCAAAGACAAAAAAGCCAGTCCGATCGTGACGGTGAGGAGCTATGTTGACAGGTAGCCGCTCGAGAGGATTTACCCTAATTGAAGTTCTGGTGGCCATAGCCATTTTTGCCAGCTTGAGTGTGGCGGCTTATCAGGTCGTCAATCAGGTACAGCGAAGTAATGAGCTTTCGCAGGCGAAAAGTGCTCGATTGCAAGAAATCCAGCGCGGCTTTGTATATCTGGACAGCGATTTTCGTCAAATGGCTTTGAGACAGTTTCGTCATGAAGGTGAAGCGTCACTACCTCAATTGATTCTGTGGCAGCAGAACCTACTGGAGTCGGAAACCAAAGGATTGTTGTTCACGCGTCTTGGTTGGTTGAATCCTCAGAATCAGTTCCCACGAGGGGAAGTGGCAAAAATCGGCTATCGTTTAAAACAAGGTCATCTGGAGCGGTTATGGTGGCGTTATCCAGATACAGCGGTGGGTGAGGTACCGGTCGTGTTGCCGATTCTGTCCGGGGTCGATGACTTTAACATGCGTTTTTATAATGGTGAATCCTGGGTCAGTGAATGGCAGACCGAACTGGCTTTACCGCAGGCGGTAGAAATCAAGCTGCAATTGGAAGATTACGGAGAGATCTCGCGTATTTACCTGACTCCGGGCGGCTCGTTGAACGCGACATCTCGTGGAGGGTCGGGCAACAGTCAGGGCGGTAGCGGGAATCAAGGTGATAACAATCAAGGTGGCAACTCATGAAGAGAGTGATGCCAAATGCCCAAAAAGGGGTTGCACTGATTGTTATTCTGTTGCTTTTAGCCATCATGGTATCGATAGCGGCTACCATGTCTGAACGTCTGTTCAGCCAGTTCACGCGAGCTTCGAATCAAGTAAATTACCAACAGGCATATTGGTATGCGGTTGGCGTTGAGGCGCTGGCGGCGGTTGCCATTAAAGAGAGCTACAAAGATAACAAGGACAGCATTAACCTGAATCAGCCATGGGCACTGGAAGAGCGAACTTACCCTCTGGATTACGGTGAGGCCACTGGATACATTCGGGATATGCAGTCATGTTTTAATGTCAATGCGCTGTCCACCGTTGCTCCAAATGACAACAGTGCGACTAAACCCTTTCTGGTTCGTTTTTTTCAACGATTGCTGGAAGAAAGTGACGTTGACAACTATCAGGCGGAACAGATTGCTGACTCGACCTGGGAGTTCGTGAATGAAGAGACCAGTGTTCGTTCAGTCTCTGGTGTCGGAGACAGCTACTATGAGTCATTATCTCCAGCATATTTGGCAGCTAATGGATTGATTGCGGACAGCACAGAGCTGCGAGCGATCAATCAAATGACGGGAGAAGCAATGATGGCGATCGAACCGGTAGTTTGTGCCTTGCCGACCTCGAGCTGGCAACTGAACGTGAATACCATTGCCGAAGAGCAGGCAGCCTTGTTGTCGGCATTATTTGCGCCCAATTTGTCGATTGACAATGCCAGACAGATGATCGAAAACCGGCCTTTTGATGGTTGGTCAGGAGTGGATAAGTTTCTGGCTGAATCACAAATGGGCGGTGTGGATGAGAGAACCCGGCAACAGGCTGCGTCTTATCTCACAGTAGACAGCGTGTATTTCGAATTAGATACGCAAATCGTCGTCGATGAATCTAGACTACGATTAAGATCCTTATTTTTTAGCCAAGACAGGCAAGACGTGACAGTCGTCCGTCGTCGTTTCGGAGGGTTTCGTGAGCGAGTTTCTAACCGTTCGCCTGAATAGTCAGCCAGGAAGTCCAGTTCACTGGGCCGTTTGGTCGACTAACCAACAGGAAGTGATAGCGAGTGGTGAGCTGGAAGGCTTAGCGCAGCTGGATAAGATCAAAGAATACAGTCAACAGCGGGTTACTTTGTTGATGTTGTGCGCACAGGATGTACATTTTGCACGAGTGTCGATCCCTGCGGGCGGTGCTCGTCAATTTGAAACCATGCTGCCATTTTTGGTAGAGGATGATATTGCGCAGGATGTCGAGGAACTGCACTTTACCATTCTCAATAAACAGGGTGGTTCAGCCTCTATCTGTGCGATTGACAAGCGTTACCTGAGCAGTGTGCTTAGTGCATTCTCAGAGCAGGGTATTGAGGTGAAAAAAGTGGTGCCTGACGTACTGGCATTACCTCACTCTGAACAGGTTACCGCATTGGAAATAGATGGACAGTGGCTATTCCGAACGGATGCCTGGAGCGGCATGACAGTGGATGATAACTGGTTGTCGTCGGTTATTCAGTCGGACTACTTGATGTCTCAATCTGATGACGCGGCCACAGATGTGGTGGTGAGCAGTTACTCACAGGTACCTAGCGATATCATTGAACACTCAGAGCATTTGACTTGGCAGACGCTACCTGTAGAGCCTCCGATGGCGCTGTTGTCTCAAGGGGTGGTAGGCAGCCATGTGACCTTGTTAAGTGGAGAATTTAAGCCAAAAGCCTCGTACCTGAAATATTGGAAAGTCTGGCAAAAAGTGGCGATTGCCAGCGCGATTCTGATTGTGGCGCTGATCGCAGAGCAAGTGGTGCTCGTCAACCAATATGAAGCGCAAGCCAGTGCCTACCGTGCCGAGAGTGAACGTATATTCAGAGCGGTATTCCCGGATAAAAAACGGATTCCCACAGTCAGCTACCTGAAGCGTCAGATGCAGGATGAATTGGGACGTCTTGGAGGGGGAGATATAACCAGCGCTTCGGTACTTGAATGGTTGTCGAAACTGCCTGATACGGTTGGGCAGGTTAATGGCATGCAGGTAGAAAGTTTTACATTTGATGGCAATCGAAACGAAGTACGCATGAACGTGACCAGTAAGGACTTTGCCAGTTTTGAAGCGGCCAAAACCAAACTGGAGACGCAGTTTGATGTTTCACAAGGACCTCTGAATCGTAACGGTGAGGTGGTGATGGGTAACTTTGTGTTGAAAAAGAAATAGGGTCACATATGAAGGGATTATTACTTAACGCACAAAGTTGGTGGCTTAGTATCAGTCAGAGAGAGCAGCGTCTGGTGGTTGCCTGCTCATTGGTGATGATTGTCGGCATTATTTACTGGGGAATACTGGCTCCGTTTGCTCAGCGTACTGAGTTGGCACAACAGCGAATTCAATCGGAGCGACAATTGCTTTCATGGGTGAGAGAGCAGGCAGATGAGATTGTACTCAAGCGACAGGCTGGGGGCGTTAAGGTCTCGAATTTACCGCTGAATCAGACCATCACTTCCTCAACCAGCCGGTTTAATATCGAGCTGATTCGAATGCAGCCCCGAAACGATCAGCTGCAAGTTTGGATTAAGCCGATCCCGTTTGAGTTTTTCGTCAATTGGCTGTTTTATCTTCAGGATAATCACGGTGTGACGGTTGAAATCATGGATATCGATAAAGCCGACCAAAGTGGTGTTGTTGAAGTCAATCGACTGCAATTCAAAAGGGGAAGCTAAGTGAAACGAGTGACTAAATACGCATTACTGTGCACAGGTGTGTTTACCGCAAGTGCGATTTATCACTTGCCAGCCCGAGTGGCCATCAGTTATTTACCACTGCCGATAGGACTTTCTGTCGATGGCGCGCAAGGTACGCTCTGGCAGGGAAGCGCTCAGGATGTACGTTTTCAGCGTTATCAACTTGGGGAGCTCACGTGGAGTTTTTCCTGGGCGAGCCTACTAACGTTTTCACCAGAATATGCGTTAAGGTTTGGGCGGGGCAGCGCTCTGGGTGTGGCTGGCAAAGGTAATGTCGGTATGAGCTTTTCTGGACCTTATGTGGACAGTTTGCTGGCATCGATACCCGCAGAAACGGCGTTGCAGCTCGCGCCTTTGCCACTACCTGTCAGCGCGGGAGGTCAATTGGAATTAGCCATTAATTCCCTTCAATATCAGGCTCCGTGGTGCTCGGCAGGTAATGGCAGTCTGTCCTGGAACGCCGGTTATGTTGAAACGCCAATGGGCAGTTTGAGGTTTGGTCCAACGATTGTTGATCTGGCATGCAGCGACAGTGTGTTATCGGCAAAAGGCAGTCAAAGTAGTCAGCAGATATCGAGCGAGTTTTCTGGCCAACTGTCACCCAACCGGCAATATCAGTCGACCGCATGGTTTAAGCCAGAAGGCGAGTTTCCCGCGACTATGCGTCAGCAGTTGGGCTGGCTGGGTAACCCAGATAGTCAGGGGCGCTACTCGTTCAATTATCAGGGACGTTTCTAGCGAAATAAAAAGGAGGCAAACGCCTCCTTGTTATTTCTGAATCAGTATCTGGTCCCAAGGCAAACTCTGATCGCCCAGAACGATGAAGTTGGGATTTTCCAGAGTTTCTCGCTGATTGTAGGACAAGGGTTTCAACTCTGTGCTCAGTATTGAGCCGCCTGCTTCTTCGACGATGCATTGAGTGGCAGCGGTATCCCACTCTCCCGTAGGTCCCAGGCGCAAGTAACAGTCTACGGCTCCTTCAGCAACCAGGCACGCTTTTAGCGCTGCGGAGCCCAGAGGTACCAAATCATAGTTCCAGGCTGTGCTCATTCTCTCGGTGATTCGGTTGATGTTTTGGCGGCGACTGATAGCTATGGCGATAGATTGATTGGGCTTTTCATGCGTCAGGACTTTGATACGCAGACTTTCATCCAGATCAGGAATCTTCCACGCCCCTTTGTTTTCATAAGCGTAATAGGTTACGCCAGACACGGGCGCATAGACGACCCCCATGATTGGTTTATGATTGCGAACCAGTGCGATGATCGTTGCGAAGTCGCCACTGCGAGCTATGAACTCTTGTGTGCCATCGAGCGGGTCTACAAGCCAGTATTCGCTCCACTGTGAACGTTGCGCTAAGCTGATATCCGCGGCTTCTTCCGAAAGAACCGGAATATCGGGCGTCAATTGTGACAATTTTTCGCAGATCAGTTTGTGTGCCGCCAGATCCGCAGATGTTACAGGGGTGGCATCATCCTTGGTAAACGACTCATATTGCTTATTTTCGTATATGTCGAGGATAACCTGCCCAGCTAACCGAGCGATATTGATCACGTCCGGCAGATGGTGAGATAGATCTTTATTTAATGCAGTCACGTTATAGTCCTAAATCTGACTTGAGTCTTAGCATCAACAGCAGTGCCGTGATGCTGCGCGCCTCGGAAAAATCCAGGTGCGTCAACAGTTCTTCAGCCTGAGCTAGTGGCCACTTCACCACTTCCAAAGGTTCGGGCTCGTCACCCGTCAGTTGCTCAGGGTAGAGATCCTGAACGACAAACAGTGTCATACGACTGGAAAAGTACGAGGGCGCAAGAACCACCTCTTTGAGTGGTGTCAGTGTGTGGGCACCAAAACCGATTTCTTCTTTCAGCTCTCGAACCGCAGCTTGTTCAGGTGATTCTCCGTGGTCAATGAGCCCTTTTGGAAAGCCTAACTCGTAGCGCTCTGTACCCGCAGCAAACTCACGCACCAGCAAAATATCTCCTTGCTCGGTGATGGGAACCATCATCACGGCATTTCGACCGCTAGGTTTCATTCGTTCGTAAGTGCGCTTAGCTCCGTTTGAAAAGACTAAGTCTAACGCCTCAATTTTAAACAGCCTAGATTCCGCAACGGTCTTTTGGGCTAAGATCTCAGGTCCTTTTTTGGACGGCATGGGCTTTCTCCTTAGCGTTGTACCTTTAATACGTTTAAAACGTTGAGCCTGAGGTACAGAAATTATTGTAGTCGTATTACCCAAGTCACCTTCTGGTTACTTGGCTATTAATATATATAGGAATTAGGCCATCGCCAAATAGAACCATAAAAAAACAGAGCGCAAAGGTTTCCCCCGGCGCTCTGTTTTAATCAGACTGTCTGTTAGGGCAAACGGATCTAGTAGTAAGAATGCTCACCACGATCATGTTCGGTCATGTCTCTGACTGCAGTCAGCTCACCAGCAAACTCTTGCAGTAGCTGTTTTTCAATGCCTTCTTTAAGGGTGACATCGACCATCGAGCAGCCATTGCAACCGCCACCAAACTGAACAATGGCAATGCCATCTTCGGTGATTTCCATCAGGCTCACATGGCCACCGTGGCCCGCTAGTTGAGGGTTTACCTGTGTTTGGATTGCATACTCGACACGCTCCATAAGCGGGGCGTCGTCAGCCACTTTACGCATTTTTGCATTCGGCGCTTTCAGAGTGAGTTGAGAACCCATTTTGTCAGTAACAAAGTCAATCTCTGCTTCTTCCAGAAAAGGCAGCGACAGTTCATCGACATATGCAGACAATGCTTCGTATTTAAATTCGGTGTCGTTGGACTCTACCGCCTCTGGTGGACAGTAAGAAACGCCGCACTCTGCATTCTGAGTACCCGGGTTAACGACAAAAACACGGATGTTCGTTCCCTCTGGCTGTTGAGCCAGTAGCTTGGCAAAGTGACTTTGAGCACTTTCTGTAATAGTAATTGGATTTGACACGACGAATACCTGAGTAATGTTGTAGGTTATTGCCACCATTCTACTCTTGTCACGAGTAGATGCCAAAATTATTTGCCTGCAAAGTGCTCAGCTTGAAGAAGCTGTTCACTTTTGTGAGGGTTTTGGCGTGCGGCACAGACAATAAATATCGATTTTTTCTACTCCTACATCAAGCAATAATTCGCTTAGGTGGCAAGCAGTTGCGCCAGTTGTGACGACATCATCAATAATCGCAACGTGATTTATGTCAGGGGCAGTTCGCAGCGAAAAGGCGCGGCGAACATTGTTGAGTCTGGCTTCTCTGCAGAGGTTTTTTTGGGTAGGTGTGTTGCGATGTTTGCGGAAAACTTTGGTATAGGTCCGTTCGACCGGGAGGTATTGCGAGAGCTGGTGTGCCAGCAGCTCGCTGAGATTGAATCCGCGCCATAACTCACGGTGATGTAACATTGGAACGGTAACCAGAGTCCGAGCGGATTGTTCAACTGTCTGGCTTAGCATTTGTGCCAGTGGGGCCAGTAACCAGACACGCTTGTGCTGCTTTATCTGCCTGATAAAACTCGATAATGGATAGCGATAATCACCCAGGCAATATAGCCTTTGCCAAGGCGGTGGGGACAGTAAACAGTGCCCGCAGGTAACGGCGCTGGTGAGCATCTCGAGTCCACAGCGAGCACAGCGCGGTGTAGATTGCATCAACAACGGCTCGCAGTGATGACACCATAAATTGTGTCCCAATGGCTGCTCTATGGGCAGCCCGCAGATATGACAAAGCGATGCAATCACCGGGTTGGACCTCTTGTCTGTGAGTTGATCTTTGCGTATTTCTCTTTAGCATGAAGGAATACGATCCGTGGCAAGTTCCAATTGAGTAGGAGAAAGCGTGAGTTCAGCAGCAAAAATACATTGGCAGCGAGAAGGACAGGGGCCCGATTTGGTTCTGGTCCATGGCTGGGGAATGAATGGCGCAGTCTGGTCACAGTGCATTGGTGAACTGACTCAACACTTCACTGTACACTCCGTGGATCTACCGGGTTACGGATTCAGTCATGAGGTCAAATATCAGTCCCTGGACGAGTTAACGGACCTGTTGCTTGAGGGAGCACCCACACGAGCGATTTGGTTGGGGTGGTCTCTTGGCGGTCTTATCGCTACGCACATCGCCAGTGAATTTCCCGAGCGTGTAGCCCAACTGGTAACGCTGGCCAGTTCCCCTAAATTTTCTGAGGGTGAGCAGTGGCGGGGTATTAAAAAAGAGGTGCTGTCGGCGTTTACGTCGCAACTGACCGACAATTTTAAACTGACCATTGAACGGTTTATGGCGCTACAGGCAATGGGGAGCCCCAGCGCTCGTCAGGACGTGAAGTACCTCAAGCAGGCGGTGCTGTCACGCCCAATGCCTTCGCCACAAGCCTTGATGCTGGGATTGAACTGGCTAGAAAATCTGGACTTGCGAGCTCAGCTCTGTGGACTGTCTATGCCTGTGCATCGCTGGTATGGCCGTCTGGATGGGTTGGTGCCGGTGCGCATTGCCAGACAATTAGACGCGCTGTCTGAACAGCATTTTTCTCATGTGTTTACTGACTCATCCCACGCCCCTTTTATTACGGAGCAAGAAGGGTTTATTGACCGGGTTAAAGCGTTGCTTCTCTGATCTTTGCCGGATTTTTACACAAAACAGGTAAAGAACTGCGGTTTGTTTCCGATACTGTATATACTCAAGTGACCGTTGAGTAAGGTCTATTTCACAAAAAGAGCTAAGTGTTGAGGTATTGGCTGTAATCACTCATGTCAGAGGAGAGTGACGGATGATCGTGTCGCCCAACAGTATCAGTGCCCCCGTGATCGCGCCGTCGGTGAATCCGCAGACGGAACAGGTCGCCCGTGACAATAAAGTGCGTGAACCTGTGGTTGCTCCGGTTGAGCTGGCCAGAACGAATGCGGAAAGGCAGATCAATGAAGATGAAAAGCGCCGTAAGCGCTCGGCCTGGGATCCGGCAGAACATCCGGAGTATGAGACGGAGGAAGTCAACGAACGTCCTAGTGATCCTATCGTGCGTTTGTTCGAACTGCTTGCCCTGACGACCTACAGTGACTCTCAGGGAAGAGGCTATGCGATGCGCTTTCGCCTACCGAAGTGGGTCCTTGAGGAAGCCATCCTGGCCGGAAAGATGGCCCAACGACGCACAGTGATTAAGTATCACTACGGGCATTCAGTGGCCCCCAACACGCCATCCGACATCATTGCGGTGACCTGAGATCGCGCGATAAGAAAAGAGCACCGTTATGGTGCTCTTTGAGTTTGGCTACTTTTTGGCTTTGGCAAACGCTGCTGCAAATGCGCCGCCCATCGCGCTGTTTCCTGATTCTTGGCGTGGCGCACGTTGACGTGGTGCTCCCCTTGAATCTCGCTGCCCCGATTTGTTGCCTCGAGCTGCTCGGTTGTCCTGACCCGGCTCGTCATTGAGACGCATGGAAAGACCAATTCGCTTGCGTGCGGCATCCACTTCCATGACTTTGACCTTAACTATGTCTCCCGCTTTAACGACTTCACGTGGATCTGCGACAAATTTGTCGGTAAGAGCGGAAATGTGGACCAGTCCATCCTGATGCACGCCAATATCGACAAAGGCGCCAAAATTGGCGACGTTGGAGACCACACCTTCCAAGATCATTCCAGGCTCGAGGTCAGTAATTTTATTGACCCCTTCGGCGAACGTCGCCGTTTTGAATTCAGGGCGTGGGTCGCGTCCGGGCTTGTCCAATTCTCGAATGATGTCGCTCACCGTCGGTAAACCGAAAGTGTCATCGGTATAGTCGATGGCGCTAACGGTTTTCAGGAAGCTGCTGTCACCAATGATAGACTTCAGTGGGCGTCCAGTTTTTTCGGCGATATTTTTTACCACAGGATACGCTTCCGGGTGAACGGCAGAGGCATCAAGAGGGTTTTTGCCATTCATGATGCGCAGGAAGCCAGCACACTGTTCAAAGGCTTTAGGGCCAAGGCGTGCCACTTTTTTTAGTGTGGTGCGGGCTTCGAAGCGACCGTTTTCATCACGGTAGTCAACAATATTTTGCGCCAGTGTTGAAGACAAACCGGCCACACGGGTAAGCAGCGCAGCGGAAGCAGTATTCACGTCGACACCCACCGCGTTTACGCAGTCTTCTACTACGGCATCAAGACGTTTAGCGAGCATGGTTTGGCTAACATCGTGCTGATACTGACCCACGCCAATCGATTTAGGATCGATTTTCACCAGTTCGGCCAGCGGGTCTTGCAAACGTCGGGCGATGGACACCGCACCGCGCAGAGAAACATCCATATTGGGAAATTCCTTTGCGGCCAGCTCTGATGCCGAATACACCGAGGCTCCCGCTTCACTGACAATGATTTTCTGCACTTTTAAGTTGCCACGCTTGATCACATCGGCAGTAAAACTGTCGGTTTCACGTGATGCGGTGCCGTTACCGATGGCAATGAGATCGACGTTAAACTGACGAACCAATTGCTCGATGATTTGAGCGGATTTGTCGTATTGTTTCTGAGGAGGGTGTGGGTAGATAGTCTCGGTCGCCAACACTTTGCCGGTTGGATCGACGATAGCGACTTTACAGCCGGTGCGCAATCCGGGATCGAGGCCCAGTGTAGCTTTTGGTCCCGCTGGCGCTGCCATTAAGAGATCTTTCAGATTCGTAGCAAACACAGTAATAGCATCGACTTCAGAGCGCTCTTTTAGTGCGCCCATTAGCTCGGTTTCCATGTGCATAGAGACTTTAATGCGCCATGCCCAACTGATCACCTGTTTACGCCAAGCGTCGGCGGGGGCCTGGCTGAGGTGGATACCATAGTGTTCGGCGATCAGTGTTTCACAGTAGGACTCACGAGCATTTTCTTCGTTGGCAGGATCGGCGTTGACCGATAACTGCAGGTAGCCTTCGTTGCGGCCACGCAGCATGGCAAGCGCGCGGTGAGATGGTACCTTACTCATTGGCTCATCATGTTCAAAATAGTCTTTGAACTTCTCACCTTCTTGTTCTTTACCTGTTACGACACGTGAGCGCAGCTCGGCATGGCGATTAAGATGCAGACGCACTTTTTCTAGTAAATCGGCATCTTCAGCAATGCGCTCCATGATGATCGCACGCGCGCCATCCAGAGCGGCTTTGCTGTCGGCAATGCCTTTTTCACTGTCGATGTAACCAGATGCAGCATTTTCTGGCTCGTGGCTTGGGTCAGTCCACAGCAAATCGGCTAATGGCTCAAGGCCTGCCTCGATGGCAATTTGGCCTTTAGTGCGACGTTTTGGCTTGTAAGGTAGGTAAAGATCTTCAAGGCGGGTTTTGTTGTCAGCGGCCTCAATGTCTGCACGCAGTTCGTCACTGAGCTTACCCTGTTCATGGATGGATTTCAGAATCGTCTGACGTCGGTCGTCCAGTTCGCGTAAATAACTTAAGCGTGAATCCAGAGTGCGCAGTTGGGTATCATCCAACCCTCCCGTTACTTCTTTTCTATAGCGAGCGATAAAGGGTACGGTGTTGCCGTCATCAATCAGCGTGACAGCAGCTTCAACTTGCTTAGTGCTGACGTTCAGCTCTTTAGCAATCAGTTGACAGATAGCTTGGCTCATCCGTGTATTCTCTTGTTGTGGTTAGGGAAAGGAGTGCCTTTCCTTTGATATCTATAGGATATAAGGGCATGAGCGGGCTTTTGCAATTGTTCGGTGATTTTTCTCTGTCACTCACGCGTGAACCTTCTCTGTATTTTGCTAATTTATTGATAATCGCGTGGATATTCCGTTAATTTTCTGTAAAGCTAAAAATGGTCGGCAATGAATTGCGGTGACCATTGTCTTAAGGCAAACAGGTATAACTAGTCGGTCAGTGAATGGACGTATTAAAAATGAAAAGAACAGCAACGAAGTTGGCGTTAATACTCGCCGCGATGACCTGTGGGTGGGCTCAGGCAGCTCCCGATCTGTCTACAACGCAGTCACCGGTTCTGTCTATTGAAGACAAACTGGTGTTAGGGCGTTTGGAAAGTGTTTATTATCAGGATATTGATGCGCTTCAAGGCATACCGTTTGTTGGGAAAATTGATACAGGTGCGGACACCACATCAATGCATGCCGAGGACGTCAAAGTCACCAGCAGTAATCCAAAGTATCAAAGTTTGAGTAATGAGCAGCTACTGAAGACCATAGTCGATGAATACGGCGGCTCTGCCAGCGACTGGTGGCTGGAAGAATTTGATAACGAAGAACGTAACTTTCAGGGCAAAGTCAGCTTCACGTTGCGCCACCCCTACACCGGGGAGAAAGTCGCAATGGAGCGCCCGTTGACGCGAACCAGTGTGATTCGTAGCCGTACCAGTTCCACCCCTATCTACCGTCCCGTAGTGACATTGCCTTTGACCATTGCCGGAAAAACAGTGGAAACCGAAGTCAACTTAACCGATCGCAGCGGTTTTAGTGCCCCGATCCTTATCGGCAAAACGTTTCTCGCCAATCACGCCTGGGTAATGGCGGGATATGATTATCTTCAGGAGCAACGAGATGCTCAGGTAATTGGTCGCCGTGAAGCGGGTGATGTGGATGGTGTACCGGTTGATGTTAGCTTGTCGCTGAAAAGCAATTACAGCATTCTGAGTGCACAGAATATTGAAATCAAAGACAATAGAGTCAGTTTTGATCTGGTCGGTAAAGACGAGAGTAAAAAGCGACTGACCTATCCGTTAGTCAAACAGCTGTCCATCGGCGGCAACGAGTATCCGGTCATCTATGTGCCATTCAACGGTGGCAAAGGTTTCCAACAAACGATTCAGGTTTATCTTAAAGACCGCTCAAAATACAGCACGCAACTTCGACTTGGTCTCGACACACTGAGTAAAAATTTTGTGGTTGATACAGGAGCGAAAGGTAAGCTGGATAGGAAACAGAGTTTCGCTGCGCGCATGAAAGACAAGCCTTTGTTGGTGTCTCCGGTCGAAAACCTGATCCTTGATGGGCACAAGCTAGATGCCACGCCTTCTTTCTCAGTAAGCACCCCTCTGCTTAAAGTGGCCAGTTTTGAAATGATCGAAGCCAAAGGGCGCGATAAGGTCGAGTACTACCTGTCGAATGATCAAGGGAATCTGGAAAAGGTGCGCAAGACCATCTTGAGGAAAATTAAGGTGGGAGATACGGTTCGTCCGGTAGTTGACGGTGAATTCATTGTGGGTGGCGAGGAGTTTACGGTGGAGTTCGCTCTGGAGGCGCTGGATAGTGATGAAGGAGAAACACCCTATTTCATCATAGGTAAGAAGGCGACGAAAGCCGGAGTATTGGTTAATACCCGTAGTGAGAACCTGTTGGATGCCTATCCAATCTTCACCGCCGGTCACATTGAAAACGCCACGGTTGAAGGTTTGCAGTTCCCGGTGAAGTTGGATACGGGAGCGGATGTGAGTTCGATGAATGCGGTGAACATCAAACAGTTTGAGAAAGATGGCAAGAAGATGGTGACGTTCACCTATGCTAACGATATGGGTATGAAGCAGGAGTTTACCCGTGAAGTGGTGGATGTCATGCGTATTAAAGCCAAAGCAGGGGAGAAGGCCAATGTCCGCCCTGTGGTTGAAATGCGTGTCAAGTTGGGCCAGGTAGAAAAGAACATCCGGGTCAACTTACAGGATCGCTCACGTTTTCATTACAGTATGATTTTAGGCAAGAACTTCCTCAAATATGGCGTGCTTGTGAGCAGCGATGAAAACTTCCTGCTGGGCAACGAAATTGGCAGTCACTGACATGATTTGAAGTGGTGAATCTACCAAGTTAAAAGGCAGCGTTGTAACGCTGCCTTTTGTTTTTATGACTCTTTTTTATTGATGTCTTCGCCAGAGCCTTGTTCCGGCTCATTGGCATCGTCTTCATCTGAGCCGTCAATCATGCTGTGCTTTTCTTTCCAGTGCTCCCAGCGTTGGTAGGCGAGCTGCTGCATGTCGGTGGTCTTGTCGGCTTCGTCAACAATCTCTTGACCTAGCAGGTGCTCGAAGATGTCTTCCAGAGTAATGATGCCCTGAATGGTACCGTATTCATCGACGATCATGGCAATCTGCAGACGAGCTGCCATCATTTGTTCAAATGCTTTTGGAAGCATGATGGTGTTAAACAGCACCTGAATCGGTCGCATTACCGAGCCAAGCTGTTTGTCACCACACCCTTGTTGCTGAAGCTTAAACAGCTCGAGACGATGAACAAAGCCAAGAATGTTGTCTTTTTGCTGGCTATAAATCAGCGGACGCGAAAACGGTGTTTCTTTGTGCTGTTGCAAAAATTCGTTAATCGTCATTTCAGCCGGAACACGGAATACCACAGGTCGAGGGGTCATGACCTGTGTGACCGGAATATCCTGAATATTGAGGATATTGTTCAGAATATTGGATTCACCTTCCGCAAACTCGCCACTTTCTTTGGCGAGCATTGCCATGGCAGAAAGTTCATCGCGCATTTTCGGTGCTTCATGACCACGGGCCAGACGTTTGGTGATTTGCTCTGAGAACCAAACAAAAGGCGTCAGAGCCCAGACCATCCAACGAAGTGTGGTCGCCGCTACCGGAGCCAGTTGACGCCAGTATGTGGCTCCAATGGTTTTCGGTACGATTTCCGACAAGACCAGAATGCCTAACGTCAGCACAGCAGAGAACACACCTAACCACTGGCTGCCAAAGACTTTAGCTGCTTGCGCCCCTGCGCTGGCAGCACCAATGGTGTGAGCGATGGTATTCAATGTCAGGATGGAGGCAAGAGGACGATCGAGTTCTGCTTTTAGTTTCGACAGCTTGTCAGCAGCAGGGTGTCCCTTTTGTCTCAACTGCGCCAGATAACTCGGCGTGATACTGAGAAGCACCGCTTCTAGTACTGAACAGATGAAGGAGACGCCGATAGCGACTGTAATATAAACCGTTAAAAGAAACATTCATTTCCTAATAAGTGCACACATCAACCTAACTTTGCTGCGAAATGAGCCTGTGCATTGTTGGTGAGTGCTTAAAAAAAAGGTCGCCTCACAACCGATTTATCAGGCTTATCGCTAGTGTGGCAGTGCATTTATGGGACTTTATGAGTCAAATTACAAGGCTTGCAAGTCAATCTGCACATATTAAATTGTGAGTTAATGCTCATAAAACGGTTAAATCTACGTCATAAGCAATAAAGATCGGCGACAAACCTTTGCCAGATGGGGGCTTTATGATTTAGAGTGGGCTTTAACTCGATAACATGAAGAAGGGAAACCTAATGAACAAGACCCAATTAATCGACTTTATCGCTGAAAAAGCTGACCTATCTAAAGCACAAGCTAAAGCAGCGCTAGAAGCGACGCTTTCAGGCGTATCTGAAGCGCTAACTGAAGGTGACCAAGTTCAACTAATTGGTTTTGGTACGTTCAAAGTAAACCACCGTGCAGCTCGCACTGGTCGTAACCCAAAGACTGGTGAAGAGATCCAAATCGCTGCAGCGAATGTTCCAGCATTCGTAGCTGGTAAAGCGCTAAAAGACGCAGTTAAATAATCTCGACGGCACCGATGGTTACATCGGTGCTGTTTTCTTTCTCAGTGGTTGATCGATAAACGTGTTAGTGCTGCTAGCGCGATTACCCATCAATCTCTCTCCCCTCCGAATTGAAGTGAACGCCTGAACATTCGCGCTGTCTTACAGTGAGGAGAAGGTGTGTTGTTTGCCTACGCTGCTTTTATTTGAGGTTTAAGACATCCATGAAAAAAACGCTGTTGCTCTCACTTATCGCCGCCACGGTCGTCGGGTGTTCCTCTTCCCCTTCACCCAGTCTGAATCAGTTTTCAGAGTATACGGGTGGCCAGACGCTTGGCGATGCGACGAGTTTGTATTGGTATACAGAACGACTAACTCAGCCATACAGTGCCGCAGATTACGTCAATATGAATGATTATGGCTGGTACCAGTCCAATTATCGTTGGACGGGTGATACGCTGCGAGAGTTTGTGCGAGAAGGAGAGCAAAACGACCTTGAATCCGGTTCGGTGAAATATCGCATTCACGTTCGGTTTAATAAGGATGGTGAGGCGATCTATCAGCAATATCGCCGCAATGGTAAGGTGCTGCCTATCCGGCGCGCTCAGCTGGAAAACTATCAGCGTGAGGCAGGGCTGCTGGCTGAACGGGTGAAAGAGCAGGACAATGATGGTCTTGAGCTGATTCAGGGACACTGGGATGGCGAAACTCTGGAAACCTGCAATGGCATTGAGTTCAGTAAGATCAAGTTTGAGCAGAGTTTGCCGGACTTTGTAGTGCAGCGTCTGGCCGAAGTAGAAAGTTATGTGGCTTTTCTTGGTAGTACCCGCCTGACGGGCGCCAGAGTCGAGCAATTGCTGATGTTGGCTGATGGGTCCAGTGATTGTATTAAACGGCCACAATTGATTACCCAATAAAAAAGGCGCTCCACGGAGCGCCTTTTTTCTTTGTCTGGGGTTACTCACCCTGCTCGCGTGCAATGGCGCGATAGCCAATGTCGTTGCGGTGGAACATACCGTCCCAGCTGATTTTCTTAGTTAGCCCATAAGCACGTGCTTGCGCTTCAGAAACCGTATTGCCAAGTGCTGTTGCACAAAGGACGCGGCCGCCATTAGTGACCACATCGCCGTCTTTATCAGTTGTGCCTGCGTGGAACACTTTCTCACCTTCAACGTCAGTCGTTGGTAGGCCTGAAATCACGTCACCCTTATTGTAAGATGCTGGGTAGCCGCCTGCCGCCAGAACGATACCGATAGAGGCACGTGGATCCCATTTAGATTCTACCTGGTCTAGCTTCTTGTCGATGGCTGCTTGGCACAGCTCAACCATGTCAGATTGCATACGCATCATGATAGGTTGGGTCTCAGGGTCACCAAAACGACAGTTATACTCGATAACCTTTGGTGTACCGTCTTTATCGATCATCAGACCCGCGTATAGGAAACCTGTGTATGGGTTACCTTCTGAAGCCATACCGCGAACCGTTGGATAGATAACTTCTTCCATGATGCGGTTATGGATTTCTTGCGTCACCACTGGAGCTGGCGAGTAAGCACCCATGCCACCCGTGTTGGGACCTGTGTCTTTATCGCCGACACGTTTGTGGTCTTGACTGGTTGCCATTGGCAGAACGTTTTCACCGTCAACCATCACGATGAAGCTGGCTTCTTCACCATCCAGAAACTCTTCGATCACCACGCGGCTGCCTGCTTCACCAAATGCGTTGCCTGCCAGCATGTCTTTGATGGCGTCTTCCGCCTCTTCAAGCGTCATCGCAACGATCACGCCTTTACCAGCAGCAAGACCGTCAGCCTTAACAACGATTGGTGCGCCTTGCTCACGAACGTAAGCCAGTGCAGGTTCAATTTCGGTGAAGTTAGCGTAAGCGCCAGTTGGAATCGCGTGACGAGCTAGGAAGTCTTTGGTGAACGCTTTTGAACCTTCTAGCTGAGCGGCAGCTTGAGTAGGACCAAAGATCGCTAGACCGGCTTCTTGGAACGCATCAACCACACCAATCACAAGTGGTGCTTCAGGACCAACAATGGTTAGCTCGATGTTTTTATCTTGTGCAAACGCAACCAGACCTTGAATGTCTTCAACGTCAATCGCTACGTTTTCTAGCTTAGGCTCAAGCGCAGTGCCTGCGTTGCCTGGTGCGACGAAAACCGTTTCAACATTTGGATTCTGAGCCACTTTCCAACCCAGAGCGTGCTCACGACCACCAGCACCGATTACTAGAATATTCATAATTAATCCTTTCTAAAGTTTGGATTACTCTAAGCAGTTGGTGTTGCAGCGCTAATGCGGCTACAGCACCAAATGCGACGAGTAATTAGTGACGGAAGTGGCGCATGCCTGTGAAGATCATCGCCATGCCATGCTCGTCAGCGGCTGCGATAACTTCGTCATCACGCATAGAGCCACCTGGTTGGATAACGCACTTGATGCCAGCTTCTGCTGCAGCGTCAATGCCATCACGGAATGGGAAGAACGCATCGGATGCCATTACACAGTCTTCAACCTGCAGACCTTCGTCAGCCGCTTTGATGCCAGCAATTTTTGCAGAGTACACGCGGCTCATTTGGCCAGCGCCCACACCGATAGTCATGTCGCCTTTTGAGTAAACGATCGCGTTTGACTTAACATACTTAGCCACTTTCCAGCAGAATAGCGCATCTTTCAGCTCTTCTTCGGTAGGTTGACGTTTAGAAACCACTTTAAGGTCATCTAGCGATACCATGCCTTGGTCGCGGTCTTGAACCAGAAGACCACCGTTAACGCGTTTAACGTCAAAACCAGTTGTCTTAGTTGTCCACTCACCACACTCTAGTAGGCGAACGTTTTTCTTAGCCGCAACCACTTCTACTGCTTCAGCTGAAACAGAAGGAGCGATAATCACTTCAACAAACTGACGCTCAACAATCGCTTTCGCTGTTTCTGCATCGAGCTCTTGGTTGAAGGCGATGATGCCGCCAAACGCTGATGTTGGGTCAGTTTTGTATGCGCGGTCATACGCTTCAAGAATGTCTTTACCTAGCGCAACACCACATGGGTTAGCGTGCTTAACGATAACGCAAGCTGGCTCATCAAACTCTTTCACACACTCAAGTGCTGCGTCAGTGTCCGCAATGTTGTTGTAAGACAGCGCTTTACCTTGAATTTGGTGAGCAGTCGAAACAGATGCTTCTTCTGGATTTGCTTCTACGTAGAATGCTGCATCTTGGTGGCTGTTCTCACCGTAGCGCATGTCTTGTTTCTTCACGAACTGCTGGTTAAACGTGCGTGGGAATTTAGACTCTTCATCACCCTCTTTGTTCTCACCGTAAGATGGAACCATAGTGCCGAAGTAGTTAGCGATCATGCCATCGTAAGATGCCGTGTGCTCAAACGCGGCGATAGCTAGGTCGAAACGTGTCTCTAGAGTTAGAGATTTGTCGTTTGCGTCCATTTCAGCAATAACGCGGTCGTAGTCGTGTGCGTTAACAACGATAGTCACGTCTTTGTGGTTTTTCGCTGCAGAGCGCACCATAGTTGGACCACCGATATCGATGTTTTCCACGGCGTCTTCTAGTGTGCAGCCTTCTTTTGCTACGGTTGCAGCGAATGGGTATAGGTTTACCACCACCATATCGATTGGGTTGATGCCGTGAGTTGCCATCACCTCGTCGTCTTGACCGCGACGACCCAGTACGCCACCGTGTACTTTTGGATGTAGCGTCTTAACACGACCATCCATCATCTCTGGGAAGCCAGTGTAGTCAGATACTTCAGTTACTGCGATGCCTTGCTCAGCCAAAAGGCGAGCAGTTCCACCAGTAGAAAGGATATCAACACCGCGTTGTGCTAGTGCTTGTGCGAATTCAACGATACCAGTTTTGTCAGATACGCTGATTAAAGCGCGGCGAATTGGACGAGCGTTACTCATGCTTCTGTTTCCTCAAAGTCACAGATTGTGTTGCTGTGTACAGGACAAACGATTGGCTTGGCCTGCGGATTTAAAGATAGTTGCCAAACAGGACGAGGTCTTTCATGATTGAGGTGACCCAGTCGTCTGTTGGGCAAATACCCTTGGATTTTTACCACCGGGGTGGCGATGGCGCGTATTCTAACCAATCTATTACAAAAAAGCTCGCGCAATCGTTTGGCATAGGCAAAAAAAGTGCAAAAAAGCCTGTTAAAGAACACTTTTGTAACAAAGAGGTTAATTTATACGGTTATGTTTCAGATAGGTGAGTTAGCAAAACGCTGCAAAGTCACAGCGGATACGTTGAGATTTTATGAGAAAAACCAACTGATTGCTCCCGTAGGTCGCAGTGAATCGGGCTATCGCCTCTATAACGAGGAAAGCCAGAAACAGGTCAGCTTCATCTTAAAGGCGAAGGAGTTAGGGCTCAGTCTGGATGAGATCAAAGAGTTGCTGAGCATCAAACTTGAGGCCACAGAGCACAGTTGCGCGGAAGTGAAGGCCATCACTACGGCAAAACTGGGCATTATCGATGGAAAAATCGCTGAGCTAACACGGATTCGCTCTGCGCTGAAGAAAATTAATGATGCGTGCTGCGGACATGAACACGATGCGAGTCATTGTTCGATACTTGCGGCGCTGGAATGAGCTCAGTCTGAGAATATGGACGAGATTAATAGACTACGTTTGCCTCTTTAAATGCTGGCTTTGCGGAATTGGCGAACGATCATCTCGCTCGCCATGCACTATCCGTTAAGACACTTTGAATGTGCCGACTCCAGAGGTGAGCTGGTGGCCACTGTCCATCAGCTGTTCACTGGTTTGGGCGATTTTTTGCGCTTCTGCTGCTGACTGGCTGCCATGGTCGGCAATTTGCGTCAGGTTCTGGCTGATTTCGTCGGTGGCTAATGTCTGCTGCGCACTCGCTTCGGCAATTTGTTGGTTTAACGCGACAATGGTGTTCACCTGAGCATCGATTTGTTGCAGAGCCCATCTGGCTTTATCCGCTTGTTCTAGCGTGTCTTGAGACTGCTGTTGAGTCTGAGTCATGGAATGGCTTACATCGGAGGCCTGAGTTTGCAGTTTCTGGATGATTAGCTCAATCTCATCGGTACTGCGTTGAGTTCGTGTTGCTAAGGTGCGGACTTCGTCGGCAACCACCGCAAAACCACGCCCTTGTTCACCCGCACGAGCGGCTTCGATAGCGGCATTGAGTGCGAGCAGGTTCGTTTGTTCTGCGACTCCCCGAATCACTTCCAACACCGACCCTACCTCCTGAGTATCGTTGGTCAGCGCCTGAATGTTACGATCAGTTTCGCTGAGTCGGTCAGACAGGGACTGCATGTAAGACGTCGCCAGAATAATCACCTCGCTGCCTTGTTTGCCTTGTTCACTGGCCTGTCTGGCTGCCTCTGCGGCATGTTGCGCCGAATTGGCAACTTCCTGATTGCTGGCATGCAGTTCATTCATCGCTGAGGCGACGGTATCGACAGATTGCTGCTGAAGCTGAGATTGTGATGCACTGTGCTGAGCTACAGCATTGAGAGAGGCCGCCGCTTGGGTAATGTGTTCGGTGACGGGTTTGATGTCGCCAATGAGGGTTGCCAGTTTGTGGGTGAAGCGATTAAAAGCCGCCGCAATCTGGCTCAGTTCGTCATTGCCATTTTCTGGCAGTGTCTTCGTCAGATCTCCGTCACCGCTGGCGATATCATTGAGCGCAGTAAGGGTATCCCGACAAGGTTGCACAATGCTGCGGCTGATCCAGGTCGCGCAGACAAGCATGAACAACAGGGCTATACCCAGCGTAATAAGGACTTTCAGCATAACGTCCCAGATCAGCGTCTGGACATCGTCTACATAGACGCCGGTACCAATGATCCAGCCCCATGGGGCGAACATCTTGACGTAGGATATTTTTTCCACTGGCGCGTCCGAACCTGGTTTGGGCCACTGATAATGAACAACACCGGCTTGCTGAGCTTGCGCGATCTTGACCATTTCCACAAACAGCTTTTTCCCTGACGGGTCGGTAACCTGACTCAAGTTTTGCCCAATAAGCTTGGGCTTCATCGGGTGCATTATCATGGTAGGCGTCAGATCATTGATCCAGAAATAATCATTGGCTTCATATCGTAAGGCCTGAATGGCTCCGGCGGCCGCTTCCTGAGCCGCTTGTTTGCTCAGAGTGCCGGACTGCTGCTGAGAGTGGTAGTGCTCGATCAGGCTGTATGCACTTTCAACCAGATGGCGGGTTTGGGTTTGCTTGGCTTCGCTCAGAGACTGCTGATAGTCGATAAGTGCAAGCACAATGGGCACAATCAATGTGATCGAGAGCAGGGTAATTAACAGGTATAGTCGGGTTTGAATTGTGGATCGGCGCAAAAATGAGGCATTCATCCTAAGAACTCCTTTTTCTTAAAGGTGAACGCATTACCAACACTGTGCGTTGGCATGCTGACTGTTATTATTGTTTGGGGCCAGATTGATAACCCTGGTGATGATTATCGGATCTACGATACGACAGGAAATGGCGGGGGGCTATGCTCCAATAGTCTAAAGTTTGACCCGCTTGGCATTTATGGAATGGCATACTCTACAGGGTGCAGAGCACTGTGTGGATGATAATAAAAAAGCCAGAGCATCGGCTCTGGCTTCTTCACATTAACAATCCGGACGGATTAGTTCATGCCGTATTTCTTAAGCTTCTTACGAAGAGTACCGCGGTTGATACCCATCATTGTTGCTGCGCGAGTTTGGTTACCGCGAGTGTACTGCATGATGGTGTCTAGTAGCGGCTGTTCAACTTCCGCTAGAACTAGTTCATACAATTCAGTGACGTCTTGACCATTTAATTGAGCAAGGTAGTTCTTTAGAGACGCTTTGACAGAGTCACGTAGTGGCTTCTGTGTGATCTGGTCTTGAGATGTTACTGTAGTAACTGTCAATGGTTCTGAAGTCAAATTTTGTTCGAACATAATCGGTTTAGCTCTTCTCGTAATTATGATGCAACGTTTTCAAAATAGCCTTGCAATGCATCGAGCTGTTCGTTGGCAGCGTCGATAGCGTTGAAGGCACGGCGGAACTCACTGGCCTGTTCATGTTCTTTTAAATACCAGCCAACATGCTTACGCGCGATGCGTGGACCTAAATACTCACCATAGAACTGGTGCAGTGCCTGAACATGACCAAGCAAGATACCCTGAACGTCCTTAATAGGGCGCTCTGGCATCAGTGTGCCGTTTTCCAAATAGTGTTGGATTTCCTCAAAAATCCATGGCCGTCCTTGGGCCGGACGTCCAATCATCAAAGCGTCTGCACCGGTGTACTCCAGTACATGTTGGGCTTTCTCAGGGCTATCGATATCACCGTTAGCGATAACCGGTATTGAGACAGCCTGTTTTACCGCTCTGATGCTGTCGTATTCTGCCTCGCCTTTATACATACAAGTTCGGGTTCGACCATGAAGGGCGAGCGCTTGTATGCCGCAGTCTTCGGCAAGTTTTGCGATTTGGACACAGTTTTTGTTTTCTGTATCCCAGCCTGTACGGGTTTTCAATGTTACTGGAACATCTACAGCATCTACGACGGTACGCAAGATATCTTCAATGATATCCGGGTACTTGAGTAGTGCAGAGCCCGCGAGCTTTTTATTCACTTTTTTAGCAGGGCAACCCATGTTGATGTCGATGATTTGCGCACCGTTCTCAACGCTGAATTGTGCCGCTTCAGCCATAAGCTTGGGATCGGCGCCTGCTATTTGCACGGAGCGAATACCCGACTCGCCCTCATGCACCATGCGTTGCTGTGACTTAGCTGTTTTCCATAGTTTAGGATTGGACGACATCATTTCACTGACCGCCATTCCTGCACCATAACGAAGGCACAACTCTCGGAACGGTCTATCGGTTACACCTGCCATAGGTGCAACAATTAGGTTGTTCTTAAGTTGGTATTGTCCGATTTTCAAAACATCGCCACAGGTTTACACAAGCAAGGGCGCGCATTTTACGCATTTTTTCGGTGCGTGAAAAGACTAATATTTGAGCATTTACAATTTGTTTCTGCAAATTGCCTGATTTTCAGGCGTTTAGTGGTAAAACTATTCTGCATCAACAAAAAAAAGCAGTGCGTTAGCGGGCTAACGCACTGCTTTGTAAATAATAATGGTTACTTTTTACCCGAGATTCGGCACCATTCATTGAGCTCAACGATTGGGTCGATAGTCATCTCGTCACGGTAGTAGTTCGCGACATCTTCTGCCTGAGTGTCTAACACGCCAGACATGGCAAGCTGACCGCCATCTTTTACCAAGCCTTTAATGATGTCAGACAGATCACGAAGTGGGCCAGCGAGGATATTGGCAACGACCACATCCGCAATTAAGCCTTCAGGTTGGTTCTGTGGCAGGAATAGCTCTAGTTGGTCAGCGACGCCATTGCGCTCTGCGTTATCCTTTGATGCGGTCAGAGCCTGAGGATCGATGTCGATCCCGATGACTTTTGCTGCGCCAAGTTTGATCGCTGCGATAGCCAGGATCCCAGAACCACAACCAAAGTCGATAACGGTTTTACCAGCAAGGTCTAAAGATTCTAGCCATTCAAGACATAGAGCCGTAGTAGGGTGCGTACCTGTACCGAAAGCCAGACCCGGGTCTAGCATCACATTGACAGCATCTGGCTCTGGAACATCACGCCAGCTTGGGCAAATCCAAAGGCGTTCGCCAAACTTCATTGGGTGGAAGTTTTCCATCCACTCACGTTCCCAATCTTTATCTTCAAGCTGCTCAACTTTATGAGCAAAGCCCTCTGCGAGCATATTTGACGCAGTGATTTGCGCTAGAATAAGCTTGGTGTCCGCTTCTGCATCGTACAGTGCTACGATGTCAGTATCGCCCCACAGACGAGTCTCACCAGGTAACGGCTCAAAAACAGGGGTATCATGTGCATCCAGGAAGGTGACGGATAGAGCGCCAGTTTCTTCCATCAACATATCGCCGATTTGTTCAGCGTTTTCGTTGGTCGCATTTAGTTTGATTTGAATCCAAGGCATGAGTTGGGTCCTTGCTTGACGAATTTTGCGCAGAGTGTAGCAGATTCGCGTTGAGTGAGCATAAAAAAACCCACCGTAGTGGGTTTTTAGTATTTTTAGAAAGTGCCTAGCTCATGCCAAGCTTTTTCTCTAGGTAATGAATGTTGGCACCACCGTGTTGGAAGTTTTCATCATTCATAATCGATTCTTGCAGCGTGATATTAGTTTTAATACCTTCCACAATCATCTCACCCAGTGCGTTCTTCATACGAGCAATGGCAACATCGCGGTTCTCACCAAAGGTGATCAGCTTGCCGATCATTGAATCGTAGTGAGGAGGTACGGTGTAGCCTGTGTAGATGTGAGACTCCCAACGAACACCCATGCCACCCGGCGCGTGGAAACGCGTGATGGTACCTGGACATGGTAGGAAACGCTCAGGGTCTTCCGCATTGATACGACACTCGATAGCGTGGCCACGAAGCTTGATATCATCTTGAGTGAAAGACAGCGGCTGACCTGCTGCAACACGAAGCTGCTCTTTGATTAGGTCTACGCCGGTTACCATCTCTGTTACTGGGTGCTCTACCTGAATACGAGTGTTCATTTCGATGAAATAGAACTCACCGTTTTCGTATAGGAACTCAAATGTACCTGCACCGCGGTAACCAATTTCAATACATGCACGAGTACAACGCTCACCGATGTACTTACGCATTTCTTCAGTGATACCTGGAGCTGGAGCTTCTTCAACTACTTTTTGGTGACGACGCTGCATAGAACAGTCACGCTCACCTAGGTGAATAGCGCCACCTTGGCCATCAGCAATCACCTGAACTTCAACGTGACGTGGGTTTTCCAGGAATTTCTCCATATAAACCATATCGTTGTTGAAAGCTGCCTTTGCTTCTGCACGTGTCATAGCGATAGCTTCAATGAGGTCACCTTCGCTACGTACTACACGCATACCACGACCACCACCGCCACCAGAGGCTTTGATGATGACTGGGTAACCAATGCGTTTAGCGTGTGCTTTGTTCTTAGTTTCGTTGTCGTCCAAAGGCCCATCAGAACCAGGAACGCAAGGTACACCCGCTTTCTTCATCGAGTTGATTGCTGAAACTTTGTCACCCATCAGGCGAATCGTTTCTGCTTTTGGTCCGACAAAAATGAAACCACTACGCTCTACTTGTTCAGCAAAGTCAGCGTTTTCAGATAGGAAACCATAACCAGGGTGGATAGCAACTGCACCAGTCACTTCCGCTGCACTAATAATGCGAGGAATATTTAGGTAGCTATCGATACCGCGTGCAGGACCAATACAGATGGTTTCGTCTGCTAGTAGCACGTGCTTAAGGTCGCGGTCAGCCGTTGAGTGAACCGCAACCGTTTTGATACCTAGCTCTTTACATGCTCGCAGAATACGTAGTGCAATTTCACCACGGTTCGCGATTACTAATTTATCTAACATAATGAGCGCTCTCTATTATTCGATAATTACTAGAGCTTGATCGAACTCGACAGGTTGGCCATCTTCAACAAGGATTGCTGCAATCACACCAGACTTGTCTGCTTCGATTTGGTTCATCATCTTCATCGCTTCAACGATACATAGAGTATCGCCAGCGTTAACTTGTTGGCCTACTTTTACAAATGGCTTCGCATCTGGGCTTGGAGCGCTGTAGAACGTACCAACCATTGGAGAAAGAACTTGGTGACCAGCTGGCGCTGCTGCTGGCTCGTCTGCAGATGCCGCTGGTGCTGGCGCCGCAGGAGCTGCAGGTGCTGGCGCTGCTGCTGGAGCAGGTGCTGCTGCGTATTGAACTGGTGCTGGTGCTGCGCTTACCGGGCTGTTGCGGCTGATACGTACCGATTCTTCACCTTCAGAAATTTCTAGCTCTGCAATGCCAGACTCTTCAACCAGTTCGATTAGCTTTTTAATTTTACGAATATCCATGTTTCTTTCTCTTTGTCTTGTGAGTAAGACGGCTTAAGTAACAGCCGTAGAGTATTTGGTTATTTTGCTTTCAGCGTTTTTATGGCCGCTGAAAGCGCAAATTCATAGCCTTGTGAACCCAATCCACAAATGACTCCCTGTGCCACATCGGACAGATAGGAATGATGGCGGAATGTTTCTCGGGCATGAACGTTAGATAGGTGTACTTCGATAAACGGGATTGAAACACCTAGCAGCGCATCTCTCAGAGCCACGCTGGTATGGGTAAATGCAGCGGGGTTAATAATGATAAAATCAGTATTTCCGTACGCAGCATGAATCGCTTCAATTAGCTCATATTCACGGTTGGACTGAAGATGGTTGAGTTCAACGCCTTCGACTGCAGCTTGCTCTGTCAGGTTATCAACGATTTGTTGTAGTGTTTCACTACCGTAATGTCCAGGCTCTCTTACCCCTAACAGGTTAAGATTTGGGCCATTTAAAACTAGAATTCGTGACTTTGCTGTCATAATGTCGCCATCTTCGGTTAACGTGAAATAAATGATGATTATCTCAAGTTTACATAAAAATCAGAGGTTGTGAGAAGTTCAAAAACCACGGATTTTTAAAAATTGACCAAGATTATAGCTAATTCACAGCATTTAGCAGCAATTTACTGGTCTAATCACCTCTTATTTAGCAGGAAAATTGCCACACAGAGCACATTTTGACAGTGGGATGAAAAAACTTGATACAAAAAAACCGCCCAAAAACTGGACGGTTTGTTCGTGGCTTGTTGGCAGATTTATGCGAGTTCGGCTTTTTCGGCGATCAGTTTGTCCACCACGCTCGGATCGGCAAGCGTTGATGTGTCCCCTAAGTTGCTGGTATCGCCAGTAGCAATTTTACGCAGAATTCGACGCATGATCTTACCTGAACGGGTCTTAGGCAGGGAGTCAGTCCAGTGCAGCACATCCGGTGTCGCGATTGGACCAATTTCTTTACGTACCCAATCTTTCACTTCTTTGTGAAGCTCCGCGGATGGGAACTCGCCGTCATTCAGCGTTATGTAGGCGTAAATGGCCTGGCCTTTAATATCGTGAGGAATGCCCACAATAGCTGCCTCAGCGATCTTATCGAATGCGACTAACGCAGATTCTATTTCCGCTGTACCCATACGGTGACCAGATACGTTCAGTACGTCATCCACGCGGCCAGTGATCCAGTAATAACCATCTTCATCGCGACGTGCGCCATCACCAGTGAAATACATGCCTCTGAAAGTCGAGAAATAGGTCTGCTCGAAGCGGTCATGGTCACCATAAACGGTACGCATCTGCCCTGGCCATGAGTCGAGAATGACCAGGTTTCCTTCCGTTGCACCTTCTACAATGTTACCCATGTTATCGACCAAAGCTGGTTGGACACCAAAGAATGGACGAGTGGCGGAGCCCGGCTTTAATGCTGTTGCGCCTGGAAGCGGCGTGATGAGAATACCGCCAGTTTCTGTCTGCCACCAAGTGTCGACGATGGGTGATTGCTCATTACCAATGGTTTTGTAGTACCACTCCCACGCTTCAGGGTTAATGGGCTCACCCACTGAGCCCATAATTCTCAAACTGTCACGGGAGGTACCTTTCACCGCTTCATCCCCTTTGGCCATCAGGGCGCGAATAGCCGTTGGTGCGGTGTATAAGATGTTGACCTGATGCTTATCGACCACTTCACTCATGCGGCTCGTATCTGGATAGTTTGGAACACCTTCAAACAGGATGGTTTTCGCCCCATTCGCCAATGGGCCATAGACCAGGTAGGTGTGGCCAGTGATCCAGCCGACGTCTGCCGTACACCAGAAGGTCTCACCGGGTTGATAATCGAAGACGTACTTAAAGGTCATGGTCGCGTACACCAGATAGCCACCAGTGGTGTGCAGTACGCCTTTTGGTTTACCTGTTGAACCCGAGGTGTAAAGGATAAACAGTGGATCTTCGGCTTTCATTTCTTCTGGTGGGCAAACGTCAGATGCGTCCGCAGTCGCTTCATGCCACCAGACATCACGATGATCGTGCCAGTCCACGTCACCACCTGTACGTTTAAGTACCATGACTTTGCTGATGGTCTTCACTTCAGGGTTTGTCAGTGCCTCGTCGACGTTTTTCTTGAGAGGAACAGCACGTCCACCACGAACCCCTTCATCTGCAGTGATAACCACTTTCGCATCTGAGTCGATGATGCGGCCTGATAGTGCCTCCGGAGAGAAACCGCCAAAGACGACGGTGTGTACGGCACCAATTCGAGTACAGGCCAGCATAGCAATTGCTGCTTCCGGCACCATGGGCATATACAGACACACCACGTCGCCTTTGTGAACACCTTGCGCTTTAAGTGCATTGGAGAACTTACAGACTTCTTTATGCAGCTCGTTAAAAGTCAGCGTTTTATCATCTTCAGGGTTGTCACCTTCCCAAATGATGGCAACCTCATCGCCTTTTTCAGCCAGATGTCGGTCAATGCAGTTTGCTGACACATTAAGCGTGCCGTCTTCAAACCAGCGAATATCTACGTGGCCAGTATCGAACGAGGTGTGTTTGACTTTGGTGAATGGCTTAATCCAGTCGACGATTTTACCGTGCTCGCCCCAGAAGGATTCCGGATCGGTGACTGATTGTTGGTACATGGATAGGTAAGTGTCGTTATCCGCGTGTGTATTGGTTTTAATATTGTCTTTTACCGGATAAACATGAACTTCACTCATTGCTACTCTCCTTGTGAATTGAGCTGTTACAGACTTGGGCTGAACTACATCGTGTATTAACTCTCGTCTAGATTACTGATTTCAGCAATTAGACTTTAGGCGTAGTGAAATAAAAACAATCAAAATGAATAGGTTAGCTAAGATGAGACTTGCGATAGGGCTCGCATTTTCAGGTCAGACCATTAAATTAGTTCTGTGGTCTGAATGGAGGAAGGGTTCCCCGGGTGAGTTTCAGGTAGACCATCGCAGCCGCTTTGGCGTCTTCAAGAGCATCGTGTTTGTGATAATTGGGGATCTGTAGATGACGGCAGATGGCCTCTAGGCTCAGATCAAAATAACCGTTGGGCAGCAACTTGAGCAGTTTATCATTGTAGATTTGGCTGACTTCAACCAGCTCATTGGGCAACGGAAACCCCAAGTGCTTTTTGGCAGCTCGGTCGAGGATCTTTTTGTCGTAGCGAATGTGGTACCCCACCAGAGGGCGATTGCCGATAAACGCGAGTAACGCCGACATGGCCTGCTTCTCACTGATGCCGTGTTTCAGCTCTTTGTGAGTAATATGATGGATCTTTACTGAGTCTTCACTGAGGGATTTGGGGGCACACAGTCTGACTTCAAAAGGATCGCTGGTGATGATCCGGTTGTCGATGATTTTGGTCGCCGCAATAGTGACAATTTCCGCTACCTCTGGATCCAGACTGGTGGTTTCACAATCGAGTGAGACATACTCATTGGGCGTCTTACTGGAAAATAGCTCAGCGTAGCCTGTTCCTCTGAGCTTATATTGCCAGTATGTCCGGGTAATTATATTCATCGTACAGCCTCATCTCGCTGAATTAATGGCGTATCTGGTAGTGATACCCCAACCATTGCTTGAACTTTTTCACGACATGCAGTCCATGTCGGAGCAAATCTCGTTCCGGTCTCTCTAAATCATTAAGCTGAATCGCGTTGCTGGTATCGTGATGTGACAATTGCTGCTGAAGCCGGAGCTTAAAGAAGTGCTTCAGTGCTTCGGCCAGGTTTTCTGCGGTGGAGAGCTCCAATACGCGTTTTTGCACTAACTGGTCGATACGGTCGAAGGTGTTGGTTTGCTCAATGCCGTATTCCATGCAGATGGCGCGAATACCGTGAACAATCGGGAAAATCCCCCCTTGTTTGAGGTCAACACCTTGCTTCGAGGTTTTGACATTGCCAAACAGAGTCAGTGGCACCGCAAAATTCAGGGCTGGGCGAGTGAATTCGGTCAGGATTACTTCTTGCCCTTCCATCTGCTGTTGTAGGTGACGTTTAATTGGGGGCAGCAATTCAGCGTTGCCAGCAACCGCTCTGGCGTCGGCCAGAATCGCAATTTCCATGACATTTTCACTGTTGGCATGTGATACCAGGTGGTCGATGTGCGTTTTCCAGTCACTGCTGCTTCGCACCCAATGGGGGTTGCTGATCATCACGTTGCCTGGGCAGAGTGGGTAGCCTAAGCGGGCAAGAGTATGATTGAGCTGTTCCAGTACAGTTTGTCGATTGGGCCAGTCAAGGCCGTCCTCCAGGATCAGTGCATTGTCTTGGTCAGTTTTGAGGACCTGTTCCCCGCGCCCTTCTGAACCCATCACCAGCAAGCAACAATGACCGTGCATGGCGGGTGGCAGAACCAGTTCAAAGGCACGTTCAATGATCTGCTCATTGAGTGCCGAAACCAATTCCATCATGAAACGGGTACGAATTCCGTTGGTGACCAGACTGTCAACCAGTTGCTGCTGACGGTTGGAGGCAAGGGCGAGTTCATCAATGTTATTGGCTCTTGCAATACTCAGTGACAGGACGTGGGAGTGAGTGGAAAAGGCGCTGAGGATTTGGGTCATATCCAACATGCCTACTGGTGTTTTCCCATCACACACCATCAGTCTTTTTACCCGTTGTCGGGTCATGGTGACCATGGCATTGAACAAAAATTCTTCTTTTTCGACCTGATGGACTGGAAAAGTGGCAATCTGGCCGATGGCAGTGTTGTTGGGCTGTTGATCCAGCACTACGGCGTGCAGCATATTGGTTCGGGTTACAATACCAAAGGGCAAAGCAGCCGGATGCTTCGTCAGTCTCGTATCATTGCTGTCCAGTTCTATCAGTGCGGCATCCACGCCATGGCTGAGTAGCTGCTCAGTCACTTCCGTAATGGATAGATGTGAAGACAGAATCAGCGGAGGATGATAGATGTCTTCGTCTACTTTGGTGAGAATGAACTCGGCCAGATTTTGCTGCTTTTGAGCCTCTTCGATCAATTGCTGACGAGTGGCCAGACTGGTATCAAAGTAGGCGGCAAACTGACCATTTTCGTCGTACAGTGATAAGAATACGGATTTAGGGAGCAGATAGACCAGCGTGTCTTCCAGCGCAATATAATTGTGTTTGACCCGACCACCAAGTAAGGCTCTGACATCAAACATATCGTCATAAGTGTAGTGCGCATACACCTCTTGTGTTTGGGCATCGCGTTCTTCTACGGAGCCTTTGATGATGATAAACAGGCAGTCGCTTTCTGTTCCAGCTTTCAACAGGGTGTCTTTATCACGGAAGTAAGCGACGTCGAGAGCGGCTCTTAGCTGATTTTGTTGCTGCTCACTGAGTCGGTCAAAAGGGGGCGACGACATATTGAATTTGTCAGGCATAAAAGCAGGCTCCGTTTCCTGTGTCTATGTTGATAGTCTGGCAAATTCGACCATAACCTCCAGACGACTTTAGTCGAATACCAGCGCTGGAACGCCAGTAAGCGAATGATTGCGGATATGAGGAAATGGATTTACCAAAACAATTCCCTTTTTTGAATGTCACTGGCACGGCATAATAGCCGCGTTTTTATCCAGAGTTTTCTGTGTTTATTGTTCTGTCGTTGGTTTTAGGTTTGTTGTTATGTTGAGTCCATCCCCATTTGCCTGGGTCTCCCAATACTTATTTGGTTTCTTTTTTGCCTATGGCGTATATCTGCCGTTCTGGGCGTTGTGGTTTGAGGACCTGGGCGTCTCTGCTGCGGATGTGGGTTTGTTGATGGGGCTGGGCTTTGCCACCCGCTGCATTGCTAACCTATTGATCACGCCAAGAATCCATAAGGCAGAGAGTTTGATTCCTGCGCTTCGTTGGGCCACGCTGGCTTGTACCTTGTTTGTCGCTGTGCATTTGGCGGCCGGGCCGAGTTTTGTCATGCTTGCTGTTGTGACGGTGCTGTTTAATTTGAGTTTTGGGCCTGTGGTGCCGTTGTCTGATGCCATGGCCAATCACTATGCCAACCGCAATATGCTGGATTATGGCCGGACGCGTTTATGGGGCTCGATTGCTTTTATCGCCGGTTCTTCGGTCGTGGGGTATTTGGCTTCCCAATTTGGTGCCAACATGATTGTCTACACCGCGATCGCAGGTTTTGTGTTCTCCATGTTACTGGTGATGAGAAATCCGGCTTGTATGCCGACGTCACAAAGCGATAAAGATGTGGTGCGACCTAAGTTAACGGCACTTCTTAAAGACTGGTCTATTATTCGTTTCTTAGTGTTGATTGCCCTTATTCAGGGCAGTCATGCGGCCTATTACAGTTTCAGTTCCATTTACTGGAAAGAAGCCGGCCATCCAGAAAGCCTGATTGGTTATTTGTGGAGTTTGGGTGTGGTCTCTGAAGTACTGTTGTTTGCATTTAGTAACAAGTGGTTTGCGGGTTGGTCGCTGCGTACGCTGTTTGTCGTATCTTCGGTGGGGGTGATGGTTCGCTGGGGACTGACGGCATCAACGACGGCGGTGGGAGCGCTGGTAGTGATCCAACTGCTGCATGGTGTTACGTTCGCCATCGCGCATATTGCCGCTATCCAGTACATCCAAAAATCTGATGCAAACAAGATGGTTGCCTTGCAGGCACTCTACAACGCCATTCCGTTGGGGGCCTTTATTGCACTGATGATGGCTGTTAGTGGATGGGGTTATGAACGCTGGGGAGCGGGTGTGTTCTGGGGTATGGCTGTGATGGGACTGCTAGCGCTGTTTATCAAAGTAGAGCCTGCCAACAAAGCGCTGCGTGATATCAACGAAAATTCTCAGCCTGAGCCACAGAATTGATGCGCGACATTTGAGAAAAATACCGATAGCCCTTTAAATAATCATTAAGGAATTTAAAGGGATATCACACAATGCAAGGATGGATAGTCGTCCCCGTCTCCCTCGCGTACCTGGGCATCTTATTTCTCATTGCCTGGTACGGAGACCGACAGAAAAAATGGTTGTCGAATTGGCGACCGTGGGTGTACAGCCTGTCCATTGCTGTGTATTGCACGTCCTGGACGTTTTATGGCACGGTCGGTCAGGCGAGCGCTAACCCCTGGGCCTTCCTGCCTATCTACGTCGCTCCGATTATTGTCTTTACCTTGGGCTGGCGAGTGATCGCCCGCCTTATACTTATCGCCAAACGCGAACATATCACCTCTATCGCCGACTTTATTGCAGCCAGATATGGTAAGTCACAAGGGCTAGCCGTTGTCGTGACTCTGATTGCCGTTGCCGGGATCCTGCCTTACATCGCACTGCAACTGCGTGGCATCACTATGGGGCTGGACGTCGTTGCTCCCAATCTTGCCAGCGAACTGGGGTATCAGGATACCCATATATCATGGTTTGTGGTGGGGGCGCTGGCGATATTTACCATGTTGTTCGGGACGCGGCATATCGACAACACTGAACACCACCGAGGCATGATGATGGCAGTCGCCTTCGAGTCGATCGTCAAACTGGTGGCGTTTCTGGTTGTCGGTGTATTCATTCTTTATCTGGCCTGGCAACGCCCGGATATCCATCTGGCTGAACTGGCGTCCAGCACGTACCAATCCCCAAACCTGCCAACACTGTTGATTCATACGGCGCTGACTATGATGGCGATAGTCTGCTTGCCAAGACAGTTTCATACCATTGTGGTTGAAAATGAACGCGCTCAGGACCTGCATACTGCGCGATGGTTATTCCCCGCTTATCTGGTGTTAATGGGATTGTTCGTGCTGCCCATTGCCTGGGTCGGGCAGGGGTTGCTGATGGGGACCTCGCCGGATACTTATGTCATCAGTATTCCTAAATTTGCGGAAGCGAATAATATTGCTTTATTGGCTTTCCTGGGAGGGACCTCTGCGGCGAGTGGAATGGTGATTGTCTCTACCATTGCTCTGGCGATCATGGTATCGAATGATTTAGTCATGCCTTTGTTGTTGCGTCGAATCAAATTGGCGCATCGTTCCCACCGTCATTTATCTGGCCTGTTACTGGTCATTCGCCGAGCTTTGATCTGTTTGCTGTTGTTTGGTGCCTGGCTGTTTTATCAGGCGCTAGATACGATTCATTCGTTGTCGGCTATCGGTTTTTTATCCTTCTCTGCTATCACACAATTTGCTCCCGCATTGATAGGTGGTATGTACTGGCGACTGGGGAACCGTAAAGGTGTATATGTCGGACTGTTTGTCGGCTTCGCGATTTGGCTCATTACCTTGATGAGTGAGACAGGTCTGCTGGCGGGCGATGAAACCAGCAACTTACTGATTCGGGTGATCACACCGCCGGACTTTCTTTCGACTCTGAATATCGCCAGTTCGGACTGGGGGATGCTGATCAGTGTCGTGCTCAATGCGCTCTGTTTTGTTGCGGTATCACTGGCCACCCGAGCCAGTTTGACTGAGCGTTTGCAGTCGGCCTCATTCGTTGGTACGCCGTTGCCGGAAAGCGAAAATCTGAGCCTGTATCAGAGCCGGGTGACGGTTGCGGAACTGGAAATGTTGGCGTCTCGCTTTGTTGGGCGGACTCGAGTAAGAAGTGCTTTTCGTCAATACTGGAAACAGCAGGAGCGCCAGCTGCTGCCTAATCAGCAGGCCTCTGCCGAACTGATTAGGCATACGGAACGGGTTCTCGCCGGGGTGTTTGGTGCGTCCTCTGCCAAGCTGGTACTGACCTCGGCATTGCAAGGTCGAAACATGCAGCTGGAAGAGGTGGCGACCATTGTCGACGAAGCGTCGGAGCTGTACCACTTCAGTCGGGGCTTGTTGCAAGGTGCAATTGAACATATTGGCCAGGGAATTGCTGTGGTCGACAAACAGCTTCGGCTGGTGGCGTGGAACCGACGCTATCTGGAACTGTTTAGCTTCCCTGCAGGCCTCATACAGGTAGGCAGGCCTATTGCGGATGTGATTCGCCACAATGCAGAGCAGGGATTGTGTGGTCCGGGGGATCCCAATGAGCATGTGCGTAAACGCATTTATTATCTGGAGCAAGGCTCGCCGCATCGTTCCTCTCGCGTGAGGCAGGACGGCAGTGTGATTGAAGTGCAGGGCAATCCGATGCCGGGGGGAGGGTTTGTTATGAGCTTTACCGATATTACGGTATTCCGCGAAGCGGAGAGTGCTCTTCTCGATGCTAATGAACGTTTGGAAGAGCGCGTGATCGAACGCACGAAAGAGCTGGAGCAGCTTAATCAACGTCTGGTACTTGCGACCCGAAAATCAGAATCTGAATCTCAGTCAAAAATGCGCTTCTTGGCCGCAGTCAGTCACGATTTGATGCAGCCACTCAACGCCGCGCGCCTGTTTGCTTCTTCGTTGTCGGAAGCGAGTAAAGACGATGAGACCCGACAGCTCTCTTCTCATATTGAGAGCGCGCTGGGCGCTGCGGAAGAGCTGATTGGTGATCTGCTGGATATTTCCCGATTGGAATCGGGCAAACTACAGACCAATGTGAGAGGTTTTCCGCTGTCAGAAGTCTTTAATAACCTTGAGGCCGAGTTCAGTGCTATCTCGAAAGGTCAGCATATCCGCTTCTCTGTGGTTACCAGTTCTCTGATCGTCAAGTCTGACCCTAAGCTGTTGCGGCGTGTACTGCAAAACTTTCTCACCAATGCGTTTCGTTACAATCCGGAAGGTAAGGTGTTACTCGGCGCAAGGCGTGTAAATGGCAGGGTGAGAATAGATGTCTGGGATGATGGTATCGGCATAGCGGAAGATAAACAAAAAGAGATCTTCAATGAGTTTACCCGGGTCGATCAGGCCAGAGCGGATCAGGGATTAGGCTTAGGTCTGGCAATATCGCGTGGTATCGCCCGAGTGCTCAATCATCAGATTTCGATGCGTTCATGGCCCGATCGTGGCAGTGTCTTTTCTATTACCCTGGATACCGCCAGTGAAGCGGCACCTGCACCAAGCAAAGCAAAGCCTGCTCAGGACTCCGGTCTTAGCCACCTGAAAGTGCTTTGTGTGGACAACGAACCCGATATTTTGGTGGGAATGGAGACGTTGTTGAAACGTTGGGGGTGTGATGTGCGCACCGCTGTGGATTTGGTAGCCAGTCTGAAACACTTAGATGAGGGATGGGCTCCGGATGTGATCCTTTCTGACTATCGTCTGGATAACGGTCGCACTGGTCTGGAGGTGTTACAGCAGTTCCGTTTACGTATGGGGGATGCCTTTAATGGAGTCATTATTAGTGCCGACAGAACGGAGTCTATGCTGGAAGGAATCAAGTCAAATGGATTTGGCTTTATAGCCAAGCCTGTTAAGCCGTTGAAATTAAGGGCGATATTAAACCGTTCTTAGTTTTTGTCATTTTATCTTTTGTAGGGTGTACACAAGAAATGTGCACCCGAGGCTCATCTTTACCCAGCACTGCAGTAAATTTACCTTTCTTGACAGACGCTTTACTTTCACTGAGCTATTCTTAATAACAAGCAATAAATAAGTTTCATAGAGATTTCATCTTAGCGTGATTTGAATCATGAATTTAACAGGATTTATTGTCTTTATTAACAGTTGGTTACATGTTTTCAGGTCAATTTGATAGTTTTATTGAAATTTTTGAGATCTGGATCAGGTCATCTTTAGGACAGTTTTTAGCAGAAATGGGGCTTTGAATGTTAAGAAATCGAAGCAATTTTCTTTCTTGGCGTGATTTCTGTTTTTAATACTTTTTAGGTAAGCCTTCGTCGTAACGGAGGATTTGGCTGGGCGTTAGGTCGTTGAACGTTCACCCAATGTCGGTATGCCCTACGGGCTATGGCTTTATGAGGTGTCATCATGAAAAAATTATTATCTCTTGCAGCAATTCTCGCCGTTGTTCCTGCTGTGTCTTATGCGCAGTATGACAATATTTACGGTAATGGCGGTGTTCACACTGCTATGTACGCATCAGAGGCTGAGGCGGTTGCGGAAGGCAATCAAATTATGGAGCAGCTTAATGCAAAACAGTCTCATGAGTTAGTGTTCGACTTAAGAACGCCACACAAAAAGCTTGTGCATGACAGCGTGAAAATCTACGACTCTGAGGTGGAAGTAAATCAGGTTGAGGATACCAGCGGTAACATGATGTATCAGGGTTTTGTGAATGTTGAGTATCGTTTCTCACGTTTTGATTAAACGGTAGTTTCGTTAGTACAAAAAAAGCCACCGCAATGTGCGGTGGCTTTGTTTTTTGTTTCAAAGGTTAGTGGTTGTGCGCAGCACCCGCACCTTTCGGATAGCGAATAGACTCAACCATGTCTTGAACGTCTTGCGGTACTTCAGCAGTAAATTTGTTAACCACAATCGAGACGGTGAAGTTTAGACACATACCTAGAGTACCGATACCCTCTGGGCTGATGCCGAATAGCCAGTTGTCTGGTGTATTTGCTGCTGGGTTTACAAACTTGAAGTAAATGATGTAAGCCGCAGTAAACAAGATACCCGAAAGCATACCTGCGATAGCACCCTCTTTGTTCATCTTCTTATAGAAGATGCCCAGAATAATGGCAGGGAAGAAGGATGCAGCTGCCAGACCGAACGCGAAGGCGACAACCTGAGCCACGAAGCCTGGTGGGTTAATACCTAGGTAACCCGCACCGATAACCGCTGCTGCCGCGCCTATCCGTGCATACATGAGCTCCTGTTTGTCGGTCATATCGGGTTTAAAGCCTTTCTTGAGTAAGTCATGAGAGACTGCCGTCGAAATAACCAGTAGTAGACCCGCTGCCGTTGATAGTGCCGCTGCCAGACCACCTGCTGCTAGTAGTGCGACAACCCAGTTTGGTAGTTGAGCCAGTTCTGGAGAAGCCAGTACGATGATATCGCGGTTGATCTTCATCTCGTTGCGCTCATCACCTGAGTAGAACATACGGCCATCGCCGTTCTTATCTTCCCAACCCACAAGGCCTGTGCTTTCCCAGTTTTTATACCAGCTTGGTGCTTCTTCTGCTTGAACGCCTTTCATATCCGGACCATTAATGGTGTCGATCATGTTAACGCGAGCAAATGCGGCTACCGCAGGGGCCGTTGTGTAAAGTAGTGATATGAATACTAGAGCCCAACCTGCTGAGATACGTGCATCTTTTACGCGTGGAACGGTAAAGAAGCGGATGATTACGTGCGGTAGACCCGCTGTGCCCACCATCAGTGCTGCACAGATGAAGAAGACGTCAACCATACTCTTGGAACCATCGGTATAGGCGGTGAAGCCCAGTTCCTGAGTCAGTCCGTCGAGTTTATCGAGCAGATAGGTCTCCGAACCTGTAATGGTCGAGCCAAAGCCGACTTGTGGGAATACCGAGCCTGTCATCATCAATGAGGTAAAGACAGCTGGCACCAGGAAGGCGAAGATAAGCACACAGTACTGCGCAACCTGAGTATAAGTAATCCCTTTCATGCCACCCATTACCGCATAGAAGAATACGATGGCCATACCGATGACGATACCTAGGTTAATGTCGACTTCGAGGAAACGGGAGAATACCACGCCCACACCGCGCATCTGACCGGCCACATAAGTGAACGAGACGAAGATGGCACAGAATACCGCAACCATACGTGCAGTTTTCGAGTAGTAGCGATCGCCGATGAAATCTGGCACGGTGAACTTGCCGAACTTACGTAAATAAGGGGCTAAGCAAAGGGCAAGGAGTACGTAACCGCCAGTCCAACCCATAAGGTATACCGCACCATCATAACCGATAAATGAGATGATACCTGCCATTGAAATGAAAGATGCCGCTGACATCCAGTCAGCTGCTGTCGCCATACCGTTTGCGACAGGGTGAACACCACCACCAGCAACATAAAACTCACTGGTTGAGCCTGCACGTGCCCAAATCGCGATCCCGATATAGAGCGCGAAGGTGATGCCAACAAGAATAAACGTCCAAGTTTGAATATCCATGATTACTGCCTCTTAATCTTCGTGTACGTTGTATTTCTTGTCGAGAGCGTTCATACGAGCGACATAGACAAATATCAGGGCAACGAAGGTGTAGATTGACCCCTGTTGTGCAAACCAGAAGCCTAACTTGAAGCCACCAAATTGAATTGCATTAAGTGCGTCGACAAACAGGATTCCTGCGCCGTAAGACACGATAAACCAAATGGCTAGTAGGGAACCCATGATCCCTAGATTTTCCTTCCAATAGGCTTGAGCTTGTTCTGATGATTCGAACGCCATGGCCTTCTCCTTTATAGTGTGGTGTTAACGTATTGTTACGTTTAATAAGGTAGCAGGCTGTTGGCAAGAACTCAGTGCAACTTTAGTCGACTGTGTTTATAGAGAAAGCGCCTAAAATACAGGCGCTTATGTGGAATGTGCTAGGAAAGTGTGATGTTAACCCAATGTTAAATTAGCCAAAGGTCTAACGTTTATCGACAAATCTAGATATAAAAGTCTTTGATGCCTTGCAATAAATTGCTTACAGCAACGGCGGCAAGAATGAGTCCCATGACTCTGCTGATAATGGCTGCACCAACATTCCCTATCCATTTTTGAATTGTAGTCGCGCCCAGCAAAAGCAGCAGAGTGATGATCAGAACCGCGAGCATAACCAAAGCGGTCACTCCCTGATCCCAGAGCGATTGCCGGTGATTATCGGTGAGGAGCACAATGGCCATCATTGCCCCTGGGGACGCAATGGAAGGGATAGCTAACGGGTAGACCGCCAGATCTGCCAACTGAGTTTTATTCACTTCCTGGCTCAGCTTAGTCTCTTCTTCGGGTTTGCTCTCACCAAAAATCATGGTGAGTGCGAACAGGAGCAGCACTAGCCCACCTGCAGCCTGAAAAGCGGGAAGGGGGATCTGCATTGCCTCCAGCAGCAGTTGACCGGCGATCAGAAAAAACAGCAGGACACCTGCGGCGATCGCCACGGCCTTAATGGCGACGATTCTGCGGTGTTGAGCATCGAGATGTTGGGTCTGAGAAAGGTAAACTGGAACGGAGCCTATAGGATCGATCACGGCCCATAGCACGACGAATTGAGTAATCAGAATACTGAGCAAAGTAGCCTCCCATAGTTCAGTGAAACAGCGAGATAGAAGTTAAGGGAACACATGAGTATTTAGCGTATCCCAGATAGAATTCAAATCCAAGTCATTGAATTTTAGGTAGCTTAATTGAGCGCTAACCTTCTGATTCCATTTGCTGCAGCAAAATGACAGCCTGAGTACGGTTTTTTACGCCAAGCTTACGGAATATTGCTGTCATGTGAGCTTTGATTGTTGCCTCAGAAACATTCAGATCATAGGCAATTTGCTTGTTTAGGAGCCCATCGGATAGCATGCCTAACACCTTGTATTGCTGAGGTGTCAGTGTGGCCAGTCTCTCTTCCAGATCGCTATTGGCGCTACTGTCGATCAGCAACTCCGCCGGGAAATGGGGTTCGCCATTTAGTACCTGATTGAGAGCGTTAATCAGCTCTCGCATATCACTGGATTTAGGAATGAAACCAAATGCACCGTGCATTTTTACTTGAGAAACGATACTGGGCTCTTCACTTGCTGAGATCACGACGATAGGGATGTCCGGGTAGTCGGCGCGCAGGTGAATTAAGCCAGACATACCGTTGGCGCCAGGCATTTTTAAATCTAGTAAGATCAGATCTGGTTCTTCATTTTTTGACAACAGCGTTAGCAGAGACTCCAGTGAATCCGCTTCCAAAAGATTGGCACCGCTTATCGCCATATGCACTGACTGAAATAGGGCATTTCTAAACAGAGGGTGGTCATCCGCGATAATGATGGTATAGCTCGGTTCCATGACAGCTCAACTTATTAATAAAGTGTTAATTTCTATTATTGATTCACTCGGGCCTGTGAACAAACAAATCAATGCAAAACTCTGATGAAAATCGAATTTTTTAGTCAATCAGCTGGTTAGTTTTAAGATGTTGCAAAAAAGTCTCAGCAGGGACAAACCCGGTCAGGCGAGCATGTGAAACCGGTTCTCCTGAACGATTCCAGAATTCGATGGTTGGCAGTCCCAACACATCCATGGCTTTCAGTAGTTCGATATCCTCTGGTTGATTTCGGGTGACGTCTGCTTGCAGCAACACAAACTGGCTTAGCATCGGCTCTACCGAGGTATCATGGAAAGTGTATTTCTCAAACTCTTTACATGCCACACACCAGTCTGCATAAAAGTCCAACATGACAGGTTTACCGGCCAGTCTGGCTTGCTCAAGTTCAACATTCAGCTCAGCCAGAGTAGTGACTCGGGTAAAATGGATTGTCTGTTCACTGCTGGCCACGGAGGAAGGTGCACCAAGCCAGTGGTTGAGTAAGGGCTGAGCTGAGGCAAAAAGGCCAAGAATGGCAATGATACCCACACAGCTTTGCTTCCAACCGCCGAATGGCAACGTGTTTTTCTGATGGTATAACCAACTAAACGCGGTAACACCCAGCATCGACCACAATACACTGCTCCAGAATTCTGGCAGCAGACGTTCGAGTAGGAAAATAGGGGCGGCTAACAACACAAAACCGAAAAGCACCTTGATGCGTTCCATCCAGTTGCCTGCTTTCGGTAACAGCCTGTTACCAAAAACAGCGGCGGCGATAAGGGGGATACCCATCCCCAGCGCCAATGCGTACAGAGCGATGCCACCGGTGAGCAGATCGCCACTCTGCGCAACGTACAGCAAAGCGCCAGATAAAGGCGCGGTCGTGCACGGGGAGCAGACGAGTCCAGATATGGCACCCATACTAAAGACACCGATTAGGTTACCGCCTTTTTGTTTGTTGCTGAGGTTGTTTAGCCAGGTTTGCATTCCACTAGGTAATTGCAGCGTGTAGAGCCCAAACATTGAAAGAGCGAGCGTAACGAAGAGGATACTCAGACCAATTAGCACGTAAGGGTGTTGCATCGCGGCCTGAAATTGCATACCCGCAGATGCTACTACCAGTCCGAGCAGGGTATAGGTGAGCGCCATGCCTTGAACGTATACCAGAGATAATCCCAGTGCCTGCTTATGACTGCGTTTTCCTCCTCCCAACACGATGCTGGTAAGAATTGGATACATAGGAAGAACACATGGGGTAAAGGCCAGACCAATGCCAAGCAGTAAAAACAGAGCCGGTGTCCACCAGTTTTGTGCCAGTCTGTCAGTCAGTTCGCTGTCTCTGGTGACGGGAGCGGTGGAAGAAGGTTGATTGTTGCTGCGAACAGCACTATCTGTGCCCAGGGCAACGGCGTCTTCAAAGCTGAAGGGGGTAATGTCAATTATCCGGGTTTCAGGTGGGTAGCAGAAGCCTGCTTTGGCACACCCTTGATACTGAACCAGAAGACGGGCACCTTCCTGATAGTTGCTAAGTGGTACTTCGACGAACAGTGGTTGAGTGTAGATGTTCACGTCGCCAAAGAACTCATCGTGATAGGGTTCACCGTCGATCATTTCAATATCGCCAACAGTGACGTTCTCTCCGCTGATGGTGATGCGATCCTGATACAGGTAATACTGGTCTTTTACCTGCCAGTCAATAAACACACGATTACCCTGCTGGTAGGCGTTCATTGGAAACGCCTCGTCTACGGCCACAAAGCTATTGGCAGCGCTAGGGTTAAAAGCAGGTTTGGTGTCGGCATTGCCAAAAATCGCCCAACTTGGCGTCGAGAGAATAACGAGCAATAGCAGAAGAATTCGGTTAAAGAGTCTCATCATAAAAATCTGGCAACGGAAACGGCAATATATTGAGGTTATATTAACTTAAGACAGGAAAACAGGCAGATTTGTTTCATTGATATAAAAAAAGAGCCACGAAGTCCGTGGCTCTCAAGTTCGACGAGTAAAGTACTACTTAGCTGATCAGTATGCCACCGAACACAAAACCAAGAGTCACTGAAGTGGCAATGGTCACAACACCCGGAATAAAGAATGGGTGGTTGAACACATAGTTGCCAATGCGGGTTGAGCCAGTATCATCCATTTCTACTGCGGCCAACAAAGTCGGGTATGTAGGAAGGACAAACAGTGCGCTCACCGCGGCAAATGACGCGACAGCAGTGAGGGGCGCGACACCGATGGCCAGCGCTGCTGGCATGAGTGCAACGGTGGTCGCACCTTGAGAGTAGAGCAACATAGAGGCAAAGAACAGAACCAAGGCCAGCATCCATGGATAGTCTTCCAGCAGCGCACCCGCCAGTTCTTTGATGCCATCAACGTGTGCGTTGACAAACGTTGAACCAAGCCAGGCCACGCCAAGTACACAGACACAGGCGGTCATACCTGAACGGAAAGTCGCCGCTGACGGGATCTGATCCGCTTCAATTTTGGTGACAACTGTAATGAGTGCTGCAGCAGCCAACATGACCGTCATAATGGCTTCATTTCGGCCAAGTGCAGGGTCTTCAATCAGTCCGATAGAGCCCGAGATAGCAGCGGCATAACAGACAACAAACGCGATGGCACCAAGGAAGATGAACGTCGCTGTCTTTGCGGTCGGCAGGATCTCGCGTTTCTGGGCGGTATTCAACTTGATCAGACCATGAGCCAGACGCTCTTGATAGACAGGATCATCTTTCAGTTCGCTGCCCATAAAGTTAGCAACAAACGCGCCAACCATGCAGGCGATGAATGTGGTTGGAATGCATACAGCAAGGAGTGTCAGGTAATCCACACCCATAGGCGCCAGCATTGCGGCAAAGGCAACTACGGCGGCTGAAATCGGCGATGCCGTGATGGCGATTTGAGAAGCGACAACTGCAATAGAAAGTGGACGTGAAGGGCGGACACCCTGACCTTTCGCTACTTCGGCGATAACAGGCAGTGTAGAGAATGCGGTGTGACCAGTACCCGCCATCAGGGTCATCAAGAAAGTGACAATGGGAGCGTAAAAGGTGATTCTTTCCGGATGTTTACGCAGAAAGTCTTCTGCAATTTGGACCAGCCAGTCCATGCCCCCTGCAACCTGCATGGCCGCGATGGCAGTGATGACTGACATGATGATCAAGATGACGTCGACAGGAATATAGGCCTGACTTGTAGGCACACCTAAAACCAGGGACAGCATAATCACACCAGCACCACCGGCCAAACCAATTCCAATACCGCCAATACGTGCGCCTAAATAAATAAACAGCAGTACGACGGCGAGTTCAATAGCAACCATAGTAAATCCTCGTTTAAAGCTCTTATCCTGATAGTGATGTAATAAAGATAGAGAGCATGTTTAAATCGTGTTGTTTGTATTTTATAAAATCTTTAAAGGGGAAAAGTGACCACTAAAAAGGCTCCCCAAAAGGGAGCCTTTGAATGCAATTACTCGTAGCGCTTGGCTTTATACTGAGGTTTCATCAGGTTGTCTACCGAGAAGATGTCATCCAGCTCTTCTTCCGTTAGGAGGCCGCGTTCGAGTACCACTTCTTTGACACTCTTACCGGTTTCCGCACAGATTTTTCCGACGACATCACCTTCATGATGACCAATGTATGGGTTGAGATAAGTGACGATACCAATGGAGTTGTATACGTAGCCTTCGCATACTTCTTTATTGACCGTGATACCGTCTATGCATTTGTCGCGCAGGTTAATGCACGCGTTTTTCAGGATGTCGAGTGATTCGAACATGCTTTGTGCAATGACGGGTTCCATCACATTGAGTTGCAACTGGCCACCTTCGGCAGCAAACGAAATGGTGTTGTCGTTGCCTAAGACTTTGAAACAAACCTGGTTAACCACTTCTGGTACTACCGGGTTAACTTTGGCTGGCATGATGGATGAGCCCGCCTGCAGTTCCGGCAGGTTCAACTCGTTAAGGCCAGTACGTGGGCCGGAAGAAAGCAGACGCAGATCATTACAGATTTTCGACAGTTTTACCGCCAGGCGTTTCAGTGCGCCGTGCGTCATGACGTAGGCGCCACAGTCAGAGGTCGCTTCGATAAGATCTTCTGCAGGTACACATTCCAGTCCTGTCACCCGTGCCAGATGTTTCACAGCCAGTTCCTGGTAACCCTCTGCGGCATTAAGGCCGGTGCCGATCGCCGTTGCTCCCAGGTTGACTTCCAGAAGGAGTTTAGAGGTGTAATCGAGATTACGAATTTCTTCATTCAGCGTGACCGCCCATGCGTGGAATTCTTGCCCAACGGTCATAGGCACCGCATCCTGAAGCTGAGTACGGCCCATCTTCAGAATGGTTGAGAATTCTTGGCTCTTGTCCTCGAAGGCGCCTTTCAGATACTCGATGGCATCAATCAGTTTGCGCACACTGTTAAACACGGCAATGCGGAAGCCCGTCGGATAGGCACAGTTGGTGGATTGGCTCTTGTTGACATGATCATTCGGGTTGATGAATTCATATTGCCCTTTCTCTTTCCCCATCAACTCCAGCGCCACGTTAGCGATGACTTCATTGGTGTTCATATTTACCGATGTGCCTGCTCCTCCCTGGAACACATCCGACGGGAACTGATCCATGCATTTGCCTGTTTCAAGAATAACGTCACACGCCTGAATGATGTATTGGGCGATATCTTTTGGGATTACTCCCAGTTCTTTGTTGGCAAGTGTGGCGGCTTTTTTAGTCATCACCATGCCACGCACAAAATCGGGCACATCAGAAATGGTGACATTAGAGATATTAAAGTTTTCGATAGCGCGCAGCGTGTGAATGCCATAGTAAGCATCCGCCGGGACATGACGTTGGCCTAATAGATCTTCTTCAATACGAGTGGCTTGATTTGCTACAGAAGGAGCGATAGTGGTTGTAGCCATATTTTGGATCCTTAGATATTTGTTCTGCGTTAATGACAGTTTCTTGTGCCAAATCTGTTTTAAGAATCCATTCGCCAGAATAATTGGCTATTTGTTACGTCCTGACTTATGAGGTACATATTACTCAAAGTAGCACATAAAAATAGTAGCCAGATCACCTTTTTCACCTAAATTTTGCAGATTGTTTCCTCTGAGGTCAGGGATGCGATTGCCCTCAAATAAATTCATGGATTTAGTGGTGTTTTTACTCTGCTAGACCAGAAATTTGTGCGGTCAGCGGTCGAAACTGAGCAATTTATTTGTGGTTTGGTTCGAGGTAGGCGTAAACTGACATCAAACCAAGGAGGACACTGTGTTTCCGATTCTTTTATTACTGTTTATTTTTGTGCCGATCATCGAGATCGGACTGTTTATTCAAGTCGGTGGCTTTTTAGGCCTTTGGCCGACGATCGGATTAGTCTTGCTAACGGCCTTTGTCGGCGCGTCTTTGGTCAGAAGCCAGGGACTGCAAACCATAATGTCGGTGCAAACCCGGCTGCAACAAGGCGAAATGCCAGCCCAGCAAATCCTGGAAGGTGTGATGCTGGCGGTATCAGGGGTTTTGCTTCTGACACCAGGCTTTATGACCGATGCGCTCGGTATGGTGGTGCTACTTCCAGCGCCAAGAGCGGCGATTGCTCAATACCTAATGAGTAAAATGGTGGTGAAAACCGTGTCTGGTGGATTCCATCAAGGTGGTTTCCATGGCAATGATCCGTTTCAGCGCGGACCGTTTGACAGGCATCAGGATGGGGGGAATACCTTTGAAGGAGAGTTTGAGCGCAAGGATGATGATGACCAGAACAAACTAAACTGATCTCTATGTTGACCCGATTCAGACTCACCCGGCGCCGCTGGAATACAGTTCTTATTGCTGCTATTGCATTGTTTATGATGTTGATGGCCGCCCCCGATTTGATCAAACAGTATCTGATTCAGGCAGAGCCGGTGTCATCGCAGGGGTTTGTGCTTAATCCGGACGCGGATCCTATCGAGATCAATTACGCTGGCATTCAGTTTTATCTCGTTGATGGCGTCTGGCAGGCGATCCCTCAAAAATGGAACCATGAAGCGCACAATGTGGTAGCGCGTTGGATTGGTATTCAGGGCACTCCGATTGATACTGAAACGTATCAAAAGCTCAAGCCTGCTTTCAGAGATCCCATGACGATAGAAGTTTGGTATCAACAACTTGAGGAGCCACAACGAATAACGGCGTATCCGTTTGACCAGTTCTGGCTGCTGAGCACTTATGATGAACAATGGGTTGCAGTCAGCTTTGAAGGCAGTAGTCTAATGCCTACTCACTCCAATAATTAGTTTGCTTATTATGCCAGAATTACCAGAAGTTGAAGTCTCACGCTTAGGAATCAGTCCGCATTTACTGGATCAAACTATTAGTGAGATCGTGGTCCGTCAGCGTCAATTGCGCTGGCTCATCCCAGAAGAAATACATCAACTTCACGGGCAACCGATCACTGCGATCCGCAGGCGCGCTAAGTACCTGTTGATCGAGACTCCTAAGGGTGTTGCCATTGTTCACCTTGGTATGTCTGGCAGTCTCAGGGTTCTGGATGACCCTCCGGCCCCTGATAAACACGATCACGTTGATTTGGTATTGAAGAACGGCAAAGTGATGCGCTACAACGATCCTCGTCGCTTTGGTGCCTGGTTGTGGTGTGCTCCTGGTGAGTCTCATGAGCTTTTAGAACACTGCGGGCCAGAACCTTTAACTGATGCATTTTCAGCTGACTGGATGATGGAACGGGCTCAGAATAAACGTGTCGCCATTAAGACATTTATTATGAATAACGCCAATGTGGTCGGTGTGGGGAACATTTATGCCTGCGAGTCTCTGTTCAGTGCTGCTATTCATCCCACAACACCAGCCTGCAAGATATCAAAACCACAATGGCAGCAACTGGTGACGGATATCAAACAGGTATTGGCACAGGCCATCGCGCAGGGAGGAACGACGCTAAAAGATTTCTCTCAAACCGACGGAAAACCCGGCTATTTTGCTCAGGAATTACAGGTTTATGGTCGGGCTAAGGAAGCTTGTCATGTCTGCGGTGAGCCAATACAGCAGATGAAAATTGGGCAAAGAAATACCTTTTTCTGCGCCCATTGTCAGCGCTAAAAAAACGCCTGCCGAAGCAAGCGTTTTAGCTATTCCGTCAACGGTTAAATGTTGTCGTAGATACGAACACCATCACGCTGGGTTTCGAGAAGGTATAAGTTCCACATGTACTGTTCTGGTTTATCTCGTAGCAAATCTTCAATCGCTTTATTCATCGCACGTGCATCTTGCTCTTCATCCCCGGTTGGGAAATTGTCGATAGCAGGCAGAATATGCACTTCATATTTGCTGGTTTTGTCGTTATAGGCCGGCAACACTGGCACCACTTTCGCCCGCGACAAACGAGACATTTTGCCAAAGCCTTTTAACGTGGCTTTTTCTGTGGCAAAGAAAGGCACAAAAACCGAGTTTTGTGGGCCATGGTCCTCGTCCGGTAGCCAATATCCGATGTAGCCATCTTTGATGGAGCGTACGAATGGTTTCACCCCGGCACTACGAGCAAAAATACGGCCACCGTATTGCATACGTTGTACATGCATCAGCCAGTCGCCAATCGGGTTGTTTTGTGGTTTCATAATGGTCGCCACTTTGTAACCTTGAGCGGCGAGCATGACCGCCGGATAGTCTACCGCCCATGCGTGAGGAGCCAGGATGATGACGTTCTCACCTGCATCCAGCAGTGGCATCAGGTTCTCCTCGCCAATCATGACGCCACGTTGTTGATTGTGTTTAGTGGAACGAATCAAAAACTCTGAATATCCCAACAAGTATTGACCCGCTTTGGCGAAGGTCTCTTCAACAATCTGTTGGATCTCTTGCTCGGACTTTTCTGGAAAACACTTCTGCAGGTTAAGGCGTGTGCGCCTTACTACACGACCGTTTTTATTGACGATGATGCCAGAGATAGAGCGAGCGAACTTGTCTCTTAGCCGGGGTGGCACAAATGCCAAAAAGACCGCCAATAGGATGCCAAGCCAGGTGCCCCAATGCTTCGGATGTAAGAACGCCCACTGAAAGCGAGGGTTATAGAGATTTTTGTCGATATGGTCTTGATTACTCATTCATAACCTTTGAGCTTAGTGATACCTTGAGTCAGTGAGGGTTTTATCAGGAAGCGACTTAAAACGCTTGTGCATCCATAACCATTGTTCCGGTGCCAGCAGTATGGTTTGCTCCACAAAGCGATTCATATAAGCCGCTGCGGCCACTTCATCTTTCTTAGGATATTCATCTTCAATGGATTGGTTGGCGATGATTTCATACCTGCCGTCCAGGTTGCGGAATCCAGAACCCGGGACGATAGCACATTTGCTAGTGTAGGCTAAGATGCTGGTACCTGTAGTCGTACAGGCTTCTTCGACCGCAAAAAACGGTACAAACACCGACTTGTTGTGACCATAGTCCTGATCGGGCAGGTAGAACAGACGGTGACCCTGACGCATTACGCGAATCATGGTTTTTAGATCGGTTCGGTAAATCAGTTTATTGCCGTTTCGTGTACGACCTCGATACTGAATGAACTCATAAGCGGGGTTACTGTGTGGTCGGTATGCTCCGTATCCGGGAAGCCCCAGTACCGCGTAGGCGCGGGCGGTGACCTCCAGGTTGAGGGCGTGCACACAACACAGTAGCACCCCTTTGCCATCCGCTTGATGTTTTTTCAGGGCACTGAGATCTTTGGCAATCAAAATGCGTTTGAAGCGCCAGGTTGGCCAGAACCAGGTGATCCCGGTTTCAATCAGGGCCATACCCGAGTTCTTAAAATTCTCTTCAACGAAGGCGTCGAGTTCCTGCTCGGTTTTATCTGGAAAGGCGAGTTCCAGGTTGCGGCGAGCCACCCCAGCTCGTTTCTGTCCGAAGCGCATACCAAACTTGCCTAGTCCCCGCCCCATTTTATAGAGCAGCGGATAAGGGAGCAGGTTGACTAGCAGTGCGAGAAAACCAAAACCCATCCAGACACCCCAGTATTTGGGGTGCAGCAGGGATAGGGTGAAAGCCGGCTTTTTATCAATTTTCATTAGACTTTTATTGTAACTGTAGTTTCAACAACGACCAGTACTCATCAAAGGTGGACGTTGGTGTGTATTTAAAATCAGAGCGAACGAAGCGGTTCAGACTGCCTTCGACTTGACCTAATAATTGCGCAGCAAGGATTTTCTCGTCAACCGGAAAACTCTTTCCTTCGCGAATTTTGCGCTCACGCAGAATTTGACGTAAAGATGTCTCAATTCTTTCATAAAGCTGATTAATTCGCTCACGTAATCGTTCATTCTCAAACATCAGAGCGTGGCCTGACAAGATACGACTGAGTCCTGGATTTCGTTCTGAGAAAACCAGGATGAGTTGGAGCACAAGACGAATGCGAGTGAGGGTATCTTTCTCTTCATCAAGGATACGATTGATTCGTGACATGAGAGACTCTTCAATGAACTCGATAAGTCCTTCAAACATTCTCGCTTTGCTGGGAAAATGACGATAGAGCGCTGCTTCGGACACACCCACTTGCTTAGCCAGCTTTGCGGTGGTGATGCGAGAGGTGCCTTCGTTGGATTCCAGCATCTGTGCGAGAGCCTGCAGGATCTCCTCTTTTCTATTCGACTTTTTCGTAGCGGACATAAATCCTCTTCCTTTTGATTACTGCATGCCAAATTGAGCACGACAACGCCCATGAGTAGATCTGTTAGTGTACCTAAGCACTTTTTATCTACACAGTTCAACGTGCTAAATGATTGAACTGTGTAACAATCTATCCACTGTGAGCGAAAGTATACAAGCATCGGCCTGATGGCAGGCCTGAGCAAGTGGTGACGATACCGCAGGTATTACGGTGACGTCTATGCTTGCGTAAGGTGCTCTGAAATGCTTAGTAGGATTTCACGACCTAAGTCCGTTTTCGTTGCACTGCCAAGCGGTTTCTGACCGCCTTTCCAGTAAACGGTAATCGCATTTGAGTCACTGTTAAAGCCCTGTCCCTCAACTGAAACATCATTTGCACAAATCATATCCAGATTCTTACGTTGCAGTTTGTCCAGAGCGTAAGCCTCGACCTCTTGCGTTTCCGCAGCGAAGCCAACGGTAAATGGGCGCGATTCAGTCAGCGTTGCCACGGATGCTATGATATCTGGATTTTTAATCATCGATATCTGCATGTCGTCATTGTCGGTGGTCTTTTTGATTTTTTGATCAGCCACGCTGAGCGGGCGATAATCGGCAACGGCCGCGCAACCAATGAAGACGTCGTGGGTGACCGCGTGCTCCAGAGCAGCATCGTACATTTGCTGGGCGCTGATAACGTCGACTCTCTTCACGCCTTGTGGGGCGGTCAGAGCAACCGGACCGGCGATTAGTGTGACGTCGGCGCCCAATTGACGAGCGGCTAATGCAAGCGCAAATCCCATTTTCCCGGAACTGTGATTGGAAATGTAGCGCACTGGATCAATGGCTTCTCGGGTGGGGCCGGCTGTGATTACGACCGATTTGCCGATTAGCGGCTTGGGGGCAAAGAACGCCTCACACTTCTCCACTAACTGCATGGGTTCAAGCATTCGACCCGGGCCAATGTCTCCGCAGGCCTGCTCTCCAGCGGCAGGCCCCCATATCATCATGCCGCGACGTGATAGGGTTGCGATGTTTTCTTGTGTAGCGACATTGAGATACATCTGCTGGTTCATTGCAGGGGAGACCGCGATAGGCGCATCGCTAGCCAAGACCAGTGTTGTCAGCAGATCATTGCCCATGCCAGCAGACATGCGGGCAATCAAATCGGCGGTAGCCGGAGCCAGAAGCACCAAATCGGCCCACTTAGCTAACTCAATGTGGCTCATTGAAGCTTCCGCGGCCGGATCGAGCAAACTATCAGAGACCGGTCTTCCAGAGACCGCCTGCATAGTCAGTGGCGTGATAAATTCTTTTGCTGCTTTAGTCATGACGACCTGAACTTCAGCGCCACGTTCGATTAGTCGCCTAGTGAGTTCTGCGCATTTATAGGCGGCAATGCCACCGCTGATACCCAGAAGGATTTTTTTCCCCACCAATGTTTGCATAACCCGCTCCTTAACTTTTGCTGCGGCTAAGATATCAAATGCGCACCTTCCTCGCCAGTTTCAAGGGGACATGGGGGCTAGACACTGACAAACAACCAAGTTACTGCGTTAAACCACCTGGCTCTCACTCTCGGGCCTTGTCACTGTATCTTTTGTCATAATATAGGTAATAAAGCAGACAATGTATTTGCAGCGAGTCAGGCTGAGTGATGGTGTTAAAACATCTACCGGCAGAATCACTACCCCGTGAGAAGCTAATAAATAGAGGCAGTCAGGCGCTTAGTGATGCCGAGTTGCTGGCAATTTTTCTGCGCACAGGCACAAAAGGTATGAATGTACTGCAACTGGCGGACCGTCTGCTCGCTGAGTTTGGCTCTTTACGAGCATTATTTTCGGCGTCCCAGCATGAGTTTTGTCAACATAAGGGGCTGGGGTTGGCCAAATATGTGCAGCTTCAGGCCGTTTTGGAGATGAGTCAGCGCTATTTGTCGGAGCGACTGCAGCGAGGTGATGGTCTGAACAGTCCACAACATACCCGTCATTACCTGCTGGCGATGCTACGCGACAGGCACAGAGAAGCTTTCTATGTTTTGTTTCTGGACAATCAGAATCGGGTCATTGCGGACGAGATAATGTTTGAAGGCACTATTGATGCCGCATCGGTTTATCCCAGAGAAGTCGTCAAGCGAGCGCTGCAGCATAATGCCGCATCGGTTATTCTCGCTCACAACCACCCCTCAGGAATCGCTGAGCCCAGTCAGGCTGACCGAAGGATCACGCGACGATTGGCTGATGCGCTGTCGCTGGTGGATATCCGCATTCTTGACCATTTTGTTGTGGGTGACGGGGAGGTGGTGTCGTTTGCCGAAAGAGGGTGGATTTAGCATCTTTGGCAGGAGAATGTATTTTTTATTGTAATAACTGTGATACAGAGCTTTTGTTTTGGTGATTTTCTGCTATGATTCGCGCACTAAATTATCAACCAACATCAGCTCAAAGTGAAAAAGATCAGCAAATCCTTAAAAAAGGATCTGTTCGGGTCTTGAGCAATGCATGTCAAGTTAGTATAATGCGCGACCTTTGATAGCCTTGTATGGGTACTCCATAATGGTTATGGCCTCTTATAATTGAGGTTCGGCCACCAAGGTTGATATCGAGCTGAAACGATTTGGAGAAGACATTCATGTCCCGAGTATGCCAAGTAACTGGTAAGCGTCCTGTAACGGGTAACAACCGTTCACACGCACGAAATGCTACCAAGCGTCGTTTTCTGCCGAACCTACAAACTCATCGTTTCTGGGTAGAAAGCGAAAAACGCTTTGTTAAACTACGTCTGACCGCTAAGGGTATGCGTATTATTGATAAGAAAGGCATCGATGCTGTTCTTGTTGATATCCGTGCTCGTGGCGAGAACGTATAAGAGGAATTAAGCAATGGCTAAAGGCATTCGTGAGAAAATTCGTCTAGTATCTTCTGCAGGTACTGGTCACTTCTACACAACTGACAAGAACAAGCGTAACATGCCAGGCAAATTTGAGATCAAAAAGTTTGATCCAGTTGTTCGCCAACACGTTATGTACAAAGAAGCTAAAATCAAGTAATTGATAAGTTTCTTCTTGTTACGTATTGAAAACCCAGCCTAGTGCTGGGTTTTTTATTGCCTGTTATTTAAGCCTTTAGTTAATAAAGGCGGTTTGTTATTGGCAAACAGGGCTTAGATTGCCCCGTCAAATCCGAATTGGCGCCACGCTTCATACGCTATGATGGCGACAGCATTCGACAGGTTGAGACTGCGGGCATCCGGCATCATCGGAATGCGAATGCGCTGCTCCATCGGTAGACTTTCGATGATCTCTGCAGGCAGGCCGCGAGTTTCTGGGCCAAATAACAGCACATCACCTTGCTGATATTGTGCATCCGTGTGGTGTCCAGTGGTTTTTGTGGTGCAGGCAAACAAACGATAGTCCGGGTTATTTTCCTTCAGGTAAGCAAGAAAGGCGGTGTAATTTTTATGGCGCTTTACTCGGGCAAGATCATGGTAGTCGAGTCCCGCTCGGCGTACTTTTTTCTCTTCCAAGTCAAATCCAAGTGGCTCAATTAGGTGCAAGTTAGCCCCACAATTGGCACAAAGTCGGATTATATTACCGGTATTGGGTGCAATTTCTGGCTCGTACAGAGCAATATCAAACATAGCGTCGTTCTAATAAATTTGAGTCATGCCTTAGTATACCCGAACTGCCATTGAAAGTGAGCCAAGGGTAGCGATCTGACACCGCAAAAAAAAGCGCACATCAGGCGTGCGCTCGGGTTTGGCTGCTTTAGAGTTTGTTCGTCACAACCAGGGTAGCGGCGAGCATGTCGTGGCCAAACTTGATGCTGCGCTCTGGAGACCAGCCATAAAGCGGATCTGGATAATTGTTGTTGTCTTTAAACGGCATTTCGATGGTATAGGACAGGCAGCGGAACTGCTCTGCTACCCAGTTTGAGCCGACGGTCAAATTGGCTTTACCCGCTTCATCTTTGTCATAACCATAATCATCCTGGAATTCGGGGGTCACGGTCAGCAGCGCCTGCTTGAATGTGCTTTCAAGGTCGGCGTGACGTTTATCGTAAGAAGGAATGCCCTCGGAGCCTGCGGCAAAATTGTAGGGGATGGCCTCATCACCGTGAATATCCAAAAACATGTCGACACCAGTTTGCAGCATGCGTTCACGTACTAGATAGACCTCTGGGCTTTTCTCCATCGAAGGTGACTGCCACTCTCGATTGAGGTTGACTCCGATGGCGTTGGTTCTCAAATGACCTCGAATGCTACCATCTGGGTTCATATTCGGTACCACATAGAGTACGGCCTGTTCGAGTAGCGCCTGCGCGGTGGTGTCGGTGTCATCAACCAGTCGCTGGATCATGCCTTCCATGAACCATTCTGCCATGGTCTCTCCTGGGTGCTGGCGTGCGATAATCCAAATGTTCTTCTTACCGGGTTCAGGTTCACCGAATGTCAGTAATGACATATCGTGACCATCGAGAGTGTGCCCCAATGTCTCCAGCGTACAGTGATGTTCATTTTGCGCCATATGGAGCAAGTCCTGATGGCGGTCATAACTGTAGGGGGCGAAGTAAGCGAAGTACATCGAACCGCGTTCGGGCAGAACGTGGAAAGTCAGGACGTCACCGTCAAACTCGGAAGGAATGCGGAACCATTCTTCACGATCATAAGAAGCAACGACGTCATACCCCTTCCATCCTTCAGGGTAGGCCGATTTCGCTAGCTCGAGCAGTTTGATGGTGTGTGCCATTTCCGCCTGTGTTTCCAGACGGAAATGGAACCATTGGTAAAATTCGGACTGATTGTCACTGACAATGCGAACTTGAATGTCGTCTGGGCTGTCCGCTTTGACGACCTGAATATTGCCGCTTTCGAAATTACTGAAAATCTTCATCTGGTGGATTCTCTATCGTGTATGTTGAGCTAAGGTGCCGATATTACCACAATGAGTGTAGACCAGTTTGACGTCCAGACTACAACGGCAGCTCAACATGCATTTTTAATCCCCCTAGCGGACTTCTGGAGGCTTCAATCTTGCCACTGTGCTGCAAGATGGCGGTCTGGGTGATCGCGAGCCCGAGGCCGGTACCGCCGGAGTCTCGATCGCGCGCGGTTGAGACGCGGTAAAACGGCCTGAAGATGTCCTGAAGTTCTTCATCTGGGACACCTGAGCCGTCATCTTCCACATCAATGAGCAGCTTATCTTTAGTTGTGGTCAGTTGGATTTCAATGCGGGACTGGCCATAACGAATGGCATTACGCACAATGTTTTCAATTGCACTCATTAATAGCTTTGGATTACCCGCGACATGTACGTCTGGAATTGAAGTAAATTGCAGGCGTTTTCCAAGTTGTTCGGCTTCGAATTGAGCATCGTTGAAAATCTCCTCCCAAAGGCTGCTGGCCGGTTGTACCTCGCGTGCGACATGGTTGTCGGTATTCATTCGTGACAGTTCCAGCAACTCACCAATCATCTGCTCAAGCCTTTGGGCTTCGGTATCGATGCGCAGTAACTCGGGACTGTCCCCTTGTTTACGTGTCGCCAGAGCTGTAGCCATTCTGAGCCGGGTGAGGGGGGAACGTAATTCATGAGAAATATCAGACAACAGGCGTTGTTGACCGGAAATCATTTGATTGACCGCGAGGACCATTTGGTTGAAGCTGCTGCCAGCTTGCCTGAACTCGGAGGTGCCTTTTTCAAGATCGGGATCCGGCTTGAACTCACCATTCGCCACGCGTTTCGCCGCCCGCTCCAGGCGTCGGGCGGGTTGACTCAAAGCCCAGGCCAGCCACAACAATAGCGGGGTGCTGACCGCCATCACCGCGAACAACAACTGAAACGGCCTATCGAACATGCGTAACAAAAAAGGTGGCGGTTGATTCCAGCGCAGGCCAACATACAGATAGAGTTCTTGATTAGCCAGTTCAATCGGCAGAGGACCGGCTAACATATACCGGCCATACAGCTTTTGCATTGGCGTTTCAGGATTATCTACGGATGTAATAAAGTTTTTGAGTGCCTTGACCTTAAAGTCTTCATGCTTACGGGTACTGAGAATGTTGCCTTCCTTGTCGGCAAGAAACAGTCTGGGTGTCTGCGGCTTTCTGTTCATGTGAGTACGTTCCGCGTCAGCGCTATCTAGCTGATAAATGATCCGACTCAAATGGGTTTGATTTGAAAAGCGCTGTTCGACACGATCTCTTAGAGACAGTATCTGCTGCAAGGGCTCGCCTGAGATCTCTTTCGCGATGCGCGGATCCAAATGTGGCAAAGAAAGTACCGCAATGAGAACCAGTAGCATGGTAAACCAGAAGATAGCGAATATTCGCCCGTAGAGACTGGTGATCTTCGGCAGCTTCATGACTACTCCTTCACCAATAAGTAGCCACGGCCACGCAGTGTCTTGATGCGTGGTTTGGCGTCAGGCCTTTCCGGCAGTTTTTTACGCAGGTTCGAAACATGCATGTCCACAGCACGATCAAACGCTGAGAGTCGTTTGCCCAGCACATCTAAACTTAAAGATTCTTTAGTCAGAGTTTCTCCAGGATGCTGAATAAAGTAGTGCAGTAGAGCGAATTCCGTCGTGGTCAGGTCGAGCAGTTGTCCCTGACACAGAGCCTCTTGCTTACCGGGAAACACCTCAATATCATCGAAATTAAGGCTATCGGAGTGATGTTTGTCGGGCTTTGTCTGAGTTCTGCGCAGAATCGCCTTAATGCGAGCTAGTAGCTCCCGATCACTGAACGGTTTCGGCAGGTAGTCATCAGCACCCAGTTCAAGGCCGATAACTCGATCGATTTCTTCGCCTTTTGCCGTGAGCATCAATACCGGAGTTTCCCACGATTCTCGGAGTTTCTTGAGTGTATCCATGCCATTAAGTCGGGGCATCATGACATCCATTAACACCAGATCGATGCCATCGCTCATCGTCTCCAAACCTGCTATGCCATCATTGGCTTCCGAGACCTCAAACCCTTCAAAGCTCAATATGTCTTTTAACAAACTGGTCAGTTCTGTGTCGTCATCAATGATAAGAATGTGTGCCATAGGTTGCCTCTTAAATGCGCGTTGCCTTGTAATAATAAAGCTTTCACTACCAGAAAAAGCTATCTTTACGATTATTTACGCTCACTGTACGTTCCTTTACTCATCAGTCCCTATTCTATACTCAAGCGCTGCAGAGGCAGCCATGGTATGAATCACATAAAGGTAAAGATTATGAAATTTTCTAAGAAACTGGTTATCGCTGCAACGGTTCTTCCTCTCGCTCTGGGTTCAGCAAGTGCACTGGCGTATGGTGGTGGCAAGGGTGGTCATCATGGCAAAGGTGGTGAAGGTATGTGTGGTGGATTTGACGGTAAGCGCATATTCCGCGACCTGGATTTGACTGACGCACAAAAAGAGCAAATGAAACAGCTTCGCCAACAAAGTCGCGATGATATGCGTGGCCAGTTTGCCGGGGATTTCGCGACTAAGAAAGCAGAAATGCAGGCGCGTCACCAAAAGATGCAATCACTGGTATTAGCTGATAGTTTTAACGCCGACGCTGCCAATGCTTTAGCGGCCGAAATGGTTCAACAGCAAACCGAACGCCGAGTTAAGATATTGGAGAAACAACATGAGATGTTAAATATTCTTACTCCAGAGCAAAAAGAGAAGTTTAAGCAGTTGCAGCAAGAGCGTATGGAGAACTGCTTGGCAAAAATAGAATCACGCGCGGAGAAACGCTCTGCCCAGTAACACAGCGCGCCAGGCAGAATAAATCCCTAAAGACCACGAACTGGTATTATGTTCGTGGTTTTTTATTTTGAACAATAAAAATAATGGGGCCATTTCGCTAAAATCCCAACGCTTCACTTGTTGTGTGTTCGAGTTGGAGTAAGCTTTTGTCACCATTTCCTCAGTTATTCACGCGGCTTTTTTCTATTCATGTCACTATTTATCAGTATACTTGCAGAGTATTTTGAAATGACGTCAAGGAACGAGCGCAAGCATGACCAAGGACAATTACGCTAAGTTAGTGACGACAGCTGCATGGGCAGCGACGACCGTTGCTACCATTCTTCTTATTGCCAAAGTGATCACTTGGTGGGTGACAGGATCAGTGAGTTTACTGGCCTCATTGATCGACTCTCTGCTGGATATTGCCGCCTCCTTTGTCAATCTTCTGGTGGTGCGTTATTCCCTGCAACCGGCTGACAAAGAACATACCTTTGGTCATGGTAAAGCCGAATCGCTGGCCGCACTGGCTCAGGCGATGTTTATTTCTGGTTCTGCCTGTTTCCTGATTCTGAACGGGGTGGATCGCTTTTTCAGACCTCATGAACTGAACTCACCCGAATTAGGGATTTATGTCAGTTTATTTGCATTGATTGCCACCTCGGGTCTTGTGGCGTTTCAAAAACATGTCGTGCGCAAAACGGGCAGTCAGGCTATCGCAGCAGATTCATTGCATTATCAGACAGACCTCTATATGAATGCAGCCATTATGGTTGCGCTGGGGCTGAGCTGGTATGGAATTGGTCAGGCGGACTCGGTATTCGCTGTTGCAATTGGTGTCTTTATTCTGATCAGTGCTATCAAGATGGCGTATCAGGCAATACAGTCGTTATTGGATCGCCAGTTACCTGAAGAGGAGTTGGTAACCATCCGACGTCTGTGCACTGAGGTGGAAGGGGTGCTCGGTGTCCATCAATTGCGTACACGCATGTCAGGACCAGTGCGTTTTATTCAGTTACATCTGGAGTTGGACGATCATTTGCCTTTGATTGAAGCTCATAAGATCGCCGACCAGGCTGAAGCCAGGGTTATGCAGGCTTTTCCCGAGGCTGACGTTATTATTCATCAAGATCCTTACTCTGTTGTACTTTCAGAAGAAAAACAACAAAAAGAGCAAGACTGGTGAGAAGGGGCCCGGTTGAAGGCGTATTAGGGCAGTGAGCATTGATGGCAATGTTAAAAGCGATTGTCTATTATCAAGGCTCGTGATAAAAAAGTGCGATTCTGATGTGAATCAACGCAATTGATCTTATAAACTGTAATACTCTTACATAAGTAATAAAGTTACGTCAGTGATGTTTTGGGGAACACACTGAAGATCGTAGCGACAACAACAAGAATTCCGTATGTCGCAAAATATGCGCCATACTCAAATTTGAAATTTAGATTGCCAAAATCGAGGGTGAGCATGATTAAGAAAATCGGTGTTTTGACAAGTGGTGGTGATGCACCAGGTATGAATGCTGCGGTACGTGGCGTAGTTCGTACCGCTTTGTCAGCGGATTTAGAAGTATACGGTGTATACGACGGTTATCTGGGTCTTTACGAAGACCGTATCCAAAAGCTAGATCGTTCAAGCGTTTCTGACGTGATCAACCGTGGCGGTACTTTCTTAGGTTCTGCACGCTTCCCTGAATTTAAAGAAGTGGAAGTGCGTGAAAAAGCGATCGAGAACCTGAAGAAGCACGGTATCGATGCTCTTGTTGTTATCGGTGGTGACGGTTCTTACATGGGTGCTAAGAAGCTGACAGAGATGGGTTACCCATGTATCGGTCTTCCGGGTACTATCGATAACGATATCGCTGGTACAGATTACACGATTGGTTATCTGACCGCTCTAAACACAGTTATCGATGCAATCGACCGTCTACGTGACACTTCTTCATCTCACCAGCGTATCTCTATTGTTGAGATCATGGGCCGCCACTGCGGTGACCTAACACTGATGTCTGCAATCGCTGGTGGCTGTGAGTACATCATTACGCCTGAAACGGGTCTAAATAAAGATCAGTTAATTGCTAACATTCAGGACGGCATCGCGAAAGGTAAGAAGCACGCCATCATCGCGCTTACTGAGCTTATGATGGATGCAAACGAACTGGCTAAAGAGATCGAAACTGCAACGGGTCGTGAAACTCGTGCGACGGTTCTTGGTCACATCCAACGTGGTGGTCGTCCAACCGCGTTTGACCGCGTACTAGCGTCTCGTATGGGTAACTATGCAGTACACCTTCTAATGGAAGGTCAGGGTGGTCGTTGTGTTGGTATCCAGAAAGAACAGCTGGTACACCATGACATCATCGACGCGATCGAGAACATGAAGCGTCCGGTGCGCGATGACCTGTTTAAGGTTGCAGAAGAGTTGTTCTAAACCGAATTGACTTTAGAGACAATAAACCGCGGCCTGAGTCGCGGTTTTTTTATGTCTCCATTTCGTGAAGGCATAAAAAAAACAGGCTCGAATGAGCCTGTTTTTTAGTAATGCGATAAGCGATTACTTAGCTTTTGCCGCCGCCGCTGCTTTAGCGATTGCTGCGAAGCTCTTAGCATCAAGAGATGCACCACCAACTAGAGCACCGTCGATGTCTGGTTGTGAGAAGTATGCTTCAGCGTTTTCTGGCTTAACAGAACCACCGTACTGGATGATAACTTGCTCAGCAACTGCTGCGTCTTTCTCTGCGATTAGCGCACGGATAGAAGCGTGGATGCGTTGTGCATCTTCAGCTGTCGCTGCTTTACCAGTACCGATAGCCCAGATTGGCTCGTATGCGATGATAGCGTCGTTTAGTGCTTCAACACCGTACGCGTCGATCACTGCATTGATTTGACGTGCACAAACTGCTTCAGTTTCGCCCGCTTCGTTTTGAGCTTCAGATTCACCGATACAGAAAACTGGCTTCAGGCCGTTCTCTTTTAGGAATGCAAATTTCTTAGCGATGAACTCGTCAGATTCGTTGTGGTATTCACGACGCTCTGAGTGACCGATAATGATGTGAGAAGCACCAAAGTCTTTAAGCATTTCTGGAGACATGTCGCCAGTGAATGCACCGCTGTTGTTTAGGTCTGTGTTTTGTGCACCAAGGATGATCTTGTTGCCGCCTTCAGCGATTACGCGCTCTGCCAGGTCGATGTATAGCGCAGGTGGAGCTACCGCCACGTCTACACCAGTTACGCCTTCAAGTTCAGCGTTTAGGCCAGTTAGCAGCTCAGTTACCATTGCTTTGCTGCCGTTGAGTTTCCAGTTACCCATAACTACAGGTTGACGCATGAGATTTTCTCCAAAATCAGTGTTTGTAAAAAACGAATGTAAAAAATAAACGTGATTACGAAAGAATATAACAGATTAATTCATGTAGATCATGATTGGGGTCATTTCTTTATCGCTTTCATATCTCATCCGAGCAATCAAGCGCAAAGGGTGACGTCAGTGATCCAGTAAACAGAATAATAGATTACTTCTCGGAATTTGCCTCCCGGCTTGCTATATCTTGTCGCCCAAAGGTCAGAAATAGGGAAGTAACATGCCGAACCTTGTATTGGAATACTCGAATACCGCCGACGAAAGACTGAATGTGCAGGGATTACTGGAGGATCTGCACCGAGTCACGCTAAACTGTGGGTTATTCGAGAAAGATTCTGTCAAATCCCGCTCCCTGCGTTGCCACAACTGGTTGATTGGTGAGCATGGTGACCGAGAAGACTTTGTACATATTAGCTTTGAATTGTTATCGGGTCGAAGCGAGGAGCAGAAGCGAGACCTGTCAAGGAAGCTAATGGAAGTGCTCAGAGAGCAAGCCAGCCACATTAAGAGCTTGACGATTAACGTTCGTGATATGGATAAGGCCTGCTTTCAGAAAATTATTAATTAGTAAGAGATGAAGTGATGTCGTTTAAATCGTTACTGTTTTCGTTTCAGGGTCGGGTAGGGCGCAAGACGTTCTGGATGTGGAATGTTTGCTACTACATGGCAATCATGTTGTTTGCGCAAGGGATCAATATTTTGTTTCCTGGGCTAGTTCACATATTGCTACCGCTGTTTTTGATCGTTATTTTGATCCCCGATTTAGCCATCACGGCAAAACGCTGGCATGACCGTAACAAATCCAATTGGTGGTTACTGTTGAATATTCCGCTGGTATTTGGTCGCATGAGCCTGCCAACACTGGATCCGGCAACGGCCGCTCAGCCATCTCAGGTGCAGGGGCTGATTTCATTTGCCGCATTAGGTTGCGGCTTGTGGATCCTGATTGAGTGTGGATTCATGAAGGGAACACCCGGCAATAACCGATACGGCAGTGAGCCACAATAAACTAAAACAGGAAGCGTGAGCTTCCTGTTTTAGTTTTGCTACTTGCTCAGCGCCAGTGGGAATGACGGTTAAAGGGAATGATATCCGCAGTGCGTAGGGAGCGATCATTTTCGCCGTTGAGTGCTTGAGAGAATTTCACTATTTGCTTGTGCAGCTCTTGTCTAAGCAGCACATTGGCATGTATAGGGTTGCTGGCTCGTTCCAGAAGACGTTCGATATGAGATTGCTGTGCCTGTAATCGAGGCTGCATATCACTGGAGCAGGAAGCGATATAGCGCTCGCACAACTCATGTCTGAGTTGACTCAGCTGCTCGGGGTGCTCCTTCGCCATTGCCATCAGTTCTTCGAACGATGGAAGTGTGATTGGGTCCGCCATTGTCTCTCCTCTCGCTGTGATTTCTCCTCGCCCATATATTGAGCCTAGAAGTTAATGAGAAAAGACAAAATGAAATTGTTCTCTGTCTCATGGCTGAGACGAATGAGTGCTAGGCTACTTTGCCGTGAACTTATAAACGCAGCGCCTTGCGCCTTTGACGATATGCTCCTGTCGTTGTACCTCAACATCGTCTCCCACCAGAGCCCGAAACACGTTGAGTTCGGACTGACAGAGAGTTTCGCAGCGTGAGGCCGCCTTGCAGATAGGGCAGTGGTTCTCAATCAGATGATACCCGTCTTCAGCCGTGATGAGCTCAGCCATGTACCCGTCCTGTTCCCGTAATTCGGTCAACTTCGTCACTTTACTCAGAAGGTCGGGTAGCATGTCAAAATGGGGGCGGTAGCTTGTCAGCGTATTCTGTTCCCGTTCTTTTGATACCTTACTGAGGCCTTCGTTTCCAAAGACTTGCTCTATGGCATCAATAAACTGAATAGTGAGGTCACTGTGTCGGTCGGAAAAACGGGCATGCCCTTTACTGGTCAATGACCAGTGACGATTCGGGCGGCCAACCTTGACTTTGACATCTTCAAAACGTAACAGCCCTTCTTCTTCCAGGCTCTGTAAGTGTTGTCTGGCACCCATCGTAGTGATGCTTAAACGCTGGGCGATTTGTTTTGCCGTCACCGCGCCTTCTCGTTTGATGATGTCTATGATCTGGTCTGTGGCTTTCATTAGTACGTCCGTTTCTTAATTCAGCCTATTGGTAAGTCGAGTTGAGATATTATGGCGGATAAGGTTAATAAAGCAAATCATTTACTATTCTATCGCAGTTAAAAAAAGCGCCGGTCACAACCGGCGCTTGATTAGCATTGGACGGATTACAGGATAATATCGCGGATTTCTGGATCTTTGCGCTCCAGATAATGCGTAGACTTAATGCGACGAATTGTACGGCAGCGGCCGCGAATAAGCAGCGTTTCAGTTGTCGCGATATTACCTTGGCGAGCGATCCCTTCAAGCAGATCACCTTTGGTAATTCCCGTCGCGCTGAAGACCACATTATCACTGCGCGCCATGTCTTCCATTTTCAGAACGATATTGGCTTCGACGCCCATTTCATGGCAGCGTGCCAGTTCCAGTTCACCCGCCTTGCGGTTCTCTTCATTATCCCCTTTCACTTCGTGACGAGGCAGCAGACGGCCATTCATGTCGCCATCCAGCGCACGAATAACGGCAGCGGATACGACGCCTTCAGGTGCACCACCAATGCAGTACATCACATCCACTTCGCTGTCTGGCATACAGGTCAGGATAGACGCCGCCACGTCGCCGTCTGGCACGGCAAAAACGCGCACGCCCATTGTTTGCATTTCGGCAATGACGTCATCATGGCGAGGTTTTGCTAGTGTGGTCACAACCAGAGTATCCAGAGGCTTGCCCAGTGCTGCCGCGATGCTTTTCAGGTTCTCTGCCAGTGGCTTGTTGAGGTCAATAACCCCCTTAGCGCCTGGGCCAACAACCAATTTTTCCATGTACATATCCGGAGCTTTCAAGAAGCTTCCTTTTTCTCCTGCCGCCAATACGGCCAGCGCATTGGACTGCCCCATTGCGGTCATTCGGGTGCCCTCTATCGGGTCAACCGCGATATCTACCGCATCACCGCCGATGCCGACCTGTTCACCGATATACAGCATAGGAGCATCATCAATCTCTCCTTCACCGATCACGATTTCGCCATCAATGTCGGTTTTGTTCAGTAAGCTGCGCATGACCTCCACAGCTGCACCATCAGCTGCATTCTTGTCGCCTCGGCCTAGCCATTTATAGCCTGCTAGGGCGGCACCTTCGGTAACTCGTGAAAAAGCCATTGCTAAATCGCGCTTCATACTGACTCCAATTAAATGAAAAATGACAAAAGGATTTGTGGCGCGAATTCTAGCATATCAGAAAGGAAACGTTTGCTTTTTTGTCGGTTTGGTCGCTAACTTGCCGCTAACTTTTTATTAAGTAGTGATAAAAAGCATCGGACTGTGAGCCTGCAACCCAGAGCTGGAGAACGCTGAGCAAGCTTTAAGTAAGGCTTTTGTCATTTTGCGATGCTTTTTTGACCGAATGGTGAAAATTCTGCAATATAGGACGTGTCTATCTTCTCTATGCTGAGTAGAATGGGGCAACATAACACAGGATTAAACTAAGGGTAGGCCGAGATGTCTTTTGAAGTACTGGAACAACTAGAAGCAAAAATTCAAACTGCAGTCGACACAATCGCTCTTCTTCAAATGGAAGTGGAAGAGTTGAAAGAAGAGAAAGCGCAACTAGCAACTCAAGCTGAAGAGCTACGTAGCAGTCGTGAAGAGTTGGTTCAAAAGTCTGAACAGATGCAACGTGAACATAGCCAGTGGCAAGAGCGCATTCGCAGCCTGCTAGGCAAGATGGACGAAGTGGAGTAACACACTGTCGTCAAAAGCTTTTAAAAAGCACTTCGGGTGAAGTGCTTTTTTTATACCCTTTAAACCCAGTGCTTAAGGGATGCCTGGTCACTCAGGTATATCATTTTGGTCTAACCAGTATAACTCACCGTCTCTTGACTTTTCGAGCACAAGTTGAGCACGTATACTAACTCTAACTAGGGAAAGGAAAGTTAGAATGAAAACACGCGACAAAATAGTGTATGCCGCCCTCGATTTGTTTAATTCGGATGGTGAGCGCAACGTGACGACCAACCATATCGCTGCCCACATTGAGATCAGTCCAGGTAATCTCTATTACCATTTCCGTAATAAACAAGAGATTGTGCGAGAGATCTTTGCACTCTATTCTCATGAGCTCATAGAGCGTTTTACCCCTATTCAGGGGCAGCAGGAAAGTTTGGGTTTACTTAAACACTATCTCGATTCTATCTTTAACCTGATGTGGAAGTACCGTTTTTTCTACGCCAACCTACCCGAGATTTTGCAGCGTGACGACAAGTTACATGAAGAGTACATCGAGGTTCAGGAGCGATTACAGGGAAACTTGGTCAATATCCTCAAAGCATTTGTAGAGCTGGAACTTTTGGCGATTGATGACAACGAGCTAAAGTCACTGGTCACGACGCTACATATGATGGCTGTCGGCTGGCTCAGTTATCAGTCGGCTATGTCACCTAAGACCAAAATCACCGAAGAAGTCATCCAGCAGGGCATGCTGCATATGATCAATGTGGTGAAGCCACTATCGACCTCCAAAGGAAGAGAGCAGCTCTCTCTGCTGGAAGACGGAGTGAAAATGATGAGTAGTTCTCTGTGATCAGTTGCTTGTTCCGGCTGGAAGTTATCTAGGGCTGCTCTATTTAAGGCAGTCCCACTGTAGGCATTCCCACCTAAAGATATGATATATAGCCAATTCGTATTGTCATCAACCCTGCTATCTTAGTAGGGTTGATGCTTTAGGGGGGGCGAAATAGGATGGTTGATAAAGTGCATTATGATGTGTTCAATGGCGATGCCGATGGCATTCTCGCTTTGCTGCAGTTGCGGTTGGCAGAGCCCAAAACGTCGGTATTAATATCGGGAATTAAGCGCGATATTGCTTTACTCAAGCAAGTCCCTGTCGTTCAGGCCAGTTCGGTGACCGTACTGGATGTGTCTATGGACAAAAACCAGACTGCACTCGATCAGCTTTTGGATCATCATGTTCCGGTTACTTATATCGATCACCATAAAGCTTCCAGTATTCCTGATGTTGACGGGCTTTCCGCTCACATCGACCTAGATGCGAATACCTGCAGTGCTTTAATCGTGGATCGGCTGCTCGAGGGGCAGTATCGTACTTGGGCGATTGCCGCAGCCTATGGCGATAATATGTTCGACAGTGCTGAGCGTCTGGCTAAAGAGCTAGGGTTAAATCTGCAACAGAGAGAGTTCCTGAAACAGCTCGGCACACTAGTGAATTACAACGGTTATGGTGAGAGCCTGGAAGATTTACACTTTAATCCGGTTGAATTGTTCCAGATACTCTTGGCATACCCTGATCCTTTTCTTTGTCAGCAAGACCCTGACTCTCCGTATTATGTTCTGAGAGAGGCCTTTGAACAGGATGAAGCTGCCGTCAGTGATGCTGAGGTTGTGTTTGAGTCCGAGGTACTCAAAGTCATACAACTTCCAGCGATCGCGGCTGCAAGGCGTATGTCAGGGACACTGATAAATCGTCTGGCTAATGAGGCACCAACGCAAGCGCATATTTCACTGGTGGCGAGAACCCAGGAAGGGCCGAGTGACGAGCCGTACTACACCGTCTCTGTCAGAGCACCACTTGTCAACAAGCAAGGCGCAGGGGATATTTGTGCACAGTTCGTCAGTGGTGGAGGGCGAGCGGCTGCGGGTGGTATCAACGAGTTACCGGAACATCAGATTCCCAAACTTATCGACACCGCTCTGGCGTATTATTCTTCCAGAACCTAGAACCTAGAACCTAGAACCTAGAACCTAGTTTTATTATCTCAGCCAGCTCTTTGGATTCTGCACTTTACTGTTGCGGCGGATTTCGAAGTACAAAGAAGACGATGCCTGTCCCCCGGTGTCACCGGCCAGAGCGATAGTTTCACCTGCCGCCACTTTATCTCCCTCTTTTTTCAGTAGGGTTTGGTTGTAGCCGTACAGGGTCATATCACCTTTACCATGATCCAATAGAACAACCAAACCGTACCCTCTCAGGTAATCAGCAAAGACGACCGTGCCCGAGTAGACAGACTTGATGGACTCGCCGTATTTGGCCTGGATCACCATCCCTTTCCAGTTAACCTGACCAGTCTGTTTAGTACCAAAGCTGTGCAGGATGCTGCCTTTGACGGGCCAGGGGAGTTTACCTTTCTGTCTCGCTAAACCATCCATTGGCACTTGATTGCGTTTTGCGGCTTTGGCTATCTCTGCTTTCAGGCGGGTTTCATTACGCTGAAGTTCAGCGAGGTAGGTTTTATCGCTGGAAATGCTCTTTCTGATCTTGGAAACGGTGCTCTTTCGGCTGGATTGGTTTTTGGCTAACGCATTACGTTTTTGCTGTTGTTTCTCGAGCAACTGAGCGATCTGGTTGCGTTCTAGCTCTAGTGCTCGTTCATTCTCGGCCAGCTCCAGTTCGGTTTGTGCCAGCAGTTCCAGTGTTTCTGCTCTGGCTTTGGCCAGATGTTGATAATACTGACTGATACGGTCTTCATCCGGATTGGTACTAAGGATGCTGGAGCCGGAGTTATTCTGCTTAGTGACGTAATAGGTTTGCACTAACTCAGCCAGTATACTTTGTTGCGTTTGCTTCTGTTCTGTCAGAGCCGCTATCTGTTTCTGGAATTCATCCAGATTACGATTCGCCTGAGTCAGCTGAGTGCTGGTTGCTTTGATCTCTTTTTCAATATTCGAGATCCCAACTTCTTGCTCTCGTAATGCTTTTTGCAGCTTGTCGAGCTCTTTCTGCTGTGCCGAGAGCTCCTTCTTCTGACGATTGATTTCGCTTTTCACCCCAGAAAGCTCATTCTGGCTGGCGACAGCATGACTCGCTGGGAGAGTGAGCCCCAGGCAGGTGATTCCAAGACACATCAGCAGTGCCGTCATTCGTTGGGTAAAAACTATGTGCTTGTTAGATTTCATGCTAGTTCCGCTCAGAGCATCGACGCTGCTTGTCGTGACCAAGTGTTTCATTAGAAAGCCATTATATCCACAGATAGGCCTGGCGGTGCAAGCATACAAAAACGCCGATGCGGGTGCATCGGCGTTTTATTAACTGTGTGTCATGATTTCGCTAACGGATTACTTAACCAGGATGTCGCCAGACATTTCTGCCGGGATTTCCATATCTGTCATCGCCAGCATGGTAGGTGCAAGATCAGACAGTTTACCGCCTTCCTTGAACTCAACTGCTTTCTCACCGATGTAGATCAGAGGTACAGGTAGGTTAGTGTGAGCAGTGTGCGTACCGCCAGTCACTGGGTCTACCATCATCTCTGCGTTACCGTGGTCAGCCGTGATCAACATTTGACCGCCCACTTCTTTAATAGCGTCTACAACTTTACCTACGCTCGCATCCAGCGCTTCGATAGCTTGCTCAGCCGCTTCGTAAACACCTGTGTGACCAACCATATCTGCGTTTGGATAGTTACAGATGATGGTGTCGTACTTGCCAGACTTGATAGCCGCAACCATTTTTTCAGTCAGTTCTTCAGAACTCATTTCTGGTTGTAGGTCGTATGTCGCTACTTTTGGAGAAGCAACAAGCTGACGCTCTTCGCCATCAAATTCGTTTTCAACACCACCGTTGAAGAAGAAAGTCACGTGCGCGTATTTCTCTGTTTCAGAGATACGTAGCTGAGTTTTACCCGCTTTAGATAGCCACTCACCGTATGTGTTCTCAAGAGACGCTGGTGGGAAAGCGATAGATAGTGGGATGTCAGCAGCGTATTGCGTCAGCATTACGAAGTCGATAGCCGGGAATACTGCGCGCTCAAAGCCGTCAAACACAGGTACGAAAGTACGAGTGATTTGACGCGCACGGTCAGCACGGTAGTTCATGAAGATAACTGCGTCGCCATCTTGAATTGCAGCGTCTTCTTGATCCGCTGTTTTGATCGCTGTTGCTTTCACGAACTCATCGTTTTCTTCACGAGCGTAGGCAGCTTCAAGACCCGCAACTGCGCTGTCGTAAGTGAATTCTGCTTTACCTTGAGTCAATAGGTCGTAAGCAACTTGAACGCGGTCCCAGTTGTTGTCACGATCCATTGCGTAGTAACGACCGATTAGCGATGCTACGCGGCCTTTACCAAGCTCAGCAAAAAGCTCATCAAAACGCTTTAGTGAACCTTCAGCGCTACGTGGTGGCGTATCACGGCCGTCCAGGAAGCAGTGTAGGTAGATTTTCTCTGCGCCACGCTCAGCCGCCATTTTAACCGCTGCGTAGATGTGGTCTTCGTGAGAGTGTACGCCACCTGGAGACATCAGACCCATCAGGTGTACTGCTTTACCAGCTGCCACTGCTTTGTCGATAGCCGCTACCAGAGCTTCGTTCTGAGAGAACTCACCGTCAGCGATCGATTTAGTGATACGAGTAAGGTCTTGGTATACGACACGACCCGCACCGATGTTGGTGTGACCCACTTCTGAGTTACCCATTTGACCGTCTGGAAGACCTACGTCCATGCCAGATGCAGAAATTAGAGTACGTGGGTTGTTTGCCCACAAGCCGTCCATTACTGGAGTCTTTGCGTTGTTGATTGCGTTGCTTGCGTTGTCTTCACGGTAACCCCAACCGTCAAGAATCACTAGAGCCATTGGCTTCTTAGCTGACATAGTTATAACCTCGTCAAATCGATAGTAACTTTACAGAAAACAAATTAGCGTAATTTTACTACACTTTTTAACCAAAACTGTAGTGGCAGATCAAATAATGTTTGTGATTGCCGTTACTTGTTTTCAGTTTTGGCCAGAAGAATGCGCCATTTGAATTCAGTGTGAGGTAATCATAGTCGTTATTTTTAGATGATTCCTCGGCTTTGTATCTATTATTACTCGTGTTCCAGTGACTTTGACTAATCGGTTTTTTCTATCTTTGCGATAGTAAAGGAGAAGGATCCCAATTCTTTCCTCGAAACATTTTCCCCTCTCGCCACAACGAGACTAAGCCGCTATACTCCTCGACTGATTTAATGTTCAACTATCAAAGAGCGCAAGCTATGCAAGAGTATTTAGAATTTTTTCAACAAAACATGATCATGTCGCTAGTGTGGGTTGCACTATTTGTTGCTCTGATCGCCAACATCGTCAAATCAGCGAATGCGGCATATAAAGAAGTATCTGCGGCACAAGTGACTCAGATGATGAACCGTGAAAATGGCGTCGTAGTGGATATCCGCTCGAAAGATGAGTTCAAACGCGGTCACATCACGGATGCGGTTAACGTTCTTCCGTCTGAAATCAAATCAGGTTCTATTCCAAGCCTTGAAAACCATAAATCAGACCCAATCATTGTAGTATGTAAGACTGGACAAACGGCGCAAGAGAGCGCGAACCTACTTGCTAAAGCGGGTTTTGAGAAGGTTTACTTGCTGAAAAATGGTCTGGTGGCATGGGGTGAAGCAAACCTACCACTGATCAAAGGCAAAAAGTAACCAAGAATTTGAGTGATTTCGCGGCAGTTATGACTAAGGGATGTGATAAGTGCCACGGAATTAACGGCTCGCCTAGTCATAGACCATTGGCTCGGATAGTCTGCAAGACAACTCATAAACGTTTTTGACAATTTTAGACGTATTTAAGGAAAACCATCATGGCTGAAGCAGCTCCACAAGAAGCACAACAAAACTTCGCAATCCAACGTATCTTTCTAAAAGATGTATCTTTTGAGGCTCCGAACTCTCCAGATATGTTCCAGAAAGACTGGAACCCAGATGTTAAGCTGGATCTTGACACTCAAAGCCGTGAACTAGGTCAGGGCATCTATGAAGTGGTTCTTCGCCTAACGGTAACAGTGAAAAACGCAGAAGAGACGGCGTTCCTATGTGAAGTACAACAAGGTGGTATCTTCACAGCTGAGCAAATGGAAGCCGGTCAGCTTGCACACTGTCTGGGTGCGTTCTGCCCGAACATTCTATTCCCATACGCTCGTGAGACTATCTCAAGCCTGACTATGAAAGGTACGTTCCCACAACTGAACCTTGCACCAGTAAACTTTGATGCATTGTTCATGAACTACCTGCAGCAGCAAGCTCAACAAGAAGGTCAAGCAGAAGCTTAATCTCTGTTCGCAGATCAAACCTCTGCGCGAATGAGCATACTGAACCAAAATGCACAGCGCACTGCGATGTGCATTTTTTATTTATTGGCACAGACTTAAAATAGTGATGTTGAGTGTTATAGCCAAGTCATCCCGAGTGACAGGTGTATCTGGGTCACTTGGCTATAAAAACGAAACACAGTCATAACGACAAATTGGGTGATGTTATGAATAACGCATATGGAAAAGAAATCGCAATGACCGTTATCGGTGCGGGCTCTTACGGCACATCTTTAGCGATCTCTCTTGCAAGAAATGGTGCGAACGTCGTGATTTGGGGACATGAACCAGCGCATATGGCGAAGCTAGAAGCTGATCGTGCTAATCATGAATTCTTACCTGGAATTGAATTTCCTGAGTCGCTGATTGTTGAATCCGATCTTAACAAAGCGGTTCAGGCGAGTCGTGATCTGCTGGTCGTAGTGCCAAGCCATGTATTTGGCATTGTATTGAACAGCATCAAACCGCACCTGCGCGACGACAGCCGTATTTGCTGGGCAACCAAAGGATTGGAGCCTGAAACGGGGCGTCTGCTGAAAGATGTGGCGCACGACATTATCGGTGAAGATTACCCGCTAGCGGTGCTCTCAGGCCCGACGTTTGCCAAAGAACTGGCGGCAGGGCTTCCAACCGCAATCGCAGTGGCTTCACCCGATGCGCAGTTTGTGGCGGATCTGCAAGAGAAAATCCATTGCAGCAAAACCTTCCGTGTTTACGCAAATGACGACTTTACCGGTATGCAGCTTGGCGGTGCGGTGAAAAACGTGATTGCCATTGGTGCCGGGATGTCGGATGGCATTGGTTTTGGCGCCAATGCGCGTACGGCATTGATTACCCGAGGTCTGGCGGAAATGTGTCGCTTGGGAGCGGCTTTAGGGGCAAAACCAGATACCTTTATGGGGATGGCAGGATTGGGTGATTTGGTCCTAACCTGTACTGATAACCAGTCGCGCAACCGCCGCTTTGGCCTGGCGTTAGGTCAGGGGAAAGATGTGGACACGGCACAGACTGAAATTGGTCAGGTGGTAGAAGGTTACCGCAACACCAAAGAGGTGTGGTTACTGTCTCAGCGTATGGGTGTTGAAATGCCAATTGTTGACCAAATCTATCAAGTATTGTATCAAGGAAAAGATGCACATCTTGCGGCGCAAGATCTGCTCGCCAGAGACAAAAAAGCAGAACAGCAATAATGTCTGCTTGTGATTGAGTACCAATCGTAGGACGAACCATGAAACACTGTGAAAAGAAAAATGTCTGGGAGTGCATTGTCAGGGAAGCGCGAGAGCAAGCGGAACAAGAGCCGATGCTGGCGAGCTTCTACCATGCCACCATTATTAACCATGAAAGCTTCGGTGCGGCGCTGAGTTATATTCTGGCTAACAAACTGAAGACGGCCTCAATGCCAGCGATGGCAGTACGTGAAGTGGTTGAGCAAGCATTTGATGCCGATCCGACCATTACGGATGCCGCAGCTTGTGACATTTGTGCGACGGTGAATCGAGATCCTGCGGTGTCAATGTATTCAATGCCATTACTCTACCTTAAGGGCTATCATGCGCTTCAGGGCTATCGGGTAGCGAATTGGTTATGGAATCAGGGACGTAACGCTCTGGCCACGTATCTGCAAAACCAGATTTCGGTGGCGTGCCAGGTGGACATTCACCCGGCAGCCCGTATCGGTAAAGGCATCATGCTTGACCATGCTACCGGTATTGTCATCGGTGAAACCGCAGTGGTAGAGAACGATGTTTCAATCCTGCAAAACGTGACACTGGGCGGTACAGGTAAAGAGTCTGGCGATCGACATCCGAAGATCCGTGAAGGTGTGATGATTGGAGCGGGTGCTAAGATTCTGGGTAATATCGAAGTGGGTAAAGGTGCCAAGATTGGTTCTTGTTCCGTGGTACTTCAGCCTGTTCCGCCGCATACCACGGCGGCGGGTGTTCCTGCGAAGATTGTCGGTAAGCCGAAAACCGATATGCCATCTTTGGATATGGATCAGCAATTCAATGGCAAATCACAGACCTTTATGGGTGGTGATGGCATCTAAGTCAGCTGACTGAATATAGAACACGAAAAAGCCAAGGCATTGCCTTGGCTTTTCTTTTGGGTCTATTTTGACATCGAAGGTAGATGCTTTCGTCTTACCGATAGCGCATACAGGTAGGCGAGAACGCCGCCAATCACATTGCCTAGGGCAACGCCAATAAACATCCCTTCCACCCCATACAAAACGCTACCAAGCGCGGCGGCAGGTAATGTAAAGGCAAACAGGCGTAACGCGCTCCACATAAAGGCCTTATTGGGCTCATGCAGGGCGTTCAGGCCACTTCCCAACATCATAATGATGCCCTGAAAGCCGTAACTGAATGGCACCACAAGCAGGTAGTGCCAGAGAATATCGCGAACGGCTTGTTCCTGAGAAAACAGGGCGGAGATAGGGATACTGAGTGGCACCATCATGACAAATATCAGCAGTTGGAACATCAGTGAAAATCGAATGCTGAGGAACAGGCCTGCGAAACTGCGTGCCGGCTGTTTGGCGCCGAAATTTTGCGACATAAAGGGTGTGAGTGCCGAACTGAGTGATATCAACACCAGTATCAGTATCGATTCCACCCGTTGCGCTGCACCGTAGGCGGCCACGGCAGCCGTCCCATGCACTGACAGCATCTTCATCAAAATGGCCCCGGAGATCGGTGACATAGCGGTAGACAGTCCTGACGGCGTGCCGATGCGCAGTATTGCTAACCAGTCCTGCCAAAGCTTTGCAGGGCGCAGCTGTCCCAACAGTTTCTCACGCTTGGTCAGCACATACAGCGACCCGCACAGCGCACCAAACCAAGCGATGCCGCTGGCGATGGCCGCTCCCCGAATACCCAGCTCCGGGAAGGGACCTATTCCAAAGATCAGTAGCGGATCGAGTAATCCGTTGATGAAGCCCGATAGCATCATGATTTTGGCTGGAGTTTTGGTATCACCGGTGGCACGAATGGCGCTGTTTCCTGCCATCGGGATCACCAACAGTGGTACCGTAAAGTACCAAATCACCATGTATTCATGGATAAGAGGCAGAATATCATCGCTGGCACCGAGCAGCTTGAATAATGGGTCTATGGTGAGTAAACCAAAGGTGGAAGCCAGAGTGACCAATACCACGGCGAGAATCAAGCCGTGGGTAGAGAAGCGGGCGGCGTTATCAGTATTACCCTGGCCCAATTGGCGCCCGATGTGGGTCGACAGGCCCATACCGATGCCCATGGTAATGCAGTTCACTCCAAACGTGACCGGAAAGGTGAAACTGATGGCCGCCAGCGCCTTAGTGCCGAGCAGCGAAATGAAAAAAGTGTCGACCAGATTGAACGCCAGTATGGCAACCATGCCAAATACCATAGGAACGGTCATGTTTCTAAGGACGGTGGATATTGGTGCAGAAAGTAGGCCGTGTTTATCTTGCATGGCATTCGGTGCTGATGAAACAGGCGCTTAGGATACAGCAATTGACTGGCGGGCGCGAGAAAGGGATGGGTTGTGCGGGGCAATCCGGCGACAAAGCTCATTTTCGTTATTTTTGTCACAAATTTTTGCCACTCTGCCCTTGGGATTAGCAAAAACGTCCCCAACATATTCAACACAAGGCCTTGAAGGCAATCTAATAAGCTAAATGGAAAATAATCAGGAGAATCGACCGATGAATATCCGTCCTCTACACGACCGAGTTATCGTTGAGCGCCAAGAAGTTGAATCTAAATCTGCTGGCGGCATCGTGCTAACTGGTTCTGCTGCAGAAAAATCAACACGTGGTACTGTTCTGGCTGTAGGCAAAGGCCGCATCCTGGAAAATGGCACTGTGCAGCCATTGGATGTGAAAGTAGGTGATACGGTGATCTTTGCTGAAGGCTACGGCACGAAAACAGAAAAGATCGACGGTAAAGAAGTTCTGATCATGTCTGAAAATGACATCATGGCTATCGTTGAATAATTAAGTAGACGTTGAGTAATTTTTTACTCTAAACAAGCTATCCACTGAATTTAGATAAGGAAATAACAATGGCTGCTAAAGACGTTAAGTTTGGTAACGACGCACGAATCAAAATGCTAGAAGGTGTAAACGTTCTGGCTGACGCTGTAAAAGTAACATTGGGCCCTAAAGGTCGTAACGTAGTTCTAGATAAATCTTTTGGTGCACCAACCATCACTAAAGATGGTGTTTCTGTAGCGCGCGAAATTGAGCTGGAAGACAAGTTCCAGAACATGGGCGCACAGATGGTGAAAGAAGTTGCTTCTCAAGCAAACGATGCGGCGGGTGACGGTACAACAACTGCGACAGTACTGGCTCAATCTATCATTTCTGAGGGCCTGAAAGCAGTCGCTGCTGGCATGAACCCAATGGATCTGAAGCGCGGTATCGACAAAGCCGTTGCCGCTGCGGTTGAAGAGCTAAAAGCCCTGTCTGTTGAGTGTAAAGATACTAAAGCGATCGCTCAGGTTGGTACTATCTCTGCAAACTCTGACTCTACTGTGGGTAACATCATTGCGGAAGCAATGGAAAAAGTAGGTCGTGATGGCGTTATTACAGTTGAAGAAGGTCAGGCTCTACATGATGAGCTAGACGTAGTGGAAGGTATGCAGTTCGATCGCGGTTACCTATCGCCTTACTTCATTAACAACCAGGAAGCAGGTAGCGTTGATCTAGAGAGCCCATTCATTCTTCTTATCGACAAGAAAGTTTCGAACATCCGCGAGCTTCTACCAACACTAGAAGCAGTAGCGAAAGCATCTCGTCCACTGCTTATCATCGCAGAAGACGTAGAAGGTGAAGCGCTAGCGACACTTGTTGTGAACAACATGCGTGGTATCGTGAAAGTGGCAGCTGTTAAAGCACCAGGTTTCGGTGACCGTCGTAAGTCTATGCTACAAGACATCGCTATCCTAACTGGCGGTACGGTTATTTCTGAAGAAATCGGTCTGGATCTTGAGAAAGTAACGCTAGAAGACCTAGGTCAGGCTAAGCGTGTAACCATCACTAAAGAAAACTCAACCATCATCGATGGCGCGGGTGAAGAAGCGATGATTCAAGGTCGTGTGGCACAAATTCGTCAACAAATCGAAGAAGCAACGTCTGACTACGATAAAGAGAAACTTCAGGAGCGTGTAGCGAAACTGGCTGGCGGTGTTGCAGTAATCAAAGTTGGTGCAGCGACTGAAGTTGAAATGAAAGAGAAGAAAGACCGCGTTGAAGACGCACTTCACGCCACTCGAGCTGCGGTAGAAGAAGGCGTAGTTGCTGGTGGTGGTGTCGCACTTATCCGCGCAGCATCTAAAGTAGCGGGTCTGGAAGGCGACAACGAAGAGCAATCAGTGGGTATCCGCGTTGCACTTCGTGCAATGGAAGCGCCAATTCGCCAAATCACGGCGAACGCAGGTGATGAAGAGTCTGTGGTTGCAAACAACGTGAAAGCGGGCGAAGGTAGCTACGGCTATAACGCAGCAACGGGTGAGTACGGCGATATGATTGAGATGGGCATCCTAGACCCGACGAAAGTAACGCGCTCGGCACTTCAATTTGCAGCTTCAGTTGCCGGTCTGATGATCACAACAGAAGCTATGGTCACTGACGCACCACAGAAAGACGCACCAGCAATGCCTGATATGGGCGGTATGGGCGGCATGCCTGGCATGATGTAATCACATCAGAAAGCACTGACAAAGCCGAAGGGAAACCTTCGGCTTTTTTTGTGTCTGCTGTAATGTTCATCATGTATTCTGCCAATCTGTTGCAGAATATGACACTGAACTGACATTTTTTATGGTTGTCCTTCTTAGCATCGTCTAGACTTATGTTTTGACAACAAAAAAATGTCAGTGGAGACAAACAAAATGAAAAAAATGATTTCAGCCCTAGCAGTGGCAGCCGCAGTGGCATCCCCAATGGCGCTTGCAGACAGCTCACCAGTGATGTTCTCAACGCTAAACGGTTTTAACGCACCAGATGCCAATGCAGTGGGTGGTGTTCGCCTTGCCGTGCTTCACGGTCAAGTAAATGAAGTAAAAGGTGTCGACTTCTCTGTTCTGGGTATGTCTGAGACTCAACGTACCACGGGTGTAAACTTCGGTCTGTTCTTTGGTGCGTCTAAAGTAACGCAAGAAATGAAAGGTGCGTCTTTAGGTATCTTTAACTGGAACACTGGTAAAACGACAGGCGTGAACCTGGCAGCAGTGAACGTGACCAACGACGTTAAAGGTCTTAACTGGAGTGCTGTGAACTACTCAGAAGGCTACACAATGGCCGATATTGGTCTGGCAAGCTTCTCTAACAAGTCTAATTTCCAGTTCGGCTTCTTCAACAAGACTAAAACTATTGATGGTGTACAGATTGGTCTGATCAACTGTGCAGACAATGGTTTCTTCAAGTGTTTCCCAATCATCAACTTTGCTAAGTAATTTGATGTTTTGATTAAAAGCCCTGAGAATGACTCAGGGCTTTTTTATTTCCTCATCCGGTTACGTTTTTGAATGGTCTGATGTACACCACGACGTAAGCTTTTAAAACTACTTTCAATCTTGTCTACTCCCAGTAACACCGTCAGTGCTAACAGCGTAAGTATGACGGATTCTTTATGATGACCAAGTCCTATCATCATCCCTAAGCCCGCTAACACCCAAATTACCGCTGCGGATGTGACCCCATGAATCTTGCCATCCTGCGACATCATGACCCCAGCCCCTAAGAAGCCTACGCCGGTAATAATCTGTCCCAGCACTCGGGCCTGATCCAACGTGTTCGGTGACAGTGAGACGGCCATCGACATAAATAGGTACGTACCTGAGATGATCAGTATCGCCGTTCTGATGCCCACAGGTTTGCCTCTGGTTTGGCGTTCCAGTCCGACAAGTGCGCCATTGAGCATACAAGCGCCAAGTGCCTGCCAGGAGAAAGGTCCCATATCGAGTAGTTGTGTCAGTTCCACATTGCCTCCTAAAAAGCGCAGTATCTGACTATTAGACCGTCTGATCGAACAAAAATATTTTGTCGAGACGAAAAAGGTTACTCGAGATGTAAATCCAGTGGTGTCTTGCTGGCTCTACCGCCTTCTTCTCGCGTCAGTTTAGGGACTAAATACCCAGACACTCGTTTAATTAGTCCTTGAATGATGGCTTTGGCATCGTCATCGCTAATAAAGAAGTGTGCCGCACCTTGAACCTTATCCAACACGTGGAGGTAATAAGGCAATATGCCCGCAGAAAACAGCGCATGACTGAGGGCGATTTGCACCTCTACCGTGTCATTGACACCTTTTAACAGAACCCCTTGATTGAGCAAGGTAGTGCCGGCCGTTTTCAACTGCTGCATCGCGAAGCGAAACTCGTCATTGATCTCATTGGCGTGATTGATGTGGGTGACCAGAATCGTGTTCAGGCGGGTGGTCGCCAGCAGTTCGCACAACTCGGTGGTGATACGTTGCGGTATCACCACCGGAAGACGACTGTGAATTCGCACGGTTTTCAGATGAGAAATGGCCTGAGCTTTGTCGAGTAGCCATCGCAACTCTGCATCTTTGGCCATCAGCGGATCGCCGCCGGATAAAATGATCTCATCGATTTCAGGGTGGTCAGCGATATAGTCGAGTGCCTTTTGCCAGTTCGCTTTACCGCCTTTGTTGTCCTCATAGGGGAAATGACGCCTGAAGCAGTAGCGGCAATTCACGGCACAGCCTCCTTTGACGATCAACAGGGCACGATTGTGATACTTGTGCAGCAGTCCGGGCACGGCGGCATCCTGCTCTTCAAGCGGATCTTCAGAGTAGCCCTCATGAACCTCAAACTCCTGAGTCAACGGCAGTACCTGACGTAGTAATGGGTCAAACGGGTTGCCTTTTTCCATGCGATCGACAAAGCTTTGTGGAACACGCATAGGAAACAGGCGTCTCGCTTTAAGCCCATTTTCCCATGGGGTCGCATCAATTTGCAGCTGTGCGAGCAGCTCATGAGGGTCTGAGATCGCATTCGATAGCTGTTTGAGCCAGTTTTGCTCAACAGAAACAAGATTTCGGGTTATGATAGGCGACATTAAATTTCAACTCGAAGAACACTAAGAGGATACAATGGCTACTGTTAGCACAAATGAATTTAAAGGCGGTCTTAAGCTAATGCTGGATAGCGAGCCTTGCGTAATTCTAGAAAACGAATACGTCAAGCCAGGTAAGGGTCAGGCATTCAACCGCGTAAAAATTCGTAAGCTTCTGTCTGGTAAAGTTCTAGAGAAAACCTTCAAGTCTGGCGAAACCGTTGAAGTTGCTGACGTGATGGACATCGACCTAGATTACCTGTACACAGATGGTGAATTCTACCACTTTATGAACAGCGAAACATTCGAACAAATCGCTGCAGACGTAAAAGCGGTTGGTGACAACGCGAAGTGGTTGGTAGAAAACAACACTTGTATGATTACTCTTTGGAATGGTAACCCAATTACGGTGACTCCGCCTAACTTTGTTGAGCTTGAAGTTGTTGAAACTGATCCAGGCCTGAAAGGCGACACTCAGGGTACCGGTGGTAAACCTGCAACACTAAACACTGGTGCTGTGGTTCGCGTACCGCTTTTCATCCAGATTGGTGAAGTGATCAAAGTGGACACGCGTACCGGTGAGTACGTAGGTCGTGTGAAGTAAGCACTGTTGCTTCTGAACTAAGAAAGGTCGCCATGGGCGACCTTTTTAGTTTTCGTGTCATTAAAATCGATTAAATCATAAAGATAAAGATGACAGATAGAGCACTAATTAATCCTGCAAAGAAGTAGCAAGCAATTTTACCCGCCACACCTGCGTGAATTTTCAGATCGTGCATACCATGATGTAAACGGTGCATCGCATGCCACATCGGCAGTGCTAGCGTAGCAATAATAAATAGTGCGCCGATAATGCTGGTCGCAAAGTCAGCCACACGTTCATAGCTCATTGCTTCCGGGTTAATGATGCCCATTGGAACTAAGATGCCTAGTACCAGTACAGTCACCGGAGTGATCATGGCAAACCAGGTACCACCAGCACCAAACAGTCCCCACCAAACTGGTTCGTCAGAGCGTTTTGGGTTTTGATTAATCACGATTCACTCCTTATACAATGATGAGAACAACTAGTGAGATAGCCGCAACCGCAGCCCACTGAGCAAGAACGATGGTTTTCTTCTCCACCGGTTTGCCTTTCAGTTTGATCGGCATAACTTGAGGCATCATGCTAAAGAAGGTCTGTGCATGGAACAGGCTACCCGCTAGCGCGACGATGTTGATAGCAATAACAATAGGGTTAGCCATAAAGTCTAACCAACCTTGCCAGGCTTCAGGTCCTTTCACTAGCGAACCTAAACCGAATGTCAGGAAGATAGTGAATAAAATAAGTGGTAGAACCGTGGCTTCACGTAGCATGTAGAAGCGATAAAATGGGTGATCTTTCCACCAAGTTCGCTTCATTTCACGAACGTAAGGTTTTCTGTTACTCATTCTATGCCTCCTGTGGTTTTAGCATTGCAATAACGAAGTCTTGTGAAGACGCCACTTTACCTTGGTTTACCGCAGCTGCTGGGTCAACGCTCTTCGGACATACTTCAGAGCAGTAACCAACAAACGTGCAGCCCCAAGCGCCATTCTCACCATTGATCATCTTCATACGCTCAGCCGCGCCATTGTCGCGGCTATCCAAGTTGTAGCGATGGGCCAGTGTCAGAGCGGCAGGACCGATAAACTCAGGGTTTAAGCCAAATTGAGGACAAGCCGCGTAGCAAAGACCGCAGTTGATACAACCAGCAAACTGCTTGTACTTAGCCATTTGCTCAGGCGTTTGGATGTTAGTGCCATCTTCTGGCTTACGGTCGTTGCCAATGATGTATGGCTTGATAGCTTCAAGGCGCTCGATAAATGGCGTCATATCAACAATCAAATCTTTCTCGATTGGGAAGTTGGCAAGCGGCTCAATCTTCAGACCATTTTGGTTATCACGAAGGAAGCTCTTACATGCCAGTTTCGGCACGCCGTTCACCATAATGCCGCAAGAGCCACAAATTGCCATACGGCAAGACCAGCGATAAGACAGATCTTTGTCTAAGTGATCTTTGATGTAGCCAATGGCGTCGAGCACAGACATGGTCTCATCAAACGGAACCTCGAAGGTTTGGAAATACGGTTCTGCGTCTTTCTCAGGGTCGTAGCGCAGGATTTCCACTTTCTGAATACGGTTTGCTGACATTATGCTTGCTCCTCCGCACTTTGGTCTTTATTAGCTTGTTTTGCGGCTTCTTCAGCGGCTGCTTTCTCTGCCGCTTCACCATATAGGCGCGCTTTTGGCTGCGACTTAGTGATGGTTACATCGCTGTAATCAATGCTCGGTGCATTGTCTTCATTGAAGAAGGCCAGTGAGTGTTTTAAGAAGTTCACGTCATCACGTTCGGTACAGCCTTCGTCCAGGCGTTGGTGTGCACCGCGAGATTCTTTACGTAAGATTGCAGAGTGAACCATGGCTTCAGCCACTTCCAGGCCGTAGCCGACTTCAATCGCATATAGCAGGTCCGTGTTGAATACCTTGCCTTTATCTTTGATACTGATTTTCTTATAACGCTGCTTAAGCTCGGCGATCTTCTCAAGCGTCGCTTGCATCAGGTCTTCTTGACGATAGATACCACAGCCCGCTTCCATGGTGTGACCCATTTCGGTACGGATTTCTGCCCAGTTCTCATCGCCCTCTTGGTTCATTAATGCAGCGATGCGAGCTTCGACTGCTTTCACTTGCTCAGCGATGGCTGCGTCATCCCAACCCTTGAAGGTTTTTGCGCGCTCTACGGCTTGCTCACCCGCTACGCGGCCAAATACCACAAACTCAGCCAGCGAGTTTGAGCCGAGGCGATTGGCACCGTGCAGGCCAACAGAGGCACATTCACCGACAGCAAATAGGCCTTGGATGCGCGTTTCACACTGACCATCGGTCTCAATACCACCCATGGTGTAATGAACTGTCGGACGAATTGGAATAGGCTCTTTCGCCGGATCAACGTTGACGTAGGCTTTCGCAAGTTCACAGATAAACGGCAGGCGCTCTTGCAGATACTCTTCACCGAGGTGACGAAGATCCAGATGAACCACATCACCCAGCGGGTGTTTGATAGTGTTGCCTTTCTGTTGTTCATGCCAGAAAGCTTGAGAAACTTTGTCACGTGGACCCAGTTCCATGTATTTGTTTTTAGGCTGGCCTACTGGTGTCTCAGGACCCATGCCATAATCTTGCAGGTAACGGTAGCCGTTCTTGTTAACGATGATACCACCTTCACCGCGGCAACCCTCGGTCATTAGGATCCCCGTTCCAGGAAGGCCGGTAGGGTGGTACTGGACAAACTCCATGTCACGCAGTGGGACACCATGACGATAAGCCATCGCCATACCATCGCCTGTGACGATACCGCCGTTGGTGTTGCAGTGATAAACACGACCAGCACCACCGGTTGCCAATACCACGGATTTTGCCTTGATGGTGACGAGCTCGCCTTCAGACATATGAATGGCAATCAGACCCTGAACTTCGCCCTCAACCACAAGCAGGTCGACCACAAAGTACTCGTCAAATCGTTTAATTTGCTCGTACTTCATCGACGTCTGGAACAGGGTATGAAGCATATGGAAGCCGGTTTTATCAGCAGCAAACCATGTGCGTTCTACTTTCATACCACCGAAACGACGAACGTTGACTTCGCCATTTTCCTTACGGCTCCATGGGCAACCCCATTGCTCCATTTGGATCATTTCACGAGTGGCATTCTTTACAAAATATTCAACAACGTCCTGTTCACAAAGCCAGTCACCACCACCGACGGTATCGTTAAAGTGGTTGTCTAGGCTATCTTCATCCTTGATTACAGCTGCAGAGCCTCCTTCCGCCGCCACGGTATGTGAGCGCATAGGGTAAACTTTTGAAATCAAAGCAACTTCCATTTCTGGGTTTGCTTCTGCTGCTGCAATGGCAGTACGAAGACCAGCGCCGCCTGCGCCGATGACTGCGATATCTGTGGTAATTGTTTTCACAGTTATCCTCCAGTGTGTGAGAGCGAGTTAAGCTCGCGAGTTATAATTAAACGCTTAAATAAGCTTTTATAAAGTAGGGGTTTATATTAGATAAGCTCCATGGCAAAAAAATTGATTGAGTTAGGTTTTTGCACCGGAAATGCAAAGTGAAGCATAGTATTTATATGATGTGTGACTAAAGTCACGTGATATTGAGTCGTGACGCGCAAAATCGTACAATTATCAATAAACAGAGCTAATGAGTTTAATTATGATTTGCAATGACTGGCAGCCAACAGCCTCTATGGCTTTGCTACGAAAAAGAGCGGAAATTATTCATCAAATTCGGGACTTTTTCCTATCAAGGAATGTAATGGAAGTTGATACCCCTGCAATGAGTCATGCGACCGTGACAGATATCCATTTACATACCTTTCAAACAGAGTTTGTCGGTCCGGGGTACGCCGATGGTCGCAAGTTGTATTTTATGACCAGTCCGGAATTTCACATGAAAAGGCTATTGGCAGCGGGCAGTGGCTCAATCTACCAGATCAATAAAGCGTTTCGTAATGAAGAAAGCGGTCGCTATCATAATCCTGAGTTTACCATGCTGGAGTGGTATCGAGTAAACTTCGATCATCATCAACTGATGGACGAAATGGATGAATTACTCATGATGGTGCTGGAAACCGGTCAAGCTGAGCGTATGACTTATCAGCAGGCCTTTAAAGCGCACTTGAATGTTTGTCCCTTGAGCGCGTCAATGGAGCAACTTCGTGCAGCCGCGCATCCGTTAGGTTTGAGTGATATTGCTGATAAAGAGCAGGATAGGGATACGCTGTTGCAATTGCTGTTTAGTGTCGGAGTTGAGACTAAAATTGGTCAGCAGACACCGGCTTTTGTTTACGACTTTCCGGCTTCCCAGGCGGCGTTAGCCAAAGTGAACCCGGGCGATCCTCGAGTGGCTGATCGTTTTGAAGTCTACTACCAGGGGATCGAGCTTGCTAATGGTTTTCACGAACTGGATAACCCCAAAGAGCAGTTGGCCAGATTTGAGCAAGACAATCAAAAGCGGCGAGAAATGGGCTTGGCACCGCAGCCCATCGATCATCATCTTATTGGCGCTCTGCAAGCAGGATTGCCTAAATGTGCAGGGGTTGCTTTGGGTGTCGACCGATTGATCATGCTGGCGGCAGGTGCCTCCCATATTGATGAAGTCGTGGCTTTCCCGTTTCCAAGAGCTTAGCCAACCAAAATCCCCGTTCCCGTCACGGCAAACAGAGCGCCTAACCAGGCAAATCGGTTAGGTCTCTGTCCGGTGTAGAGCCAGAGCAGAGGCAGCACCATAATCGGTGTTGTGGAGGAGAGCAGGGCGACCATCCCTACATTCCCTGTCTGTAGGGCAAACAGAATCAAGGTCATGCCAACCGCCATGGCCAGAAAACCATTCAAAGCGGTGATGCCGAACACAGGCCAGGTAATCGGGTTCAGGCTTTTGGCATGTCTTGCGCCTGTAAACAAGAATAGGCTGTGGGCAATAAATGCGGTGATCATACGTATGGCCGATGCAGCCACAGGATCAATAGCCGTTTGCATTACCGGCTTAGCAATGATTCCCCCTAGCGCCTGACACAGTGCGGCAGTGATCCCTAATCCGACACTAAACCACACGTTGCCTTTGATCGTTTCCAGTTCGAGGGATTTGCTGTTGGTTTTGCCGCGGCGTCCAAAGAAAATCGCGGTGGCGACGCCGGAGAATACCAGCGCAGAGCCCAGTAACTCAGTGGGAGTCATGGTTTCTGAAAACAGGAAATAACCAAGGACGGCAGAGAATACCGCGTGGCAAGAAAACAGCAGTCCTGCCTGTCGGGGACCCATCCGATTCAGGCAAGCAAACAGCGCTGTATCACCAATAAAAATTCCGATCAGTCCGGAAAACATCATTGGAGTAACGTGACTACTATCGACACTACTCCAGCCGCCTGTTATCGCTGCCATGGACGATAGCATGAGTGCGGTGCAACCCATCCTCCAGCGACTGTAGGAGAAGGACCCCAGATGTTTGGCGGGCTTGACCGAAATAATGCTGGATACCGCCCACAAAAAGGCGGCGATCAGCGCCAGCCATTCGAATCCCATAACTTTCCCTGTTGAAAATTTCCGTTAATTCATCAGGTTTTACTACGGTGCGGAATAAAGTGCAATCAAATCCTCCCTCTTATCGAGGGAGGCATTTGCATCTTGGTGTTATGTGATGATGAGGGCTGCAGAATAGACGATCAACAGGCCAATGACACCGATAATAACCCCCGTTTTCGCCATGTCTTTACTCTCAATAAGGCCAGTCGAATAAGCCAGTGAATTAGGCGGCGTGGATACCGGTAGTATCATGCCCAGTGAAGCAGAGAAGGCGACCACGACCAGAAGCCCTTGCAGTCCCCCTATGCTGGCCAGACTTTCCATTGAGGCACCGATGGCGGCGGCAATGGGCATGAGTAAGTTTGCGGTTGCGGTATTGGACATGAAGTTTGCCATCAGCCAACAGACGATCGATAGGGTGATCACGACGGCGACAGGAGAGAGCGATTCATAATCGATCGCATGGGCCAGAGCTTCTGCAAGACCGGTTTTATCCAAACCAATCCCAATGGCAATTCCCCCTGCCACCAACCAGAGCACGTCCCAGTTGATCAATTTCAGTTCGTCTTTACCCATAATGCCGGTCAGCGTAAACACCGCCAGAGGAATGATCGAGACCACGTAAGTGTTCATACCATGCAGTTTTGTCGTCATCCACAGTAGAATCGTAGTGGCAAAGGTGGCGTACACGACCATTGCACGCCAACTTTTCAGGAATCGTCCTTCTAGTTTAAGCACCATTTTGTCTTCTGAGGAAGGGAACAGCTTCTGTAGTAAGAACCAAGCGATAGTAAGCTGAACGATCACGAAGGGCAGTCCCATCATCATCCATTGCAAGAAGTCGATACTGTTCTCCCCAGTCAGATATTGCAGGGCGATGGCGTTCGGTGGCGTACCAATCGGAGTGGCGATGCCGCCAGTGTTAGCCGCTATCGGGATGCACAATACCAAGGCCTTGATACCTAAGTCGCCCTTCGGTGCCGAGGCGACAATGGGGCCGAGCAAAGCCAGCATCATCACTGTGGTTGCAGTATTAGACATAAACATCGAAAACACGGCTGTAATCAACATCAATCCAAGCATGATGAATTTTGGCTGAGTGCCAAATGGCTTCAAAAGTACCCGGGCAAGGTTATTGTCGAGTTCGTATTTTGATGCGGCAATGGCCAGTGCAAATCCTCCCATGAAAAGAATGATGATAGGGGAGGAAAATGCACTGAAGATATCGGTGTATGACATCAACTCACCAAGATCGTGTCCGGCTGGTGGTGTTCTGAACAAATGCAGACCTTTATCCGATATCATGATGAGTTCCAATGCGATGATCAGAATGGAGGTCGCAAACACCGGTACCGGCTCCAGAACCCAGAGTAAGGCGGCAAGAAGAAAAATGGCCAGCAGGCGATGTTGAATCAGTGTCAGATCGTCAATCGGAATCCAGTCAATAGGCATCATAAGGACACCCAGTGGCACGATAAAGCAGATGATAAGCCTTATCAGAGTGCCAGTATTTATCTTTGGCATAGGCGAGAGTACCGAGGTTAATATTTGGACTGCTACCTAGGTTAAAAGATAATCATAATAGGGTCTTAGACAGGTGTTAAAGTTTTGAAAAATAGAGGGAAGATTTGGGAAGAGTTTTGTTTTGTATCAAACTTAACATCGGCTGGATATTGCTCATCTCACTCAGTCTGGTACTCACAAACAAAAAACGGTGCCGAAGCACCGTTTGGGAATGAGTCGGAGTTACTGGTCCGGCAATTCATTTTCAGTTGACTGAACAGTATGAGCATAAGGTGTGCCCATCACTGTTGGCGCGTTGTTTGCCATGCTGTCATCGAATCGAATGCTGTTCTTGGCAAACAGGTTGATCACGGTAGAGCCTAGCTTGAATCGACCCATCTCGTCGCCTTTTTTCAGCACGACAGATTTCGTCCCTTCTGCAGGGTAGTCCCATGTGTAAACGGTATTACCTCTTGGTGGCGTAACTGTGCCAGCCCAGATAAGCTCAATACTGCCTACGATCGTTGCACCAACGAGTACCTGAGCCATAGGACCAAACTCGGTGTCAAAAATACAGACTACGCGCTCATTTCGGGCAAATAGGTTAGGTACGTTCTCTGCAGTCAGTGGGTTAACGGAGAACAGATCACCAGGTACATAGATCATCTGGCGTAACGTACCGTTACACGGCATATGTACTCGGTGATAATCACGTGGAGACAGGTAAAGTGTTGCGAATTCGCCTTCCGCAAACTCTTGCGCTAACGCCTCATCACCACCCAGTAGTTCTTGCGCTGTGTAATCGTGATTCTTCGCCTGAATAAGCTTTCCATCCTTGATAGGACCAAACTGGCTAACACAAGCATCTGCTGGGTGCGAGATAACCGTTTCCCCCTCAGCAAGTGGACGGGCACCTGGCTTCAGCTCACGCACAAAAAACTCATTAAAGGTTTTGAAGTGGGCTGGATCGGTGTGCAATGCTTCGTCCATGTTGACGTTATATTGCTTAATAAACCAACGAATGATCGCTGTTGTCAGACCGCCGGCTTTCGCTGACGCCAGTTTACCCACAAGACGGGTCAGACCGTGTTGAGGTATCCAGTATTGCAGTCCAACTTTAATCTTATCCATTGTCTAATATTCCAACGTTAATTGAGTGTTATTAATTCAGGGCGCGAGATACTAAATTAAATCTCGCTAAATGTCAGCAAATTGTGACGACGGCACTGGCAGAGTGTTAATCCGGTCCAGTCGTGCAATATTACAGATCCGCTTTCTTGTTTCTGGAGTACTGACGATTGGCTTTGCCTTCAGCCATGCTGTCGATAATACGGTGATAGTTTTCAAAACGAACCGGGTCTATTTTTCCGTCTTCTACCGCTTCACGTAAAATGCAACCGGGGTCATCAAGGTGCTTACAGTCGCGGAATTTACACCCTCCGAGATAAGGCTTGAATTCCACGAAAGCTTCTGTCACTTCGTTAGGCTCTAAATGCCAAAGACCAAATTCTCGAACGCCAGGGGAATCAATCAAATCGCCACCTGACGGGAAGTGGTACAATCTGGCTGCTGTCGTGGTGTGTTGACCTAGTCCCGAGGTGCTGGAGATTTCTCCTTCCTCAACATCTAGCTCAGGCATTAACGCATTGACCAGGCTGGATTTACCGACACCTGATTGGCCGACAAAGATATTGATCTTACCTTGCAGGTGAGACTCCAGCTCCTTGATCCCTTCACCAGACTCCTTACTGACCAGTAGCACTTTGTAGCCAATTTTTTGGTAAACATTCAGGAGTTGATAAAACTCATCACGGCTTTCTTCTGGTAGCAGATCTATTTTGTTTAAGACCACAAGGGGCGCTATCTGTAGGGTTTCTGAAGCGATCAGGTACCGGTCGATAATGTTCAGTGACAATTCAGGCACAACGGCAGAGACAATGACCATTTGATCTACGTTCGCCGCAACGGGCTTCAGACCATCGTAATAATCTGGTCGCGTAAGTATTGACGTTCTTGGCTCGACCGCTTCCACGACACCGGAAATACCGTGCATCGACTCCAGGCCGACGCGCCATTTAACCCGATCTCCGGAGACCAGGGACTCTATCCCCCGTCGCAGGTTACAGCGATGGATTTCCTTGCTGTCGAGATCTTCAATATCAGCGTGTTGCCCAAATCGGGTGATGACTAATCCCTGCTTCACAGCACCAAGCATGGTCTCATCCCACTGGACGGTCTCTTCTTTTGCCAGTTTCTTTTTTTGGTTGCTGCGTACTCGACGCACTTGACCTTTTGTCAGTTTTTTCTTTTTCGCCACGATATTTCAATGATGCCAATTGCATCAAACCATTTGGGTTACTGAGTTTAATTTGGGTATAGTACCTCTTTTAGCAGAAAACAAATAGACGAGGGCGTTATGTCTTTCAGCGATGACAATCTGATTTGGGTTGATTTGGAAATGACAGGACTGGATCCTGAGGCTCACAAGATCATCGAGATCGCGAGTATTGTGACGGACAGTCAATTGAACATTCTGGCGGAAGGGCCTGTCATCGCGATTCATCAACCTGATGAGGAACTTGCTAAAATGGACGACTGGTGCACTAATACACACACAGCAAGTGGCTTGGTAGACCGTGTTAAAGCGAGTCAACATAGCGAGCTGAGTGCGATCAAAGAAACGATCGCGTTTCTTGAGCAGTGGGTGCCAAAAGGGAAATCGCCTATCTGTGGTAACAGTATTGGTCAGGACAGAAGGTTTTTGTACAAACACATGCCTGAACTGGAGCAGTACTTTCACTATCGGTATGTAGATGTCAGTACCATCAAAGAGTTAACCCGCCGCTGGAAACCTGAGGTGTTGGATGGGTTCTCTAAGCAGGGGACGCATTTGGCATTGGATGACATTCGTGAGTCGATCGCTGAGCTCAAGTACTATCGTGAAAACATTTTTACTATTTGATCTTTAAATCGTTGTTAAAAAGAGTACCTTAGGGCTGTCCCTGCTGGAAAAATGGCGCAAATCTGTGTGCTTTTTCATCAAACGAAAAAAAAGATCGTTTTTTTGCGGATAAGGACTTGCATCACAAAAAAATGCTCTTATAATTCGCAGCCCTGAACGACGAAAGACGTTCCATGCGACACTAGCTCAGTTGGTAGAGCGCAACCTTGCCAAGGTTGAGGTCACGAGTTCGAACCTCGTGTGTCGCTCCAGTTTGAAAGTTCTCACG
>NZ_FNVG01000025.1 GCF_900107935.1 Vibrio hangzhouensis | reverse complement strand
CCGTCATCTTCACGCAAGTGAAGATCTATTAAAGCGCGTGACTACCCCGAGTGGTCCCACGTTTGTTCCGCGCACAAAAGCGAAGCGGTAAGGTAGGGTGTTTTGGTTTAGTGAGTCACTTGCGGTAGGAGATCTCCTTTTTCAAGGAGATGACGGAGGTTTTGTCATATTCACCTTTCCCGTCATCTTCACGCAAGTGAAGATCTATTAAAGCGAGTGACTACCCTTAATAGGGCACGGCCCCAAAGCCCTAGTTTGCATCGCTGTCACGCAGGCGCTTTGTTGGGTGAGTCACACGTGGTGCGAGATCTCCTTTTTCAAGGAGATGACGGGTAACAATAGATGACAGGTAACAGGAGATGGCAGGTAACATGATATGACGCGAAGTGGGCGACGAGGCGGAGTGGAAGATGACAGCCCAGTTTGCCATCTTCAAATTCCCTAACAATCCACATGAAAAAAATTCATAATCACTCTATTGACTTTAAAAGCTATTCATTTCATTCTGTAGACATATAGACGTCTAAACGTCAAAAATAACATTTCAGAGTTAGACAGACAGGTTTTAATCTAAGGTTGGATGGGATAACCAAGCTTGGTATTTAGGGAGAGAACCATGGGATACACACACGCAGGACACATCGATGCTTTGAATCAGAATATTGCTGAGTTGTCAGACAATATTAACGTTTCATTTGAGTTCTTTCCGCCGAGCACACCAACGATGGAAGAAACATTGTGGAAGTCTGTTCATCGTCTAAAGACACTGCAGCCGAAGTTCGTCTCGGTGACCTACGGAGCCAACTCCGGTGAGCGTGATCGCACTCACTCTATCATCAAAGAAATCAAAGCAGAAACGGGTCTGGTTGCTGCGCCGCACCTGACTTGTATCGACGCATCTCGTGATGAGCTGATTGATATTGCAGAAGATTACTGGGCGAATGGCATCAAAAATATTGTTGCGCTGCGTGGTGACATTCCACCGGGTGGCGGTCAGCCTGAAATGTACGCATCTGACTTGGTAGAGCTTTTGAAGTCGCGCCATGATTTTGATATCTCGGTGGCGGCATTCCCTGAGGTGCATCCGGAAGCGAAAAGCGCTCAAGCCGATCTTCTGAACCTGAAGCGCAAAGTGGATGCCGGTGCTAACCGTGCTATTACTCAGTTCTTCTTTGACGTTGAAAGCTACCTTCGTTTCCGTGACCGCTGCGTGGCGGCGGGCATCGACGTCGAAATCGTACCGGGCATTCTGCCAGTCTCAAACTTTAAGCAGGCATCGCGTTTTGCCGCGATGAACAAAGTAAAAGTTCCGGGCTGGATGCAAAAGCAGTTTGAAGGTCTGGACGACGATCCTGTGACGCGTCAGCTTGTTGGTGCCAGCCAGGCGATTGATATGGTGCGAGTTCTTAGCCGTGAGGGTGTGAAAGATTTCCACTTCTACACTCTGAACCGAGCAGAAATGACCTACGCACTGTGCCATACGTTGGGCGTTCGTCCAAAAGCGTAAGTTTTTCAGTTCCTAGTTCCTCGAATTCTCAAATAAAAAGCGCCGCAAGTCATCGACTCGCGGCGCTTTGTAATTTTACGCTGAAATTCGGGTTATTAAACCAAGGCTTCCAACTCAGAAAGAGCTTCTTCTGCCCAGTCTAGCCATGCCTGGCGAGACAGCAGATTACGGCGCAGAGTCAGGCGCTCAAGACGCGCGTGCTTATCTAGTGTGCTTGGTGTTGCGTAGTAAGCCGCTTCAATTTCACGGTAGTGGGCGACTAACTTTTTCGATTCTTCAATCAATTCTTCAAGTTGAATACGAAACGCTGCTGAAGGCTGAACATCGCAAGCGGCCAGCTTAGCGCAGAACTCATCACGTACAGTTGGGTGTACGGTTGGTTGTTCGAACCACTCGCCCAATGCGCTGCGGCCAGAATCAGTAATGGAGTAGACTTTACGATCAGGTTTGCCTTCCTGAGGTTCAAGCTTACAGGTAACCAGCTCTTTATCAGCCATCTTATTTAGCTCACGATAAACCTGCTGGTGGCTCGCTTTCCAGAAATATCCGATGCTTGCAGAAAATTCTTTAGTGATATCGTAGCCTGTTGCATCGCGAGTGCTAAGAACAGTAAGGATTACGTGTGGTAGTGACATGTCTTAAGTCCAAATGGTCAATAATTTAATAATAATTATTCTGCTCATACTCACGTCGGGGAACGATATGGCAAGTGCTCTGGGATCGGTTGTTGATTCCATGAAACTCGCACGTAAGAGCAGTGCCAAACAATTGGCACGGATAACCGTGTTTTAAGCCTTTGTCACCTAGAAGGGCACGTGAACACGTGACCTGTACTGTTGATATGGTAATGTTTTTGTTTTATCGAACAGTAGAGTGTAATTATATCGAATTTTATAAGCAAGAAGTGGAATAGAGTGTGATGCCACTTCAAAAAACTAACAAAACTCTCAATAAGTACACCTTCAAAGACAAAAAGCCGCAAGGTGCGACTTTTTGTCTTATAATCAGAATATTATTCTGTTTATCCAGTATTGCGCATACCCGCAGCGATACCAGCGATAGTGACCATCAACGCTTCTTCAAGCTCTGACTCTGTCTCTTCGCTTTGGCGTGTGCGATATAGAAGCTCAGCCTGAAGCATGTTCAATGGCTCAACATAGGTGTTACGCAGACGGATAGATTCCTGGCCCCATGGGTCGCTTTGCATCAGGTGGTTGTGGTTTTCAACGTTCAGTACGGCTTTGATGTCTTCCTGAAGTTGAGCACGCAGTTTGTCACCCAATGGCAGTAGCTCTGGATCGGCCAGCAACTTGTCGTAGTAGCGAGAGATTTCCATATTGCACTTGGTGTACACCATCTCAAGCATACCCAGACGTGTTGAGAAGAATGGCCACTCGCGGCACATCTCTTCAAGCAGTGCCTGATGACCTTTGTCAATCGAGTACTGGATCGCTTCACCAGCGCCTAACCAGGCTGGCAGTACCAGACGGTTTTGACTCCAGGAGAAGATCCATGGAATAGCGCGCAGACTTTCCACACCACCGTTCGGGTTGCGTTTGGCCGGGCGTGAACCCAGAGGCAGTTTACCCAGTTCCAGCTCAGGTGTTGCCTGACGGAAATAAGGTACGAAGTCGGGTTCGCCACGAACTACTTTGCGATAGGCTTCGCAAGATACTTCCGACAGCACATCCATCAGGTCGCGCCAGTCTTGTTTTGGCTCTGGTGGTGGCAACAGGTTGGCTTCCAGAATGGCACTGGCGTACAGATTGAAGCTGTTCACCGCAATTTCTGGCAGACCCAGTTTAAAGCGGATCATTTCACCCTGCTCAGTAACGCGCAGACCGCCTTTCAGGCTTTTTGGTGGCTGAGACAGCAACGCGGCGTGTGCAGGCGCACCACCACGACCAATAGTACCGCCACGGCCGTGGAACAGAGTAATATCGATACCGGCGTCTTCACCAACAGCCACTAGTGCTTCCATGGCGCTGTATTGAGCCCACCCCGCCGCCATAACGCCGGCGTCTTTGGCTGAGTCAGAGTAACCGATCATCACCATTTGGTGGTTTTGGATGTAGCCACGATACCAGTCGATATCGAACAGCTGCTTCATGACCGCTTCAGAGTTGTTGAGGTCATCAAGGGTTTCAAACAGTGGGCAGACATCCATACGGAATTTACAGCCACACTCCTGAAGAATCAGGTGAACCGCCAGAACATCCGATGCGGTGCGAGCCATGGAAATAACATAGGCACCAAATGCTTCACGTGACTGTGAAGCGATCACGCGACACGTGTCGAGGACTTCTTGTACCGGCTCCGATGGCTCCCAATCACGTGGTAGTAGCGGTCGTTTTGAGCTCAGCTCATTGATAAGGAATGACACCTTATCTTGCTCACTCCACTGGTCATAGTCACCCAGACCCAGGTAACGAGTCAGCTCAGAAATCACATCAGAGTGACGAGTGCTTTCCTGACGAATATCCAGACGTACCAGATGGACGCCAAACGCCTTCACGCGGCGCAGGGTATCAAGCAGTGAGCCATCGGCAATGATGGCCATGCCGCTTTCGCGAAGTGACTTGTAACAGGCCATCAACGGCTCCCAAAGTTGAGACGCATCTTCGAGAATCGGCTTGTTTGGCACATCTTGATGATTAATTTGTGCTTCCAGTACCTCAAGGGTATCGATCAGCAGCTTACGAACCGGTTTTAGGATCGCACGATAGGGTTCGTGCTGTTCGCCTGCCAGTTCACGGACCTGATCGTTGCATTTGACCATTGATAGCTCAGTGATCAGCTCCTGGAAGTCTTTCAGGTACAATTCTGCCGCTTTCCAGCGTGACAGTAGCATGACTTCACGGGTGACTTTGTGGGTCACAAACGGGTTACCATCACGGTCACCGCCCATCCATGATGAGAAGTGAACAGGTCGGGCATCGATTGGCAAGCCTTCACCCAGAAAGCCAGTCAGGCGCTCATCCAGCTCACGCAGGAATTCCGGAACTGCATCCCATAGTGAGTTTTCAACAACGGCAAATCCCCACTTGGCTTCATCCAGCGGAGTCGGGCGCTGCTTACGAATGACATCCGAGTGCCAGCTCTGTGCAATCAGCTGCTCCAGGCGGCGTTCGGTTTTCTTGCGCTCTTTTTCCGACAGTTCGTTGAGCTCAAGCTTAGACAGACACTCGTTGATCTTAACCAGCTTGTTGATCATGGTACGACGGGTGATTTCCGTCGGGTGCGCGGTAAGTACCAGTTCAATGTTCAGATCGCGCACGGCCTGAGCAGTGTCGAGCTTACTGATGTTTTCCTGGCTAAGCTTGGAAAATAGTGAATAGATCGGGTCCGGTTCGCACACATCGGCTTCGCAGCTTCTGGAGATAGTGTGGTACTGATCAGCAATATTGGTCAGGTTAAGGAACTGGTTAAACGCACGAGCAATCGGGGTCAGCTGCTCGTTGGGCAGGTTCTTTATCTCTTCGATTAAGATATCACGATCGGCGTCATTGCCTGCACGCACAACGGATTTGGAAAGTTTACGAATCTTCTCAACTTTCTCCAGGATCACGTCTCCATGCGCTTCCTTGATGGTGTTACCCAACAAGTGCCCTAGCATCCTAACATTGCTCTTTAATGGGGCATATTTTTCGTTCATAGTCGTCCTGCCTTGTAATTTAACTACATCCAGTATTCCATATCAGCCTCACAATCTAGCGAAAAATGCTAGTGCGAGTCAAATAAAGTAAACCAAGTTTGCATTTATCGTGCTGGCAGGATAAACGCACACTTGGCTGAGTTAAAAGTTTGAATTGTTGAAAATTTATTACAAAAATCGTGTGGTCTATGGATTATTCGAAGCAATATTGGTTAATCGCTTTAGCCAAAATATTAATGGTCGGATCAATAAAATCAAAGCTCAGGAACTCATCGGGTTGATGGGCCTGATCAATCGACCCCGGGCCCAGCACCAAAGTAGGGCATAGCTGTTGTAGAAACGGGGCTTCGGTACAATAGTTGACCGTTTCAGACGGCATCTCACATAGCGACTCCATACCGCCAACAAACGGATGCTGGTGATCGCATTCATAGCCAGGAATCGGTTCGTGCAATGCGGTGATGGTCAGTCGGCCCGGCCATTTCGCTTCGACGTCTTTTAATGCGTCCCGTAGCAGGTTGTCCAGACCGTCGAGGCTGATGCCCGGGAGCGGGCGAACGTCATAATGCAGTTCACAGCAACCACAAATCCGGTTTGCGCTGTCTCCGCCATGAATATGCCCAAGGTTCAGAGTCGGACTTGGTATGGCAAATCCCGGGTGGTGGTATTCTTTGACCAGTTTGTCACGTAGCTTCATCATGGCAAACAGTACTTCGTGCATGATTTCAATGGCATTTACGCCCAGAGCCGGATCCGACGAGTGCCCGGACTTACCGGTAACGCGAATGGCGTTGGCCACATGGCCTTTATGGCCACGTATCGGTACCAAACTGGTAGGCTCACCAATGATGCAGTAATCGGGCTTGAATGGCGCGCTGTCGGTAAAGTGACGGGCACCGAGCATGGTGGTTTCCTCGTCACAGGTGGCCAGTACATATAGCGGCTTAGTCTGCTTACTCCAGTCAATTTTTTTTACCGCCTCGTAGATGAACGCAAAGAAGCCTTTCATATCGGCGGTACCCAAACCATAGAAGCGGTTGTTTGCCTCGGTCAGTTCATGGGGGTTAAAGCTCCAGCGTCCTTCGTCGAAAGGAACGGTATCACTATGACCCGCTAACAGCAGTCCGCCTTCTCCTTGTCCTTTTTTGGCAATCATGTTGAATTTATTGGGTTCAACCTGAACCACTTCGACGTCAAACCCCAGATCCTTCATCCATGTCGCCAGTTTTTCGATGACCTTCTCGTTGCCGTGATCCCAACCAGGATCGGTGGAACTGATAGAAGGGGTGCTGATCAGACCTTTGTAGACCTCTAAAAAACTGGGTAATTGCATATTATCTTCGCTTCTACTGTTGACAGATTAATCTTAAGACGGTAAAACACATATTAAATCAAAATAAATGAATAAAAAATCAATTAATGACGTTTTTTTTATATTTATAGTCATTAACTGATGTGTTCATAAACGAATTCAACAGACTCACTAACGGATGTAGAGCAATGCTGAAAACCACCATTATTGGCGCATCGGGATACACAGGAGCTGAATTGGCTCTGATGGTCACCAAACACCCTGAACTCACGCTATCAGGTTTATACGTATCCGCCAATAGTGTGGATGCCGGGAAACCCATTTCCGAGTTGCATGGCAAGTTGGCTGGCCTGGTGGAACTGCCGGTGCAGCCTCTGGTTGATGTGCAAAAAGCGGCCAGCGAATGCGACATTGTGTTTCTGGCGACCGCCCATGAAGTCAGCCACGATTTAGCGCCAGAATTTCTGGCTCAGGGATGTCAGGTGTTTGACTTGTCGGGTGCTTATCGTGTTAAGGGCGACGATTTTTATACCACGTTCTACGGCTTTGAACATCAACATGAAAACTGGTTGGACAAGGCGGCTTATGGCCTAGCAGAATGGAACGCTCAGGATATTGAGCAGGCCCAATTGGTGGCTGTACCGGGTTGTTATCCGACAGCGTCTCAACTGGCGATCAAACCGTTACTCGAAAGTGGTCTCATTGACACTCAGATGTGGCCAGTCATTAATGCGACCAGCGGCGTGTCTGGTGCAGGGCGTAAAGCGTCTATGACAAACAGCTTCTGTGAAGTAAGCCTGCAACCTTACGGCATATTTAATCACAGGCATCAGCCAGAGATTGCGACACACCTGGGTTGTGATGTGATTTTTACGCCCCATCTCGGTAACTTCAAACGCGGTATTCTTGCCACGATCACAATGAAACTGAGTGATGGTGTGAGTGCCGAGCAGGTCGCCGCCGCGTTCGACAGCGCTTATCAGGACAAACCATGTGTGCGCGTCAAGGGCGAGACAATTCCAAGAATTCAGAATGTCGAAAATACACCGTTTTGCGACATTGGCTGGAAAGTACAAGGACAACACATCATCGTGGTGTCAGCGATCGATAACCTGTTAAAAGGCGCATCCAGTCAGGCGATGCAATGCCTGAATATCAAGAACCAGTTTGCCCAGTTAACGGCATTGATTTAAAGCGAGGAGAGCAAAATGAGTCATCAAAATACCCCATTAGTGATTAAGCTAGGCGGTGCTGCCCTCTCTTGCACGCAGACGCTGGGACAACTGTTCGTTGCCATCTCAGATTATCAACAGCAGGCACAACGTGACATCGTGATTGTCCACGGTGGCGGTTATCTGGTGGATGATCTGATGAAGAAGCTTGATCTGCCAACAGTGAAAAAGCAGGGCCTGCGTGTGACGCCATACGATCAAATCCCACTTATCGCGGGTGCACTGGCAGGAACCGCCAACAAACTATTGCAGGGCGATGCGGTGAAAGCAGGTTTAAATGCGGTAGGGCTGAGTCTAGCGGACGGTGGTTTGTGTGAAGTGACCGAGTTAGATCCAGAACTGGGTGCTGTGGGGAATGCAAAGCCTGGTAATCCAGCCGTGCTGCAAGCGATTCTAAAAACGGGTGCACTGCCGATCATCAGCTCGATTGGCCTGGACAATCAGGGTCAACTGATGAATGTCAATGCTGACCAGGCGGCGGTAGCCGTCGCCGGTGCATTGGATGCTGAGCTGGTGCTGCTGTCCGATGTGAGCGGTGTACTCGATGGTAAAGGTCATCTGCTGCCGAGCCTGAGTCAACAGCAAGCCGATGCCCTGATTGAAGGAAAAGTGATTACTGACGGCATGATCGTAAAAGTTCAGGCTGCACTGGAGGCTGCCAATGATCTTGGTCGCCCAATCGAAGTCGCCACATGGCGCTACCCAGACAAATTAGCCGAATTGTTTGCCGGCCAAAGTATCGGCACACAGTTCGTACCAAATTAATTGAATTTAGTCATCCCGAGACGCTGACCGCCATAATCAGGCTCGGACAAGGAGAGAAAAATGAGTAAACCATCTGTAAATAAAGTTGTTGTAGCCTACTCTGGCGGTCTGGACACGTCAGTGATCATCCCGTGGCTTAAAGAGAATTACGATTGTGAAGTTGTCGCCTTCGTGGCTGATGTGGGTCAGGGCGAAGAAGAGCTGGTTGGCATCGAAGAGAAAGCGAAAGCGTCAGGAGCATCAGAATGCTATATCGCTGACCTGAAAGAAGAAATGGTCGCCGACTACATCTACCCAACACTAAAAACCGGTGCTTACTATGAAGGCAAATACCTGCTAGGTACTTCAATGGCGCGTCCTATCATTGCCAAAGCGCAAGTCGAAGTGGCTCGTAAAGTAGGAGCCGATGCCTTGTGTCATGGTTGTACTGGTAAAGGTAATGACCAGGTGCGTTTTGAAGGTGCCTTTGCTGCACTGGCACCGGATCTGACTGTTATCGCTCCATGGCGTGAGTGGGATCTTGTCAGTCGTGAGGAGTGTCTGGACTATCTGGCGGAGCGCAATATCCCTTGCAGCGCGTCATTGACCAAGATTTACTCTCGTGATGCAAACGCATGGCACATCTCAACAGAGGGCGGTGTCCTGGAAGATACCTGGAATGCACCGAATGAAGATTGCTGGGTGTGGACTGTCGATCCTGAACAGGCACCAAACGAAGCGGAATACGTGACGCTGGAAGTGAAGCAGGGTGAAGTGGTTGCTGTTGATGGTGAACAAATGACGCCGTACAACGCGTTGGTTTACCTGAACGAGAAAGGTGCGAAGCACGGTGTAGGTCGTATTGATATCGTTGAAAACCGTCTGGTTGGTATGAAGTCTCGCGGCTGCTACGAAACTCCGGGAGGCACCATCATGATGGAAGCTCTGCGCGCTGTTGAGCAGTTGGTTCTGGATAAAACGTCATTTGAGTTCCGTGAAGAACTGGGCGTGAAAGCCTCGCACCTTGTTTATGACGGCCGTTGGTTCACTCCACTATGTAAATCGATTCTGGCCGCATCAGAAGAGTTGGCTCAGGACGTAAACGGTGAAGTGGTTATCAAACTTTACAAAGGTCAGGCGACAGTGACACAGAAACGCAGTGACAACAGCTTGTACTCTGAAGAGTTTGCAACCTTTGGTGAGGATGAGGTTTACGACCAGAGCCATGCAGGTGGATTCATCCGTCTTTACTCTCTGTCTAGTCGCATCCGCGCACTGAACGAAGCGAAGAAAAAATAATCTCAGTTAGCTATACTGATTGAAATAAAGAAACCCATTTGTTATCAAATGGGTTTCTTATTATTTGTCGCCTGAGAAATTAAATTGACACTCGGTGTGAATATTTATGTGAAATAAATGAATTTTTACTTTATTTTTGGTTCAATTTGCCGTAAGTTGAACCCTATCAATAAACAAACTGAGTTGCATCCAATTCACTCAGCGATGAAGCGACGAAGATTGAGCAGTTAGGAGAGACACGATGGCATTATGGGGCGGAAGATTTACCCAAGCAGCAGATACGAGATTCAAAGACTTTAATGATTCATTGCGCTTTGATTACCGACTTGCTGAGCAAGACATTGTTGGCTCTATTGCTTGGTCTAAGGCATTGGTCTCAGTGGGCGTTCTGACGGAAGATGAACAGCAGAAGCTGGAACTGGCGCTGAATGAACTCAAACTTGAGGTGATGGAGAATCCAAAGCAGATCTTAAGATCCGATGCTGAGGATATTCATAGCTGGGTTGAGCAACAGTTGATCAGCAAAGTGGGCGATCTCGGCAAAAAGCTGCACACAGGTCGTTCTCGTAATGATCAGGTCGCTACAGACTTAAAACTCTGGTGTCGTCAGCAGGGACAACAGCTGTTGATTGGTCTCGACAGATTGCAGTCGCAAATGGTCGAAGTGGCCCAGTCGCATCAGGATACGGTACTCCCGGGTTATACTCACCTGCAGCGTGCTCAACCTGTAACGTTTGCGCACTGGTGTCTGGCTTACGTGGAAATGTTTGAGCGTGACTACTCCCGTCTGGAAGATGCGATTAAACGTCTGGATACCTGTCCTCTGGGCTCCGGCGCACTGGCCGGTACCGCGTACCCGATGGATCGTGAGCAACTGGCACACAACCTGGGTTTCAGAAGAGCAACTCGTAACAGCCTGGATTCGGTTTCTGATCGTGACCATGTGATGGAGCTGATGTCGATTGCCTCTATTTCAATGTTGCACCTGTCGCGTCTGGCTGAAGATATGATCTTCTATAACTCAGGAGAATCGAACTTTATCGAGTTGGCAGACACGGTGACTTCGGGCTCGTCATTGATGCCACAGAAGAAAAACCCAGATGCACTGGAGTTGATCCGTGGTAAGACAGGCCGTGTATACGGTGCACTCGCGGGCATGATGATGACCGTGAAAGCCTTGCCACTGGCCTACAACAAAGACATGCAGGAAGACAAAGAAGGTCTGTTCGATGCGTTGGATACCTGGAATGACTGCATGGAGATGGCGGCACTCTGCTTTGATGGCATCAAGGTGAATGGTGAGCGGACACTGGAGGCGGCGAAACAAGGTTACGCCAACTCAACCGAACTGGCCGATTACCTGGTGGCGAAAGGCATTCCATTCCGTGAAGCACACCATATCGTGGGCGTCGCAGTGGTCAGTGCGATCGAAAAGGGCTGTGCACTGGAAGAGTTGTCTATTGCCGAACTGCAACAGTTCTCACCGGTCATTGAGCAGGATGTGTATGACATTCTGACCATTGAAAGTTGTCTTGAAAAACGAAATGCTCTGGGTGGCGTCGCGCCACAGCAAGTGGCTTACGCTGTCGATCAGGCCGCGAAGCGCTTGAGTGCTCGTGATAACTCCGCGGTGAAAGTGCGCGCAGCAAGACTGACAGATATAGATGCTCTGGAAAGCATGGTGGCTTACTGGGCTAACCTGGGTGAAAACCTGCCGCGCAGCCGCAATGAACTGGTGCGCGATATTGGCTCTTTCGCAGTAGCAGAACATCATGGAGAAGTGACGGGTTGTGCATCTTTGTATGTGTATGATTCGGGACTGGCTGAGATTCGCTCTCTGGGCGTTGAAGCGGGTTGGCAGGGACAGGGACAAGGCACTGCTATCGTTCAGCACTTAGTCGAGAAGGCGCGTAAGATGGCCATCAAGAAAGTGTTTGTGCTGACTCGTACACCAGAGTTCTTTATGAAGCACGACTTCATTCCTACATCGAAGACGCTGTTGCCTGAGAAAGTACTCAAGGACTGCGATCAGTGTCCAAGACAGCATGCCTGTGATGAGGTTGCATTGGAAGTGAACTTGGTCGAGCAGATTATTGCCAAGATGAACGTCGCATAACACATTGAAAATTAAGATAATGAGAAAAAGATCGAAAAAACTTTAAAAAAAGATCATTTTTCTGGGAACCATTAAGAAAAGGCACGGTCTATTAAAGTACCACTGCTTTTTCTTAGAAGAATCTAAGAAGGCCCCGAATCAAGGTTGATTACGGGGCTTTTTTCTTTTTGGGGCAATTTCGCCTCGTCACCAGCCCGCCAATTTTGCTGTTCGCCAAGCACGTCACATTGCTGCCATGTTGCTATCTATCTGGATCCGCTAGAATATATCTTCCTGTTCCATCCAATAACAAAGAGCACCAATACCATGATTGAACGCCTTCATACCAAAGAGCGCATGAGCCGTATCGTTAAACACAATGGCACCATCTACCTGTGTGGCCAGGTATGCGCCGATGCGACCAAAGACATCACCGAACAAACGCAAACCATGCTGGATAAAGTAGAAGCGCTGCTTCTGGAAGCGGGAAGTGACAAAGAGCACATGCTGTCAGCCACCATCTATCTCAAAGACATGCAGGACTTTCAGGCGATGAATGCGGTGTGGGATGCCTGGGTTCCCCAAGGCCACGCTCCGGCACGCGCCTGTGTCACAGGCGACATGGCCCGTGAAGCTCTGTTGGTGGAGATCTCCGTGATCGCCGCAGAAATCGAAACAAAATAGTCACCGTCATCCCGACCACGAAAAAGCGAGCCCCATATCGGGACTCGCTTTTATTTGATCTAGGGTGACGATTCTCTGGACCAAGAACCTAGTACCCAGAACCATAGAACCATAGAACCATAGAACCATAGAACCATAGAACCATAGAACCATAGAACCTTTTGCTTTTAGCCCAAATACGCTTCAAGCTCCTCACTACCACCAATATGCTTACCGCCAATAAACACCTGAGGTACGGTTGTACGTCCGGTGATAGCGCGCAAAGTTACTGTCGTAGCATCTTTACCCAAAATCACTTCTTCGTATTGCAGATTGTGGTCGATAAGATTTTGCTTTGCCTTCATGCAGAAAGGGCAGCCTGGTTTACTGAACACCGTGATGGATTCTTGTGTTCTGTATTCTGGTGCGATGTAGCTGAGCATTGTATCTGCATCGGAGACCTTAAACGGGTCACCCGGTTCGTCAGCTTCAATGAACATTTTTTCTACGATGCCATTTTTAACCAACATGCTATAACGCCATGAACGTTTGCCAAAACCCAGGTCGTTTTTCTCAACCAGCATGCCCATACCTTCGGTAAAGTCACCATTACCGTCGGGAATGAAGGTGATGTTGTCGGCTTCCTGATCGGCTTTCCAGGCGTTCATGACAAACGTATCGTTGACGGAAACGCAGACAATGTCATCGACGCCATGATCTTTAAATACCGGAAACAGTTCGTTGTAGCGCGGTAAGTGGCTAGAAGAACAGGTTGGTGTAAAGGCACCCGGTAAACTGAATACAATGACCGTTTTGTCTTTAAACACGTCATCACTGGAGACGTTCACCCAGGAATCCCCCTGACGAGTCGGGAATGTTACCTGAGGTACTGCCTGGCCTTCTTTTGATGCAAACATAGTCATGTCCTTCTAAAGTATTTGAAAAGTGTTACTGAGGGTTGCTGCCCTGAGTTGATGGGACCATTATCGAAAAAATGGTTTGATAGTTCTAATCGTTTATTGTTATGGTATCGATAGTTTATTTCTATCGGAGCCGGTAATGAACATTCGTGATTTTGAGTATCTGGTGGCGCTGGCGGAACACAAGCATTTCCGCAAAGCCGCAGAGGCATGTTTTGTCAGTCAGCCAACATTGAGTGGCCAAATCCGCAAGCTGGAAGATGAAATCGGGACATCGTTATTAGAACGCAGCAGTCGTCGGGTGTTGTTTACGGATGCCGGATTGCAGTTGGTGGAACAGGCCAAACGCGTGTTGAAGGAAGTGAAAACATTCCGCGAAATGGCGGCGGGACAAAGTGGTGAAATGACTGGTCCGATGCATATTGGTTTTATTCCGACGGTCGGTCCCTATTTGTTGCCGCGCATCGTACCCAAGCTCAAAGAGGCTTTTCCTGAGTTAGAGCTGTTTCTTCATGAAGCGCAGACGCATCATTTGGTCAGACAGTTAGAAGAGGGAAAGCTGGATTGCCTGGTACTGGCCTCCGTCCCTGAAACTGCCCCATTTAAAGAGATAGAAGTGTACAACGAGCCGATGAGCATCGCCGTGCCTTGCGACCATGAATGGGCGCAGTTGGAGCAGATAGAGATGGCGCAACTGAGTGGTCAGACGGTGTTATCTCTGGGCGATGGGCACTGTTTACGTGATCAGGCTCTGGGCTTTTGTTTTGCTGCCGGAGCTCGGGATGATGAGCGTTTTAAAGCCACCAGTCTGGAAACGTTGCGTAACATGGTTGCGGCTGGAGCCGGGATCACTCTGTTACCACAACTTTCGTTGCCTGAGCAAAAACAGAAAGATGGGGTGTGTTATGTCACGGCGGTCAATCCAACGCCATCGAGAAGTATTGTGCTGGCTTACCGCCCGGGCTCGCCGCTAAGAGCTCGTTTTGAAAAACTGGCACAGGCCATTGCCAGCTATCTACAGCCGTAGCATGGGTATTCAAAATACAAAAAAGGGGCGAAACGCCCCTTTTTCTCTATATAAACCCATGTATCAGAATAGACTGTCACCTTCGGATTCATCGCTGGAATACAAAGTGTCGGTCAGACTTTCCTGAACGTACTCCTTAGGCTCGGTTCCGATCTTGAAGTACTCAAACATCGATGAACTGTCCGTTTTATTGGTCAGCAGCCCGGATTCACGATCGATACGCACACGAGTGATATCATTCGGGATCTGTTTTGAGTGCTGCGGACGATCTTCAAGTGCCACGTGCATAAAGTCGACCCATGCAGGCTGTGCCGTCTTCGCCCCCGCTTCTGCTCCGGTGATTTGGTCATTGCCCAAATTCGAGTTGGCTGTCGTGCGTCCCAGTTTTCTCTGGTGATCATCAAAGCCTACCCAGGCCGTAGCGACGATGCCCGGGCCGTAGCCGTTGTACCAGGCATCTTTGGAATCATTGGTGGTACCGGTTTTACCACCAACATCACGTCGTTCCAGTTTCTGAGCACGCCAACCTGTACCATTCCAGCCAGTGCCATCACGCCAGTTACCGCCACCCCAGACATTGCTGTACAGCATTTCTCGAGTCAGGAACGCCGTTTGTTCTGACAGTACTTTTGGTGCGTAACGCGGTTCATCAGACGTGAGATCCTGCTCCAGGAACTGAGTCATATCCACTGGTGCGAGCTCGGCGGCACTGGTGGCTTCTTCAATACTTGGTGCAGCATCTTCGGTTGTCGCAGACAGCATTTCAGGAGCTTCCATTTGTGGACAGTCCTGATGACAAACTACCTTAGGATTCGCTTCAAACTCCAGTGCGCCAAACGGGTCTTCGACTCTGCTGATGTAATAAGGCTCAACATAGTAACCCCCGTTGGCGAATACCGAGAAACCCTGTGCCATTTGAATCGGTGTCAGGCTGCCTGCACCCAGTGCGATGGTTTCTGAACGTGGCAATTTCGATTTATCAAAACCAAAACGTGTCAGATAATCCCGTGTCTCATCCAGTCCGACATCACGCAGCACTCTCACCGCCATCACGTTCTTGGATTGTGCCAGACCGATACGCAGACGAGTTGGGCCAGTGTAGGTAGGTGGTGAGTTCTTCGGACGCCATGCGGTACCTGCACTCTGGTCCCACTTGTTGATTGGCGCGTCATTGACCAGGCTGGCCAGAGTCATGTCTTTATCCAGCGCTGCCGCGTAAATAAAAGGTTTGATGCTCGAACCCACTTGTCGAACAGACTGAGTGGCACGGTTGAATTTACTGTGTACGAAGTTAAATCCACCAACCAGTGACAGAACCGCGCCGTTTTCCGGATTGATAGCCACGAATGCGGTATTGGCATTCGGAACCTGGCTCAAACGCCAGATGACGGCTACTTCGTCTACAGGCTTGTCTTCTTCGGTCTGGACTTCTTTGTCTTCTGGAGCCACATCTGGTGTCACGTCGAGATCGGCAGCGCGAACCCAGACTTGCTCACCGACGACAACAATCTCATCGGCCACTTTAGGAGCAGGGCCTTGACGATCATCATTTCGGAATGGGCGAGCCCACTTCATGTTGTCCCAGTTGATGCTCTGCAGGCCATACCCTTTGACGTATACCGTTGCAGACTGACCTTCTACCTGGGTGACAACCGCTGGACGCAGCTCACCGTAGGTTGGTTCGCGACGCAGGTGCTGGGCAATCTCTTCATCATTCAGAGCCGTTTGTCCCGGTTTCCACAGTACTTTTTCCGCACCACGATAGCCATGTCGTTCGTCATAGCTGAGCAGGTTTTTAATCGCGGCGATGTGCGCGGCTTTCTGCAGCTTGGAGTCGATAGTGGTGGTAATACGCATGCCAGACTCGTAGGCCTCTTCACCGTAACGACTTACCATCCAGGCGCGGGCAATTTCAGCGATATAAGGCGCGCTTAACTCGATTTCAGCACCATGATACTGGGAAATAATCGGCTCACTACGGGCTTCATCAAACTGTGCCTGCGAGATGTATTTCTCTGACAGCATACGCGACAGTACGACATTACGGCGTTGTGTCGCTCGTTCTATCGAATAGATAGGGTTCATGGTTGAAGGTGCTTTTGGCAAACCCGCCAACACGGCGATCTCGCTCAACGTCAACTCGTTGAGGTTGCGACCGAAGTAGGCTTGGGCGGCGGCACCAAAACCGTAGGAACGATAGCCAAGGAAGATCTTGTTGACATACAGCTCCATGATCTCCTGCTTACTAAGCAGCTGTTCGATATGGACCGCAATAAAGATCTCTTTGATCTTACGCATGATCTTCTTCTCATTGGATAAGAAGAAGTTACGTGCTAACTGCTGAGTAATGGTACTTGCACCCTGTGATGCGCTGCCCGATGCAATGACTGCCACTGCAGCACGGGTAATGCCAATTGGGTCAAAACCAAAATGATCGTAGAAACGACTGTCTTCAGTAGCAATAAGTGCGTCGATAAGTTCTTGTGGGATCTCATCGTAGGAAATTGGAATACGTCGCTTTTCACCGAACTGTGCGATCAGCTTCCCGTCCTGGCTAAACACCTGCATAGGCGTTTGCAGTTGAACATCTTTTAATGTGGCAACGTCGGGTAATTCTGGTTTCACGTAGTAGTAAAACCCGAAAATAGTACCGACTCCAAAGAGGATGCAAATCAATGCAAAAACCAACAGTCTCTTTATGAACTTCACCGGAGATTCCCTGATTAATTGAGGTTATGGGTAGGCAATTACTTGTACTCTAGGCCAAAAAATTACCTATAGGGTTAATTAACGCTTATTTGAGCGTCGATCTCAACCTTTTCGCGTTGTTATTGTATTTGCTGAGGTTATTTTTAATGGCAAGAAAATGGATTACTGGTATCGATATAGGACACTTCAGTGCCAAAGCGGTCGTGCTGGCTTACGAGGGAACTGATATCACGTTAGTAAACCACCTAGAGCTTCATGATTGCGATGCTATTTTCACCGATCCTCATACACTCAAGCATCAGGAAACTGTTAAGAAACTTAAAAATCTTGGAAAAGTAGCGCCGATATTCCGTAAAAACGCTGCCATTGCACTGCCTGACAGTACGGTGATGAGCAAAGTTGTCACATTAGAAAAGGGGTTGAGTGACCTGGAGCAGGAGTATGCCATTCATCAGCTAATGGGACATCAGACCCCCTATCCGAATCAAGCGCTGGCAATCGACTTTATCAAAGTGTCCGATACCCGTGAGAGCAGCAGCGAGGCTTTTCGGGTGCAGGTGACTCGACAAAGTATCGTTGATAAATGGAGTGCAGTAACCGCCAGAATAGGGCTACGGCCCTGTTTGATGGATACTCAGTTGAGTGCCTTGCGTGGACTGCAGTCGCGTCTGGTGCTGCGTCATTCCGAGTTCCGTGACTGGGCGGTTCTCGAGTTTGGTGCCACCCATGTTTCATTGGTGCCGCCACTCAGTTTGTCTGCCGATCAGGGCAAGACATGGTCTACGGCCAGTCATCAATACCAGCTGTCATCGTCTGCTACAGAATTTAAATCCGAAGCCGAACGGATTTTTGCCTCGGTAGCCAGCAAAGTCAGTTCACAGCTGCAACTCTACCGCTCCATGCTCGGAGACAATGCAGCGCCAGGCATTATTGTCACCGGCGGTCATGCCCATGATGACAGCGTGTGTGACATGGTGAGCCGCTATACTGGCAAAGCGGCGCAATGTTTTGATGCCCGTCAGGGGGTCCTTATAGAAAGTCAGGGTATAGGGATGGTGTCAGCGACATTCGCCTGTGCCATTGGCATTGCACTCAATGGCGTGCATTGGCTCAGAGAGCACGGTCATGGTTTGCGCTAACCTTCTTCCCTGGCGAGAAGGTCAACGCCGTCGACACAAACATCGCTTTCTTGTTCTGTTAATGTTGGCGCTTGTCATCGCTGGTGGGATAACGGCCATTTTGACATGGTATGCACAGCAACAAGCGCATCTTCAATGGCAGAGAACCCAGTACCTAAAACAGACCATCAGCGAATACCGTCAGCAGATCGCTGAGCTTTCCGACATCACCAAAGCCCATGATCGGCTTGAAGCCCGGCTCGAGCATGTGCGTACCCTGCAGGCTCAGCGCAGTAAGACCACCGCTATGATGAATTTACTGCCTTCCTTAATGCCGCCAGGAGTGTACATCGATAAGATCCGCATGGAGGGGACCCGCTTTAAGTTATCAGGCGTCAGTGACAGTACCGCTAGGCTGGCAACGATGCTGAAACATTTCGAAAACTCGCCAGCACTGGAACAGGTCGAAATGCACTCCATTGTCCATGGTCAGCTCCGTTTTGGGCGAAGCTATCAGGCTTTTGAACTCTCTTTTCAGGTGGTGGTTTCACAACTGCTGGAACTTGAACCTCAACCTCAACAAGGAGAGCATTGAATGGCATTCGCGGATCTTGAACTTGATGAAATGATGAGCTGGCCCCTCGGGGCTCAGCTCATCGTTGCGACTGTGCTGATGTTGGGCGCGCTCGGGGCAGGGTTGTGGCTGACGGGAAAACCGGCCTGGGAAGATTTGCAGTTTTATCAGCAGCAGGAAGGGCAATTAAAGCAGGAGTTACGCATCGTTGCGAAGCAGGCGGCGCTATTGCCCCAGATGCAACAGCAATATTCAGATTTGTCGAGCCACTATCAGCACCTTATCGAGCAACTTCCGGCTCAGAAAGAACTGGCCAGTTTGTTGGCCGCAGTCAATGAACAGGGGTTGAATAACGCTCTGACCTTCACTCGTATTGACTGGGGCAAAAAGCAGAGCCAACAGTTTCTTTACCGCTTGCCCCTAGATATTGAGCTGACGGGCAGTTACAACGATATTGGTCGCTACACGCAGGCGATTGCTCACCTGCCACGCATCGTATTGATCGACAATGCCGAGTGGCAGCGAGTGAGTCAGGAGAGCAGCATACTGCACTTTCGGGTCATGGCTTCGACGTTTCAATTCAAGCCCGGTGAGGTAAAGGAGGGAGGCGATGGAAAGAACTAGCCTGCTTTGTCTCTTGCTGCTGATGGGATGCAAAGCGAACCGCGAATCACTGCCGGATTTTGTCGCGGAAACGGTTCGGGACACGCAAAAGGAGGTGCAGAGTACGGCACCATCCCCCGAGTATAACGCCATCCCTTTTCAGGAAGTGATGGTGACCCCGTTTGATCTGCCAATGGTGTCTGCAGCGACTCAACCCTCTCAAACCCCTCGTGCCTGTTGGCAACCTGAGATGAGAAACAAACAGCCTCTCGAGCAATATCGCCTCAATGAACTGACCCTGAAAGGGTTGATGAGCCGTGGCGAGGGGTTGACCGGCCTGATTGAGTTGCCTGATAAGCGCATTGTGACAGTTCGTACCGGACAATATCTGGGAGAGAATAACGGACAAATTAAGCGAGTGACAGAGCAGGCGTTGGTCATCCATGAAACGCTGTCTGACGGACTGGGTTGCTGGTATCAGCGGCAGACCAGATTATCATTGAAGTAACGGAGAGAGTGCGTGTGACAGGGATAGCAAGAAAAGCGGGATGGCCGATACTGCTGTGGTGTCTGTGGGTTAACGCGGTATTGGCCAGTGTGGTAAGCAACTCGGTTACGGGGGTGACGTTTGAGCTTGATGCACACAGGCAGGGAGTCGTGGTGATTGATCTGTCTGAACCGGGTAGCGTGGTAAAACTGGAGGCGCTAGAGAAGGGGATTGGCATCGTCTTTAAACAGACCCGCATCGCCCCGGAGCAGGTAGCCATTCTGGACGTCAAAGACTTTGCTACCGCGGTGAATCAGATTGAAGTGTTTGATGATGCCCCGGACGTGCGCCTGTTAGTGGGCACCAAACAGACGGTGGATTATCGCTATGATCTCGTTGGGCAGCAATTGAGGGTGACCATCATTCCGTTGACACAGCAACAGAGCGATGAGCAGCGCCTGCTGGATAACAATAGCGGTAAGTTGACCTCTATTAACTTCCAGGACATCCCGGTACGTAACGTATTGCAATTGCTGGCGGACTACAATGATTTCAATCTGGTGGTTTCTGATAGTGTTCAGGGAAATCTGACACTGCGCCTCGACCGTGTGCCCTGGACAGAAGTGTTGGACATCATTTTGCGGGTCAAAGGCTTGGATAAGCGTGTTCGTGGCAATGTGGTACTGGTGGCACCAAAGGCCGAGTTAGATCAGCAGGAGCAATTGGCTCTGGAAAAACAGCAACTGACGCAGCAAATAGGAAGGTTGAAGTCGGAAATTATCAAAATCAACTACGCTAAGGCTGCGGATATGGCACAGATGGTTGGTGGCGAGAGCGCAGTGAGTATGTTGTCAGAGCGCGGGTCTGTGGCCATTGATGAGCGGACCAACTCGCTATTGCTGCGTGACTTGCCTGATAACATAGAGGTGATTAAGCAGATCATTGCCAAGTTGGATATTCCGGTCAAGCAGGTACAAATCGAGGCTCGCGTGGTCGCCATTAAAGAGGGCAACATTGAGGAGCTTGGAGTGCGCTGGGGGTTTACATCAACCAATGGCAACACGACTGTTGGTGGTTCGATTGAGAATAATCTGGCGGTGGCCGGGATTTATGATGACAACGTTAGCATTGATGACTTTCTCAATGTTAATCTCGCCGCAGTATCGGATAACGCATCGAGCATCGCTTTTCAAATCGCCAAACTGGGCTCGAATACCTTGTTGGATCTTGAACTGTCTGCACTGCAGAATGAATCGAAGGCCGAAATTATCTCCAGCCCCAGACTGATCACCACCAACAAAAAATCAGCGTATATCGAGCAGGGCACGGAAATCCCTTATCTCAAATCGACCTCCAGCGGTGCCACTGCGGTCGAATTTAAAAAAGCGGTTTTGTCACTCACGGTAACACCGCAAATTACCCCGGACAATCGGTTGATCCTCGACCTGAACGTGACACAGGACAGGGTTGGCGAGGTGTTGAAAACACTGGAAGGTGAAACGGTAGCCATCGACACGCAACGCATTGGAACGCAAGTCCTGGTCAACAATGGGGAAACGGTTGTGCTGGGTGGGATTTTCCAGCATTCCCTGGCAAACAAAGTGGATAAGGTACCGCTGCTGGGGGATATTCCGTTGCTTGGGGCATTATTCAGGCGAACCTATGAAAACATGGGTAAGAATGAGTTACTTATCTTTGTGACTCCCGAGATAATTGCTCAATAAGCGGCTGTAAACTCTCGAATAATTGAAATGGATCAAAAATAAAGTTGCATTCAAGGCACCTTACCTTGATAATTTCGGGTCTTATCACGACTTATCTGTGAGGAATTGGTGCCACAAGCCCTTTTTCCGAGGCTCCTTTTCGGTCTTTTCTTGTGGCGATGTCATTGAATTAACGTTGTAAATTAATGCTAAACATGGCTGAGAAACGCAATATTTTTCTTGTTGGCCCAATGGGTGCCGGCAAAAGTACAATCGGTAGACACCTGGCTCAACAACTTCATATGGAGTTTGTTGACTCTGATACCGTAATTGAAGAACGCACTGGCGCAGACATCGCATGGGTGTTTGACGTTGAAGGTGAAGACGGCTTCCGTAAGCGCGAAGAAGCTGTAATTAATGATCTAACAGAACAGCAAGGTATTGTTCTGGCAACAGGTGGTGGCTCTGTTAAGAGCAAGGACAACCGTAACCGTCTGTCTGCACGAGGCATCGTTGTTTATTTGGAAACTACCATTGAAAAACAACTGGCTCGTACAAACCGCGATAAAAAGCGTCCGCTACTTCAAACGGATAACCCGCGTGAAGTTCTAGAATCTCTGGCGGATGAGCGCAATGATCTATACAAAGAAGTGGCGGACTATGTGGTTCGTACTGATGATCAAAGTGCAAAAGTGGTAGCCAACCAGATCGTAAAAATGCTAGAAGAAGGTTAAAAGAAACCTTCTTCAATTAGGAGAGCATACCATGGAACGGATTACGGTCGAACTTGGTGAGCGCAGCTACCCAATTTCAATTGGTGCCGGGTTGTTTAATGACTCGGCTCAATTTTCCCAAATTCCAGACGGAAAATCGGTGGTGGTGATTTCCAACACCACAGTTTCCCCCCTCTACGCGAAAGCCATTCTTGAACAGCTGGATAAAAAAGGCTGTAAAACCTCATTGTTGGAACTTCCTGACGGTGAGCAGTACAAGACACTCGATACTTTCAATACCGTGATGACCCATCTGCTGTCAGGCAATTATGGTCGTGATGTTGTTGTCGTTGCCCTCGGTGGCGGCGTAATTGGTGATCTGGTGGGCTTTTCGGCATCGTGTTATCAACGTGGTGTGGATTTCGTACAAATCCCGACGACGTTATTGTCTCAGGTGGACTCGTCGGTCGGTGGAAAAACCGCGGTGAACCATCCTCTGGGTAAAAACATGATCGGCGCGTTTTATCAGCCACAATCAGTCATCATTGATACTGACTGTCTGAAAACACTGCCAGAGCGAGAGTTTGCGGCAGGCATTGCTGAAGTCATTAAGTACGGCATTATTTACGATGAAGCGTTTTTTGACTGGCTTGAACAAAACCTGGATCGACTCTATGCACTTGATCAGCAAGCGCTGACCTATGCCATTGCCCGCTGTTGTCAGATTAAGGCGGAAGTCGTGGCGCAGGACGAAAAAGAGTCAGGTATTCGTGCGTTATTGAATCTAGGTCATACATTTGGTCATGCGATTGAAGCAGAACTAGGGTATGGTAAATGGTTACATGGAGAGGCCGTTTCCTCAGGCACAGCAATGGCAGCGCATACTGCCCAGCTTCTGGGGGACATCAGCAGCGAACAGGTAGCACGTATTATAGCACTCCTAGAGCGAGCGAAATTGCCAGTACACACTCCTGAGTCGATGAGCTTTGACGACTTCATGAAGCATATGATGCGTGATAAAAAAGTATTGTCAGGTAAGCTACGCCTTGTGTTGCCAACCTCAATTGGTACTGCTCAGGTTGTGTCGGATGTACCTGGTGATATTATCGAGCAAGCGATTGATTTGTGTCGACAATAAATCAAATGCGCGACGGTTAGCGCTTTGAATGCTTGTTAATTGAGAGGCTCCGTGATGGGGCCTTTTTTAGTTCAGTGAGTATCGGAATAGGTTCGGGATGAGTTTGTCCTACGAATTGCGAGTATTGGAATTGGACTCGCAGACCCAGTTATTAGAACGTGTGCAGTTGCTGACTCAGTTTGCAGCTAACTTCGTCGTGGTTCGCGGAGAGAGCGGAAGCGGCAAGACCTGGCTGGCGCATCGTTACCTGGAGACCTGGTCACATGACAAAAACCAGTCTCTGGTCACTTGTTTGGCAAATCAGGGTGACGAGGTTAACCGGGGCAATATCTTGCGTCAGCTGTTTCCGCAGTCAATGTACAGTACCACAGATTCTTTGAATGACAGTGTTGAACGCATCCTTGAGGGAGAGGCGTGCAACATTGTGATAGTGGTTGATGATGCTCAACACATCTCTCAGGCCTTGTTGGCGGAGCTTTGGTTGCTGTATATCGCTTCCCAGAGTGTTGCCAAGCAGAATATCAGTGTGGTGATGTTCAGTTCGAGTGACAGTTTGCTGTCACGGTTGTCCCGCCTGAGTCATGGTCTGGAGCAGAAGCCGGTTGAACTGGAAGTCGACGAACTGTCGGCTTCTGAATCAAAGCGTTTTTTCGAGACCATGGTGCTGCGCTATATGGATGAAAGCGTTGAAAAAAAACTCAAAAGCGCGTTTACTAACACGAGACCGTATCCGGGAGACATTTTGGCGTTAGGAGAACAAAAGATGGAAAAGAAAGTGATCATTCGCTCGCTGGTTGGTTCACCTGCCAAAATAGCGGTCACGGTGGCTGTTATTGTATTGTTGCTGTTCCTGGGATACAGCTGGTTACTTAAGTCACCGAAACCGACCTCAGATAACACCATTGATTTACAGCTAGAGCAGACGGCCATTCCAACCCTTGGCCAATCTGGAGATGACGCAAGTGCGTCTCAGGCTCAGAAAGCCAACCAGGATATGCCTGGCGATCTTGAGGCCAGCGATGATTCGACGTCACTACCGCCAGCGGTAACGTCAGAAACCGCCAGTGTCGGAGTGTCTGAAACTGGTGAGCGTGTTGTGATCACCTCAGATGTGGTGGATGCGTTACTGGATGACAGAACCGAGATCGCAGCCCAAAAGGCCCCTGAAATTGAACAGGTTGTTGAGGCCCATAAGGCGGTTGAGCCTGCGGACACAACAGCGAGACTGAAAACGGCGATCACCTTCTCGTTTGCACGTGATGAGCTGAATGCTCTGCCGTCAAACAGCTATACCCTGCAGATCGCTGCAATGACAGCGCTGGAAGATGTACAGTATTTCCTAAATCAGCATAATTTCGATAAACCGGTGCGTGTGTACCCGACATTGCGTGGTGAAGAGAAATGGTACATTGTGACTTACGATCACTATCCAAGCATTCAGGCGGCCCGCGATGCCACTGAGAATTTGCCTGACGATATTCAGTCGCTTGGACCATGGGCTAAATCGATGAGTCAGGTGCAGCGTGAGATTGCCCGTTGGCAAGAGTAATGAGCTTGGGCGAAGTCACGCGCCTTATTGGGTTTTGACTGACCTTTCTGCCAGAAAGGTCAACATAACAAATTGAATTATGATATATTCCCCAGCCTTAATTTTTGGGGTGGCAGTAAATAGAGCAAGTAATGAAAAAGCAACGCGCCTTTCTTAAATGGGCTGGTGGAAAATATGGCTTGGTCGAAGACATTCAAAAGCATTTGCCAGACGCAAGAAAGCTGGTAGAACCGTTCGTTGGTGCTGGCTCTATTTTTCTTAATACGGATTATGAGCACTATCTGCTTGCCGATATCAACCCCGATCTTATCAATCTATACAACTTGCTAAAGACGCAGCCAGAGCAATACATTGCTGAAGCAAAGCGTTTCTTTACCCCAGAGCACAACCGTAAAGAGGTTTATCTGGACATTCGCGCTGAGTTTAATCAAAGCGACGACGTGATGTTCCGCTCGGTTGCGTTTCTCTACATGAATCGGTTTGGCTTTAATGGCCTGTGTCGTTACAACAAGAAAGGCGGCTTCAACGTGCCTTTCGGCTCGTACAAAAAACCGTACTTTCCGGAAAGTGAAATGGAGTTTTTTGCAGAGAAAGCCAAGAAGGCGACTTTTGTCTGCGAGGGCTACCACGATACCTTTAAGCGTGCACGTAAGGGCAGTGTGATTTACTGTGACCCGCCTTATGCTCCGCTGTCCAACACCGCGAATTTTACCTCTTATGCTGGTAACGGGTTTACCCTTGACGATCAGGCGGCTCTTGCTGATGTAGCTGAGCATGCTGCGTTTGACCGAGGGATCCCTGTACTGATATCAAACCACGATACGACATTGACCCGCCGCCTTTATCACGGTGCTCAGCTCAATGTGGTGAAGGTGAAACGTACCATCAGTCGAAATGGTGCTGGTCGTAATAAGGTTGACGAATTATTGGCATTATTTGAGCCGCGAGACCAATAACTCGCGCTCAAGGGCTAGGATTTAAGCAACCGCTTCGGTAGAATTGCGCGCACTGTTACTTTATTGTAAACACGCTTGCAAACCATTTCACTGAGGTTAGGTATGAAAGACTTTCTTATTGCTCCATCCATTCTCTCTGCAGACTTTGCTCGTTTGGGTGAAGACGTTGAAAAAGTACTCGCTGCGGGTGCTGACGTTGTTCACTTTGACGTGATGGATAACCACTACGTCCCTAACCTGACGTTTGGTGCTCCTATCTGTAAAGCGCTTCGCGATTATGGCATTACCGCACCTATCGATGTGCACCTGATGGTTAAACCTGTGGACAGTATTGTTCCGGACTTCGCGAAAGCAGGTGCAAGCATGATTACCTTCCACGTGGAAGCGTCTGAACACATTGACCGTACACTGCAACTGATCAAAGAACACGGTTGTCAGGCCGGTGTTGTCCTCAATCCAGCGACGCCATTGTCTTGCCTTGATTACATCATGGATAAGGTTGATCTGATTCTGCTGATGTCGGTTAACCCGGGCTTTGGTGGTCAGTCGTTTATCCCATCGACATTGGATAAACTGCGTGAAGTTCGTAAGCGTATCGATGCCTCTGGCCGCGACATTCGTCTGGAAATCGATGGCGGCGTTAAAGTGGATAATATTCGTGAAATCGCCGAAGCCGGTGCAGACATGTTCGTTGCAGGTAGTGCTATCTTCAATCGCCCTGATTACAAAGAGGTGATTGATGAGATGCGCGCAGAACTGGCAAAAGTAACAAACAAGTAAGTTGGATGCAGTTAATGAGCGCAATTAAACTCGTCGTTTTTGATTTGGATGGGACGCTTCTCGATAGTGTGCCGGACCTGGCTCAGGCTGCCGATCAGGCGGTTCAGGAACTGGGTTACCCGAGTGTGTCGGAGCTGCAGGTGCGAGATTACGTCGGCAATGGCGCCGATATCTTGATCGGTCGTTCACTCAGTCAGAGTATCGAGGTTGATCCATCGTTATCTCCTGAATTATTGACTCAGGCGCGCACGCTGTTTGATGACTTTTACAAGGCGAGTGGCCATAAACTGAGCCATCTGTACCCTGCGGTCCATCAAACACTGGATACCCTGGTCGCCCATGGCTTTACCCTGGCGTTACTAACCAATAAACCGTCGAAATTTGTCCCGGAGCTGCTTGAGCAGCACAAACTGGACAAGTACTTTAAGCATGTTCTGGGCGGAGATGCGTTCCCGAAACGCAAGCCGGATCCTATTGCGCTGCACTGGTTGATGGAGCAAGAGCAGCTGTCGGCGCAGCAGGTGCTGATGGTGGGCGATTCCAAAAACGACATTCTCGCGGCTCGCAATGCGGGTTGCCAGGCATTTGGTTTGACCTATGGATATAACCATGGTGAGCCTATCGCTAATGCGAACCCAGATTTTGTCGCAGACATTGTCTCTGATGTGCTAACTGCGGTTGGAATTGATGCCTGACGGTCTTCCATTCCACAAAATGTCTTAAGCAGCACGAAAAGCGCTGCAAAGGACTAGAAAAATACTCGCCAATGAGTACACTGCTAAAACCGCGTAAGATATTACGCGGTTTTTCATTATCCTAATTATCTCGTCAAGAAGTCGAAGGAATCATAATCATGAGCAAACCCATTGTATTAAGTGGTGTTCAGCCGTCAGGTGAACTAAGTATCGGTAACTACTTGGGTGCTCTACGTCAATGGCATCATATGCAAGACGACTATGACTGCCAGTACTGCGTTGTTGACCTTCATGCCATCACGGTTCGTCAGGATCCAAAAGCCTTGCATGAAGCGACACTAGACGCACTGGCAATCTGCCTTGCGGTTGGTGTTGATCCGAAGAAGAGCACGCTATTTGTTCAGTCACACGTACCAGAGCATGCTCAACTTGGTTGGCTTCTTAACTGCTACACCCAAATGGGCGAACTGAATCGTATGACTCAGTTTAAAGACAAATCACAGCGTTATGCCAACGATGTTAACGTGGGGCTGTACGATTACCCTGTACTGATGGCCGCGGATATCCTGCTTTACGGTGCGCATCAAGTGCCTGTAGGTAGTGATCAGAAGCAACACCTTGAGTTGGCACGTGATATTGCGACTCGCTTCAATAACATCTATAGCCCGGAAGCACCGATCTTCACCGTTCCTGAGCCGTACATTCCTACGGTCAACGCGCGCGTAATGAGCCTGCAGGATGCGACCAAGAAGATGTCTAAATCGGATGACAACCGTAAGAACGTTATCACGTTGCTGGAAGAGCCAAAGTCTATCATCAAGAAGATCAATAAGGCGCAAACAGACACCGAGACTCCGCCACGTATTGCTCACGACTGGGACAACAAAGCGGGTATCTCGAACCTGATGGGACTGTATTCTGCCGCTACAGGTAAGACGTTTGAAGAGATTGAAGCGCAGTACGCTGGTGTTGAGATGTATGGCCCATTCAAGAAAGATGTGGGTGAAGCTTTGGTTGCGATGCTTGAACCAATCCAGGCAGAATACCACCGTATCCGTGAAGATCGTGCCTATATGGATGAAGTGATGCGTCAGGGTGCTGAAAAAGCCTCCGCTCGTGCTGCAGAGACGTTGGCAGCAGCCTATAAGGCCGTTGGTTTTGTGACTCGCCCATAATGGCCTAACCACTGACTAAAATACTGCTAAGCCCTCAGATTTTTCTGGGGGCTTTTTTTTGTTTCTGGCCGCGCTTTATTGGCCAGTTTTCCATTTCTCACCCTCACTAACGGTTCCTGTTGAATATTTGGCACATGCTGGATTGTACCAAATTCAAATTAGATCTATCTCTCATTTAACTGAATAGTCATTTTTCATTTACATACTAAATGACAACACTCGTCTCGAAAATAACAACTCTTATATTCAATCATGTGCAATAAAAGGCAAGGAGTATCATTGCCTGTGAATTCGAGGTGAACAATGACACGCACAAATCCAAAGCAGTGGTTAGCGTTAGCCATATCCTCCATCCTAGCCGGAGGCGCCAACGCCGAGATCTTCCTCTCACAATATGTTGAAGGAGGGGGCTACAACAAAGCCATCGAAATTGCCAATTCAGGAGACAGCGAGGTCTCGCTGGCCGGTTACCACTTGGCGAAATCACCTAATGGTAACGGAAGTTGGGATACGTTGGATCTCTCTGGCTACAGCATCCCGGCTCAATCAGTACTGGTTTTCGCAAATTCTCAGGCAAGCGAGACGATTCAGTCTATCGCTGCGGTCACAACTTCTCACCAGGTACTGAATTTTAATGGCGATGATCCGGTCGCATTACTGAATGGCAATGAGGAGGTCATAGACGTCATCGGTGCCATGGGTGAGCTGTTTGGAAAAGACAAAACGCTGGTTCGTTATCAGCCGTACTATCAGCCGTCTTCCTCGTTTCAGCCGAATCAGTGGGCAACACTAGCGAAAGATGACATAACGGGCTTAGGTCAATTAGATAGTTTGACTCCACCACAGGCATTTCAGTGTCTGGATAATGGTGAGGCTCCGACCTTTACTGAGATCCAGACCATTCAGGGAGAAGGTAATCGTTCACCATTTATCAGTGGTTACCCCTACATCACCAGTGAGTACTTCTTTGTCCAGGGTGTGGTCTCCGCAGTCAGTTCTGGAATCAATCAGGGCTTCTATCTGCAGGCGCTGCAAGATGACCATAATCCACTGACGTCAAATGGGCTGTTTGTCTATACCCAGTCCAACCCCGATTTGGTGGCTGGCGATGTGGTGTGTGTCAAAGGGCAAGTGCAGGAGTACTACGGTCAGACTCAGCTCAAACTGAACGACAGTGACTGGCATAAACAAGGTGAACAAGCCGCGCCTGAAGCGACTCCGGTCGAAGTGATTGAGTCGGATGAGAACTTTGAGCAAACACTGGAGCGCTATGAGGGCATGCTGGTGAGTTTGCCAAAAACGCTGGACATGCGTGTCACCCGCACTTTTGGTTATGACTATGCTGCACGTCGCAACAATATGGTGCTTGCTCACCAGCGTGTTAACTTGCATCCCAATCAGCAGTTTGCTGCAGGATCGGCGCAGGCAGTGGCACAAAGTGAAGATAACGGGCTAAGGCGCCTGTTTGTAGAGAGTTTCAAGCCAGCCGCTAACGGCACGGTACCTTATTACCCGCAATTTGGTCGCACCGACGTGGATCAGGATGGCAGCACAGACGATTACATCCGTATCAACGATACGCTGTTCGACATCGAAGGGGTGATTGGTTACAGCTACGGTGATTACCGCTTGTTTGTGACTAATACCATTTCAGCCGAGAATTTTGTTCGCAACACGCTTCGCACAGACCTGCCTGAACTGTTTGATCAGCCATGGAATAAAAAAGATCTGCGTGTCGCCACATTCAATGTACTGAACTATTTCACCTCTCCTTTTGGTGGTGATGAAAATCGCTTCGGTGGCAACCGCGGGGCAAGCAACCTGGCAGAGTTTGAAGTTCAGCAAGAGAAGATCCTCAATGCACTCATCAGACTGGATGCCGATATCATCGGTTTGATGGAAATCGAAAACAACGGCTTTGGCGACAATGGGGCTATCGCTCAGTTGGTGCGAGAGTTGAACGCTCGCATCGATAACAAGAAACACCATTATGCGTTTGTGGCGCTAGACAGTAATCAGGATGGCGTGACCGACCAACTGGACGCGGTGGGCACCGATGCGATCACAACCGGAGTGATCTATCGTGCTAAGAGTGTCAAGCTCATGCAAGTGAATCTGTTTGAGATGCCGCGTCAGGTGGCACCAGAGGTATTGGATGATAAAGGCAAAGTGATTGAAGATGGTAAGAATTATCAGCGCAACACACTGGCACCAACCTTCAAGGTAAAAGGCAGCAAACAACCACTCACGGTCGCCGTGAACCACTTCAAGTCGAAAGGCTCTAAGTGCTGGGAAGACGCTGCACCGGTCTCGGAGGGCGGTCAAGCCGGAAAAGACCTGGATCAACAAGGTTCTTGTGAGCAGTTCCGAGTTGCCGCTGCGGTGGCGCTAGGGCAGGCACTACAGGACATCGAAGGGCATAAAGTGGTATTGGGTGACTTCAATGCTTACGGCAAAGAAGATCCGCTACTGGTGCTGACGGACTACAGCCCGGAAAAATATGGCAAAACGATTCGCGCAGCGCGCAATACTTTCATCGGTGAGCAAGAGCAGTTTGGTGATGAGGGCGCTGCAATCACTCACAGCTATGGCTACGTCAATGTATTAGGTGAAATGCATCCTCAGGGATGGAGCTACTCGTATAACGATGAGGTGGGAGCGCTCGACCATATTCTGATCAGTCCAAGCCTGTCAACGCGAGTGGTGGATGCAACGGAATGGCACATCAATGCCGCGGAGTCGACCTTGTTTGATTACAACGATGAGTACAAGAATGGCTTCCCGAAATATCATGATCACTATCGTTCTTCCGATCACGATCCTGCGGTCATTGATTTAAACATGAAAGGTGGCTCGATTGGTGTGTTAGGGCTTTCGGCAATGATGCTTATCGGCTTACGCCGACGCAGACAGGGCTAATTTGTCGGTTCTTTTCGGCTCAGAACTCGTCGTGAACGTCATGTTCTGAGAGGCAGAGAGCAATGAACAGCAGAGTCATTCCAGGCTCTGCTGTTGTTTACAGCGCTTTTTTGCTTGCCTTTCTGCTGTCTTGTTGCAAAATACCGCCTTATTTTTCGCAAACTCAATACCATTTCGAGCGCCATGTTACTCATTATTGATAATTACGACTCTTTTACCTTTAATCTGTATCAGTATTTTTCTGAATTGGGTGCAGAAGTGAAGGTTGTGCGTAATGATGAGATTGACGTTGCAGGTATTGAAGCGTTAAACCCCTCTCACTTGGTCATCTCACCCGGACCCTGTACGCCGAATGAAGCCGGGATCTCTCTTGAGGTTATTGAGCATTTTGCCGGCAAGCGCCCTCTTTTAGGGGTCTGTCTGGGTCATCAGGCTATTGCGCAGGTGTTTGGCGGCAAAGTCATCCGTGCCCGCCAGGTGATGCATGGCAAAACCTCTCCGATAAAGCATAACAACCGCAGTGTGTTCGAGGGGCTCAACAACCCACTAACGGTAACGCGTTACCACTCTTTGATCGTCGAAAAACAGAGCTTGCCAGAGTGTTTTGAAATTACCGCCTGGACGCAGCGAGACAACGGTGAATTTGATGAGATCATGGGTTACCGCCATAAAACGTTGAACATCCATGCGGTGCAATTCCACCCGGAATCTATCAAAACAGAGCAAGGACATGAGTTATTACGCAACTTCCTGTTGCAACAATAGTCGATCCAGATCACTCTTTTCTGTTTTCTTATCCTTCATAAGTTTAACTTATGATGTTGCAAGTTTATTCGTAATAACTGATGAAAGCCCCGTCAACACCTTGTCTGTGAACTTTCTTTGCCGACAGGGCAAAAAACACTTCATTTAAATTCATTTCTGATGCATAAACAATCACAGGGCAGTGATGAGTTTGGTGCTAAGCACCAGGAAAAAGTATTTTTCACTATTGCTATGGTTAAATAATTGTAAATACAATGCTGCATCTGTGGGAAAGCGATAGAAAATATTTTTTTGCTATCAGTGTTCGACGGTTAACTCTATTGTCGAAGATCGAGACGAGGAAGTGAGACACCTCTCCACAAGCAGTAATGATAAGGAATGTGTTATGACAACGGAAAAAGCGGTAACTCGTGAGTGGTTTGATGAGGTAATGGTGCCTTGTTATAACCCGATGGAGATGATTCCTGTAAAAGGTGAGGGTGCTCGAGTTTGGGACCAGCAAGGGAATGAATATATCGATTTTGCTGGGGGGATTGCGGTGAGCTGTCTGGGTCATTGTCACCCGGCGATGGTGAATGCAGTCACTGAGCAGGCCAACAAGATTTGGCATCTGAGTAACGTAATGACCAACGAGCCAGCACTACGTCTGGCGAAAAAACTAACGGAAGTCAGCTTCGCAGAACGTGTGTTTTTTGCTAACTCCGGTGCGGAAGCCAACGAAGCGGCACTTAAGCTGGCACGTCGTTGGGCAGCCGATGTATATGGTCCGGAAAAATCGGAAATCATCGCGTTCAATCAGGGCTTCCATGGTCGTACGTTCTTTACAGTGACGGTTGGTGGTCAGGCTGCTTATTCTGATGGTTTTGGTCCAAAGCCGGGCGATGTTAGTCATATTCCTTATAACGATATTGCCGCGCTAGAAGCGCAAATGTCGGAAAAAACCTGCGCTGTGATGATGGAGCCGCTGCAAGGTGAGGGCGGCATTGTTTCTCCTCAGCCTGAATTTGTGCAAGCGGTACGTGAATTGTGTGATAAATACAATGCACTGCTGATTTTCGATGAAGTGCAAACGGGTAATGGTCGTACGGGTCATTTCTATGCCTATCAGGGACTGGGTGTGACCCCGGATATCCTGAGTACAGCAAAATCACTGGGTGGTGGTTTCCCAATCGGCGCGATGCTGACAACCGCCGAACTGGCTGAGCACCTGAAAGTGGGTACGCACGGTTCGACCTACGGTGGTAATCCGCTGGCGTGTGCTGTGGCAGAAGCCGTTGTCGATGTGGTTTCCAGCCCAGAGGTGTTGGCGGGCGTTGCGGAACGTGAACAGTGGTTCCGTGAAGGTCTACAAAAAATAAACGAAAAATACGGCATTTTCAGCGAAATTCGCGGAAAAGGCCTGCTTCTTGGTGCTGCTCTTACGGAAGAGTGGCAAGGTCGAGCTCGCGATGTATTGGTTGCAGCGGGTAAGCAAGGTTTGATGGTACTGGTTGCGGGCGCGAATGTTGTGCGCTTTACGCCGTCTCTGGTCATCACTCAGCAAGAAGTTGAAGAAGGATTAGCGAAGTTAGATAAAGCGATTGGCACTCTGGTGTAACGCGATCTAACCGCTCTCTAGTACTCTCCCGGATGTTTGGATGTGCCGGGAGAGTTTGCGTCAGGAGGGATTATTGATGCTTGTTGTTCGTCCTATCTCTATGGCTGACTATGATGCGCTGCATACTTGCGCAGTAGAATCAGGCCACGGTTTCACTTCTCTTCCCGTTAACGAAGAGTTGCTCACTAACCGAATTACTCACTCTGAATACAGTTTTGCGAAACAAGACGTGACTGCGCCGACCGATGAAGGTTATCTGATGGTGGGTGTGGACAGCGAAACCGGTGATGTCGCGGGTACAACCGGCATTGAAGGTGCGATTGGCTGGGATGTGCCGTTTTATTCTTATCACATCAGTACGGTGGTCCACTCTTCGCCAAAGCTCAACGTAAACAACGTGGTTAAGCTGCTGACATTTGGCAATAACTACACTGGTTGCAGCGAGATCTGTACTCTGTTCCTGCGCCCGGAGTTTCGCGGCGGTCTCAATGGCCGTTTGATGTCCAAATGCCGCTTCCTTATGATGGCGGAGCACCCGGAACGATTCTCGAAGACCATATTTGCCGAGATGCGCGGGGTTTCTGATGCCGAAGGCAACTCACCGTTCTGGAAGTGGTTACAGGAACATTTCTTCTCTATTGATTTTACCTTAGCGGATTACCTGACTGGCATCGGCAAAAAAGGCTTCATTGCCGATTTGATGCCTAAGCTGCCGATTTACATCAACCTGCTGAGTCAAGAGGCACAGGATGTGATTGGTCAGGTGCATGACAATACCCGTCCAGCGTTAAAGCTGCTTGAAAACGAAGGCTTTACCTGTCGTAACTATGTCGATATTTTCGATGCAGGCCCGACGGTAGAGTGTGATCTTCGCAATATTCAGGCGGTACGAGACTCATTCCGCGCCAAGGTGGCGGTATCAGAGCACACCAGTTCACAAGATTATCTGATTGCTAACACTTCGTTTGAGCACTTCAGAGCGACGGCAGCGAAAGCCGCTTATGACGTAGAAAGCGGGACGGTATTGCTGTCACCAGAAGCAGCAAACGCTTTGAATGTTGCTGAAGGCGACATGGTTCGAATGCTCGCCCAATAATAACAGAGCAGCGCTACGCTGCCAGCTAAGTCTGGAGCGTGCCGGTATAGCCTGGTACGCCTCTTTGCCAATTCAATGTAAGGAACTTCACTATGACTCAATGGATCGCAGGTAACTGGGTTGCCGGTCAGGGTGTCACTTTTCAGTCACTTTCCCCCTACAACAACGAAACTATCTGGGAAGGGCAGTCTGCTACCGCTGAGCAGGTAGAGAGCGCCGTTTCCGCAGCGCGCTGCGCCTTCATCGAATGGAAAAAACGCCCGTTTGAAGAACGTGAAGCGATCGTGCTGGCTTTTGCTGACAAAGTGAAAGAGCGTAGTGAAGATATCGCCATAGCGATTGCTAAAGAAACCGGTAAGCCACTGTGGGAAACCCGAACGGAAGCCGGTGCGATGGCAGGGAAAATTGCGATTTCTATTCGCGCCTATCATCAGCGTACCGGGGAAACCCAAAGAGAAGCGGCTGGCAACCAGATTGTCCTTCGTCACAGGCCTCTCGGCGTGATGGCGGTATTCGGCCCTTACAACTTTCCTGGACACCTTCCAAATGGCCATATCGTACCGGCACTACTGGCTGGGAACACCGTCGTATTTAAGCCCTCGGAACAAACTCCGCTGGTTGGCGAGTTGGCGATGAAGCTTTGGGAAGAAGTGGGCCTGCCTGCCGGAGTGATCAATCTGGTGCAAGGTGGCAAAGAGACGGGCATTGCCCTTGCGGATGCAAAAGGCATCGATGGCGTTCTGTTTACGGGTAGCGCCAATACTGGTCATATTCTGCATCGTCAGTTTGCCGGACAACCAGGAAAAATGCTGGCACTGGAAATGGGCGGCAATAACCCCCTTGTTGTCAGCGAAGCATACGGTGATATCGATGCTGCAGTGTACACCATTTTGCAATCGGCCTACATCAGTGCCGGACAGCGGTGTACCTGCGCTAGACGCCTTTATGTGCCATTTGGGGAAAAAGGTGATCAATTAGTCGAACGCTTAGTAGCTGCAATTAACAAGATCCAAATTGATGAACCGTTTGCCGAGCCTGCGCCGTTTATGGGGCCTCAAATCTCTGAACAAGCCGCTGACCATATTATTGCAGCTCAGGCGGAACTGGTAAAACTGGGCGGTAAGAGTCTGGTAGCAGCCAAGCGAGGGCATGCAGCTTTCGTGACGCCAGCACTGCTGGATGCGACCGGGATTGAACAGCTTCCCGATGAAGAATATTTTGGACCTTTGCTGCAATTGGTGCGTTACGAGACGTTTTCGCAAGCGGTTGAGTTGGCGAATGACACGCGTTTTGGCCTGTCGGCAGGTCTGATTTCACAAAGTGATGACGAATGGCAGTACTTCGTTGACCACATTCGTGCGGGTATTGTAAACCGCAACAGACAGCTCACCGGAGCCAGTGGTGATGCGCCATTTGGCGGTCCGGGTGCCTCTGGTAATTTGCGCCCGAGTGCGTTTTACGCTGCGGATTATTGTGCCTACCCAATGGCGTCCATGGAAGGAAACGAAACCGTGCTTCCGGCAACGCTCAGCCCTGGAATAGAACTATAAGGATTCTGTAATGACAGTAGAAGCTTTGTTTGACCACCTTTGGCAAGACTATATCACCAGACTGTGCCCTTCTGCTGAGAAGGTTCACACTTTGCTCAAAGAAGATGAAGCGTTGATCAATGACCACATTGCACTGCGCACTTTCAATGTCGCACCTCTGGGAATCGAGACTCTGGCAAAGCCATTTCTCGATCTTGGTTACCAGGTGTCCGGTGACTACGTTTTCGAGGCCAAAAAACTGGCCGCGATCCATCTGGAACACAGCAATTCACTGTTGCCGAAAGTGTTTATCAGTGAATTGAGAGTCGAGCTGTGTTCTGAGGCGTTGCAAAACATCGTAGCGAAACTGGTCGCGCAAGTTGATGAAACTAAACTTTCTTCAGCTGAGTTTTTGTATGGTGGACGTTTATGGGACGTCAGCCATGAAGACTTCCAAACGCTGGCGGAAGAGAGTGAATATGCGTCATGGTTAGCAGCGCACGGGTACGGGGCCAACCACTTTACCGTAAGTGTGAACCAGCTTGAGCGTTTCCAGGAGGTGGTTGACGTCAACCAACACTTGCGTGAGGCCGGATTTGCCATTAATGAGTCTGGTGGTGAAGTGAAAGGCTCCCCTGACGTACTGTTGGAGCAGTCGTCGACCATGGCCGATAAAGTGGCCGTGATGTTCAGTGGCGGAGAACACGTGGTTCCTGGTGGCTTCTACGAGTTTGCTAAGCGCTACCAGCTTGAAGATGGCACCTACTATCAGGGGTTTGTTGCTGCCTCTGCTGACAAAATTTTTGAGAGCACGCATCAGTAAACGTTACTGAAGTTTTCGCATAATAAAAAAGCCACCCTGAGGTGGCTTTTTAAATTTTGTTTGCGATTACTTAGCGAGTACCGTAAACAACGATAGTCTTACCATGAGCAGAGATAAGGTTCTGCTCTTCCAACATCTTAAGAATACGCCCCACTGTCTCACGAGAACAGCCAACAATCTGGCCAATCTCTTGACGAGTGATCTTGATTTGCATGCCGTCCGGGTGAGTCATAGCATCAGGTTGCTTCGCTAGGTTAAGTAGCGTTTGAGCAATACGGCCCGTTACGTCCAGGAACGCCAGATCACCTACTTTTTGGCTTGTCACTTGTAGACGACTTGCCATCTGAGCGGATAAGCGCATTAGGATGTCTGGGTTCACTTGAATCAGCTGACGGAACTTCTTGAATGAGATTTCCGCTACTTCACAAGGAGATTTCGCTCGTACCCATGCCGTACGTTCCTGGTCCTCTTCGAATAAGCCTAGCTCACCGATGAAGTCACCTTGGTTAAGGTAAGACAAGATCATCTCTTTGCCTTCTTCATCTTTGATCAGTACCGCAACAGAACCTTTTACGATGTAGTAAAGTGTCTCTGCTTTCTCGCCCGCATGGATAAGCGTGCTCTTAGAAGGATACTTGTGAATGTGGCAGTGTGAAAGGAACCACTCTAACGTTGGGTCGGTTTGAGGTTTACCTAGAACCATATATCTTACTTCCTCTGCAGGGTATGCTTGCTGCTTTCCATATTTGTTAGCAAGTCCGTTGGTTAAGACTTACTAGCATAAAAGCACTTTGAAGATGGCGCAAGCGATCTTCTGTTTCCATGAAATAGTATCCTTTTTTGCGCCGATTTTCTTGATTTTAATCGTGTCAAAAGACCATTTTTCTATACAAAACTGTGCACATGATCACGGTATAAAAAATCATCTAAGGTTAAGACAGAAAAGCTAACCTATTTTCCCGGTTTCTATGAGCTGCTGAAGTATCGGTCGGACGATTAATTCCATGGCAAAACTCATCTTACCGCCGGGCACCACGATAGTGTTGTGGCGCGACATAAACGAGCCATCAATCATCGCCAGCAGATACGGAAAATCGACGTTCTTAATACCACGTAGCCGGATCACCACAAAACTTTCATCCAGACTGGGAATGCCTTTGGCATTGAGTGGATTGGAGGTGTCAACGGTCGGTACTCGCTGGAAGTTGATATGGGTACGGGAAAACTGCGGCGTGATGTAGCTCAGATAGTCATCCATGGAGCGAACAATTGAGTCGGTCACGGCCTCACGTGAGTGGCCACGGTCACGGGTATCACGAACGAATTTTTGAATCCATTCCAGGTTGACGATAGGCACCATACCAATCAATAGGTCAACGTGTTGTGCGGCGTTGACGCCGCCATCGACAACGCCCCCATGTAAACCTTCGTAAAACAGGACGTCCGTCTGCTCCGGCAGATCCTGCCAGGGGGTAAAGGTCCCCGGCATTTGGTTATACGGAACGGCTTCATCAAAGGTATGAAGGTAGCGGCGGAACTGGCCTGTGCCATTTTGTCCATAGTTACGGAAGAATTCCTCAAGTGCCGGAAAATCATTGGCCTGAGGTCCAAAGTAACTGATGTGTTTGCCTTGCTCTTTCGCCTTACGGATTTCGATATCCATCTCTGGGCGTGTGAATCGGTGAAAGCTGTCGCCTTCAATAAATGCGGGCTTGATGTCCATCATATTGAACATCTTGCGAAAGGCTTCTGACGTCGTCGTTGTTCCGGCTCCTGAGGAGCCTGTCACAGCAATAATAGGGTGTTTTGCTGACATAACACTTCCTGTGTATTTTTTTAATAGATTTTTGTTAACCCAATTAACGGGTTAGACTGACTGATTCAATTTAGGTTCAATAGCGTTTTACTATAGCACTTGTTTGTCAGTACGAGGTTAATTACAGCGATCGGCGTTGCTTGATGTCGACCGTTTCATGCAATTCAGAGAACACGATCACGGCTTCACCCGTCTCCAGTTGTTGACGTACATGACGTACTTTGTCGTCGAGCGACACCTCTTGCTCACCATAGTCGGTACCTTCTCTGAGTACGAACTCTTTGATCAGATTATCGAGTGTGTCAGGGGCAATCTGCTGCCAGGGAATGATCATAAATACCTCTCAATGTTATGACGGGCTGAGTATACCATCGCTCGTCGCTAACCTTTAAGGTGTTGATAGTCGTTTGGCAGAGTTTCTTCTAGCCAGAATCTGGGTTTTCGCAAAGAACCGGTCATAAAGCCTACATGCCCCCCTCGCTCCTGCAGCCGGTAATTGATGTGTGCGGGAAGGGCGAAATTGGGGATGACATCGTGAGTCATAAATGGGTCGTCTTTGGCATGAATAAATTGGGTAGGAATGGTGATGTCACACACCCTTTGCAGGCCTGAACAGCGCTGGTAGTAATCGTCGGCATCACGAAAACCGTGCAGAGGAGCCGTGATGAGATCATCAAATTCGTACAATCGCTGCATGTTGCGAATCCGCTCTTCTGTCAGCCCCAGTGCGTCCCTCAATAGGTGAAGTTTATTCAGGGCGTTCTTTTTCATTGAACTGAGTAAATAAGAGCGATAGACCCGAGAGAAGCCTTGCTCAATGCGTTGCGCACACGCGGCCAGATTGAGGGGCGCAGAGACCACTGTGGCTGCGTCAAGTTTACTATCATCGCCAAAGTGGGCGAGATAATTGGTGAGCATATTGCCACCCAGAGAGATGCCGACGGCCACCTTTTTAGCATTTGGGTAACGATGATCCAAAAGCTCAATGAATTGCCGCGCATCCCAGATTTCACCCGAATGGTATGCCCGGGCGAGTCGGTTAGGCGTGGGTCCGCAGCCGCGAAAGTGCATCATCACCGACAACCAGCCGTGTTGAGCAAAGGCATGCATGAGTCCATTGGCGTAAGGACTGTCAAAGCTGCCCTCCAGACCATGAAATAAAATGAACACGGGTTTGCTTTGAGCCGAAAGTGAGTGTGGTGCTTCACTCCACGCCAGCTCGACAAAATCCCCATCAGGCGTATCCAGAGTTTCCCACACAGGTTCAAACAGAGTGCGGCGGCGCACGAAACGGGGGATTAGGGTCTGCAGGTGAGGATTGGCAAGCCCCTTGGCAGCGATAAAGCGATAGGTACTCATAACGTATAGGTACTCACAGTATTCGACAGTAACAGTGTTTTAAGTTTATCTACGCCTAATTGTAGTTGCTCGATCGTTTGTGGTGAACTGAGCGACAGTCTTATTGCTGGCGCAACGGAGCCACCCGGCGGTGCAAACAGCTCCCCTGACTTGACGGTAATTCCCATCGCATCGGCCTGAGAGACGAATTCACTCAGACGCCAGTGTTCTGGCAGAGTGAGCCAGATATGAAGCCCGCCCTGTTGATAGCGAACGTCAAACTGCTTCAGTGATCCTAACGCAACATCGATGCGCTTTTTCATCTCTTGTTGGATCAGAGTCAGATTACGCTCAGCATCGCCTGAAGCGAGCATTTCGCAGGTCAGAGCCGTCAATATCGGACTGATCATCCAGCTGTGGGTTTGCAGAGTCACAACCAGTTTTTGATGCAGTTTTTCCGGTGCACTGAGATAACCAACGCGTAATCCGGGAGCCAGACATTTAGAGAAGGCACCTATGTGGATCACTCGCTCCGGTGCATAGTTGACCATAGGTTCTGGTGGGCAGGGTAACAACAGACTGTTGATCTCATCCTCAATAACATATACGTCGTGTTTCTCACATACTCTTAAGATCTCCAGACGGCGTTCTTCAGGCATGATGGCGGTCGTGGGATTTTGCAGAGTCGGCGTTAGGTAGACAAAACGGGGCGAGTATCGCTGACAGCAGACATCCAGAGATTCGGGCGTAATGCCCAGTTCATCCATCTCTACACCTTTAAGCGTCAGTTGATTTTGTCTGGCCAGACTGATCATACCCGGGTAGGTGTACTTCTCCACCAGTACGGTATCCCCGGCACGGGTAAAGGTATCCAGCACCATCTGAATGGCGTGCTGAGCCCCCGAACTGAACAGTAATCGGTGGCTGTGAAGCTTGATCCCTTTAGTCTTTAGCCAGTCTGCGACGACATTACGATGAGCCTCCAGCCCGCTGGGTGGTTGATACAGCATCAGTTGATTGAGATGTGAAGGCGAACTGGCGATCCTTTGCATGGCTTGCTTGACCATGTTGCTGCGATCCAGCAGAGGCGGAATGTTGTAGCCAAAATTGTACTCGTTCGGATCGATACTGCTTTGTTCAAAGGCCCAGCTTGGTTTGCTGTTATCGGCAACGTAGGTGCCGGCGCCGACGCGTGCTTCGACCAATCCGCGGCGCTCGATTTCCGCGTAAGCACGTGTGATGGTGCCTACGGTGACATTAAGCTTATCAGCCAACCATCGGTGCGTTGGCAGCTTAGTGTTGCTGGCCAGCTCACCTGATTCGATCCTCGTGGCGATCTGATCGGCGATTTGTTTGTAGATCGGTGTGGGATCTTGTTTGTACACCGTCATTGTCTCGATTGTCATGGTGACAATAAATCCTTTGCGTCAATTATAGCGGTTTGATAGGGTTATTTTGTCGGCTAATTAACAATAAATCAACGTAAATATTAAAATTGTATCGGTACAATTTTGGAGGGAGTACATGGACTGGTCATTTTTCGTATCGGTGGCGTTATTCGCGGTTGTGATGACGGGCACCCCAGGGCCCAACAATGTGATGCTAACCGCATCAGGGGCCAACTTTGGCTATCTGCGTTCTATTCCTCATTTTCTCGGCATCGGCATGGGATTGATCAGTTTGATCTTGCTGAACGGAATTGGACTGGGAGTGGTGTTCAAAACCTATCCCGTGGTTCAGGAGGTACTGAAATGGTTAGGGAGCGGGTATCTGTTGTATCTGGCGTGGCGCATTCTCACTGCAGGTATCAATAAAGGGGAGAGCGATACACAAGCGACACCGATGACCTGCCTGGAGGCGATGTTGTTCCAGTACCTCAATCCAAAGGCCTGGGTGATGTCGGTAACGGCGGTCAGTTCTTTTGCGGTTGCCGGGGAATTTTATTGGTGGTCTCTGATTGGGATTTCGGTGATTTTTCTGGTGGTACAAATCCAGACGTCTTCGGTGTGGGTTGGGTTTGGCACACTGATCAGGCGTTGGCTGTCTACCCCTATCGCCTGGCGCCGGTTTAATTCCAGCATGGCTGCCCTGACGGCATCTTGTGTGGTGTTTATCTGGTAGGAAATTCGCTGAAGGGTCTGGCAAAAATAACCCCAAGATGCTCGGCGCCTAGCTGACGACAGTAAAGCATAACCAGGGGATCGGATCCGGGTTCGACCAGTGTCAGCTGATTGATGCAGTCAACCAAATCGGACTGTTGCTGTTTCTCTAAGCTGAGTTCAAATTCAAGCGCTTCACGATACAAGCTGTCGACGACGGCATGTTTGAGCTGACGACGTATCTCGCGATATTGATGTAACAACTTTTCGGTACGACCCAGGCAGGCTTGAACTAAATGCCAGTCTTCTGCCTGAAAACGCAGGCGTTGCTCATCGAGCCATTTGAGCAGCAGCAATAGATTGACGTTGCCGTGAAACTGATTCTGCAGGTTCAGGCACGCTTCCTTCACTTCACGCACACTGTAGTATTGCAGGCTAAACTGCCAGAGGTGCTCCAGGGTGAGTGAGGAAGAAGCGTGCGCTGTGCTCATTACTGATTAAATTCCTGTTCCATCTGCTCAAGGACTTCTTGCTGAGCCATCCATTCCATTTCGACGTCTTCGAGTTCGGATTTACTGCTGGCCTGTTTGGCAAGTACTTCATTGAGTTTAGCTTTATTTTCCGCATCATACAGAGAAGAATCTGACAACTGTTCTTCTGCTTCGGCGACAAGGGCGGATAACTTATCCATTTTTTCTTCGAGTTTTGTCAGTGTTTTGCGAATTGGTGCCGTTTGCTTTCTGAACTCCGCCTCTTTGCGTTTCTGTTCTTTTTTCGCCGCAGCACTGTTGTTGGAGGACTTGTCCGGTTCGCTCTCTTGTGCTTCTTTTCGTTCCAGCTTTTGCTGTTCAGTCAGCCATTTATAGTAATCCACCAGATCACCGTTGAATGGCGCAACCTGACGATCATGCACCAGATAGAGATCGTCGGTGGTGGCGCGAAGCAAGTAGCGATCGTGACTGACAATGACCATCGCACCTTCGAAGGTCTGCAATGCCAGCGTCAGAGCCTGACGCATGTCCAGATCCAGGTGGTTGGTCGGTTCGTCGAGAAGCAGCAGGTTTGGTTTTTGCCAAACGATGAGAGCCAGCACCAGGCGAGCTTTTTCCCCCCCGGAAAACGGCGCCACTTTCTCCAGAGCCTTATCGCCCTGAAAGCCAAAGCTGCCTAAATAGTCACGTAACTGTTGTTCCGTATGCTGCGGCGCGATCTGCATCATGTGCTGCAGTGGGGTTTCTTCTGGGTGCAGGGTTTCCAGTTGATGCTGGGCAAAATAACCAATCTTGACACCTTGAGAGTAGTTAAGATCGCCACCTTTGGCGCTTAGTTCACCGGACAGCAGTTTAATCAGCGTCGATTTACCGGCACCATTGCGTCCTAGAAGGCCGATACGGCTTCCTGGCACCAGGTTGAGACGGATTTTCTCAAGGATCATGTTGTCATCGTAGCCTGCTGACACATCGTCCATCATGATGATGGGATTGGGCAGCGCGGCAGGCTCTCTGAATTCAAAGCTAAATGGGTTATCAAATTGAGCCGGCAGCACTTTTTCCATGCGTTCCAGAGCCTTGATTCGGCTCTGTGCCTGACGTGCTTTTGAGGCTTTGTAGCGGAAGCGATCGATATACTTCTGCATGTGGGCCATTTGCTTTTGCTGCTTCTGAAACTGGGCTTGTTGTAGGATCAGTTTTTGAGCGCGCTGATCTTCAAACGAAGAGTAGTTGCCGGTGTATTCGTTGAGTAGCTGGTTTTCAATATGGATAATACGTCCGACGATCGGATCCAAAAAATCTCGGTCGTGAGAAATCAGGATCAGAGTCCCCGGGTAGTTTTGTAGCCAGCGCTCCAGCCACATCACCGCATCCAAGTCCAAGTGGTTGGTCGGTTCATCAAGCAGCAGCAAATCTGAGCGACACAATAGGGCCTGAGCCAGATTCAGACGCATACGCCAGCCCCCGGAAAACTGAGTCAGATTCCAGGTCATTTGCTCCTGGCTAAATCCCAGACCATCAAGAAGCTCAGCAGCGCGGGCGCGGATGCTGTAACCTCCAATGACTTCGATTTTACCGTGCAATTCAGCAACGAGCGTGCCGTTGTCTTGCTGTTCGGCTGTTAGCAGTTCTCGCTCCAGTGCGCGATACTCTCGATCACCGTCGATCACATATTCAATCGCACTGCGCTCTAGTGCCGGGGTCTCCTGTGCTACCCAGGCCAGCTCCCAATGAGAAGGTTGATTGAACGTACCGGCATCGATGGACAGTTCGTCTTTTAACAGCGCAAACAGAGTGGATTTACCACAGCCGTTTTTGCCGACTAAACCTACTTTATCACCTGGGTGAATAGTCGCAGAGGCTTGATCGAGGAGTGGTTTACCACCTCGAAGCAATTGAATGTCGGAGAAGGTGATCATATGAATTACAGCTAGCTAGTTATTGAGTTTTTGACCCCCGAATACTAGGGGCAAAGTGGATAAATGTCGATCATTATCCGATTTGGGTTATGATGGATCAAACTGATAACAAAAATAGAATGCTTTAGTTGCGAATCATTTTGATTGCCCCTGATCATGACAGGGGGTAGCTAGGTTGTATAAGGACAGATTTCAGGGAATGACTTCAGGAATTAAAAGCTCTGCCCAATCTCCGCGAGTCCTGGTGATTTATGCCCACCCGGAGCCACAGAACTCGATTGCAAATCAGGTGATGCTCAAGAGGATTCAATCACTTGATAATGTCACGCTCAGAGATCTCTACGCGCTGTATCCCGACTTTTTCATTGATGTTAACGCTGAGCATCAGTTGCTGTTAGAGCATGATGTGATCGTGTTCCAGCATCCACTTTATATGTACTCGTGTCCATCGCTGCTCAAAGAGTGGATAGACCGGGTGCTGGGTAAAGGCTTTGCGTTTGGGGATGATTGTGCGCTTGAAGGCCGACATTGGCGCAGCGTGATTACCACCGGGGGTAAGGAGTCGGCGTTCAGTCAGTCTGGCTACAATAAATATCCGTTGGAGCAAATTCTTCAGCCTTTTGAGCTGACCGCTGCGCTATGCAAAATGCACTGGATAGAGCCTCTGGTGCTGTATTGGTCCCGACGTGTGGATGATTTGGAGCGTTACCAGCACGCGGAACTGTATCGTCAGTGGTTAATGAATCCGTACGATGAATCCCTGATTGCCGCGACACTCAACGTTCAGGAGGTGTCCCATGGCAATGACGAGTGATTTTCTGCAAAGCAGCGTTATTTTCCTGTCTGCGGCGGTTGTTGCGGTACCCATTGCCCAACGATTCGGACTGGGCAGTGTGCTGGGGTATTTACTGGCCGGTGTGGCGATAGGTCCGTGGGGGTTGGGGCTGATAAGTGATGTGGATGAAATCCTGCACTTTGCTGAATTTGGTGTGGTGTTGCTGCTGTTTTTGATTGGACTGGAGCTGAATCCGAAAAAACTGTGGCAGATGCGCGTGCCGATCCTCGGGTTGGGCGGTGCTCAGGTTGTCATTACCACTTTAGCCCTGTCTTCCATTGCTTATCTGTTCAATCTTTCCTGGCAAACGAGCCTGGCCATCGGCATGGGTCTGGCCCTTTCTTCAACCGCTATTGCGCTGCGGGTGATAGAGGAGCAGGGGCTGGCTGGTGGAGAGACCGGACAGTCAGGGTTTGCGGTGCTGCTGTTCCAGGATATCGCCGTGATTCCTATGTTAGCGCTGCTACCAGTGCTGGCGGGTAATACCACAGGTAACTGGGCGGACATACTCTGGATGCTGGCAGGGATCCTGGGACTGTTGGTGGCTGGTCACTATTTGATTCGCCCCTTGTTCCGTTACGTGGTGATGAGCGGTGTGCGTGAACTTTTCACCGTAGCAGCGCTGCTGCTGGTCGTTGGCATCGCGGCATTTATGCAGAAACTCGGACTGTCGATGGCGTTAGGAACCTTTCTGGCTGGCGTGCTACTTGCGGAGAGCGAGTATCGTCATGAGCTCGAGATCGCGATCGAACCTTTCAAAGGGCTGCTTTTGGGGCTGTTCTTTATTGCGGTCGGGATGGCGGTAAACCTTGGGCTGTTGATCTCTGAGCCGTTTAAAGTGCTTATGGCTGTGGTGTCTTTGGTGATCATCAAGGGGCTGTTGCTGTATGTACTGGCGCGCCTATTTGGCATTCGCCCGAAAGCTCGCAGCAAAATGGCGGCGATACTCAGTCAGGGCGGTGAATTTGCTTTCGTTATCTTTACTGCTGCCAGCAATCAAGGTTTGTTACCTGCTGAGGAGTCGGCATTTCTGCTGGTTGTGGTCAGTTTGTCGATGGTGACGACCCCACTGTTATTAATGGCGCAGAAAAAGTGGTTTGAGAAGTCGCTTAATCAGGAACAAGAAACGTCGATAAAAACCGATGTGAAAGACCGCCAGCCGCGTGTCATCATCGCCGGATTTGGCCGTTTTGGCCAGATTGTCGGTCGATTGATGTACGCTAACAAGGTGAAAATTACCGTATTAGAGAGTGATGCGAGCCAAATCCATCTGTTAAGGAAATATGGATATAAAGTGTTTTATGGCGATGCTACGCAGGTCGATTTACTGCGGGCAGCGGGGGCTGATAAAGCGGAGGCGATCATCGTGTGCACTGACTCGCCGGAAGAGATTATGGAAGTGGTGGATCTGTGCCATAAGCATTTTCCGAAACTGAAAGTGCTGGCGCGAGCACGAAGTCGGGTTGAGGCCTACCAGCTGATGAACCATGGGGTTAACTGTTATTCTCGTGAGACGTTTTTGGGAGCACTCGACCTTGGTCGTCAGGCGTTAGTTGAGCTCGGTTTTCACCCTTATGAGGCCAAGCGCGCAGAAGCGCACTTCAGAAAGCTGGATAATGCGATGCTCAAAGAGTTGTTACCTCAGCACAGTGAGGACAAACAGCTGGCGCAAAGAGCGAAAGAAGCGCGCAAAGAACTCGAAGAGATTTTTGGCCGCGAAATGGAAAATGATCGCCAGTCTCGAAATTTCTGGGACTGAAGGTCCCGAATCATAGGAAGTAGCATGAGCAGTATTAAAAAGCGATTTATTGCCGGGGCCAGTTGCCCTGGCTGCGCCACCCAGGACAGTCTGCGCTGGTGGATTGAAAACAATATTGAGTGGGTGGAGTGTGTCGATTGTGAGTTTACCGAGCAGCGCACGCCCAAGACTGTAGAAAAAACTGAACGCAGTGATGAGGAATTAATCGGAATTTTTAAGCCTGAATGATTGAGTTTCTTATTTCTGTCCCCATAATATGCGGACACGCCGCTTAAAGGCGGATTTATTTTTTAGAGGTGGTGGCGCACTAAGCGCTTGTCGTACTAGCCCCGTTGCCTCGATGCCAATCCTTTGGAGTGCACATGAAAGTTACTAAGAACGCTGTAGTAAGCCTAGCGTACCAAGTAAAAACTGAAGATGGTGTTGTTGTTGATCAATCAACAGTTGAAGCACCTCTAGATTACCTACACGGTCACAACAACCTAATCGTTGGCCTGGAAAAGGAACTTGAAGGCAAAGAAGCTGGTGACAAGTTCACGGCGACAGTTTCTCCAGAGGACGCATACGGCGAGCACAACGATGCGCTTGTTCAACGTGTACCTGCTAACGTATTCCAGGGTGTGGATACCATCGAAGTGGGCATGCGCTTCCTGGCGGATACGGATCAGGGTCCAATCCCTGTTGAAGTAACAGAAGTCGACGGTGACGAAGTGGTGGTTGATGGTAACCACATGCTTGCTGGTCAAACCCTGACTTTTGACGTTGAAGTGGTTGCACTTCGTGAAGCGACAGCAGAAGAAATCGAGCACGGTCACATTCATCAGGCTGGTCACGACCATGAAGGCGGTTGCTGTGGTGGCGAAGGCCACGGTGAGAAAGAAGAAGGCTGCTGCGGTGGCGGCGGTTGCGGCTCTCACTAATCGCAATTGATACAAAGGCCTCCCAATGGGAGGTCTTTGTCGTTTTATAAGACTAAGAAAAGGACAGGGTGTATGACTAAGCCTTTCGCCATCGCAATTCATGGCGGTGCAGGCACGATACTTCGTGAGCAAATGAGCGAGTCGCTGAAACAAGAGATTCTGGATGCGCTAACGCGCTCGGTGCAGGCCGGCGCCGATATTCTGGGCTCAGGTGGTGATGCACTGGAGGCGGCCGTGGCAGCGGTTAAGGTGATGGAAGACTCGCCTCATTTTAATGCCGGTAAAGGCTCGGTGCTGACCCATTGTGAAATGGTGGAAATGGATGCGTCAGTGATGCATGGGGCAAGCATGAATGCCGGCGCCGTTGCCGGGGTTCGTCATATTCGCAATCCTGTTGAGCTGGCAAAAGATGTCATGCTGGACAGTGACCATGTGATGTTGATAGGTGAAGGTGCAGAGACGTTTGCCTTTGAGCGTGGCTATGACTACACCGAACAGGATTATTTCTTCACAGAGCGGCGTTATGAGCAGTTGCAGTCCATGAAACAAAAAGGACTGTTTGCCTTGTCTGAGTCCAAATACCCGGATGACAAAAAATACGGTACGGTGGGTGCGGTAGCACTCGATAGTCACGGTAACCTGGCGGCTGCGACCAGCACTGGTGGCGTGACCAACAAAAAGTATGGCCGGGTAGGTGACACGGCCATCATTGGCGCGGGAACTTACGCAGAAAACGATAACGTTGCGGTGTCGACGACCGGAATGGGTGAGTACTTTATCCGTAAAACCGTGGCGGGGGATGTGGCGGCGCGTATGCGTTATCTGCAAGAAGACGTGCGCACGGCATCTGAGTCTGTCATTCAGGGTGAGCTAAAAGATATGGGCGGAGAAGGCGGTTTGATTGCTATCGACGCCAACGGTGAGGTGCATTTTGCGATGAACAGCACCGGTATGTATCGTGCGTCAATAGACGTCAGTGGAGACTTGTGCGTCAAAATCTATGCTGATGAATAGTAAGGAATTTCGGTTCTTAGGTCCTGGGTCCTAGGTTCTCGGCTCTGAAGTTATTAAAACTGCTTGCTTATTTTGCGTCCTTTCTGTAACATTCGCGGTCCTTAATTCTCGGTCTTTTTTATTAGTTCCTTGCTTCCTCTGGACGACCGAGCCAAACGTGGAAGCTAATAATCCGTAAGGAGCAACCAATGCGTCATTACGAAATCGTATTCATGGTGCACCCTGATCAAAGCGAGCAAGTTGCTGGCATGATCGAGCGTTACACTGGTTCTATCACTGAAGCTAACGGTACTATCCACCGTCTAGAAGACTGGGGTCGTCGTCAACTGGCTTACCCAATCAACAAGCTTCACAAAGCTCACTACGTTCTAATGAACGTTGAAGCGCCACAAGAAGCTATTGATGAGCTAGAAACTGCTTTCCGTTTTAACGATGCAGTTCTACGTAACATGATTATGCGTACTAAAACAGCAATCACTGAGCCTTCTATCATGCTTAAGCAGAAAGAAGAGCGTGCTCCACGTCGCGAAGAGCGTACTGAAGCTAAGCCAGAAGCAGCTGCAGAGTAATTTATTACTCATTTAGTACTTGGTAATTGATTCAATTACCGACAACAAGACTTTAAATTAGATCAGGAGATAGCCCATGGCTCGTTTCTTCCGTCGTCGTAAATTCTGCCGTTTCACTGCAGAAGGCGTTCAAGAGATTGATTACAAAGACGTAGCAACTCTTAAAAACTACATCACTGAAGCTGGTAAAATCGTACCTAGCCGTATCACTGGTACAAGCGCTAAATATCAGCGTCAGCTAGCGCGCGCTATCAAGCGTTCACGCTACCTAGCTCTACTGCCATACACTGATAAGCATCAGTAATCGGCACCGTTTATTAAGAAAGAGGATTAAACAATGCAAGTTATTCTACTTGATAAAATCGGTAACCTAGGTGGTCTTGGCGATACAGTTAACGTTAAATCTGGTTACGCTCGTAACTTCCTTATCCCTCAAGGTAAGGCTGTAATGGCAACTAAATCTAACGTTGAAATGTTCGAAGCTCGTCGCGCTGAACTAGAAGCTAAAGTAGCTGAGCAACTATCTGCTGCTGAAGCTCGTGCTGAAAAAGTTAACGCTCTAGAAGCAGTTGTTATCGCTTCTAAAGCTGGTGACGAAGGCAAACTATTCGGTTCTATCGGTACTCGTGACATCGCTGATGCAATCACTGCAGCTGGCGTTGAAGTAGCTAAGAGCGAAGTTCGCCTACCTGAAGGTGCTCTACGCACAACTGGTGAGTTCGAAATCAGCGTTCAACTTCACTCTGAAGTATTCGCTACTGTGAACCTACAAGTTGTTGCTGCTGAGTAATTTCAGTCAGAAGAACAATGAAAAACACCAGCTTCGGCTGGTGTTTTTTTTTGGAATTTTCTAACTAAAAGCTAAACAACAGATTCACGGTAAAAATCGAATCGCGTTTGCTCAAAGTGCCTGGCACCTTGCTGTGATACTGACTGTCGTAGGCTACTTTGAGAGCGATGGTTTCGGTAATGGCGTTGGTAACATTGACCTCGGTATCAAAACGCGTATTACTTTTACCACTGGTGGTGGTGAGTTTTGTCCCCAGTGTCAGATTGTTTAAAGGCTTCCAAAGCAGATTGATGTTGCCCCGCACAATGGCTTCCCTGACGATATTTGGAAAGATAATGTCTTTATCGTCGATCTCATCCACGTTGGGCTCCTGATAACGGTAACCCGGACCGACTTCTACCTCAAACAGCAAAGTTTTGGTATTGGCTATCTGATAACCCAAACCACCAGAAACGGTGTGATCCTCATAGTAAGAGCTATAGAGCGATGAAAAGCCGTTGTAGTTGCCGTACAGGTACGCCTTAGGGCCTAACTTATAGTCCGTTTGCAGCAGGTAGTTTTGCTGGTTTTTGTCCTCATCGCCGTTTTTGTACAATTGATAGTACTTCCATTCACCACTGGTACGGTGACGCCCCTGGGTGTATTCCGCTGCCACTCGAGCGTTGAGCGATTGAGAATCGGTGTTCCCAGAGTGAGCTTGGTAGCCAAATTCCACTTCGGTCTGGAGAGGAGATGGAGGTGCATCATCGCTATCGCTGGAAGGGAGAAACTCTTCAGCATAGATCGCAGGTGAGGCAAGCAATGCTAGGCTAACAAGCAGTTTCTTTGACACAAAAACCTCACGATATGCAAATGGGGCTGGGATTATATGTGTGGCATATTCGTCCATCGTCAGCAATAGGTCAAATATTGATTGAGGATTTATCGTTTTAGTCGCGTTTTCTTTACTTTAGCCCTAACTTATTTTGAGTATATAATGGTGGGTCATAGTGTGTTGTCGAGTAGAGTCATGGCGGATATCCGAAATCAAAAAACTAAAGATGCTCAAGTAGACGCGGTGAAGGTCCCGCCTCACTCGCTGGAGGCAGAGCAATCGGTACTCGGTGGGTTGTTATTAGATAATGAGCGCTGGGACACGGTAGCGGAAAAGGTCCTCAGTAGTGACTTTTACAGTCGACCACATCGTTTGATTTTTGAAGGTATCAAATCACTGCTTGAAGAGAGCAAACCGCTCGACCTGATTACCCTGTCAGAGTTTCTCGAACTGCGTGAGCAGTTGGATGATGTCGGAGGCTTCGCTTATCTGGCCGATCTGGCCAAAAACACCCCAAGCGCAGCAAACATTAACGCCTACGCCGATATCGTGGCGGAACGGGCGCTGGTGCGCAATCTGATTGGAGTTGCGAATGAAATAGCGGACGCCGGTTATGATCCGCAGGGTCGGTCATCGGAAGATCTGCTGGACATGGCAGAGAGTAAGGTTTTCAAGATTGCTGAAGAACGCACCAGCGAAAATGAAGGCCCGCAGAATGTCGATAACATTCTTGAAAAAACACTAGAGCGTATTGAAATCCTTTACAAAACACCGCAAGACGGTGTAACGGGCGTGACCACCGGCTTTAATGATCTGAATAAGAAAACGGCTGGTTTACAGGGCTCAGATTTGGTGATTGTGGCGGCACGTCCGTCGATGGGTAAAACCACGTTTGCGATGAACTTGTGTGAAAATGCTGCGATGTCACAAGACAAACCGGTACTTATCTTTTCACTGGAGATGCCGGCCGAACAGATCATGATGCGTATGCTGGCGTCCTTATCACGTGTCGATCAAACCAAAATACGTACTGGTCAGCTGGATGATGAGGATTGGGCCAAGATCTCCACCACCATGGGCATGCTCATGGAAAAGAAGAACATGTACATAGACGACAGTTCTGGTCTGACACCGACCGAAGTTCGCTCCCGAGCTCGCCGTATTGCCCGTGAGCATGGTGGTCTGAGTCTGATCATGGTCGACTACCTTCAGTTGATGCGCGTGCCTTCCTTGTCCGACAACCGCACGCTGGAGATTGCTGAGATTTCGCGCTCATTGAAAGCGCTCGCCAAAGAGCTGAACGTCCCTGTTGTGGCACTATCGCAGCTTAACCGCTCGCTTGAACAACGTGCCGATAAACGCCCGGTGAACTCAGACCTTCGTGAATCAGGCTCTATCGAGCAGGATGCCGACTTGATCATGTTTATCTATCGTGACGAGGTGTATCACCCAGACAGTGCGCTGAAAGGGATTGCCGAGATCATCATTGGTAAGCAGCGTAACGGTCCTATCGGTTCGGTGCGACTGACTTTCCAGGGGCAATATTCCCGCTTTGATAATTACGCAGGTCCTGCGTTTGATGAAGAATAGTAGGGCAGACGTATGAGTTATATGAAGGCGGCGACGGCGCACATCAACCTGGAGGCGCTTGCCCACAATTTACAACGTATTAAACAAAAAGCCCCACAAAGCAAAGTCATGGCCGTTGTTAAGGCTAATGGCTACGGGCACGGCTTAAGGCACATAGCTAAGCATGCACTGGGTGCAGATGCGTTTGGCGTTGCCCGTATTGAAGAGGCGCTGCAGCTTAGAGCCTGCGGCGTGGTAAAGCCGATTCTTTTGCTTGAGGGTTTTTACTCCCCTAATGATTTACCGGTGCTGGTCACCAATAATATTCAGACCGTCGTGCATTGCTACGAACAGCTGGAGGCGTTGGAACAGGCAGATTTGGAAACCCCAGTAGTTGTCTGGCTGAAAGTCGACAGTGGCATGCATCGCCTTGGTGTTCGTGAAGAGCAGTACCAAGAGTTTGTCGAACGCTTGCATCACTGCAACAATGTCGCAAAACCGCTGCGTTACATGAGCCATTTTGGCTGTGCCGATGAATTGGAAAACCCAATGACGCAGCTGCAAATCGAACGGTTTATGTCGTTGACTGAAGGGTGCAATGGCGAACGTTCCATGGCGGCATCGGCGGGACTGCTCGAATGGCAGTCCAGTCGCATGGACTGGGTTCGTCCCGGTATTATCATGTACGGCGTTTCTCCCTTTGGAGATAAGACAGCTGCGGAGATGGGTTTTCAGCCTGTCATGACGCTAAAGTCACATTTGATCGCTGTTCGTGATGTGAAAAAGGGCGAAAGTGTCGGCTATGGGGCAGCCTGGACCAGTCAGCGTGACACCAAAGTGGGCGTGATTGCGATTGGTTATGGTGATGGATACCCGCGTACCGCACCGAATGGAACTCCTGTGTTGGTGAATGGCCGCAAAGTGCCTATCTCTGGTCGTGTTTCCATGGATATGCTGACGGTCGATCTGGGACCCGAGGCCACCGAGCGTGTTGGTGATGAGGCTATATTGTGGGGCGAGGCCTTGCCATCTGAAGAGGTCGCCAGGCACATAGGCACGATTGCCTACGAGTTGGTGACGAAACTGACTTCCCGCGTGGAAATGAGTTATAGTCCAGTCGATAACATCTGAAAATAAAGAGCCCGGTTTGGGCTCTTTTTTATTGTTCGCCGTCTAGCCATTGCCCTGTAAGGTGGCAATCACCCTTCTCTCACCACCAAAATCTCGGTGCTCTCCCAGATAGATGCCCTGCCATGTTCCCAAAGCTAAACGACCGTTGCTGATCGGAATCGTCACACTTGAACCTAGTAAGGAACTTTTGATGTGGGCAGGCATGTCATCGCTGCCTTCGTAGGTATGTTTGTAGTATGGGGCGTTTTCTGGCACGTAGCGATTAAAATGACTTTCCATGTCGGCTCTGACAGTCGGATCGGCATTCTCATTTAAGGTCAGACTGGCCGAGGTATGTTGGATGAACAGGTGTAGTAAACCTACAGAGTAGTGTTTGATTTGTGGCAGTTGTTGTTCAATTTCATCAGTGATCAGGTGAAATCCGCGTTTTCTTGCATTCAGATGCAATGTCTTTTGTTGCCACATGCTGGCTCCTCTGTATTATTGTGCTGCTTAATGATAGGGTGTTCACCTATTTTGTTTATATTGTGAACCGTTACGTGACCTAACTCAAGGTGAGCGTAATGGCTCTGGTTCATAATTGGGCCTGAAAATTTATTACCAAATCAGAGCCACGGCTTTGTGAACCAACTACAAATTTTAACACCTAGTGGTGCCGAAAAGCCTACTAGGCTGTATTTAGAATATACTGTTTATTATTCGCTAAACTGGGGTTTCCTTTTCCTTGGGGGGAATGGGAATAAAACCGACTAAAAATTGGGATAGAGACCATGTTGAAAAACATCAATCCAACGCAAACTGAAGCTTGGAAAGCACTGACTGCGCACTTTGAGTCTGCGCAAGATATGGATTTAGCAGAACTATTTGCTCAAGACGCTGATCGTTTTGGCAAATTCTCTACGCGCTTCGGCTCTGACATTCTTGTTGATTACTCTAAAAACTTAATCAACGACGAAACAATGAAAAACCTGTTTGCTCTGGCTAATGAGACTGAGCTTAAAGGCGCAATCAAGGCGATGTTTGCGGGCGATACCATCAACCAAACAGAAGGTCGCTCTGTTCTTCACGTTGCACTACGTAACCGTAGCAACACGCCAATCATGGTAAATGGCGAAGACGTCATGCCTGCGGTTAATGCCGTTCTTGAAAAAATGAAAGGCTTCTCAGAGCGTATCATCTCTGGCGACTGGAAAGGCTACACTGGCAAAGCGATCACTGACGTAGTGAACATCGGTATTGGTGGCTCTGACCTTGGTCCATACATGGTGACTGAGGCGTTAGGTCCTTACACTAACCACCTGAACATGCACTTCGTGTCTAACGTCGATGGCACGCACATCGCTGAAACGCTGAAGAAAGTTAACCCAGAAACAACGTTGTTCCTGGTTGCTTCTAAGACATTCACAACTCAAGAAACAATGACGAACGCGCACTCAGCTCGTGATTGGTTCCTGGCATCTGCTATCGATGAAGCACACGTGGCTAAGCACTTCGCTGCGCTATCAACCAACGCGACAGCAGTTGCTGAGTTTGGTATCGATACAGACAACATGTTCGAATTCTGGGACTGGGTCGGCGGTCGTTACTCACTATGGTCAGCAATCGGTCTTTCTATCATTCTGGCCGTTGGTTATGACAACTTCATCGAGTTGCTTGCTGGTGCGCACGAGATGGATAAGCACTTTGCGGAAACAGATCTGGAAAGCAACATCCCAGTTCTTCTGGCACTGATCGGTATCTGGTACAACAACTTCCACGGCGCTGAGTCTGAAGCGATTCTGCCATACGACCAGTACATGCACCGCTTTGCGGCTTACTTCCAACAAGGCAACATGGAATCAAACGGTAAGTTCACTGATCGCAACGGTGAAGCGGTTGACTACCAAACTGGCCCAATCATCTGGGGTGAACCAGGCACGAATGGTCAACATGCTTTCTATCAGCTAATCCACCAAGGCACTAAGCTGATCCCTTGTGACTTTATTGCTCCTGCCATTTCTCACAACCAGGTGAGCGATCATCACCAGAAACTGATGTCTAACTTCTTCGCACAGACAGAAGCATTGGCATTCGGTAAATCGAAAGAGACAGTTGAAGCAGAATTTGCTGCGGCAGGTAAGAGCGCAGAAGAAGTGAAAGACCTTGTACCATTCAAGATCTTCGAAGGCAACCGCCCAACTAACTCAATCCTAGTGAAGCAAATCACGCCACGTACATTGGGTAATCTAATCGCGATGTACGAGCACAAGATCTTCACTCAGGGTGTTATCTGGAACATCTTCAGCTTCGATCAATGGGGTGTAGAGCTTGGTAAGCAACTGGCAAACCAAATCCTTCCTGAGCTGGCAGATGACAGTGAAGTAAGCTCACACGACAGCTCGACTAATGGCCTAATCAACGCATTTAAAGCGTTTCAGGCATAATGAGCCCATCGTGAGATGACAATAAAAAAAGGTGCCAGTAGGCACCTTTTTTTTGTTAGCCGTTATTTTGCCTTTGGCAGTACAACTACTTGGGTCTTTGCCCAGATATCGTGGAAACCCCGCTTTTTAGGGTCGATAGGCACGGAGAGGTTAGAAAGCCCAAACGCCGACGTTGCAAGACGGATGAGGGCTTGCGTGACGGTAATGCGTCCCCCCTCCAGGTTCTGTATTTCGATTTTCCAGGCACGCATACCCAGAGTTTGACCAGCACGAGTCCAGAAAAACACGATAAAGTAAATCCACACAAAAGCCAGATAGGCAGTGTACACCAGACTCCAGAACGGATGCTTACCCAAGAAGTCGCTAGCGTCAGCATAAGGGGCGTAGCTCAGCAGACCGGCTGCCACCAACGCTTCTAGCACGGCCACCACAATGCCGCCAGCCATCATGACTACCGCAAGAATAATTAAACTGTCATAAAACAGTGCGCCAAGCCTGCGAAATAGCCCGGCAGGGGGAAGAGATTGTGTTTCCATAGTACATCATTCAATAATCAAAACTGGCCACAGGATAGCGATTATGGCGCTGTGAAGAAAGCCTCTTGGTCCGCATTTCATCACATTGTGGCGAAAATAACAGCAAACAATAGAATATTCAGCGTTTTGCTCTTGCGCGATCCGAATGCTTACGTATAATGCCAAGCATCAAAGGACATCAGTCCAAGATGCCGGTGTGGTGAAATTGGTATACACGACGGATTCAAAATCCGTTGCCTTCGGGCGTGGCGGTTCAAGTCCGCCCACCGGTACCATATTTAAACGATAAAGCCTCGACGAAAGTCGGGGCTTTGTTGTATCTGGAGTTTGTAAATTCAGAATCGCGTGGCGTCAGGAATGCCTGCCCAGTCAGTCCGCCCACCGGTACCATATTTAAACGATAAAGCCTCGATGAAAGTCGGGGCTTTGTTGTATCTAAAGTTTGTAAATTCAGAATCGCGTGGCGTCAGGAATGCCTGCTCAGTCAGTCCGCCCACCGGTACCATTTTTAAACGATAAAGCCTCGACGAAAGTCGGGGCTTTGTTGTATCTAAGGTTTGTAAATTCAGAATCGCGTGGCGTCAGGAATGCCTGCTCAGTCAGTCCGCCCACCGGTACCATTATTTAGAAAGGTCGCTTTTATTGCGGCCTTTCGTCGTTTCTGACTCTGCGAAATCTCTTTTGTTTATTTTTCTGGCATGTTCGCTTTAGCGATATCAAACGATAAACGTCTCTGTGAATGAAATCGCCAATTATGTGTGTACGCACACATATTGTGTAGGTCTTCTTCGGGTAGGGTGGAGTATTTACGAGGTCAGAAAATGTCTACACAGTCGTTGAACAGTCTTACCGAGGCGTTTGGACAGTTACCAGAGGTGCTAGCGGTGGTATTGGGAGGCTCGCGTGCCAGTGATTCAAACGATGCGTTGTCCGATTTTGATTTGTATATCTATTGTGAGTCTCCGATTAGCCGACAGGTACGTAAACAGATCATCAGCGAACATTGCGCCTACCTGGAGCTGGCCAATCGGTTCTGGGAAGAAGAAGATGACTTTGTGCTAAATGATGGTACTGTTGTTGAGCTGATTTACCGTCAAATGGATGAGTTTGCTCAGGGTATTGATGCGACGGTAAGGCAAGGGCAGGCGACAGTTGGCTACAGTACCTGCTTCTGGTTTAGCTTATTGAACGCTAAGGTGTTGTATGAGCGTGGCGAATGTATCAGTCAATTGCAGCAAAAATACAGAGTGGTTTATCCGTCTATTCTACGCCAGAGTATCATTGATAAGAATCTGCCTTTACTGCTGAGTGTTATCCCTGCTTATCCGGACCAAATTAACAAGGCCGTACAACGAGGTGACAGAGTGAGTGTGCAACACCGTATCACCGCCTACTTAGCCAGTTATTTTGATGTTTTGTTCGCTGTCAATGAGCTGCCTCATCCGGGCGAAAAACGTTTGTTATCGTTCGCGCTGCAGCACTGTCAGCACCTTCCTGTGGAGTTTGAAGCGTCTCTCTGCAAACTATTGTCTCCCAAATCTGATGATGAGCTGTCCAGCGCTTTGCGTTTCATGTCAGAGCAGATTGAGACGCTGGTATTGTCGCAAATGAAAGACATGAAATGAGGCCCGGTAATTCATTGCCAAGGGTTCCGCGTTAATTCCCGAAAAGGTTGTCTTTTGCAATTCACCAATAGGCAATTAATATCAAACTCAGCGGTTTCACTGTTTGTTTATCAACATGTGAAGCGCTAGAATCTAGGTATGCCCAAGTGTTCTCAGAATGAGCAATGAGCTGACTTGGACATAACAGATAGGAGAATTACTGTGAGTGCAAAATTTACCCATGTTGCCTGGCAACAGACTGATCTCAACGCCAGTGAGAAGTTAGTATTATTGAAGTTGGCGGATCTGTCGGGCAATGATGGTTCGGTGGCCATTGCACTTGCAGAGATTGCGAAAGAGTGTTTATTAGGTGAATTTGCGTTGGCGGATTTACTGACATCCTTGGCCAGCAAAGGGTTAGTTGAAAAGGGACACGTAGAATCCAGAGGGCGGGAGCAGATCCATCACTTCCGACTCATGCTATCTGAAGGCCATCGCTTACCCGTGATTGAGACAACCAACCGTCCAGCGCCGGCTAGTCAGCCTTCACGTGTCACCACATTACAGCAGTCCAGTGCACCCGGGTGGTCTGTCCCTTCATTTGACATATACAAAGTTCCGCCAGCCAGTCGTAACACCGTCTGGCAAAATTTCGTGCGTGAGAATGGTACCAATACTACCAACATCACACGTCTGGCACGACAACTGGAGGACTGGCTGGAGTATGCAAAACGCTCTGGGAGTCTACAAGCAGTCATCGGCGAGCAGCCGGGTTATCGTAAAGAGTCCAAAGTGGTATCCACCTCGGCTCAGGATGGCAATGCTTCAACCAGCAGCCAGTATCTGTCTACTCATGAGCTGAACGAATTTGAAATACCGGACTGGGCAGCCCAAACCATTGCTTTTTCCCGGCTGAAAATCGACCCAAACTTATTTTGGGAAAAGTTTGTGGTTTACTACAAAGCACGGGCTAACGAGTACACCAATGTCACGCAAATGTTGAATAAACTAAGACTTTGGATCGTAAACGAAAAGCAGGCTGAAGATCGCCGCAAACAAGCGGAAGAGAGAAGACGCCAGTCTTACCAAAGCAGCAGTAAATCGGCAGATGTCAGCCCTTCAGAAGAATTCAGGGAGTATTTACGTGGACAAGGTAAGAATCCGAACTTTTAACACTGTGTGTCGCTGAAATAGGTAACAAATATGAGTAACGGCAACAAACCCAAAAATCTGGACTTTGGTGCAATGGAGAAAAAGCTGAGAGAAATGGGTGTAAACGGCAATCTCGACCATCTCAAAGCCTCGCAAGACCGTGCCGTAGCGGCAAAGGTAGAACCGGAGAACGAAATAAGCTCAACTCAGGTTGCTCCAGCTACTTCTTCACAGCAACTGGTCAACAGTGAATCCGAGTCAGAACGGCAGCCCAGTGACTGGTGCAACTACATCTTCGGCACCTTGTTAAGTATTTATGAGTCGACCTGGATAAAATCCTACGGTCGCAGACCAACGGGGCGCTTTCTGGATTTTGCGGATAGCCTGACGGAAGCTGAACTGATGCGCGTTATCCAGCATTGCCGGGAGCGATTGCAAGCGGGTGAGAAGTGGCCACCGATAATGGGCGAACTTGCGCTGTTGAAAAATCAACTGACTGAATCTGAATCTTTGGAAGCCATGAACCGGGTGATCAACAAAGAACCTCAAAATCAGCTGGAAAAGTGGATCATGCAGAACAAAGGTTATGAGCTGCGCCGTCTGCCACAATCTATCATAGTTCGTCGCTTTAAAGAGTTTTATCGGGAAGCAATGAGCTTGCAGGAGAAGGGTAAGCTGGTCACCGAACTTCCGAAGGGAATTGCTCAACATTCCGTGAAAAATTTAGTGGATTTAAAGCGGGAAGAGTTTGAGCAAAAGCACGGTAAAACGCTGGATCCTCGTATTGACGCCATATTAAAGAATCGCCAGACCGAGCAATAACGTTTGGCGACAACTCACAATTAATAATTATGTTAACTGGTCACATTTTACTAATAATTAGGTGAATTAAAGAACGAAGTTCTTTAAAATTTGCGCTAGTTTTTCAAATAGTTGCAGTGGAATTGTGGCCAGTATCAAAATTTCAGTGGATCGACTCCAACCGGGACTGCATGTCCGGCTCCCGGTCAAATGGAACGATCACCCATTTCTGTTTAATGTTTTCAAGATCAAATCTCAGGAACAAGTGCGCATTATCAGGCAGCTTGGGATTAAGTTTGTCCATATTAACCCAGATCTGAGTGATGTCGCACCGCTACCCGCTCAGCAACAACCTCCTGTGATCATCGCAGATGCGAACACAAGATCGGAATCAGAACGGCTTTGGGATGAAAAGCAGCAGCGAATCGAAGAGTTGAGCGCGTACCGCCGAAGGGTTTCTCGTTGTGAGAAAGAGTTCGATCGCTCACTGGCCCGTATTCGTAATGTGATGACGAAACTCAGAAGTCGCCCAGAACTGGCGACCAAGGAGGCTAAGTTACTGGTCGATGACATTGTAGAGTCTCTACTCTCTGAAGAGGAAGTCACCCTTCATCTGATGGGCAGCAAAAGTGAGTTTGAAGATATCTATTTTCATAGTCTGAACGTTTCGGTACTGTCGATGATCATCGCTAAGGCCAAAGGCCTGGATGCGGCAGCCATTAAGTCAGTGGCCATGGCGGCGCTATTTCATGACATAGGTAAAATCAAAATCCCTTCCTCGATTCTGCGAAAAACCACACCACTGACAGAGCCAGAAACCAACTACCTGAAGCTGCATACCAAGTACGGCAGTGACATAGTACAGTCAATTGGGACCTTACCCGAAGAGGTCACGGTCGTGATTGAACAACATCATGAGTTGTTGGATGGTTCGGGGTATCCAGCTGGACTTCAAGGAGATGAAATTAATTCGGTTGCTCAGATCATTTCCGTCGCGAACGCATTCGATAACCTTTGTCATCATCAGAATCCTCAGGAGAAGAAAATCCCTTACACCGCATTGTCATACTTGTATAAGCATGCCAAGAGTCTCTATAACCAGGAAAACCTGAGCATTCTGATTAAGTACATGGGCGTCTATCCTCCGGGTACAGTGGTCAAACTGTCTAATGAAATGATAGGGCTGGTGGTGTCGATCAACAGCGCGAATTTATTGTGTCCCAACGTCTTGATTTACGATCCAACGGTACCAAAACTGCAAGCACCCATTGTGACTTTAGATCCTAATGAGCTGAAAGTGGAATCGGTGATTCACCCGGAGCGTTTGCCGGAGGAGATCCGCGAGTATTTAAACCCGAGAGCCAGGATCTCCTACTATCTTGAAGACAATAAAGTCTAGTGACCGAAATCTCAATTTACCGTGCTAAACAGAGTGGGTTCTTTGTCTGGTGTCCAGTCGACCTGTGAAACGTGAGCGGTAATCACTTCATAGATCACACCGTTATAAACCACGATATCACCTAACTGGTAATCAACGTTGAGTTGCCAGTTGGTCGCAGGATCTGCATTGCTCCACAGTGTAGAGTATAGTGATGGAGCCCAGTCGCTTTGAGAGAAGTGGTCTTTTTGTGCCACGTACACGGTACCTTGATGGTCAACATGATCGCCTGTGGTGTATTGCGTGTCAGGTTGCCACTGAGGAATATAATTATCCAGAGTATCAAACACATAACCTGCTTCTAGAGCGAGGGCTAAGAATTTGTCCAGCTTTGGAATATTCTGGGTTTCCCCCATTCCGCGTCGGCCATCTTCAAATAAAAATTCGTGGGTTAATACGATGACTTTGTCTTTGTGTAAGGGGGTATCGCAAGGGAAATTCTGAGCTTTGGAATTAACCGGCTCAATAGTTACCGGAGCACAACTATTTTGTGCCGCTTTAACGTAGGTTAGGAAGGCTTCAGGTTCGGTCAGGCTATTAGCTGGCATCGCAATGCCCCAGTTTTCCGGGGCCCAATCTAAATCCCAGCCAAACAATTGGTAACTATCGTTAGTCAACATGTCAGAAAGTACCATGGCGTTATTTGCACTGTTGGATGGATTCTCCGGGTCACATACATAGTTGGGATCCCAAGGGAGATAATCATCTGAGGTCGCACAAAGCCCATCGGCCTTGAGGTCCTTCGTCACGCGCCAGCCATTGGTATAAGGGAGTCGGGCAAATTGATCGGCGACATAGTTAGGATAACTGGTGATGTTGGGTACATGTTGCTCAAGTTTCGCTAAATTGAGAGGGAAAAACGTGTAATCGTAGCTAGGGTTTCGATAGGAGTTGACGTTGTGCATGCCCGTTGCATTGCAAGCCTCCGCCGTATTTTCTCCGTTGGCACCGTCGCAGTTGTGCACCATATGATCATAGCTGTGGTTACCGATCATATGTCCAGTATTGAGTGCCAATAGCAGAGCCTCCAGAGCGTGATCCTCATTTTCATCGCCGATGCCATCTAAATGCCAGGCATTAAAAAAGAATGATCCTTTCACATTGTGCTTGTTCAGCGTTTCGATCACTTTGATAGACGCATTGATTGGGCCGTCATCAAAGGTGAGATATATCGTGCCCTTAGGTTCGTTTGCGGAAACGCCAAATGAGAGAGGGATAAGCAAACTACTGACGATGCTAGTGATTTTTTTCATAATTATTCCTGATTTTATATTGAGTTAAATATTAAATAAACATACCAACACTCAGTAAGTAATCTATCTAAATAATATTTCTTAATAAGTTGGTTTTATTATTTTTGCGATCCATTTCATACAAAAACGCAACCGGTTGCGCTTTAATGTTAATGATGTTTTTGTTAGGGTATTTAGTATCAATGAAAGGAGGTTGTATGAAGAAAATATTACTTTGCTGCAGCGCTGGAATGTCGACCAGTATGCTAGTAAAAAAAATGCAACAATCGGCGCAAACTCGTGGTATCGAGTGTGATATCCAAGCTAAGTCTGTATCAGACTTTAACGACGCGATCGGTGAGTACGATGTCTGTCTGCTGGGGCCTCAAGTGAGGTTTCAGTTAGAAGAGTTGAGGAAAGTTGCCGCCGAGCATGGCAAAAATATCGATGCTATATCACCACAAGACTATGGAATGATGAAAGGGGCGGAAGTGTTAGATCAAGCGCTGGCCCTTATAGATTAGTCAATTACTAACGTTAACGTGAAATAAAGGAATATGTTATGAAGCTTTATGATGCGATTATAAATGTCGTCGAAAAGCACATCGCGCCAATAGCAACAAAAGTAGGTAATCAACCCCATGTTCGCGCAATGAGAGATGGCTTTATTGTGGCAATGCCGTTTATTATTGTTGGTAGTTTTTTACTTGTTTTTGCTTTTCCCCCATTTTCTGAAGACACCACCAATAGTTTTGGCCGAGTTTGGCTAGATTTTGCCACCACACATTTTGATACCATTATGATGCCATTTAGTATGTCCATGGGCATCATGACGATCTTCGTTTCTCTTGGGGTCGCCTATAGTCTTGCTAAGTCCTACAAGATGGATGGGATCACCAGTGCAACTCTGTCATTGATGAGTTTCTTGTTGGTGGCAGCGCCCGCAACGGATGGTGGCCTGCCAACAGGCCATATGGGCGGGACTGGTATCTTTACTGCGGTGATCTGTGCATTTTTTGCCGTCGAACTTTATCGCTTCATGAAAAAGCACAATATCACCATCCGTATGCCAGAGCAGGTTCCTCCAGCGATTGCCCGCTCTTTTGAAGTCTTGCTACCAGTATTGGCGGTCTTCTTTACCTTGTACCCACTGAGCATTTTTGTACAAACCCAATATGACATGTTGATCCCAGATGCGGTGATGGCCATGTTCAAACCATTGGTCAGCGCGTCTAATACACTGCCAGCCATTATTGGTGCACTGCTGGTATGTCAGTTGCTTTGGTTTGCAGGGATTCACGGTGCGGCGATTGTTGTTGGTCTACTGTCTCCAATCTTTCTTACCAACATCAGTGCCAACATCGATGCGTTTGTGGCAGGAGAGCCTGTACAAAATATCTTTACTCAGCCGTTCTGGGATTTCTATATCTTCATCGGTGGTTCCGGTGCAACGTTCGCACTTGTTCTACTTATGATGTTCAGCCGTTCAATTCACTTAAAGAGTTTAGGACGCATGAGTGTGGTACCTGGTTTTTTCCAAATCAACGAGCCAGTGATTTTTGGTAGCCCTGTAGTCCTGAACCCAATTTTGTTCATTCCGTTTGTGTTCACTCCAGTCATTAACGCGACGATTGCCTATTTTGCCGTGCATGCAGGCTTGGTCGGAATGGGGGTTGCGACAACACCGTGGACGGCACCAGCTCTCATCGGCGCATCTTGGGGTTCAGGCTGGACACTGTCCCCTGTTCTTTTGGTACTAGCGCTCTTGGTAATTGACCTATTTATTTACCTACCGTTCTTCAAGATGTTTGAAAAGCAACTGCTTGAGCAAGAGCAATCAAAACAAGAGAGCGAAGTAGCACAACCTGGCAAAGCGGCAACCGCATAACGACTAAGTCATATTGAGGAGGAAAGTATCATGGAACAAGAATTGGTAGTGATGGAGATCATCTGCAATGCAGGTGAGGCGAGAAGCTTGTGTTTTGAAGCGCTGCAAGCTGCGAGAAAGCAGGACTTAGCCACCGCAGATGCGTCGCTTGCAAAGGCAAAACAGTGCCTGAACAAAGCACACTTGATTCAGACTCAGCTCATCGAGCTGGATCAAGGTGAAGGCAAAGTACCGATGACATTAGTGATGGTGCATGCCCAAGACCATTTGATGACTACCATTCTTGCCCATGAGCTTGCAACAGAGTTGGTTGAGCTGAGAAAAGCATTAGTAAAGGAGTGATCCTATGACAGCACAATCACTGAAAATTGCTGTTATTGGTGGGGGGAGCAGTTATACCCCAGAGCTAATTGAAGGTATTTTACTTAGGCAAGATTCATTACCAGTTCGTGAAATCTGTTTAACCGATATCGAGGCGGGCAAAGAAAAATTGGAGATTATTACCGCGCTTACCCAGCGTATGGTGGCAAAGGCTAAAGCCGATATCGTGGTTTCTCAAACGTTAGATCGACGAAAGGCGATAAAAGGTGCGGATTTTGTTATGACCCAATTTCGTGTTGGAGGGCTCAAAGCTCGCCAGCGTGATGAGGCGATTCCTCTGAAATATAATCGAATTGGACAAGAAACCACGGGGTCGGGTGGCTTTGCTAAAGCGCTACGTACTATCCCTGTCGTTCTTGATATTTGTCGAGATATTGAAGAGCTTGCTCCGAATGCGTGGATGTTAAATTTTACCAACCCTGCGGGTCTCGTGACGGAAGCTATCCAGAAATACAGTAATGTGAAGACCATTGGCCTTTGTAACGTTCCGGTCTCGATGCAAATGATGGCCTCAGAGATGCTCGATTGCGAGCCAAGTGCTTTGCAAATGAAGTACGCGGGTCTTAACCATCTCGTTTGGGTAACCAGCGCTTACCTTAATGGTAGAGAGGTCACCAAAGAGCTGCTTGAAAAAGTAGGCGATGGCGCTAATTTCTCGATGAAAAACATTTTTGAAGAGCCTTGGGATGCTGATTTTCTTAACGCATTAGGTGTGATTCCTTGTCCTTATCATCGCTACTACTATCAAACGGAAGCGATGCTGGCAGAAGAACAGTTGTCCTTTAAAGAAAAGGGCAGCCGTGCTACGCAAGTTATGACAACGGAAGCCGCGTTGTTTGAGTTGTATAAACAAGCCTCTCTAGACAGTAAACCTAAAGAGCTGGAAGAGCGTGGTGGGGCTTATTATTCGGATGCGTCATTGAATCTTGTTGATGCCATCCATAATAATCGTAATGACATCCACGTGGTCAACGTCCGTAATGCTGGCGTGATCAGAGCCTTGCCAGATGATGCGGTCATTGAATGTTCAGCCGTGATTGGTAATAACGGTGCAACGCCACTTGCCGTGGATCCGCTGCCTCATTTCGTTGAAAGCCTGATCTCTCGGGTGAAAAGTTATGAAATGCTGACCGTGGAAGCCGCTGTGTATGGAGATAAGGAAAAAGCGCTACTGGCATTGGCCACTCATCCTCTGGTGGGTGATATTCAAGTTGCAAAGTCGCTGCTTGACGACATCCTTGAACAAAACGAGGATCACTTGCCACAGTTTGTATCACATTAGGAAAGGCGTGATTAAGTAATAATAGAGGGAAATAGCGTGAAGATAATTTTTAATGCTGACGACTATGGGCTGTGCCAAGCGGTGAATCAAGGAATCATTGCCAGCCATCTTAATGGCGTGGTGACGTCGACGACTATGATGGTTGGAATGCCTGGGGAGCAAGATGCCTTGGAGCGTTTATTGTTGGCACCAAGTCTCAGCGTAGGTGTGCATTTGCGCCTTACCGCAGGTAAACCATTATCTTCTGATTTCCCTATTGTGAACTCAGAGGGGCGGTTTCCTAAATACGATGCACTCATGGCACAGTTGGAGTCAGTGCATGAAGCGTCTATTTATGAGGAGTTTCACGCTCAAATCGAACACTTTCTGAGTTTTGGTATTCCTCTTAGTCACTTAGACAGTCATCATCATGTTCATCTTCACCCAATAGTCACTAAGGTGGTCGCTCGGTTAAGCCATGAATTTGATGTTCCTTATCGCGCAACTCCAACCCTAGCTGGTTATCAATTTAGTGATGGCTTTTATGATGACAATATTTCGTTGGAGTGGCTCAAATCGCAACTCTCTTCTTGGTCAGAGCGTTATGATGTGGTCGAAGTCATGTGTCATCCTGCTATTGTGGATGAAGGACTGTCCTCAATGAGTTCGTATGTCGATAAAAGAGAGCAGGAACTTGGCGTCCTAAGCTCGCAAGAATTGAAACAATATATACAAGAGCATCAGATTGAGCTAACCCGTTACAGTGCTGTTATTTAGTCGATACTTTTATCGATAACCATGAGTGCCTTCCCAAAAATTCACCTTGCGCTCATGGTTACTTCTTTCCCTACTTCACTCGGTTACGTACTATTGAGAGCAGCGATTCATTTTCACAACATTCAAGGAATCTTAGTCAATGGCGAGTATTAAGGAAGTTGCTGCATTGGCGGGTGTCAACCGCTCGACAGTCTCACGGATCATTAATGGTGAAGGTAGCTTTCGAGCCGATACAAAACGTAAAGTCGAAAAGGCGATGGCGGAATTGGATTACAGACCAAGTGCCATCGCCAGAAGTTTGGCAAAGTCAAATTCCAACATGATTGGCCTGATGGTGACCTATTATACCGGTGGTTTCTTTGGTCAAATGATGAATCAGGTTCAACTGGAATTGGATGAACAGCAAAAATTCTTAATTACGGCTCAGGGACACCATAGTTCCGAAGGAGAACGTAAAGCGGTGGAGAAGTTTCGGGATCTTCGCTGCGATGGTTTTATTCTTCACAGCCGATATCTGAGTGATGAAGAGTTGCTCAAGCTCTCTCAGTCGAAAACGCCTTTTGTGTTACTCGATAGAACTGTGATAGGACTTGAAGATAAATGCGTCGTATTCGATCATCTTCGGGCGTCTGAATTGGCAACGTCCTATTTATTAGATCATGGACATCGACGAATTGCGTGTATTGGTGGTCCAACGATGCGCCACAGTTCCCAAGTGCGGGTGGAAGGTTTCAAGCAAGCGATGCAGGCTCGAAATTTAGAGATTCCGCCTGAGTATATCGCAGTAGGGGATTACGAATTGGAAAGTGGATATGAGGCAATGAAGCAACTCATGGCATTATCCGAGAAGCCGACGGCTATCTTTTCTACAGGTGAAGAAATGACCCGTGGGGTGATGAAGTATTGTTATGAGCATGGCATTCGTTGTCCGGATGATATTTCTATTGTGAGTTACGACAGCGTTAATAGCTGCAGAGGACTGTTTCCTCATGTGACCACTGTTGATTTTCCGATTACTCAAATGGCTCACAAAGCAGTGCAATTGTTAGTGAGTCAGATCGATGCTGGCTATTCTGCACCAGATAAGCGTTATCTTGAGGCCACTATCCAGCAAGGTAATAGCGTAAAGCGTATATCTGAGTCGTTTCAGAACTAAGTGGACACCCTTAATCGAGAGCCTGATGGTAATAGAGATTCCACTTTCCAAAGCTACTTGGGAATGTATAGCTCAAAATATCATCGAAAACTTAGTGTTTTGCTGGCTATCGTTCAATAAAGAGTCAAACAGCGTGTTTTTCTGTTTTTTTAATAAAAAACGCTTGCCAACGTGATCCGGATCTCTATAATGCGTCCTCACTGACACGGCAGAGCCCATAAGGGTTTGAGCGCAGAGTCAGTCAGGCAGCTAGCCAAAAGGACAATCTGAAATTTGTTTTTGAAAACTTCAAAAAATAAATTAAAAAAGTGTTTGACACTGAAGATTATCCCGCTAGAATGGCTGCCTCTTCAAACGGAAAGCGAAACGCAGCGTTGTGAAGAGAATGTTCTTTAACAATATAGACCTATCAATCTGTGTGGGCACTCGTTGATGATAATCAAAATTAGATTCTTCGGAATCAAATTTGGTTTCAATGAACTGAGTGACCAATTCAAGTCGTAAGACTTGGCACAGTCAATTCATTATCGTTCTGTTGGAACGATAATAGCTTTAAAATTACATTAGTAGTTTTGAAGTCAGTATTCATTGAGCCGACAAAATCTTAAATTGAAGAGTTTGATCATGGCTCAGATTGAACGCTGGCGGCAGGCCTAACACATGCAAGTCGAGCGGAAACGAGTTAACTGACCCTTCGGGTAACGTTAACGGCGTCGAGCGGCGGACGGGTGAGTAATGCCTGGGAATATGCCTT
>NZ_FNVG01000024.1 GCF_900107935.1 Vibrio hangzhouensis | reverse complement strand
TTGGGAGTGAGGTGAACCTCGTGCCCGCATCCGGTCGAGTCGCTCCAAACACTAAGACCCTAGCAGAAATGTTGGTTTTCTTTCGCTCAAACTTTCCTCTCTAGTTTTTTCCCGTTATACCTTTATCTTACTGATTCTTTTTGCAATGATGTCCGTAATAAAATCGTTCTAATTGTGAATCGAGGCATCTATGTTTACCGGTATTATTCAATCCGTCGCCACCATTGATAAAATTACTGACCTTAATGGTCTCCGTACCTTCGAAATTGACTTTGAAGAAGGTTTTTGTGCCGACGTCGAAATTGGCGCTAGTATCGCTGTAGATGGTGTGTGTTTAACGGTAACCGAGATCCAAACCAACAAGCGTTTGTCGTTTGATGTAATGCTCCAAAGCCTCAACATCACCACGTTAAGTGCGTTTGAGGAAGGGCAAAGAATCAATGTCGAGCGTGCCGCGAAAGATGGTGCTGAGATCGGCGGCCATCCGCTCTCTGGTCATGTGGACTTCAAAACGCCACTGGCGGCCATCGATCAGCAAGAAGACAACTACCGCATTCAGTTCCACCTTCCCAAAGAATGGAAGCCGTACGTGTTTCCTAAAGGTTATATTGCCATCAATGGTGCTAGCTTGACGGTGTCTGAGGTGAATAAACTAGAAGGCTGGTTTGATGTTTGGTTAATTCCAGAGACGCGAAGAATGACCACCTTCGAAGGTAAAAAAGTAGGAGATAACGTCAACATTGAGATTGAGCGTGGCACTCAGGTGGTGGTTGATACGGTTAGAGATACCATCGCCGACACCCTTGGTCCATTGTTGCCAATGTTTGAAAAGTTTTTACAACAAAATGGGGTCGATGTTGACACCATTGGTCAAGCAACGACCAAGAGTCTTAGTGACCAGAAAGACAAGTAACAATGCACCTCAAGCCGTCCTAACAGAGACGGCTTTTGTTATTTTATTGGTTTCATATCTAAGCCAGCGCCTCTGCCAGGAGGTATTAAATTGTCACGATAAAACTGTTGCGATGATAATAAGTTCTATGATATTTTCCCGCGCAATCTCGGAATGTTTCTGGGGGAGACGCGTTGTGACCATTCAAGCTGATTGTGACACGACGTAGGGTAGGTACTGTTTAAGCCTTTAATCAGTAGACGGGATACTAATGCCTGACTGGGCATATCAATGGGAAACCCAACATTGAAACTCATTAACTCACACTCAAAAATCAGCTTTGTACTTCCTAACTGTGTATTACGAATAAACCGTAGTATTACAGAACCTTGATTCACTACTTCTAGCAATTTTCCTAGCATCTTCGTTAGGGTTTCGTCACATCTGTCATTCAGGTGGGGCTTGTTTTGTTATTTGTGTCGCGAACTCTATCGCGCGCCAAAATCAGGTTAATAAAAAAATGAGTACAGCATTCGAATTTGACTCTAAAGAATTTGCGTCTTCGATTTCGGTTCAAGTCCCGCATATCGAAGGCACATACGATCTAACACCGGATCAAGTGTTATTAGACCAAGCGGAGCACGAATCAGAAGTTCGTTCATACCCGCGCAGACTTCCTATTGCGATCAAGCGTGCTTATGGAGCGCTTGTTGAAGATACTCGAGGCCAAGTGTTCCTGGACTGTCTTGCTGGCGCTGGTACTCTGGCTATGGGTTACAACCACCCAGAGATCAACCAGGCGCTTAAAGAGCAACTGGACTCCGGACTTCCGTATCAAACACTGGATATCACCACCGAAGCGAAAGACCGCTTTATCAAGCAAGTTAAGGCATTCCTTCCGCAAGAGTTTGCAGCCGAGTCTGTGATCCAATTCTGTGGTCCTTCCGGAGCCGACGCTGTTGAAGCTGCGATCAAACTGGCTAAGCAGACAACCGGTCGAAACACCATGTTTGCATTCCGCGGCGCGTACCATGGTATGACGAATGGTACCATGGGCATGATGGGTAACCTGGGAACTAAGGCCAGACGAACTGGTTTGATGTCTGATGTTCACTTTATGCCATTCCCATACAGTCTGCGTTGCCCGTTTGGTTTAGGCGGTGATGCGGGTGCCAAGCAAAGCATTCGATACATTGAACGCCTGCTGAATGATGATGAGGCCGGTATTATGAAACCAGCCGCCATCATCGTCGAACCAGTACAAGGTGAAGGCGGGGTGATTCCTGCGCCCGCTTTCTGGATGCGTGAACTTCGCCGTATTTGTGATGAACATGACATTCTGCTCATTTTGGATGAGATCCAGTGTGGCGTTGGTAAAACTGGTTACCGTTTCGCCTTTGAAGAAGCAGGCATCAGCCCTGACATCCTCTGCCTGTCAAAAGCCATCGGTGGCGGTCTGCCAATGTCTATTCTGGTGTTCAATAAAAAAGTCGATACCTGGAATGCTGGTGAGCATACGGGCACGTTCCGTGGAAACCAACTGGCGATGGTTTCGGGTGCGAAAGCGCTGGAGATCATTGAGCGCGATAACCTGGTTGAGCATGCCAGTGTTGCAGGTGAATACCTGAGAATGGGTTTGAATAAGATCAAAGAGCGCGTCAATTGTATCGCTGAAGTTCGCGGTAAAGGGTTAATGCTCGGCGTAGAGATTGTCAAACCATCAGGCGAACACAACAAATTTGGCGAACCTGTGGCGGACGGTCAACTGACGCTCGCGATCCAACGTGCCGCTCTTGAGCGCGGATTGATGGTAGAAAAGGGTGGCCGTGATGGTTCTGTGATTCGTTTCCTTCCCCCTTTGATTATCAGTTTTGAGCAGATTGATTTTGCACTGCGCACCATTGAAGAAGCAATCATTGTTGCTGGTGGCGGCCGTAAGTCTGAGCAAAGCGCAAAAGTACAAGTGTGGAAAAAGCACTTTATCCATACTGGAGAACAGGGTGCAACTGAGTTTGCTCAGGTGATGAATCACACCACCCAAGCGATGAAAGAAGTGTTCGAAAAGGTCAGTAAACCCTATTCTGGTCTGGATCCACAGTCTCTTGAAGCGGCCATTAACACCGTGAATCTGGACAGCAGCAACAGTAATCTGCAGCACATTGTTGATGAGACGGCAGAACTGGTCGCTGAAAACTCGATCTTCACACAGCATCCTGATTGTATTGCTCACCTTCATACGCCACCGCTAATGCCTGCTGTTGCCGCAGAGGCGATGATTGCAGCGCTGAACCAGTCAATGGACTCTTGGGATCAGGCTTCTGCAGCGACGTATGTGGAGCAAAAGGTTCTGAACTGGCTTTGTGAGCGCTATGAACTGGGTGAGGCTGCCGATGGTATCTTTACCAGCGGTGGTACGCAAAGCAATTTGATGGGCTTGTTGTTGGCGCGAGACCGTATTGCAGACATCACTGATGGCCACTCAATTCAAAAGCAAGGCTTGCCGGATTACGCAGACAGACTACGTATTGTCTGTTCTGACAAATCGCACTTTACCGTGCAAAAGTCCGCATCACTGCTTGGCTTGGGTGAAAAAGCGGTTCACTGTGTGGCTACCCATGAAAATGGCACCATCAAGACTGACGCGCTGACGGCAGACATTGAGCTATTGAAATCTCAAGGGTTGATTCCTTTTGCACTGGTTGGTACTGCGGGTACGACCGACCACGGGGCTATCGATGATCTAGATACGATGGCGGCGATTTCTGCTCAGCACGGCTTATGGTTCCACGTGGACAGTGCTTATGGTGGGGCGTTAATCCTCAGCAGCCATAAAACCAAGCTAAAAGGGATTGAAAAGGCTGATTCTGTCAGTGTCGACTTCCACAAGTTGTTCTATCAGACCATCAGCTGCGGTTCATTGCTGCTGAAGGATAAAGCTAACTTTAAGTATCTGCTGCATCACGCAGATTACCTCAACCGAGAGCACGACGAGTTGCCTAATCTGGTTGATAAATCCATTGCGACCACTAAGCGATTTGATGCACTTAAAGTCTTTATGACGATGCAGAACGTTGGTCCTGATGCGTTGGGTGAAATGTACGATCACCTTATGGCGCAAACTCAGGAGGTGGCTAAGCTTGTATCTGAACATCAACATTTCGAGTTGTTGGCCAACCCCTCTTTGTCGACTGTTCTATTCAGAGCGGTAAACCATAGTGGCGTGGATCTGGACCAACTGAACCAAACGATTCGAATTGAAGCGCTTACTCGTGGAGTAGCGGTTCTGGGTGAAACTGTAGTGAAAGGGCATTCGGCGCTGAAGTTCACTATTTTAAACCCTTGCTTGGAGTTATCTGACTTCGAGAACTTACTTAATAACATTAATCAATTAGCACTTGAGCTAGCTAACGCTCACTAAGAGATAAGGGAAACAAAACATGGCAATTTTACAGATTGGTGCCGGTGGTGTTGGTTGGGTAGTCGCACACAAAGCGGCTCAGAACAACGACGTTTTGGGTGATATCACAATCGCGTCACGCACAGTGACAAAGTGTGAGAAGATCATTGAGTCTATCAAGGGTAAGAATAACCTTAAAGACCCAAGCAAGAAGCTGGAAGCTCGTGCTGTAAATGCAGACGACGTTGATGCTCTGGTTGCTTTGATTAATGAAGTGAAACCTGATCTCGTTATCAATGCTGGTCCTCCTTGGGTGAACATCACCATCATGGAAGCGTGTCTGCAAGCGAAAGTCTCTTATCTAGATACCTCGGTTGCTGTTGACCTATGCTCTGAAGGTCAGCAGGTACCTCAGGCTTATGACTGGCAGTGGGGTTTCCGCGACAAGTTTAAAGAAGCGGGCATCACAGGTATTCTGGGTGCTGGCTTCGATCCAGGTGTAGTGAGTGTGTTTGCAGCGTACGCGGTTAAGCACCTGTTCGATGAAATCGACACTATCGACGTTATGGACGTGAACGCAGGTGATCACGGCAAAAAGTTCGCAACAAACTTCGACCCAGAAACCAACATGCTTGAGATCCAGGGAGATTCTTTTTACTGGGAAAACGGCGAGTGGAGGCAAGTTGAATGCCACTCTCGCATGCTTGAATTTGACTTCCCGCTAGTAGGTAAGCACAAAGTGTACTCAATGGCGCACGATGAAGTACGTTCAATGCAAGAGTTTATTCCTGCAAAACGCATCGAGTTCTGGATGGGCTTTGGTGACACATACCTGAACTATTTTAACTGCATGCGTGATATCGGCTTGTTGAGCCCAGATCCATTGACACTGCACGATGGCACAGTAGTGCAACCGCTACACGTGCTTAAAGCACTGCTTCCAGACCCAACGTCTCTAGCTCCGGGCTACACAGGCAAAACTTGTATTGGTACTTGGGTTCAAGGTAAGAAAGATGGTAAAGAGCGTTCAGTCTTCATCTACAACAACGCTGACCATGAGGTGGCGTACGAAGATGTCGAGCACCAAGCGATCTCTTACACCACAGGTGTTCCGGCTATTACTGCGGCACTTCAGTACTTCCGTGGTAAATGGGCAGAGGCTGGTGTGTTCAATATGGAACAGCTAGACCCAGATCCGTTCTTGGAGACCATGCCAAAGATTGGTCTGGACTGGCATGTCCAGGAATTGGAAGTCGGCGCGCCAGACATTAAGATTCTTAAATAAGGGTATGGGTCCTAGGTCCTAGTCCCTAGGACCTAGAAACTTAGGACCTTGAAAATGAACAAAACCGAACTCAAAACCCCATACTTCATGATCAATGAAGACAAGTTGATTGAGAACCTGGAAAAAGCCAGACACCTTAAAGAGATCTCTGGTGTCAAACTGGTTCTGGCTTTGAAGTGTTTCTCGACTTGGGGTGTTTTTGACATCATCAAGCCTTATTTAGATGGTTCTACCAGTAGCGGCCCATTTGAAGTCAAACTTGGCCATGAAACCTTCGGTGGTGAGACGCACGCTTATAGTGTGGGTTACACGGAAGACGACGTGCGGGAAGTCGCCGACATCTGTGACAAGATGATTTTCAATTCCCAGTCTCAGTTGGCGGCTTATCGTCATATTGTCGAAGGCAAAGCATCTTTGGGATTACGCCTCAACCCCGGCGTGAGTTATGCGGGTCAGGATCTGGCGAACCCTGCGCGTAAGTATTCACGTCTTGGTGTTCAGTCTGATCATATTGAACCGAGTGTGTTCGATTCCATCGACGGTGTGATGTTCCATATGAACTGTGAAAACAAAGATGTGGACGCATTCATCGCTTTGTTGGACGCCATCTCTGAACAGTTTGGTGAACACCTGAATAAACTCGATTGGGTAAGTATGGGTGGTGGCGTCTTCTTCACCTGGCCTGATTACAACATTGACAAACTTGGGGCGGCTCTGAAGGCGTTTTCCGAGAAGCACGATGTGCAAATGTACCTGGAACCGGGTGAAGCCATTATCACTAAGACGACCGATCTGGTTGTCACGGTTGTTGATATTGTTGAGAATGAGAAGAAAACGGCCATTGTAAACTCAGCAACGGAAGCGCACCGTCTGGATACATTGATCTATGATGAACCTGCTTCAATTCTGGAAGCAAACCCAGAAGGGCAGCACGAGTATGTGATTGGTTCATGCTCATGTCTGGCAGGTGACCAGTTCTGTGTGGCGAATTTTGACCAACCGCTTCAGGTTGGACAGCAACTGCATATTCTGGACAGTGCAGGCTATACCATGGTGAAGCTGAACTGGTTTAACGGACTGAAAATGCCTTCGATCTACTGTGAACGTTCAGATGGGCAAATTCAAAAGTTAAATGAATTTGGCTACGACGACTTTAAGCGTTCTTTGTCGCAATGGTCGGTCAGTTAAACGAGGGATCTTGTCACTCCCCTGTTCGACAATCAGGTGAGCAACTCTGCTTGCCTGATTCTCAAAAAAACCCTACCTTTTAGTAAGATAACCGAAAACAGTTTTAACTTACCCCGATTCTTCTGTTAACAAACCGTGCTTTTGGGCAGTGTATCGTGTAGGTATCGTTTTCTTCTGTTACACAATCGATAAGGTAGTTGTTGATGATACATATAAAGCTCTCCCGAATATTAGCCTCTTTGCTGCCAGTGATACTATTGAGTGGTTGCGTCAGTTATAGCGTGACCGAGCAAGAGATGACAAACTACCTCAACGATAATCTCCAGCTCAATCAATCTGTGGGCATTGAAAACGTGATGTACGCTAAGGTTGCCGTCGATGATCTACAGGTCAAAATTGGTCGCACGGATGCCGATAGGGTAGCGGTTTTTGCCAATACCAAAGCACAGTTGCAGATGTTAAGTGAACAGAACATCGATCTCGATTTGGATATTGAGTTCAGTGCCATTCCAGAATATGAGCAGGAGAGTGGTGAAATATACCTGAAGTCATTACGTCTGGAACGGATCGATGAAGAAGGCCAAATCCTCACACCGGAAATCAAACGGCTGATACAGCCTGCTGTCGCAATGATTGGTATGGCAGTGTCTGAGTACCCGGTTTATAAACTTGACAGCACCACCGTGAAGCAGGCTTTGTTGAAGTCCTCCAACCCTAAAGTCGTGGTCAAAGATAACAAGCTCGTCATTGAATTTTTTGACTGATCGGCAGTGACAGCTGTTGGGACGAGAAGCCTATAAGGCCTTGGTCCGCAATAACATCAATGCCAACTTGGTGCTATTTCTTAGCGGTGCTACCACGCACTTCGAGATGGTAGGGGATAAAGCTGACATGATTACTGAGGTCGAGCTTCGGTTGTTCAATCAGCCTATGAAGTAACTGTGCACTGACTCTTCCGGACTCTTCAAAGTCGTACACCAGTGAGGTGATTTTCGGGTTGTAATACCGGGACATGTTACCGCCACCTACACCGCACACGCTAACATCCTGCGGGACACGATAGCCGTTTTCCAGCAGGTAGTTGATGGCACCTATCGCCATTTTATCATTCACTGCAAAGATGGCATCTGGACGTTCCTGACGCTCTTCGAACAGTTCCTGGCACGCCTGATACCCACTTTCGACTGAGAAATTGCCCTCAACCACACGATTTGAGCTCGCAGAAACCTCATGTTTCATCAGACTGTTCAGGTAGCCCTGTTTACGCATAACACCAACAGAGACATCGCTTTCTGGAACACCGATCAAAGCGATCGAGCGATGGTCTTCTGCGATTAGGTAGTCAACCATCTCTTCTGCTGCTTTCACCTCGTCAAACAGCACACAGGGAGTACCATCATTGGTCAGCTGCCCCATCACAACAACAGGCTTGCCTACCTTCTTGATCTTTTGGACATGTTCGTCGGTGAGGGTGGTGGCAACGAGAATGATGCCGTCCACTTGCTTTTCGGAGAACAAGTCGAGAAATTCAAGTTCACTCTTGATGCTGTGATTGGTGTTACCCAGAATGATGGTATAACCATTACTTGAAAAGTAGTGGTCAATTCCGGCGATATTGTCACCGGAAGAGGTCGCATTTATTTTGGGAAGAATGACGCCAATGGTTTGGCTTCTCTTGGAGTGCAACGCCTTGGCCAGCGCATTGGGACGATAGCCCGTTTCATCCAGCACCTTTTGAATGCGCACGCGAACGGGTTCACTGACATAACCAGAATTGTTTAGTACACGGGAAACGCTCGAGATGGAAGTTTCAGCGAGTTTCGCTATCTCTTTAATGGTGGCCATTTCCCATGTTCCTTCAGCTTAATAATCGTATTTTACAAAGCTCCTGATTATACATGACTTTCCTGTTTCGAGGGTGATTTTTGACTGGTTACTAGTTGGGAAAACCCGCGAAGTAAAGACTTCCTCACCATGATTGACGAATATTTCGATAATTGACTGGTCAAAAAATACCTGAAGGCTGAGCTTTTCACCACTAGACAACTGACATTTCCTCATGCCTGGCAGATAGCTGTTTTGGGTGCGATCCAAAGTCATGATGGATGTCTGTGGATCGTAGCGAAGTGCCACCCAACTGTCCCCTTCATCCGCCAGTTTCAGGGTAAACTCACTGGCTATCTGTTCCACATCAAGCAGCAGTTCAAAGCAGTGCTTACTCTCTATAGAGATGTTGCTTTCGCTCGACAGTTGAATATCTTCAAAGCCGGACTCTTGCCCGCGTAAGCGTGCATGCTCTCTGGCGGGAAGCTGATACATTTTACCGTTTCTCACCGTCAGTTCTCTTACCAGAGACAGGGCGTGGATCCAGTCATTGTCGGTGGTGGGCTGTTCATCTTCATCGGGTATGCCAATCCAGGCACTGAGTAGGCGCCTCCCGTCCGACGCTCCTGTGGTTTGAGGCGCATAAAATTCGAATCCCTGGTCTAACGGCTTGAACGAGCCATGGCTGTAGGTGGCTGATGCATAGTCAAGTTTGCCAATGAAATAACCGTTGTTGTGTTTGCTTTCAAAATGGAAACCGTCAGGTTCGATTCCCTGAGGGCAGCCAATCAATACATCCGAATTACCCAGATGAAATAAATCAGGGCATTCAAACATGTAGCCAAAACCGCTCACATCATTAATCTTGTTACCGGCAATGGGGCCAAGAAACTGCCAGTTGTGCGCGTCTTCAGAGCGATATAATAAGACTTGTCCAAGCTCTTCTGTGGTCTGTGCACCAATCACGCAGTACCAGAGGCCGTCATGGCTCCAGATCTTAGGATCGCGAAAGTGGGCGGTGTAGCCTTCAGGATGCTTTTCAATGACGGGCCCAAGTTTTGTGAATTGTTGATTGCTTTCATCGGTCGCTTTCGCCAGGCATTGGGTTGACAGGCGCGTACCATCGCTGGTTTTGACGTTACCGGTATAAAAAAGGTGCAGTTGGTCGTCGAGAACAAACGCGCTTCCGGAGTAGCAACCATGCTGGTCATAACTGTGATCCGGCTTTAGTGCGTCCGGTTGTAACGTCCAGTTGAAGAGATCTTGACTGGTGCTATGACCCCAGTACTTGGCACCATGTTCGCAGGCGTTAGGATTCCATTGAAAAAACAGATGGAACTGGCCATCGTACTCAATAAAGCCGTTTGGATCATTGATAAGTCCATACGGTGCAGTTAGGTGAAACCGTGGGCGCAAGTGGTCAGTGTGGCTTTGTTTCGGCACTGATAATTCGCTTTGTGAGCACAGTTCTAGTGAAGTCATTATTCTTAATACACTCAGTAGTTGGACTTGAAACAGACATTGCACTTGTCAAAGTCAGTTGAATTAAAAAAGGCGGTGGCTTCGCTGCCACCGCCAAATGGGGGTGGTTTACTTGTCTAGAGCGACAGTCATTTTGCTTTTGTTTTCAGTTGGCTTTACCACTGTTCTGGTGATCAGCGCCGCACTGCCCATGCCGACCACAATCATCACCAGGTACATACCAAGCCCGTTGCCAAGGTAAGCCGGAATTGCCGGGATGAAGGTGACGCCCATTACAGAAGGTGCAATGTTCATAATGGTTGCGAAGGCACCCGCGATAGCACCACCTGCGATACCAGCAGCGAACACTTTACTGTTAGTCAGAGTGACACCGAACAGCAGTGGTTCTGTGATACCAAAGAAACATGGAACGATAGAGGAGTAGTTCAGTGCTTTTTGCTTCTTGTCTTTGAGAGACATTGTGTAAGCAATCGCAGCACCTGCCTGACCTGCCATCGAAGCGGTAATCAGTGCGTTCAGTGGGTTAATCTTAATTGTCGACAGGAAGTTCAGTTCCACGACCATCAAGCTGTGATGCAGCCCCGTTACGGTCAATACTTGCTGCAGACCACCAAAGATCGCACCACCAATACCCATAGGCAGATTGATAAGTGACTCAACAGACACCATCACGCCGTGCTCAACAATGTTAAACATAGGACCTATGATGAACAGACCCGCCAGCATACCAATAGTGATCGTCAGGAAAGGAGTAAAGATAAGTGAGACGACCGACGGCATCCAAGTATTGATCCAGCGCTCCAGGTTTGCACCCAGAATACCGACAATCAAAGCAGGGATGATAGTGCCCTGGAAACCCTGGATCTTGAACATACCAATGCTTAGCATCTCCGCGTTGCCGCTGGCAACATCCCAGGCGTTTGGCAGCATAGGTGCTATAAGCATCAGGCCGAGAACCATACCAATAACGGGCGTGCCACCAAAGCGTTTGAATGCCGACCACACTACAAGTGCTGGCAAGAAGATAAAGACAGTATCCGTTACGACCTGAGTCATGGTCAACAGTTCTGGTGAGAAGGTGTAACCCAACTGTTGTGCAAAACCTCGAAGTCCCATAAACAGACCTGTAGCAACAAGCACAGGGATCAGAGGAATAAACACGTCTGCAAGAGATCGTAGGGCTTTTTGGAATACGCTCATATTGTCGTAGGCAGCACCTTTGGCACTTTCCAGTTCGCCGTCCAACTGCTGTTGAATCAGAGCGAAAATCTGATTAACAAGACCGGTACCCAAAATGATTTGGTGCTGTCCAGACTGAAAAAAGTAACCAGCCACTTTATCTGTGGACTTGATTTGCTCCTCATTCAACAAAGTATCGTCCTTGACCACGACACGAAGTCGGGTAGCACAATGCTCTAGGGCGCGAATGTTGTCTTTGCCTCCAAGAGCCTCGAGTAGACGGGCTGCTATTTTATTGTTCATTTGCTCTATCCTGATGCTTGTTATAGGAAAAGGTTTTCACATGACATGAAAAGGTTTTCATGTTCAATGTGGTAAGGTTTTCATATTCATCTTAAACGATCAAGAAGATCTTCTGTATTAGTATAGTTTTTTATTCATTCATTTGATGTTTGTCACAGTTGCATTGCGAAAACGAAGTAAACGCGGAACGGATGAAAACGATGTAGTGATAGGGCGATGACAACGCAGCCTTGAGGCCTATATTATGTTGCTATGGCCACCCGGATTATTTGACCGTATTTGGATTTTGTGTGTAATGTATTGATAGCATGCATAAAAAAAGGAATAGCTATGTTGTCCAAAATCATCACTACGCTGATCGTTGTGGTTATCGCTTACATGTTTTACAAAAACAACACCGTGCCATCGTATATTGGGGTAGAGGAAGGCAAGTTGGCACCTATGCCTTCGACGCCGAACGCAGTGTCTTCGCAAACCGACGACAGTGAAAAGCGTGTTGAATCAATCAGTTTCGACGACGCGGACAAAGCCAAAAAGAGAGTGATGGCGGTCCTTAACAAGATGACGGGGAATGAGGTGATAACGGATGAGGGCGATTACATGCATGTTGTCTTTACGACCCCAACCATGAAATTTCACGATGATGTTGAACTCTATTTTGACACTGAAAATGGTGTATTGCATTACCGCTCTCAGTCACGCACAGGCTACAGCGACAAGGGCCTGAATCGTGCCCGCTACAATGAATTTGTGAGTCTGTACCAGCAGCAGCAATGAATGCCGTGGTGAAAGTTACCGCTTGGTTCGGCGGTCTGTTTAGCTATTCGAAGTCTCCAGGAGGAGTCACATTATGTCGTATGGCTGCAGACAACTGTGGTTTTGGATCTTATTTCTGACACCGATAACCTCGCTTGCAATCACACTCAACGGTTTCAATCTGGATAATACCTCAGTACCTCAGAGCCTAATTCAGAGAGGTGGCCCGCCCAGAGATGGCATTCCAGCGATCGATAACCCTAAGTTTGTGTCGGCAGCTGCCGCTAGTTACTTGCGCAGCGACGATATTGTACTGGGATTGAATGTAGACGGGGTTGCCAAAGCTTATCCTCTGCGAATACTCAACTGGCATGAAATTGTTAATGATCGTATCGGAGAGACGCACTACTTGATTAGCTACTGTCCGCTGTGCGGAAGTGGCATGGCATTTGAGAGCTTTTCCGGTGATGTCAGGCAAACCAATTTTAGCTTTGGTGTTTCTGGGTTGTTGTATAACTCTGATGTGTTGATGTACGACAGAGCAACAGAGTCATTATGGTCGCAAATTCACGGAGAGGCGATTTCAGGCCCGCATGTAGGTCGCAAGCTGAAACAGGTGCCACTCACGCTGACGCGATGGAGCGGGTGGGTTGAGCGTCATCCGGATTCCCTGGTGTTATCGGTCGACACGGGTTTCAGGCGCAATTATGACCGAGACCCGTATGCGGGATACGCAAAAAATGCTGCGCTGTATTTTCCGGTTGCGAATCAGGCTCCCGATCTGTACCACCCCAAAGAGATGGTCATGGGTGTAAAAGTGAAGCAGTCTTTCATCGCTTTTCCGTTTAGTGAGCTAACCAAACAGCGCAGACCACAATTCAACGTAGCCATTGAGAACACTCAATACACCGTCCACTGGGATGCAGAAAATCAGTCAGCCTGGATCACGGACGAAGATCAACAAGTTGTGCCTTCTACGCTGCTATTCTGGTTTGCCTGGTACGCGTTTTATCCAGACACCGAGATATATCGGGCACAATAATAGCGGGATAGGGCAGCCATCCGTGGTGTGCAAGGTTCACACACCATGTGAGATTTCATCAGCTACACTCAAACAACAAGTGTAAAGGGGATGAAATGGAACAACTTAAATGGACGAAAAAGTGGCTGTTGGCTTTGTTACCACTTCTTGTCATGGTGGTACCATTGGCTGTGAATGCAATCTGGCGCTCTCCCTGGCCAACCGCATTGAGCACGCTGATTGTTTTGTTTGTGGTGCTACCTGTTGTCGATGAACTGACACGAGGTGGCGAACTGCCTCCAGATTATCCCGATTCCCCTGGTGTTCTCCGTACTCTACCGATTTTGGTATTGCCACTGTTGGTCTTGGTGCTGATTTGGGGGGCATGGTATAGCTTGTCGCTTTGGCAACATGGGGATTATTTCGCGGCGTTGACCACTGTTGTTAGTATGGGCGTAATCAACGGTACATTTGGTATTAATGCCGCTCACGAATTGCTGCACAAGCGTCATCATTTTCCAAAAACCATTGCTGGAGTGCTGTTGTCGCTGAGCGGTTATGGTGGATTTAAAATCGAACACGTTTTTGGTCACCACAAGGACGTTGCCACAAAAAACGACCCATCGTCCGCCCCAACCGGAGTATCATTTTATGCCTTTGTCTTGCCTGCCCTATGGGGAAATCAGAGAAAAGCTCTAAAACTGCAAAAAAAGTTCCGTTCCAAACTCCAGTATTTTGGCTACGAGTATTACCTCTGGCAGGCATTGACCCTGCTATGGATGGTGTGCGCAACTTATTTGCTTGGATTGTGGGGGCTTATTTATTTTATCCTTCAGGGCTTTGTTGCCATGTGTATGCTGGAGATGGTCAACTACATTGAGCACTACGGCCTGACCCGCAAGGTGCGCAATGAGCGACATTACGAACCTGTGGGATACCAACACTCCTGGGACAGCAATCATTTATTATCCGGCTATATCTTGTTTCAGTTGCCCAGGCACAGTGACCATCATATGCATGCTAATAAGCCTTTCTATCTGCTTGAAGACCAGACGTCGGCACCTAAGTTGCCATTCGGATATGCGTCTCTGGTTCTGTTAGCATTGCTGCCACCACTGTGGTTTCGGGTGATGAAAAAGGCGCTAAACGGCAATCGGGGATAACTGGGGACAAATGAACCACTCCGCCTTAGGGAACAAGGTTGATCACGAGCTCATCCGATGTAATCTGGTATAAACGTTGAGTCCCTTATCGGTAATTTCCTGCTCAACCCAATCAGGTAAATGAGGATCTGTGATGATGCCGTCGAGTTTATCGAGATCAAGTGCGTGGAAACTGGCGATACGACCATATTTTGTGGAGTCAGAAATCAAATAACTGGTTTGTGCCGCTTTTGCGATAGCTTGTTTTACCGCGACTTTTCCTTCATTAGGCGTGGAAAGTCCCTTCAGGTTCCAGGATGAGGTAGAGACAAATGCAACATCAATATTCATTCCAGAAAGAAACTCCGCCACTTTCCCGCCAACACTGGAGTGGTTTTCGCGATCGATTTTGCCGCCCGTATGATAGATTTCACATTGACCATAGTTCATCAGGTAACCGGCTACCGAAAAGTCATTGGTAATGACCAACAAGTCATCTCGGGAGGCAATTTGATGTGCTATTTCGAGAGAAGTCGTGCCCGCATCCAGATAGACAGTTGCATCAGGCTCGATAAGCGAAGCGGCTATCTTTCCAATCAGTGCTTTTTCACTGGCTTGCTGTTCCACTTTAGCATCATGAGAGAGCTCACTATGAATGGCCTGTGCCAGTTGAACGCCGCCGGATACGGAGATGACCTTACCAGATGATTCAAGCTTCATGATATCGCGGCGAATCGTCATATGCGAAACGTTTAAGTGTTCGACCAGTTCAGAGATACTTATCACTTCTTGGTGTGACAACAGTGACAAAATAGTTCGTTGTCGTTCAGCTGGGATCATGACTTTTCCTTCAATACGTTACGTCCAGTTATCCTAACAGTATTCCCCTTGCTTGTGAATATCTGTGAAATCATGTTGGCTATTTATCTATTATTGCCCTTTGGCAACTCACTTTGCCCTCTCAGTCCCCCTCAAAAGAGGTATTCTGATAATTATTGTGAATTAATGTTAAAAGTGTGATTTGGAGCTAGGTTGAAATTTATTGCTTCACATATAATCACAAACATGAACAAGATTTAACAAAACTTTAAATTGAATATTACCAAGAAGGCTCTGCAATTATGAAGGAAATTCAATCTGTTGGCGTTATCGGATTAGGTTCGATGGGGATGGGTGCGGCCAAATCATGTGTCCGCGCTGGCCTGCAAGTATATGGTTTTGACTTGAATCGTAATGCACTGGAAGAGTTGGGAGCCTACGGTGCAACCGCCGTATCTGGCAATCCAGTTGACTATGCAAGAAATTTAGATTCGGTGTTGGTGCTGGTCGTGAACGCTCAGCAGGTCAATACGGTTCTGTTTGATACGGGACTTGCAGCGGCACTAAAACCCAATACGCCCGTCATAGTATCAGCGACAATTTCTGCGGAAGACGCAAAGCAGATTGCCTCGAAATTGGCCGAGCACGAATTGCTCATGCTTGATGCTCCGGTGTCAGGCGGTGCTGTAAAAGCAGAAGCAGGTGAAATGACCGTTATGGCGTCAGGTGCCCAAGAAACGTTTGCCTTGCTAGACCCTGTTTTGAAGGCCACAGCCTCTAAGGTCTACAACATTGGTGAGGCGATAGGTTTGGGTGCCACAGTGAAAATCATCCATCAATTGCTGGCTGGTGTTCATATCGCTGCGGGTGCGGAAGCGATGGCACTGGCTGCGAGAGCCGACATTCCATTGGATTTGATGTACGACGTGGTGACGAATGCGGCGGGTAACTCCTGGATGTTTGAGAACCGGATGAAACATGTGGTCGATGGAGACTATACGCCAAAGTCTATGGTTGACATTTTTGTTAAGGATCTAAATTTGGTTTCAGATACTGCCAAAGAGCTGAAATTCCCACTGCCTCTCTCAAGTGCCGCTCTGAATATGTTCGTCAGTGCGAGTAATGCAGGTTTTGGCAAGGAAGATGACAGTGCCGTCATCAAAATTTTCGATGGTATTAAGTTACCAGGTGTAGATAAGGCGGAGAAATAACGATGTTGCTAGGTGTTATCGCTGATGATTTCACAGGGGCCACTGATATTGCTGGCTTTCTCGTCGAAAATGGAATGCGTACCGTTCAGTTGAACGGTATTCCGGATGAATCAATGGAAGTGGACGCCGATGCGGTGGTCATTAGCCTGAAATCCCGTTCCTGTCCTGTGCAGGAAGCGGTTCACCAATCGGTGGCCGCGCTCAACTGGCTGAAATCGAAAGGGTGTCAGCAGTATTATTTCAAGTATTGCTCTACGTTCGATAGTACCTCAGAGGGCAATATTGGTCCGGTTACGGACGCGCTTCTGGCTGAGCTAGGTGAAAGTTTCACGCTAGTGTGTCCGGCATTACCCGTCAATGGTCGCACGGTTTATAACGGTCACTTGTTTGTGTTTGAAGAGTTACTTTGTGAGTCGGGAATGCGCAATCACCCCGTTACGCCGATGACCGACTCCAGTTTGCTCAGAATGATGAATGCCCAGTCGAAAGGGCAATCAGGTTTAGTGTCTTACCAAACGATTGAGCATGGACCGGAGTCAGTTGTTCGTCGCTTTGAGGAACTGAAGAGCCAGACAATCAATTACGCGATCGTCGATGCGCTGAACAGTCAACACCTGGACATTCTGGGGCAGGCAGCCAAATCGATAAAGCTGGTCACTGGTGGTTCAGGACTTGCAGCGGGTCTGGCGAAAAACTGGTCCTCACAGTTAGAGGACCAAAGTGATGCGAAGCAGACTGGCTATCCGGGTAAAGCGCCAGCGGTGGTTTTTTCGGGTTCATGTTCGGTTATGACCAATCAACAAGTGTCCGTTTACAAAGCCGTTGCCCCTCATTTTGCAATTGATGTGGAAGCGTGTTTGGCCAATAAAGAGTATGTCAGCGAAGTGTTCGATTGGGTAATGACTCACCTTCAAAGTGATCTTGCTCCGCTCGTTTACGCAACAGCCAATGCCGATACATTGAAGTCAATTCAAAACAAATATGGTGCTCAGGCGTCCAGTCATGCCGTTGAAGCTTTCTTCAGTGAATTGGCCATCAAATTGAAAACGGAAGGAGTAAGGAATTTCATCGTGGCGGGTGGTGAAACCTCAGGGGTTGTCACACAGAGCCTTGCGGTTAAAGGGTTTCATATCGGACCTCAAATTGCACCCGGCGTCCCATGGGTTAAGTCAGTCGATGGTGAACTGTCTCTGGCACTCAAATCTGGGAATTTTGGTGATGAAAATTTCTTTGTCAAAGCGCAGTCGTTTTTTCCTGAGGTAGGCCAAGGATGAGAAGCAGTTCAATGAACGAGCAGGATCTGAGAAAACAGATGGTCGCTTTAGCTCGCTCTATGTTCGAGCGTGGTTATGCGACGGGTGGGGCAGGAAACCTGTCACTCAAACTTCCCGACGGACATTTTTTAACAACGCCTACTGGCTCATCATTCGGTCGCCTTGTGGCTGAGGAACTGTCGGTCGTGGATATCGACGGGAATCATATTTCAGGAAAGAAACCATCGAAAGAGGCGGCCTTCCATTTGGCGATTTACCGCAACAATCCAAAATGTAATGCGATTGTTCATCTTCACTCGACGTATCTGACCGCTTTATCGTGCCTGCAAGGGCTTGATCAGCGTAACGCGATTAAAGCCTTTACACCTTATTTTGTTATGCGGATTGGCGAGTTGCCGGTGATCCCATACTTGCGTCCGGGTGATCCCCAGATTGCGGAAGAATTGGCAAAACGAGCGGGTGACTATCGTGCTTTTCTACTGGCGAACCATGGGCCGGTCGTCACGGGCGAGGATTTTGAAGATGCTGTCGACAACGCGGAAGAACTGGAAGAGACCGCGAAGCTGGCGTTTTTGCTCAAAGACAGACAAGTCCGCTATTTGACTGAAGACGAGATCAACGATCTGAAAGGGAGAGGTAAGTAATGGCAAAATTCGCAGCAAATCTGACCATGTTATTTACGGAAGTACCGTTCCTGGAGCGCTTTGAAAAGGCGCATCAGGCAGGTTTTCAAGCCATAGAGTACTTGTTTCCCTATGCTTTTGAACCGCAGTTACTGGCAAGCAAATTGGAGCAGTTTGGATTAGAACAGGCGTTATTTAACCTGCCTCCCGGAGACTGGGATGCGGGGGAAAGAGGATTTGCGGCCATTCCCGGACGTGAAGAGGAATTCCGCTCCAGTGTAGAGAGGGCTCTTGTGTATGCAAAGGCGTTGAAATGTCCAAAAGTGCACGCGATGTCAGGGATCATCGATCCGCGCTACTCGAAAGAGCAGCATGTGGAGACGTTTATTTCCAACATCCGTTTTGCCGCAGACAAATTTGCAGAGCATGGTATTGCTTTGATGATAGAGCCATTAAACGCACGCGATGTACCCAACTATTTTGTGGCGCATCAGCGTGATGCTGTTGACCTTATTCGCCTGGTAGACAGGCCGAACGTGAAGCTGCAGTTAGACCTGTATCACGCCCAAATTATGGACGGTGACCTGACAACCCTGATCAGGGAAGTGGCGTCATTTACCGGCCATGTTCAGATTGCGTCGGTACCCGAGAGGCATGAACCTTCAGAAGGTGAACTGAATTACCCCCATTTGTTCAAGGTATTAGATGATTCTGGCTACTCCGGTTGGATTGGGTGTGAATACAACCCAAGAACCTCGACCGAAGCTGGGTTGCACTGGGTCAAACAATATCTGTAACTCAATCAATTAACTATAAGAAATAGTGGATTCCTAATTCGAACCACTGCATGGCAAAGTGCAGAGGACGTAACCTTACGTGCTCATCGTGCACAGCCCTACACAACAAAATAGAGATAGAAAAGGAAAAGAAAATGGATGGAGCACTGATAGGCATTGTGATCGGTATCATTGCTATGATGCTAATGATCGTGAAAACACGAATCCCTGTCGCTCTCGCGATGGTTATTGCGAGTATCATTATGGGGCTTTTTGCCGGGATGGCACCGACAGAGCTGATTAATGCGATTAAAGCAGGCTTCGGTGGTGTATTAGGCGGTATCGGTTTAATCATTGCGTTTGGCGTGATCATGGGAGCGTGTTTTGAACGTTCGGGCGCAGCAGTGCGCATGGCGAAGACCTTCGTTAAGATCTGTGGTAAAGGTCGCGAGGATCTGGCCCTTGGTTTCACTGGTGTGATTGTCGCTATCCCAGTATTCTGTGATTCTGCTTACATCATTTTGCATTCACTTGTTCGTGCAATTTCACGAGATACCGGAAAATCAGCGGTAGGTTTGGGTGTGACGTTGGCACTTGGCCTGCTTATCACTCATGCTCTCGTACCGCCAACGCCTGGTCCGGTTGCCGTCGCAGGCATCTTAGGTGTCGATTTGGGCGAATACATGCTTTGGGGACTGATGGTATCGATCCCTATGATGCTTCTGTCAATGATTTATATTCGTCGTATTGGTAATGAATACTACCGTGTTCCTAATGGCGAAGGTTGGATTACCAACCAGTCTGACTGGGCGAACCTGGAAAAAGTACAGTCCACAGATGACAAAGATCTACCGAGCAATTTTCTTTCGTTTGGTCCGATTCTGTTGCCTATTGCGTTTATCCTAGCTAACACCTTGGTTGGTAAAGGTGACACAGCACTGCATACTGTTCTGTCTCTATTGGGTAATCCTGTGGTCGCAGTTGGCTTTGGTGTATTGATGGCACTTTATGGCCTGACTCGTAATATCGAACGCAAAGACATGGTTGGATCCATGGATGATGCTCTGGCGACAACTGGTCTGATTCTTGTGGTAACGGGCTGTGGTGGTGCTATGGGTTCGGTACTTAAAGCCTCTGGTGCAGGTCCTCAAGTGGCAGAAGCGATTGCAAGCAGCGGCATTCCACCGCTACTGGTTCCACTGGCGATTGCTTCAATGCTTCGTCTGATTCAGGGGTCGGCCACAGCATCAATGATGGTGGCTGCGACCATGACGCTGCCGCTGGTTGAGACTCTGGGATTGGATCCTGTTTTTGTCGCGCTTGCGTGTGCTGTTGGTCCAGTTGGGTTCTCACACTTAAACGACTCGTACTTCCACATCATCAACCGAACTCTGGGTATCACGGAGCTAACCGACCAGCTTAAGATTTGGTCCGTTTCTTCTACCGTTGCCTGGGCAATTGGTGCTTCGATCATCATGGTTCTGAACCTGGTATTTGGTAAGGGTGGTACTCTAATCGATCCTCTCGTTCCAATCGCTGTGTTAGCCGCTGTGATCGTATGGGTGAAATCGAAAGAAAAACAACATACAAGTGTTGAAGCGGTAAGCTAATAACCGGATTGGTTGCTGCTGGCCCCATACTATAGAGATAGTGTGGGGCTTTTTCGTTTGGTTTTAGTAGGCAGCAGAAAATTCTTAGCCCCGAACATTGCTATAAGAATCTCATGTGCAGAGGAATGTAAGTCGACTTAGAGAGTTAGCAAGATGAACTATTTTTTAAACTGTTCAAAAGAGCTCTGAAGATTAACCAAACAAATACGATATTGCTTTAGCGCACCCAGAATATTATATCCAATCATCGCCCAGTTCAGGGCAAACAGCAGTGCCATAATGGCTGTCGTCGAAGGCATCATAAAACTGAGTACCAGAGACAGCATGACAGCGATATAGAGGTGGAATTGCCACTTCATGTGAACGCGACTGATTAGTTGATAATGATCCGGAAGCGGTATCATCGCTATGGGGTTGCGCATCATCGCTCTCTGTAGGTGAAGCGTGATCAAAAATGGTACGATTTTGAGGAGCATACCCTGAATAATGGCCAGTACAAAGCCAAGGCCAAACAATAGACCGATAAATACCTCTAGCTTTGTTTGCCAACCGACAGGCCAGGGAAGTAAGTCTAAAGGGAGGAAGAAACTAAACAATAGCAGACAAGCCAGCAATAAGCTCCCAAGCCCGCATTTCCAGTAATTAACCACCACATCGGGTAGTTTGCGTTTACGTTTTCCTAATCGCTCTAGCGTCACGATGGAATACAGTATTGAGGCGACAATACAGACTAACCAACCTCCAGGCAGTGGCACTCCGAAAGACTCCAGACTGACAATGACAATACCGATAACCAGCAAACCTATCAAGCCGTAACGCCATCCGCTAGAGAAGTTGGGCGTCACATGGAACATAGGTATTACCTGAAAACTGACAGCCATGATCAGCAGCATAATCCAACCAAACAGGCCGATACCGGCATGCAGATTAGTCAACGATTTTCCGATGCCAGGAGCCACGCCCCATAGGTAGCCACTGAGCAATATCAGACCAAGGGCCAAAAGCACTGCTAAGGCTAACACTGCCAGTGAGATGGGTAAGCGGGTTTGTTGCCCTTGTGCTTCCCAAAAGAGTACTCGTAGCAGGCTAAAAACAAAATAACCCAGACTTAGTCCGAGTAAAGCAAATGACAGTGAAAATGAAACCCAGCCCAGAAAGCCACTGCTTAAACTCACCACTCCGGCTACCAATAACAGATGAAACAGGTGCAACTTCCACCCCCGAATCGGAATCGCCGCGCCACAAAGTACCGGCATGACCTGAAACAGAGATCCAATCATCACCATGGCCATAACGCCGAGGGCGAGCAGGTGAGTCGCAGCAAGGGTGACCGGCATCCAGCGACTCAGCCAAACCTGTTCACCAAAGCTGATAACCAGAATTGCGGCCAGTAAAGCAAACACTGGCGCGGTGAGGTAGAAACGCATTGGGGCCGAAAGTTCAGGAATGGCTTCGAAGTTCAGGCCACTCATTCTCATCGTGGTAAGTTCTCTTTGGTGAGTTGCTGTGCCCACAGCGCTGCCTCTTCATCACCGGCACGCCAGAACACGATCTGATAACGCTCATCGCTGACTTGGTGACAGGCATACTCGAACTGGCCTGTAATCATGTCAAACAGGGGGATGGGTTTACGTCGATGTGTCACCAACAATACCTCGCCAATCGTCAACTGGTAGAGCTTTGCGGTTATTTGGTGCATAGGATGAGGCGGCTCTAGTTCACTGACGTCGAGCGTGATGACTTTGCTCATGTCCATATGTTCTTGTCTCCGGGTTGAGTGCTACCTACTCGTTCAGTGGGTACTCATTTTTTCAACAATTTCGGCGCTATTGCTGAGGTGATTGTCCGTCATTGGATACAAGATCTGTTCTTCTTTCATATTATGTTGCTGAATAAAGATCATGATACTTTCTGAACATCCCATTGCTCGTTCTTGATCTTGCTGCTCAATCGCTGCCTTCATTTGTTCAAACATGGCGTTAATCTGAGCGTGCTCCTGACGCATAACCATCGTTGGTCCTGCGGTCATTCCTGTCTGCGCCTCAAATTCAGGGAAAAGTACCTGCTCTTCCATTGCAAAGTGATGTAGGGTTTCCGTTTCAAACTTAGACCATAGTTCAGCAAACGCGCTCCAGTCTTTGCTGGCCAGTGCACTTTCTGCTTCGACCAACAGATCATCGCAGACCTTGTGGTGTTGAGTCATGAACTCTTGAATAGATGGCATAGTGATTTCCTCATCATTATCGAATAGCGATAAATGATGTTATAGGTCAGCCACCATGAAAGCTATGCTGCCGAAGGGGTAATTCGTCTATGTTTTGATATGCGTCATTTTTAATCCCTTATTGCAGCAGGGTTTTAGTATTGAAAAGTGGATAGGGAAAAAACGCCCAGTCCTGAGTTCAACTGAGCGTTGGCGATAAAAGGGCTAGGCATTAATTGTTGGTACTTCAACGCCCGCTTCATCCTCTTTGACGATGTCTTGTTCCAGAGCGGCTTGCTCTAGCCAGGTCTGAATGGCGGGACTCGATAGCACGGTTTGTTGGTACTGTGCCGCGCGTTCGGATAATTGGATGCCATAGGTTTTGAAACGCAGCGCGACTGGTGCGTACATAGCGTCGGCAATGGACCAGTCACCAAACAGCCAGCGACCATCGTGAATGGCCATTTGCTCTGACCACATGGCGTCAATACGCTGAATATCTCTCACCGCTTCGTCAGACAGTTCCACCCTGCGATTTGCTCTACAGTTCATAGGTAGTTCATTTCGCAATGCGAAGAAGCCTGAATGCATCTCACAGGCAACGGCGCGGGCCTTGGCTTTTTCTGCCGCTGTCTCTGGCCAACAGCGTCCCTCAAGATAGCGCTCGTTGACGTATTCAAGAATCGCCAGAGAATCCCAAACCGCTATCTCTTCATCTATCAGGGCAGGAACTTTGGCTGCGGGCGTTAGAGTTTCTAACGTCTGATAAAACTCCGGCGTAAACAAGGTTAGTTTAGTCACCTCTACATTGAGCCCATTTTGTGCAAAGATCACCCACGCTCGCAATGACCAACTCGAATAGTTTTGATTTCCTATATACAGTTTCATGGTGTCTCCTTACCTGATTTGATTTTCATCATAATCAATGGTTTGATGGGGCACTAACGCAAAGTATTAATGAATATCATCAATGGAATCGATGAGTTGGAGACGACATGGATATTGAAGCACTGCGAAGCTTTCTCGCCTTTTCGGAAACCGGAAGTTTTACTCGCGCTGCCCGGCAAATCAATCGAACTCAATCTGCATTCAGTGCTCAGATGAAAAAGCTGGAAGGCGAAACGGGAACGGCCCTGTTCGAGCGAGATGGACGAAATATGGTGCTCACGGAGGCGGGGTTAGCATTGAGAGTGCAAGCGGAACAGATACTGTCTTTGCACGACTCCGCGCTTAGAAAGATAAAGCGCTATCAGAATAAATCCTCCCTTCGGCTTGGGTGCCCTGAGGATTACAACGAATCCATTCTACCTGGAGTAATTGCTGCGATTTCTAAAGCAGACCCAACCTGTTCCATTCAGGTGTTTAGTCAGCCCAGTGTCACCTTAAGAGAGTGGCTCGATGAAGGCAAACTGGATGCGGCTATTGTCACCAGAGCGCCCGACAGCGAGGAAGGCTACTGGCTAGCCTCAGACAAGGGAGTGTGGATCGCCAGCCCTGAATTTGATCTTGATATTCGTCCATTACCTCTGGTGCTGTTTCAGACCGATTGTAAGTATCATGCTGCGGCGACAGACAGTCTGTCAAAACGTGGCGTCGCATATCAACTGGTGGCGTGCTGCAATACCGCGTCGGCTCAACGAGCGCTGGTAAGGCGGGGAATAGGGGTGGGCGCAATGGGGCGAACCAGCATCGGAGAGGGGATACAGGTGTTGTCTGATATGCCGGTTCTTCCAAGTGTTGATATCGTATTGGTGACAGGAACACAACGCCACCCAGTGTTGAGTAATGAGTTGATTGCAGAACTTAAAATTTGACTTTAAGCAATTACTTTTGGGGTAGTTCTCCGTTATCAACATTTGCGATACGGATGTCTTTGAGTTGGGCACCAATCCCGATAAATTAGGAACTAGTGCCTATCTATTCTACGCTTTGATGATTCTCGCGCGGAACTGACGCCCTTTCATTTTACCATTGGTGATTTTGTTGAGTGCTTTCTTGGCGATGCTTTTCTCAACGGCCACATAGGCGCTCATTGGGAACATATTGATTTTACCAATTTGACTGCCAGCAAGGGTTTTGTCGCCTGTCAGTGCACCAAGAATGTCGCCGGGACGCAATTTTTGCTTTTTGCCACCCTGAATTTGGATGGTTGCCATTTTCGCTTGATAGGGTTGATTCGACGAAGCTGGTGGTAATGCACTCGGCTCAATAGGCATATCCAAATACTCGTCAATACGTGCAACGCGGTAGAACTCTTTTTCACTATAGAAGCTAAAGGCAAGGCCTTTATTGCCAGCTCGCCCAGTGCGGCCAATACGATGCACGTGAACTTCAGGGTCACGTGATAATTCGTAGTTGAAGACGGCATCGAGATTATCCACATCCAGACCGCGCGCCGCTACATCAGTGGCAACCAGTATCGAAACACTTTTGTTGGCAAACTGGACCAGCGCTTGGTCGCGGTCGCGCTGTTCGAGATCACCGTGAATATCAATCACACTAAAACCGCGATGATGTAGCTCATCAGCCACATTCTGCACTTCTTTCTTAGTGTTGCAGAAAACCACGGCAGATTCTGGCTGGTGAGTTAAAAGCAAATTCTCCAGCGCATCGTCACGTTGCTCCGTGGTTTCGACCTGATAGAAGAATTGCTTGATGCTAGAGTGGTCGTGTTTGCTTTCGACCTTGATGATCTCTGGCTGCTGCATCACACTGGACGCGATGGCCTGAATTTGTTCAGGGAATGTTGCGCTAAACAACAGGGTTTGTCTTTTGATTGGTGCTTCTGCAATGATGGCATCAAGTGCATCTTTAAAGCCCATCTCCAGCATACGGTCTGCTTCATCCAGGACCAGCGTATTGAGCTCATCCAGGTTGATACGGCCTTTCTCTAAATGGTCTAGGATACGACCCGGCGTCCCAACTAAAATGTGGGCACCGTGTTCAAGTGAGCCTATCTGTGGTCCCATTGGCATGCCGCCACACAGCGTTAACACTTTAATATTGTGGATACCACGAGCCAGTGTGCGGATCTCTTTTGCGACCTGATCGGCCAGTTCACGCGTTGGACAGAGAACCAAGGATTGAACCCGGAAGCGTTTTACATTCAGATTAGATAGCAGACCAAGAGAAAAAGCCGCAGTTTTGCCCGAGCCAGTTTTGCCTTGTCCAATAACATCGACACCTGCGAGGATCTTCGGTAAAGAGTCCGCTTGAATAGGGGTCATGTTGGTGTAACCAAGGCTGTCTAAAGTGTCTAGTAGTGCCGCTGGTAGATTTAAAGTAGAGAAGGCTGGGGTTTTCAAGGGCTATCCTCGGTCGATTTGCAGAGCGGGTATTATCAACATTCCCGCTCTAGATGCTACTTTTATCTACAATAATCTTTGAATTGTACCGAGGATAACGAGAATTAAAGCGATGAGCCTGGTTTCGCTGTTCTCATCCAGTCACGATATGCATTGGCACCGTCTTCCCCTTCGGCAGGTGACCAAGGTGCAAAATCCTCTTGTGGCGTTGGAATATATGCCCCTTCTTTGATCTCCAGACCGACAGTACCAGACTCCATGCATGCGTAGCCGTGCCAGGTGCCAGGTGGGATTTCAATGGCACGATTGGTTTCAGGTGACAGACTATGGCGCTGCGTCACCTTACCTTCATCGTCAAAAATCAAAAGATCGAGTTGGCCTTTTAGAACCAGAAACAGCTCCCATTTGTGTTCTTCGCTGTGACGGTGAGGGCGCATATAGGTATCGGGTTCGGTCGAAATGAACAAACGTTGAACCCCCGCATCCAGTTGTTCATGGAGGTTGTGATGGCTGCGTTGACGCGGAGCTTCTTTGGCATTTTGCGCGAACGTATCGAAGTCTTGGTTACTGATGATTTTTAACATGACATTGTTCTGTGTGTTTAAAGTAGCGTTATTTTACCTGGTGCGACAAAAAGTTCAGTAACAAATTGCCCCCTACGTCCGGTTATGGATAAAGTTTAGAAAATTCGACGTAAAACCAACAGTATTTGTGATGGTAGTTCCAGAAAATATGGAAAAAGCTGTACGATCTGATCAGGGTGGTATCATGGATTTGTTTAGGATTTAACCCAGTAGATAGGTGGAATAGCAGTGGAAGCAGTGATTAGCCAGTTAAAAAAAGACTTTTACGCACACCTGAAATCGTCGAATGGTGCCGTGTCGGGAGATGCCCCACAAACTATATCGCTACTCACCAAAGAAGAGTTGGCGGAGTTAGAGAACATCTGGGTAGAGTTGGCCGTTTGGAAGCAAAAACAGGCTATGTAATTGTTCGCTAACACCTAAACAACAATCATCTTATCAACCCTGAGTGTTTGCACTTGGGGTTTTTTTGTTCCTAAATTTATCCAATTGTTATAATATAACAATATCTACTGTGATCTTATTGTTGAAAAGTCAGGTATTAGCCCCCATAGTTCCAACTATGGAGAAAGGACAATGGCTGAGATAAGCTCATTACTAGCCTCAGATAATCTAGTGAGAGAAACTATGGCGGAAGTACGTGCCAGAATACAATTAAAAGTCGGCTCTAAGAGCGACATCGACGCAGAAATGCTTTCATTTCGTGGCCTTCAGACTGATAAAGAGCATGTGGCGGTGATTTTTAAATCCGCTGATAAGAGCCAGTCGCTGCCACTGGTAAGAATGCACTCAGAGTGTTTGACTGGAGATGTTTTCCACTCTTCACGGTGTGATTGCGGCGAGCAATTAGAAGAGACCATCCAAAGAATGGGTCAAGAAGGCGGTATCATCCTTTACTTGCGACAGGAAGGTCGTGGGATAGGGCTATACAATAAGTTGGATGCTTATAAGCTACAGTCTGAAGGAATGAATACATACGAAGCTAACAATCATCTGGGCTTTGGCGATGACTTACGTGATTTTACCGAAGCCGCACAAATGCTCAAGGCGCTTGATGTCCATTCAATTCGTTTGGTGACCAACAACCCGAAGAAGGTCCGTGAGCTTCGCGAGCACGGCATCAATATTGAAGAAGTCGTCAACACTCATGCTCATCTGAAAGATGGCAACGAGAACTACCTGAAAGCCAAAGTTTCTCATGGCAAGCACTATCTGAAAATCTAATTCAGAACTGTTACAGAGATGCAATGAAAACCTCACGAATGTGAGGTTTTTTTGTATTGGTTGTTGAAAATAAATTGTAACTGAGTATTATTGCGAACAATGGTGTAAATGATAATGATTCGCACTACAAAATAATAATTAAGCTCAACAAGGATGCTTTCATGAATGTAACAACCGTATTAAAGGGTGCAGTGGCCGCCTCTCTAATTATAACCTCGTCGACTGCGTTAGCTGCAGTTACTAAAGACCAAGTCGTTGAACACTATGCAGATCTTGCTCATGCCGTGTTTGCTGATGCTTTAAAAACAGCCGAAGATCTTGATACATCCATTAACACTTTTCTTGCTCAGCCTACTGAGCTCGGTCTTGCTAATGTCAAACAAGCCTGGATTGCGGCTCGCGTACCTTATCAACAAACCGAAGTCTTTCGCTTTGGAAATGCCATCGTTGATGACTGGGAAGGGCAACTTAATGCTTGGCCTTTGGATGAAGGGTTAATTGATTATGTGGCTGCTGATTATCAGTATGAACTGGGCAATGAAGGCGCGAACGCCAATATTGTCGCGAATGAGCGTTTGACCATTGGTGCAACGACGCTTGATGTTGAAATCATCACACCTGAATTGGTGGCAAATTTGAATGAAGTCGGTGGCTCAGAGGCGAATGTGGCATCTGGTTATCACGCGATTGAGTTTTTGCTCTGGGGACAAGACCTAAACGGCACCGAAGCAGGGGCGGGTGAGCGTCCATATACTGACTATGTCGTAGGCGAGGGATGCACAAACGGCCATTGTGAGCGCCGTGCCGAGTACCTCAAAGCCGCTTCCTCGTTACTGATTCAGGATCTTCAGTGGATGGAGAAGCAATGGTCATCAGCAGAGCAAGGTAATTATCGTGAACAACTGCTGGCGGACAATGAGAATAATGGACTACGTAAAATGTTGTTTGGTATGGGGTCTCTATCACTAGGTGAACTCGCCGGCGAGCGCATGAAGGTTGCACTTGAAGCAAACTCTACTGAAGATGAGCATGACTGTTTCTCGGACAATACCCACAATTCTCACTATTACAACGAGCAAGGCATATACAACGTGTACACCGGCACTTATGTACGTGTCGACGGGACCTTGGTCGACGGCCCAAGTATTGCGAATCTTGTCGAACAAAAAGACAGATCAGCAGCGAAAGAAATTCAGAAGCAGTTCGACCTGGCTCGCGCTCAAGTGGGCAAACTAGTAACCTCGGCAGAAAAGGACAACCAGTACTTTGACCAACTGATAGCGGCAAATAACCCTCGGGGTAACCTACTCGTAAACGACACCATCGTTGCACTTGTTGCACAAACAGGCTCCATCGAACGTGCGGCGACTATCGTCGGTGTTGACAGCCTTAGCCCCGATACTGCTGACCACGAATTCTAATCATAAAAAGTGGAACTGGGGGCAATCGCCCCCATTTTGTCGATCTATTTTGAGTGTTGTATGTCCAGAATTTATATCTTGATGATCGCGCTGGTGGCGTTCATTAATAGCTCCGCGATGGCGGAGGTAATTTCAACCCCATTCTCCGGGGGTAAAACGACGGTAAACAAAGAAGGCGCGAATGCTTACTCGATGCCTGCAGCAAATCTGCCAATGAGTCAACGTCTTGATTTTAGCGTGGGCAATAGCTTCTTTCGTAATCCCTGGGTTCAGGCCCCTGCCTCTACGGATGCACGGGACGGTTTAGGACCCCTGTTCAATACCAACGGATGCCAGAACTGCCACATAAAAGATGGCCGTGGACACCCACCTGAAAAACATGACCAGCATGCAGTCTCCATGTTGGTTCGTTTGAGTATTCCTGCGGTGACAGAGCAGCAGAAGGCAGAATATGCAATTGCAGGTGTCATACCTGAACCAACCTATGGCGGACAGCTACAGGATTTTGCACTGCCTAATATGCAGGCCGAAGGGCAGGTACGCATTCAATATCAAGAGGTTGTTGTTCGTTTTAACGATGGTGAAACGGTAGTGCTGCGCAAACCAAAGCTTGAAATTGTCGACCTGGCTTACGGCGACATGCACCCTGATGTCATGATGTCCGCCCGGATTGCTCCACCGATGATAGGACTGGGTTTACTTGAATCGGTACCAGAATCCACCATTCTGGCAATGGCGGATGAGCAGGTGAATGATCAGACTTCGGTCTCGGGGAAACCTAACTACGTGCTGGATGTTTTAAGTCGAAAAATGGTGCTAGGGCGTTTTGGCTGGAAGGCCGGGCAACCCAACCTGATGCAACAGAATGCGGCTGCGTTTAACGGTGACTTGGGACTGACCAGTTCACTGTTCCAAGATGAAAACTGCACGAATAACCAGACGTTATGTACTGACGAAGCAAGCGGGGGCCAGCCAGAAGTCAGTGACAAAATCTTAGATTTTGTGGAGTTTTATTCACAACACCTAGCGGTACCCAAACGTCGAAATATACACGATCCTACTGTGATTGAAGGCGAGCAACTGTTCGCAAAAGTCGGTTGTCAGAATTGTCACCGTACCAATATCAAAACCTCGCTACGCCAAGACCGACCTGCGCTATCAGAACAAACGATACACCCATATACAGACCTGTTGCTGCATGACATGGGTGAAGGTTTATCCGATCACAGACCAGAATATGCGGCATCTGGTAGAGAGTGGCGCACACCACCACTATGGGGCATTGGTTATACCGAAGAAGTGAATGGTCATACTTATTTTCTTCATGATGGCCGGGCAAGGAACCTGACAGAAGCGATTCTCTGGCATGGAGGAGAAGCTGAGTCTGCTAAACAGCAAGTTCTCGCGTTATCAAAGTCAGAGCGAACTGCGCTACTGGCATTTCTCAAGTCTTTATAGGGTGTGAATGTGAGCAGCAAATTTTTCTTATTGGTCGTCCTGACTGCGATTTCGCTGATGGCGTGCCAATCCAATGAACAGCAATCGCGGTTTCAACCTCAGATGAGCAATCATATCAGTCAATCTGTCTACGAGATTGAATTTGACTCGGCATGGCAGTTTCACAAAGCCATGATTCAGCTACAAGATGCGACGGTGCGGTTCTGCCAACAGGAAACCGATATTGCAGAAGTGACGCGTGCCTGGCAACAAGGCATGCAGGGCTGGATGTGGTTGCAAGGGCAGGAAAGAGGACCCGCTACGGCGCTGGAACAAAACTGGAACATCCAGTTCTGGCCGGACAAAAAGAATACGACCGGCCGAAAAATGCTCGCGGCATCAAAACAGCGCACGTGGACAGTAGAAGTGTTACAGCGTGAGAGCGTCACCGTGCAAGGGTTGGGGGCTTTCGAATGGCTGCTTTTCGATACGGCCTCAAGCTTTAGTCAAGGAGACAGGCAGAATTGCGCATTGGCACTTGCGGTTTCCGGTGCACTTGCAAGCCGTTCTCAGACAGTGGTTACAGCTTGGCAAAGCAACCCGTGGACTGAGCTGAACGAAGCAGCCTGGCACGCTGAGTACTTGGCGTTGCTAGCGAATCAGCTCGATTACAGTATGAAAAAACTGTCTCGCCCTCTGGCTAAAATTGGCGCTCCCAGACCGTATTTCTCTGAATCATGGCGCTCTAAGACGTCTCTGATTAACCTTGAGGCAAATGTAGAGGCGTTACAAGCCTTGTATTTTGCCAAGGGAACGGGTCTGGATTACATACTCCGACGCCAAGGTGCGTACCTGTTGGCGGAAAGTATTGCGCAACAATTTGAGCGCATTCTGGTCACCTGGCCTGATGAAAAAAGCGTGTTTGACATGCTACAGACTAAGTCTGGCTATCAGTCAGCATTATCGCTGTTTAATAAGCTGGAACAGTTAAAATATCTGATCGGTGAAGAGACTTCGGTCGAACTAGGTGTGGTCATAGGATTCAATGCAACCGATGGTGATTGATAATTCAAAGCGTAACCTGGCCAAAATGGTCGGGTTGGGGATGTTGGTGCCTTCAGTGTTTAGCGGATGCATCTCAGGGACTGTGCGCAGGGGCACCGCCAATACACTGATCGGCGGGGCGTTGCGACGTCAGGGTGACTATGAGGTAGTCATATCTGACGGTGCTTCTGGCCCCGTTTCACGTTTACCTATTCCCGATAGAGGACACGGTGTTGCGGTATCCACAGTTTCTTCCCATGCTGTCATTTTTGCGAGACGCCCTGGCAGTTACGCCATGGTGTTCGACTATGCATCCGGTAATATGGAAAAGTTAATCCTTGCTTCCAAAAACAGACATTTCTATGGACATGGGGTGTATTCTCTTGACGGACAGTGGTTATATGCTACCGAAGGAGTTCACGCGACCAGTCAGGGCCTTATTGGCGTATACGATACGGCCAATGGCTATCAAAAGGTGGAAGAGTTTACCGGTTTTGGGCTTGGCCCTCATGAAGTGATCGTAATGGCTGATGGAACGCTGGCTGTGGCAGTTGGTGGTGTCCATACCGATGGCAGACGTTCTCAAAACCTAGATTCGATGTTGCCAAGCCTCACTTATCTTTCCGCAGCAGGTGAAATATTGGAACAGGCGATGTTGGCGGACCGCCACAAGAGCATACGCCATTTGGCTCATGATGGAGACAAGATCGTATTGACCGGCCAGCAGTATCGAGGTGAACCCGATGAACACGTGTCACTTGTGGCTATCCACCAGCGAGGAAGGCCAATGACAGAGTTAGCGGGGGAACCAGAGGACTGGGCGCGGTTTAATCATTATATTGCTAGCATTGCTGCCAGTCGCACCCATATTGTGGCAACGTCGCCGAGGGGCAATTGTTACGGAATCTGGGATAAATCCAGCGCAGAGCTATTACAAATCAACGCGCTCCCTGATGCCTCAGGTGTCGTGGTGAAAAACGATGATTTTTTTGTCAGTTCCGGGGCTGGGTATGTTGTCCGAATAAATAGTCAACTGGAAAAGACGCGTTATATGTCTGGTATTCAATGGGATAACCATTGGAGTGTTATCACATAAATGAGACAGTGAAAAGTTTGGGCTAAAAAGGCGCTAAGGAGCGCCTGATTTCTGCCATACTTAAAGTTCCACTTCAGGGAGGTTGGTAGATGCGAAACTGGTTACTGTTATCTTTACTGAGTTTTGTGACGCTCTCGTTCTCTTCGATAGGGGGCGCGGCACCTGATCAGGTAGTCGTAAATTCATCTGACCTGAAATCCTATTCTGTCAAACACATAGAGCCAGTTCTGAAGATCACAAACGCCGCGCAGGTTCAGCAAGACGTTGATGTGTCAGCTGTTCTCGCTGATAACGACTTACTTTATCCCTCATTGGTGGAATACCTATACACGCGATTGTCGAAAAATAAACTCTGGGACGACGATGAGCTAAATGCTCAGGTCAACCTTCAGCTTGATTTAGTCACTCTGGCTGGTTTTAGCCCGTTGTTTCAAGCGCGGATGGAACAAGTTCAGGCCGCGTTTCAGCAAGGCGATACTGGGCGTTATGACAGACTGACAACGGATACTTTCTTACTGTACATTAGTTATGTCGCTGCTGCCGAAAAAGCAGGTAAAGCGTGGTTCTTTACGACAAGCTTAACAGAGCCGCTTACTCGACCATCTGCGACTGAAGTGGATTTGTTCGTGAAGGCATTTGAAAGCGGAGAGGTGCCAGAATATCTGTCCCGTTTCGCCTCACCTATGCTCAATCAGCCGGGTTTTGAACGTGTCTACATTGATTTACTTTCCCGAGCACAATTGCCTCCTACGATTTATGAACAGTATGGCCTGATGCGTTTGGGTGACAGACTTGAACCTCAACAATACCGATTGCTACTGGAAAAGCTAACTGAAGCCGGTATTGCAGTTGAATACCGCGACGACGGTTATATTGATGAAGCGTTAGATTTCTCCATACGTCAGTTTCAGGTTCAATATGGGCTTGATGACGATGGTATTATCGGTCCGAATACCGTCGAATGGCTGAATAAAACTGCAGAAGATAAGTTGCGTATTCTTGCCCTGAACTCTGAGCGTTCCAGATTGTGGCCGCAACAGCGAGAAAACATCATTCTGGTTAATGTGCCCAATTTTCAGCTGGAGTATTGGGATGAGGGCTATGCTCGGTTTGAATCCCGGGTCATTGTAGGACGTACCAGTAGGCAGACGCCTTTGCTAGAGACTCAAATGGATTCATTGATTTTGAATCCAACGTGGAATGTTCCGTGGAAAATTATGGTTAAGGACATCATTCCCAAAGTGAAACAAGATCCTACTTATCTGTTCTCTCAACGTTTTGACATTATCGAAGGGTGGGACAGTAAAGTGAAGATCGACCCGACAATGATTAACTGGCGGGCGGTGAAGGCTCAGCAGTTCCCCTATCGCATGCGTCAGCAGGCAGGGGAGCTCAATGCCCTTGGGCAGTATAAGTTTAATACGCCTAACCCACAGGCAATATTTCTCCATGACACCCCAAGTAAGCACTTGTTTGACGAAAGCTTGCGGGCATTCAGTTCCGGATGTATTCGGGTAGAAAATGCTGACGAATTTGCAGAAGTGCTGCTAGAGCAGCAAGGCAAGAGTCTTGAAGAAGTGGCTACAGAACGGCCGAATAAATCTGTGGCGTTTAAACAGCGCATTCCGGTCTATATTATTTACCAAACTGCCTGGATGTCAGAGGGTAAAGCGTATTTTCGCGGTGACATCTACGACTACGATACTAAGCGAGATAGTCTTATAAGCGGCGAGTTTTCCAAAAACTGACACAAAATAGAACAAATAAAAAACGCTTTTGGTTCAAAGTGTAACCTCGATTCGCATACTTCATATGCGATATACGAAGGGGTGGTTATTGAAAAAGCATACTGAAACACGTATCTTGCGTCGCAATGCTGTGATCACCCTCTTTCTCTAACTTATATGCTGCAAAAAAATATTTCTCGTCGAGACGCGCTTAAAATCGCCTTGTGTGGCGCGACTGTGTCTGTACTGTCTCCAACGATACTCGCTATGCCTTCATCGGCACCACGTACGCTAGCCATGAATAACCTGCATACGGGAGAAAGTCTGGAAAGTCGTTATTTTGACGGTGCAAAATACATTCAGTCAGAGCTAGCCCGATTAAACACTTTGTGTCGTGACCACAGACGCAATGAAACGCATGCTATGGATAAGAAGTTGTTTGATCAAGTTACAGAGATCCAGAAATTACTCGGTGTTCAAACCGAAGTGCTCATTATATCCGGCTACCGTTCCCCTGCGACCAATGCGTCATTACGTCACCAGTCGTCAGGTGTTGCACGAAAAAGCTACCATATGTTAGGACAGGCCATCGATTTTCGCCTGGATGGGGTAAAATTAAGCCATGTACGCGAAGCTGCGTTGTCTCTGAAGGCAGGTGGGGTTGGTTATTATCCTCGTAGTCAGTTTGTCCATATAGACACTGGACCAGTGCGCAGTTGGTAAAAACTTGTCATTCCTGTATCGGGATGTCATAGTCGCGCTAACTGGAAAACGAATAGGGTTTATGATGAGTCTTAAATATCAAGTAGTGCCTGTCACTTCATTTGCGCAAAACTGCTCAATCGTCTGGTGTGACGAGACTATGAAAGGTGTTGTGATTGATCCGGGTGGTGACGTCAAACAGCTGGAAATGTTGATCAAAGAGCTGGGTGTGCAAGTTGAAAAGTTGGTACTAACTCATGGACACCTTGATCATGTCGGAGGCACAGAACCCCTGGCAGAGGCACTGAATGCGGAAATCGTGGGCCCCCATAAAGCGGACAATTTCTGGCTCCAGGGCCTAGAAGGGCAAAGCCAGATGTTTGGCTTTCCACTGACCGAGGCATTTGAGCCAAACCAATGGTTGGATGAGGGCGATGTGGTGGCATTTGGTCATCAAACCCTGACAGTGATCCATACTCCAGGGCATACGCCAGGTCATGTCGTGCTTTTTAATGAGGAAGCCAAGCAAGCGTTTGTCGGTGATGTATTGTTCAAAGGCGGCATTGGCCGAACGGACTTCCCTCAGGGTGATTACACAACCCTTATCAATTCGATCAAGGGTAAGTTATGGCCATTAGGGAATGATGTGAAATTTGTGCCCGGTCATGGGCCGGAATCGACCTTTGGTCATGAACGTGTATCTAACCCGTTTGTCGCAGATGAGATGCCTCTGTACTAATCAACGACTTTACCGTCCATCTTCTTTGTCCGCCGCTGCCAGATAGCGGCGGGTAAGTCCTACGAAGTCCTCACCAGAACGGTCGAGATCGGCCACTGCAATAAACACATCGTATCCAAAAAATTCTCTTTGGTAGCGCATACGGTTCGCCAACATAGCCAACAAGCCGTGATATTCACGCCCATCTTGGGTTAAGTAGGGTTCAGAATCGAGAACAATGTCTTCAAAGGTAAGAGAAGGCTTGGTCTGCTGCGCACCGACGTAAAGCAGCGCTCGTTGACCTAGCAGGATGTCCGTGGCGATACGTGGGCAGATACCATTCAGATAAGGGGCATAGTCACGGATCTTAATGCCAACCCAGGGGAGTGGTTTGTGCCAGCCTTCCTGATGGTGAGTGCAGATGCCAATGCGTTCAATATTGTTCCACTTGAGTACCCAGCCGCCTTTGAAAAGGTGCTGTTGTAAATGCGTTGCAGTGAGTGTAAAGGTGACTCGACTCTTCAATAACATAAAATAGGCAAAGGCCATGGCGGCTGCGGTGATTGAAATGAAAACAAATGCTTGCTGCCAGCTAGGTGAGAGTAACAGGAAGCAGAAGCAGACGAGCGCACCCACTGCGGCGAAAAATTTTATCGTGGGAGATCGCCATGTGTAGTGATGATTACTGAAGTGCAGAGTGTCCATTATCACGGCCATTTTCGATGAAACTCTCCTTTATACTGACAAAATAATGACAAAGTTTATTGTTTAAATAATAGCCGTTAATGGTAGAGGTCGGCATTTTTGACATCACTTTGTGTCAAGCCCCTACAAAAGCTATCAAAATTTTGGTATAAAACGCGCTTCAAATTTTGACCACTGTCTGATGCAGTGAACTGGAGAGAAAACTCGATGAGACTTGCTCATAAGCGCAAAGTGCAATCTAAATTGCAAAAGCGCATTAAAGCGGTAGTTGCCAACACAGCAGCTGCAACAAAAACAGAAAAGCCTGTTGTAGCGAAAGCACCTGTAGTTGAAACTGCAACTGCGTCAAAAAAAGTTGATGTAGCCCTAACTCCTAAGCAGCAACAAGTTTTAGACATCGTTGCTAAAAATGCTGATGGCATCAACCCGAAAGGTATCGGCCTGGAAGCTGGCCAAGAGGAAGCGAAAGCAGCATCTTGGGCAACTGGCGCACTGAAAAAGCTTCTTGAAGAAGGTTTGGTTGCGAAAGAACAGCTAACGGGCAATAAAGTGATCTACAAAGCGCTATAAGCGTTCACTTTACCCAATTTCAAAAAAGCCCCTGTATAGGGGTTTTTTTGAATCTGTAGCCTGATAGGTTGCGTTTTTGGGTGTGGATGTTAGCGACTGATGTCACAAAAGTAGCGATTGTGTAATTCGCCCCTGATAATTAATGCCTACGTATTTATCTTTTCCTGCCAGAGTTCTATCATTCATATCTATTTGAAAAATAATGGGCTAATTAAAATTTCATCGCATGTACTACGTGTAACTACGTAATACTATGGTCGAGTCTAGTTAATTAACTCATTCATCACTGCGTGCTCGCACTAATACCCGTTATTCAGAATTGCCTCCATAGTTAGTTGGATTGTGAAACTTGGAGTCACATGGCGTGTGGCTTCGAAAAGGAACCTACTCAAGGAACTGAATAATGAGTCTAATCAAGAAATCAGTATCACGTGTCATTAAGAGCACGGCGATTGTCGTCGCAACATGCTTTGCGTTTGTTGCGGGTACCGCAAATGCTGCCGAAAAAGTGTATCGTTTGAAATTAGCCGAAACATGGGGTCCGAATTTCCCTATTTTTGGTGATGCGACGAAAAACATGGCAAAAATGGCCGAAGAAATGTCAAATGGTCGATTGCAAATTCGCATCGATTCTTCAAACAAGCACAAAGCTCCTTTTGGTGTATTTGATATGGTGAAGTCTGGTCAGTACGACATGGGTCACTCAGCGTCATACTACTGGAAAGGTAAAGTACCAAACACCCTCTACTTTACGACAATGCCTTTTGGTATGACGGCACCAGAGCAATACGCCTGGTTCTATCACGGTGGTGGCATGGAGCTGATGGAAAAAGTGTATTCGCCACATAATCTGATGTCTTTCCCCGGCGGTAATACCGACGTTCAGATGGGTGGTTGGTTCCAAAAAGAGATCAATAGCGTTGAAGATTTACAAGGGCTGAAAATGCGTATCCCGGGCTTCGCGGGAGAGGTCCTGGCAGAGGTCGGAGCTAAGCCAACGAACATCGCATCTGGTGAACTCTATACCTCGCTTGAGCGACGCACTATCGATGCGCTTGAGTGGGTTGGTCCTTCGCTAGACCTTCGCATGGGCTTCCATAAAATCGCACCATACTACTACACAGGTTGGCATGAGCCGGCAACAGAGCTTCAGTTCCTGGTTAACAAACGTACCTGGAACAAGCTACCTGATGATCTAAAAGCGATTCTTCAAATTGCGATGAAGACGGCCGCATACGACATGTACATTCAGTCAACGCACGAAAGTGGTAAGAACTGGGCAACCATTCAGACAGATTACCCAAACGTGAAGGTAAAAGACTTCCCGAAAGAGGTGATGGATGCCTTGCGTGACGCGAATGACAAGCTTTTGAAGGAGCATGCTGAGAAAGATGAGATGGCGAAAGAAATCCAAGCTTCTCAAGCTGCTTACCTACAACAAGTTCGCTCTTGGACTGACATTGCGTCAAAAGCTTACCTAAACAAGTTTGACGACTAACCCTCACTTTAAGTGGCGCAGTTCGTGCGCCACTTGCTTCCAATCAGAATTGTCATACGCCCTTAATCATAACTATTAACAAAATCAGGCGGATAGGCGGAAAAGTTGTATGCGTAGTTTAATTTACATCGAAAGACTGTTTAACAAGGTAGCCGATGTTCTCGGTTGGTTATCTAGCATTTTATTCTTACTTTTACTGGCAAACGTGGTTTATGACGTAGTGATGCGCTATGTATTCAACGACGTTTCCATTGCGTTCCAAGAGATGGAATGGCATCTGTTCTCGGCTGTGTTTTTACTTGGTGTGCCTTACGCTATTAAAGCTGGTGGACACGTGCGTGTAGATGTCTTCTATGAGCGTCTTTCCATGAAGGCGCAAGCTATTATTGACCTTTTAGGCACGTTCATCTTTCTATTCCCGTTTTGCCTGTTGGTTGCCTGGTTCGGTATCGACTTTGCGAAAGAGAGTTTCCAGCTCGGAGAAACGTCCGGAGACCCTGGGGGTTTGCCTTATCGCTGGATTATTAAAGCCATGATTCCACTTTCTTTTGTCTTCATGGCAATCGCTGGCTGTGGCCTGGTACTGCACTCTCTGAACAAGTTGCTTAACCCGCATCTGATGTACGCTAAATCTTCCGACTCTAAAGAATAAGGACATTTTCATGATCGGTATTGTGATGTTTTTTGTAGCCTTATTCGCGCTACTTCTCGGTTTCCCTGTCGCTTTTACCTTTGGAGGTATTGCACTGATATTTGGTGTATGGGCTGAAGGCATGGATATGTTCGCGTTTATGCCTTATCGAATTCAATCCATTATGGAGAATACGGTATTGATGGCTGTCCCGCTGTTTGTATTTATGGGATTAGTTTTACAAAAAACCAAGCTTGCAGAGCAGTTGCTGGAGTCCATGGGACGGCTATTTGGCGGTGTACGCGGTGGTATTGCGATTTCTACGGTTTTGGTCGGCGCGTTGCTTGCAGCTTCCACTGGTGTGGTAGGGGCTTCTGTTGTGGCGATGGGTTTGATTTCGTTGCCTGTTATGCTTAAGTACAACTACGACAAAGGCCTTGCCTGCGGCACAATTTGTGCGTCCGGAACTCTGGGCCAGATCATTCCCCCGTCCATTGTTTTGATTCTGCTTGGTGATGTACTCGGCGTGCCGGTCGGTGATTTATTTCAGGCAGCGCTATGGCCGGGATTTGTTCTGGTGGGTGCTTATGTGGTTTATATCCTTATCTATGCCAAGCTTAATCCCGAAAGTGCGCAGCCTATTCCTCGCGATGACTCTATCTCCCGTTCGGAGGAGGTTAAAACTGCACTGAAAGCGATCATACCTCCTCTGGCTTTAATCGTGGTGGTACTGGGTTCTATTTTTGCTGGAATCGCTACGCCAACCGAATCAGCTGCTCTTGGCGGTGCGGGTGCGATTGTTCTATCACTTATGTATCGCCAATTTAGTTGGGGCATGCTCTATGATGCGTCCAAAGAGACGGTGAAAGTGACGGCAATGGTATTCGCGATTCTGCTTGGTGCGACAGCGTTCTCAATGGCTTTCACATACACTGGTGGTGATATGCTGGTTGAGGAATGGATGCTGGAATTGCCGGGTGAGAAATGGGGCTTCCTGATCATTACGATGGTGGTGATTCTGATACTTGGCTTCTTCATCGACTTTGTGGAAATCTGTTTCATTATTGTGCCGATGATCGCACCGGTTGCTGAATTGCTCGGTATCAATATGACGTGGTTTGCGATTCTGGTTGCGATGAATTTACAGACATCATTCTTAACGCCTCCGTTTGGCTTTAGTTTGTTCTATCTGAAAGGTGTGGCACCGAACGGTGTAACGACGCGCGATATCTATCGAGGTGTGATGCCGTTTATCGCCATTCAGATTGTCGTGCTGGCTTCACTACTTATGTTCCCGGAATTCTATGGAATGTGATCGGTGCAGCGTTCGCTTGGCATAGAGGTTCATTTCTATATTAGAGATTGTTACTGTTTGATATAGGAAACGATAGGTTGTGACTACAGCTTAGAGTAGAAAAAGGACTTCTATGCCGCTGAAAGCAAAGCTTATTCTGCTGACATTGATACCGTTAATTATTGTGACGGCTAGTGTCAGCTGGATAACTCTTCATCAAGCAAAAGCTCTCGGGGAAAATGAAATTAGCATTTTTCGTGAGAGCCTTATTCGTTCAAAAGAATCGGCACTCAAAGACAGTGTTGAAATGGCATTTGATGCGATTGCACACTCTTATCATGATCCCTCATTGTCCGAGTCGGAGGCGAAGGAGCAGGTCAAAGCCACTCTCAATCGACTTCGATACGGTACTGACGGTTATTTCTTCGCCTATGATAAAGCCGGTACCAATCTGGTTCACCCTATCTTGCCACAACTCGTTGGTAGAAACCTGCTCAAACTTCAGGATCAGGATGGTGATTATCTGATCGAAGCTCTGTTATTTCAGGCTCAGGCTGGTGGAGGGTTTCACCAATATCTGTGGCAGAAGCCATCAACGGGCGAAACGGTGACTAAGCTCAGTTACGCTGCATGGCTAGATAAGTGGGAGTGGATGATTGGGACAGGGTTATACATTGAAGATGTAGCTCAAGAAGTCGCGGTACTTCGGGCTGCGATCGACAATAACATAGAGACCACTATGTTTTCGATCGTAACCATTTTTGCGGTGACGGTGGCGGTAATTATTGTTCTGACTCTGGCAGTAAACTGGCACGAGCACAAACTGGCAGATAAAAATCTAAAGGAATTGGCACATAAGACTGTCATGTTTCAGGAAGATGAACGCAAACACCTTGCCAGAGAGCTACACGATGGAGTGAACCAACTATTGGTGTCGAGCAAGTGCCATTTGGAATTAATGGACATCAAGCAGGTGGATGCGCGTACTCTGAGACATTTGCAAAAGTCCCAATCTTCGTTATCAGAGGCCATTATGGAAGTGCGCCGCATTTCGCATCATCTGCGTCCCAGCGCCCTTGACGATATCGGCCTGGAGGCCGCCATTACCACACTATTGCAAGATTTTAAGACCTACTCGTTAGCTAACACCGAGTTGGTGTTAGATTCCAGTGCTTCAAAGCTAAAATCAGAAGTGGCTACAACACTGTATCGTGTGGTTCAGGAGTCTCTTAACAACATTGAGAAACACGCACAAGCGACAAAGGTTACCGTTTTCCTTAAACAGTTTGGTGACGTATTGCAGCTGATGATCTCAGACAACGGTATTGGCTTTGATGTTGGCAATGCGATGAACAGCCGGGGAATCGGGCTGCGTAATATGCGAGAAAGGGTAGAGTTCATTGGTGGTGAATTTGAGCTCATCAGTGAATATGGCAAAGGAACAGAGATTACCGTGTTATTGAAGGTAGAGGGGACAGTGTAATGGACGAGAAGATCCGAGTTGTCATTGTCGACGACCATCAGGTCGTACTAGAAGGGTTTATGGCGCGCCTTGAGCGAGAACCCGAGATTGAGGTTGTGGCCACAGCAAGCAATGGGGTAGAGGCCATAGAAGTGGTGAAAACCACGTTACCTGACGTGGTGCTGATGGACGTGAGTATGCCAATCATGAATGGGATTGAATCGACTCAGGTCTTAAAAGAGGAGCTGCCTGATGTAAGGGTTTTGATGCTGACTATGCATGACAACCGTGAGTACATTATGAAAGTGATGCAAGCGGGAGCAGTAGGCTATATGCTCAAAGAGATTTCTGCGGAGAAAATGGTGCAGGCGATTAAGACCGTGCATCAGGGATCGACCTATTTTTGTGAGTCGGTAACGCAGACACTTTTTTCTCAGGATATTACCCCTGTTGCTGCCAAAGCTAATCCCCTCAGCAGACGCGAAGAGTCAGTGCTTAAGTTAGTAGCACAGGGCTGTAGTAGCAAGAAAATCGCGCAAATGTTGGATATTTCATATCGTACGGTTGAAACTCATCGACAAAACATCAAACATAAACTGGACCTGCATTCTACAGCAGAACTTGCCAAGTACGCTCTGGAAAACGGCTTAAGTTAAAAGGGAAACTGTAATGGAAAAAGACCCGCTCAATTGCGGGTCTTTGTTTGCTAACCTGACTGCGTGCTAAGCATAGCTGAGCTGATGTACTTGCAGTTCGGTACGCATTCCCTTCAGTAGGCTCACGCACATCACCAGCAAAATGATGGTAAATGGGAGAGCGGTCGAGATAGTGCCCGCTTGCAATGCTTGAATCGCTTCAGTGCCACCAACCCAAAGAAGGACAGCAGCAATCGCTCCTTCAATCGTAGCCCAGAAAATGCGCTGAGGAACTGGTGCATCGACTTTGCCACCCGCAGTAATGCTGTCAACGACTAATGACGCAGAATCTGACGAAGTGACGAAGAATACCATGATAAGCACGATTGAAATTACAGAGATAATCGTGCTCATTGGCATCGCCTCGTAAGCATAGAAAAGTGACAGCGTGATATCACTCAAGCCATTCTGGCCCAGTTCGCCCACTTTATTGATCACCTGATCAATAGCCATACCACCGAACGCTGCCATCCATAGTAGTGTGATAAGTGTAGGGATACAAATCACTGCCACAACAAACTGGCGCACAGTGCGACCTTTGGAAACGCGAGCAATAAACATACCTACACATGGTGACCATGAGATCCACCAAGCCCAGTAGAAGACAGTCCAGCCGTGCATCCAGGCTTCGTCTTCACGTCCGTAAGGATTACTGAGTGGAAGAATGGTTTCCGCATATCCAACCAGAGTGTCTGTCAGTGAGCCGAAGAAAGTGGCAATACCAGCAATAATAACAAAGATCAGTAGGGCAAACGCGATTAACAGGTTGGTATTACTTAAGACTTTAACACCGCCTTCAATGCCTCGAATGACGGAAAAAATAGCGAGGCAGGTAACAAAAGCAATCACACCAAGCTGTAAACCCAGTCCAGTTTCGAAGCCAAACACATGACCTATACCACTTGCTGCTTGTTGTGCACCCAGGCCGAGGGACGTAGCCAGGCCGAACAGGGTCGCCAGTACCGCCAAAACATCGATAATATGGCCAAACCAACCCCAGGTTCTATCACCTAAGAGTGGGTAGAACACAGAGCGCATAGACAAAGGTAAGCCTTTGTTAAATGCGAAAAATGCCATGGCAAGGGCAACAACTGCGTACATAGCCCAAGGATGAAGACCCCAGTGGAACATGGTTGCACCAAGTGCGACTCGTTTGGCTTCTTCAGAGTAGGCTTCGACACCAAGTGGCGTTTCATACCAACCAGTAAAATACGCGACTGGTTCTGCTACGCCCCAAAACATCAGGCCAATACCCATGCCTGCTGCGAATAACATAGCGATCCAGGAAAGGTTGGAGTGCTCTGGTTTGCTGTCAGCACCACCAATGCGGATTTTGCCAAATGGTGACAATACCAGTCCAATACAGAAAATCAGGAACAGGTTGCCTGACCACATGAAAAGCTCGTCAAACGAACCGATGATTTTCCACTTCAAACCATCAAGAGAGGCTTTGGCAGTGGTTGGTTCCATGACTAAAAGAGCAACTAAAAACAGGATAATCAACCCTGCGCTCGCACCAAAAACGGGGTTGTGCACATCAAAGCCCCATTTTTGGACATTATCCTGACCAACTGTGTAGTCAGTGTTTTCAATACTATACTTATCCTTAGTATTACTCATCGTTCCTCTCGATACTGCTTAGAGTTCTAACTAAAATTCGCAGCGATACTATCAGTTGTTATCGTTAAACTAAAGGCTATCGCTGTCGATTGGTTGTTATTTGGTCGAATTTAAGGTTCAAATGCATCGTGTTCTAAATATTATTACACTAATGAAACTTGAGCTTAGGGCACGCCATTGTTGAGTTGGAGTAAGGGGAATGAGTAGATAAAAAGCAATAATCCTGTGATCGCTCGAGACTTTCACAAAAATCTCGACGCATTCTTGGCTGGGTTCTGCTATAAAGAGCGCGCGATAACATTGAAAGTTTGGGTTTTGACCTTGGAAAAACACGAAGAAGTATTGGTGGCACTGCGCCAGATCATTCGAGCAATCGATTTACACTCTAAAAAACTGAAGAAAGAATGTGGCTTGACGGGTCCGCAGCTTATCCTTATGAAAGCGATCAAGGATATGGGCGATGTGACCATCCGTGAGCTATCAAACTCAACCAATATAAGTCAGGCTACTGCGACGACCATCATTGATCGTTTAGAAGCGCAACATTATGTGCAACGTATTCGTAGCCAAAAGGACAAACGCAAAGTGCATGCCGTACTTACCGAAAAAGGGAAAGAGGTGCTTAAAGATTCACCTTTGCCGCTTCAAGACAGTTTTGTTCAGAAATTTCAGCGTTTAGAGAGTTGGGAGCAAACTCTTCTACTTTCGTCAATCCAGCGCATTTCTCTTATGATGAATGCGGATGATCTTGATGCAGCGCCAATGCTGCAGCTCGACAGCAATATCTCCAAGAATTAGCCGTTCTCCTTTGACGCGTTCTGCGTATCCTCCTTTGAAATCTCAAATACTTCGAGCTCTAATTGTTAGGGCTCGCAGTATTTATTGGTGCAAAATCTTTCTGTTAGTCAACATTATGTGAATTAGCGCTTATAATTTGGTAAGATAGTGCGCTTAAAAAGGTAGATTATCGTTCTATGTCGTCGGATTTTTATGTCTTAATGGTTTTTAAAACGGCAAAAATTAGTTTGAGTAAGAACGAAATTGGTCATGGTGAGGATTAATGACAAAGGGTATTGATAAGTACAGTATTGATAGTACTGACTATACGATTGGACAAGATAATGTCCAAAAATGGGGGTTTGATGTGCATAACCCCGTCTTCGGAATCAGCGCAGGTTTCATTGCTCTTCTTCTGGCGCTTACCATTGTGGTTGATGCGGAAACCGCCAAATCGGCACTTGATGGTATCAAATGGTCAATCATCAATAAGTTTGACTGGTTGTTTATGTGGTCTGGCAACATCTTTGTCGTATTCTGTTTAGCCTTGATCGTGTCGCCATTTGGTAAGATCCGCCTCGGTGGGACCGATGCAGTGGCAGACTACTCGTTTATGTCTTGGCTTGCGATGTTATTTGCAGCGGGTATGGGCATTGGTCTTATGTTCTGGAGTGTGGCTGAACCGGTTGCGTATTTTACCGGTTGGTACGAAACGCCTCTGGGTGTTGCAGCCAATACAGAACAAGCCCGAGAGCTTGCGATGGGTGCAACTATGTTCCACTGGGGACTTCATCCATGGGCTATTTATGGCGTAGTCGCTCTTTCGCTGGCATTTTTCACTTATAACAAAGGGCTACCACTGTCCATGCGTTCTATCTTCTATCCGATTCTTGGAGATAGAGCGTGGGGCTGGGCGGGTCACATCGTTGATATTCTGGCGGTACTGGCGACCTTGTTTGGTCTTGCCACTTCTCTTGGGCTTGGTGCTCAGCAGGCCGCGAGTGGTATTCATCATGTATTTGGCATCGAGTCGGGAATGACACTGCAAATTATTGTGATTGCAGTAGTTACCTTGTTGGCTGTGGTTTCGGTTCTACGCGGTATTGACGGTGGTGTTAAGGTAATCAGTAACATCAACATGCTGGTGGCTTTTCTTCTGCTGATACTGGTCGCGATCATTGGTTATGCGGTTACATTCGCTGCTATTCCGGATACATTGTTTGCTTACCTTAAGAACATCATTCCTTTGAGTAATCCACATGGCCGGGAAGATGAGGCTTGGATGCACGGCTGGACAGTCTTCTATTGGGCTTGGTGGATCTCATGGTCACCATTTGTGGGCATGTTTATTGCGCGTGTGTCAAAAGGTCGAACAGTTCGTGAGTTCATTACCGCAGTCCTGATTGTACCTACTACAGTAACCGTGATTTGGATGTCGGTTTTCGGCGGTATGGCCATTGATCAGGTTGTTAATCAGGTAGGCACTTTGGGTGCAAACGGCCTGGGGGATGTTCCACTGGCGATGTTTCAAATGTTTGACGCACTGCCAATGGGAACGCTGTTGTCTATCATTGCCGTTATTCTGGTTTTGGTATTCTTTATAACTTCTTCTGACTCAGGTTCTCTGGTTATCGACAGCATTACGGCTGGCGGCAAGGTAGACGCTCCGGTCATTCAACGTGTCTTTTGGGCGTTTCTGGAAGGGGCAATCGCTGTGGCGTTACTATGGATTGGTGGCAGTGAAGCCATTCAAGCGCTACAGGCCGGTGCAATATCTTCGGCATTGCCATTTACCGTTATCCTACTGATGATGTGCGTGAGCTTGCTAATGGGTATGAAGACCGAGCGTTACTAGATAAAAAGCAATGAAAAGAGCGGCATTAAGCCGCTCTTTTTTTATGCACCGTAACATAGGTGCGCCTTTTCCAGCGCGTCAATATTCTTTGCACAAATGAATGGTTTCAGCGTATCAAATTTCTCTGTATCCCATTGATAGATATTGAGGTCGAGTAATCTCTGTGTCGTCTCTGAATCAAAGCGAGATTTGAGTATTTTTACAGGGATGCCGCCAACTGTAGTGTGGGGGAGACACATCCTTTGTTACCACGCTATTTGCTGCGTTTACCGCGCCCTCCCTAATAGACACGCCTGGCATGATCGTCACCATGCATATAACGCACGGCGGAAGCCTCAAAACCTTCGTCATACGCGTGACTATAGTAGCTATGTGTACCGCGTATATGGATGTTTTTGTTGCTCACCGTTTGATGAAGCTGCTCAAGTTGAGTCCAATGCTTATTGTTCATCGGAATTCTCACTAGTGGTCGTATGGTTTAAATATGCCAGTAGCGGCCAAAAGGCATCCGCGATAGCAAGAGGATACGAGGTTGTTTCAGGTAAGTAATGACGACGACAAAAGCAAATTGTCGAAAGTAGCCTTTATACATGTCGATGTCCTAAAGAAAAATGGGAGTTGGTCGATTATGTCGTATTGAATCAATTTTCAAGAATTATAGAAATGAATAAATTGATTCAATAATTGTTCGCGTCAATTAAATGCCGATATAAAGTTGTTTTAAGTCAATGTATTGTCGCTCGATTTTGCTGGAGATTATGGTTAATATGCACGCGTAGCCTAATGTCTCTTGGCAATTATAATTATAACAAACTCACAAAAAGTAGAATAATAACCTATGAACTTATCATTACGACAGAAGTTAATCGCCGCCACTTTAAGTGCGGTTGTTCTGATGGCAGTCGCTTTAACCATACTCGCCGCTAATCAGCTATCAACACAAACTAATGCTGCAATCGTCGCGCGGGCTCATAACGTCTCCTACGCAGCAGTAGAAGGTATTAAGAGCTGGGTTGATATTCGCAAGAGTATCGCTTCAGCGTTCAACGGGTTTGCGGACAAGCAAGACAAAGTTCCCTATTTACAGCAAGCACGTATAGCGGGTGGTTTTGACGACATTTTCTTTGGAACACCAGCTGGAGAAATGTACCGCTCCCATCCTGAGCGAAATCGCGCAGATTATGATCCGAGAACTCGTCCATGGTATCAGGATGCTCAGGCCGCGAATAAACAAATCATTACTGAGGCTTATCAGGACGCGATTACCAATGCGCTACTTGTTACTATCGCTGAACCTGTGAAACAACATGGTAGCCTGATGGGGATTGTTGGCGCAGACGTGCTTATCGATCAACTGATCGATGATGTAATTAGCCTGAATGTCGGTCGCAACGCCAGTGCCATGTTGATCGATTTGTCTAATGGTACTTTTCTCGCACACCCGAATAAAGGCTTGTTGCTTGAGCCGGTAAGTACATTAGGTCAAGGACTGAATATTCAGAGTATCCAACAAAGAGCTGCGGATAATTCAATTCTGGAGTTGACGCTTAACGGTACCGAAAAACTAATGTTCTTCACTAATATTCCGGGAACGAACTGGGTGTTTGCGATTGAACTCGATAAGGCGACGGAGCTTGCTGGTCACAAAACGGCACTGACTCAGTTGATCATTACATCTGTCGTCATCCTCATTCTTGTTGCTCTGGTGGCTTCATGGCTAATGAGTTTCCTGGTGACCGATTTAGCACGAGTATCAAAGGCACTAAAAGAAATTGCATCTGGAGAAGGCGACCTGACTCAGCGCCTTGAGCCTCGCAGTAACGATGAAGTCGGTCAGCTAGCAAGAAACTTCAATACCTTTGTCAGTTATATGCATGAGACCGTTATGCATTTAAAGGATGTCTCACTGGCACTAAGTGAACAGGCGAAAGACACGGCGGTGCATGCCCGCGTTCGCAGCCAGCGCATTCAAACTCAGCAAGATGAAATCAACATGGTTGCGACCGCGATCAATGAAATGGCAGCAGCCACCCAAGAGATCGCCAACAATGCGGATACGACTGCATCGAACTCCTCAGAGGCAGTGGGTGCAAGCAATCATGGCGCTGGACAAGTTTCCCAGACTCAGAGCTCGATTGAGAATCTTGCAAGGGAGGTCGAAGTCGCGACGGGTGTCATTCAGGAGCTTGAAATACATGGAAATAGCATCAATACGATCTTATCTACTATTCAGGATATTGCTGAACAAACCAACTTGCTGGCGTTGAATGCAGCAATTGAAGCAGCACGAGCGGGTGAGCAGGGACGTGGTTTTGCGGTCGTGGCCGACGAGGTTCGTGTATTGAGTCAACGTACTCATGCTTCTACTCAGGAAATTCAAAGTACCATTGAGACGCTGCAGGCAACAACGACTAAAGCGGTAGGAATCATGGATGATAGTCGTAAATTGGCGGATACCAGTGTGGACGATGCAAACTGCGCCGCGGCGAGTTTGACACAAATTCATGCAGCGGTAGAACAAATCAGCGATATGGCAGCACAGATAGCAACAGCAGCAGAAGAGCAGGCATCGGTAACCTCTGAGATTACCCGCAATACTCAAGGCATTCGAGATGTGTCAGACGAGTTGGCCGAAGAAGCGCAAGAAGCAGCGCAGCAAGCGGTGGAACTATCCGATCTATCGCAAAAACTTGAAAAAGAGATCGGCCGATTTAAAATTTAATCGCCAGTCATTTAAGTTAAAACCACTCCTCCAGAACCAGGGGAGTGGTTTTATTTTTCCGAAGTCTTATAACCAAAGTTCTCCGAGGGTATGGTTTCCTTCGAAGTGATAAGCCAGTTGCGCCTGAAGCAGCTCCGCTGTGGCAATGGCATCATTCAGGGCATGATGTGGCGGGTAGTCGGGTAATCCATAGCGTCGACGAGTCTGACCCAGTCGAACCGAATCTGCTCGTTTCCCTTTGAGCTTATTGATGATTCCCGCTGTCTGCTTAGCCTGATAATCGGACTCAATCTGCATCGTATCAACAACCGGAAAATCAATACCTTCGCCAATCATCCGCTGTAAAGCACTGTTCAGAAAACCCCGCTCTATCGGCCGGTAGTGAACCACAATAATTTTTCCTGCCAGCGCAGACAATACTTCACCCAGAATGTCATCCAGAGTAGGGGCATCCAGGATATCATTGTGAGTGATACCATGAATAATGACGGACTCTTCTTCTAACTTAGCTTTGGGTCTGATGGTCCAGTGCGCTGCTTCCCTTAAGCGAATTCGAGATGCAGAAAAAGGCACCAGACCAATGGAGAGTATACCTTCTTTGTCTGGATCCAATCCGGTGGTCTCGAAATCCAACGCGACAAACGGGACCTCCGATAGAGGCGTATCTTCGCCAGGGAGCCCGGCGGAGTAGAATGTCCGTAGCCTGCTGTCATTCGCTCGCTCTGCAAGGACGGAAAACTTGTGCTGCCATTGTACTGAAGGAGCCTGAAGCAATTTTTTGATCATGGGTTCCTACTTGAAACTGTTGTTGGCCTGATAGCGGAATTTAAGGAAGTTCTGCCCATTACTCAGGATCTGAAATGCGTCTTTGAGATTGCGTCGTTCAAAGTCCGACAGATTTTCAGGTTCAATGTTGTTATCCGGTTCGATGCCTTGTTCCACATCGATAGCTTGATGGGCAATACGTACCATGGAGATAAACTCCAAAGCATCTTTAAGGTCTCGCGCTCTCCCTTTCGGTAAAATGCCTGCCTCGTGGATATCATCCAAACGTTCAAATGAGTTGGTGGAGCGAGAGCCTACAGCGAGCGCATGTACCCGAATTAAATCCACCAGTGGGGCGGTACCACGGCGTTTAAGGTTAATCGAGTTGTTGTGACGACCATCTTTCTCCATCACAAAGTCTTTGAAGAAACCAAGAGGGGGCTTTCTGTTTAACGCGTTACGAGCCAGGCAAGCGAGGAATCGATTATTGCGTCTGGCTCGTCGGACAATAAAGCTATTGAGCTGCTCGGCCCATTTTAGCTTTCCATACACACCGTCTAAATCAAAGAAAATAGAGGCGTTAAGCAGTGCCTTAGGATTAGGATCATCAATCCAGTCGGAGAAGCATGCTTCCCACTCTTTGCGTGTCATGCGCCATTCCGGATTGGTCGCCATAATGTCACCGGTGCAGTAACTGTAGCCACAATCTGCTAGTGCATCGCAAATAAACTTGGAGAACGCTTCAAAGTACTGGCCATGCTTTTCCTCGACATAGCTATCGTCAAGAATGATGGCGTTGTCCTGATCGGTGACAATCAATTGCTCGTCTCTGCCCATTGAACCTAGTGCAAGAAAACAATATGGGATAGGTGCATGACCCAGTTGTTCTTCTGCCAGTTCAATAATACGTTGTTTAAAGCTACGCCCTATCACAGACATCGCAGTGCCCACCATGTGAGCATTAGCATCCTCATTCACCAAGCGAACGAAACTGTCTCTGACCTGTTCAGACAATGTCTTCAGTTCCTCGACGCTCTGCTGCTGGAAAATGCTGCTAACTAGCAGTAGAGAGTTTTGTGACTCATAACGGACGATGTCCGTTGTTTCGATAATGCCAATCGGCTTTTTGTTCTTGAGTACTGGTAAATGGTGAACGTTGTAGCGAAGCATCGTTAACATGGCTTCGTAAACGTAGGCATTGTGGTCGAGGGAAATGACATCGGTAGACATGACATTGCCCACTTCATCCTGAGGATCCAGGTTTTCCGCCAGTACCCGGGTACATAAGTCACGGTCAGTGATGATCCCAAGAACAGGAGACGTATCATCTTCGTCGTTGTCCACGACTTCGGGATCAATGATCAGCAGGGAAGATACCTGTTCTTCGGCCATTAACTTCGCGGCATTCTGAATCGAGCTAGAACGCTCGATAGTAGGCGCATCTCGGGTGAGCAAAGTCCGAACTTTAGATGTGGTCAAATCGTTTTCATTGGTATTACTGGAGACCGCCTGGCGCAAACGTACCGTGTCCTCCACTTCAACGAAGTCAGCGAAGACATCAAATCCGTCGTACAACTCCTGAAATATCTCAGCGGGCAAACAATAAACTAACGTGTCTTCGACAGCCTTAGCTGGGAAGCGTACTTTGTTGTTGGTCAGAAGACCCATTTGCCCGAATAAGTCGCCCTCATCGAGACGATTGTATAGTTCACCTTTACGCCGATAGATTTCGACCACGCCACTTCTGACCATATAGAGGTCGTGGATGTCATCACCAAAGTGAATGATCGGGGTATCCTGACGATAGTAGGCAATCTCCACGTGTTGTGAAGCATAGACGACGGTTTCTTCTGGTAGTTCGTCAAAAGGAGGGTGAGAGGCTAGGAAGTTCTGGATTTCGAGGATTTCTGCGTCCATGTGAGGCCTTAGTTGTCATTCGATCATTTAATATTACACGCAGATACAGAAAAGGTCAGCCGAAGCTGACCTTTTATTTCCAATTTTAAAAATCTAACATATTGATTCTTAAGCTTATGAGCTTAAAGAACGGCAGCGATCCCTTTACATAGAGGACCCATGTTTGATTTCGTCATACCAGCAACGCTGATACGACCAGAACCAACGATATAGATAGCAAACTCTTCTTTCAGACGGTTAACCTGTTCTTTGGTTAAGCCAGAGAAGGAGAACATGCCATTCTGACGCTCGATGAAGCTGAAATCTGCCGCAACCCCTTCTGCTTTCAGAGTAGCAACGAAGAGTTCACGCATTTCCTGAATACGGTCGCGCATTTCTGCTACTTCCTGTTCCCATTCTGCACGTAGCGCTTCGTTGTTTAGAATATGCGTAACAACCGCTGAACCGTGAGCTGGTGGGTTCGAGTAGATAGAGCGAATAATGCTTTTCACTTGAGAAAATGCAGTAGTTGCGATCTCTTCTGAAGCCGCTACGAGAGTGAATGCACCTACACGCTCGTTGTAGAGACCAAAGTTCTTAGAGAAAGAGCTCGCAACCAAAATTTCTTTGTTGTACTTAGCAAAAGTGCGCAGCCCTTGTGCATCTTCTTCTACGCCTTTGGCAAAGCCCTGGTACGCGAAATCGAACAGTGGAATCAATCCTTTGTCGGCGACAAGCTTAGCCAGTACTTCCCACTCATCACTTGTAGGATCTATGCCCGTAGGGTTATGACAGCAGCCGTGTAATAGTACGATGTCGCCTGCCGTAGCCTGTTCCAGATCGGCCACCATACCTGCAAAATCTTTGTCTTTTGTTTCAGCATCATAGTAGCGGTATTGAGCAGTTTCGATGCCGGCTGCAGTAAATACGCCGTTATGGTTGGCCCAAGTTGGATTACTGATCCAGATCTTCACTTCACCCAATTGGCGTTTGATGAACTCTCCCGCAACGCGAAGTGCACCTGTACCACCTGGTGCTTGAGCGGTTTTTGCTAATTTTTGGGTGACAATGTCAGAATCCGCGCCGAACAACAGTTTTTGTACTGCCAGACCGTATTCCGCCGTCCCTTCAATGGTCAGGTAAGATTTGGTTTTTTCTGTTTCCAGAAGGGCTGCTTCAGCTTTTTTTACGGTAGCCAGAACAGGGGTCTCACCTTGTTCGTTTTTGTAGATACCAACACCTAGATTGATCTTTTCAGCGCGAGCATCTTTTTTAAACTCTTCTGTCAGACCTAGGATTGGGTCGGCGGGTGCTGCAACAACTTTTTCAAACATATTCTTCATCCATGTTAATTGAAGGGGCAATCAAAACGTTTGTTAACAAACGACAACAGCCTATTTATACCTTTGAAGGCTATATGTGACAACTACATTAAAGAAGAAAACCAAAAATTATTTTGATTTGAAACAGAAAAGGCAGCTAATTCATTATTTGTGTATGAAAAGATTAGGCAATGAGGACGATAAGGGCAGGGTTTAGTGGCAACTACCGAGCCAGAGAGGCTCGGCAGCCGTTTGTGGAAATGTTGCAGATGGCTCTGACTTAGTCGTCGTGACCTTTGAGTTTATGTTCTGACTCGACAGCTTCGTCTTCGATTTCAGGATGTTTGTCGAGTTTGCTTTTCATCCATTCATTCATATGTTTTACGATGGCTCCGGCAGCATGTTCTTTGGTTGCTTCCTCGCTGTTGCCAACCTCAAGTGGTTGTTTGGGGTGAAGCCCCATTTCATCTTCGGCAACATGCAACCAGTCAGGATGCCAGTAATAGGGATAACCATTGGATGTCTCCCACTTATGGACACCATCGGTTTCGCCATAATATTCAATATCTTTATCTGTGAATTTGCCCATTGTGACACCTCTTAATTAAGTAACGCCAACACTCTAAATGTAGTGGGAGATTAAACAATTACCAACCTTAAATTGCGTTAGAAAATGCAAAGTTAGCGTTCAAATTTCGAGTTTTTAGATACATACAAAAAAGGCCACCCGATAGGGTGGCCTTCACAGAATTGGTGGCGATTAGAAGTTGGCACTTCTTGGGGTACGTGGGAATGGAATTACATCACGTACGTTAGCCATACCCGTCACGTAAGAGACCAGGCGCTCGAAACCGAGACCAAAGCCTGCGTGTGGGACTGTGCCGTAACGGCGTAGATCACGATACCAGTTCATGTGCTCAGGATCGATGTTCATCGCACGCATGCGGTCATCCAGGATGTCCAGACGCTCTTCACGCTGTGCACCACCGATGATTTCACCGATACCTGGTGCCAGAACATCCATCGCTGCAACCGTTTTGCCATCTTCGTTCAGACGCATGTAGAATGCTTTGATGTCTTTCGGGTAGTTCTTAACGATAACTGGTGCTTTGAAGTGCTCTTCTGCCAGGTAGCGCTCGTGCTCAGAAGACATGTCGATACCCCATTCAACTGGGAATTCGAACTCGCGGCCAGAATCTAGAAGGATTTGGATCGCGTCGGTATAGTCAACTTGCGCAAAATCAGCATCTACAAATTGCTCTAGACGAGAAATGGCTTCTTTGTTGATACGCTGAGCGAAGAACTCAAGGTCATCACGGCGCTCTTCAAGTACTGCTTTGAATACATACTTCAGCATGTCTTCTGCTAGCTTAGCTACGTCTTCAAGGTCTGCGAATGCAACCTCTGGCTCAACCATCCAGAATTCCGCCAGGTGGCGACTGGTGTTTGAGTTTTCTGCGCGGAAAGTAGGACCGAACGTGTACACTTTGCTGAGTGCACAAGCGTATGCTTCAGCGTTTAGCTGACCAGATACGGTTAGGAATGTCTCTTTACCGAAGAAGTCCTCGTTGAAATCGACATCGCCTTTTTCAGTGCGAGGCAGGTTCTCTAGGTCTAGTGTAGAAACGCGGAACATTTCACCTGCGCCTTCAGCATCAGATGCTGTGATAAGCGGCGCTGACGTCCAGAAGAAACCTTGCTCGTGATAAAAGCGGTGAATCGCTTGAGACAGACAGTTACGAACTCGTGCAACCGCACCGATCACGTTGGTACGTGGACGAAGGTGTGCAACTTCACGTAGATACTCGATAGAGTGGCGAGTTTTAGCCATTGGGTAAGTATCGGCGTCTTCAACCCAGCCCACTACTTTAACGTTAGTGGCTGCAAGCTCAAAGTCTTGGCCTTTTGCTGGAGATTCTACGATGGTACCTGTCACTTCAACTGAACAACCTGTTGTCAGTTTTAGGACTTCTTCTTCGTAATTATTAAGATTATTAGGGACCACGGCCTGAATCGGGTCGAAACAAGAGCCGTCGTAGATGGCAAGGAAAGAGATTCCAGCTTTGGAATCACGACGTGAACGGATCCAGCCGCGTACAGTGACTTCACTGTCTACAGCTAGCTTACCGCTTAGTACGTCAGTTACAGGCGCGTAAGTCATGTTATTAATCTTCTCCATGGAGGTAACAATACAACCCAATGATGATATTGACTAAAAAGCCATCACAACATTGGGCTGTTACTAAATTTCATTTCAAGCAGACATATTACCTGTCAAATTTCATGGTTCAACCTTTATTGTGGTTATTCAGCATAAATTGATTCAGTAATGTATCCAGTTGGTGGGAGAGTTGCTGCAAATCCATACTAATTTGGTGGGTTTGAGTCGCTGACTCTGACGCCTCGTTGGCATGCTTGGTGATGATTGCGGTTTTTTGTCCCACAGCGTCACTGGTGACAGTATTTTGGTGTATCTGATTTTGAACCTGAGCTGCGATGCTGGTTGTTGACTCAATTTGTTCCACAACATGTTGCATCTTAGCTGCAAGAGCCTGCACCTCGTCTGCACGTTGGTGTGCAGTCTCAGACACCTGATTTACGGCCTCTACAGAGAAACTGCTTCCTTGCTTAAATTTGGCTATGATGGTTTCAATGTCGTTGGTAGCCTCAGTTGTTCGACTGGCTAATGAACGTACCTCATCCGCCACGACGGCAAAACCGCGGCCCTGTTCTCCAGCACGGGCTGCTTCGATGGCCGCATTGAGTGCCAGCAGGTTGGTTTGATCGGCAATACCTTTGATGATCGATAAAATGGCGGAGACCTGCTCAGTCTGTTCATTCAGTTCAGAAATGTGAACGGATACCTGCGAAATGTCCTGAACCAGAGATTCGATGTCGTTGCTAGCGGTTTGCGCTTCATGGCTACTTTGCTTTGTTAATTCACAGGTTTGTTGCATCAAAGTCGAAGCACGCAGCGTTTCCTCGCTGACTAAAGATTGTTGACTCTTCATAGAGTGCATACTGGTTTCGACAGATGCTGTTTCGTCCAGTTGACGTTTGGCTGTGGATTCGTTGCTTTCAGCAATGGCTGTGAGTTTATCCGCGTTGTTACTGACTGTGTGAGCGGTTGTTTTAACCTGTTCCAGACTGTTAGAAACGGTGGTCAAAAATGCGTTGATGTCTGTCGCTAAATCACCCACCTCATCGTTCTGTCCTTTTTCCAGTCGAATAGACAAGTCTTTGCTTTGACTCACTCGGGTCATAAATTGAGAGGTTTTCTGAACCGGGCCCACGATAAAACGGCGGGTAATAAAGATGGTTGCCAGATAGCCCAGAAAGGCGATGGTTGCCATGATGGCAATAGCAATGGCTGTTCTCTTATTGATCATGGAGTTAACGTGACTTAGGTTGTACTCAATCCGTATTGCTCCCAAGACCTCACCTTCTTGAGTCATATGACAAGCAATACAGTTTGTACCGCGATAGTTTTCGCTGGCGCGCATTGGCAGCGCAACAACCAGACCATTGCCCCATTCAGCGTTGAAGCGTTCTAATACGGTTTCTCCCATAAGAGCTCGTTGATCGATGGCATCCAGTGCGGTTTGATTGTCGAGGCCACTGCCGTACAGCTTACTGACTGCTTCGCCGCGCAGCACTCGTACGTTTTCAATGTTCTCTTGTGCCAGCGCTTTGTGACGTAAGGTTTCTTTTTGCGCCATAGTCCCAGTGATCATCATCATGTTCAGACTATCAAAGTAATTACTGGCTTTGTCGTGTAGCTGTTCGCCTAGTACGGAGTAGATAAGATCCCGCTGCTGGTTGTACTGATAGGTCGTCGAGGCGATGACGACGGTTCCAAAGACTAAGATTAGTGCAATGAGGAGTTTATTAGTTATTGAGAGTCGCATAGTTTTTATTGTTAATGATAATGACTGACTTGGTGAATGGTAAGTTAATATCAATAAGTTAAGGAAGATCAATATGCAAAAAACCTCGCAATGCTCATGGTTTTTTATGCAAGTTGACCCATTTATGAGAATCAATACGCTAAACAGTGTGTTTCATTGTTTTTGGTAATAATTCACCTCGCAAAGCAAACTCAGGGCATCCATTGACTGTCCATAGAATCTTTATCAGTTTCTGACTCAATACTGACAGCGTAACCGGGCGTGGAGCGTAAAACGAACCTCTATGTAACCAAATGTTATTGAACATGTCTGCACAACCTATTGAATCAAAAGAAAACCGACAACTACTCGGACAGCGAAAACTTGCTCGGCCCCTGGTCATCTTATTGCTGGCCTGTCTTTCATCTTACTATTTGTGGGTATTGTTCCTGGCTGCCCACCCGAATGTTTCGACGGCTTACCGAACTTACTATATTGAGAAAAAAACCTTGTACTGGGCCAAAGGAAACCTCGACCTGCTATGGCCTGCTTCAGGGATCGTTAGAGCGCAGGACAAGTCACCATACTTGAGTCGTCAGGGTTGGGAGCCACTGGCCGATGGCAAGGGCAGGGGGTTGTCTCACCGCGGCGGAGTGTTCTTCAATTTCGACAAAACGCCCATACATCCGATCCGTATTCAATTGACGCTCGATCAATCTATCACGGAGCCGGTATATGCGTCTTTTGATGGCATCAACAAGGTTCGATTAATGCCTCTCGATATGGATACTCTGGAAGGAATATTGCCGTCAAAGACACTGGTTCAAAACGCCTCGTTGCAGCACTTGCAAATTGAAACCCTGGCAAGCCTCAGTGTGACGCAGATTTCTGTCGCGGAGATGACGCAATGAAAAATATCAATAATTACATCTTGTCGATTTTAGTGCCCGTATTTAACGAAGAGGCGTCCATTGTGCCTTTTATGGCTGCATTGGATAACGCATTGGGTAGCATCAGAGAGAGACTGGACATTGTGTTTGTCAATGATGGCAGCAATGACAGTACTCGACAGGTGATCGAATCGGTCATTCATTCGGACTCAAGAGTCACTCTGGTCAACCTGGCGCGCAACTTTGGTAAGGAATCAGCCATGACAGCGGGGCTTGATCATGTTCAAGGCGATGCGTGCGTCATTATGGACGTGGATTTGCAAGACCCTCCGGAGCTTATTCTGGAGTTTCTGGCACTTTGGCAGACCGGAGAGTGGGATACCGTCTATGGTGTGCGTGTCGATCGTTCAAAAGATACGTTCTTAAAACGCCTTACTGCTGGCGGATTTTATCGATTCTTCAACTGGATTTCGTCGGAAACAAAGATCCCCGAAAATGCAGGCGATTTTCGTCTAATCGACCGAACGGTTATCGAGGCCATCAGGCAATTGCCGGAGCGTAACCGATTTATGAAAGGTCTGTTGGCCTGGACAGCATTTCGTTCAACAGGTGTGTATTTTCAGAGACCGGAGAGAGTGGCTGGAGAGACTAAGTTCAATTACTGGAAACTGTGGAACTTCGCTGTTGACGGTATCTTTAGTTTTACAGCGTGGCCACTGCGGATATGGGGCTTCATCGGTTGCGCGATTTCCGTGTTGGCCTTTCTGTTCATGTTGAAAATTATCATCGGTGCAACGTTTTTTGGAATCAAAACTCCGGGTTATGCGTCAACTATTAGCGTCGTTCTGTTTCTGGGCGGTATTCAGCTTATTTCGTTGGGCATTATTGGAGGCTATATCAGCCGTATGTATCGAGAACTAAAGCAGCGACCTATTTATCTGATCGAAGGCGTATACGGTCGTTATCAAACCAGCGAACAATCAGCAGAACAAGCACAACAGTCAAAAGCGAGTTAACCGGATGCAACAACCAAATCTTACAATTTCCAGGCAGCAGTGGCTGACGATCTTCTTTGCTGTTTTGGTCAGTCGAGTGGTGTTTTACAGCGTGGGATTGATCGGCACACACGTGTATAACCCAGAAACCGTAGCCGAGCTGGACATCTGGCAACAAATCTGCCGCTTTGACTGTATGTGGTTTCAGCGCATCGCAGACGATGGCTATGCCTTGGTACCCAGTTACATGAAAGGAGGCAATGCCGCTAACTGGGCCTTTATGCCCGTCTCACCTTACTTAGGAAAGTGGGTGTCATGGATAGTAGGCGATACGAACTTTGCCTTGATTCTGGTTTCTAATTTCACCTTTTTTATCAGCGTTGCCGTTTTCTTGCTGGCGCTTAAGCAGTTGCGATTTAGTGATGAAATCCAGGATGTGGCTATTTGGTTATTGTGTTTTTCACCTTATACCGTTTACGCCTTGTCGGGGTACTCTGAACCCTTGTATATCGCGCTGGTTAGTGGGGTGTTTATTGCCTGCTATCGCCAGAACTGGTGGTTGGCCGGGCTGTTGGGGCTGGTGGCTGCAATTACCCGTAACCTGGGTATCATGCTGGTATTTTCGGTGTTGGTTTTTGGAATACAGGCCTACGGTACATCCAGCTTTTTCCGGCTCAGGAATAATGCACTGTCGGTATTGGCTGCCATTTGGTTGATACCTCTGGCCTTTTTTACTTACATGGCGTATTTGCATTTTCATATGGGAGATGCGTTGGCATTTGGCCACATACAAATTGCCTGGGGTCGAGTATTCAGCAACCCGCTGGAGTGGCTGGTTTATGGCGTTGAGAAAGGTGGGGCAAAACTCTATCTGGCCTTGGTATCTCTTGGGGGATTTGCTCTCAATGGCTACCTGTGGTTTAGAAAACGATACGCTGAAGCGCTATTTATGCTGATCAACTTGTTAATACCACTTTCGTCAGGGGTTAACGCTATGCCCAGATACATATTTGGTCTGTATCCAACCTATCTGGCGATCATGATGCTGTTAGAACGGTTTCCTAAAGCTCGAATGCCCGTGCTGTTAGTAGGTGCAGCGGTCTCTACCTTCTTTACTATTGGCTTTTTCTCCAGCGTATTCTTTACGGTATAGCTTGAGATACGGCTCGGTTTTCAGTAGGATTGCCTGTCATTTTTTATCAGAGATATCCTATGAAAACTGAGTTGTATAAAGAGTTCATGTTCGAAGCTGCTCATCATCTTCCAAATGTTCCTGAAGGTCATAAGTGTGGACGCTTACATGGACACTCTTTTTTAGTGCGTCTCTACGTAGAAGGTGAAGTTGACCCGCACACAGGATGGGTAGTGGACTTTGCAGAAATCAAAGCGGCGTTTAAACCTATCTATGACCGTTTGGACCACTATTATCTGAATGATATTGAAGGTCTTGAGAACCCGACAAGCGAAGTGCTTGCCAAGTGGATCTGGGGTCAGTTGAAGCCAAGCCTTCCATTACTAAGCAAAGTAGAAATTAAAGAAACGTGTACTGCAGGTTGTATCTACAAAGGCGAATAAATCGCTAGCTGTTAAACGTTACTAAGACCATAAAAAAACCGAAGCTCAGGCTTCGGTTTTTTGTTATTGGGATTTGCTTATTAGCAGACCACTTTGATTGCCAAACCACCCTGAGAAGTCTCACGGTATTTGGCATTCATGTCTTTACCGGTTTCTAGCATGGTTTCGATAACTTTATCCAATGAAACACGTGGTGCAGAAGCACGACGTAGAGCCATACGAGTAGAGTTAATCGCTTTAACCGCTGCAATACCGTTACGCTCAATACACGGTACCTGAACTTGCCCTGCAACTGGGTCACAAGTTAGACCAAGGTTGTGCTCCATTGCGATTTCTGCTGCCATGCATACCTGCTCCGGGCTTCCACCCATAAGCTCAGCAAGACCAGCCGCCGCCATAGAACATGCAACACCAACTTCACCCTGACAACCTACTTCTGCACCAGAGATCGAGGCATTTTGCTTGTATAATCCACCGATTGCACCAGAGGCTGCAAAGTAGCGGATGTAGTCTTTTTCGGTTACGGTTTGGATAAACTTGTCGTAGTAAGCAAGCACCGCTGGAATAATGCCACAAGCACCGTTGGTTGGAGCGGTAACAACACGGCCACCTGCTGCGTTCTCTTCGTTTACCGCAAAAGCGAACATGTTCACCCAGTCAACCACTGACATAGGGTCTGTTGTGGTTTTTTCTGATGTGATCAATTGTTGACGAAGTGCTGCTGCACGACGTGGAACACGCAGAGGACCTGGCAGAATACCTTCAGTGTTCATACCGCGTTCCATACACTCACGCATGGTTTTCCAAATATTGGCGAAGTAAGTACGAGTCTCTTCATCAGAGTGTACAGCGTGCTCATTAGCCATAACCAATGTACTGATTGATAGGCCGTTTTCTTTACACAGCTCTACCAGTTCTTCCGCTGAGTTGAACTCATAAGGGGCTTTTAATGCCGATACTTCTTCTTTTCCGAAGTGCTCTTCATCAACAATAAAGCCGCCACCGATAGAGTAGTAAGTTTTTGAATACGCTTTTTCGTCATCGATCCAAGCGTGGATCTGCATGCCGTTTTCGTGCAGCTCTAAATTGGTGGAGTGGAAGTTCATGCCGCCGTCACGAGGAAATGCAACGGTGTGACAGTGCATGCCAACTGGAAGACGCTCTGTTTCTTCAACACGGGCAATAAATCCTGGGATTGAGTCGATGTCGACTTTTTCTGGTGAGTTACCAGCTAAACCCATGATGATTGCGATATCTGTGTGGTGACCTTTCCCTGTCAGTGATAGTGATCCATAAACATCTACAGTGATCTTGGTGATGTCTCTTAGCTTACCCATAGAGCGCAGGTCATCGATGAATTCTTTACCAGCTTTCATCGGGCCTACGGTGTGAGAGCTTGAAGGTCCAACACCAATTTTGTAGATATCAAAAACACTGATCATACTGATTTACCTCTAGAAAAGCCCCCAAAGTACATGGAGGCTTATATTATCGTTATTGTTTAATCGAGATGTTCAACTGACAAAGTCAATTAAAAAGCGCCGTAGATTACAGAAGTAATTGCTGCAATACCACAGATTGCTGTAAAGATTTGTACAGGCGCTGATGTTTTGTACTTCGCCATAGCGGGTACTTTTTTCATTGCGAATACAGGCATCAAGAATAGGATAGCGGCAATCATTGGCGCACCCATGGTTTCAATCATGCCCAGGATGCTTGGGTTGATAATAGCTACAATCCAAGTAGTGATAACGATGAATAGTAGAGACGCTTTCTCGATCATAGAAACTGGCGCTTTAGAACGAGATTTACCTAGACCGACAAGACCTTCGTGTGCACCCAGGAAGTGACCAAAGTAGCTTGAAGTGATTGCTGCGAACGCTACAACAGGACCAAGGATAGAAATCAGTGGTGATTCGTGAACGTTAGCCAGGTAAGAAAGAACAGAGATGTTTTGCTCTTGTGCGATGGCCAGTTGTTCTGGAGATAGAGACAGAACGACAGAGAATACGAAGAACATGACAAAACCCATTAGCATCATCGCTGCACCGCCAGTGATCATGTCAGTCTTCTTAACTGCATCTTCACCGTAGACACGACGCTGTTCTTTAGAGAACTGGCTGATAATTGGGCTGTGGTTGAAAGAGAATACGATAATAGGAATCGCTAGCCAGATAACTGAAGGCATTGAACCCCAGTCTGGGCTCACGCTCATCATTGATGTATTCCAATCAGGGATAAGGTATAGAGACAACGCTAATAGAATGAATACTAGAGGGTAAACCATCGCTGAAGTTGCTTTCAGCATGAGTTCTTTACCGAATACTACACCACAAGTCATTGCCGCAATCAGACAGCCTGATAGCAACCAACGTGGAATAGATTCCATACCCATTTGGTTTACCAGGAATGAATCAACGGTGTTTGTGATACCTACACCGTAGATTAGTACGATTGGATAGATAGCGAAGAAGTAAGCAAAAGTGATGAGGTTCGCACCTGTTTTACCAAAGTGTTCTTCTACTGTGTCGGTGATGTCTGCTTCTGGATTCTTAGCAGAAAGAACGAAGCGCGCCAGGCTTTTGTGTGCAAACCAAGTCATTGGTGCTGCGATTAGGGCTAGGATAACTAATGGCCAGAAACCGCCAGCACCTGCTTTAATTGGAAGGAAAAGTACGCCAGCGCCAACCGCTGTGCCAAATAGTGAGAGGGCCCAGGTGAAATCTTTATAGGTCCACTTGGACGTAGAGCGGCTCGCTGCCGCAGTAGTTGTGGTAGTCATAGTTTGATACTCATTTTTTGGGAACAGGAAATAAGTCGGGGGCAATTTTGCATGCTTTTCTCACGCAAAAATTAGATCTAGGTCATGATTTGTGTTGGGATATTGACACTAATGATGGTTTCGTTATTTGGGTCACGTTTTTTACGTGCCAGAGATTAGTTTGACTAAGTATTGCCATTAGTTTTTCTAATGAGAGTTTGAGCAAACGATTGGCTGTGGTTGTAATATTGTTAGCTTAGTTGTAACTGTGTTTGTAAACTTTCAATAATTTGTGCTGTGACGCCCCAAATGAAGTGCTCTTTATAGGGAATAGACAAGACTCGGTGAGTGGCCCCACGTACAGTGAAGTTAACAGCAGACATATTTTCTGCGCGCGCGAGGAATTCCAACGGAACCTCAAAGAGTGTATCCACCTCATTGGCATCAATGACAGGCTGGTAATTACTGTCAACAAAAGCCAAAACAGGTGTGACATGAAATTCTGTGACTGTGACCAGTTTAGGAAGCTGACCAATCACGGAAACCTGTTCATAGTGGAGCCCTATTTCTTCTTTTGCCTCTCTAAGAGCGGTGTCGATAATCGTTCTGTCATTTTTTTCTACTTTTCCACCAGGGAAGCTTACCTGACCCGGATGATGTTTGAGGTGTTGAGCTCGTCTGGTTAAGATGACATTCAATCGGTTATTGCGTTCGACCAAACCAATGAGAACACTTGCTTGTCTCAGGTTATCCATGCGGATATGGGCTGTGCGTATTTTTGAACTCGCATGATAGTCGGCAAGTTGATGAAGCTGAAATCGTTCTAGAAATTCATATTTGGTCATTATTTGTACTGCTAGCCCTTGGTTAACTGGCCGAGGCAAGGTAATCGATAACCTGCTGGTTTATTACTGCAAGTCCTTTAATCACATGTTGTACGTCGTCTTCGTGGGGAGCGATACCGTCTCTGGTCGCATTTTCAATGGATTGCAATCTGGCTACTGTATCGGATTCACCAAAACTAGATAGGATACCTTTGAGAGAATGGGCGGTAAGAAATAAATCACTCCAGTTCTGCGCTGTATAGTGTGACAGGATTTTATCTGAACCGTCTTCGTGTTCCTCTAAGAATGCCGTGAACACTGCCTGAATTATGTCCTCATCGTCATCCATATAGCTGCGTAACACATCAAAGTTGATCATTTCCATTCCCCTTTACCGCCAATGCGCTGACTTCTAATTATATATTCTATCTACTTCAGTTAGTTACAAGAATAGTACAGATTTTGGCTTTCCATCTACTTTCGTGGTGTCCATCTAAACGGAGCTGGTGAAATGGAAGGAAATTTAAACTTTTTAATTAAAAATAATGAAATCTCTATGATCATATCGGTGTAAATTTTGATGCATAACTTAAACGCGTCTATGCTTACTGTGCGGTCCAGATCACATCATAATAACAAGTTGGCTAGGGGCGCGATAAATCATAGGAGTTTGATCATGAGCGCAAGGATAGAAAGGCTTAATCATCCGAGTGATACAAAAAGTACCGATTTTTACTCACAGTACATTCATGAGGTTGTCGGTATTGATTTACTTTCGCCTGAACAGGAATATCACTATGCCACGTTGGCACGAAGCGGAGATAAGAGTGCCAGAGATGTACTAATTGAATCCAACCTTAGATTGGTCGTCAAGATAGCACGCAGTTACACCAAAAGAGGGCTGAGTAATCATACCATCCTAGATCTTATCGAAGAGGGCAACCTTGGGTTGATAAAGGCGATAGATAAGTTCGAGCCCGATAAAGGATTCAGATTTAGCACCTATGCAGTATGGTGGATCCGGGAAAGTATCGAGTCCTCGTTGATGAATACGGGGAGAACGGTCCGGCTCCCTGTCCACGTGATAAAAGAAATCAATCGGCTATCCAGGCAAACTAAGGAGATTGTCAATGATCTAAAACGCTCCCCCTCAGTTAAAGAAATCGCCGACAAGACCGCAAGAACTCAGTCACACGTCAGCGACTTAATCCATATGAGTGGTTTTATTGAGTCCAGTGCATCGGTCGATATCGCTGACAAAGAGTACCAAAGTCTTGAAAATTGTCGCTCAGAGGCGATCCCTGAACCGTATGACCTTTGTCACAATGAAAAACTGCATCAAAGCCTTGAAAAGTTAGTTCTGTCACTTCCAGACAAGTATCGCGATATCGTCATTCATCGATTTGGCTTGTTTGGTAAGGAGGTGCTGACTCTGGACAGCCTTGGCGATATGTTTGGGCTATCAAAGGAAAGAGTGCGTCAGTTACAACAAGAAGGTATCAATAAATTGCAAAACAAGCTCCAGTTTGATGGTTGGTTAGGTTAACCTGGCTTTGCTGCTAATGCTCAGTGGCGAATAGCTTGCTTTTTTACTTTGCTCAACAAATAGTTGAGGCGCTCTTTTACAGGAGATGGTTCTAATGTGGTCAGCAGGCGTTGGAAGGCCGCCTGATACGATCGATGTTTGAGAACGTGCGTCAGGGTTGTTTCGAGTTTAGTCAGGCGCTCTTCTGTCTGGCGAGTTCGGAGCGACTGGGCCATTTTACCACCTGACGTACTTTCATCGTTTGCCCCAAAAACACGCATATAGCCACTTTGGTACCAAGCCTCAACCATTTCTCTCACTTCAATTTCTTCAATAGGCAACTCCTCCTCGGTGTATGAGTCCTGAGTCGGAAGGGGTTGGCTATATTCGCAATCGAATTTGTCATTGACGTATTTATACATGAATCAGTCTGGCTGCTTACTACCACTAAAGAATAGCATGGCTGATAACTGTGAGCTATTAATGAGTTTGAAAGATGAATGATATATGCCCAAGTCACCTTGAGATGCTTGGTTTAGCGAAAATCACTTGGGTATATCCAATTAAAATGTTGATAGTATTTGTCGAATTTCTGAGTTGTGGCAGGTTGAATGTTTGGTTAACAAGTAGTCGAGATATTGCTTTTCCAGTGAATTAACTTCCCAAAGTGAGATGATTCTTTTCGCGGCAGAATAGTAGGCTCTGCATCTAAATAACGTGTCTAATGTGCGGCTTAATCGACTAAAAACGCGAACTTGCTGCCAATAATTGTGCTTACTTAACTGCGCGTCAATATATGGTGATAGACCCGTCTTGCACCAGCACTCCAGTATTTCTCTTATCTCCAGTTCCTCTTCTGGGATATCGCCCAAGCTTAGCTGGGTCCTGGGTGGAGGAATCATGCAGTATTGTTCATCATAAATGTTTTCAACATAAAGATAGCTCACGATCATATTCCTTGTGCCTGTTTCCTACAACCTAGAATGGATTGTCTGTTAATCAACTTTAATTGCTACGAATATTGGTTTGATTTCATATAAAAACCTTCTAATTTAATAGTATGACCAGTTGGCGGTTTTGATAAATAAGTGAGAAATGCATGCTATCCGAGAAGGAACAAGCCGATAAGGTGTTTTGGTCTGAACATCTGTCTGAGGTGACCTCGTCGGTATCATCCGGGGCATTTTGGCAAAATTTGTTGGGCTTTCGAAGTAATGCGCAGCTTATTATGGCGCCATCCATGGCGAACATTAATCAAATTTTGGCGTCCGTGCGCGACGTGCAGTTCAATGGACTACCTACAGCCCTGCCAGTCGCCCTTGAAACTTCCCGGGGACAGCTATTGGTGGTGAAGTTTGAGATTTATCTGATAGCTGATAATTCAGTAAAAGGCAGTGTTCAGTTGCTGTCAACGGTTGATCGGAACACCGAGTCTCTGGCTGTCGTGGAGCATCTGTTGGACGATCCTTCGCGTGGCATCATGATTACTAGCAAAAACCATGAGGTATTGTTTGCGAACACTCGGCTGTGCTATGAGCATAACGTGTCAATTGTCAGTATCGTGGGTCGAGACATTGCAGACACTCCTCTGTTTCAAAGCGACGAGAAACACATCAAGGCATTTAAGGGGATGATCGAACTGCTTGGTGTTTGGAAAGGGGCAATGATAACTCATTCTCGAGAGTCGGAAGTGCATCTTGAAACCGTCAGAGTTAAAAGGCTCGCATTGTCTGATAACAGTCTGATGTACGTATACAGTTTCTTCGGCCAGCAACATTCAGCGGCTGAAGACACGAGCAATATCAAAGACATCAAACTGGTATCAGGGGAGATTCTTGACGAGGTCGCATTTCGCCATAGTGCCAGTAAACTTTCCAAAAAAGGTGGCAAACACATAATTCTTAGTTTTAAACCAAGGTTTTACAGTGAACTCGAACGCCAATCGAGGAATAAGGTGCTCAGTGCGCTCAAATCTTTTCATGAAATGGACAGCTTTGGGTATCTGGGAAGAAATACTTTTGTTGTACTGATTACGATCAGACAGGATGATATCAATGAGTTACGAACCGTCAATGTGCGCATTAAGCAGTTCTTCAAAGGGCTACGCAAATATTTAGATGATCACCTTGTGAATGATATCGCTGACGGACAAATCGGTGTCGCACTTCATGGTTTTAATCGGGCCAATATGGACGAGGTGATCTCACAGTCTGTTCAGGCCATGTACTTGCATGATTCAAGTTCGAGTAGCGTCAATTTCTACGATGAGAAAATGGTACAAGCGAACATACGCAAGAGACGACTGGAACAACTTCTTATCGACGCGATTAGAAATAACGGCATAGATGTTCATTTTCAGCCTATTGTTGACATCAAAACCAGTCAGGTCGTCAAACTGGAGGCATTGTGCAGGTTCAGTTTTAAAGATGTTTCTTACACGGTACAAGAGATGATTCATCTAGCAGAAGAGCTTAACTTAATTTCCAAATTAGACCTTATCGTTGCCGAAAGAGCCATTTCTGAATTCGTAGAAATTAAACAGGTAGTGCCTTACAAACTTGATTTGTCGCTTAACTGTTCTTTGGCAGACTCTGGAAAGCACTACACACATCTGGAGGAATTGTTTAAGTTGGTGGACAATTCGCCTCTTGAAAATAGTGAGGTGACTATAGAAATTACTGAAACTGCTTACTTTGAGAATAACTTCAACAACTCGAATCTACTGGAGAGAATACGAGCAGCAGGCGTAAAAATAGCGGTGGATGATTTTGGCACTGGTAATTCATCATTTTCATATTTTAGTGATTTTCATTTTGATGAATTGAAGATTGATCGAAAATTTATTTCGGATATCGATGCGATTAAGCAGAAGTATTTTGCCGTAAACATGTTACGTCAATTGTCGCATGATTTGGACATTAAAGTTGTGGCAGAGGGAGTAGAGAAAGCTTCTGAGCTTGAAACTCTTAAATCCATTGACGTTGACTATATTCAGGGCTATTTCTTCTACCGTCCAATGTCGGCTGGCCAAATCAGGCAAGAACTAAAGTATCCGCTGCGCACCCAAACTCATTGAGTATTAAAAAAGGGTATTGCGATGAAAGATACAGGGTACTCCCGACACCTGATCAGATTTGAAAGCGGGTTGTTTGTGTTTTCATGGGCCTATCTAGTAGAGAGTCACAGACTAATATTGGATGTAATTCCGCAACAAGTGTGGTGCGAACAAGGCTCTGGAGTGTTCAAAGATTATGGTTGTGGGATTTACGCGTATCAGCCCCTGTCCGCTAGCGATAAGCCGATCGTTTTGCGATGCATTTTGAATCAGTTTTCATTTTGTGTGAGGTGCCACTTATATAAAGGTGTGGCAATCCCAGTCCCGAAGCAGTTTCAGTTAAAGCCTGCAGTTATTAACTCCATAGCACATTCCGTGCTGCCTGATGGCACCGTGGTGATTCCTAGAACCCAACTTATGGATGCGGTAAACCACGAAATCTCGGTGAGCAACAAAGCCAGTATCAGCAAAGCAATACCAATCACCACCGGTTACAGCTGTCATTTGTCGTCCGATTTTTGTGTAATCGCCTCAACTAGAGTGGAACACGGAAGACTGGTCTACTCTACAAAATGTCAGCTAGAGGTCGAGATCTCCAGTATTGATAGCATACATACGTCCTCGACGATTGTTGACATCGATATGAATGTGATGAATCAACTGATGATTAAGACCTTTAACTTTAATGAGTTAAATGGCTGCCTGCAACAAACGGACTTATTGGATCTGGTGTCAACTTGCCAGAGCCCGATTTTGTTTGCGGACGTTGTTTACGAGCTGCAAGGACGTCGATACCTCAAAGCAAACGAAAATGGTTCATTTACCTTACCTGATAAACCCGAATACTCTGGTTTGGACTGCGCTTATGTCTATGGCATATCCGACGCTGTTGAATATGTAAATATTGCCGTTGCCATTCCAATTGAGATACTCGCCTCACTGCACTATAGCCTTGATAGGGCACTATACTCAAGTAACCTCAAGATGCTTGTTCAGCGAGAATTACTTGGCTTCTAGGCGCGGCAGTGATTTGAAGATCTAGTGGCTCTAAATCGAAAATCGCTAACAAAGCATATAAGCCAAGTAAACTCGCCCTTTGGGAGCTCATCAAGGTGCTCATTTCTGCGTCAAATAGCTTCGAAAGGGAATAGCCATTCCTTCAACTATTTTCCTTGAACTGAACACCTTGATGAAGCTCTGAGTCCTACATCTTGAGGTCACTTGAGTATATAGCTATTTGATTACAAACGATCAGTAGTTGGAATAGTGGTCGTTTTGTTCTAAAACTTAAAGAAAGG